>CAVPSM010000001.1:0-467523 GCA_963708365.1 uncultured Actinomycetes bacterium
GAGCAGGAGTCGTGGAGGACGCCGACGATGCCGGTCGGGCCCTCGTAGGTCGAGCGCACGAGCCCGTGACGCTCCATCAGTCCGGGTCGGAGGCGCTGGCCGACACCGGCACGGGCCGCGTGTGGGGCGTATCGGCGAGGAGCGCCCCCATCGTGACCACGAGCTCGCAGCGGTAGCGCCGGGCCAGGTCGACGATCGAGTCCGAGAAGGCCCGCCAGCGCATGTTCGGCTCGGTGCCGAGCACGATCATCAGGTCGTGGTCGCGGGAGGCGAACACCTCGGTCACGGGCCACTCGACGCTGCGCACGTCGCCGTCGACCATCGACACCGTCGGCCGCGTCTGCTGGTAGTCGACAAACGGCTCGGAGTCGATGACGGCGAAGCGCTCCGCGTCGGTGACGGAGCGTAGGTAGCCCGCCGCCAGGGTGAAGGCGCCGCCAGCGTCGTTCCAGCCGCGGAAAGCCGCGACGACCCGCGGGTGGCGAGCTTGGGGTCTCCCTCGAGCTGGACGAAGTCCACGGCTGCAGTCTAGGACGGTATAACCCGAGCGGTGGCCGTCGACCTGATCGTCATCGCGTGGGTGGCGGTGTCGGCGCTGCTCGGGGCGCGGCGCGGTCTGGTCGCGAACGTGCTCGGGCTGGCCGGCTTCGCGATCGGGGCCTCTCGGGGCGCGGATCGCGCCGCACCTGCTCAGCGGCGGCTCGCGTCGACGTGGCTGCCGTTCGCGAGCATGATCGGCGCCCTGGTCGGCGGGAGCATCGCCCAGGGAGTGACCGGGTCGGTCGCCGAGCTCGTGCGCGTGCGGCTCGTCCGCGGGCCGCTGCGGATGGCGGACACGGCCGGCGGACTGGTCGCCGGCGCCATGCTCGGGCTCGCCGTGGCCTGGCTGGCGGCCGTCGTCGCGCTCGCGCAGCCGGGGCTCGGGCTGCGCCGCGACGTCCAGGGCTCGACGGTGCTCCCCGCGCTCCTGCGGGAGGTGCCCGCCGACGAGGTGCTGAACGCGCTCGCCCGCTTCGACCCGCTGCCGGTGATCCCGTCGCTCGCCGACCGGGCGCTGCCGCCACCCGACCCGAGCGTCCTGCGCAGCGCGCCGCGCGCCGCGACCAGCGCAGCGTCGTGCGGATCGAGGGCGTGGCCTGCGGCCTGAACATCCAGGGGTCGGGCTGGGTGCTGCGCCCGGGATCGTCGCGACGAACGCCCACGTCGTCGCCGGCGAGGATGACGCCGAGGTCGAGGTGCCCGGCGGGCCGACGCTGCGAGGGGCGCCGATCGCGGTCGACGCCGGGAACGACGTCGCCCTCCTGCGCGTGCCCGGGCTGCGCCCGCCGCCCCTGCTCGCTCGCAAGCCACTCCCCCTCCGGCGACCCCGCCGTGCTCATCGGCTACCCCGAGAACGGCCCGCTGACCGCGGTCCCGGCCGCGCCGGTGCGCCGATGACCGCGCTCGCGCCGGACGCGTACGGCCGTCACATCCATCCCCGCACCGTCGTCCCGCTGCGCGGCGTGCTCCGCCACGGGGACAGCGGCGGGCCGGTCGTGAACCGGGCGGGCGGGTCGTCGCGATGATGTTCGCCGCCGACGAGGGCGGGGGCGTCGCCGGCGGGTTCGGCGTCCCGCTCGACGCCATCCAGGCGGCGCTGCACCACACCGGCCACGCGGACACCGGCCGTCCTGGGCCTGCCCGGCCGGTGACAATCGGGGTCTGACCCCGAACGGCGGCCGTTGCAATTCCTGTTGCTTTCCGTTCGGGGTCTGACCCCGCCTGCTACGCGAGATCACGTCGGCCAGCGCCTCGAGCGCGACCAGGTTGTGGCCCTCGACGAACTCGTCCGAGTGGCGCAGCGCGATCCGCATGCCGCCCGCGAGCGGCGCGAACCCCTCGTGCCCCTTGAGCGGGTTCACCCACACGAGCCGGTACGCCTGGCGGCCGATCCGGGCGAGCTCGGAGTCGAGCTCGCGCAGGTCGCCGCGCTCCCAGCCGTCCGAGACGATCACCACGGTCGCGCCGCGGGTGAGCCCGCGCCGCCCCCAGGTGTCGTTGTAGTCGTGCAGCGACTCGCCGATCGGGTGCCGCCGCCCCGTCCGGCATCAGCGCCGCCGGTCGCGGCCAGCGCCCGGGCCGGGTCGAGCTTGCGCAGATGCGGCGTCAGGCGCGTGACCCGGGTGCCGAACGCGAACGCCTCGACGTGACGGCCGGAGGCGGTCACGGCCTGGAGAAACATACCATCGCCCGCGCGTAGGGCTCCATCGAGCCGGACACGTCGCACAGGAAGACGAGCTTGCGCGGCACCTGCTTGCGGCGCCGGAAGGCCGGGTCGAGCGGGAGGCCGTCGGTGCGGATCGCCTGCCGTAGCGTCCGCCGCGCGTCCAGCACGTCGCCGCCGGGGCGGCCCGCAGACGCCGTGAGCGGCGGGTCGGCGCCGCCTTCGGCAGCCGCTCCATCAGCCGCCGCAGCCGCCGCAGCTCCGCCGCGTCATGTCGGCGAAGTCGCGCTGGCGCAGCCGCTCGTCCGGCGACGCCGCCAGCAGCAGTGTCAGCTCCTCGCCGGCGTCGTCGCCCCCCCTCGCCCTCCGCCGGGCTCGGCGCGGGCGCCGAGTCGGGGTCGAACCGCGGCACCTCGAGGCCGATCTCGGGCGTCGGCGTCCGGCGCGGCGCGCCTCCCAGTAGGCGGTGAAGACGCGCGTCGAAGACGTCGAGGTCGTCGCGGCGGGCGACGAGCGTGCAGCGGAGCGCGTGATAGACGTCGTCGCGGCGGGTGAGCTCGACCACGTCGAGCCCGCGCAGCGCGTCCTGCAGCCGGCCGGGGCCGACCTCGAGCCCTGCGTCGCGCAGGACACGGCCGAAGCCGACCATCCGCTCGAGGACGGCGTCGCCCGGCGCGGGCACGTCAGGCCTCGCGGGCCTGGGCGACCAGCTGCGACAGGTGGCCGTCGCGCACGAGCTCGATGTCCTCGTGGTGCTTCAGCACCGAGCCCAGCGTCGAGTCGACGACGCCGTCGTCGAGCTCGGCCTCGCCCAGCGCGACCAGCGCCTGGATCCAGTCGATCGTCTCGGCGACGCCCGGGGCCTTGGCCAGGTCGAGCTCGCGCAGCGACGCCACGAACGCCGCCGCCTGCACCGCCAGGCGCTCGGGCACGCCGGGGACGCGGGCGCGGACGATGGCGATCTCGCGCTCGAGAGTCGGGGTGCCCGATCCAGTGGTAGAGGCAGCGGCGCTTGAGCGCGTCGTGCAGGTCGCGGGTGCGGTTCGAGGTCAGCACCACCCGCGGCCGGCTCGCGGCGCGGACGGTGCCGATCTCGGGGATCGTCACCTGGAAGTCGGAGAGCAGCTCGAGCAGGAACGCCTCGAACTCGTCGTCGGCGCGGTCGATCTCGTCGATCAGCAGCACCGGCGGCACGGCGTCGGCGTGCTCGATCGCCTCGAGCAGCGGCCGCCGCTCCAGGAACTCGCGCGCCGAACAGGTCGTGCATCGCCTGCCCGGGGTCGAGCGCCGCCGACGCCTCGAGCGTGCGGATGTAGAGCAGCTGGCGGGCGTGGTTCCAGTCGTAGAGCGCGTGGGCGACGTCGATGCCCTCGTAGCACTGCAGGCGGATCAGGCGGCCGCCGGTGCACGAGCGCGAGCGCCTTCGCCGCCTCGGTCTTCCCCACCCCGGCCTCGCCCTCGAGGAGCACCGGCTTCTCGAGCGCCAGCGACAGCGCGAGCACCGTGGCAAGGCCGCGGTCGGCCAGGTACGCGTGCTCGGCAAGCTGGTCGGTCAGCGCGTCGATCGAGACGGGATGCGGCCACGGGATGAGCGTAGACGACCGCCGGGCTAACTTGCGGCTGCGGCGGCTCCCAGCCGCTGCTCGTCAGGTCGACGCCGCCGTCGATCGCGATCGTCTGGCCGGTGATGTACGCCGCCGCCGGCGACGCCAGATAGGCGATCAGGTCGCCCACCTCGGCGGCGCTTCCGAGCCGCTTCATCGGCACCTGCGCGGCCACCTCGGCCAGGTCGAGGCCGTAGCCGCGCACGCCCTCCGTATCGATCCAGCCGGGCGCGACGCAGTTGAGCGCGATGCCATGCCGGCCCCACTCCATCGCGAGCGTCCGCGTCAGCGCCCCCATCCCCGCCCGGGCCGCCGACGAGTGGGCCATGCCGGCGATGCCGCGCTCGGGGCAGAGCACGACCGAGATCACCCGGCCGGCGCGGTTCGGGATCATCCACCGCTTCGCCACCGCCTGGGTGAGGAACCAGGGCGCGTCGAGGTTCAGGCGCCGCACGGCCCGCCAGCCGCCCGGGCGTGATGTCCTCGGCCGCGGCGGTGAACTGGCCGCCGGCGTTGTTCACGAGGCAGTCGATGCGGCCGAAGCGCGTCATGCACTCGTCGACCAGGCCGGCGCTCACCTCGGCCTCGCGGATGTCGCCCGGATAGACGACGCAGTCGGCGCCGATCAGCTCGCGCGTCTCGCTCCAGCGGCTCGGGCCGGCGGCCGGCGATCACGACCCGGAAACCGTCGCGGTGGAGGGCGATCGCGGTCGCTCGGCCGATCCCGGTCCCACCTCCCGTGACGATCGCCGCGCGCTCCACGCCGCTGAACCTACCAGAGCCCGCACGGCTGCCTCTCCACGATGACTGGACGGGCCCGTACACTTCGGGAAGAACCACGGAGGTGCGCGATTCGCTGTCTGCTGCTCGACGCAACCATGCGACCAACCAGCCTCGTCACGCGCGAGCGGGCGGTCGTCGCTGGTCGTGTGCGGACAGGCCCAAGTGATCGCGGACGACCCGGACGTGGTCTACCGGTCGCAGCATCTGCGCGTCGCCCTGCCGGTCATCTTGCAGGTGCCCGCCTACGTC
This sequence comes from uncultured Actinomycetes bacterium, assembly GCA_963708365.1. GTDB lineage: Bacteria > Actinomycetota > Thermoleophilia > Gaiellales > JAICJC01 > JAICJC01. The sequence continues at coordinate 4,840 of CAVPSM010000001.1, forward strand.
GAGCTGCGCCCGATCGTGAAGCGCAACGTCGTCCGCCGCGTCCTCTTCTGCCGTGACAACTGGCGCTGCGCCTACTGCGGCCGCGACGGCGGCCCCCGCGACCTGACGATGGATCACGTGAAGCCGCTCTCGCGCGGCGGCGCGCACAGCTGGGACAACGTCGTCAGCGCCTGCCGGCGGTGCAACCACCGCAAGGGCAACCGGCTGCCGTTCGAGGCGGGCATGTACCCGCGCAACGTGCCCAAGGCGCCCGACATGGTGCAGGTGGCGTGGGCCGGCCGGCTGACCCACCCGCTGCAGCGCGAGTACGTCGCCGCCTGGCACAAGGTGCCCGAGGCAGTCGCTCTAGGCCGAAGCGGCCCGGCGCAGCGCCGCCTGCATGGCGGCCGCGACCGGGCCCGGGACGGCCGTCGCCGACGGCCGCGCCGTCCATCCGCACGACCGGCATCACCTCGCGCACGCTGGACGACGTGAACGCCTCGGTCGGCCGCGGCCACCCGGTCACGCCGATAGGCGCCTTCCGCGACGGCCATCCGCGCCTCGGCGGCCGCCGCGAGCAGGGTGTCGCGGGTCACGCCGGCCAGGATGCCCAGGTCGAGGCCGGGCGTGTGCAGCACGCCGCCCTCGACGAACCAGATGTTCGAGGTGGGGCACTCGAGCGCGATCCCTTCGAGCGACAGGAAGAGCGCGTCGTCGGCGCCGCGCTTGCGGGCCTCGTGCTGGGCGGCCATGTTCACGGCATAGCTCGTCGACTTGACGCCCGGCGAGCAGCCACGGCGACGACTGCCGCGGCCGTCGTGCCGATGGCGAGCTGGAGCGCTCGCCAGCTCGATCCCGCGCGCCCGGATCGCGTCGAGCCCCTCCGGCAGCGGCGTGACGAGCGCGAAACCGGTGGCGCCGTCGTCGGCCGGCGCCCGGCGTCCACACCAGCCGCAGGACCGCGTCGACGTCGCCGAGACCCGCGAGCGCGTCGCCAACGAGCCCCTCGAGCCCGGCCGCGTCGGGCGCGTCCAGCTCGAGCACGTCGGCCGAGCGGGCCAGCCGCTCCAGGTGCTCGGCGAGCCGGAACGGCCGCCCGGCGTAGACGCGCAGCGTCTCGAACGCGGCCCGGCCGCGGAGCACGGCCTCGTCGTCGGCGCGCAGCCACGGCAGGGACGGGATCGACGGGGCCGTGGCCGAGCACGGCGAGCGCGAGCGGGTCTCCCGGACATCCTGTGCGATGCTACCGGCCGTGTCCGCAGTCTCGGAGCGCAAGCGCCACGCCCGCACCCTCTTCGCCGGCATCGCCGCCGACTACGACCGCTGGGCGCAGCTGCTGTCGTTCGGGCAGGACGCGCGCTGGCACGACGTGATGGTCGAGACGATCGCGCCGGCCGCAGACCGCGAGGGCTCCGTCGTCGCCGACATCGCGACCGGGACGGGCGCCGTCGCCATGGCGCTCGCACGTCGCTATCCGTCCCACGTGGTCGGGATCGATCAGAGCCCCGACATGCTCGCGGGCGCCCGCGAGCGGATCGCCGCCGCCGGCCTCGACCGAGCGGATCGATCTGATCGAGGCGGACGCCGAGAGGCTGCCGCTCGAGCCGGGCTCGGTGGACGCGCTCACCCACACCTACCTGCTCCGCTACGTCGACGACCCGGCCGCCGTGCTGCGCACCCTGGCGGCGGCGGTGCGGCCCGGCGGGATCATGGCGTCGCTCGACTTCGGGGTGCCGCGCGGCGCCGGACTGCACGCCTGGCGGCTCTACACGCGGGTCGGCCTGCCCCTGGCCGGGGCGGCCGCCGGGCCCGGATGGGTGCACACCGGCCGCTTCCTCGGCCCCAGCATCGAGGGGTTCTGGGAGCGGTATCCGCTCGACACCGTGCTGGCCATGTGGGCCGCGGCCGGGATGGAGCGGATCCGCGCGCGCCGTCTGAGCATCGGCGGCGGCATCGTCATCTGGGGCGTGCGCGCCGCATGAGCAGCTCGTGGGCGCGCTCGACGTTGCGCGCCACCCACAGGCAGATCACGGCCAGCGGCAGCTCCAGCAGGACCGCGGTGGCGATCGCCATCCCCATCTCCGAGCCGCGCGAGGCCGTTGCCATGTCGAACCACGCGTCGCAGACGAGCATCGTCGCCGCGGCAGTGGCGGTGCTCTGAATCCACGGTGAGCGGCGCACGGCCGCGAACGCCGTCGCCAGCAGCAGCCCGGCCATGGCGGCGTCGAATCCGCCCCAGGCCAGATCCCAGTGCCGGTCGAGGTGCCGCTGGGGCAGGTCGTAGGCGATCCAGATCGTCCACGGGACGAGCCCGATGCCGACGATGGCAAAGAGGGGCGCCACCCAACGCGGGACGGGCGTCGACGGCTCGGCCTGTCCGCGAGTGGTCATACCCACATCGTAGATTCAGTTGCCCTCCTCGGGGAGAAGGTCGACTCCGGCGGCCGCGGCGAGCGTCTCGAGGGCATCGAGCGCGTCCGAGACGGGCATCCGGGCGCCGGCCAGCCGTTCGGGATTCACGAGCCCCACCAGGCGGCAGCGGCGAAACGTGCATCCCGCAAGCGCCGCCGCGGCGAGCCGGGCGCCGGTGAGGTCGCAGCCGACGAGCTCGACACGCTCGAAGACCGCGTTCTGGAGGTCGATCTCGGCCATCGCGCACGACTCGAAGCGCACGCGTGCGAGCCTCGCGAAGCGGAGGTTCGCCAGATCGAGCCGGCAGCCCGTGAATGTCACGTCCTCGAGCGCCGAGTTCGCCAGCACCACGCCCGTCATCCGCACGTCGGCCAGCGCGACGCGGCGCATGCGGGCCGCATCGGCGTTGGCGTTCGCCCAGCTTCCACCCACGACCCGGGCGTCGCGCAACGACGCGCCGCCCAGCTGGGACGCGGTCAGATCGACGCCGTCGAGCAGGGCCTCGACCAGGTCGACGCCGTGGGCGGGTCGCTCGGAGAGGTCGAGCCCGACGAGGTGCACCGCGCGCAGCTTCGCGCCACGGAGCCCGTCGGGCGCGGGCGCGACCGCCTCGAGCTCCTCGCCGAGATCGGGAGGAGCTGGGGCCTCACTCAGCCGGGACCATCTCCTCCAGATAGCTGGCCGGCCGGCGGACGAGGCGGCCGTCGGCGCCGGTCTCGTAGTACCCCATGCGCCAGAGCGGCGGCGAGTAGATGTGCAGCGAGACGGCGGGCTCGGCACCGGCGTGGCGGACGTCGTGGATCCGCGACGCATCGAAGCAGAAGCCCTCACCTGCGCGGTAGAGCGTCTCGTCGAGATCGATCCGCGCGGGGACCGGGCGCAGCTCGGACAGCGTGCCGTCCATCACGCGGACGGCGCCGGACGAGAGGTCGTGATCGTGGAGGCCCGTCTCCTGCGCCGAGATCCAGCACAGGAGCCACGCGTCGATGTGGTGATCGCGGTGCAGGCGCACGTAGAAGCGCTCATCCGCGTCGTGGCGGACGAGGCCGCGCCACAGCTCCGGCCGGCCGGCGAGCTCCTCGGTGAGCGCACGCAGCTCCGTGGGCTCGAGGTCGCGATCGGCGCGGCAGCGCTGCGCGAACCAGGCCGTGATCTCTGCGTGGGCATCGGTCATGGGACACCTCCCTGGAGGTCGAGGACCCGGGCCGGGTTGCGCTCGGCGACGGCCCGGTCCACGAAGGGGCCGAGCGCCTCGAGCGAGCGCAGGAGCGGCGCCGGGTCGATGACGGGTACGTCGGTGCCGAGCACGATCTGCTCGGCGCCGTAGGCCGCCAGGGCGAGCTCGAGGTCGAGCCGCTGGCAGGACGCGGAATCGAGGAAGACGTTGCGGTCGATCGCGCCGGCGTGGCCGCTGAACGTGCGCCAGCGGCCCTCGAGGAAGGGCGCGCCGCCGGCCATGATCGCGAACACGACGCGCAGCGCCGGATAGGTCGCCGCGCCGAGCGCGCGCCAGGTGGCGAAGGCGCGCAGTGACCAGGCTGGATACTGGGCGAGCGGCGTCCACCATGCGGGCAGGCGCGCGTCCGCCGGCTCGGGCCGCGTCCAGGGCGCCGGGCCGGGATGGACGAAGAGCGGTCGGCCGGCCTTTTCGAGCACGTCGAGCACCGGCGCGCAGCGGTCGAGGCCGGCGGGCGTCGCCAGCGCCTCGCTCGGCAGCGAGAGGCCGACGAACCCCTCGCCGAGCCGGCGGGCGACGTCGGCCGCGCCGGCATCGGGGGCCGCCAGGCACGCGGCGGCAAACGCCTGGATGCGGCCGCCCGAGCCCGCCGCGATCTCGGCGATGCCCTGGTGGTAGGCGTCGAGCAGCGGCCGGGCGTCGTCCTCGGGCAGCGACTCCACGCCGATCGGTGTCGAGATCGAGATCACCGCGGCGTCGATCCCGCCGGCATCGAGGATCGCGATGCGGCGATCGGGGTCGTGTGCGGCGGCCGACAGCGGCCCGCCGGGCTCGAAGCCGAGCTCGAGGCGCATGCCGTCACCGCTCCCGTAGACGCGCGGCGGGCGCTCGCGCGCCGCGAGGGCCGAGATGAAGCCGTCCGGCCACAGATGCTGGTGCAGGTCGACGCGCGTTTGCGGACTCCCGGGTCTTGTGAAACGATTCACCTCGATTGTGCCGGATAAACGCCCCCGACGCAAGAGGGCCACGCTCCGCGACGTCGCGGAGCTGACCGGCCTCTCCACCGCCGGCGTCTCGTACGCCCTGCGCGGCCAGCGCGTCTCGGCCGCGACCGCCGAGCGGGTGCGCGACGCGGCCGACAGCATCGGCTTCCGCTCGGACCCGATCGCACGCGCCCTGCGCAGCGGCTCGACCGGCGTCATCGGCGTGATCGGCGGCAGCCTGGCCGACTACTGGCACCAGGAGTTCGCGTCGGAGCTGGAGCGGCACCTGCGCGGCCGAGGCCGCCACATGCTGCTCGCCGACGCCGACGGCGACTCCGAGACGGAGATCGAGCGGGCGCGCGGCCTGGTGGACCAGCGCGTCGACGGCCTGATTGCGCTGCCGGTTGCGCCGGACTCGGGGGGCTGGGAGGCGATCGTCTCCGAGCTGCCGGTGGTCGCCGTCGGCCCCGCGCTGCCGGCGCCGGCGGGCGCGATCCGCTTTCCGGCCGACGCCGGGTCGGATCTCATGCTCGACCATCTGCACGACCTGGGCCACCAGCGCATCGCGGTGCTCGCATCGGGGATGCACCGGCCGCGGCGCAGGCGCGGCGTCCACACCAGCGTGTGCGGCTTCTCCGCAGCCGATGGCCGTGCCGCCACGCTGTCTGCGCTGCGCCGTCCCGGCCGGCCGACGGCGGTCTTCGCGCTCTCGGACGCGCTCGCCTACGGCGCGTACATGGCCTGCGCCGAGCTCGGCCTGCGCATCCCGGAAGACGTGTCGGTGGCCGGCTTCGACGACCACCCCATCTCGCAATTGGTTGCGCCGGCACTGACGACGGTCAGCTGGGACACCGCACGGGCGGCCGCAGCCGCGGCAGCGATGCTGCTCGACACAATCGAGGGCCGCCGCCGCGTCCGCCGCGAGCTGGTCATGCCGCCCCGCCTGGTGATCCGCGATTCGACCGCGACCTGTGAATAACCGGTGCCTGGCACCGGTTATTCACTCGTGAGCAACACGTAGGTGCGGTCGCGGGTCATGCCGACCCGCTCGTAGAGGCACACCGCGCCGGTCGGATTGTCGGCGTCCACCTTCAGCCCGACCGTCTCTGTCCCGCGCCGGTGGAACTCGGCGAACGCGGCCCGCAGCAGCGCCTCGCCCAGGCCACGGCCGCGCCAGGACGGCCGCACCGCGAGGTCCTTCACCCAGCCCTCGCGCCAGCACAGACACGCGCCGGCCAGCTCGGCGCCCGACTCGGCCAGGAACCACACCCCCGCGTCGAAGCCGGGATCCTGCGTCATCCACGGATGCCAGCGGGCGAACGGCGCCACCTCCTCGGCACTGTCGGCGAACGCGGCGACGAGCAGGTCGTGCACGGAGGCGGCGTCGGAGTCCGCGTAGGTGCGCACGGTGACGCCCTCCGGCCAGGCCGGGGCCGGCCCCGCAGCCGACACGTCGATCTGCATCCGCAGCACCTCCCGCGTCCGCGTCCAGCCCCGCAGCGCGTAGAGCGCGACCAGGTCGCCGGCGGCCGCCGGCACGATCGTCTCGAGCCGGCCGCCCTGCCGGGTCGCGGCGTCGAGCAGCGCGCCCGCAACCGTGCCGTCGCGGTGGTCGGGATGCGGCCACACCTCGACGTAGCCGTCCTCGAGCGTCGCATAGCCGATCACCTGCTCGCCGCCGTCGAGCGCCACCCAGGCGCGGCCGTAGTCCCATGCGGCGCGCAGGTGGTCGACCGTCGTCTCCGACGTGCCGTGGAGCGCGACCGAGAAGGCCGCCGAGACGCGGTGCGCGGGCACGACGTCCGACATCCCCGCCGGCCGGACGAGGACATGGCTGCTCACGCGAACTCGAGCAGCACCTTGCCGAGCTTGCCCGGGGCGGCGAGGTGGTCGAACGCATCGTTCGCACTCTCCGCCGGGAACACGCGGTCGACCAGCGGCTTCACCCGCCCGCTCGCGAGCAGCGGCACGACCTGGTGGGCGAACGCCTGTACGGCGGCCGCCTTCTGCTCGAGCGGCCGGGCCCGCAGCACGGTGCCCATGACGCTCGCCCGCTTGCCCATCAGGGCCCGCAGCGAGATGTCGGTGTCGGCCCCGGCGCCGGTCCCGACCACGATTATGCGGCCGAGCGGCGCGAGCGCCTGCAGGCTGCCGGTCAGGTTCTGGGCCCCGACCAGCTCCAGGACCACGTCCACCTCCTTCGCGTCCGCGAGCGAGGCCGGCTCGGCGCCGAGCGCCTTCAGGGCGTCGGGGTGGGAGCGCGCATTCGCGAGCACGCGGGCGCCGACGGCCGCGCCCATCTGCACCGCGGCGGTGCCGACGCCGCCGGTGGCGCCGTTGACGAGCAGCGTCTCGCCCATGCGCAGGCCGGCGCGCGTGAAGATTGCGTCGTGGGCGGTGATGAACGCCTCGGGCACGGCCGCGGCGTCGCGGTCGGAGAGTGAGTCGGGCACCCGGGCCAGGTGGCGCTCGTGGGCGACGACGCTGTCGGCCAGGCCCCCTCCGCCGACGATCCCGAAGACGCGATCGCCCTCGCGCCAGGCGGTCACAGCGGCGCCGCACGAGACGACGCGGCCGGACACCTCGAGCCCGGGGATGTCCTTCGGTGACCCGGCCGGCGCTGGGTAGTGCCCGGCCCGCTGGGCCAGGTCGGCGGGGTTGAGCCCCGCGTGGGTGGCGCGGACGAGGACCTCGTGGTCGCCGGGAACCGGATCGGGGCGCTCCCCGACGGTCACGACCTCGGGGCCACCGGCGCCCGTGTATGTGACTGCGATCATGGCGCCAATCCTAGAAGGCCTACGCCGGCTCCCGCCCCGCCAGGTCGGCGTCGAGCACGACCACCGTCCGCGCACCCTCGCCGCGGCGCAGCCGCTGCATCGCCTCCTCGACACCGTCGAGGTCGACGACATGCGAGACGACGCTCGCCAGGTCGATCTCGCCCGCCGCGGCGAGCGCGACCAGGCCGGGGAGCTCCGCGGCGACGTCGGCGGAGCCGTAGTAGCAGCCGCGCAACGTCTTCTCGCTCAGGAGATCGAGCGCCCGCAGCGACACCTCAACTCCGGCCGGGGCGATCCCGACCACGGTCGCCTGCCCGGCCGGGCGCAGGATGTCCCAGGCGAGCCGGATCGTGTCTGCGCGGCCGATCACCTCGAACGCGTGGTCGAACCCGCCGGGCATGAGCGCGCGGGCCTCGGCACGGACATCCGGCCCCGCCTCGAGCGTGTCGGTCGCGCCGCGCTCGCGCGCGAGCACCAGCTTGGCCGGGTCGCGGTCGACGGCCACGATCCGCCCGGCCCGGGCCAGGCGCGCGCCCGAGACAACCTGCAGGCCGACGCCGCCGCAGCCGATCACGCACACCGTCTCGCCCTCCGCCACCCGGGCGGCGTTGCGCACCGCGCCGACGCCGGTGACGACGCCGCAGCCGACCAGGGCGGCCTGCCACAGCGGCAGCTCCGCGCCGATCGGCACCGCGCCGGCCGCCGGGACGACGCAGCGCTCGGCGAAGCAGGACACGGTCAGGAAGTGCTTGATCGCCGTGCCGTCGAGCCGGTGCAGACGCGACGTGCCGTCCATCAGCGTCCCGGCCAGCGACCGCTCGGCCGCCGGCTCGCACAGGTGCGGCCGGCCGGCGGCGCACATGCGGCACTCGCCACACGATGGGACGAAGCAGAACGCCACCCGGTCGCCCGGGCCGACGTGGGTGACGCCCTCCCCCACCGCCTCGACGACCCCCGCCCCCTCGTGGCCGAGCACGGCCGGCCAGCGGCCGTCGCCGAGGTGGCCCAGGGCCAGATGCAGATCGGAATGGCACACGCCGGCCGCGGCCACCCGCACGAGCACCTCGTCGCGCCGGGGCGGGTCGAGCAGCAACGTCTCGACGTGCAGCGGCCGGCCCTTCTCCTCGAGGACGGCGGCGCGCATCTCGACGGGGCCGGCGCTCATTGCACCCAATAGCGGTCGAGGGCATCGAAGTCGGGCTCGACGCCGAGGCCGGGCCCGGCGGGCGGGCGGATCGTCCCGTCGGCGGCGATCTCGACGGGCGCAGGGAGCAGCCAGTCGCGCCGCGCGGCCGGCCAGGCCGGCGGGTCGAACGGCACCTCGATCCACGGGCACGTCGAGAAGGCGAGCGCCGCGTGCAGATTGGCGACCAGGCCGTAGCCGTTCGACCATGTGTGCGGCGACCACGTCCGGCCGTGCAGATCGGCCAGTGCGGAGATCCGGCGGGCGCCGCCGATCCCGCCGGCGAGCACGACGTCGGGCTGGATCACGTCGACGCCGCCGCGCACGACAAGGTCGCGGGCCGCGGCAGCGTCGCGCACCATCTCGCCGGCGGCGATCCGCAGCGACGTCGCGGCGCGCAGGGCGGCGTAGCCGACGACGTCGTCGGTCCGCAAAGGCTCCTCCAGCCACTCGACCCCCAGCGGCTCGAGCGCGCGGGCACAGGCGATCGCCGCCGGGACGTCCCAGCGCGGGCGCAGGTCGCCGGGCATGCGCCAGCCCTGGTTCGCGTCGACCATGATGGCGAACCCCGGCCCGACCGCGTCCCGCACCGCCTCGACGACCTCGACGCCGGCGCGCCAGTCGTCGCCGAGGCGCAGCTTCACCGCCCGCACCCCGGAATCGCGCAGCGCGACGCAGCGGCGGGCGCGTTCGCCGGCCGGCGCCGGCTCCGCGCTCGACGCGTAGGCGACGAGCGACTCGCTGCGCCCGCCCAGGATCCGCCAGAGCGGCTGGCCGAGCGCACGGCCGACCAGATCCCATACGGCAACCTCGAGCGTCCACGGCCGGCCGCCGTGGAAGTCGACCGTCTCGCACACCTCGCGGACGGCCTCGGTGCGGAACGGGTCGACTCCGGCCAGCAGGCGCCCGAGCACGTCGGCGTCGGGCAGCGCGTCGCCGCTCGCGTAGCCGCGGGTGCCGTCGTCGGCGACCACGCAGACGAGGGTCGCGTCCTGGTGCGTGCGCGGCACCGGATCCCATGCCGCCCGCAGCGGCGGATCGAGCGGGAAGCGGTAGCGCCGCGTCTCGACGCCCGAGATCCTCACGACGATCCCTCCGGGCCGAGCGCGAGCACCGCTCGGCGCGCGCCGCCCTCGCGCAGCAGCGCGAACCCCTCCTCGATCCGGTCCAGCGGCAGCCGGTGCGAGACCAGCCGGTCGAGCGGGAGCCGGCCGCGCCGGTAGGCGTCGAGGATGAGGCCGAAATCGCGCTCCGGCCGGGCCGACCCGTACAGCGCGCCGATCACGCGCCGCTCGCCGCGCGGGATCAGCCGGGCGGGCACGCGCAGCTCGGCGTCGGCCCGAGGGATGCCGATCAGGACTGCCTGACCGCGCGGGCGCACCGATAGGAACGCCGCGCGCATCGCCTCCGGCCTCCCCGTGGCCTCGAAGGCGTGGTCGACGCCGCCGCCCGACGCCTCCTGCACGGCCGCGCCGGTGGCGTCGGCGTCGCCGGCCCAGGCGACCGCGGCGGTCGCGCCGAACTCGGCCGCCGCCTGCGCCCGCTCGAGGCTCACGTCGACCGCGACGATCGGCTCGGCCCCCACAGCCGCGGCGCCCATCACGGCCGAGAGGCCGACCCCGCCGCAGCCGAACACCGCCACCCGCTCGCCCGGCGCCACCCGGGCGGTGCGCCATGCGGCGCACACGCCGGTGGTGATGGCGCAGCCCACGAGCGCCGCGACATCGAACGGCACATCGTCGGGTATGGGGATGCAGGAAGCCTCGGGGACGACGGTGTGCTCGGCGAAGGTGGAGAGCAGCGAGTAGTGGTAGGCGGGCCGGCCGTCGTAGGAGAGCCGGGTGGTGCCGTCGAGCAGCCCGCCGGCGTCCATCGCCGGGAAGGCGGCCGCGCACAGGTGCGGCAGGTCGCGGCGACACTCCTCGCAGACGCCGCACGCAGGCAGCCACGAGAGCGCCACCCGGTCGCCGGGGGCGACCGCGAAGACACCGGGGCCGACCGCCTCGACCACGCCCGCGCCCTCGTGGCCGAGCACCGCCGGGCAGCGGGTCTCGGCCGTGCCGTCGATCGCGTTCTGGTCGGAGTGGCAGACGCCGCTGGCATGCAGCCGCACGAGCACCTCGTGGTGCTTCGGCGGGTCGAGCTCGAGCTCGACCACGCGCAGGGATGCCCCCGTCTCAGGGAGGAGTGCGGCTCGCGTCCTCAACGGCGGGGCGAATGGTTCCCGCACCGGGCCGTCGTTGTCAAGGCGGAGCCGGAGAACCGCCCGGATACACTCGCGACCGTGATCACCGCCCGCACCGATGTCGTCGGCAGCCTGCTGCGGCCGTCGCAACTGCTCGAGGTGCGCGACCGGTTCGAGCGGGGAGAGGCATCCGCGGCCGAGCTCAAGCGCGCCGAGGACCGCGCAGTCGACGGTGTCGTCGACCTGCAGGAGACGGCCGGCGTCGGGGTCGTGACCGACGGCGAGATGCGCCGGCTCTCGTTCCAGAGCGGGCTGCCGGACGCGGTCGACGGCTTCGGCGACGTCTCGCTCGACGCCTACCTGTGGGGCGACTGGCACGGCTCCGAGGACGACCGCTCGACCGAACGTCCCGCCGGTCTGGGGGTGCGCGAGCGGCTCCGCCGCCGCCGCCACATCGCCGCCGAGGACTTCACCTACCTGCGGGCGCGGGCGACCGCGATCCCGAAGGTGACGCTGGCGAGCCCGAGCCTCTACGCCAACCTGTGGTCGGCCGAGCACTCCCGCGACGCCTACCCGACGCTGGACGACTTCCTCGACGACGTGGCCGAGCTCACCCGTGACGAGGTGACCGAGCTGGCCCGGCTCGGCTGCACGTACATCCAGCTCGACGCGCCCCACTACCCGCTCCTGATCGACCCGGCCACGCGCGCGTTCTACGAGCGCCAGGGCTGGAGCGCCGACCGCTACATCCAGCGTGGGATCGAGCTCGACAACCACGTGATGGCGGGCCATCCCGGCGTCACATTCGGCTTCCATCTCTGCCGCGGCAACCAGGCGAGCCGCTGGCTCGTGTCGGGCGGGTACGAGCCGATCGCGCGGGCCGTCTTCCGCAGCGTCGCCGCCGACCGGCTGCTGCTCGAGTACGACGACGAGCGCTCTGGCTCGTTCCAGCCGCTGGACGAGGTGCCCGACGACAAGATGGTCGTGCTCGGCCTGGTGACGACGAAGTCGCCGCGGCGCGAGACCGTGGACGAGCTCGAGGGACGTATCCGCGCCGCGGCCCAGCACATCGACCTCGAGCGGCTGGCCATCAGCCCGCAGTGCGGGTTTGCGACGTCCATCCTGGGGAATTCGCTGTCGCATGACGACCAGCGGGCCAAGCTCGAGACGCTTGCACGTACCGCCGAGCGGGTGTGGGGCTGATCACGCCGCCCGGGACGGCGATTGGCGAACCCGAAACGGGTCCGTCACAATACGGCCGGTGGACGGACTGTCGCACGGCGCCGTGCCCAGCGTGCTGGTCGTCTGCCCCGGCCAGCGGGACCGGCTGAACCTCGCCGACGAGCGCATCCTCGATCGGTATGCGCTCCGCTTTGCCGGACAGGCGATCGGGCCGGGCTTCGACGCGGGCACGTACGTCGACCACATGATCCGCTTCGGCCCCGCGGCCGACGGCATCTTCGGGTCGAGCGACGCCACCGGGCACATCGCCTCGATACTGGCCGACGCGGCCGGCCTGCCGGGCCCCGGCCGCGAGGCGTTCATGCGCTGCCACGACAAGCTGGCGTCGCGCGAGATCCAGGCCCGGGCGGTGCCGGAGGCGACCCCGGCGTTCGCCGCCGTCGACCTCGACGATCCCGACGTGCACCCGCCGCTGCCGTTCCCGTTCTTCATGAAGCCGATCGCGGCCCACCTCTCCCAGCTCGCCTACCAGGTCCACGACGAGGCCGAGTTCGCGGGCGTCGTCGCCCACGCCCGGCGCGAGATCGACGCCGTCACGGCCCAGGACCGGGCGCTCGAAGGGCGTGCGTTCCGGATGCTGATCGCCGAGGAGCTGCTCGAGGGCTCGCTGGTCACCTTCGAGGGCTGGATCCAGGGCGGGCGGGTGACGCCGATCGGCGTCACCGACGCCGTCATGCACCCGAACGCCATCAGCTTCCTCCGGTTCGAGTACCCCAGCCGCCTGCCGGAAGAGCGGCAGCGGGCGATGGCGGACGTCGCCGAGCGGCTGATGCCCGCGCTCGGGTTCCGCGACAGCATGTTCAACATCGAGTTCTTCGTGGGCCCGGACGGCACGCCGAAGATCGTGGAGGTGAACGGCCGTATGGCCTCGCAGTTCGCCCCGCTCGTGCAGGCCGTGCACGGCGTGTCGAGCTACGAGATCCAGCTCGCGTTGTGCACCGGCCGCACGCCGTCCCTGCCGCAGGCCCGCAGTGAGCTCGTCGCCGCGAGCTTCGTGCTGCGCACGTACGCCGACGCCGTGGTCCGCTCGGTGCCGGATCCGACGACGGTGCTCGAGCGCTACCCCCACGCCCACGTCGAGGTGCTCGTCGGGCCCGGCCACCGGCTGAGCGAGTACGACCAGGACACCGCCAGCCACCGGCTCGCAGTCGTGGCGCTGGCTGCCCGCGACCGGACTTCGCTGCTGGCCCGGTTCGCCGAGGCGGTCCACCTGCTGCCGTTCGAGCTCGAGCCGATCTCGACGCCGGTGCGCTGACCCACCCAGCGGAGGGGTCTGGCCCCGCGAGGCGGGGCCAGACCCCGATTCTGGCTCAGCCGGTGCGCTTGGGGATCCGGGCGACCGCGCTCACGTCCTCGTCGCCGAACCCGCCGTCCACGAGGCCGTCCTCCTGGGCTGCAACGAGCGCCGCCACGTCCATCGGCACGCCGGCACGGGCGGCCTCGTCGAGGGCGATCCCGAGATCCTTGCGGTGGAGGGCCACCTTGAAGCCGAGCGGATAGGTGTCGGCGATCATGTTGGCCGCCCGGTTCTGGAGCACCCACGATGCCGCCGCACCGCCCGAGAGCGCCTCGACGAGCTTCTCCAGCGGCAGGCCCGCGGCCTGCGCGAGGGCGATGCCCTCGCCGACGCTGGCGTAGGTCCCGGCGATCATCACCTGGTTGACGGCCTTTGCGACCTGACCGGCGCCGCTGGGGCCGAGGTGGGTGATCTTGCTCCCGATCGCATCCAGGATCGGGCCGGCACGGGCGACGTCCGCCTCCTCGCCGCCGCAGAAGATCGTCAGCGTCCCCTTCTCGGCGCCCTCCGAGCCGCCGGAGACCGGCGCGTCCACCATGCCGATGCCACGCTCGCGCAGCTTCGCCGCGATCTCGGCGGTGGCGGCCGGCGACACGGTCGAGCAGTCGACGACGAGGCCCCCGCTCGGAAGGCCCACCGCGACGCCGCCGGGGCCGAGAATGATGTGCTCGAGGTCGGGCGTGTCGGACACGCACGTCAGCACCGCCTCGGCGTTCGCGGCGGCGGCCGCCGGCGTCTCCGCGCGGGCAGCGCCCGCCTCGGCGAGCGGCTCCTCGCGCTCGCGCGTGCGGTTGTGCACCGTCACCTCGTGCCCGGCAGCGAGCAGGTGCCGCGCCATGGGCGCCCCCATCGTGCCGAGACCGATCACCGCCACTCGCATCGGCGCGAGTCTAGTCCCCCGCGATGTCGCGCCGCTCCTGCTCCATCGAGCGGCGCAGGATGGCGGCGCGGGTGATGCGGTCGAGGTTGTCCCACGCGATCGTGGCGACGCAGCTGCCGCGCCCGTCGACGTGCACCGAGCCGACGATGGCGTCGGTCTCGACGCCGAACCCGAGCGTGCCGTCCTCCATCGTCACGTGCAGCCGCTCGCCCTCGCGGAGCACCTGCCGGGTGATGATCTGGGCGTCGTCGGCAGAGATCTGCAGGGCGTGGGCGCCGAAGGACTCGCCCAGCTGCGTGCGGCACCGCATCGCCTGCCAGACCGTCATCCGCACGTGCTTGTGGCGGCCGGCGTTCAGCTGCTCGACCGCGTAGACGGCCCGCATCAGCCGCTGCTCGACCGAGCGGTCGAGCGCGTCGAAGTCGATCGCGTAGCGGTACAGCTCGTCGCCGAGCGGCTCGACCCGCAGGACGGTCGCGTCGAGGCGGGCCGTCGTGGCGTCGTCGACGCGGAACACCACCCGCACCCGGTTCCCGGGAACGAGGCTGTGCTCGGTGACCACCTTGACGCCGCCGGCCGACAGGTCGACCGACCGCACCACCATCAGGCTCGTCCGCCCCTTCTCGTCCAGCGCGGCGCACGACACCGGCAACCGGACCATGACTCGGAAGAACTCTCTGCGCTCCGCATCCATTCCCATCAGGATCGGCTCAACCGGGCCGATCCTTGACCGCGAGAAGGGCCGGCCTACTCCGCGCCCATGAACGGATAGCGGTAGTCGGTCGCCGGCACGAACGTCTCCTTGATCGTGCGCGGGCTCGTCCACCGGATCAGGTTCCACATCGAGCCGGCCTTGTCGTTCGTGCCGGACGCCCGCGAGCCGCCGAACGGCTGCTGGCCGACGACCGCGCCGGTCGGCTTGTCGTTCACGTAGAAGTTGCCGGCGGCATTGCGGAGCGCGTCGGACGCGTGCTCGATGGCCCCCCGGTCGGTGGCGAACACCGCGCCGGTGAGGGCGTACGGCGACGTCCTGTCGACCAGGCTGAGCGTGTCGTCGACCCGCTTCTCGTCGTAGACGTAGGCGGTCACGACCGGGCCGAACAGCTCGCGCTGCATCAGGTCGAAGCTCGGGTCGCGTGTCTCGATCACCGTCGGGCGCACGAACCAGCCCTCGGAGTCGTCGGTGTCTCCGCCGACCACCACGTCGGCCTCCGGCGAGTCGTTGGCGAGCCTCACGGCGTCGCGCTGGGTCGCGAACGAGCTCCCGTCGATCACGGCGCCCATGAAGTTGCGGAAGTCGCGCACGTCGCCCATCCGGATCGTCGAGACCTGCTCCTGCAGCGCCTCCCGCAGTTCCGGCCACAGGTTGGACGGCGCGTAGACGCGCGACGCGGCCGAGCACTTCTGGCCCTGGTACTCGAACGAGCCGCGGACGATCGCCGTGGCGACCTGCGAGGCGTCGGCGGACGGGTGGGCAAAGATGAAGTCCTTGCCGCCGGTCTCGCCCACGATGCGGGGGTACGTGCGGTAGTTGGCGATGTTGTCGCCGACCGTCTTCCACATCGACTGGAACACGGCGGTCGAGCCGGTGAAGTGGATCCCGGCCAGGTCGGGATGGGCCAGGACCGGGTCGCCGATCTCGCGACCGGAGCCGAGCACCATGTTGATCACGCCAGGTGGCAGGCCCGCCTCCTCGTAGATCTTCATCAGGAAATGGCAGGCGTAGACGGCGGTCGACGCGGGCTTGAAGACGACCGTGTTGCCCATCATGGCCGGGGCCGTCGGCAGGTTGCCGGCGATCGCCGTGAAGTTGAACGGCGCGACCGCGAACACGAATCCCTCGAGGGCGCGGTACTCGACCCGGTTCCACATCCCCGGCGAGGAGATCGGCTGCTCGCTCATCAGCCGCTCCATGTGGCTCGGGTTGAAGCGCCAGAAGTCGGCGAGCTCGCAGGCGGCATCGATCTCGGCCTGGTAGGCGGTCTTGGACGCGCCGAGCATCGTGGCCGCGTTCAGGGTGTCGCGCCACGGGCCGGCCAGCAGCTCCGCCGCCCGCAGGAACACGGCGGCCCGCGACTCCCACGGGGTGCGCGACCAGTCGTGGTGCGCCGCCGCCGCGGCCGCGATGGCCTGGGCGACCTCGGCCTCGCCGCCCTGGTGATACTCGGCGAGGACGTGGTCCTTCCGATGTGGCATCACGGCGGTGTTGGTGCGGCCTGTGCGGACATCCTTGCCGCCGATCACCATCGGGATCTCGATCCGCTCGCCCGCCATCGCGTCGAGCCGGGATTTCAGGGACGCACGCTCGGGCGAGCCCGGTGCGTAGTCGCGCACCGGCTCGTTGAGCGGCCTGGGGAGTGTGAAGACGCCTGAGCTCATGGACGCCAGCCTACCGCGCCCGCGGCCAGGTCGGGCGGGCTAGCCTGAGGCCATGGCTCCCGTCGTCAGAGCCGAATCGCTGACGAAGCGGTTCGGGAACCTCACCGCGGTCGACGATCTCTCGTTTGTCCTCGAGGCCGGGACGATCACCGGCTTCCTGGGGCCCAACGGCGCCGGCAAGACGACGACCCTGCGCATGCTGCTCGGGCTGGCCCGGCCGAGTCAGGGCCGCGCGCTGATCTTCGAGCGACCCTACGCCGAGATCAACCAGCCGGCCCTGCGCATCGGCGCAGTGCTCGAGGCGACCGACTTCCACCCCGGCCGTTCCGGCCGCAACCACCTGCGCACCCTGTCGGCGGCGGCCGGAATCCCCGACTCGCGCGTCGACGAGGTGCTGCAGACGGTGGAGCTCGACGGCGCCGCCAACCGGCGCGTCAAGGGCTACTCGCTCGGTATGCGCCAGCGACTCGGCCTGGCGGGCGCCCTCCTCGGCGACCCGGAGCTGCTCGTGCTCGACGAGCCCGCCAACGGCCTCGACCCCGAAGGGGTGCGCTGGCTGCGCGACTTCCTGCGCTCGTTCGCCGGCAGCGGGCACACCGTGCTCGTGTCGAGCCACGTCCTGGCCGAGGTCGCCCAGACCGTCGACCACGTGCTCATCATCAGCCGCGGCAAGCTCGTGCGCGAGTCGCGCCTGGACGAGCTCACCGCCGGGATGGGCGGCGCGGTGCGCGTACGCAGCCCCCAGGCCGACCGCCTGCGCGAGGCGCTCGCCGGCGACGGGATCATCGTCACCGAGGCGTCGGGCGCGCTGTTCGCCCAGGGCACCACCAGCGAGCGCGTCGGCGAGGTCGCGGCCGCGGCCGGAATCGTGCTGCACGAGCTGCGCCTGGAGCAGTCCTCGCTCGAGGAGGTCTTCCTCGACCTGACGTCGGAGAAGCCGGAATGATCGCGCAGCTGCGAGCCGAGATCATCAAGGTGCGCTCGACTCGGACGACGCTCGGGCTCGTCCTCGGCATGATCGCGATCATCCTGCTCTTCGTGATCCTGACCGCGCTTCTGACGTCGGTCGGCCAGATGAGCCAGCGCGAGCAGCAGCGCAGCCTCTTCTCGATCGGCAGCTTCGCCGGGCTGTTCGCCGCGCTCGCGGGCATCATGCTCGTGACCGGCGAGTACCGCTTTGGAACGATCCGGCCGACCTACCTCTTCACGCCCAAGCGGTCGCTCGTGCTCGTCGCCAAGGTGGCGGCCAGCCTCGTCGCCGGGTTCGTGTTCGCGCTCGTGGGCGAGATCCTCTCGGTCGGGATCGGCAGCGCCATCCTCGACGAGCGCAGCATCTCGGTCTTGCTCTCCCACCACGACTACTCGCTGATCACCATCGGGACGCTGATCGGAACGGCGCTCTGGGGCGGGATCGGCGTCGGGCTGGGCATGATCGTCCGCAACCAGGTCGGGGCGATCATCGGCCTCCTGGCGTGGGGGTTCGTCATCCAGAACCTGCTCTTCGCGCTGGCGCCGTCCGTGGGCCGGTGGACGCCGGATCAGGCCCAGAACGGCCTGATGGGGTTGACCGACTCACACCTGCTCGACCCGGCTGCGGGAGGCGTCGTGCTGGTCGGCTGGACGATCGCGATCTGCATCGCCGGAGCGGTCATGGCCGCCCGCCGCGACGTGGCCTAGACGCCGCTCGGCGTCTCGCTCGGCAGCTGGATCAGGTCGCGGATCGAGACGATGCCGATCGCGTGGTCGCCTTCGACGATCGGCACGTGGCGGTAGCCGCCGTGGAGCATCATCGCGGCCGCGGCGCCGATCGTGGCCGTCGGCCCGGCGGTGTCGGGATGGGCGGTCATCCAGTCGCCGACGGTGCCGTCGATCTTGCCGGTGCCGACCGCCCGCAGCACGTCGCGCTCGGTCATGATCCCGGTGAGACGGGTGCCCTCGGTGACGAGGATCGCGCCGACGCGGCGATCGGCCATCCGCCGGGCGGCGTCGGTCAGCGCGTCGCCGGCCGCCGCGGTGAGCAGGTTGGCGCTCATCACGGCCGACACGAACTCGTCCTCGGACCGCTTGTAGGGCACGCGCCGATCTTACCCGGTGGCCGGGCGACGGGCGGGCCGCCGGTACCATCCGGTGGATGCCCGCCCAGGCTTTCTCCGGCGCCCCGTGCGTGTGCCAGCACCGGCTCGAGCGGTGCGACCAGCGCTGCGTCGCCGACATGCTGGGGACGACCTTCTACATCGCCTGCCTGAAGCTCACGGGGCGCCGCTGTCTCGTCGTCGGAGCCGGAGACGTCGGCCTCGAGAAGATCGAAGGGCTGCTCGCGTGCGGCGCGGACGTGCACGTGATCGCCCGCGACGTCTCGCCGGCCGTCCGCGAGCTGGCCGCCGCCGGCGACGTCGACGTGACCGAGCGCGAGTTCCGGCCGGGCGACCTCGAGGGCCACTTCCTCGCCATCGCCGCGACGTCGGACACGGAGACGAACATCGCCGTCTTCGACGAGGCCGAGCGGCGATCGATGCTCTGCAACGTCGTCGACGTGCCGCCGCTCTGCAGCTTCATCCTGCCGGCGATCGTGCGCAGCGGCCCCATCGCGATCGCCATCTCGACCGCGGGGGCGAGCCCGGCCCTCGCGAAGCGCATGAAGCGCGAGCTCGCCGACCTCTACGGCGACGACCACGCCGAGCTGGCCGCGATCCTGAACGACGTGCGCGGCTGGGCCAAGTCGACCCTGCCGACCTTTTCGGCCCGGCGCGACTTCTTCGAGTCGATCGTGAACGGCGACCCCGACCCGATCGCGCTGCTGCGGACCGGCGACCGCGAGGGCGTCGACCGGCTGATCGCCGAGCGCCAGGCCGAGGCCGAGTCAGCGCGGGTATAGCGGTGAAGAAGCGGGGACAGTCCCCGCTTCCCGGGGACTGTCCCCACATCGTGAGAACGCGTGCGGGCTACTTGAACCGGTAGGTGATCCGCCCGCGCGACGGGTCATACGGTGAGAGCTCCACCTTGACGCGGTCGCCCGGGAGGATGCGGATGTATTAGCGCCGCATCTTTCCGGAGATATGGCCGAGCGCCTCGTGGCCGTTGTCCAGCTTGACGCGGAACATCGTGTTGGGCAAAGCCTCTGTGACCTCGCCCTCGACCTCGATGGTCTCCTCCTTCACCAACGGCTATCCGATCACCGTCACGTTGGTGGCTTCCATCCCCTTCTTGCCCTGCTGGGCCTCGAACTCGACCTTCTGTCCCTCCTCCAGGTTCCGGTAGCCGCCACCGGAGATGTTCGAGAAGTGGATGAAGAGGTCGGCGCCCCCGTCCTCCGGGGCGATGAAGCCGAACCCCTTCGAAGCCGAGAACCATTTGACTGTGCCAGTGGCCATGAAGCTCTCCTGGTCGCAGATTTTGGAACGACGCAGGTCACGCACTCACGGTCCCACACGCACGTCCACGAGCCCCACGGCGGGACTCACGCCGGAGAGTCTAGACGAACAATTGCGGCGAATTCCAGGCGCGCACAACGGTTTACCAGGCTGTCACAGGGCCGACACGCGATCCGGAACGTCGCCGCCCTCGGCGGCCTCTGGCGCGGTCCCGTTGGCGTCGGTCGCGGCCGCTCTCCGGGCCTGCTCTTCGGCCCCCGCGCGGCGGCCTCGCCGGCCCCGCGCTCGCCGGCGGCGATCGCGTCGCTCGGGCGAGGCGCCGACGGGCTCGCCGCGGGCGATCTTGCGCACCGCTCCCGGCCGTGAGTCGCGCGTGACCGTGCCCTCGCCGTCGGTCATCTCGAACTCGACCCGGACGCGGCCGCGGACACCCGCGGCCTTCAGCTGCGCCAGCACTCGCCGGGCGGCGTCGTCGGCCAGCACCTGGGCCTCCGGGATCTCGAGCGGGATGACGAGCCCGGCGCCGTCGACGGAGATCGACGCCATCCGGTCGGTCACCGGCTCGTTCAGCAGCTTGGAGACCGTCACCTGGAGCGGCGCGGTCTCGACCGCCGCTGCCCGCACCTCGACCGCGCTCTCGTAGGCGCGCTCGTCCCCGGCCAGCCGCCAGCGCAGCACCTCGACGCCGAGCCGCTCGCGGATGACGGAGTCGGCATCGTCGCGGAGCCGCACCGCAACCTGCGGGGCGACCTCGACCTCGGGCACCCCCTCGATCCGCCGCAGCGGTACGGCGGGAGGCGTCGAGCCGACGACCACGCCGTTGAACGACACCGTCTCACCGCGCTCGGTGGCTGCCTTGCGCTTGCTCTTCTTCGCCGCCTTGGCCCGCTGCATCGGGGCGGGGATGTTCGACCCGAGCGCGGCCGCGAGGCGCAGCGGATCCTCCGACAGCGACCGCCGTGCGACCTCGACGATGCGCTCGCCGGCCGTGCCCCGCCGCGGCGACGCGACGGCGAGCAGCGCTGCACCGGCCTCGAGCGGCGCCGCCTTGGCGACCTGGGCGACGCGCAGGCACGCCTGCGAGTGCTCCGCGTCAGTCTTCGCGTTCGCAACCGCACCGAGGAGGCCGCGGCCGTCGTCGATGTGCGCGCCGGCGTAGCGATACTCGTGGTCACGGGCGGCCTTCGCCAGCCGCCACGTCCAGGACACGATGCGGTCGGAGGGGGCTTCGATCTTGGCGTCGCCCATCGCGAGCAGCAGCACGCGGGCGCCCTGGCCGCGGTCCTGCTGCCACGTCGGCGCTGCCTCGACGAGGCGGCAGGCCATCGCGAACGTCGTCTGGCTGGGGCCGGAGGTGGCCAGGTCGCCCAGCCCGGAGAGGCGCATCTTGCGGTGCCGGTTCTCGGCCGAGCAGGTGTAGAAGAAGAGCTCGCGGGACTCGGGGGCCAGGTTCACGATGCGCTCGGTGAGGTTGTGCACGTCGGCGGGCGTCAGCTGGCGGGCGGCGACGACGGCCCAGGCCCGCTGCTCGTCGAGCGGCAGCTTGGAGGCGTCGACGAGCTTCCACTGGTTGGCGATGACCGCGACGCGCCGTTCTGGGTTGTCCGAGACGGGCACGATCCAGGGCAGTTCCTTCACGATCGGCTTCGCCGGCTTGCGGCGGCCGCGGCGGCGACGCGGGGGCGGCGGCGTGACGAGGCCGGCGGGCCGGTACGCGTCGACGTCGAGCAGCGAGTGGAGCGTGACGACGCGCTCGGTGTGCGGCGCGCCGACCTCGGCGAAGTCGACGACGATGCCCGCCTCCTTGCGCCGGTGCAGACGCATGATCCGCCCGACCCGCTGCTGGTAGACGCGCCGGCTGGCGGTGGGCGCGAGGTGCATGCACACCGTCGCCCGGGGGGCGTTCCAGCCCTCCGCCAGGATCTGGGCGTTCACGAGCACGTTGATCTCGCCGCGCTCGTAGGCCGCGAGCGTCTCGGCCAGCTCGCGCGGCGGCGTGCGGCCGGACACGGCCCGCGCCTTCATGTCGATCGCGCGCATCGCCGCCGCCACGCGCTCGGCGTGGTCGACGCCGGCGGCATAGACGATCCCGGGCGTGTCGCCGAAGCGGCTCTGGTAGAGGTCGGCCGCGGCCAGGTTGAGCGGGTCGATGTCGAGCGCGGCGGCCAGCTGGCCCTGGTCGAAGTCGCCGCCGACGATCTCGACCTGGCGCAGCGACGCGATCGGCCGGACGCGGATGCAGCGCAGGGGGGCGACGACGCCGCGGCGCACCGCCTCGGCCAGCGGGAAGTCGGCCACCTCGGCCGGGAAGACGTCGCCGACATGCTTCTGCAGCAGCTGATCGGTGGCCGTCATCCCGATGTAGATGGGCTCGTCGAAGCTGCGGATGGCGGCCGCCGTCTTCTCGCCGAGCGCCGTGTGGGCCTCGTCGCAGACGACCACGCCGTACGCGTCCGGCTTGATCTGGCCGGCGTGCTTGATGAACCAGGCGTACGTGTTGATCGTCAGCGGCGGCGTCCGCGGCGTGGGATCGCCGACCAGGACGGGCTCGTGCATGCGGCCGCCGTAGCCCTCCTTGCCGAGGTCGTTCGTGAACTGGTTCACGAGCAGCCGGCGGTGCGTGAGGATCAGGACGCCGGCGGTACGAGCCGCCTCGACGAACCCGGCGGCGGCGATGGTCTTGCCCGACGCGGTGGGATGCTTGAACCGATAGCGGCGGCGGGCTCCGGGATCGGGGGCGGCCTGCTCCTCGCCGTTCAGCGCCTCGCCGTCGGGGGCGACCGCCATCGCGGGGTCGTGGGCGAGACTCGGGTCGGGCGCGGGCGGCTCGGGCTCCTCGCCGTCCTCCTCGTCCTCGTAGTCGTCGTCCTCGTACTCCTCGTCCTCGTACTCCTCGTCGTCCTCGTCGTCGTCCTCTTCGACGGCGTCGGACAGCATCTCCTCGACCGGGTCGTCCCCGTTGTCGGGCTCGTCGTCGCCCTCGTCGGAGTCGTCCTCCTCCTCGTCGAGCGCGGCCGAGCGCTCGAGATCGCTGATCAGCGCGGCGAGCTGGCCGGCGAGTGCGTCGACCTGGTGGCGGCGGAGCGTCGTGCCGGACGCGAGCCGCGGCTGCGGGTCGGCCAGCACTCGCTCGAGGCCGAGGACGAGCGAGTAGTCGCGGCGCCACTCGAAGCTCGGCTCGGGCAGGCCGCGCTCCATCTCGGCGAGGGCAGCGTCGAGCGCCTGGCGGCGGACGGTGCCGGCCGCAAGCGCCACGGCGATATTCTCGCCATCATGGAGGAGCGGCTCCCCACACCACGCCTCGACACGGTGTGCGGCCGCCTCTGAGTCAGCCTCGAAGCGAACAGTCATCTGGTCCCTGCAGCTGCCGGCTGAAACGGGCGCCCACGCAAGGCGACACCAGCAGCTTGCGGATGAGTGTAGCGGATCGACCGGAGGGCGTCGCTCCGGAACCGGGAACCGACCCGGGCCACGCGGCGTCTCATCACCATGCGCACGGGAACCCTGATCGGGATCGGCGCGGCGGCGGTGGGCATGGTGGCGGCCGGCTGCGGCGCGGGGGCCGCCGGCCCGGCCTCGCACACGCACGGGCCGGCGACCCACGTGACCGTCGTCTACTCGGTCGGGCGGCCGGTCCACCGGCGATCGCAGGTCGAGGCCCGCTGCCCCGTGCCCGCGCGCTGCCGCCCGGCCCGCGCGATGGGCTTCTGGGTGCTGCGGGTGACGAGGCGGCTGAGCTGCGACCCGGCAGCCGGTGGCTACGCCCATCCGGCGGTTGCCTGCGCTGCGCTGCGCGAGTACGCCCGCCTCGAGCGCCGCGGCCACGCCTCCGTCTGTGCCTGCCCCATGCAGCTGGGAATCCAGGGCCGGGCCCGGGGGATGATCGCCGGCCGGCCCGTGCGCCTCGACCTCACGATCTGCGCGGCGTGCGGCCTGGGCGCGCGTGCCGGCCACGACCTCCAGGTACTGACGCCGGCCTAGCGGGCGTGCTCGATCGCGGCGACAACGAGCTCGCGCAGCGGATCGTGCTGGTCGGCGGCAGCTGCGACCACGCACGGCTCGAGCCCGCCGCCCGGGTCGAAGACCGAGACCGTCCCGCCGGCCTCCGTGACGAGCAGCATCCCGGCCGCCCGGTCCCAATGCTTGATCCCCCACTCGTAGAAGCCGTCCAGGCGCCCGCACGCGACCCAGGCCAGGTCGAGCGCCGCCGACCCGGTCCTGCGCACGTCGCGCACGCGCGGGAGCAGGTGGGTGAGCACCCGGGCCTGGAGGCCGCGGTCGCCGGGGTCGTAGGCGAAGCCGGTGCCGACGAGCGCCCGATCGAGACCGCGTGGTGCGCGCGTGCGCGCGGGGCGGCCGTTCAGGGTCGCCCCGGCGCCCCGCGCCGCGGCGAACGTCTCGCCCCGGATCGGGTCGTGGACGACGGCGACCACACCCCCGTCGGCGTCCTCGCATGCGACCGACACCGACCAGACCGGGTAGCCGAACAGGTAGTTGGTCGTGCCGTCGAGCGGGTCGACGACCCAGGTGAGGCCCGACGCGCCCTCGACGTTCGCGCCCTCCTCGCCGAGCACGCCGTCGTCGGGACGGGCCGCAGTGATGCGGTCGAGCAGGAAGCGCTCGGCGGCGCGATCGGCGTCCGACACCATGTCGGTCGTGCTGCTCTTCGACTCGACGCCGCTCGCCGGCCCGCCGAAGCGCTCGAGCAGGAGCTCGCCCGCCTCGCGGGCAGCCCCCAGCGCGAGCTCGAGCAGGACGTCGGTGGACACGGCGCGGGAGTGTAGTTAACGCCCGAATGCGACCCGCCCGCGTGCGAAGAAACCGCCGGAAACACTGGACATCGTCCGGCGCTTGAGGCATTCTGGACAGGAGGACGAATGGGCACGTTCATCCGACATATGAGAGAACGCCGGCGTGAGCGCAAGCTCGCGCGCGAGCTCGAGCAGCGCGTCCGGGACCGCGTCGACGCCAGCACGGCGGCCGCCGCACGACTCGCGGACGATCTGCGGCGGCCGTGAGACGGGCGTAGCTACCCTGGCGCGGTGACCGCGCCGCTGCGCTACTCGTCGCTCGGATCCGGCCTTCTGGCCGGGCGGATGCCGCATGCAACGGCGCACGTCGAGGCGCTCGACGCCGAGGGCGTGCGCACCGTGATCAACCTGTGCGAGGACCACGAGTACTGGGACGGCGAGCGATCGGCGGTGGAGGCGGCGTTCCGGCGGGCGGAGATGACCGAGCACCGGCTGCCCGTGCCCGACGGCGCGACCATCCCGCCCGACGTGCTTGACCGCGCCGTCGAGGCGGCCGGGCAGGACACGGCGTACGTGCACTGCCGCGGCGGCCGCGAGCGGTCGGCAGCGGTGGCTGTCGCCATCCTCGCCAGCCGGTCGGGGACGACTATCGACGAGGCGCTCGAGGCGGCGTCCGCTCGCTGGCCGACGTGCCGGCCGTTGCCATGGCAGATCGCCGGCGTGCGTGCGTGGGCCGCCGCCCGGGGTACATGATCGGCGTATGAAGCCGGTTGCACCACCTGTCCGCCCCCCGTATGCTCAGGAGGTCGAACGGCAGGGAGGGAAATTGAGGGTGGCCAAGGCTGTGATGGTGGGCGTGGTGATCTTCGCCGCGTTCGCAACCATCTTCGTCGTGGGCGGCGGAAACGGCGCGCATGCCGTCGCTGCGGGGCATTCGGCGTCGGAGAGCGCGGAGCTTCCCGTCACGATCAGCCAGCTCGCGCAGCTCCCCATCATCGCCGGCTTCGTTGCCGCGACGTGGGTCTGCCTGCGGGCACTGTCATCCGGCAGAAAATTGCAGTAAACTCGACACCGGAGGGATTTCAAGGAGTGTCCCCGAGCGCGTCGCATCGCGATTGCGCAACCGGCTGACCCGTCGGTGTGGGACACGTTGTCCGGCGGCCCACCGGACAGCCCAACAGACGAGGCCGTCTCTGCCCAGACGGCCTCGTCGCTTTTCTGGGAGCCATTTCCAGCCCAGGCAGGAGCGGCGCAGGTTCTGCTCAAGTGCCCGCAGTTGCGAACGATGAATAAGGGTAGCGATGGCCCCCTCCGAGCTCAACACCGCGCTCTCGGTCATCGATGAGCGCCTGAAGACCGCCTACACGGTGGCCGCGTCGCTGCTGTGCTTCGCGGCGCTCGCGCTCGCCGCCGTCTTCGCCGTGCACAGCATCACTCCCGGCCTGGCCGCCACCGCCTCGGCGCTGTCCGTGGTCGGCGCCGCGGGCGCCCTGGTCGCCTCCCGCGTCTGCGTCTGGCGACAGGAGGAGATCTTCGACGAGATCGTCCTCGCCGGCTACCGCCACGTGGGCGGCGACGCGGTGAGCCGCTACGTCGAGGGGCTCGTGTCCGCCGATCGCCGCCGGATGCTCGCCGGCACGCTCGAGCGCTTCCTCGAGATCTCGCTGTGCAACCAGCTCACCGCGGTGCCGCTCGACCGCCAGACCCTGCGCGACCTCGAGCCGCACATCCGCGGCCTCTGCAGCCGCGTGCGGGCCGTCGACGTCGACGTCCACGCGGCCGGCATGGTGCTCCTGCGCCGGCTCATCACCGACGGATCCTCCAGCCCGCTCTTCCGCGTGAGCGGCCACGGCCCCGAGCTCGAGCGCGCGATCGAGAACATCCACGCGCACCTCGGCCCGGCCCCGGTCATCCAGCTCTTCCCGGCGCAGACCACCGAGCCGCTCCGGCTCGCCGCCTAGTCCTCGGCGATCAGCCGGTCGAGCTCCGGCACGGCCGCCCGCAGGCTGGGCAGGTTGACGACGATCCCCTCCTGCGTGCTGCGGGCGAGGACGACGACCGCCTCCTCGTCGGGCGAGGGGTTCTCCTCGCGGTGCGGCACCCATGGCGGGACGTAGATGTAGTCGCCCGGCCCGGTCTCGATGCGGCGCTCGTCGCCCTCCTCGAGGAAGACGAACACGGGATGGCCGGAGACGACGTAGATGCCGGTCTCGGCCTCGCCGTGGTGGTGGTCGGCCGAGCGCATGTTCGGCGCGACGTGGTTCTTGCCCATCCAGATCTTGCGCGAGCCGTTGCGCCTCCCCGAGATCGCCTCGTAGCGGCGCATGCCCGGCGTCTGGGCGGTGTCCTGGGACAGGCCGTCGTGCGGTGTGTGGTGCAGGCGCCGGTGCCAGGCGGCAGTGCCGGCGTCGAGCGGCTCGGAGTCGGCCATCCTCCGAAGACTAGAGCGAGAGCAGCGTGGCCGGCCCGCGCCGCTCCAGGCCGCGGCTGACGATCAGCCGCTGGATCTCGCTCGTCCCTTCCCAGATGCGGTCGACGCGCAGCTCGCGCCACAGCCGCTCGGCCGGGTTCGAGCGCATGTAGCCGCGGCCGCCGAAGATCTGGACGACGCGGTCGGCCACGCGGCCCGCCGTCTCCGATGCCACCAGCTTCGCCATCGACGCCTTGTGGTGGACGAGCTTGCGGTCGGCGCCCGAGTCGGCGAGCCAGCCGACGTAGTAGGTGAGCAGACGGGCCGCGGTGACCTCGGCGGCGCAGTCCGCCAGCGCGAAGCTCACCGCCTGGTGGTCGAAGATGCGGGTGCCGAACTGCTCCCGCTCGAGCGCCCAGGCGGTGCCGATCTCGATCAGACGGTCGCACGCGCCGACGCAGCGGGCGGCGATGTGGACGCGCTCCTCGACGAACCACTCGCCGGTCAGCTCGAACCCGCGGCCGAGCTTGCCAAGGATGTTCTCGCGCGCCACCGGCGTCTTCGTGAACGTGAATTCGGGATGGCGGTACGGGAAGTTGTGCGAGAAGTCCGGATCGTCGGTCATCTCGACGCCGGGCGCGTCCTTGTCGACGAGGAAGAGGGCGGGCCGGCGGTCGTGGCCGTCGACCGCCCATGCCAGCACGATGAAGTAGCTCGCGACGTCGCCGTCGGTGACGAACCACTTGGTGCCCGAGAGCTCGTAGTCGCTGCCGTTCCAGACGGCCTCAGCGGCGATGGCGCGCGGATCGGAGCCGGCCGCCTCCTCGGTGATCGCGTAGGCGTGGCGATGGTCGCCGCGCACGTCGGGCAGGAGGTAGCGCTCGATCTGCGCTGGGGTGCCGTGGACGAGGACGTTCGACGGGCTCCAGACGAGCACCCACAGGCAGTTCGTCAGCCGGCCCAGCTGCTCGTGGGTGACGATCTGCTCGGTCAGGTTGAAGCCGCCGCCGCCGTACTCCTTCGGGATGTTGTTGGCCGCCAGGCCGGACTCGAGCACCGCCTGCTTGATGCGGGCGTGCGACTCGGGCGAGAGCCGGCCGTGGTTCTGCTCGGCCTCCGTCTCGTAGTTGATCAGGTGGTCGTCGACGAGCGCCCGCACCCGGGTGCGGAGATGGATCAGCTCGGGCGAGAGCGCAAAGTCCATCAGCGGTCCTCCTGTGTTAAGGGGACAGTCCCCTTAACAATCGGTCGTAGGGCGGCGGCCGATCCGCCGAAGATCAGCGCCGCCGCCGCGTCGCGCTCCGCGACGCCGGCGAGGGACGTATGGGAGAGGTCGAGCTCGACGTCGGGCGGCGGCGGGAGGCCGAGCGCCTCGGCGCCGAAGCGGCTGCCGACGGCGAGCAGGTAGCCGGCTGGGCCGTCGTCCCCGTCGGGCACGAGCACGTTGCGGCGCTCGGCGGTGCGGCGGGCGACCGCCTCCACCTCGCGCACCTCGACGACCGGGTCGATCACGGTGTTCGAGTCGGTGCCGATGCAGACGCGGATGCCGCGCTCGAAGAGGCGCAGCGCCGGCAGGTAGCCGTCGCCCAGGTTCGCCTCGGTGGTCGGACACAGGCAGACCGACGCCGCCGCCTCGGCGAGCAGGTCGAGCTCGCCGTCGGACGCGTGCGTGCCGTGGACGATCGTCGTGCGCGGGCCGAGGCAGCCGGCGTCGGCGAGCAGCTCGATCGGGCGGCGGCCGTGCTCGACCAGGCACTCCTCGATCTCCCGCCGCTGCTCGCACGCGTGCACGTGGACGACCATCCCCGTCGTCTCGGCGTAGCGGCCGATCTCGACGAGCCAGTCGCGCGACACCGCCCGGACGCTGTGCGGGGCGAGCCCCACCCGGCCGGCCGGGCGCTCCGCCGCGAGCGCGTCGACCCGAGCCAGGTATGCGGAGACGTCCGGATCGCAGAAGCGGCGCTGGCCGGGCGTCGGCGGCAGGCCCGCGCCGGCGCGCTCGTACGCCGTCATGAGCAGCACCTGGTCGATGCCGGCCTCGTCGGCGGCGGCCGCCGTCGCGAGCGACATCGCGTTCGCCGGCGTGTACGGCCTGCCGTCCGGCCGGTGGTGGACGTAGTGGAACTCCCCGACCGCGACGTACCCGGCCGCGCGCATCTCGCGGTAGGCAAGCAGGGCGACGCTGTGGGCGGAGTCCGGGTCGAGCCGGCCGGCGACGGCGTACATCTCCTCGCGCCATGTCCAGAAGTCGTCGTGGGGGTGGGCCGGGTCGACGCGCTCGACCACGCCGCGCATGCCGCGCTGGAAGGCGTGGCTGTGCGCGTTCACGAACCCGGGGAGGCGCATCGTCGCGGCGGTCACCTGCGTATCCTTCCAGACCCGATGCCGGCGGTCTCCCGAGAACGGTTCCTGCGCTGGTTCGCCGACCTGGCCGCCATCGGCCGCACCGACACCGGCTGGAACCGGGTCGCGTGGACGCCGCTCGAGGTCGAGGCGCAGGAGTGGTTCCGCCGTGAGGCGGAGGGCATCGAGCTCGAGGTGCGCAAGGACGGCGCCGGCAACATGTGGGCGGTCACGCCCGGCCCGGGCGAGGGCCCGTACGTGTGCGCCGGGTCGCACGTCGACACCCAACCCGACGGCGGCGCCTACGACGGGGCTCTCGGCGTCGTCTGCGCGCTCGAGGCCGTGGCGGCGATCCTCGAATCCGGCGAGCCGCGCTCGAAGCCGCTCGCCGTGATCTCGTTCGTCGACGAGGAGGGGGCCCGCTTCCGCAACTCCTGCTTCGGCAGCCTCGCAGTCACCGGGCGCCTGGACATCGACGCCGTCCTCGCCGCGATGGGCGACGCGCCGGCGATCCACGGCGTCACCCGCGAATCGCTGGTCGCGAGCCGCGACGAGCTGGCCCGGATCCGCTGCTTCCTCGAGGTGCACGTCGAGCAGGGCAAGGCGCTCATCGACCGCGGCCAGGCGGTCGGCATCGCCGACGTGCTGGCGCCGCGATCACGCTACCGGGCCGTCTTCGAGGGTGAGTCGAACCACGCCGGGACGACGCCGATGGCCGGCCGCCGCGACGCGCTCGTCGCGGCCGCCCGATTCGTGCTCGCCGTCGACGAGGCGGCCCGCGCCCGCCCGGACGCCGTCGCCACCGTCGGCCGGGTCAAGATCTCGCCGGGCTCGACGAACTCGATCCCGGGCCGGGTGGCGTGCACGCTCGATACCCGTGCGCTCCTGGTCGAGACGGTCGACGACCTCGTCGCCGACCTCCGCGGGCGTTTCCGCGGTGCGAGTCTCACGCAGGAGTCGCGCAACACCGGCGCGCGCTTCGACGACGACCTGCGTGCCGCTCTGCACGCATCCGCCCGGGCGGCCGACGTCACGGCGGGCGACCTGCCCTCATACGCCGGCCACGACGCCGGCATCCTGGCGCCGCACGTCCCTGCGGCGATGCTCTTCGTCCGCAACCCCACCGGTGCCAGCCACACCCCCGCCGAGTCGGCCTCCGACGACGACTGCGTCGCCGCCGCCCAGGTGCTCGCCGGGGCGCTCGCCCACCTGGCCCGCTGACGTCCCGGGCCGGGGCCTGTGGACACGTCTGTGGGCAACCACGGCATCCTTGTGCACGCCCTGTGGAGCGTTGCACGAGTTTCCCGCACGATGCGACCTCGCACGGTTCACATCGCGCGTTGACGCTTGACGACCCCCTGTGGAAAGAGGCAGCCTCTGCCGGCCCAACACCCCCAGTCTCCGGCGCCAGTCCCCGCGGTTTCCGTCCTCCGGGCCTGGCGCCGGAGCGTTGGTGGACATGACGCCCCTGCCCGAGCCCGATCCACACCCGTCCCCCGCGTCCGCGTGCGTGCCCATGGATGACCCGGCCGGGAGGCTGCTCGCCGCGATGATCAGGGTGGCCGAGGCGAGCGCCGCCGACCGCGAGCCGGAGCTCGTCCAGACGGGGAGCCGGGGCTAGAGGTCGGCGTCCTGGCCGGGGCGGCCCTCGGCCGGCCCGGTGTGGTGCTCGTCGCTCCAGGGGTCGATGCCGGGCCCTGCCAGGAACGCCTCGATCTCCCGGATCCCGCGGCGCACATCGCGGCGGCGACGGAGCCGCTCGCGGGCGTCGGGCGCGACCGTACGCCACGTTCGCATCCCCATGTGCACGAGCACGAACATGAGGACGACGAGAGCGGCGACCGCGACCAACGCCACGATCAGCGGCTCCATGGACGCGGTCAATGACACGGTGCCGTCTCCATCAGTGCTGCCTGCCCCGTCGAGTCTATGCCTCTGGGGCCCCGGACGCAATGGCCCGGGGCCCATGTTTCGAGGCAGCGACGGGTGCTAGCGAACGACCGTCATGCAGTAGGTGCTGTTCGCGCCGAACGGGCCGCCGCAGTTGAGCCGGCGCTCGAACTGGTTCGCGTTGCCGAAGCTGTCCGCGGTCAACCCCGGATAGTTCACGCCGTAGGTGAACGACCCGTCGTGATTCTGGCTGTACCACGGGTAGATGCAGTACGGCCCGCCGTAGTGGGTGCACGTGGAGCCGGTCTCGCTCGGATCGAGGATCTCGGCCTTGCCGCCGTAGTCGCTCACGACCGCCCAGTGCTTTGCTGTCGCGTGCCGGCCGAACTTGACCGACTCGATCCGGATCGGCGTCGTCTGGAACCAGGCCGGCCAGTTGTACGACTCGCAGCCGGCGTGGCCCGGAGCGCAGAAAGCGCCGGGAACGCCGCTGAAGAGCGACCGATGACCGATCTCCCAGACGAACGAGTTGGGCGCGTCATGGACGATGCCCCAGCCGAGCGAGTTGCCGATCACCTGCTTGTCGAAGGCGGGATTCATCGCGCCGGTGCGCGCATTGCGGAGAACGAAGGACCCGCGCTGGTGGGTCGTCACATCGGTGACCGTGATGTGGGCGCCGTCGCCATTGAGCGTCCCGAAGTAGTGCAGGCGGATCGTGTCGCCGCCGTGCATCACCATCGGGCCAGGCTTGCCGTGGACCTTCAGCATCGTGTTGAACGCGGCCGGCTCGTTGTTGCCGACGATCGACCAGACCGGGCTGCACACGGTGTACTCGTTCTTCGCGTGCGTGTACGTGAAGTTTCCGTCCTGGAAGCACTTCGTCACGTGCGTGTCGGGATAGAACTGCACCTCGAGGAAGCCCTGGTTGAACAGGGCCTTCGGGTTCGGGTCGGTGACCGTTCCGCCGAACCAGAAGCCGAAGCCGGTGGCCGAGACGGGGAACATGCCGTCGACGGGCAGCACGGCCTTCCACGTCAGGTTCGTCGCCGAGTGCGGCCGTGACGAGAGCGGGTCGAGCTCGGGCTCGTCATGGCCGGTGCACCCGGGGGCGTAGTTCACCTCGAACACGTCTTCGACGTAGTTCGGGTGCTTGGCGATGCACGCCTTGCCCTTCGCGACGGCGGCTCCCGCCGCCGAGGGTATGGCGAGCACCACCACCGCCACAACAGCCGCAAGGGCGCACAGGTACCAGGTCGAACGTGCCACGAGAACCCCTCCCGTCGGACTTCGAAACTGGCACCGGACTCTACGACTCGGCGGCGCACAACGCAACGTTTTACAGGCATACTGCGGCCGCCGTGGTTCGCCGCCTCACCCTCGCGCTCGCCCTGGCGCTCGCCGTCCTCGCCCCGGCGGCTGTGGCCACCCCGGTCGCGAGCGCGGCGACATCTCCCTGCGGGCACGCGAAGACGATCCCGACCTGGAGTCACATCATCGTGATCGCGTTCGAGAACCACTCCTATGCGAGCGTGCTCGGCGCCGGCGCGCCCGCCAGCGAGTTCACGAAGCTCGCCGGCGAGTGCGGCGTCGCCACCAACTTCACCGCCGCCCACTTCCCCCACAGCCTGCCGACGTACATCGCCAGCACGAGCGGCCAGGTCTCGATCACCGGCGACTGCCTGCCGGGGCCCTCGTGCCAGAGCGGGGCGATGAACATCTTCGGCCAGCTGCACGCATCCGGCTGGCGCGCGTACGGCCAGTCGATGCCTGCGCCGTGCGCGAAGACAAACTCGGGGGACTACGTCACCCGCCATCTGCCGCCGCTCTACTACACGCGCGTCGCGGCGGCGAGCTGCACCGCCAACGTGCTGCCGCTCCCGAACCTGGTCGGCCACCTCGACCGCCGGTTCACCTGGATCGCGCCGGACGAGCAGCGCGACATGGAGGTCGGCACGCCAGCCCAGGCGAGCACGTGGCTGCAGGCCGTCCTCGAGGGCTCCTCCGGGATCCTCACGCACCAGCCGTACACCCAGGGCCACACGGCCGTCTTCATCTGGTTCGACACGGGCGCGAACTCTGACACCGTCTCGACGCCGCTGCCCTTCATCGTCATCAGCCCTTCCACGCCCCACGTCCACTCCGCCGTCGCCCTGAACGACTTCAGCGCGCTGCGCGTGTGGGAGACCATGCTGGGGCTGCCCTGCCTGAACGGCGCTTGCACGGCCGCCGGAATGGGGAAGCCCTTCCGCCTGTGACCACGGCCGCAGGCGGCCGGCACGAGGCGAAGCCGAACAGGCTCACGCCGTACCGCTTCGTGCTCGCGTTCGGCGTCGTCAGCATGCTGGGCGACTTTGTCTACGAGGGCGGCCGCAGCATCGCCGGGCCGTACCTGGCCACGCTCGGGGCGAGCGCGACGCTGGTCGGCGTGGTCTCCGGCGCCGGCGAGGCGGTCGCGCTCGTGCTGCGGCTGTGGACGGGCCCGGCCTCGGACCGCACGGGCCGCCACTGGGCGCTCGCGATCGTGGGCTACGCGATCACGATGGTGTCCGTCCCGCTGATGGCCGTCGCCCAGGCGGTGACGCCGGCATCGGCCCTTGTCGTCAGCGAGCGGTTCGGCAAGGCGGTGCGCTCACCCGCGCGCGACACGATGCTGGCCCAGGCGAGCGTCGACATCGGCCGCGGCCGCGCGTTTGCGATCCACGAGGCCATGGACCAGTCGGGCGCCCTGGTCGGCCCACTGCTCGTCGCGTTGATGGTCGCGCTGAGCGGCTACCGGCTCGGATTCGCAGTGCTGGCCGTCCCCGGAGCGCTCGCCATGATCGCGGTCCTGCGGCTGCGGGTGGCGGTGCCGCACCCGTCGGCGTATGAGCACGGCGCGCACGCGCCGAGCGAGACGATGACCGTCGGCGGCCACTTCCCGGCCCGGTTCTGGCTCTACTCCACGTTCACGGCGCTGACCATGACCGGCTTCGCCACCTTCGCCGTGCTCGCCTACCACCTCCAGGTGCAGCACGTGCTGTCGGCGC
Source organism: uncultured Actinomycetes bacterium (assembly GCA_963708365.1). Lineage (GTDB taxonomy): Bacteria > Actinomycetota > Thermoleophilia > Gaiellales > JAICJC01 > JAICJC01. The sequence continues at coordinate 39,125 of CAVPSM010000001.1, forward strand.
CGTGGATCCCCGTCGCTTACGCCGCCGCGATGGGCGCGGCGGCGTTGGGTGCACTCGGCGCAGGGCTGGCCTACGACCGCATCGGGTTGCGCGGCATGGCCGTACTGCCGCTGCTCGGGGCGATCGTCCCGTTCCTCTCGTTCTCGACGACGCCCGTGCTCGTCTGGATCGGCGCGGTCGTCTGGGGCGTCGCGATGGGCGTGCACGAGTCGACGATGCGCGCAGCGGTCGCCGACCTCGTCCCGGCCAGCCGGCGCGGCGCCGGGTACGGGACGTTCACCGCGATCTACGGCCTGGCATGGCTGGTGGGCGCGGCGGTGATCGCGGCGCTCTACTCGCACTCGGTCGGATCCGCGGAGACGTTCGTGGTCGTCGTGCAGGTCATCGCGCTGGCCGCGTTCGTGCCGCTCTGGCGGCGCTGACCGGGAACCTGTCAGCCTGATAGCATCGTCCGCGTGCGGAGAACGCTCGGACTCCTCGCAGTCGTGGCAGCGGCGCTGGTGCTCTCGCCGGCGGCGGGCGGGTCCGCCGCGTCCAGCCACCGCGGCCTCACGCCCGTGGTGCTCTTCCCCGCGTTCCACTTCACGAAGCTCGAGGTCACGGTGCACGACCAGACGGCGTTCCCGGGCTGCCCGCGCTCCGGGTCGTTCGAGGATTGGTTCCTCAACCCGCACCAGGGGACGACGTTCAGCCAGATCTGCCGCGATGAGCTGCTGACCCTGCGCTACGACCGCCACTCGCACAAGCCGTTCCGGCTGCGGTTCTCGAACCAGCGCGGCGTCTCGGTGCACATCATCGACTACGGCAGCCCCGCCAGCGCGCCCTTCTACGGGCCGCTCTACCACGCGCTCGAGGCCGCAGGCTACGTCGCCGGCCGCAACATCCGGGTGGCCGGATACGACGCGCGGCTGACGCCGGACATGGGCGGCTTCCTCGGTCGGACGAAGCGGCTCGTCGAGCAGACCTATCGCCAGAACGGCGATCGCCCGGTGCAACTGATCGGTCACTCCAACGGTCCGCTCTATGCGCAGTACCTGCTGACGCACACGTCGCATGCCTGGCGCCACCACTACATCCACGGCTTCAGCCCGATCGCCGGCAACCTCCCGGGCCAGGGCTCGCTCTACTCGATCGTCTTCACCGGCCTCAACATCGAGGACTTCACCTACCCGACGACGCCGGCCCAGGCGCGATCGAGCGCCGACATGTACCTCACCGCGCCGTCGTCGTGGATGAGCGCCGCCGACCCGAAGATCTTCGGCCACAGCGAGGTCGTCGTGAAGGACGCGGCGACCGGTCGCAGCTACACGCCGGCCGACTGGCCGCGGCTGCTGCGCAACGCCCATCTGCGCTGGCTGATCCCGGTCGCCCGTCACTACATCGGCTTCGTGAAATTCGCCGACCGGGCCCACTTCCCGGACGTCGACGTCCACGCCGAGAAGGGCTCCGGCATCCCCACCGTCGTCGGCGCCGTCCTCCCCAACCTCCACGTCGGCCAGGTGCTCGACCCGAACACCGCCACGTTCATCCTGCGCGACGGCGACGTCAACCAGGAGCAGACGACCAACCTCGCCACGCTGGTGTGGCGGCACATGTCGTGCTTCCGGTACCGGCTCACGAACCACCCGGGTATCGACCACTTCTCGCTGCCGAGCAACCCGTCGGTCATCCACCTGCTGCTGGCCGACCTGCGCCGGCCGCGCTCGCATTGCGGGTAGGCAGGGCCGTCGGGCGGCGCGGGATTCCGCACGGCCTTGTAAGTACCCTGTCGGTTACGTAACCGATGTGGTACGCTCGCACCCATGGAAGCAGTCCTGCGAGCACTGGCCGACGAGAGCCGGCGAACGCTGCTCGAGACGCTGGCGGACGGCCCGGCCACGGCCGGCGAACTGGCGGCGCTTCTGCCGATCGCCCGCCCGGGCGTCTCCCGGCACCTGCGGGTGCTGCGCGAGGCGGGCCTCGTCGACGTCCGCCCGGATGCCCAGCGGCGGGTCTACGGCCTGCGGCCGCAGCCGCTGGCCGAGATCGACGAGTGGCTCGGCCGCTACCGGGGACTGTGGACGCAGCGCCTGGACGCCCTCCACACCGAGGTGGCCCGGGGCAAACGCGAACGAAGGAGCCGGACATGACAAACCCACAGGGCGGCACTCGCCTCCTGGGCAGCCTGCGCACGGCGGGCGGCACGGGCATCGTGCGCATGGAAGACCGCTTCGACACCGGCATCGACGACCTGTGGTCGGCCCTGACCGAGCCCCGCCGGCTCGCCCGCTGGATCGCCGAGGTCGACGGCGACCTGCGCCTCGGCGGGGAGTTCCACCGGGTGTCGGCCGACGGGGAGAGCACCGGGCGGGTGGACGTCTGCGAGCCGCCGCGGCGGCTGGTCGTCACCTTTCGCGACTCCGACCCCCATCCGGGCCAGCCGGAGCAGACCGAGATCGAGGTAACGCTCACCCCCGACGGCGACGGGACGCTCCTGGTCGCCGAGGAGCGGGGCCTGCCCCTGCCGCTGCTCCCCGCCTACGGCGCCGGCGTCCAGATCCAGGTCGAGAACCTCGCCGACCACATCGCGGGCCGAGCCCGCGGCGACGACGAAGCCCGGTGGGAAGTGCTCCTGCCCGCCTACGAGGCCATCTCGCCCGACGCCACCTAGCCGAGGGCGGCCCGCTACGCGGCGGAGCCGACGAGCCCGAGCTGCATCGCCGCCTCGGCGGCGATGAACGCGTGGATGACGGCCACCCCGCCGCCGTGGGAGAAGCCCGCCGCCTGCTTGTGGCCGCCGCCGCCCGTCTTGCGCGCGATGGCGGAGACGTCGAGCCCGCCGCGCGAGCGCAGCGAGACGCGGTTCGGCGGCGCATGGCCGTCGGCGGCGAAGGGCGGCTCCCGGATGAGCGCCGCCACCTCGACGCCGCTGACCGCGCGGAGGTGGTCGACCAGGCCCTCAGTGTCCGACTCGGTCGCCCCCAGCCGGACGAAGTCGCCCCGCTCGACGTGGGAGATCGCGATCCGACCGCCCTCGTACAGCACCAGGTTGTCGATCACGACGCCGAGGAGGCGCAGCTTGCGCAGCGGCATCGTCTCGAAGACGCGCTCGTAGACACGCTGGATGTCGACGCCGGCGTCGACCAGCCTGGCGGCCATCCGCAGCGCGCCCGGTCCGGTGGTGCGCTGCTGGAAGCGGCCGGTGTCGGTGACGAGGGCGACGTAGAGCGCCTGGGCGATCTCGGGCGTGAGCGCGACGCCGAGCGCCTCGAGCACGTCGAGCAGGACCTCGGCCGTCGACGACGCGCCGCCGTCGATCAGGTTCACGTCGGCGAATCGGGTGTTGTCGTAGTGGTGGTCGATCGAGACGACCGTCTCGGCGCCACCGATCACCGTCCGGTGGCCGTATCCGAGCCGGCGCACCGTGGCGCAGTCGAGCGTCAGCAGCGTCCATCCGGCCAGGGAGCCGGGGTCGAGCCCGCGCTCGAGGCCCGTCACGTCGAGCAGCCGCAGCTCGCTCGGGATCGTCGAGGCCGGCTCGAGGTACGTCCGCACGGTCTTGCCGAGCGCGCGCAGGCCGGCCGCGGCCGCGACGAGGGAGCCGATGGCGTCACCGTCGGGGTTCTCGTGGGTCGCCACGCACACGCGCTCGGCCGCGCGCAGCGCGGCGACCGCACGCGTGAACTCCGGATCGGATAGCCGTGGGGGCGTGTCGTCCACAACCCCATGATACGGACGCTCTTTGAGCGCAGATCTAGGTTGTGATCCCTAGTCCCCGTCGGCGAGCATCATCTCGCCCTCGACCGACGCCACGGCGGGCACCGCCTTCTCCTGCTCCATGCCGTGCACGTACTTGCCGCCGCGCAGCCACGATGCCCCCGCCGCGATCAGGCAGGCCACGATCGCGAAGTCGAACGCCTCGTGCAGGCCGTCCGAGAACGGCTTGGACATCAGCTGGGGGAAGTACGTGCGCCCGGTCAGGTAGGTCGCGTGCGCGTGCGAAAGGTGCGGCAGCACCGGCCCGAGCAGCTGCTGCATCGGGTTGTAGCCGAGGAACGAGGCGAACAGCAGGCCGACCGGCGGCAGCTGCGAGACGCGGGCCGCGTCGGCCTTCGGCACGCCCTGTGCGACCAGTCCGTGGTCGAGCGTCCCCGGCAGCGTGTTCGCGAGGCCCGAGGATCATCAGCGAGAAGAAGATCCCGATCGAGAGCACGAGCGCCGAGTTCTGGAACGTCGTCGCCATGCCCGCGCCGGCGCCGCGGCGGTTGGCCGGCAGGCTGTTCATGATGCCGGCCTGGTTGGGCGAGGCGAACAGTCCCATGCCCAGGCCGACCATCAGCAGCAGCAGGCCGAACCAGATGTAGTCGAAGTTCACGGGCAGGAGCTCGAGCAGGAAGAAGCTGAGCGCGGCGACGAGCATCCCGCCGGTCGCGAACGGTCGGGCGCCGAAGTGGTCGGAGAGGTAGCCGGACGCCGGCCCGGCGATCAGGAAACCGACCGTCAGCGGCAGCATGTAGATGCCGGCCCAGAGCGGCGTCTGCGAGAAGCTGTAGCCGTGGAGCGGCAGCCAGATGCCCTGCAGCCACATGATCAGCATGAACATGAGCCCGCCGCGGCCGAGCGAGGCCAGCAGCGTCGCGATGTTCCCGGCCGTGAACGCGCGGATGCGGAACAGGCTCAGACGGAACATCGGGTCCTCGATCCGTGTCTCGATCACCGCGAAGATCGCGAGCAGGAGAAGCCCGCCGCCCATACATGTGAGCACCTTCGGCGACGTCCAGCCCATCGTGTGGCCGCCGTAGGGCTGGATGCCGTAGGTGATGCCGACCAGGATCGCAATCAGGCCGGCGGCGAACGTGAGGTTGCCCCACCAGTCGATCTTGGCCGGCTGGCGGACACCTAGGTCGACGAGCTTGCGCCACGACCACAGCGTGCCGAAGAGCCCGACCGGCACCGACACGAGGAAGACGAGCCTCCACGACACGGGCCCGAGCACGCCGCCGAGCACGAGGCCGATGAACGACCCGGCGATGCCGGCGACCGTGTTCACGCCCAGGGCAAGACCGCGCTGGTCGTGCGGAAACGCGTCGGTGAGGATGGCAGAGGAGTTCGCGAACAGGAACGCGCCGCCGACGCCCTGGCCGATGCGCATCACGATCATCCACAACGCACCCGCGCCGCCGTGCATCCAGGTGATTGAGAGCAGCAGCGAGAACAACGTGAAGATCGCGAAGCCGATGGTGAACATGCGCACCCGGCCGTAGATGTCGCCGACCCGGCCGAAGCTCACGACGAGCACGGCCGTGGCGACCAGGAAGCCCATGATCATCCACAGCAGGTAGCTGGAGTTCCCGGCGCCGAGGGGGTTCAGGTGGATCCCGCGGAAGATGTCCGGCAGCGCGATCAGGACGATCGAGGAGTTGATCGTCGCCATCAGGATGCCGAGCGTCGTGTTCGACAGGGCGATCCACTTGTAGTGCGAGGACGGGGGCGTCTGCGGGTTCACACCTGCTCCTCGAACTCGTCGCGCAACATCCGGATCCGGCGCCGCTTCTCCAGGAGCTCGTCCTCGAGCTGCTCGAGGGCGGCCCGGCGGACGCGCACGAGCGAGACCTGTGTCTCGACGTGGCGCATCGCCTCGGCCAGGATGCGGGCGCGGTCCTCCGAGGCGGGAGCGGGCGGGCCGTGCCAGCGCTCGCGCAGCACGGCGCGGGCGGCCTCGGCGTCCATCCAGTCGCGGAGCTCGGCCAGCGAAAGGCCGAGCAGGTCGCGCACCCGGATCAGGTCGGCGAGGCGGGTCTCGTCCTCCTGGTCGTAGAGGCGATGGGCGCCCTCGGAGCGGCCACGGTCGGGCAGGAGGCCAAGCTCTTCGTAGTAGCGCACGGTGCGCGGCGTGGCGCCGACCCGGCGTGCCAGCTCGCCGATGCGGAAGGGGGCCTCCGGGCCCTCCTGGGCGGCAGTCTTGTCGTCTGGAGTCATATTCACCTTAACGGAAGATAGCAGTCCCGACATGAGGGCAGTTCCCCTCGATATCGCCCTTCCGGGCGTGATAACCTCTGGTGAACGTGAGAAACCGCAACGCCGGGGGAGCGCGATGAAGATCCGTTGGCACGGCCAGTCCGCCTACACGCTCACAGGCGCGGATCACACCGTCGCCATCGATCCCTTCGGAGATCTGGGCGCCCTCCTCGGCGGTACGCGCCGGTTCTATCCACCCGTGCCCGAGCACGACGCGGATCTCCTGCTCGTCACACACGAGCACGGCGACCACAACGCCGTCGAGGTGGTCACGGGCGACCCGCAGGTCGTGCGCTCGACGGCGGGCCGCTTCGAGACGCCGATCGGCGAGGTGGTGGCGATCGCCTCCGAGCACGACGAGGAAGCCGGAACGAGCCGCGGCCCGAACACGATCTTCGTCTTCACGCTCGACGGCGTCTGCGTGTGCCATTTCGGCGACTTCGGCCAGACCGCGCTGCGCCCCGAGCAGCGCGAGGCGATCGGCGCGGTCGACCTGCTCTTCCTGCCCGTCGGCGGCGGGCCGACGATCGGCGCCGACCAGGCGGCGGAGATCACCCGCACGCTCGACCCGCGCTGGGTGGTGCCGATGCACTACCGCACCCCGGCGATCGACTTCCTCGAGCCGGCCGACGCGTTCCTCGCGCTGCACCCGAACGTCGCGCAGACCGGCCCGGAGCACCTGCTCGAGCAGGACGGCGAACGGGCCACCGGCGTTCTCCACATGGCACCACCGGACACGCGGGACTGAGAGGCGGACGATGGCCCAGTCGATGCACTCGCTCTTCGCATACGGGCGGGCGTTCGACACAGGGCTGATCGCGGCAGGGGCGCTGGCTGTCGTCGCCGTCGCGCCTGCACCCTCGTGTGCGTCGTGCCCAGCCGCTGCGCGCTGCTGGCGCCGGCGACATGGCCGAGCGCCGCTACGTCCGGGCCGGGCTGCGCGACCTCGAGCACTACCTGAGCGCGCCGCCCCGTACCGGCCCCCGCCGCTAGGTCCCCCTCCACCACCCCGGCCACGTCACCGCCAGGCCGGCCAGCATCGGCACGGTCGCGGGGATGGGCGACGTCAGCTCGAGGACGAAGCCCCAGGCGAGCGCGGCGACGGCGACGGCGATCGCCGCCCGCAGCCGGGGGCGGGTGCGGCGGCCGACCACGGCGCCGAGCAGCGCGGGCGCGAGGAAGTCGAGCCAGCCCATGCTCGAGTTGCCCAGGTCGATCTGCTGCAGGGCGGGCAGCGGCTTGCTCTGGTGGGACGAGACGCCCACCTGCGGGAGCGTTGCCTGCTGGAGCGCCGAGGTCGTGCGCTCGACCTGGCGGTTCCCCCACACCAGGTAGACGTCGACGGCGATCAGGATGACGAGCCCGATGGCGAGATACCGGGCCGGGGTGATCGGCCCGACGATGGCGGCGATCGCGAGACAGGCACCGCCGATCAGCGTCGCCCCGGCCGCCTCGGCCAGATGGCCGCCGGCCTGCCACGCGATCACGTAGAGCACGGCGGCGGCAACCGCGGTCAGATACGGGCCGGCGCCAGCGCGCCGCCCACCCAGCACGCCCGCCAGGACGGCGTCGCGAACGTCCCCAGCCACGCCAGCAGGTCGGCGCCGGAGCCGCCGGCGACCCGGACCGTGCCGACGCCGATCACCATCGCCGCCGCCGGGCCGGCGAGGCCAAGGACGGCGTGGCGCCGGCTCGCGTCGCGGCCGACTGCAGGGAGCGCGACAAGCGCGCCCTGTGCGAGGCACAGCGCCGCGTACCAGGGGAACAGGAACACCGTCGCCGGAAGGTAGATGATCGCCCGGTCCCGGCGGACGCTGGTGTGACCAGGTAGGGTCTTCTGGAACGTTCCCGTGAACCACCACGACGACAGAAGCGCGCAAGTGACGATACCGGTAGGACTCGCGATCGCGGGCGCGGGCAGGATGGGGATCACGCACGCCGAGGCGCTGCAGGACGAGCCCTCGGTGCGGGTGAACGCGATCGTCGACCCCTCGGAGCCCGCGCGGGCAAACGCGCTCCGTGTCACGCCCGGCGCCTCGACGTTCGCCGGGCTTGCCGACGCGCTCGCCGGCGGCGGCGTCGAGTCGGTGCTGATCGCGGCGCCGTCGCCGTTGCACCTGCCGCTGGTCGAGGCGTGCGCCGCGCACGGCCTGCCGATCCTGTGTGAGAAGCCGTGCGGCACGACCGCCGCCGAGGCCCGGGCGGCCGCGGCCGCCGCGGACGCCGCCGGTTGCGTGCTCCAGATCGGCTACTGGCGCCGGTTCTCCCCCGGGCTGCGCGCCCTCCGCGAGCGCATCCGCGCCGGCGAGCTCGGCGAGCTCACCCTGGTCTCCTGCTACCAGTGGGACGCCGAGCCGCCCACGGCCGACTTCCGGGCTACGAGCGGCGGCGTGGCGGTCGACATGGGGGTGCACGAGCTCGACCAGCTGCGCTGGCTGACCGGGCAGGAGCTCGGCCCGTTCGCCGGCTCGGCGCAGGCGCCCGCGGGCGCCGGGCCGGAGGGGCTCCAACTGCTCGGGTCGCTCTCGGGCGGGACCGCGGCGTTCGTGTCGCTCGGCCAGCGCTTTCCCCACGGCGACTGCGTCTGGGTCGAGGTCTTCGGCACGGCCGGACATGCGCTCGAGCGCGTGCTCTGGGACGACGGCGGCGACGAGGCGTTCCGGGTGGCGCTGCGGGCCCAGGCGCGGGCCTTCGCAGAGCGCGTCCGCACCGGCGCGGCCGGCGACGCGGCCACCGCGAACGACGCGCTGATCGCTCTCGAGGCCGCGGAGCGGATCAGCATGGGCTGAGGATCGAGACGCCATAACCATCGACGTCGACCTGACGCTGAGATTCGGTCGATGCGAAGGTCGAGCCGCGGAGGAGCACGAGCGCCACTGAAACGGCCCCGGCAAGGGCGGCGAGCGCAAACGCGGCCCCGGGCCCGACACGATCCGCGGCGACACCGGCGCCCACGGCCCCGACCGAGGCGCCGATCTCGACGGCAGTCGCCAGCCACGAGAACGCCTCGGTCTCGGTGCCGGCCGGAGCCGCGTCGTCGACCATCGCGTAGACGAGGGCATACGTTGGTGCGATCGCCGTTCCGGCCAGCACGAGCACCGCCCCGATCGCGACGACGCTCCCGGCCGCCCCGACGAGCAGGAGGTGGCCACAGGTGAGCGCACCCAGGATGAGCGCGAGGCCCGACGCTCCGCGCAGCCCTGTCCCGAGGCGGACGGACAGCATCCCGCCGACGAGCGAGCCGACGCCCCACAGGCCGAGCAGCGGGCCGGCCAGCGCCGTGCTGCCGAGGGCCGCTGTCGCGGCGGTGACCCCGACCTCGACGGCCCCGAACAGGACGCCAACGGCGATCAGGACGAGGACGAGGGTGCGCATCGGGGCGGCGCGAAGGCTGCCGCCGCGGCCCGGCGCGCCGTGCCCGGAAGGGCGCCAGCCGCGCGACGCGGGCTCCGCCGCAAAGGCGGCGGTGGCGAGCAGGAGGACCCCGCCGGAGACCGCGAGTGCGATGCCGGTAGAGATGAGGGCGCCCAGCGCGAGCACGAGTGGCGGCCCCAGGATCCAGGTCAGCTCGACGACGGTCGCGTCGAGGGTGTAGGAGGCGCGCACCGCCTCCTGGTCGGGGAGGATGCGCGGGAGCGCGGTGCGCAGGCAGGCGCCGAGCGGCGGCGATGCCAGGCCGACGCCGAACCCAAGGGCGACGAGGACGGGAAGCGGTGCGCCGGCCGGGATGAACCCGATGGCGCCAAGAAACGCGGCCGACGCGGCCGCGCTCGCAAGCAGGATCACGGTCTGGCCGCAGCGGTCGACGAGCCGGCCCAGGATCGGGCCGCCGACGGCGAGCCCGGCACCGTAGACGCCGGCGACGATTCCGGCGTCCGCGAACGAGCCGGTCAGGTGGCGGGCGTGCACGAGAAGGCCGATGCTGAAGGTCGGCAGCGGGAGACGGGCAAGGACGGAGATGGCGAAGAGGCGGAGTGCCCCGGGAGTGGAGGTGATGGAGTGCATGGGTCACAAGGTAGACTGCGACTGGTACACACGCCAGATCCACTTTTGAAGCCATGAACGATACCAGTCAGCCAGTCGACGTCCTCGTCTCCGTCGACCGCAGCGGCCGGGCGACGCTCGGCGCCCAGATCGAGGACCAGCTCCGGCACGCGATCCGCACCGGGGCGCTGCACACGGCGGCACAGGTGCCGTCGACGCGAGACCTGGCCCGCCAGCTCGGCATCTCCCGCCGGGTCGTCGTCGACGCCTACGCCCAGCTCGCGGCCGAGGGCTACCTGACGCTGCGCCAGGGCGCCCGGCCCCAGGTCGCGGCTGCCCCTGCGGACGATGCGGTCGAGCACGCGGCGCCTCCGACCCGCCCCCCGCCCCGCTTCGACTTCCGCGCCAGCAATCCGGACGTGTCGTCGTTCCCCCGGGCGAGCTGGCTCCGGGCGCTCCGCGAGGGGCTCGCCGCGATGACGGACGCCGAGCTCGGCTACGGCGATCCGCGCGGCGTCATGGCGCTTCGGGCCGGGCTCTCGGAGTACCTCGGTCGCGTGCGCGGGGTCGTCTCGACCCCGGAACGCGTCCTCGTCACGTGCGGCTACTCGCAGGCGCACGGCCTGATCTGCCGCGCGCTTGCGGTCGCGGGCGCACGCCGGATCGCCTTCGAGGATCCGAGCGACGACGAGCGCCGGTTGACGGCGCAGCGGGCCGGGCTCGACGTGGTCGCGATCCCGGTCGACGCCGAGGGCATTCGCGTCGACGAGCTGGCCCGGTCAGGGGCGGACGCCGTGATCGTGACGCCGGCCCACCAGTTCCCGACCGGGGTCGTGCTCAGCGCGGAGCGGCGCACGGCGCTCCTGGCCTGGCTGCGGGAGACGGATGCGGTCGCGATCGAGGACGACTACGACGCCGAGTACCGCTATGACCGCGCCGCGGTGGGCGCGCTCCAGGGGCTGGCACCGGAGCGGGTCGTCTACGCCGGATCGGTGTCGAAGACGCTCGCGCCGGCGCTGCGGCTGGGCTGGATGGTGCTCCCGCCGGCGATGCTCGAGGGGGTGGCGTTCGAGAAGTACCTCGCCGACATGGGCAGCTCCCGCATCGACCAGCACGCCTTTGCCGGATTCCTCGCCCGCGGCGAGCTCGACCGCCACCTGCGGCGGATGCGCGCGCGCTACCGCGGGCGCCGCGACGCCCTCGTCGAGGCACTGGCCGCCGAGCTGCCCGAGGCGGTCGTCGAGGGGATCGCGGCCGGCCTGCACGCGACCGTCCGGTTGCCCGAGACGGACGACGAGGAGCGCATCCTGGCGGAGGCGGCCGCCCGCCGGATCGCGCTCGGCACGGTGGACGAGTATCGCGTGGCGCCGGGCCATCGCCCGCAGCTGCTGCTCGGGTACGCGACCCAGTCGGAGCCGGCGATCCGGGCGGGAATCAGGGCGCTGCGCGAGGCCGTCAAGGCCGCGCGGACCTAGCTGCGGACGCTCTCGAGGTTGCTGTGGTGCACGCGCTCGTACGGCGCGAAGTAGCCGATCCAGCCCGCCTCGACCGAGTCGGCCACGAACGCGCTGAGATCGGCGTCCTCCGGCCGTGGCTCGCGGGCGTGGCGCAACAACTCCTCGATGTAGCGCTCGGTCGCCAGGATCAGGCCCTCGTCATATCCGCCGCCCGTGAGCCGCTCGACGCTGCCGTGGTTCGGGTAGATCCGGGCGGCGCCGAGCGCGCGCAGGCGCTCGAGCTCCTCCAGGTGGCGGGCGAGCCCGTCCGGCTCTGACACGTACGTGACCGTGTCCTCGAGCGTGTCACCGGCGAGCAGGATGCTCTCCGCCGGGATGTGGAGCACGGTCGCGTCGCGGCTATGGATGTCGAACTCCAGCAGATCGATTCCGACGCCGCCGACGTCGAGGTGGAGCCGGCCGGTGAACGTCCGCGTCGGCAGGATCAGCGGCGAGATCGCGGGTGGGCCGGCCCGGCGCCCCTCCTCGATCTCCGCCCGGTGCGTCGTCATCAGCTCGGCCGTGAGGGCGTTCGCGATCACCTCGCAGTCCGTAAACGCTTCGGTGCCGGCGATGTGATCGAGGTGCCAGTGGCTGAGGACGACCGTGATCCGGCTCGCCCCGCGCCGTTCCAGCTCGGCCCGGATCGCCCGCGCGTGCGGCACCGAGACATGCGTGTCGTAGACGAGCGCGTCCGGACCGTCGACGATGGCGAAGCTGCAGGTGCCGAGCGAGAGCGCGCCGTCTTCGACCCAGGTTGCGTCCGGCCCGAGCTCCGGGCCGGGCACGCGGCCGTCGTAGAAGCCGAGGAGGTGTCCGGTCAGCTCGAGGGTGCGCAGGTTGGACGTGTCCATCGTCCCGCGAGCGTACACGAGGCCGCCACGCTACCTTCACGCCCATGGACACCCTCGCCGGCACGGCCCTCGCGCTCGCGTCGGCGACGATGTTCGCGCTCGGCATCGTGCTGCAGGCCGAGGTCGCAGCCGTCGCGCCCGCCGCCGACGCCCTGCGGATGCGGCTGCTGGTGCGGCTGGCGCGCTCGCCGCGCTGGCTCGCAGGAGCGGTCGCGACCCTGGCCGGATGGACGCTCCAGGTGGCGGCGCTGGTGCTCGCGCCGGTGACGGTGGTGCAGCCGGCGCACGCCTTCACGGTCGTCGCGGTGCTCGTGCTGGCCTGGGCGATGGCGGGCGAGCGGCTCGGCCGCCGTGAGACGGCGGCCGGATGCCTGATCGCCGCCGGGATCGCCGTGGTGGCCGCCCTCTCGCCCGCCCGCAGCGCCGGGCATGCCGCGGCCGGGCCGCTGGCGGCGGTCGTCGTCGTGCTCGTCGTCGCCGGGGCGGTGCCGCTTGCGCGGCGGCGGTCGGTCTGGGTCGCGCGGCTGCTGCCCGTCGCGGCGGGCGCGGCGTTCGCGCTCTCGACGATCACGACGAAGCTCCTGACCGACGCCGGGACGGGCGCGCCTGCGACGGTCGCGTTCTGGCTCGTGGCAACGGCGCTCGCGTCGGCGATCGGCGCCGTCGACGAGCTGAGCGCGTTCCGGACAGCCGGGGCGTCGACGGTCGCGCCGGTCGTGCTCGCCACCGAGACGCTCATCCCGGTCGCGCTCGCGCCGGTGCTCTTCGGCGAGACCTGGCCGGAGGCGGTCGCCCGCCGGGCCGGTCTCGCCCTCGCGATCGCCGCCGTCGTGGGCGGGGCCATCATCCTCGGCCGTGCCCGCGGCTTCGCCGCCGTCGTCGACGACCCTCACGACCTCGGCGCGAGCAGCTGCGAGCAGGCGGCGTCCGCGAACCAGCGCTCATAGCGGCTCACCGACCACCCTCGCGCGCCGACGAGCAGGTGCCAGACGTCCGGGTGGTTGAGCGTCCACAGGATGTCCGCCCCGGCCGGCACGCTCAGCCCCGGCCGCAGCGCGCCCAGCGCGTGCAGGCGCTGGACGACCGCGCGCTGGTTCTGGTGGAACTCCGTCTGGATGCGCTCCCATAACTCGGCGATGTCCGGGTCGGTGGGAGCGGCGTCGCGAATCACCCGCAGGAGCGTCGCGGCGCGCTGCTTCACGCGGCGCGAGTTGCGCGCGTTCAGGCGCAGGAGCCGTTCGGGGTCGGGCTCCTCGAGCACCTCGCGGAACCAGTCGCGCGAGGCCACGGGCGCGTCGTCCTGGTCGCCGCGCAGACGCAGATGCCAGAGCGCGCGCAGGACGCCGCTCTTCGTGTCGAAGGCGACGTAGACCGTCTTGAGCGCGACGCCCGCCTCGGCCGCGATCGCCCCCATCGAGGTGGCCGGATAGCCGTCGCGATCGAAGAGCAGCTCCGCGGCAGCGAGGATCTGCGCCCGGGTCGCGGCCGCCTGCTGGCGCCGTCTGGGCGACTCGTACCGGCGGGTGGATTTGACAGGCTCGGCGATTTCGCTAGTCTATCGCAGGATTCATTACTCATATAGAGTAGTGAATCTGAAGCAATTGACATCCACGCCGGATGCCAAATTGCGATCTTCGACGACCCCCAGGAGGATGCGAATGGAAGCCAGTGGAACACTCGATCGAGCCGGCGTGCGCGCACAGCTGCACGCCATGTGGGACGGCGTCGCCCCGGCGTGGGAGGCTCACGCCGACTTCGTCGATGCACGCGGCCTCGAGATCACGACCGCCCTGCTCGCGCAGACGGAGCCGACGCCGGGCGAGCGCGTGCTCGAACTCGCCGCCGGGCCGGGCAGCGTCGGTCTCGCGGCCGCGCGCCTGGTCGGAGCGGAGGGCGAGGTGGTCATCTCGGACGTCTCGCCACAGATGACGGCACTCGCGGCCGAACGGGCCGCCGCACGCAAGCTGCCCAACGTCCGGGCGCAGGTGCTCGACCTCGAGCGCATCGCCGTCGCGGACGGGACGTTCGACGTCGTCGTGTGCCGGGAGGGGCTGATGCTCGTGCCCGACCCGGCCGCGGCGGCACGGGAGATCCTGCGCGTGCTTCGGCCGGGCGGCCGGTTCGCGCTCAGCGTGTGGGGGCCGCGCGAGCGCAACCCGTGGCTCGGCGTGATCTTCGACACGATGACGGCGGCCGGAGGCAGGCCGGTGCCGCCGCCGGGCATCCCCGGCCCGTTCTCGCTTGACGACGCCGGCCGACTGGAGGAGATCCTCACGGCAGCGGGGCTGGTGAACGTCGCCGTGGACGAGGTGCCGACGCCCTACCGTGCGGCCAACGTCGCCGAGTGGTGGGAGCGGAGCGCCGCGCTGGCCGGGCCGATGGCGAAGCGACTGGCGGCCCTCCCCGACGTCGCCCGCCAGAGCCTCATAGCCAAGGCGGGCGAGGCGGTCGCTCCGTATGCGACCGCCGACGGGCTCGACATCCCCGGTGTCAGCCTGGTCGCTTCGGGCCGGCGCCCGTAGCGTCCCGGAACGACGGAGGGCCCCGCACCGGCGGGGCCCTCCGTGTTCGTCGTGTGGCTGTCTCGGTCTAGCGGCCGGTGATGATGGCCGTCATGTTCGGCGTCCCGATCCCGGTCGCCTCGTCGAAGTGACGAGTGGCCGGGAAGAACCCGTTGTGGTTCACGGCGTGGGCGCCGGTGATGTCATGGAAGAAGTGCCGCGGATGCGTCCGGAACCACGCGTACAGCAGCGGGTTGATGTTGCCCGCGCGGTGGCCCTGGAAGCTGACCCGGTCGGCGACGATGCCCGACCACAGCGGCGACGAGAGGCTCGTGCCGCCGATGCCGAACCAGCCCGGCGGAACCTGGCTGTCGCTGAACGTGCCGCAGACGCTGAACGGCGTGTCGCTGTTGCCCGTGCAGAACTCGCTGTACGGGGTGTACTCGTCGGCGTTGGCCGAGATGTCCGGATCCTCACGGCACGGACGTCCCTCGGTCGCGAGCGAGCACTGCGTGGTGCCGTTGCCATGGGTCGTGAACGGGTTGTTCACGCCCGGGCCGCGCTGGTAGTGCGGCCGGCCCCAGTACTGGCTGGCGCCGCCGCCACCGGCGCCGGTGGCCGCGCAGAAGAAGAACGGGTCGAAGCCGGCGATGCTCTTGGTCGAGCACAGGTTGTCGACGTTCCACACCGTCTCCGCCCCGCGCGGGTAGCCGGGATGGCGGTGCGCAGCCGGGTTGAAGTGGTTGAACGACGTGCCGCCGACGCTGGTCACCCAGGGCTGCGACGGCGGGTCGAGCACGTTTCGGATCGTCGTGCCGTCGGAGCGCATGCACGAGAACGCGCCCGTGTCACCCTCGGCCCCGAAGACGCTCTGGCCCTGGAGGGCCATCTGCACGAACAGGACGTTCTCGGCCTGCACGTAGCCGGCCGTCGTGTCGTTCTCGCACACGGCCCAGCTCGAGCTCACGACGGCCGCGCGGTCGTCGCTCGCGATCCGGGCCCACTCGTCCAGCTCGGTCTGCCCGGTGAAGTCGTTGGGCGCGTTGTAGACGAGGATGTGCTTGTTGGCCGGCGACATCGCGATCTGCATCTGGATGTCGGCGTCCACCTCGATGTCACCCGCGTAGCCGTTGAAGTCCGGCGGGCACGTGTCGCCCGTCGGGCAGTTCGGGTTGAGCGGGCCGCCGTCGACGTTCAGGTCGACGAGGCGGGGCTGGTAGCTGTGGCCGAAGAACGTGTGGGCCCAGGTCGCGATGTCGGAGTGCTGGTAGGCGGACAGCTCGAACACGGCCAGGTTGACGCCCTTGCCGCGGCCCCGCGGGCCGACCTTCGGGGCGTGGTAGATCGAGTTCGTCTGCGACGGCGTGAGGCCGCTGCAGCCGGGGCCACCGCCGTACCCGGTCGGGAAGTCGGTGGCGTTCGGGCCGAAGTGGTCGAACAGCTGCTGCCGCGTCGGGTAGGGCGCCTGGCAGCTCTTCGCCGACGCCGCGTGCACGGAGCTCGTCGCGCGGACGACCATCGGGTGCTGCCGGATGGTGTTCGTGAGGCCGACGACGCCCTTCACGCGGGCGGCGATGGCGGCCGGCATCTTCACGGCCGACGCGTTGGAGAAGTAGCTCGCCCCGCGGGCGTTGCGATACGTCGCGATCGACGTACGGAACGCGGCGGCGATGCGTGCGCTCGTGCCGGTCGCGCGGACCAGGAACGGCGATGACGAGCGGCCGACGACGAGCCCGCTCTTGCGCAGGTAGCTCACGACCGCGGCCCGGGAGGCGGCGCTCGGCGCGAACATGGCGTTGAACTGCCCCCTGGCGAGCCAGTGGTGGTAGAGGGCGCTGCGCGGGTTGTAGGCCGCGGCCAGGCGGCTCGAGAGGACCGCGGCGTTCCGCGGCGCGAGCACGACCTCGACCGACATCCGGGAGCTTGTGAAGCCCCCCACCCGGGCGTCGGTTGTCCGGACGGCACTGTCGGGGACGGTCACGAATCTCGCCGTTGATTTCGAGGCTGCGACGGCGATGCTCCCCGTTGTCATCGCCCCCACCCCGAACAGCACGGCAATGCCCGCCGTGCACGCGCACATGCGTCGCACGCTTCTCACGGTCCTGCCTCCTTGAGGTGTGTGTTGGGCCGCGGAACCCCTCTGCGACCGCGGGCGATCGTAGCCGCAAATAACGTGTCTATCAAGGTCCAGCGGCGATCCGCCGGCGGGCCTACCCGGGTCGGGTGGACGCGAGCGGGTCCGCCACCGCCAATTGACATCCATAACTTGTCAATTGGGACAGCGGCGGCCCCTCACCAACCGGTGCGCAGGACGAGCTCAAGTTGGTCGACGAAGAAGTCGGCGCTCTCCCGGGTGATGCACAGCGGCGGCTTCACCTTCAGCATGTTCAGGTGATCGCCGGTCGGCTGGACGACGATGCCGAGCTCGCGCATCCGCTCGCAGATCGCCTCCGTCACCTCGGTCGCCGGCTCCCGCGTCTCCCGGCTGCGCACGAGCTCGACGCTCGCGTACAGCCCGATGCCGTGCACCGCGCCGATCAACTCGTGGCGCCCGGCCAGGTCGCGCAGGCGGGCGAGCAGGTGCTCACCGACGACGCGCGCGTTCTCCTGCAGCCCGTCGGACTGGAGCGCGTCGAGGACGGCCAGCCCGGCGCGGCAGCTGACGGGGTTGCCGCCGGTCGAGGAGAAGAAGCTGCCCTCGGCCGCGAACGACTCGGCGATCTCGCGGCGGGTGATGACGGCGCCGAGCGGGTGCCCGTTGCCGAGTGCCTTGGCGATCGTGATCATGTCGGGCTCGACGCCCTGCTCCAGGTACCCCCAGAAGTGGTGGCCGAGGCGGCCGTAGCCGACCTGGATCTCGTCGGCGATGCAGACGCCGCCCGCTGCGCGCACGGCTCCGTAGACGGCTTGGAGGTAGCCCTGCGGGAGCAGGATGCCGCCGGCGTTCCCATGCACCGTCTCGGAGATGAACGCCGCGGGGCGGTCGCCCTGCTCCGTCAGGCCGTGGATGACCGTGAGCGCGTCGCGGACGTACAGCGGGCCGCTGTCGGGGCCGCGGTGGGTGCCGGAGTACGGATTGGGCGAGTCGACCAGCCGGGTCCACGGCGGTCGCGTCTCGAGCGCGCGCGGATTGTCGGCGATCGAGGTCGAGATCGCGTCGGCGGCCATCGACCAGCCGTGGTAGGCCTCGCGCATCGCGACGACGATCTGGCGACCCGTGTGCGCCCACGCGAGCCGCAGCGCGAGGTCGTTCGCCTCGGTCCCGCTGTTCACGAGGAGCACCGTGTCCAGGCCGTCGGGCGCGAGGCCTGCCAGCCGCTCGCAGAAATCGGCCACGGCGGCGTAGTTGAAGCGCGAGTTGGTGCTGAGCAGCCGCGTCTGGCGGGAGATCGCCCGGGCCACGCCGGGGTGGGCGTGGCCGACGACCGCCACGTTGTTCACCATGTCGAGATAGACCCGGCCGTTGGCGTCGACCAGATGCTGGCGCCAGCCCCGCTCGATCTGGGGCGGATCGGCGTAGTAGTGCGGCTGGACGCGCGCGAACACGCCTTCGCGGCGTGCGAAGACGCGCCCGGCGTCGACCTCCGGCGCGGCGCATTCGATGCCCAGCAGCGCGGAGGGGTCGGGACAGATCCGCCGCCACGCCCCGGCGGCCGACGGTGTCGCGAACGCGGGCGGATCGGCCTCGGGGACGACACAGAGCTGGACCCGGAGCCGGCCGGCACCAGCGACGGCACCGACGGGA
Source organism: uncultured Actinomycetes bacterium (assembly GCA_963708365.1). Classification (GTDB taxonomy): domain Bacteria; phylum Actinomycetota; class Thermoleophilia; order Gaiellales; family JAICJC01; genus JAICJC01. The sequence continues at coordinate 57,702 of CAVPSM010000001.1, forward strand.
TCGCCCTGGGCGACCTCGTCGCCGGCCCGCACCGACGACTCGACGCCGTCGAGCCGTACGGTCACGGCATCGCACCGGACGACGAGCCGCGTCGCGCCCGCCCCCGCGACGACGCCCGCCGCCGGCGCCGTGACGGCGCGGCCGGTGGCGACGGCGACGTCGGCGTGCAGCGCGCAGGTGGCAGGCTCGTCCTGCCGGTGCACGCCGGCGCGCGTGAGCCGGTACTCCCCGTAGCGGGCGAGCGCAGCCCCACCGACCGCGGCGAAGAGGGCGTCCTCGGTGCCCGGGTCGAGCCAGCGACCCTCGTCGAGCGCCTCGCTCGTCGCCGACAGGTCGACGACGTCGACGTGCTCCGACGCCAGGCCGGAGATGACCGGCGTGAAGCCGGCGATCCCCGCTGGATCCTCGTCGGGCAGGGACACGACCTCGCGGATCGCCGCCTGCGCGAGCTCCCACGGCACCGCCGCGGCGGCCGCGAAGATGGCCCAGTCGAGGTCGCGGTTCGTGGCCACGTAGTCGTTGTGCGGGTCGAGGGCGAGTTGCTTCTCGTCGGCGGCGACGAGCGTCGCGCCGCGGAGGACGACGAGCGGCCATAGCGCCTCGACGTCCGCCCGGTCGAGCGGAAGGATCGCGTCGAACGCGGCGACGGCGGGGAGCCAGCCGAGCGGGTCGCCGCCGATCTGGTGGAGCAGCGCGGCGCAGGTGACCGCGAGCTCCGAGACGACCCAGCTGCGGCTCATGTCGCCGAAGTCGATGAGGCCGGACGGCCATGCCCGCCGGTCGGCGCCGATCGCGCCGACGACGTTGTCGCCGGTCACGTCGCCGTGGATCGGCGCGATCCGCAGGTCGGCCTCGGCCCTCGCCAGTCGCTCGCAGGCAGCGGCTGTGACGGCGAGCACGCGCTCGCGGCGGGCCGGATCGGCCACGTGCGGCGCGAACGACGCCACGACCGCCTCGCCGTGGCGCAGGTCCCACTCGAGCCGGCGATGCAGGCCCGGCGCGTCGAAGTCGGCGAACGCGCGACACGCCTCCGCCGCCAGGCGACCCATGCGGCCACGCACGGCCGGGGCCAGGTAGCCGAAGCTCGAGAGCGGCGTGCCGTCGAGGAAGGTCAGGAGCCGGACCGCCAGATCGGCGTCGCCCACTCGCGTGTGCTCGAGCGTTGCCCCGCCGCGGGCCGGCTGGGGCCGGGGGACGGGCAGGCCGGCCCGACCGAGATGCTCCATGGCCGCGTTCTGGCTCTCCAGCCAGATCTCCGGCACGGCGGGGTTAGCGACCTTGAGGACATACCGGCCGTCGGCCGCGTCGATGCGGAAGTTGCGGTCCTGCTGGCTCCCGAGCTCGGTGATCAGGCCGGTGATGCCGAAGACGCGCTCGGCGATGCTCGCCGCCTGGTCGGGGCTCACGTCCGGGGGATGCGTCTCCGCCGTTGCGAACGCCACGTCGGTACCCCCGGCGCTGCGAGGGGCGTTGGAGGTATCCATGACGGTCGACAGTCTACCGTCCCGGCTCGGCCCTGAACCCCTCCATCCGGCGATATTCGATCTCCCAGACCCCCTCCCACTCCGTCATGTCCCGCGACCGCGCCCACGACCAGCGGAAGGCCTCGGGGGTGATCGAGTCGAACCGCATGCGCTTGCGGTACCCCTGCTCGTCCGCGGTCGTCGTATAGAGGTTCATCGCGCCGTCCTCGAACGATCCCGTCAGGTGAAACCACGAGCGCTGGCTGTCCATCCAGGTCTGCACCCAGCGCCCGGTCGACGCGTCGTAGACCGAGATACTGACCCCGGAGAGCTCGGGGGACGCGAACCGCTCCTGGATGAGGGCGCCATCGCAGACCGAGGCCACGTCATTCGTGCCGGCCCCGCCGGGCCAGCTGCAGTCCCACCGCCCGATCCAGAAGTCGAAGTGGCGGCGCGGATCGTCCGGGACGGAGGTCATCCGGCCGGGGATACTACGAGCGTCTCACCCCCTCGCGCTGTCACGAAGGTGCGCAGATCAGGCACTGACCGCGGCGGCGTCGCGGGTGCGGTGCACCGGAAGCGCGAACGTGACGCGGGCACCCTCCCCCGGGGCCGAGGTGAGGGTGAGGTTGCCGCCGGCGAGGCGCAGGCGCTCGGCGCTCGTCTCGAGGCCGAAGTGGTGTGTCGCACGGGCGCGCGCGCGAGCGGAGGCGACGTCGAACCCGGCCCCGTCGTCGGCGATCGCCCCCGTGATGACGCCGTCGGCTTCGCGGATCTCGATCCGTACGCATCGCGCATGGGCGTGGCGCTGGATGTTGATCAGGGCTTCGTGGATCGTGCGGAAGACGAGCGACTCGACCACCTCGGAGTAGCGGGCCACGTCGAGCTCGAGCTCGAGCCGAAAACCTGCGTGATCGGCGGCATGACGGGCGAGGTCGGCAACGGCCGCGCTGAGCCCTTCGGCCTCGAGGAGCTGCGGGCGGAGATCGAACGTGAGCTTGCGCGTGCGCTCGATCGCCTCCGCCAGGGTCGTGCGGGCACGCGCGACGCGGTCGTGCGCGCGGTCGTCGGGTGCGAGGACGCGCTGGGCGCTGTCGAGGCGTAGGAGCGCAGCGGTCATCGCCTGGATGGTGTCGTCGTGCAGGTCGGCAGCGATGCGGACGCGCTCGTGCTCCTGCGCTTCGAGCAGGCGCGCGAGGGCGTCGTTTCGGCGGTCTTCGCTGACCCGCAGCGCCTGCTCGGTCTCGTGCTGGGCGGTGACGTCTTCGCTGATCAGGGTGACGGCAGCGACGCTCCCGGAGTCGCCGCGCAGCGGGACGAGGTTCATGTTGATCCGGCGGCGCCGCACGGTCAGCCGCGCACGCACGGGGATCCCGGCCAGCGCCCGCCGGATCATCGGCTGGAGCGTCGTCACCGTGTCGGGCTCGAACGCATCGGCCAGGGTTGCGCCCTCCGCCGCGTCGGGGTCGATGCCGATCAGGTTCAACCCCTCGCCGCGCACGAGCAGGAGGCGCAGGTCGCGGTCGAACATCACGATCGCGCCGTTGGGGAAGTTCTCGGCGATCACCTGGGCGAGGCCGGCGTGGGCTCGCTCCAGGTCTCGCGTGCGCTCGCTGACCCGTTGCTCCAGCTCGCCGTTGGCGCGGCGGAGAGCGGCCTGCGCGTCGTCGCGCTCGGCCATGATGGCCGCGAGCGTCATCCCCATCAGCGCCGCGATGGCCAGGAAGAGCTCGAGCATCGCAAGGCGGTGATCGGCCGATCCGGCGCCGAAGGGGCCGCGGTCATGGACCGTCCCCCAGACGACGAACACGCACACGAGGGCCACCGCCCAGGCCGACGCCGCCGCGCCGAACCGGAGCGCCGCCCAGATCAGGAACGGGAACACGGCGTAGAGCTGGTGCGGCGAGTCGGGCTCGAACACGGCATCGGTGAGGGTGGTGTTGGCGACAAGGACGAGCCCCACGACGAGCGCCGCCGCCTCGAGCGTCCGGCGCCCCGTGGGCCTCGAGTGCAGGCGTATCGGCCAGGTCAGCAGCACGGGCGCAAACAGCAGGATCCCCATGGTGTCCCCGACCCACCAGACCGACCAGACCGACCGGTACGCGGACCAGTCCACCATCCCGTGAGCGGCGAGGTTCGCGACGCCGTTGGTCGCGCTCACGAGTGGCGTCACGCAGGCGACGGCGACGAATGCGCAGACATCGCGGACGCGCCGGAACCCGGGCTCGAACCCGATCCTCGTAAGGAGGACTGCACCGAGAACGGCGGTGCACGTGTTGCCGATCGCGATCCCGACCGCCGTTGGCAGCGCCTCGTACGTCGCCGCATTCGCGGCGGCCGCGGCGATGAGCACCCCGGGCCAGACCCGGGTCCCCCAGACCAGCATGGCGACCAGCGCGATCGCCGTGGGTGGCCAGACGGTCGTCACCTGCTTGGTCGTGAAGGCCAGCGAGAGCCCGAAGCGGGCCGCGGCGAAGTACGCGACGCCGACCACCGCCATCCGCACCGCCGAGCGGCGTGCCAGCCCCTCGAGCGCAGCCATCGCCCGATCGACGAGTACGACGTCGCGAACGAGCGTAGTCGTCGTTCTCACCGCGACCGCCTTGCCCATGCCGAACACTGTCGCCTAACCTCGGAGTCGCCCGTCGGCCCGCATCACGCGGGGCCCGTCCAACCAGGCACCGTAACGCGGCCTCGGGCGACCGGCCTACCCTAATCCGGCATCGCGCCTCCCCGGAATGCGGTAGGCCGCCACAGACCGAATCGTGTGCCGCGAAATGGGAAAGCCCCGCGATTGCGGGGCTTTCCGGTAGCCGATCTGTAAGCGGGATTCTTCGCACAGGAGTTGGGCACGCAGGCGGTTTTCCGCATGGCTATGCGGAAACCGAGGCTCTCACCGAAGTCGCCGAATGCCGCCAAATGGTCGTGCTCGTGATGCCCCGGTGATGCCCGACCGCGAGCAGGCCCACCGACAAACCGACGGCCGGCACTTACACCGGGAGGACGGCCCGACTCATCCCTCCTCCACCATGCTCCCCCACCGGTCTTCGATCCGACCTTCTTCCAGACCAGGATCGAGACCGCCCGGTGACGACGAAGGCGGCGACGATGGCGTAGCCGATGTGGCCGAAGTCGAGGTTGTCGAGCCAGTCCCAGAAGCCGCCGCTGAGGCGGAGCCTTGGCAGACAAGACCTGGAGCAACTCGATCGACCCGACCAGCAGGGCGACCGTGACCGACAGCGTGGTGACGGTAATGTTGTAGTAGACCTTGCGGATCGGGTTGGAGAACGCCCAGCCATAGGCCTGGCTCATGAATGCGCCGTCGGCGGTGTCCATCAGGCACATGCCGGCGGCAAACAGGATCGGCAACGACAGCACGGCGAGGAACGACACGTGGTGGGTGGCGACGCCGGCCGAGATCGCCAGCAGACCGACCTCGGTGGCCGGGTCAAAGCCCAGGCCGAACAGCACCCCCAGCGGGTACATCTTCCAGCTTGCGTCGATGCGCTTAGCGAGCCTACCCAGGTAGAACCGGTTCATGAAACCGCGGTCGAGCAGGCGTGACTCGAGCTGCTCCTGATCGCAGGCGCCGGTGCGCATGGCAAAGAAGATGCGCACGATGTCGATCAGCACCAGCAGGTTGAGGATGCCGATGATCCATAGGAACGTGCCCGACACCGTCGCGCCGATATAGCCACCGTAATCCTGGAACGCCGGGATCCTCGAGCTCACGGTCCGGGCCGCGATCGCCACCCCGGCGACCAGCCCGAAGACGATCGTGGAGTGGCCCAGCGAGAAGAAGAACCCAACCCCCAACGGCCGCTGCCCGTCCTGCAGCAGCTTGCGGGTGGTGTTGTCGATCGCGGCTATGTGATCGGCGTCAAACGCGTGACGCAGGCCAAACGTGTAAGCCAGCGTCCCCAGGCCCGCCAAGGCCGGATCGCCGTGCGCATAGAAGACGAACAGGCTCAGCCCAGCAGATTCATCCCCACGATCGCCACGGCGAACGCCGCCAGCCGAAACCACTCCGCCCGGGACAGCGTCCTCGTCCACGCGCCCGCCACGCCGGCGACCTACCGAACGTCGACGTAGGTGACCTCGATCGCGTTGTTGCCGTAGCCGAGCCGGTTCCAGATCGGGACCTCGGGTTGGATGTTCCCACCGGCGTCGGTTGCGCGTGCACGCAGGCTCTTGCGCCCGGTTCCGTGGGGGTCCATTCGAACGACCAGTTCTGCCAGTGATACGGGCCTCGTCGGCGTTTCGAGGTGGGCGGCGAGCCATTCCGATTCGCCGGTGAGGCTGACGTCGACGTTGGTCACGGGCCCGGTGCCAGACCACGCTTTCCCGCGGACGACGCACTTCTCGCCGTTGCTGATGACGGCTCCACGACGGGGCCCGGTGATGCGAGCGCGCGGCTCGCATCACCGTCACGCGCTCAGTCGGGCGATCTGACCACTCGTACATGTAGTGGCCGGTTTCGAACTCGCCAATGAACGGCTGGGTCAGCACCTCGATGCGCTTCAACCACTTGACCGAGGCAACGCCGTACCAGTGCGGCACGATCGAGCCGGACCGGCGCACCGTGGTCAGGATTGAGCGGCTCGCCGTTCATCTCGTAGGCAATCAGGATCTCGGCCGACGGGTCGGCGGCGTGCACGAGCGTCAGCGACCGCTCGAACGAGAGGTCGGATGCGTCGATGTCCTTCAACACCGGGTTCAGGATGTACGACCCGTGATCGACGCCGGCGAACAGCACCTCGACTGCGGTGTCGAGTGGCGCCGCCTGCTCGAGCACCTCGTGCAGCAGCGCCCCCTTCCAGCGTGCGGTTGAGACGGCGTAGTCGCCCCACGGCTCGCCGGCCGGCAGCGGTCGCATCGCCAGCCGTCCGTTTCCGGCGCACTCGAGGGTCACGGCTCGCTCGATCGACGGCATCGCCTTCAAGTCGTCGACGCTGAGCGTGATCGGGTTTTCAACCGCGCCGCCGATCTCGATCCGGCCGTCATGGTCGGGGACCGGGAAGTTGCTGCGGACGTAGTGCAGCTCCGTCGGCGTGATGTCGCTCTCGAGCGCTTCCGGCGGCGCCTCCGCGTTGAACGGCTGGCCGTGGATCATCGTCAGCGCCGCGCGCTCGGGTTCCAGTTCGTCGGTCAAAGGCACTTCGAGCCTCCAGGGATGAGTGTGGACTGTTGTAGTACTAGTAATCGGGATCCTGAAAGGTGGGATCCCGATCCTCGATGAAGGCGCCGATGCCCTCGACCCGGTCGGGGTGCACCGCCGAGCGCCAGTGGGCTTCCATCATGATCGAGATCGCCTGCTCGGTCGGTTGACCCTGCCCCAGCCGCACAGCACGTTTCACCGCCTGCACCGCGGTCGGCGAGTTACTCGCGATCTTCTCGGCGATCCGCCGAGCCGCCGGCATCAGCTCGGCCTGCGGATGGACCTCGTTGACCATGCCCAGCCGGTGCGCCTCCTGCGCGGTGATCGGGTCGCCCGTCATCAGCATCTGCATTGCCTTGCCTGGCGGCAGCACACGCGGCAGAAAAACCGGCGAGCCGCCCCCTGCCGACAGGCCGACCATCGCCTCGGGCTGACCGAACGTCGCGGTATCCGAAGCGACGATGAAGTCCGTGCTCTGCGCAATCTCCGACCCACCGCCGTAGGCGATGCCATTCACGGCAGCGAGGATCGGCGTTCGCAGCTCGCGCAGCGTATAGAGGGTGCGGTCGAAGTCCTGGCGTTGGCGAAGCCAGTCCTCCTTGGTCATGCTCTTGCGCTGCCGCAGGTCGCTTCCGACGGAGAAGGCGCGCTCGCCGGCCCCGGTGATGATGACCACACGTACGGCTGGTCGCACCGCGATCGCTTCCAGGACGTCGGTCAGGCGAGCGCCCATCTCGGTGGTGATCGCGTTGTCAGCCTGGGGCCGGTTGAGGGTGATCACCGCGATCGCGCCATCACTGATGTGGTCGACCAGCACCGGATCATCAGGCTCGTCGCCCGCCTCTGGTGGGGGTCCGAAGTCAAGTGCCTTCCAGCGGTCTGTCGGGTTTGGGGCCACGGTGTCTCCTAGGTGTCGAGCTCTGCGAGCCAGCGCAGAGCGCGCAGGCCGGGGGCGAAGCAGTATTCGCCGCCTCGCGTGACGACGAACGGCGGTACATCCTGTAGGCGGCGCCGGATCGGTCGCTGTCGGGATCGTGAACGCATTCGGCCCGGTGGCGCGGCCGACCAGCGGATCGGCTTCGTTTGGTGCTCCGATGAAGATCCCGTCGTTCAGCCACTGGGTCTTGACGAACTCGAACTGGCGCTTCAGGTGCGAGCCGGCGAACACGAAGATGATGCCGCGGTCCTGCTCCGTCGTCCTCCAAGACGCCGTCGGGCAGAGGTGGGCCGTAGCTGGTGCCCCGTCGAATCATGCGGTGCAAGCGCACGTCGACGCCGCCCTCGTCATCGAACGCGTCTCGCGGGTTTGCCCGGCGCGCGTGGGCACCGGCCGGGCATCTGAATCCGCGCGGATCATCGGCGTAGAGGAAGGCGTTGTTTCGGGTGTCGTCCGCGCCGAGCGTGGGCTCGTCCCCTTCGGGTGCGACCGCGAGCGGAGCGCCGCTTTGCCAGCGGCCCACCATCTTTGCTCCAAGCAGCGCCTCCTCCTCGCGCGACGCGGCCCGGTCGCGAAGGTACTGACGGTAGGCGGCGACGCGGGTGTGCAGCTTGCGAAAGACAATATAGGTGCCGTTCCGTCCCAGCACGGAAGGCGTCGGCGCCGGCGGCAGCGACCCGGTTTCGTCCGGATAACCGAGGATGAACTCACCGGCTTTGATCGGCCGCTCCAGGGCGTTGGTGGGCGGGATGCCGCTGCCCTCGATCGCCGGCTGGCCGATCCCATCCTTGAAGCCAAACGACGTGCGCCCAGTCGGTAGCTGGTAACAATCCTGCCGCCAGACCACCTCGACCCCCGGCAGCTGCTCCTGTGCGTTACGAGCGCGTTCGGCCATCTCCTCGAGCCGCTCGGAATCCGGCGAGAGCACCGCCAGCGCCACATGCACATCAGGCGTCCCAAGCGGCGACTCCCACTGTTCGGGGGCGCTGTCACCGACGTCTCCAAGCTCACCCGCACGTGCCGCCATACCCTGGCGAAACTCAGGCGCGAAGCTCTCCAGCGAGTCCTGCGGTACCCCGAGCGCCTTCAGCCCGTTGTATGTGAAGGCAACAGTGACCCACGCCTGTGCGGACGGATCGGGCGCGTCACGCGCCGACCCGACGAGCGGCTCTAGCCGTCTGACCAGCTCCCGCCCCGCCGCGCGATCGTCGATCCGAAGCAGCAGATAGGTGCCGACATAGGGAGACGGCCGGCGGGTGGAGAGCGCCGCCTTGGATGTCGTCCAGCTCCAGCTGGGTCGCCCCGGCGATGCTCACGGTGACACGACCACGTCAGTGATGTTCCGGTTGCGCGGGTGGATCCGGATTCGGCGCAGAAACGTACGGGAAACGTCTCGGTGGCCGGCCTCGATGCACCGTCGACGCCGTCCCGGATCACCGGCCCTTTGCCGGCGTTGATCAGCAGCGTGAACAGCCTGTCGATCACGTCGTCGTTCAGCGCCCTCCCGCCACAGGTCGAGTGCGGCCGGCCCGCCAAGACCGCCTGCTCGATCTCAAGATACGACCCCGGCGCGGCGTACGGCTTGGTCACGTCGACTACCAGATAGTCCGCGAGGACGAGCTCCGTCAGCGGGTGCGTGCCGTCCTGATATGACCAGTCCGCCTTGCCATCGAGGCCATCCCAGAAGCGCAGATTCGCGTTCAGCCGCGCGCGATACGCCCCGACGTAGCCATCCGCGAGGTGAAAGCCATCCTCCATATTGTAAATGTCGCGGATCTCGAGATCGCGGTTGACCTGGTCGAACTGCTTCGGCGCGAGCATCATGTTCTTGACCTCCGGCCGGCCGACCCGCTCGATCCGAACGGTCACCCTGCCGCGCGTCAGCGTCTCTGACACAACGCCTATGAGCTCGGCGCCGGGCAGGTACTTCGCACAGTCGATCTCGAGCACGATGCTCAACACGTTCTTGCCGTCCATGTAGATCGAGCCCGGATCGGTGAACGCGAGCTGCCCCGTGGCGATCGTCTTCAGCGCCGCGGGGGCGTCCATGATGAACGGGTCCCAGCGCACCCCCGCAAACGCCCTTACCCCGTTCGCCGCGCCGCCCTGCTCATCGTCCACGCCGAAGGCAACGGTCTCGCCCGCTCGGAGTGCGTACACGTGCCCTCTTGCCGTCCCCGTCGTCCGTCGGCTCGGCGTCGAGAAGACGCAGTCGAACACGAACTCCTCGGCGTCATGAACGGTCGAACGGCGACTGCCCAGCCTCAACATCCACCGCCGTCACCGGACGCAGCCGGAAGCGATAGACGAGACCGTCGGAGAACCGAGCATCTGGCGGCGCGAACGGCAACGTGTTCATGCACGAGCACAAGGTGCCCCGGCCGCTCCGGGCTCGGGAACGCGTAGACGTCGGTGATGTCCGCGATCGGATCCGCCAATGCGCGCGGCCCCGAGATGTGATCAGACACTCGTCCCTCCCCGCCGCTAGTCCGCCGCCTCATCGAGCAGCGGCCTCAACGCCGGATGCTGCAGCGCCTCGCCGGCCGCGGGATCATCCAGCACCTCCTGGAAGGCCGCGTTCACCCGCAGGGCCTTGCGGATCTCTTTCACGGTGCCGCGGGTAGTTCCGCGCATACGCTGCGGCCGTCACCTGGGCGCCCAACACGAAGCCCTTCACCGCCTCGACATCGGGAAGGCCGTCATAGCCTTCGACATGCTAGAAGATCGCGTCGAACAGCTGCCAACGTCGGCCCGGACGTGAAGAAATCCTCCATGTAGGCGTCCCACGGCCCGTCGAAACTGGTCGACGAACAGACAGCCGTGTGTCATCGTCGAACAGCACGAATCGGGCCTCGTGGATCGACGCGACCGCCATGTTGTACTCCCCCGGCCGGTAGCCCGGGATGGTTCTGCAGGCCTCCAACGCCTCCCGCAGCGCGCCTCCATGGCCCTGCTTGACAACAAAGAACAGGCTGAACTCGCTCGTCGGGCCAGCGCTCACACCCGGCCGAACGGCCCCATCCGAAGATCCCGACATTCCGTCCTCCCGTGCCCTTGTGATTTCAGCGATGCTCGCCGGACTCTACTGGGCCGCGGAATCGGCCCACGCCGCTTTCCGCCCGCGGGTGGGGCAAGGCACCAGCGGTGATGGTGACGCCAGCGGCAGGGTTCCTCGCGGCGACGTCCGTCTGCCACGGTGCCAGCGGCTGCATCAACCAAACCACGCACACGTGTACGGAAACGCCTTACACCGGACACGGCAACCGAAACGCTTTCCGCGCAACCAGGCAGTTCTCGTGGGCAGCACGAGCTCGAAACGGGCCATCAAAGCCGATCTCGTGATGCCTCGGTGATGCTCCGCGCTCACCCAGGAATGGGAAAGCCCTGCAAAGCAGGGCTTTCCTTTAGCCGATTCGTAAGCGGGATTCTTGAGACGCGGATTGGGCAGGTAGGCCGTTTTCCGCATGGCTATGCGGAAAACGGGATTCGGCAGACGTCGCCAAATGCCGCCAAGTGCCGTCAAGTGCCGTGCTCGTGATGCCCCGGTGATGCCTCGCCCGAGACGCCCTTGGCCCTCGGCCGGTCGCGCCGGCGCCGACTCACGCTCGTCTCGTCTCGAGACCCAGCGACGGAGTGCAACCTCGATCACGGGGTTCGAATCCCGGTGTTCGAGTTCGATCGCGAACAGCGACTCCGCGTGCTTCGCGAGCGGCGGCATGGACTGTGTGATTCGGAGCTGGACTGGCCGGTGACGGTCTGACTCGGCATGGCGCCACTTCTCGTACGCGAGAGGGGCGTAGCGACTTAGAACGAGCTTGTCAGGTATCGCTGGAGGGTTGGTGCGATGTGAGCGACGAGTTCGTCGTCTGTGAGCTCAACGAGTGCGTCCATTTTGAGGACGTGGTAGGTGACGACGAGTCCGAAGGTCTGGGTCGCGGCGAGGGCTGCACGGAGTTCGGCGTCGTCGGAGTCGAGGCTGCGTGTAAGCGGTAGGAAGATGTCGTGGCGGATGCGTTCGCGCCAGAGGGTGGCTGCTTGTGGTTCGCTCGATGCGCCGTGCAGCAGTGTCGTGAAGGCCTCACCGTACCGGGGGTTCTGGAGGAGGTCGACGACGAAGCGCGCGAGTCGGGCGCCGCGTTCCTCTGCGGGGCCGTCGAGGATGCTGGAGACGATCGACTCCGGGTCGAAGCCCAGGTCGATGACCTCGCCGAGCAGGCGCTGCTTCGTGCCGAAGTAGTGGATGACGAGCGACGGATCGACTGCCGCCTCGGCCGCGATCGACCTGATCGTGGTCTTGGCGTAGCCGTGCTCGCCGAACTGCCTCCGCGCAGCGGCCGCTATCTGCGAGCGTGCGCCGCTCTCACCCGGTCGCCGGCCCTGCTTGGGCGCTGGTGAGCGCCCACGCTTGCTGTCGTCTCCCTTTACCGTGATCTTCCGACGCTACCGCCTCTGAGAACTCAACGTGTTTAGTTCCTGCTAGGGTTGCGCCGTGACCTGGTATCGCGGCAACTGGTATTGGGTTGGCGGCTTGGTCGCCGTCGCCGCGCTGATCTATCTGGCGGTGGCCTGGAATCGCCTCGACACTCTGCAGCGTGCGCTGCTTGCGGGGTTTGCGCTGGTGCCGGCGCACGAGTTCGAGGAGTACGGCTGGCCCGGCGGTGAGCCCGCGATCATGAACAAGGTGATCCAGCCCAGCGACCGTCCCGACCGCTACCCGCTCAACCAAAACTCGGCGATGATCGTAAACGTGTCCTGGTACCCGTTTGCGTTCTTGGCGCTGATCTTCGAGCACCAGATCTGGCTCGGCCTCGGCACCCTCTTGTTCTGGATCGGACAGTTCGGCGTCCACGGCGTCGTCACAAACAGGAAGCTGAAGACGCTCTACAACCCGGGAACGCTGACGATGCTGCTCGGTCTCGCACTGCTCGGCTATTACGCCTACTACGTCGAATCCAACGACCTCGCCAGCATCTGGGACTGGGTCGGCGGCATCGCCGTGATGGCCGCATTCGCTGTCATCTTCCTCCTGAAGATGACCTACACCTGGCTCGCCGATCGCAACTCCCCCCACAGCTTCACCGACGCCGAGATGCACCGCTGGAACGTCGACGCGAAGCTCGCCCGCCTCAACCGCGCCTAGGCTGACAGCGTCGTGGCCGGGTTATCCGATGAACTCGCTGAGGTATCTGAGTGCGATTGCGAGGACGAGGATGCCGAGTAGGCGGCGGAGCCAGAGTTCGGGGAGGCGGTGATGGAGTCGTGCGCCGATGTTGGCGCCGGCGATGCCGCCGAGGCCGAGGGGGATGCCGGTCGCCCAGTGCTGACCCTTCACGGTCCGCTGCGAGAGGCTCTGTATGTCACACGGAGCCCGACAGCGGTCTTCGAAGGCGACGATATGGTTACCACGTTGAAAGCGATCGAGGTCCGGACAGCGGCTGCAGATGAGGTGCCGAAGGTGGCGGCGGCGCTGGCAGACGCGTTCATCAGCGACCCTGTGTTCACGTTCCTTCGGCCGGGCCGCCTGCGGCCAAGGGCGCGGCTACGAACGATGTTTGTCGTTGAAATCGAGCAGTACGTGCTGGCGAACGGCGGGACCGTGTGGACGACGTCCGAGTACGACGGCGCGGTGGCCGAGCTGCCACCCGGCGCATGGGAGATGCCGAAGTCGGCGACGGGGAAAGAGACGCTCAAGTGGCTGTGGGCGTTCAGGACGCGATTGCCGCGCGCGATCAGAGTGCAACGTGCGATGGCGGAGCGGCACCTGCGTGAGCCCCACTTCTACGTCCGAACGGTCGGGGTGCGCGTCGCTCTCCAGGGACAGGGCGTGGGATCGATGCTCATGCAGCCGACGCTCGAGAGAGCCGATTCCGCCAGGGTACCGACATTCATCGAGGCCAGCAGCGAGCGTAGCGCGGCACTGTACGAGCGGCTCGGCTTCCTGCACATGGGCGTGTTTGAACTGCCAGAAGGCGGCCCGCCGGTTTGGCCGATGCGTAGGCCCTCCGGCCGCGGCTAGGTCGGTCCGAACGCCTTCTAGTTCACAACCTCCTTGGTCACGACGAGACACGCGCGGCCAGCGCCAGAACCGCACGGCTGCTGCGGAAATGTCCGGTCAGCCTCGCTGGCGAGGAAGTGCTCCGCGCAAGGGTGCCTGCGAGCGTCTGGCGCGGCAGCCGGGAGAAGAACATCAGCGAGCTCGACGGCCGGTGGTTGCTGCGATTGCTGCGCCGCCGTCGGCGTTGAAGGTGACCAGGGGAGACCGGGGCGGAAGTCTGGCGGTCGGTGCCGAGCCCGTGTTCGACGGGGTACCTGCCGATCTTCGAGATCGGCGGCACGACGCGGTGGGACGATCATCGCCGTGCGGTGGGGCCTCGCCGGGGGTAGGTTTCATGGATGGCTAGCGAGCCTCCCGAGGATGTTTCGGTTCCGGCCGCCTCGGGGGTTTCTCCGGACGTGGTTCGCAGCTACCGCGAGGCGTTGACCTTGGGCGAGGATGTGATTGATCCGGCAACGTGGGCGGGGTCGGTACCGCAGGCAACCGGGATCGCTCCGCGGGTGCGTGTCGGTCGCAGTCGGTGGTTCAACCTGCTCTGGTTGCTGCCGATCGGGTTTGTGTTGTTGATCGTGGCGGTGGCGGTGGCGAAGGGGCTTCGTGGTGATCCGGCGGTGCAACGGTTCATCGCCCGCTACCCGGGCACGATCAAGTCGTCGCACCCCACTGCCACAGGGTTTCCGGCATGGGTGCGATGGCAGCACTTCTTCAACCTGTTCTTCATGGTGTTCATCATTCGTTCCGGCGTTCAGATCTTGTCTGATCATCCCCGGCTTTACTGGACGCGGCATTCCACGCCTGGCAGGGATTGGTTTCGGGTGCAAGAGCCGGTGCCGGCTGATCCGCTTTGGACGGCGAAGCAGGATTCGATCAGCTTGCCGAGCCAGGTCGGTCTTCCTGGGCTTCGGCATTCCATCGGCCTGGCGCGTTGGTGGCACTTGGGCATCGACGCGCTGTGGCTCGTGAATGGCGTCATCTTCTACGTCTTGTTGTTTGCGACTGATCGGTGGCAGCGGCTGGTACCGACCAGCTGGGACGTGTTTCCAAACGCTTTGTCGGTCATGATCCAGTACCTGTCGCTGAACTGGCCGACCGAGAATGGCTGGGCGGCCTATAACGGCCTGCAGTTGATTGCCTACTTCATCACGATCTTTATCGCCGCGCCACTTGCCCTGATCACTGGACTGGGTATGTCCCCGGCGCTCTCGACGCGATTCAAGCGGGTCAGCACGATCTTCAGCATCCAGTTCGCCCGCTCAGTGCATTTCCTGGTGTTGGCGTGGTTTTTGGTGTTCATCGTGATCCACGTGACGTTGGTGTTCACCACCAGCGTCTTGGTCAACCTCAACCACATCTACTCTGGGCGAAACGACCACAGCTGGATCGGGTTTTGGCTGTTCGCCGCCTCGATGGTGATCGTCGTGGTCGGGTGGGTTGCCGCGACCCCCTTTACGATCCGCCACCCGCGAGTGGTGCAGCGCACCGGCCAAGCGATCATCGGGCCTCTGCAACACCTGTTTGAACACGTCGACCCTAAGCCCGGCCAGTACGGCGAGAAAGACATCTCACCCTACTTCTGGCACAACGGCCAATACCCCGACTCCGACGAATACAAGGCACTGTTCGACACCCACTTCGCCGCATACCGGCTCCGGATAGGCGGGCTCGTCGAACACCCGATCGCCCTCGACCTCGCACAACTACGAGCCTTGCCTCACCACGAGCAAATCACACAACACTTCTGCATCCAGGGCTGGTCAGGGATCGCGAAATGGGGAGGCGTCTCAATGCAGACGATCGTTGACCTCGTACAACCCCTCCCCGAAGCCAAATGGGTCGTGTTCTACTCCCTCGGTGAAGGAGCCGACAAGGGCGTCTACTACGACGCCCACCCAATCGAGCACATGAGCCACCACCTGACGATGCTTGCCTACGACATGAACGACCAGCCGCTCACCGTTCGGCCACGGAGCGCCGCTTCGACTCAGAAACGAGATCGAACTCGGCTTCAAACAGGTCAAATGGATCAAAGGAGTCGAGTTTGTTGCCCACTACTCTGAGATCGGAGGCGGCCACGGCGGTTACAACCAAGACCACGAATTCTTCGGCTACCGACAATCAATCTAACTCCCGGCTGTCGCCGGCTAGCACTGGAGGAGAACATGGATAGCCCGAAATCATCCAGCCACCGCGAACAGGCAGGGTTGTCCGCACAAGAGCCAGCCAACGACCGCAGAGCTCAGCGTTATCCCTCGCATCGCGGCACGCGTCGGGGAAGAAACGGACGATGAAGCAATGGCACCTCCCATCGCTGACGCAGTCTTCGGATAAGCGCACCGAGCGCGAGCCCGGGGCCGACGCGCCGCGGATCCCAACAGTCGGCCACCAAAAGCCGCGCGTCCTGTTCTCATCGCCCGAGTGCCGAGCAGTTGTCCTCGACCTTCAAAGCGGACACGACCTAGGGGAACATCACGTCCGGGAGCGCGCCGTGGTGCAGGTGATCTCGGGCCGAGTCTCGATCAAGACCAGCCAAGAGACAATCGAGTGCGACACCGGAACACTGGTCACATTCGACCCCGGCGAGCGCCACTCCCTCCACGGCATCCAAGACGCACGACTGCTGCTCCTCCTCGCACCCTGGCCCGGCGACGGCCACAACACCGCGTCAGAGCCACCCCACGACCAGCACCTACCCAAGAACGCGACCGCCACACCGCTCACCACTCCACCCACCGACCACGCTGGAAAGTCTGCCGAGACCTGAGGTTGACCTCGTGCCGGCGATCGGCGTGACCAAACACACCCCAGGGCACGACTGGAAGCGCCGCGGAGAACGTCTGGTACGCGCCAGCGGTCTGCCATACACGATCGTACGTCCCGGCTGGTTCGACTACAACCAGCCCGACCAGCAGCGCCTCGTGATGCTGCAAGGTGACCGCCGCTGGGCGGGCGACCCCTCCGACGGCGTCGTCTCCCGCGCCCAAATCGCCCAAGTCCTCATCGCAAGCCTCACCTCCGAAGCCGCCAACCGCAAGTCTCTTGAGCTCGTCGCCGAGCACGGCCCAGCACAGACCGACTTTGACCCATTGTTCCAGGCCCTGCGGCCAGATCCAGCCGATTTGCTAGATGGTGTCCTCGATCAAGACAACATGCCGCTTGACCGGGAGCCTCCTGCCGCAATCGCGGATCTCGAACGGCGAAGAGGCGCGCGAGCGGTCCGGAGGTGACGCTGCCCGGGCTGAGAAATCCGCGGGGAGGGCGCGATCGGGGGCGCAGACCCTGTCCAAACCGCATCGCTGAGCCGAACCCACCCCGGCCTTCAAAACCGGCAAGCGCATCAAACCCATGCGTTGGTAGGTTCGACTCCTGCGCCGCTCCGCTATCCAGAAAGGTCATGGTTGACCCGTTCGTCATGTCGGGACGCTGGATCTCGTTCTTGGTGTGCCGTCCTGGTCGCTTCGCTCAGGACGGCTGATGTCGGTGTCGAAGCGTCGACCGGGCGTGCCTTGAGAAGACCGGCCCAAAACCGGGCGTCCGCCGGGGACGCCACCCATGAGGTGGTCAGCGCTCGACGGTGGCCATGTTCGCCTCTTCGTGGCGCTCGCCGGTGGCCGGGGTGAGGTCGTTGAGCCGTTGGATCTGCTCGCCGCTTAGCTCGATGGCGTCGGCTGCCGTGTTCTCCTCGACGCGGGAGACGCGCTTGGTGCCGGGGATGGGGGCGATGTCTGAGCCTTGTGCGAGCAGCCAGGCAAGCGCGACCTGCGCCGGTGTGGCTTCGAGCTCGGCAGCGACTGCTCGGACCTCGTCGACGATGCGCAGGTTCTTTTCGAAGTTGCCCGGGGTGAAGCGCGGGTTGGTCTTGCGCCAGTCGTCGTCGGCGAGCTCTTCCGGGGAGCTGATCGTCCCGGTGAGGAAGCCGTGTCCGAGCGGTGAGTAGGGCACAAACCCGATGCCCAGCTCGCGTAGTAGCGGTAGCAGCTCGGCCTCTGGGTCGCGCGTCCAGAGGGAGTATTCGGTCTGCAGCGCGGTGATCGGGTGTACGGCGTGGGCACGGCGGATTGTTGCGGGACTGGCCTCGGACAGGCCGATGTGCAGGACCTTTCCTGCGGCGACCAGCTCGGCGAGGGCGCCGACGGTGTCCTCGATGGGGGTGTTGGGGTCGACTCGGTGCTGGTAGTAGAGGTCGATGTGGTCGGTGCCCAGTCGCTTCAGGGAGCCCTCGACGGCGGTGCGGATGTTCGCCGGGCTGCTGTCGAGCACCCCGGCGCCTCCGCCGGCGTGGGAGACGAACCCGAACTTCGTCGCCACCACGACATCGTCGCGGCGTCCCTTGAGGGCGCGGCCGACGAGCTCCTCGTTCGCGTATGGGCCGTAGATCTCGGCGGTGTCGATGAGCGTGACGCCCAGTTCGAGTGCTCGCTGGATGGTGCGGATTGACTCGGCGTCGCTGCTTTCCGGGTCGAGGTAGTAGCCGGACATCGCCATCGTGCCGAGTCCGATCCGGGAGACGTCAAGTCCGCCTAGGGAAGTGTGTTTCATGAGAGTTGTGCTCCGTTTCTGGGATCGATGACGTGGTCACTCAGGTCGAAGCCGCGGCCGTCTCGACAGCCAGCGATGAGGACAGTTCGCGGTAGGCGTCGATCTGCTGCTGCAGCGTGGCGATCTGCTGCTCGGCGGTGGCGATGGCGTCGGCGCCGGCGATGAAGCGGCGCGGTGGGTGCTCTTCGTCGGCGATGGTCAGTAGCGCCTGGGCGAGCTTGGCCGGGTCGCCCATCTGCCGGCCGTTCTGGCTCTCCCAGAACTCGCGCTGGGCAGTGTTTCGCTCGGCGTAGTCGGCGATCGACGGCGTGGCGTAGTTGGTCGACTCCTGGGTCAGGAGCTCGGTGCGGAAGAACCCGGGGTTGACGATGGTCGTGTGGATGCCGAACGGCTCGACCTCAGGGGCGAGCGATTCCATCCAGCCATCCACGCCGAACTTCGATGCGGCGTAGGCGGTGCCGTACTCAAAGCCGGCCAGCCCTGCCGATGAGGAGATCGTGATGACGTGTCCCGAGCGCTGCCTGCGCATGACGGCAGGACGGCGCGGGTGACGTTCATCGGACCCATGAGGCTGGTCGTGAGCTGTCGCTCCATTTGCTCGGGGGTCAGCTCCTCGAAGTAGCCGGCGTAGAAGTTAGCGGCGTTGTTGACCAGCACGTCGATACGTCCGAAGCGGTCGACGGCTGCCTTGACCGCCGACTCGGCGTCCTGCCGACTGGTGATGTCGAGCTTGACGATCAGGAGGTCGTCCGACTCGTTGAGGGCTCGGCGGACGGTGTCGGTGTTGCGGCCGGTGGCGACGACGGCGTTACCGCCGGCCAGCGCCGCCTTCGCGATCTCGACGCCCATGCCGCGGCCGGCGCCGGTGATGAACCACACCTTCTGCGCACTCATGTCACTCACGTCCTCTCGTTCTGCTTTGCTGCCTGTCTGGAGCGCGCGGGTCGCGAACTCCTCGGTATCCGGATGGAAGCAGGCCACGGCGACGCGTGACAGGCTCGCTTGACCCAGGTACCGGCATTACCCCCCAGGCCGTCGGCGTCGGCACTACCCTGCGTGTGTGGACATCACGACCGAGACCCGTGAGTTCTTGACCTCGAGGCGCGCCAGGATCACGCCTCAGCAGGCGGGCCTGTCCTGGTACAGCGACAACCGGCGCGTACCCGGACTCCGCCGCGAAGAAGTCGCGACGCTCGCCGGCATGAGCGTCGACTACTACACCCGCCTTGAGCGAGGCAACCTCAGCGGAGTCTCAGAGCCGGTCCTGGCCGGGCTGGCACGAGCGCTGCAACTCGACGACGCAGAGCAAGCACACCTGTTCGATCTCGCACGTGCAGCCCAGAGGACGGCCACCCCACGTCGCCGCCCCACCAAGCAACGCGTGCGGCCAAGCGTGCAGCGCATCCTCGACACGTTCACCTCGCCGGCCCTGCTGGGGAACGGCCAGCTGGACATCCTCGCCGCCAACGCGCTTGGGCGTGCGCTCTACTCCGAGATGTACGTCGACCCAACCCGGCCCGTGAACAGCGCCCGATTCGTCTTCCTCGACCCTCGGGCGACCAGCTTCTACCTCGACTGGGAAAGCGCAGCCACTGACATCGTCGCCGCCCTGCGCTCCGAAGCCGGCCGCAACCCCTACGACCGCGCCCTGTCCGACCTCGTCGGCAAGCTCTCGACGCAAAGCGCAGAGTTTCGCATCCGCTGGGCCGCCCACAACGTCCGCTTCCACCAGACAGGCGTCAAACACCTCCACCACCCGCTGGTCGGCGACCTCCACCTCGACTTCGAGAGGATGGATCTCCCCGCCGACGCCGGCCTCACGATCTTCATCAACACCGCCGAACCGGGCTCCAAGTCCGCCGAGGCACTCAACCTGCTCGGCAGCTGGACAGCAACGCCCGAGCAGGCCGGCGCGGCGCACGCCACCGACTGACGCTCGTTCACCGAGGGCGCCCTCGAGGGCGCAGACCCCGCTCAAACCGACTCGTTGAGTTGAACCCGCCCGGCCTTCAAACCCGGCAGCCCGGCGCACGCAGGTCGGCAAGCCCCACGGTCGTCGCTGCCGCGTTGTAAGCGTCCGGCTTACGCCGGACACGGCTACGGAAACGCTTTCCGCGCAACCACGCAGTTCTCGTGGGCAGCACGGGCTCGAAACGGGCCATCGAAGCCGATCTCGTGATGCCTCGGTGATGCTCCGAGCTCCCCCAGGAGTGGGAAAGCCCTGCAAAGCAGGGCTTTCCTTTAGCCGATCTCTAAGCGGGATTCTGTCGGGGGCAGTCATCCATCTGGGCCAGCCGTTGCCGGCCGGCTCACGCCGCCTACCTGGAGCTCGGCGGGCCGCGTCATCGCTCCGTTTGGCGTTGCACCGGGTGGGGCTTGCCTAGCCGCCCGCGTCTCCGCGGGCGCTGGTGGTCTCTTGCACCACCGTTTCACCCTTGCCGCGACGCCCGAGGGCGCCGGTCGGCGGTCTGCTCTCTGTTGCGCTTTCCATCGGGTTTCCCCGTCCGGGCGTTACCCGGCACCCTTGCCCTGCGGTGTCCCGACTTTCCTCGACGCGCGAAGGCGCCGCGACTGCCTGATCGGCCGGCGGAGTCTACCGCGCCGGATTCGGCGGTGGCGGTCGGCCAGCAGTTCCGTCCACAGCTGCTGACGCAGGGCGATCCCCTGCGCGCTCAGGCTGGTGAACGTGAGCGGCGTCTGCGGCAGCGCGGGAGGGAAGACGGCCTCGTTCGCGAGCATCGACGCGGGCAGCTGGTACACGGCCGGGCCGACCGGCGTCGCACGCTGTGTGAAGCGGGTCTCGGCGGCGGCGATGGACGGTTCGAGCGTGTGGTTCAGCCACGCGTGTGCCGACACCGGGTCGGGCGCGTAGACCGGGATGCAATAGCAGCGGGCGCGGGCGAGGGTGCCCTCGGCCGGGATGACGAAGCGCACATTCGCGGGCGGGGTGACGAAGCCCTCGCCGAGGCACATCGCGGCGGCAAGCGGCGCCGGCAGGTCACGCCGAGCGACTGTCCCGTCGATCACGAGTGCGTTGCGCAGGGGCAGCAGGATGTCGGCGGCGTCGGAGATGTCGGAGCTCGACGACGTGTTCCAGTCGTGACCGGCGGCGGTGAGCGCGGCGCCGATCACCATGTCGCGGTCTGGCGGGACGGCGACGCGGTTGGGCAGCGTCCCCGCGAGGTGGAAGAAGCCGCGCCACGTCGAAGGGGCTGACGGCGCGGCGGTTGTCGAGACAGCGAACCCGGCACACACGTAGTCCTTGGCGACGCCGTGATGGTTGCCGTGGTCGTACGGCGGGTTGTCGAACGGCGAGACCAGCAGCTTGCGGTTCTCGACCAGGCTGCGGTCGATCGGCTCGACGAGCTTGCGCGTGACGAGGCTCGCGAGCGTCTCGTCGTCGACCAGCGTGACGTCCGCCGCCCCCACGTCGGTCACGTCGTTCAAGTGGCCCCGGACGACGCTCGTCGTCACGCCGAACTCGCCGACGAACGACGAGACTGTAGTCGGGTCGACGGCCCCGTTCGGGAGCGCGAGGACGAGGTGACGGTCGAGCACCTGCACGTTCGGCCCCGAGAGTCGCGAGCCGAAGCGCTGCGGAGCCGAACTGCTCCCCGGCCGTGTGCAGGCGCTCGCGAGCAGCATCGACCCGGAGACGAGCATCTGGCGGCGGGTCAGGCGCACCTCTCGATTGTTGCAGCCGTCGCACGCGTAGCCCGATGGTTCCTCGGGTGCGCGCGGAGTCAGGCGATCAGGCGCAGCGGATGTTCGGCCGCGTCTTCGGCGTCCGCAAGCCGCGACCCGCAGCCGCTGCAGCAGAGCTCCGTGTTCTTGCCCTCACGGTCGAACGTCCACATCGCGTCGCCGCAGACCGGACAAGTGGGTCGACGGCCGGCCTGGCGCACCCGTCCGGCGGCGAGCGCCGCCAGGATGATGTCCTCGAGCATCTGGCCATCGGGGCCTGGACGGGTGAGGGCCATGGTCACAGCCGCCTGAACACCGCCTGGACGCTCCCCAGGATCGAGACCTGCTCGGGGAACATCGGCTCGAGCGCGTCGTTCTCCGGCTGCAGCCGAACCCGACCGTTCTCACGGAAGAAGCGCTTCACCGTCGCGTCCTCGTCGCCCACCAGGGCGACGACGATCTCGCCGTCGCGGGCGTCGGACTGACGGCGAACGACCACGTAGTCGCCGTCGAGGATGCCTGCTTTGATCATGCTGTCGCCGCGCACGGCGAGCACGAAGTCGGCATCACGGCAGAACTGGTCGGGCAGGGGCAGGTATTCCTCCACCTGGTCTTCGGCGACGACCGGCGAGCCGGCGGCCACCTGACCGACGAGCGGAAGCACCGTCGCCCCGACAGGCGCTACCGGAACAGGGTTGGCGACCGGCGCGCGGCGCGAGCGACCGCCTTCGATCACCTCGAGCGCGCGCGGCTTGGTGGCGTCACGCCGGATGAGCCCGAGGCTCTCCAGCTTCGCCAAATGCGCGTGCACGGTGGACGGCGAGGTCAGGCCGACCGCCTGGCCGATCTCGCGCACCGTCGGCGGATACCCGTGGGCATCCACGTGGGTGTTCACGAAGTCGAGAATCTCCTTCTGCCGCTGGGACAGATCCATCGCCGCCCTCCTGGGGTCGAACGTGTGTTCGGGTCACAGTGTTGCAGAGGGGTCGGACGGAGTCAAGGATGGCCGGGGAAGGCTGTTGGGGAGTCCCCGCGAGGTGCAAAGCCTAACGCTCGGTCTACGTCGTCGAACGTCTCACGAGCCGGCGGCTTGATCGCGCGCCATCTGCTCGTACTCCTCCGCAGCGTCCTCGGCCGTCTCGACCTCGAACCACTCCGGGTGGGGATAGCCCGTCGAGCGCACGATCGACGTGAAGGCGTCGGCGTCGAAGGCGCTGGTGCGCGGCTCGAGGCCCGGCCCGAGGAGTGTCCAGAACGCGCGGCCGGCGACGCCCTGATAGGGCATCCCGATGCTGCCGGCGTTGATCAGCCGGTGGCCGGCGACCGACCGGTCGAACTGGACATGGGTGTGGCCAGACACGACCATCGCCTCCTCGACACCGGCCAGCATCGGAGCCACCCGGTCGGTGTCCGAGACGGCCGTGACGATGTCCTCGTCGCTGCGCGGCGAGCCGTGGCAGAAGAGCACCGGCCCCAGGCCGCGGACGTCGACCCGGTCGGTCGGCGGCAGCGCGGCCAGCCATGCCACACGCCGCTCGCCCAGGCGCTCGGCCACCCACTCGCTCGGTTCTCGGTCACAGTTGCCTCTGATCCAGCGAAGCGGGATGTCAACCGACTCCAGCAGGTCGAGCGTCTCCACCGGCTGGGGGCCCTCGGCGACATCGCCACCGATCAGGACCACATCAACGCCCGCGGAGGCAACATCGGCCAGCGCTGACTGGAGGGCCGGCACATTGCCGTGGATGTCATAGAGCGCTGCGACCCGCATGAAGCGACCATAGCGCTGACCGCGGAAGGCGAGGATCGGCGGCTGCGCGGAGCGGACCGATCCAGTGGCGCGGTGCGGTGCGCGGAGCGGAGGGCGTCTCCGGGCTTGAGGACGCCAGATGAGGTTGGGCCGGGTTGGTGCCCGGCCCAACCTCATCTCGTTGTGTCCCGATGTCAGGCGACGAGCGTGAGGATGACGATTGCGAGGAACACGCTTGAGGCGCTGTGGACGGCGATGCCGATCCATGCGCTTCGGTAGCGCTTGGTGGGGTAGGCGTAGATGAACGTGTCGAGCAGTGCGGACGGCATCGCCCACGGCTCGTGCAGGTGGTATAGAGAGAACAGGACGCCGTTGGCGAGCCAGTCGCCGCGGCCGAAGGCACGGTTCATGCGTGGGAGCAGGAACCCGCGGAAGAGCAGCTCCTCGCCCAGCACGGTGTTGAACAGCAACAACGCCAGGATCAGTGCGTACCAACCCCAGGCGCCGCTCAGGAATGCATGGCCGGCGTGTGAACCGAGGAACGTCCCGAAGTCTCGGTTGCTGGGGCCGCTCACAAATGGAACGCCGTCGACGACGGTAGCTACGAGCATCAGCGGGACGAGGATCAGCCAGATCCTGCCGCCGACGCGGCCGCTGCGCGGGCTCTGCGGTGAGCGAAGCCAGAGCGCTTCGCGCGTGGTCGACCATCGAAGCGTGCCCTGTTCACGCCGGAGCAACGCGACGACCATGATGAACTGCCAGACCAGGCCGGCGGTGAGGCACACGAACAGCGCCTTTGCCATCTGCACACTTCCCGTGCCGGCGAAGCTGTTCTTGAGGGCAGGGGCGACGATCCAGGCCAGTGCCCCCATCGGCAGCGCGGCCGCCGCCCATACCGCGAGGATTCGCCGGATCCCGTACTGCGGGATGGCGACCTTTGCGGGCGCCTGGTCGGCCGGTGAGGGTGCGAGTGACGTTGTCATCGTGTTCCTCCTTCGTGGCTTGTGAACATGTCTGACGCTATGGCTGCGGGAGTGCCGGGCGCATCGTCGGGAGGTCGGATTCGACCTCGTCCGCAGCGACGATTCCGGCTCCTACTTGGGTAGGAGGCGGGGCGGCCGGATCTGCAGTAGGTTCAACGCGTGACGCGAATCCGGAACACCGCATACGAGTACTGGTTCGAGCTGCTGATGGCGGTTATGGGAATCGCCGGCATGCTCGAACTGGTCGTCGGCCGAAACCTGCCCGGCGCACCGGACATGTCGCTCTGGGTATCGATGCCGGCGGTGGCGATCCTCGTGGCGCCGCTTCTGGCACGCCGACGCTTTCCGTTTGCCGCGCCGGCCGCCTACTGGCTGATCGCCGCCGGACTCACGTATGTGAACGGGCTGCTGATCCCGTTCGTCGGCAGCCTCGGTGTGGTGGGGTTGGCCGCCGCTTTCTTGCTCGGCAACCTGCGTGACGACCGGAAGGCGGGGGTCGGCCTGGCGGTCGTGGTCGGCTCGATCGTGGTCGTGGTCGCGAACATCCCCGGCACACAGTCGGCCAGCGACCTCGATCTTCATCCCACTCCGGTTCGTCGTCGCCTGGATCGCGGGATACGCGATGCGTGAACGGTCACAGCAGGCCGAGGCGGCCGAGATGCGGGCAAGCCTGGCCGAACATCAGCGCGAGGCAGCGGAGATGCGAGCGATACTTGCCGAGCGGGAACGAGAGGCCGCCGCTCGGATCGCGGTTGCCGAAGAGCGAGCGCGCATCGCCCGCGAGCTGCACGACATCGTCGCGCATGCCGTCAGCGTGATGGTGCTCCAGGTCGGCGCCGTGCGCCACAAGCTGCCCGAGGCGCTGGTCGAGAACAAGGATGCTCTCGGCCGCGTCGAAGGGGCAGGTCGCGCGGCGCTCTCCGAGATGCGTCTCCTGCTTGGAGCGATGCGCCGCGACGGTGACAGCATCGACCTGACGCCGCAACCGGGCCTCGACGGCCTCGAGGCGCTCGCCGAAGACGTCGGGCGCGCAGGGCTTCCCGTGCAGCTCCACTTCGACGGCGACCGCCACCCGCTCCCGCGCGCCATCGAGCTCTCGTCCTACCGGATCGTTCAGGAAGGACTTACGAACGCACTCAAGCATGCCCAGGCGACACAGGCGGACGTGACCGTCCGCTACCGCCCGAACCGCGTGGAGCTCGAGGTGCGCGACGACGGCAAGAGCATGGCAGCGGGCGACGGGCTCGGCCACGGGCTTGTCGGCATCCGCGAACGGGTCAAGATCTACGGCGGAGACATGTCAGCCGGGCGCGCCCCGGACGGCGGCTTCGTCCTCAACGCGCAGCTACCGGTCGAGCATCAGGTCGCATGAGCATCCGCGTACTTGTCGTCGACGACCAGTCGATGGTCCGCGCGGGCTTTCGCATGCTGCTATCCGATGAGGCGGACATCGAGGTGGTCGCCGAGGCCAGCAACGGGCTCGAGGCAGTCGACAAGGCGCGGCGGTTCTCGCCGACGGTCGTGCTGATGGACATCCGCATGCCCGAGCTCGACGGCCTCGAGGCAACGCGGCGGATCCTCGCCGCCGACACCGGCGTCCGGATCCTCATCCTGACGACGTTCGACCTCGACGAGTACATCTACGAGGCGCTTCGCGCCGGGGCGAGCGGCTTCGTCCTGAAGGACGACCCGCCCGAGCAGCTGCTCGCAGCCATCCGCACCGTTGCGGCCGGCGAAGCACTCCTGTCCCCCGCCGTCACGAAACGGGTGATCCAGCACTACACACGCGCGCCGCGCCCGACGCCGCCCAAGACGCTCGATGACCTGACCGAACGTGAACTCGAGGTCTTCCGTCTGGTAGCACGTGGCCTGTCCAACGCCGAAATCGGCCAGGAGCTCTACATCAGCGAAACCACGGTCAAAACTCACATCACGCACATCCTCCAGAAACTCGACCTCCGAGATCGGGTGCAGGCCGTCGTCTTCGCATACCAAACAGGCATCGCCCTCGACGAGACGCCTTGAGCCGGCTCGGGTGAGAGGGAGCGCTCGCGTGCAGTGGGCTGGAGGTTCCGAGGCTCGATCTGCCGCGGGCGCGCGCGCCACGGCACAGCTGTGCCGAGTCAATGCGCCCAGAATTCGTTCGGTATCTCCTCGATGTTCGACGCGGCCGACTCAAAGTACTCCGCGACGAACAACACCCGGGTTGCGGCCGGATCACCGCTTTCGGCTCAGCATTGGTTTTCGAAGCTACTAGGGACACCGGCAGTGCGAAGCTCCGCAAGCTTGCCGAGCCCTCTCCGCTGCCTCTGAGAGCACGTACAGCATTGTTGCGGCACTTGGAGGATGTCGGCTTCGTCGATGCTCCGCGGGCGCTGGGTTTTGACGATCAGGGCCGCGAGATGCTCACGTACCTGCCGGGCCTCGGGGCGGCGGTTTGACCACGGGCGCCGTGTTGATCGGTGACGTCGTCCACAAGTCAGCCGGAGTCGCGCCGCCTCGGTCCGCAGTTCCTCAAGCTCCGCGCGCCCGTATACCTCGCTTGACCGATGTCGTAAGCCGTCGCCGCCGAGGTCACGTTTCGCGTTGAGCGGCAGCCTGGATAGCTGCGGCGACGACCTGACCGCCGACCGGGATCTTGAAGAGCGGCGCGGTTTGCCGATTTGATGCATGGATCCGGATCCCGTCGGAGTATCCGTCCAGGCTGACGAGTTTGGCATATGGGGTGTCGATCGTCTTCCGGGTGCCCATGAACACGACCCGCTTTGATGAGACGGAGATGATGCCGGTGTCTGCGGCCTCCAAATGCGATCCGACCACCACGCTCTTCCCGCGGAACGAGCCGGTTCGGAACCGGACGCCTTTCGCGATCGGGACGCTGACGCCGCGAGACCCCCCGCGAAACTCGCGCTCGATGACCTCCTTCATCAGCGCCGCGCCGGTCTCTAAATGGACGATCTCGCCGCGCTTGGCCATCAGGTGGGCTTGGCCGGAGGGCACCTCGGGAAGCCGTCCGTCGTTGATGCGGGCGATCGTCAGGCGCACGAGCAACCCTTTGAACTCAGGCCGGTTCAGATCGGCCTGGGTAACCCCAAGCGCGTCACCGACCTCCTCCCAGCGCTCCTCTTCCGTCGGGGAGAGCAGATCGTCCGCGAGCAGTCCGTCTGAAAAGGCAAGAAGCGCCGCATGCGCGTCGTTCCGATGGCGCGGATCCGCCAACGCACGAAGCTCCGTCAGCGTCTCAGTCGAGTCGTCCCCACCCCGGATTTTGGCCAGCGCAGCTCGGTAGCGATCGTCCTCGACCTTCCGCTCGTCGTGCTCCGCCTTGCGCCGATTCAGCCACCCGCGCACACCATTCTCAGGAGGGATAGGGAGAGACGTGACGGCCGCCTGCTGAGCCAGAGCGGCCGCCGCCTTCGGTGTCGCGGGCGCGGTCTCTACGGCCGGCGCCGCCTCGTCCTTCGAAACGGCCAGTCCGCACTCCGGGCAGAACTTCGTGCCCGACGCCAATTCTGTCCCACAGCGGGAACACCTCACTGCCCGACCCTACCGCGAATCGTCGACGGCGTCGTGCAGCTCACCGGTGATGCAGCCGAGCCGGATTCCCGGAGCAGGTGAACCCGTACTTGAGGTACTGCTGCTTGTAGTGCAGGGAGCAGTATTCGCCCGCTCGAAGGCATTTCACGACGCCGCCGATCGTCCCCTTGACGTAGCCGGAACCGCACGACTTGGCCGGGACGAGCGTGGTCGCAGCGGTGGCGTGCTGGTAGGGATGCGCCGATGCGGTTGTCGGGACGATCAGTGCCAGCGCCGTCATCACTACGGCAGTCATGCGCTTGTTCAAGGGGGGCTCCTCCTCGATGGATCGGATGAATCTGTTCTCGACACCTCCACTGGCCTCCTGAGGCTCGGCCTCGGACACGCGCCTCGAAACGCCGTTAGAGTCGCGTGTTACGAGTGGGTGCCTTCGTGCCAAGCGGGCTCTCAAGGAGTGGGTGAATGGCGCGGATTGTGGTGGTGGGAGGTGGGATTGGCGGCCTCAGCGTGGCGCTCCTGCTTGGTCGTGGGGGTCACGAGGTGTTGGTGTGTGAGCGCGACCCGGCGCCGGCGCCGTTGAGCGCGGATGATGCGTGGACGGGGTGGCGGCGGCCGGGTACCCCGCAGGCACGGCTGGGGCATTCGTTCCTGGCGGGCTTTCGGCGGGAGTTGCGCCAGCGCCTGCCCGACGTGCTCGACGCGGTGCTGGCCGCCGGCGTGCCCGAGCTTGACATGACGATGTGGATGGCCGACGGCGTGGAGCGAGTGCCGCAGGACGCCGAGCTGTTCATCGTGCGAGCGCGGCGACCGGTTGTGGAGGCCGTGCTTCGACGGGCAGCGGAGGCGGAGCCGACCGTACAGGTACGAGCCGGATGCCGTGTGCAAGGCCTGCTGGCCGATCCGCCACGGCCACGCGACGTTCCTCGGGTTACCGGCGTCGCCACCTCGGGTGGGGCGATCACCGCCGATGTCGTGGTTGTGTCCGGCGGCCGCTCGGTGCCGGTCGCGCGCTGGTTCAAGGCGATCGGAGCGACCACTCCTAACGAGCAGTCGGAAAGCTGCGGATCGGCGTGCTACACCCGCTACTTCCGGACGCTCGCCGCAGACGATGACGACGCGCGGATCGATACCGGTCCGACAATCCACCGCGACCCCGGCTACCTCCTCTATGAGGTATGGGGCGCCGACAACCACACCTTCGCATGCGAGATCGCAGTCCCCGTCTCGGACCAACCGCTGAAACAACTGCGCGACGAGGCAACCTGGATGGCGGCCGCAGCGGCGATGCCCGAGTGGCAGGAGTGGATCGCCCCGGAGCGATCACAGCCGATCACCCCTGGGGTGGACGTGATGGGCAACGAGCGCAACACCCTGCGACGATTCGTCGAGGACGATCGGCCATTAGCGCTGGGAGTGCACGTGATCGGCGATGCCCGCTGCCAGACCGACTCGCTGTACGCGTGGGGGTGCGGCAACGCGCTGATGGCAGCGGCGGCAGTGTCCGACGCGATCACCGAGCACGCCACCGATGCCGAGGCTCAGGCGCTCTCCCTCGCCGCCGCCGTGGACAAGGAACTGGAAGGACGCTACACGTACTCAGTCGCACGGAATCGCGCCCGCGACGGTGTCCTTCGAGCCGAACCGCGCTGGGACACAATGAACACGGGCATCGGACTCATCGACGGCGTGCTCCTCCCCGCCGCAGACCACGACGCGGAGGTCTACCGCGCCGTTTACCGGTGGGACTTACAGCTCGACCCAGCCGCCAACCTCGAACTGAACGCGGCGGTGACCGAACGGGCACGAAAAACCGTTGGAGACCCCACCGAGCCCCCGCTCGACACCGAGGGCATACCCACCCGCGACCAATTACTGGAAGCGATGGTCGAGAGCGGGGTCGCGGGTTCGCGAGGCGCTATCCGGGAGGGCGGGGGAGGCCGAGGAGTTGGATCACGGAGAACACGACCAGTATGACGCCGAGTGCGACCAGTCCGTATCGTGCTGTGAGTACGGGAAAGTGTCCGCTGATCCCGATCAGGAAGAGCACGGTTGCGAGGTAGACGGTGATGCGCACGTACTTGTCGGACGTCGCGCCGGCGGCGGCGCCCAGCGCGAAGAACGCATCGGCTCTGGCGTCATCGGCGTGCGCCGCGATCAGTTGGGGCTGACGGTACTCCGGCATGTAGGTGGGGCCGGGGGGCGCGTGCCTGTTGGTGGTCGGGTTGGTCGCCCACCAGGCGTTGAACGCGACCCGAAAGGCGGGCGAGAAGCGCCGCTTGGCGAGCGTCATGCCACGCTTGTTGCCGGCGATGTACGCGGTGAACCATGTGTTGAAGGTGGAGGAGTCGAAGTTGCGCTGGGCGAGGGACTCCAGGTCCGCACGGTTGGCCTTGGTGCGTTCGGCAGAAGCCGAAGCGAGCAAGACCGACGAGTGCGTGCTCCACTGCGCCGCCGAGTACCCGGAGTAGGCGGCGACGATCGCGACGACGGAGAGCAGGATCGCCTCGCTGATCGTGACCCAGTGCGCACGATGATGGCCATCGTCGTCACCTTCGGCGCCGTGCTTGGCGTGTTCTGCGATCTCCTTCCCGACCTCAGATCCAGACAGCCCTTCAGGCATAGGCGCTCGCATCCGGCATAGGGCGAGCATAGAGGCCCACCGACGGTGTTGCACCGTCATTTGATGGGTCAACGCTTGCCCGGTGACTCCGCCTTGGGGAGGCTGGGCAGCTAGGTCGTCTTAGCGGTCTGGGTCCGCGCAGGCGGCCAAATTTGGAGCCGTACTTCATCCCCCCGGGGAAGAGCTCTGCGTCAAGGAAGCCGGTGGTGTGTCGATCAGGATTCGCACCGTCTCAAGTTGGGTGCGGACATCGTCGGCTTCGCGGGAGACGCGACGGGTTGGGTCGCGAGTCTGCGGGAGCGTGATTAGGCGCTGGGCGATGATGAGCGCGCGGGGATCGGCGGGCTCTTGTTCGATGCGAGTGGCGATGGCGGCGATCAGCTCGCTGTCCTCTCGAAAGACCAATCGTTGTGCTGGGGTGAGGGGCGGGTAGGAGGTCGCCCGCACGTAGCCGGGTGACGGTCGCATCCAGCCGTTGGCGAGCCTGATGCGCCAGCGCAGACCCTGAGCAAGGGCGGCCCGCGCGCGCGGCGTCTCGAGCCGTGCCAGTCGTCGCGCGACAGCGCGGCCGATCGGTGTCTGCCGCGTCGTCTTGCAGAATCCGGCGAGGATCAACTCGCCTGCGTAGTGGTCTGCTTCCTCCCGTTCCGCCCAGGCAAAAACCCGTTCGACCGCGAGAGTCGCCGAAACCCGGCCACGATCGTCGCGAGCGTGAATGGCTCCGGCTCATGCAGTGGCGAAAGCCGCCAAACCCCCGCCGCAACTACCAAAAGCGCGACAGCTACCACCTGCCGGCGCACCGTTCGCAACAGGTCGAGAGTGTGGGCTAGCTGGCTGGCGGCTCCAAAGCTGGACACGATCCGACACTCCCTCATGCGCTCGATCGTCAGATGCCGGGATGCCCGTGCTCGCGCTCAGCGGGTGCAGGTGTAGTCGTAGCCATAGCTCAGCCCTCCGGAATCAGGACCACGCGGCCGCGCAGGTCGCCGGCCCCGGCGCGTCCGTGGATCGCCGGGGTGTCCCTCAGAAGCTCGCGCTCGCTGATGTCCAAGCGCGGCTCGCCGGCGCCGATCAGGGCTGCGATCTCCGCCACCGACCCGCAACCCGGCGACCTTGTCCGGGTTGCGGGCGAGCAGGATCGTGAGCGGGGCGAGTGGCTTCGGGCCGAATGTTGCCGGGAGTGGTGACCAGGATCATCTCGCTCTCAGACGGCGGTGCGTCCGCCGTCGACGTGGATGATCGCGCCGCCAATGTAGCCAGCTGCCGGAGTCGCGAGGAACGTGATGACGTCGGACAGCTCGTGCAGGTCAGCGACCCGACCGAGCGGAATCTGCTTGGCAAACTCGGTGGCCATCGCCAACCTCGGCTCCACTGCCGGCGTCAACGTCGGACCGGGAGCGACCGCGTTGACCTGGACGTTCTGCGGCCCGTATTCGGCGGCCCACGCCTTGGTGAGCAGCTCGATCGCCGCGCGCGACGCGCCGTAGGCACCCAAGCCTGGCTGGCCATCGCTCGCGACCATCGTGGAGACGTTGATGATCGATCCGCCGCCGCGGGCGGCGATCTTCGGGGCGAGCGCGGCGACCAGGAAGAACGGCGCCTTGACGTTGATAGGGAACAGACCGTCGAACGCCGTCTCGCCGGTGTCAGCCGTCGCTCCCATGGAGGCAACGCCGGCAAGGTTGACAAGGACATCAATCTCGCCTGCCGCGTCGGCGACGCGCCCCACCTCAGACAGCTCCGAGAAATCCGCGGCGATGAACTGCGCATCGCGTCCACCCGCGCGGATCTCCTCCACGGTGCCCGCGCCGCGGGTCTCGTCGCGGCCGGTGATGATCACCGACGCGCCCTTCTCGGCCATCGCCAGTGCGGTGGCGATACCCATCCCCCGACGTGCCACCGGTGATCAAAACCCGTTTGTCCTTCAGATCCATTGTCGACATCCCTTCAGAAATTGGAACACACAATCCATTTCTACGGGCGCCGACTCTCACATAGATGGCTCGTACAATCCAGTTTGAGTGATCTGGCACTACACGCTCCGGGACGCCTTCCCCTAGGTCGTCGGTCCGAGGGCTCAGCGGTCGAGCGACGTGCTCGTGGTGCTGCTGAGGGTGGCGATGAGCGTGAGCATCGCGTCGAGCGCGGCCGCGAGAGGTTCGGAGTCGCGCTGGATCTGAGCGAGCAGAAGGCCGCCCTCAAGCGCGGCAAGCAAGGCCAGCGCGAGCTGGCGCGGATCGGCCTCGGGTGCGAGTCGGCCAAGCGCGTGCATCCGCAGAAGACCGGCCATGATGCTGGCCTCCCAGCGTTTGAAGGACGCCGCAAGCAGTGCCCTGGCTTCGGGCTCCGTCTCGGCGAGCGCGGGACCGAGCGAGCCGATCGGACAACCGCCGCGCCCGCCCGTTTCGCGGGAGTGATCGACCACAAAATCGCGCCACTCCCGTAGGCCATCAAGGCTGCTCAGGTCGAATCGCTCCTGCGTGCCGATGGCCCTGTCGGCTTGGCGCTCGATGACTGCGCGAACCAGCGCCGGCTTGTCCTCGAAGTAGTGGTAGAGCTGCGAGCTGCTCACGTGCGCACCGTCGCGCACTTCCTCGATCGTCGTGCCGGCAACGCCCTGCTGAAAGATCAGCTCCGCCGCGGCGTCGACGATCCGCGCGCGCGTCACGGCGCCCTTGCGCGTCAACCGCGGCCGACCAGAACCCCTTGAGGACATCGGGGAAAGTATACCCGCAAAAATGGCTTTGACATACCATAGAATGTCTGACATACTGGATTATATAATCCATTCATGAACCCACCTCGGAGCTGCTACCGCCGGAAAGCAATAAGCCGCTGTGCCGGGCCAGGCCCAGCAGGGCCGAGCCGTCGTATCCACCCCGCCGTCCGACCGCGCCATTCAGTCAACCGTGGCTGGACCTACAGAAGATGAGAGGCAATTCAGATGAGCACACTCCGAGGAAAAATCGTGTTGATCACGGGCGGCAACGCCGGAATCGGCAAGGACGTGGCCCGGCAACTGGCATCACGTCCCGAGATCGCCCGCATCTACCTGGCGTGCCGGAACCAAGACCGGGCGACCACGGCACAGGCCGAGCTCGAAGCGGAGACCGGCCGGAACATCTTCGAGATCGTGCTCATGGACGTTGCCGACCCGGAGCTCGGTCCGCGCAGGCCTGGCCGGCATCAACGGATCCGTCGACGCGCTGGTCATGAACGCCGGTGTCATTGGCCCGCAGTCGATGGCCTTGACCGCGGACGGGGTCACCACCGTGTTCGCGACGAACGTCCTTGGCCACGTCGTCCTCCTCGAAGGCCTCCTAGCCGAGGATCGGCTTGGCGAGGTTGCGGTCCTCGCCGGAAGTGAAGCAGCCCGCGGACTTCCGAAGTTGCGGATGAAACGGCCGTCCTTTGTCTCAACCTCAGCCGATGAACTCGCCACCGTGATCAACGGCAGCTATTTCGCCAACAGAAAACCTGACTTCAACCTAGCCTTCGGGCAGGCCAAGTACATCGGGGCCCTCTGGATGGCCTACCTGGCCCGCCAATATCCCGACCGCCGCTTCATCACCGTGAGCCCCGGCGCCACCTCCGGCACCCAAGCCTCCAACGGCGTTGCCCTACCGCTGCGTCTAGCGGCCAAGTACGTCATGCCCGCCCTAGGCATCTCCCACAAACTTGAGGATGGCGCAAAGCGACTGGTCGACGGCGTCACCGACCCGACCTTGTCTAGCGGCGTGTTCTACGCCAGCGCGGCCAACAAGCTTAAAGGGGCCCTTGGTCAACCAAGCGGACATCTTCCCCGACCTCGCCAACCCGTCATTTCAGGACAACGCCAACGAAGCCATCCACCGCTTCATCACCGAAAAGACAGTCGCGTAACAGCAAGTTCTGCTGGCTGGCCGGTACGATCAGCCGGTGAATGCGGAGTACCCGTCGTGGTTCTACTTCCCGAGCAGGCAGCGGCCGCCGGAGTGGGCAACTCGGTTCGTTGGGGCGGTGGAGAGCCGTCGCCGGCGCACCGAGGTCAGCACACCGCTACCCCAGCCTTGGCGAGGCCCAGCGTTGGCGGATCTGACACAGCTGCCCTCACACCCCTTCACCCTCACCCACCTACCTCCTTTGTCAAGGATGGCCGGGGAAGGCTGTTGGGAGGTCATGAAGAGGTGCGAGCCGTAACGCGGCTCCAGCGTCTCTCAACAGATTGGAGTCGGTTGGGGTATAAGCGGACGTGCGGCGAGTGGCTTTACGGCAAGGGTGGCTCGGACCGCCGACTCGGGCGCGCGAACCTGAATAGAGGTAATGCGGTGGCTCCGGGGGTCGGGCGTGATGAAAAGAAACGATTTGGGGGCGAGGTGCGGAGGGTTCGCGGTTCCCGCGAGGTACCAGAACGCGTCGTGTGTCTCGATCTCCAACTCGTGGGCACCGCGGCTGCTCAGGAGGGTCAGAGCCTTCCCTTCATCAGGAAACCAGTAGCCCACGTTGAGAAGCGTCCGAGGGTCTGCCTTCTCCAGGCGGCCTAACGATCCCGCGGGGGTATCGAGGTGCTTGAGCAGCGATTGCTTGGTTGAGTGGTGGAGGGCAGTCCAGCACGCCGCTCCCTCGGGGCGTAGAAAGGTCGGGCCGGTCATTCGGGCGACCAGTTGAAGTCCATGCTTGCCGGGGGCGATGAATTCTTCGGCGTCGACGGTGCCGTCGTGCATGGCGAGCAGGAACCGCCGCGTGCCCGATCCGGCCGGGTCGGGCGGTGCCGTGGCACTGAGCTCGACGCCGGGGATCTGACTGTACGCGCGCTTTACGAGCGACAGCTGTAGCCCTTTCCCGCTCGCGATTGCACCCACCGGACCCGGGCGCGCCGGACCTCGCCGCCAACGAACCGACGTTGGCCGGCGATGCTGCGTGACGGAGCGTGTCGAGACCTGACCGCTCCTTGTCGGCGTCTGGCCGCTACTGGCATTTGCCGCCAGATGATTGGATGACTGGCAACCCGCAGAGGTCACGAGAAGGACAACAGCAACCACCGCGAGCCCGAGCAGTCTCATTGTCCGAATATACGTGCTAGCCCCACACAAGCCTCCCAGCCACGTCCCGCGGTCCGATCGGCCAGCCGCCAACAACCGAGATCATGAGCGCTTCGCCGTCACGCGGTTCACCTTGTCGGGACCGCGCACGGCCGAGTGGTTCGACGGGTACAACGCAGGCCGGCCACGCGACTAATGGATCCGGCGGGGAAGCTTAGGGCTCATCGGTCACGCGGCGGCTGGTTTCGCAGGCAGCCCGCGGCGCCCTTCGAGCGCGACCCGACCCAGTGGCCAAGCCTTCCCTGGTATGACCGGGCGACCGGACAGCCGATCGACGTCGCCGCAGAATCCAGCCTCCTCGGTGAGTATGTCGACCGACTCGCCACCGGCACCGTCCCCATCCAGACCATCGGCGAGGTTATCCGTCGCTACCGCCTCCGCCCAGAACATAAGAGCCTCGAGCCTGACGGAACCCCTGCCCGACGCGACACCATCGGCTCGCTCACGCGAAGGCCGATCGAATCGACACTTGTGCTCCAAACCCTCTCGGGGAAGGAGGGCAACAAGCTCCTCGAACGCCTCAGCCCGACCGCGGCGCTTGTCGGTGTCGGCATCTTGCTGGTCGTGGCGACACTCCTGGCAATACGGCGGCTAATCGTTATCGACCGCGGCGCCCGCGTCCCGATCGTCGAGATCTCGCTCCTTCGATCGATACCACTATTTCACGCTCTACCGCCACCGGCCATCGAGGGCATCGCCCACGCCCTGCAACCGTTCGATGCCGGAAGTCGGAAGTGGTCCCCGTGTCGAGGAGGGTGACGCGACGCCGCAGGTCGCGAGTCTTGGTTCCGGGTCACCACGCTAACGCTGAGAGTTCTCGCGCTGAGCGATTGCTACCACGGAATCGTTCGAGGGAGTCCGAAGTGCGGTAGGGCGCTGGTCGCGGCGAAGCGGGTGATGTGCGAGATCCGGTCGCCGTCGAGTGTCAGCACGAGCAGCCCGAGCGCGCGGCCGACGTCGGTGTGTGGGTCTTTGACGTACTGGCCGAACGCGGGTTGGGAGTTGGCCCGCGTCGGAATGAGGCGGTGGGGGTTGTCCCGTCTCGCGAAGGCATCACCGTAGACCTGCTTGATCGCGTTGTGGCCTTGGTACTCGTGAGGCTCGGGAGGCATCGTCAGCCACGCGTCCTCGGCCAGCAGCGCGACGATCGGTTCCACATCTCCGCGCTCGAATGCGTCTGCGAACCGCGCTACCAGCTCGTGTTCTTGGGCTGATCGGGCGACCGGCGCTCGGCCGTGTGCCCGCGGCTCGCGTTCCTCGATCCTCGCGCGGGCGCGGATGAGCGCGCTGTTCACCGACGTGGGGGTGGTATCGAGCATCACGGCGACCTCGGTCGCGGAGAACCCCAGCACGTCGCGAAGGACGAGGACGGCGCGCTGGCGGGGCGGGAGGCGATGAAGCGCGGTGACGAACGCGAGCGTGACCGCCTCGTGGGTCTCGTAGCGGGCTTCCGGACCGGCCGCGGCGTCGACGATGCCTTCGAGCAGCGCGTCGGGATAGGGCTCGAGCCACACCACCTCTCCGTAGCGAGTGGGCTCCGGGGGTGTATATGCCAGCCCGGGCCCTGTCCTGGGGCGTCTACCGCTGTCGCGCAGCATGTTCAGACAGCGGTTGGTGGCGATCCGATACAGCCAGGAGCGCAGCGTCG
This sequence comes from uncultured Actinomycetes bacterium, assembly GCA_963708365.1. Classification (GTDB taxonomy): domain Bacteria; phylum Actinomycetota; class Thermoleophilia; order Gaiellales; family JAICJC01; genus JAICJC01. The sequence goes on from CAVPSM010000001.1 coordinate 95,151, forward strand.
AGCGCTCCTCGAACGACTCCAATGATCTCCACGCAGAGAGCAGTGTCTCCTGCACCGCGTCCTCGGCGTCCTGCACCTGGCCAAGGATCCGGTAGCAGTGCAGCTGCAGCTCGCGCCGGTACGGGTCCGTGAGTGCCGCGAACGCCTGATGGTCGCCCGCGCGGGCACGGATCAGATCGCTCTCGTTCACGAGCGAAGTCTGGCATCCCGGCTCATAACCACTGGGACACCACCGATGCTCGAAATTCGTCGGCGAGTTTCTCCACCAGGCCGGGTCAGAACCCGCGACAGGCAGATTCGAGTTCTGATTGGAGGACCAACGCGCACAAACCGACCAACACGCCTCCTTGCGGGTTGGCGCACCGGGCTTTCTCGCCCCGTGCTCATCCTTCAAGTGGGAAACGCCCTCAACTACTTCGGTTACGGGCTCGTTCTTCCCTTTGAGATCATCTATCTACACCAGATCCGTGGCTTCCCGACGTCAACGGCCGGACTGGTTCTCGCGGCGACCATGGGGATGTCCGCAATCGTCACCCCGCCGACGGGAGCGCTGCTCGATCGGTATTCTGCCAAAGCGATCGTGGTCGCAGGGAGCTTGGCGAGCGCCCTTGGCTACGCCGGCTTCGCCTTCGTCGAGCATCCCTGGGAGGCGTTTGCCTGCTCGGTTGTCAGCGGAGTCGGGCTCGGGGCGGCTGGGACGGCCAACCGAACACTGGTCGTCAGGTTGGTCACGCCTGAGCAGCGAGCGGCCGCCTTCGCCCTCAACCGCGTCGCCGGTAACTTCGGGATTGGCCTAGGCGCGACCGTAGCCGGCTTCGTCGTCGCAGCTGCACAGGGGCTCAGCTCGTTCCAGATTCTCTATTTCTTCGACGCTGTTACCTACGCCGGATTCGCGCTGATCGTGCTCGCTGCAGTACCGAGCCCACGAGCCGTGACCGTCGCAGCCACAGACGCCGACGGAGCAGGCTTTCGCGCGGTCGCTCGAGATCGGCTCTTCCTCACGGTGATCGCAGCCAACATCGTGCTCGTCGTCGTCGGCCACACGTTGTTCTCCAACATCCTGCCGCCCTTTGCGAAGGCCCACACACCAGTCGGTCCCGCCGAGATCGGAATCATTGTTCTCGTCAACACGTCCTTCATCGTCATCGCGCAGATCCCGGCGGTGCGCGTAGTGGCGCGGATGCGACGCACACACGCGTTCGCGCTGACAAGCGCGCTTTTTGCGGTCAGCCTGCTCGCGGTGCTGCCGGCGACGCTCATCCACTCGGCGCTCGCGGCGACCACCCTGCTCGTCGGCGTTGCGATCGTCTTCGCGCTCGGTGAAATCGCACACATTCTCGTCCTCGGACCACTCGTCGCAGACATGGCTCCAGACCATCTGCTCGGCCGCTACCTGTCTCTCTACAGCCTGACGTTCACCCTTTCCCTGGCCATCGGCCCAGCGATTGGTGGCCTTCTCCTAAAGACCGCCCCAGACGCCATCTGGTGGGGTGGTGCGGTTGCCGCGGTGCTGGCCGGAACCGTCCTGTTTCGACTCGGCGACCGCATCCCCGACCCACTCCATGAAGCACCGTCACGTCTTGCTTCGGCGCCGGAGGCCGCGTGAGTCCGAAGTCGGACGGCGGCGCCTGTTCCAGGTGCGGAGTTCTGGCAGCGTGGCGACGGTGACTGACCCGGCGGCCAGCTCGTCGGAGCGGGTCGCATCGTCGTCGCCCCGGGGTTCAGGTGGTCTGGACGGCGAAGAGTCGCCACTCTCCGGGGATGCCTTTGAGCGTCTGGACGCCGCGGGCGGCGAAGGTGATTCCCGACCCGGCGACGAGGTCTTTGACGGTGCTCGAGACGAGCACCTCGTCGGCGACCGCGTGCGCTGCGACCCGTGCGCCGGTGTGGACGGCGATGCCTGAGACCTTCCCGTTGGCCAACTCGCACTCTCCGGTGTGGAGTCCTGCACGAACGGTTAGTCCGACGTCGTGGACTCCGTCGACGATTGAGCGTGCGCAGCGGATCGCGCGCGCGGGGCCGTCGAAGGTGGCGAAGAACCCGTCGCCGGCGGTGTCTACCTCACGCCCGCGGTACCGAAGCAGCTCGCGTCGGATGAGGGCGTGGTGCCGCTCTAGCAGTTCGCTCCAGCGCCGGTCGCCGAGCTCGATCGCGGTGCTTGTGCCGGATCAGGCATCGTTTTCACCGAACGCGGTGACCACCAACTCAAAGGCGTCCCAGACACCTGGCGCCTCTACCACGCAACCACGTAGCTTCGGTCTCAGCGACCGCATACCGACGGCGCGGAGGAGCTTGTGGCGGAACCGGGCACAGACCCGTGCTCAAAGACGCGGATACAAGGAACAGCCCTGACCGGCGTCGCCGCCCTGCTACGTGATTGATGGGCGGCGACGCCGGTGTCCAGTCCAGGGCCGACGGTACGTCAGGATTGCGGCAGCAACCCCGCTTGGCTATGGCAACGTTGAGCTCGCTCTCGCGCTTGACTCGGCGTGCGACGCGCGCGCACGCCCCCAACCCGCAGACACGGACTTGTGGTGGAGTCGTCCCGCATTAGCGCAGGCCTGGGAGGACTCGGGTCCCCTCCCGTTGGACGGCCTGGAGCGAGCGTGGGTTGAGGCCGAGCAGCTGCAGGATCGTCGGCGCGACCTGGGTCGTTTCGACCCATCGCTTCGACGCACCGTGGTGCATCCCGGGCGCGTCTATGAGGATCGGCACGTCGCGGTCTCCTGGGTTGTCGCCGCCGTGCTCGGCGATCTTCGTGCCGGTGGTGTACACGACACCGACCTGGACGCGGCCGAACACGTCCGGGTGACGCGGATCCGCGTACGGAACGCCGAAGAAGTCAGCTGCCCCCTTACCGGCGTAGATCCGTGCCAGGCCGGAGTGCGCGACCTGCTCGGTGCCGCGGTTCACCCCGTCGTTGTTGTAGAGCACCGCCGTCGCGGTGTGGTTCCACAGGTAGCTCTTGACGAAGTCGGCTGCTCCCTGCGTCTTGACCGACAAGTAGCTCTGCCACAGGTCGTCGTCGGTGCCGGCAACGATCAGCGGCGTGATCGTGCCTCCGCTCAGCCCATTCGTGCAAAAGGTCGTCGGATTGGGCGTCGGGGTCGGATTCTGCTGCACGCACCAGGCCTCGTTGATCGCGGTGATGATCGGCCCGTCGTCGATCCGCTTCAGCAGCAGCGGATTCTGCGGCGACTGACCATGCTTGGCCGTGATGATGATCGCCGTGGAGGACCCAAGGCCGTCTCGGCGGATCGTGTCGACCATCCGCCGAAGTTGCTCGTTGACGTACTGCAGCGCGCCGGCCAGCAGCGGACGTGGAGTCGTCGTTCCGGGGAAGTACCCGGCGAGCTCGGTCGGCCCCACGGTGTACTTGCCGTTCGGCTTCTTCGTGATGGTGCCAGGCGAGTCGACCTTCTCGGCGACCGACACGGCCTGGAAGTTCATCCCCAGGATCGCCGGAACGCCGACCTTGTGGCGGCCGCTGTGGTCGTAGCCGTCAATCTCGTTGATGATCGCCTGCACCTTGTAGCTGTCGTACTGCTTGGTAGCAGCGTCTATGTGGGCCCAGTCGTCGTCCTGCGGGTACGGAACGCCGTTCGGCTCGACCGCCTGTGAGTCGATCTCCGGGGCGAAGAGGTCGTCGATGCTGTGGCCACCCGAGCCCGGACCGTTGAACGACGAGTACACCGCGTGCTTGTCGGACCAGGCCGTCCGCATGCCGGACTTGTGGATGACCTGGAAGATCGTGTTCACCTTCAGATAGTCCCACGGCATGATCGGCTGACAGCTCGTCGGATCGACCGGGAAGGTCGCGGGGTTCAGGCCCGACTGCGGATGTGGGTTCAGGTTCATGATCGAGCCCGGGTGCGTGTCGACGCCGTTCGGGTAGATCGAGCCGCCCTCGTCAAAGGACGGGAACGTGTTGCCGCTGCCGTTGTTGAGCAGGTCAGGTACGGCGTTGAGCGTGTCGTCCGGCGAGTCGTAGATCACGTTGCCGCCCGGGACCGGACCCGAACAGTTGGTGGTGCCAGGTGAAAAGACATCGTGGCTGTACTCCACGTCGTAGTAGACGCCGGTCGCGCGCGGATCACCACCGGTCATCAACGCGGTGCCACCCGGGTCCGAGTCGGAGGGATCGGACGTGTGCGCGTTGCTGAACTCCCTTCCACCGTGGACCAGGTTGGCCAGTTCGGAGGCCGGGTGGTTCGCCACGTACCACTCGAGGTCCGACTGGTGCATTCCATCGACGGAGATCAGCAGGACGTGCTTGACCGCATGCTCGACCTGCGCTTCGTGCTTTGGAGTCGGCGGCCGCACGCCGGCGGAGGCCGACCCCGTTGCCAGAATCCCGAGCGCGGCCGCGCACGCGACCGCGCCCGCACCACGACGCATACTCACCATTTCGCACCCCTCCGGACGTAGACCCTGCCGCGCCGCATCGTCATCGCCCGATCCCGGCGCAGGGGTGAAAGACCGGTGAGCAGGCGGTGAGAATCCGGGAAAGCGCATCCGAGCCCGCTACCGCGAGGGACGTGACCGCGGCGCATGAACGGAAGACTCGTCCCCGTCTACGAAGGCGGGATAGAGTCGCCTGTCAGTGGTGCGTGACGTGGTCGAACGGCTGGCCGCCGCCGATCTCAGCGACGGCGTCGTTCTGCCGTGGTCGCCCGACTACGATCGCCGGCGCCGGATCTGGAACGCCGCGGTTGATCGGCGCCCGGCCGCGATCGTGCGCCCGACTACGGCGGATGGGGTTGCGGCGGTCGTCCGGGCGGCCGCGGAGTGCGATGCGCTGCTGAGCGTGCGCTGCGGCGGCCATAGCTTCCCCGGCCACTCGACTTGCGATGGTGGGGTGGTGCTGGAGCTCTCGGCGATGAGCTCCGTCTCGGTCGACCCGGCTACCAGGTGCTGCGTCGTGGGCGGCGGAGCGCTCCTCGGCGACGTCGACCGCGCTGCAGTGCCACACGGCCTCGCCGTCCCGGTCGGCGTCGTGTCGCATACCGGCACCGGCGGACTCACACTGGGCGGCGGGATCGGGTGGCTGAGCCGGCTGCACGGCTTGACGATCGATTCGCTCGTCGGGGTCGACATCGTCACTGCCAACGGCGCCCTTCGGCGCGCGAGCGCAGAGAGCGAGCCCGACCTGTTTTGGGCGCTGCGCGGCGGCGGCGGCAATTTCGGCGTCGTGGTCGCATTCGAGTTCCAGGCGCGTGTGGTGGGCCCGGTCTCGGCCGGGACGTGGGTGTATCCGCTCACTGACATCCACGACGCCATGCTGGGCGCGGCCGAGCTCGCCGGCGGTGCCCCGCGGGAGCTCACAATCTCGTTCTCGGCGACGCGGCTCGGCGTCGCCCTCACGGCGCTCTGGACGGGCGCGCCGTCGCGCGCCGACGCCGCGCTCGCGCCGTTCGGACGGCTGACCGCCTCCGCGAGCGGCGAACACGGCCCGGTCTCGTTCCTCGACCACCAGAGCCGAAACGACCATCACTCCGCGTGGGGCCGGCGCTACTACGCCAAAGGCGGATTCATCCGCCACCTTGACACCGCCGTCGTCGACCACATCGCTGACGCGGTCGCCGAGGGGCCGACCGACCACTCCGAGGTCTACGTCCCCCAGCTCGGCGGAGCGGTCGCGGACGTCGACGAGGACGCCACGGCCTACTCGGGCCGAGAGGCCGGCTTCTATTGGCTCGTCGAGCCGATCTGGGACGACCCTGCCCATGACACCCGCTGCCTGGAGTGGGGCAGGCGTCACGGCGGGCGCCTGGCCGCGCTGTCGATGGACACCAACTACGTGAACGAGCAGGCCGACACCGGCGGCGACTTCCCGGAGCAGGCCTACGGCAGCTCGAAGTACCGGCGCCTCCGCGACATCAAGAGGTGCTACGACCCCACGAATTTGTTCCGGCTCAACGCCAACATCGATCCAGCCACCGTAGCTTCAGGGTCGCCTGGACGGCGGCCCACCGTGAACGATTGACTCAACGTCCTCCTGCGATCCGCGCGTTCCCCCACGCGAGATTGATGGCCTCACCGCCCGTATACGAGTTCCCAGAGCCGAAACACTCGAGTCGGAGGCTATGGACCCCTGTCACGTCGACAGCCACAGTTTTGGGTTTGGGGACACTGACAGTAAAGGTGCCTATGGTGCGCCCGTCGCCGTAGAGTAACACGATCGCTTTGAATTTTGAGGACGACCCAGGTGGTAGCCCAATCGTGGCCTGGAACCGACGAGCGTTATGTTTCAGCGTGTACGCAGGAAACGCAGTCGGATCACCGACGTTACAGTAGAACGAGATGCTCTTGGGATAAATCGATCCCGATATCTTGACCGGCCCTGGGTTTACCAGTTCGCCGAGATTCCCGGAGGGCTTCAGGTCTGAGAGATATGACAACGACGACGTGCTGGAGGTCTTGGGAATCACCACTGAGGCAGACTTGCTCGTTGGAGTGCTCGCGCCGGCCGATGCGGGAGGCACGGGCGAGGAGGCTGCGTTTGACGACGAGCCAGACGTGACGTTTAGCACGACTAACACTACCGCCACTGCAGCTACGACGATTCCGATTATCGTCCAGAAGAGCGTCCGTCCTCGCGGCATGGGTCCTCCGAGGCCATCGTGCCTACGTCGAGGCAACCTAGCATCCTCCCTCCCGGGCGTGTCCGGCCTTGCGGACGCGACAGGGTAGGGTGCGGGGTATGCAGATGCGACACCTGGGAGCGGGTGGCCCCGAGATCTCGGTGGTCGGATTCGGGTCATGGGAGGCGGGCGGCCTTCACTGGGGCCCGAACAGCTCCGAGCAGGAGGTGATCGCGGCCATCCACGCGGGACTCGACGCGGGCATGACCTGGGTGGACACGGCCGAGGTGTACGGCGACGGGGTGTCCGAGGAGATCGTCGGCCGCGCCGTCGCCGGGCGAGACGACGTGATGGTGTTCACGAAGGTTGCGCCGGACGAGGGCAGCGGGCTGGCTCCCGATCAGGTGCGCGCAGCCATCGAGGCGTCGCTCAAGCGGCTGGGACGCGAGCACATCGATCTCTACCAGGTGCACTGGCCCGACGACGGCGTGCCTGTCGAGGAGACGTGGGGCGCGATGGCCGAGTTGGTGACCGCGGGCAAGGCCCGGTACATCGGCGTGTCGAACTTCGGGCGGGAGCTGATCGAGCGCTGCCAGGCGATCCACCCGGTGGCGTCAGTGCAGAACGAGTTCTCGCTGCTTCATCGGGGCGACGGCAACGAGCTTCTGCCGTGGCTGGACGCGCAGGGCATCGGGTACCTGGCCTACAGCCCGCTTGCGGCGGGGCGGCTGACGGGTGCGCTCGCCGCCGATCATGTGTTTCCCGACGACGACTGGCGCGGCGGCCGCGGTGAGTACGCCTCGTGGCGCGAAGAGGATGACGACGAGTGGCCGTTCGACCCCGAGCCGATGGCGCGCGGCGCGGCCCTGGTCGACCGTATGCGGCCGGTGGCGGAGCGCAACGGCGCGACGGTCGCGCAGCTGGCGCTGCGCTGGGCGCTTGCGCAGACCGGGATGACGGCGGTGATCGCCGGCAGCCGCAACCCGGCGCACGCGCGGGCCAACGCCGCTGCCGGCACGCTCGAGGTCGACGCCGCGGCGCTGGCCGAGCTCGCCTAGCCCCCGGGCCGTGGCCGAGGGCGTCGTGATCCGTCCGGAACGCGAGGCGGACCATCCTGTGATCGCAGAGGTGGCGCGAGCGGCGTTCGGCGGGCATCCCGGTGACGTCGCGTCGTTCGTCGAGCGGATTCGGACGTCGGACGAGTTCATCCCGGAGCTCGCGCTGGTCGCCGAGGACTCCTCCGGCGTGGTCGCTCACCTGCTGCTCAGCTGGGTCGGCGTCGAAGGTGGATCGCGTGCACGGATCCTCAATCTCACGCCGGTATCGGTGCGGCCTGACCGCCAGCGCAGCGGGGTCGGGACACAGCTGATCCGGGACGCGCTCGACCGCGCCGAACGAGCCGGCGAGCCTGCCGTCATGGTCGAGGGCATCGCGGCGTACTACCCGCGTTTCGGCTTCGAGCGGGCGAGCACGCTCGGCTTCATCTCCCCGCATCCGAAGATCCCGGACGACGCGTTCATGGTCAGGCGGCTGTCGGGATACTGCCCCGACCTCGCCGGTCAGATCGTGTATCCGGCCGCATTCGACGCGCTCGGGTACCGGCGCTAGCCCAGGGCCTGCCTCACGTGGTGCCGGGCCGCCACGGCTCGTGCTCGTGCGTGAGCCAGACCAGCTCGGGATCGAGCGCGCGCACCCGCAGCTGGCCCTCGGTGTGCGGGTCGTCGAGCTCGCTGAAGTGAACCGCCACGTCGCCGCCGACGACGACCGGACGCCCGTCCGTCTCGAGGACGACCACCTGCATGCCGCGGGAATGGCCCGGCGCCGGGACGAGCCGCAGGCCGGGCAGTACCTCGACCTCGCCGTCGACCGGTACGTACTCCACGCCGGGCGCCTCGACCCACGCGCCGATCGTGTAGTCGTCCTTGCTGCGCGCGTCGTCGAGCTCAGCGCGCTGGACGTAGATCGGCTTGCCCGCGAAGAGGTGGTTGCCGCCGCAGTGGTCGAAGTGCAGGTGCGTGTTGACGACGACGTCGATGCCGGCCAGGTCGAAGTCCTGCCCGCTCAGGGGAACGAGGTGCGGGTCCATATCGGCCACCGCCGGGTGCAGCTCCGTCATGCCGGTGTCGACCAGCACGCGCGCGTCGGGGTGTTCGATCACGTGCACGTAGACCGGCCACCGCTCGCCCTCGACGAGCAGCTCGGCCACGAGCACCGGCGCGACGGTGGGCGCAGCCTGCTCCACGGCGCCCCTGCCCCCTACCCCTAGCGCCCGACGGCGTAGAGGTTGGCGTCGTTGATCGCGTAGACGGTGCCGTCGGGCCCGATGACGGTGGGGGTGTAGGCCTCGGGGCGCGGGGGGTTGAGACGGATCTTCTCGGCCAGGGTGTTCCGGGCCAGGTCCCACCGGTACACGACGCCGGCCTCGCTGTTCACGATCACCGAGTCGTCAGCGGTGTCGACGACGGCCGAGTCGATGCACCACTCATAGCGTGCTCCGCGGGGATCCGAGGGGTTGTGCGCGGGCGACAAGACGGTCTGGACGGCCCTCATGACCTGGGCGTTGGCGTAGGGGTCTTTCTGGCTTGCCCGGGGGTCGAGCACGGCGACCCGGTTGCGCCCGTTTCCGTGCGGGCCGATGTCGAGGTAGTTGTTGTACTTGGATACCAGCAGGTATGGCGATGCCCCGTGGTAGCGCGGCACCGCGCTGGCCGGCAGCACGGAGACCGTGTTGTCCCAGCCGAACGATCCCGGCGTCTTCGTCCGGGTCAAGGTGGCGTTGTAGTGCAGCAGCCAGCCGCGGTCGTCGTGGCTCGGGAACGGATTCTCGAGGACGCCGTAGTACACGTCCCCGTCCGGCCCGACCGTCGGCGAGGCGGACGAGCTGTCCGAGACAAACGCCGGCTGGCCGCTTACCGGATCCTTCAGCAGGACGTGGAACCGTGGTTTGAGCGTGGTGGCGTTGAGGCCCACCAGGATGTCGCCGTTGGGGCTTGTGACGGTGACGTAGACGATCCTGCCGGAGGGCGACAGGGCCGGGGCGCAGTTGAGGGCCACCCCATTGACGGCCGGGTTGGGGGCGGCCGCGGCGGCGGTGATCCAGGTCGCGTGGCCATGGCCATCGATCCGGGCGATCCCGCTGAACAGGTGCGCTGGTGTTGCGCCGCTCACCGTGAACCCGAAGTACAGCGACCCGTCTCGTCCCGCTGTCAGCGGTGTGGTGATCTGCACGGCCGAGTCGTAGGCGGCCTTGTGTGCTCGCCACTGATTGGCCCCGTAGAACACCAGCCGCCGCACCGCACCGGTCGTCATGTTGGCGTGCCGGCGCACGAGGACGGTCCCGCCGGCACCGGCAACCGCGAGGGCCGTTCTGGACGTCAGCACGGCGGGCAGCGGAGGCGTCCAGTCGCCGAAGCCGCCGGTGAATGGAGGCGACCGGTAATCGGTGTTGAGCGACCAGCGCCGGGCGCCGGTCCTCCCCGCGTACGCGACCACACGGAACCCCGCCTTGTCACTGACCCGGGTCGGGACCAGCACCGTGTTCGCCGCGGTGATCATCGGGGAGCCGTAATGGATGAGCAGCTCCCCGCCAGACAGCACCGGAGCCAGATCGACCTTCCGTCTCCAGCGAATCCGGTGGAACGGCTGAGCCCGCTTCCGGGCCACCGCCGTGTGCTGCGCGTTCCCCGCGAAACCGGCCCACTCCACCGCTGCCCGATGACCGCCCCGCCGCGCATGGCCGGCTGCAGTGATCTGCGCGCCCGATGCCGCGGGCCACAACGAAAAGCCGAGCACCATCCCCGCCGCGGCAACCGCACCAGCGCCCCTGCGGGCGATCCGGCCGACGGCTTGCCAGCCAATCATGATGCGTCCTTCCCGTTGTCTCCGGTGGTGTTCTGGGCCTGCGCCGATGATAATGCGACAGCCTCCTGAGGGCAACGCCGCGCGCATCATGACAACACTCGAGAACCGGCCGAACACCGCACTCCTCGTCGTCGACGCACAGAACGGCGCGTTCGACCGGGCGCACGAGCGCGACCTGGTCGTCGCCAATGTCGGGAGCCTCGTGGAGAGAGCGCGGCGGGAGGGCGTGCCCGTGGTCTGGGTCCAGCACTCCGATGAGCAGGTTGCGAGGGAGAGCGACGCCTGGCAGATCGTCACCGAGCTGACACCCAGCGCCGCAGAGCCACTGGTCGAGAAGAACTACGGCGACTCCTTCGAGGACACCACCCTGGAATCCGTGCTGTCCGAACTGGGCGTCGGGCGACTCGTCGTTGTCGGCGCACAGACGGACTGGTGTGTCCGATCGACGCTGCATGGCGCCCTTGCCCGGGGATACGACACGACCCTCGTCAGCGACGCCCATACGACCGAGGATCAGACCGAATGGGGCGCTCCGTCGCCGGACATGGTCATCTCGCACACGAATCTCTACTGGGCATACCAGACGGCGCCCGGCCGAACCGCGGGGGCGGTCGACACCAAGAGCGTCGAGTTCGACTGACCGTCCTCGGGGCCCAAGGCCACCGCCGGTGCCTCAGTCCAGGCCCGCCGCGGCGAGGCGTGGGAAGAACTGGCCGACGATGTCGCGCAGCGATCGCATGATCAGGTCCGGGGTGAGCTCGGCGTCAGGTTCGTCGAGCTCGGGTGGGAGCGTGACTCCCATCTCGCGCGCCTTGGTGATAAGTGCGGGGCCGATGGTCTTGCCGAGCCCGCTGAGACTCTTGCCGATCAGCTCGGGATCTGCCGTCCAGGCGGGGACCGGCCGCGCCTCGGGCGTGGCCCAGGCGGCCGGGTCGCGCGGCGTGTTGCGGGAGAACACGTGGTCGAAAGTGCGGGCCGAGGCGTCGCGCCGGGTGAACGCCTCGCCGAGCCCCCACGTCTTTCGCAGCGTGGCGATCAGGGAGGTGTGGCGGTACTCCTCGTTGTAGACCGCGCCGGGTTCGACCCACGGCGAGACCATCACGGCCGGTACGCGGTAGCCGGAGCGGTCGAACCCGAAGCCGCACTCGCCGGCGGGCGCGGACGGATCGGGCGGCGGGACGGGCCCCGGTGCGACGTGATCGTAGGTACCCCCCGGCTCGTCCCACCCGACGAGAAGCGCGGTGTTCCAGACGTTGGGACCCGTCTCCGAGGTCGCGGAGCGATACGCGTCGAACACGCGCCCGAGGAACGCCTCGCCCGCGAGCATCGACGAGGGCGAGTCGACCGGGATCGCGACGTCCTTCGAGAAGGATCGACCCATCGCGGGGTGGTAGTCGTCCGTGGCCCGCGAGCATGTTCGGCTCGATCAACGAGAAGTCCGGCAGCGTGCCGGCGGCAGCGTCGCGCTCGAACTCGGCGAACGGGACGAAGTGCGTCGCAAGTCGGTCTTGCAGACGCGGGTGATGGATCACGCCGGTGAACGAGATGGTCATCGGCTCCATCACGTACACCTTCCACGTCTTGCCGTGCGCCTCGAATCGCTCGAACAGCGTCTCGGCGTCGTTCCTCGTCAGCCACTTGCCGGCCGGGCTGTTCACCACCAACCCCGACGACGTCGCCGCGGTCCAGAAGGACCGGTTCATGAACGTCTGCGACGGCACCTCGCAGAACCAGTGATCGAACACCCCGAAGTCTCGCGCGACGCCGTTCAGGACCGGCAGCTGCTCGGGTGTGCAGCCCGTCATGATGTGGGCGTACTCCTCGTATGTCGGCTGCCGCCCCGATCTCGCCGGTGAACGTCGAGATGTAGTCGGTTACGAACCCGTCCATCGTCGGCGTCGCCCCCGGTGGCGGCGCGTTCCACGGCGCCGAGGCGGCCTCACCGATCTTGCACCGGTTGTGCTCGTCGAGCGTGTTGAAGAGCTGGGTGTTGGTGTGGAAGTACTCCTCGCCCGAATCAGGGTTCGGCGAGTCCATGTCGGTGGCCGCCGTGTAGGGAACGACCCGGCGCTCGGCGCCGTGCTCCGCCCACTCGGGAATCGGGTTGCTCAGGCTCTTGCCGATCACTCCCTCGAACGCCTTGCCGTCCTCCGGCCCGTACAGATGGCCGAGCACGTTGTCGAACGAGCGGTTCTCGAAGAGCACTACGACCATGTGGTCGAGAGCGTGGGATCTGTCCCGTGGCGGCATCGGCCACGTCCTTTCGGCTGCGCGGACCTGAGCGGGTCGAGTCTAGCCACGGGCTCGCCGCTCACATTAAGGCACCGTCGACGCGGCGCTCCGCGCACGGGGCGCGAAGTACACGCGCTCGAGGAGCCAGGAGACGAGCAGGCCGAAGAACAGGGCGATCGCCGCGCCCAGCACGTTGTTGCCGATCCGGTACCGGCCGACCTGATGCACGTCCGCCCTGCTCGAGACCTGGTGCAACTCGATGGTCAGGATCAGGAAGGCGGTTCCGAACGAGGTGACGTAGAGCTTGCTGGTCCTGGCCCCGATCGTGAGAATCGCGATCACCGCGCAGGCGACGGCGGTGGCCACGTTGCCAAGGCCAATGTTCAGGCTGATGATCACGACGATCGTCCCCGCGATCGTCGAGATGGCCCGGCCGACTCCGCGCCACCCGGTCATCTGCTGCACCGGTCTGATCGCCAGCATGGCGGCCGTTGCGATCCACCCTGCATAGGGAACGTCGAAGATGGCTCCGACCAGAATCGCCGTGGCCGCCGTCAGGCCGAGCAACACCCCGTAGGTCCTGGGATGCGGAGGCTGCATCGCCTTGAGACGTTCGCGCACGTCCGGGTCCGGCGGGAACTCGTGCACGGGCAGCGTCACCAGGCACGACCAGATCGACCCCGCCATGAACGCGACCATCAGGGCAGCGGCCCGTGACACTTCGTACCCAGTCCCGACCCCGAGCGAGGGGGATCAGTATCCCGAGCAGCACTGCGCCGGCTGGTCGCCTGGCTGCGAGCATCGTCGCGCCGAGGCAGATGACGACGAACAGGGACGCCGACACGACGGCGGTGTGAGATGTGTTGATCGTCGCGCCGACGCCGAGCAGGCAGCCGAGGAACCCGTACACGACCCGGAGCTTGCGGCGGGGGGCGATACCCATCAGCGACGTCGGCAGCAGGCCGATCGTAAATGCGACCCCCGGCGTCAGGCGACCGAGCGCGATCAGCGGGACGGCGGGGGCGACCCCCACCGCGGCGTGCAGGGTGTCGGCCCGCGTGAACCTGATGTACCTGGACACCCTGCGACTATCCCGACCGATTGACGACCCATCGCAGCTCCGCCGGCCGGTGCGTCACCTGGCAGATCAGAGCGCCCCGACCGGCTCCGGCGCCGGAACCGCCGGCGGGGGCGGGGGCACGAGAGGTTCGGGGATCAGCAGCAGCGCGTGACCGGCGGCCGGTGCGCGCTGGTCGAAGGCCTCCCATGACGCCACCGGACTGATCGTCACCGCCGCTTCGCCCGGCTTCAGATCGCCCCGCGCCCTGAGCGCCTCGGCGATCTGGGTTGCGATCTCCGCGGCCGCGCCGCCTCCGTCGGCCTCGACGCTCACACCGTCGTCGAGGCTCGCCGTCCCTCGCACGACGACGACGGGGGCGGGGGCTCCTCCGGCCACGGCCTCCGTCCACCGCCCGAGCACCGGCCGGTCCTGATCGATGCTCTCGACCGCGATCACGAGCGACGCGTCCTCGGCCGTGGCGACGTTGACCACGGCGTCCGCGAGCGAGCGATCGACCACCACCCGGGGGTCGTTGTCGATGCCCTCGCTGTACCCCTGCTGGGCCAGGATGGCAAGTTCGTGGGCTTCGGCGCGCGGGTCGGAGCGGCGACGGACAAGCAGGGCGCGGACCAGCCCGCCCTCGCGTCGTGCCAGGCGGGCGGCGATCGCCACCGCGAGCGCCGAGGACGACGGATCCTCGACCGCCACGAGCACGTGCTGGCCGAGCGTGCGCCGGCCCGCTTCGGGCCGCTGGATCCGCGGAGCTGTGCGCTCTGCCAGGACGGTCGCGACGACGACGCTGACCAGGATCAGGACGAGCACCGCGTTCACCACCTCGGTCGAGAAGAGGCCGATGTCGAAGCCGATGATCGTCGCCGCCAGGGTGGCCGCCGCCTGGGGACTGGAGAGTGAATAGGCCATGACCGCCTGCGGGCCAGAGAATCCGAGCATCGGGCGGGCCAGCGCTGCGGCCACCGCCTTGCCCCCCAGGCACCCCAGGATGAACAACGCCGCGAACTTGAGCGTCGTCGGTTGGACGATCACGGACGGATCCAGCAGCAGCCCGACCGACACCAGGAACACCGGAATGAACACCGCCGAGCCGAAGAACTCGACCCGGTCCATCAGCGGCCCGCCGTTCGGCACCAGTCGGTTGAGCGCGAGACCGGCGAAGAATGCGCCGACGATCCCTTCGATGCCGAACATCTGGGCCACGGTCGCAGCAGCCAGGAACGAGGCCACCGCCAGCAGGTAGCGCACCGTCCGCTCGCTGCCCAGGTACCGGAAGGTGAGCCGCACGACGCGCGGCAGCACGACGAGCGTGAAGGCCAGCAGGACGACCAACCCGACGCCGATCTGCAGCGCCACGGTGGCGGGCGACCCACCCTCCAGGGACGAGCCGGAGACGCCCGCGAGCACCACCAGGGCGAGCGTGTCGGTCAGCACCGTCGCGCCGACGACGCTCGCCACGGCCGGATCCGACCCGATCCCGGCAGCCCGCGCCACCGGATAGAGCACGAGGGTATGCGACGCCAGGAGCGATCCCAGAAGCAGCGCAGCAGCCGTCCCGAACCCCAGCCCATAGCCGACGAGCACCCCGAACACCATCGGGAACGTGAACGTGAGCAGGCCGAAACTCACGACCGCACGGCGGTGGATGCGAAGCAGCGAAAGGTCGAGTTCGACTCCAGCGACGAACATCAGATACAGCAGCCCGAGCTCTCCAAGCTCGGGAACTGTCGTGTCCCCGCTCCCGATCAATCCCAGGCCGTGCGGGCCGATCACGTACCCGCCGAGGAGCAGGCCGAGGAGGCCGGGGATCCTCGCCCGCTTGACGATCGGCGGGCCGAAGATGATCACCCCGAACAGCACCAGGAACTCCCAGGCCGCGCCGTGCGGCCTGGACACCGTGATCATCAGGGCGCTCACCGGGTCGTCCTCAGGAGCGGTACCGTGGCGGCGCTTGCCGCCGACGACGCCCCGAGCCAGCGGTCGGCCAGCTTCCCGACGGTGCCATCGGCGATCAGCGCACGCACGGCGGAGTCCGCCGCATCGGAGTTCTCCGACCCGTTGGGCAACGCGGCGGCCAGCGCCTCCGGTGCGGCCAGCTTGGCGGTCACCTGGACGTGGTTGGCGTGGTCCTCCGCGTATGCGAACCCGAGGGGCGCGTCCACCAGGCCGGCGTCCACCTGCCCGGATCCGATGGCGTGGACGAGCTCCGCGTTCGTATCCACCGTCGTGGGAGTCAGTAGAGGGAGAGATCTCACTCTTCACCAGGCCCGCCAGGGTGGTGTCGCGAACGACTCCCCAGCGCAGCTCCCGTGCCGCCTCGAGATCGGCGATGCCGACCCCCGGCCGGGTCAGGACGACGGGCGGCGCGTTGATGTACGGCGTGGAGAAGTCCAGGAACTGCGCCCTCTGCGATGTGGGCGTGATCAGATCCAGGGCAAGATCGGCCCCTCCCAGATCGCCTTTGACGATGCGCGCAAAGGGAACGATCACGAGCCGCACCCGGTCGAGGCCGAACCGGTCGGCCAACGCCACCGCCAGCTCGTACTCGAAACCGCCGGTGGGGCGTTGCGCCGTGCCGTTCCAGAATCCCGGGCTCGGCACTTCCGCGGTCGCCACCGTGAGCACCCCCGCGTGGCGCGGGGTGAACGTGCCGGCGGCCGCTCCGGCACCGGAGCAACCCGTGGCCGCCGCCAGCACGAGCGCGGCCGCGACCACGACTCCGAGACGGGCCCGGACGCTACGTCGCGGCCCGATGGTGGAACCAGTGGACGGCCCAGCCGGTCACGCGGCGAGTATACGCTGGGCATCCGACGGGCCATCCGACCCTCGGAGGACGGGCCATGGATCGATGGCGCGGTGAGATGTGATGCCGAGACGACCCGTGATCGACACGGTCGCTCTGCGCAGACGTGCGGAGCGGACGCTGCCCGGCCAGATGGTCGTGCGGGTGCTCGAGCTGAATCCGGTCGAGCGCGGTCTTGCGCTGGGCTCCAAGCTGTTCACCGCCGTCGTCCCGCTGGCGATCATCCTGTCCGCCCTCGTGTCGTCGCGAGACGCTGTCGCAACCCGCGTGGTGGACGGCTTCGGGCTGACGGGAGCGGGCGCGGCGGCGCTGCGACAGCTGCTTCAGGTGCCGGCCGGCGAGGCGGGTTCCACGATCAGCGTGATCGGCGTGCTGGTGCTGCTGTACTCCATGGTGAGCTTCAGCCGCGCGCTGCAGCGGGTGTACGTGGACGCCTGGCGCATGGAGGCGATGAGCACGCAGGGCCTGGCGTGGGGCTCCTGTGGGTCGTCACGTTCGCCGTCTGGTTCTCGCTCTCGACACCGCTCACCCGCGTGCTGCATGCCCATGGCCTGCACTTCAGCGCTGTGGTCGTCTCGCTCGCGACGGGGAGCGTGCTGTGGATGGTGACGCCGTTCATCCTGCTGGGCCGGCGGGTCGCGATGCGCGAGCTTCTTCCGGGCGGCATCGCCACTGCGATCCTCCTGGTCGCGTTCAACCTCGGCTCCCGGCTCTACCTCCCGCACAGCACCACGAGCAACGTTCGCCGCTACGGGCTCGTGGGCGTCACGTTCACGATCCTCACTTGGCTGTTTGCCTTCAGCGTCACGCTGATCGCCTCGGCCGCGATCGGAGCGGTGCTCAGCGAACGCCGGGCGGGCAGGGCCGGCGGCGAATCCGCCGCCGTGGCAGACCCGGACCCTCGCTAGCGCCGGGCGAAGATCCTGAGGAAGAACAGGAACACGTTCAGGATGTCGAGGAAGATCGCCGCCGCCAGAAGCGGCGCGATCCGTATGTCCTTCGAGCGGCGCACGCGCTGGAAGTCGATCATCGTGAAGCCGGCGAAGATGATCAGTCCGAGCACCGCGTAGATCAGGTCGCCGTTCGGGATCCGCACGAAGATCGTGACGATGCCGAAGAGGATCAGCGCCAACAGCGCGAAGAACAGGAGCCGGGCCAGTTTCGACAGGTCGCGCCGTGTCGCGTAGCCCGCGGCTCCGAACCCGGCGATGAAGAGCGCGGTGGCGCCGCCCGCCTGCCAGACCGCCTGCGGGTTCGTGCTCGCGTAGTACGCGATCGTGGGCGCCGTCGCGAGGCCGATGACGAGGCCGAACGTGAGCAACATGCCGATCGCGAGCTGCTCCGACCGTTGCGTGGCGGCGTTCAGCCCGAACAGGCAGACGATCGCGGCGATGAACCACAACCATCCCCACTGGTAGGCCATGTCGCGGCCGAGGTAGGCGCCGAGCGCGAAGAACGCCGTGGTCAGCGCCACGAGCCCCATCGTCTGCGCGAAGAGCGCGTGGGACTCGTCGCGGGTGATGGCCGGGGCGGTGGTGGTGTCCGCGATCACCTCGCCGGGAGCACCCCACGATCATCGGCAGGGATCCTCACGCTGCCATTCCCGTCGCCGGGTCGGGCCCGAACCGGTTCGACCCCTGCGTTCCGGCGAGCGCGAAGAACACGATCAGGATGATCCCACCGACCATCGGGATCAGGCTGATCAGAATCCACCAGCCCGACTTGTTCGTGTCGTGGAGGCGGCGGATCTCGACGCCCAGCGCCGGGAGCAGGGTGGCCAGACCGTACAGAATGGCCAGGAGCTCTCCCGTGAGAAACCCGAACAACGCGATGCCGACCGTCCAGATCACCAGGCTGATGATCACGTTGATGAGCGCAAACCACCAGAACTCAGGGCGACCCGCGCGCCCGTCGAAGTCCGTGTAGCGGCGAATCACATCCGTGTACCAGTGCACCGTCCACCTCCTACTCGGAACCCCGCGGCCGGGCCCATCCTACCCTGCGCTGGCCCTGCGGCGGGCTCGCGGCAACGTGCGCTCAGCCGGCTTCGGGCGACTCGATCTGCGCGACCATCAGGACGTACCCGTCGGGATCGGTCATCTGCATCTCCTGCCGCGGCCCGGGAGTGCCGTCGACGACTTCGCCGACATCGATCCCGGCGGCGAGCAACTGCGCCCGCAGTGCAGGCAGGTCGCTCGAGTAGAGGTAGAACAGCACGCCCTGGCCCGCCTGGTCGATCGCGTCGCCGGTGGTGACCATCAGCTCGGCTCCGTCGCCGCGCAGCTCGGCCCACGCCGGCTGCCCCCTGTACCGGTAGATGCTCGCCACCACGAACCCGAGGTGATGGTAGAAGTCGATCGAGCGCTGGACGTTCCCGACATGCACGAATGGGACCAGTCCGGAGACCCGATGCTCCGGCGGCGGCGCGACCGAATCCGGCGCCCTCGGCCCGTCTAGCAGGGGCTCGTCCACGTCCGGATTATCGCCTCGGCGCGGGTCCGGTGTCTGTGAGCAGCCCGAGCTCGTCGCCGGCGCTCGCATACCAGTCCGGATGCCGGATCCGGCACCATCGGTCGACAATCGCCGAGAGGGTCGCCACCCTGGCGGGATCGAGCGCGGCGGCTGCCGCGGCGTTGGTGGCACCGTCGAAGTACGGCATCAGCGGCGCGATGGCAGCATCCATCGCAGCCGCGAGAAGCGGCCGGGCCTCGGCCCAGTCCGCCAGGTCGGCGGCGTACTCGACGTCGCCGGTCCGCCGCCAGTCCGCCGCTTCCATCGCCTCGGACTGCTCGGCCCCATTGGGCATGCTGGCTGCGAACAGCGTGTTGGCGGGGATCGTCGGCCGTAGCGCGCCAGCGATGTCGCGCAGCGCCGCGTGCGCGAACGAGCGGATCGCGTCCAGCCCCTCGTCGCGGCCGAACACGGGCTCGGCCAGGTCGGTCCGGACGCTGCGCTGCACGACGAGATACGGCGTACCGGCGAGCGAGCCCAGCTCCCGCTGGTGCACGTCATTGCCGACGATGCCGATCAGGGGCACCCGGGCGGCCCAGGCCCGGCCGTGGCTCTCGGAGATCAGCTCGTCGCCCACGCGCAGGCGCAGACCCGGCACGTAGGTGTGCGACACGAACCCGGCGCTGCCGCCACGAGCGTGGTAGCCGAGCTGGAACATCCCATCGACGCCCTTCTCCGGCAGATCGAAGACGTTCCACGTCTCGAGCCGGGCGGCGTCCGGCAAGCACCCGGCGGAGATGTTCACCGGATTGCCGCTGCCGTGGTTGTCGAGGACGATCACCTCCGAGGCGCCGCCCTGGATCAGTCCCTCGACGGCGGCGACCACATCCGCCTCGAGTCGCGGCCGGCCCGTGTCCCAGTACTCGGGCCGGCACGCGAAGATCTCGGGCGGCACCCGAAGCTGGGACACCGCCTCCATATCAACGCTGAGGACAACTCTGATGGGTCATCTCCTCCGATCGATCGCCGCGGACGGCCCGTGGACGGTAGGAATACCTGACCGCCGCCGGGCTCGTGATTGACGCGACACACCCGTAGGATCTCGCCATGTCGTTCGCCGCCGTCAACGGGCTCCAGATGTACTACGAGATCCACGGCGACGGGCCGCCGCTCCTCCTGCTCCACGGCGGCATGGCCTCAACGCCCGACAGATGGATCTCGTTCTTCGCACCGGACTTTCGCGTGCTCGCGCCCGAGCAGATGGGCCAGGGTCGTACCGCCGACGTCCTCAACCGTCCGTTCCACTACCACGACATGGCCGAGGACACGGTCGAACTGATGACGCACCTGGGGATCGGCGAGGCGAGCGTCGTGGGCTACAGCGACGGCGGCATCGTCGGTCTCGACATGGCTGTCAACCATCCTCGACGGGTGACGAGGCTCGTCGTCACCGGATCGACAGCCCGCTTCGAAGGCAACACTCCCGAGAACCAGGACTTCCTCCGCACCCTCGATCCCGCAAGCGAGCCGGTGTGGGACGAGTACGTCCAGGAGTCGCCCGACGGTGCCGAACACTGGCCGGTCGTTGTCGGGCGGCTCAAGCCGATGTGGAACACCGAGCCGAACCTCTCGAACGACGAGCTGCGCACGATCGAGGCGCCGACGCTTCTGATCCTCGGTGATCGCGACATCGTCACTCCGGAGCACGCGGTCGAGATGTACAGGGCGATCCCGCGGGCCCGTCTTTGCATCGTGCCGGACGCCGAGCACGGAGTGTTGCCGGGGCCCGAGGTGCTGGCCTTTCTGCGATCACCGCCGGACGTATCTGACGAGTCCCGGCCCCTCATGTAAGCGTTCGACCCCTCCCCCGCGTTAACCGACCGTGAGCCACGACGAGACAGGGTTCGCCGAGTTCTTCGAAGCCAGCTGGGAGCCGTGCCTGAAGGCGGTTGCCGCGAGCTCCGGAGACCTGGTGCGGGCCGAGGACCAGCTCGCAGAGGCGTTCGCGCGGGCCTGGGCGTCGTGGCGGAAGGTCAGCCGCCACCCTGCGCCGAGGGCGTGGGTGGTGCACACCGCCCTGAACGCCGGGACCTCGTGGTGGCGGCGGCGGGCGCGGGAGCTGCCGCTCCTCGGGCACGACGCTCAGGCGCCGGCTCGCCCGGCCACCGCCCTCGACACCCCGCTCCTGAACGCGGTGCGGCGGCTGCCCGACCGGCAGCGCGAGGTGCTCGTGCTGCGGGTCTTCCTCGACCTCGACGTCGAGACGACCGCCGCCCAGCTCGCGATCGCGCCGGGCACCGTCCGCGCCCACCTGTCCCGGGCCGTCACGGCTCTGCGCAGGGAGCTCGCCCACTCAGACACACCGGAGGCCGACCCATGTCCGACCACGACCAGATGACCGAGAGCCCGGAGCTGCGCGATCTGCGCGACTCCCTGGACGGCATCGAGCTGCTGCCGCCGCCGCCGCTCGCGGCGATCGCGGCCCGGGGCGGGTCGCACCGCCGCCGGCGCCACTCCGGCGTCGCCGGCCTCGTGGTGGCTGGGGCGGCCGCAGGCGCCGCACTGACCGTCGCGCTTGCCGGCGGCGCCGGCACCGGCAACGACGCGTTGCCCGCCCTGAAGCCGGGCAGGAGCCACCCACCGCGCAAGATCGCGACCGCCTCGTACACGCTGATCAGCGACACGAACGGCAAGGTCAAGCTGACCATCGACCCGCGCAAGCTCTTCAACCCCGCCCGCCTGCAGAGCGACCTGGCCCGGTTCGGCGTCCCGGCGAAGGTCACCGACGGCCGCTTCTGCACCTCCGATCCGCAGCCGAACGGCCTCTCCCGGATCGTGACGATGCGGATCGGCCCCCCCCAGACCATCACGTTCGACCCGTCGGCCATCCCGGCGCGGACAGAGCTCAGCTTCGGCCGCTTCCCGCTCAAGCTCGGCGCCCAGATGGTGGCCATCGCGCTGATCGACGCGAGCTCCTACACCTGCTCGACCATCCCGCCATTCGACCGCCCCGGCAACGCCCCGGCACGGCTTGGCTACCTCCAGATCCCCGCGGGCAAGGCCACGACCCACGGCTGACGCCGCGTGGATGACGGTGGCGGGTGGACGTGCCGCCGCGATGGGTTTCCGGCTCCTCCCCGGTCCAATCAGCAACGACCGAAGGAGCATCGATGTCCGCGACCGTCCTCGACATGTCCATGTCCCTCGACGGGTTCATCGCCGGGCCCAACGAGACCCGCGACCACGGCCTCGGCGACGGCGGCCTGCGCCTGCACGACTGGGTGTTCTCGAGCGCCGATCCCGACCAGAAGACGATCGCCCGCCCGCCGGGCGTGAACGGCCGGGTGTTCGGCGAGCTCATGGCGACGGGGGCGGTTGTCGCGGGCCGGGGCACGGTCGAGCCGGCCGGCTACTGGCGCGGCGACCACCACGACGGCGTGCCGATCTTCATCCTCAGCCGCCACGAGGCGCCCGACGAGACGCGGGGGTGGCCGCTGATCGAGTTCGTGGACGACGTCGCGACCGCGATGGCCCGCGCGAAGGAGGCCGCCGGCGACAAGGACGTGCTCGTCCACGGCGCCGGAGTCGCCCGGCTCGCGCTCGCCGCCGGCGTCCTCGACGAGCTCGAGCTCCACGTCGTCCCGGTGCTGTTCGGCCAGGGCCGGCGCCTGTTCGACGGCCTCCCCGCCGAGCAGATCGAGCTCGAGCGCACGCGCGTCCTCGAGGGCGACGTCGGGGTCACCCATCTGCACTACCGCGTCGTCCGCTGAGCCCTACGCGAACAGCGGCCGCAGGTGGTCGTTCAGGAACACGCCGTCGGGATCGAGCCGGCGGCGGATGTCGATGAACGCCCTGGCCGCGGAATACCGCAGCTGCAGCTGCTCCGGCGTCAGGAAGTGGAGCTTGCCCCAGTGCACGCGCGCGTCGAACTCGCCGAGGAGCGCGTCGACCCGGCGCAGGTAGTCCCAGTAGTCGGTGCCCGGCCGGCCGGAGACGCTGAGGACGAGCGTCGGCATGCCGAACTGCGGCGAGAGGTACGCGCTCTCGGCGGCGACCGTCCGCAGCTCGAGCGGGAAGACGGCATCGGGCTGCGACGCGAGCATCACCTCCCGCATCGCCACCGCGGCCTCCTTCGCCCGGTCGAGATGGACGTAGTACTCGAGCTCGTGGAAGTTCGGCTCGAGCCCCTCGAGCGGGTAGAGCCGGTAGCCGCGGTCGACCTTGCCGGGCTCGTCCGGCACCTCGTCGTCCACCTCGTCGAGCGTCTTCACCCACACCCTGTCCTGGACGAGCGCCACCCCGTCGACGTCGAGCCCGTAGAGCGCGCCCGACTCCGGGGCAGGGCACCAGAAGCACGAGAAGTGGCGGTGGCGGGCGATCCGCTCGTCCCACTCGCCGAGCAGGCGGTCGAACGTCCACTCCTCGATCCGCTGGGCGAGCCGGTACGGGGCACGACCTCGATCTCGACCTCCGTCATAACGCCGAGCATGCCGATCGACACCTGTGCGGCTGCCAGCAGGTCGGGCGTCGATCCGTCGACGACGACCACCTCGCCCTGGCCGTCAACCAGCCGGCACGACCGCATCGATGCCGAGAAGCTCTGAAGCCGGGCGCCGGATCCGTGGGTGGCCGTGCCGATCGCGCCGCTGATCCCCTGGGTGTCGATGTCGCCCTGGTTGGCGAGCGCGAGGCCGGCGTCCCACAGCGGCTCGCCGAACGCGCCGACGGCCGTCCCCGGCAGCGCCCGCACCCGGCGCGCCGCGGCGTCGACGTGCAGGATCCCGCCGAGGTTTTCGAGGTCGATCAGGGTCCCGTCGGTGAGGTGCACCGGCGAGAACGAGTGCCCGGCCGCGACGGCCCGAACACCCTGCCCGGCGGCGATCGCCTCGCGCACGGCGGCCTGCACGTCGGCCTCGCGCGCGGGCGAGCAGCGCCGCGCCGGCGAGCAGCGCTGGTTCCCAACCCAGTTCACGAACGTCGCGCTCATCTGCGGTTGCGAATGTATCGCGGCCCCGGCGATATCCGCCCGTGACCCGGTCGTTACACACGCCGGGGATCGTCCGGTCACAACCGCGATCTCGGGAGGTTCCGTGTCGGCGCTCAGCCGTCCACCTGCCTGGCTCATCGCCTGTGCGCTCGCGCCGGCGGCGATGCTCCTGCCCGCGGGCTCGCGGTCGCGAACACCTGTAACCAGAACTGTGCGAGCGGGACGTTCGTCCACTACCGAGTGCGGGTCGTCGCCCGCCGGATGGTCTGCCACGGGTCGCGGCGTTCCGTGTCACCCGCTTCGGCCCGACTCTGGTGAGCGAGCGATGAGCGCGCGACGATCGCGCCGCGCACGGGTGAGCTGACCGGCCCCGTGATCGTCGTCGCGTGCAACCGCAAGACATGCCACACGGCGACCGGCGGCGGCCGTCTGCCGATCGTGAACGTGCCCTTCTCGCTCGGCCGCAAGGCGGCCGGCGCGCACGGCGCCGTCGACGGCGCCGTCTGCAGCCGCGGCTACCGGTGCGCGCGGGCGCAGGCCGGGGGCGTCGTTACCCCCGCCTTCCGGCGAGGAACCACTCAGATCGGGACGCCGCCGCCGCGCTTGACCATCTTCATCGTGAACTGCGAGTTCACGCGGGCCAGGCCGGGAAGCTCGGCGAGCTTGTTCATGTAGAAGGCCTCGTACGCGCTCTGGTCGGCGACGGCCACGCGCACGACGTAGTCCGGCAGGCCGAACATGCGCCGGCACTCGACGACCTCGTCGAAGGCGGCGATGCCGGCCTCGAACGCCTCGACGGTGGCCCGGTCCTTGAGCGTGAGCTCGACGTGCACCGTCACCTCGAACCCGCGATCGACCGCGGCCGGGTCGATGTCGGCGTGGTAGCCGCGGATGAGGCCGGCCCGCTCGAGCGCGCGGACGCGGCGCAGGCACGGCGAGGGCGAGAGCCGCACCCGCTCGGCCAGCTCGACGTTCGTGAGCCGGCCGTCGGTCTGCAGCTCGCGCAGAATTGCGCGATCCAGATCGTCCATGAGCAGATCATGCCACCGATCGCGCTTCAAGGTGTGAAGAACGCCAGGAAATGCCCCGCGAAGATGGCTATCGTGGCGGGCATGGACGTCGCCATCGCGAAGCCGCCCTCGAGCGCGGTCACGGGCGCCGTCGGGATCGGCGTCGCGGTCGGCGTCTACGGCATCTCGTTCGGCGTCCTCGCGGTCGCGAGCGGCCTCAGCCCCGCCCAGGCCTGCGTCATGTCGATGCTCGTGTTCACCGGGGCGTCGCAGTTCGCCTTCGTCGGCGTGATCGCCGGCGGCGGCGGGGCGCTCGCCGCGATGGGGCCGGCGGTGATGCTGGCGGTGCGAAACGCCGCGTACGGGCTGTCGCTGACGTCGATCCTGCCGGAACGGCTGCGCGACCGCGCCTTCGCCGCGCACCTGGTGATCGACGAGACCACGGCCATGGCACGGGCGCAAGCCGAGCCCGCCGCCGCCCGCCGCGCCTTCCTCGCGACGGGCGTGAGCGTGTGGGTGTTCTGGAACCTCGGCACGCTCGCCGGGGCGCTTCTCGGAGGCGGGATCGGCGACCCGAAGTCGCTCGGCCTCGACGCCATGTTCCCCGCTGCGTTCCTCGCGCTGCTCGCACCCCAGCTGCGCCGCCCGGGCGCACCGGTCGCGGCCGTCGCCGGTGTCGCGGTCGCGCTCGCCCTGGTGCCGTTCGCGCCGGCCGGCGTGCCCATCGTCGCCGCGCTGGCCGGCGTCGCGCCGGGCGTGCTGGTCGCGAAGGGCGTGCGCGGGTGAGCTGGACCGCCCTCCTCGCCCTGTGCGCGATCTCCTACGCGCTCAAGGCGTCCGGGCCGGTGCTGGCCGGCGGCCGCCAGCTGGGGCCGCAGGTGCGCCAGACCCTCGACCTCGTTGCCGTCCCGCTGCTCGCCGCGCTGATCCTCGTCCAGACCGTCGGCGAAGGCCACCGCCTCGTTCTCGACGCCCGCGTCCCCGCCCTCGCCGTCGCAGCGGTGCTCGTCTGGCGGCGGGCGCCGTTCCTGGTCGTCGTGCTCGCCGCGGCTGCGACCGCCGCGCTGCTGCGCGCGCTCGCCTGACCGGACGCGGGCTCGCGGGCGGGTGTACGATCTCGGCGCAGGTGTGGGGGTTCCTTTGGAGGGGGTGCGACACGTGCGCAGGCTTCTGATCGTCGTCCTGGCAAGCTGTGGGGCGGCCGCCGCGTCGTGGCTAGGGCCGGCCGCATCGGTCGGCGCGTCGAGCACGAGCGGCGCTTGCGCGCCCGGCGCACACACGCTCGCGGCCCCCGGCTCGCACCTCTACCCCGAGACCGGCAACGGCGGCTACACCAGCGTGCACACGCTCGTGCACCTCGTCTACGACTCCCGGGCGAACCGGTTCCTGCGCGGGAACCACGTCGTCCTCACCGACCGTGCGACCCGGTGCCTGACGAGCTTCAGCCTCGATTTCGAGCGCCACGCGACGGCCAACCCGAACCAGGGCCCGGACATGTCCGTCGTGTCGGTGCGCGTGAACGGGCATCCAGCTCGCTTCCGCTTCGTCAAGCCGACGTACCCCGGCGATCCGAACGGGCAGGACGATCCCGACCCGGCCGCCCACGAGGCCTCCCAGACGAACCCGGTTGGCGGCCCGGATCACAACCCGCTCCCGCCCGCCTGCTCACCGTCGCTCCCGTCCCCGAACGCCCCGGCGAACGTGCTCAACGGGACCCAGTGCCCGGCGAACAAGCTTGTCGTCATCCCTACCCGGCCGATCCGCCGGGGCGCGCGGTTCCATGTGACCGTCTCCTACGTCGGCAAGCCGGGCGTCCACACCGACGGCGACGGCTACACGGAAGGGTGGTTCCGTGCGCCGGACGGCGGCTTCGTCACCACCGAGCCGATCGGGTCCGAGGCCTGGATGCCGCTGAACGACTATCCGGCCGCGAAGCCGACCTACGACTTCGTCGACACCGTGGACGCCGGCCGCACCGTGATCGCGAACGGCAAGCTCGTCTCGGTCCACCACCATGGGCCGAGCGGCCTGTTCCCGAACGGGTCGACGACCTGGAGGTGGCACGCCGCGGCGCCGATCGCGAGCTACCTGGTCGAGAACAGCGTCGGCCGGTTCAGCCTGACGAAGCGAACGGTCGGCGGCATCACCTTCTACCGGGCGCAGAACCTCAACATCCCGGCCGCGCAGCGGGCGAAGAACCTGAAGATCATGCGCATGCAGCGCGACATCACGGCGTTCGAGAGCCGCTTCACCGGCCCGTACCCGTTCACGTCCGACGGCATCGTGATCGGGACGCCGAACGCCAGCTTCGAGGAGGAGATGGAGACGATGATCGCCTTCGCCGGCGGCGTCATCGACACCGACACTCTCTACCACGAGAACATGCACCAGTGGTGGGGCGACAACGTCAGCGAGGGCGGCTACGGCATGACGTTCTTCAAGGAGGGCATGGCGACCGTGGCCGAGATCCTGTACGACGCCAGGCTGGCCGAGAAGGCGGCGGGAGGGCCGTCGACCGCCGCCGGCCGGGCCGCCTTTCAGAAGCAGATCGTGAAAGACTTCGACGAGTTCTACGGCGAGAAGGGCAACTTCTGGACGGTGGCGCCGTCGAACCCGGAGCCGTACAGCCTGTTCTCGGGCTCGTCGACCTACCTGCGGCCGGCGACCGCCTACGTCGCGCTGCGCCAGATCCTCGGCCATCACCGGTTCACGCAGGCGCTCGAGCAGCTTCAGCGCACCTACGGCGAGTCGAGCATCACGGAGCCGCAGCTGGAGGCCGTGTTCCACCGCCGCCTGCCGGTGCAGACGAGCGCCTGCCAGACGCGGCTGACCCGGTTCTTCACGCAGTGGTTCGACACCGCCTATCCGGCCGGCGGCGGTGCGAACCGGCCGCCGATCACAGGCCCGGGCCTCGACGGCCGCGGGTTCTACGGGCCGGACGGGCGCTGCGGGGCGCTCTCGGCCGCGCGGTCAGCGCCGGGCCTCAGCGCTTCAGCTCGATCTCCACGAACGTGGCAGGTCGGCCGCTCGCATTGATGACGTTGTGCTCGGTGCCGGCCGTGCCCAGGTAGGGCGCGCCGGCCTCCTGCACGAGCTCGCGGGTCGAGCCGTCGCGCTCGACCACCGTGAACGTCCCGCCCGTTACCGGGACGACGAGATAGTCGTACTCGTGCGTGTGGTCGCCGGTCTCGTCGCCGTCGTCGAAGGCGAGCGTCGTGACACGCACGCGGTCGTCGTCGGCGTCTCTCGTCGAGCGGGCAAAGGCCATGGCCGGGACAGGCTACCCGTTAGGCTCCGGCGGTGACCTCGTCGCTCAGGCTCACCCGTGCGCAGATCCTCGCATTCCGCCGCCGGGCAGGCGCGCTGGACGCCCGGCTGCCGCCCGGGCCGGAGTCGCTCCGGCAGGCGGCGTGGGCAGGGCTGCAGGACAGCATGCCCCGGGCTGCGGTGCTCTCGCTCCATGCGCGCGTTGAGGGAATCGGGCCGATGGCGTGGGAGGATCCGGCGTTCGTCCAGGTGTGGGGCCCGCGCTACCAGACCTACGTCGTCCCGGCCGGCGACCTCGCCGTGTTCACGCTCGGCCGGTGGCCCGACACCGAGAAGGGGGTCGCGCGTGCGGAGGCGGCAGCGAAGCGCCTGCGCCGGTATCTCGACGGCGAGGCTGTCGCGTACGACGACGCCGGCGAGGCGCTCGACGTCCACCCGGGCTCGCTGCGCTACGCGACGACCACCGGCACCGTCGCGATCCGATGGGACGGCGCGCGGGCGCCAAAGGTGAGGACGCTGCCGCGGCCCGACGTCGACCCGCGCGATGCCCAGCTCGAGCTGGCCCGCCGCTACCTGCACGTGTACGGCCCGACGACGCAGGCTGCGTTCGCGAAGTGGGCCGGGGTCTCGAAGCGGGCCGCGATCGGCACCTTCGCCGCGCTCGAGGCGGAGCTGACCGCCGCGCGCACGCCGCTCGGCGACGGCTGGATCCTGGCTGCGGACGAGCGCGACTTCCGCGCGGCGCCGGGGCCGCCCGCTCCCGCCCGGCTGCTGCCGAGCGGCGACGCGTTCTTCCTGCTGCACGGCGACGACCGCAGCCTGCTCGTCCCGCACGCCGCCCGGGAGGAGGAGCTGTGGACGCCGCGGGTGTGGCCCGGCGCGGTGCTCGTCGACGGCGAGGTGCGCGGGGTCTGGCGGCGCGCGCACGACATCGTCACCATCGAGACCTGGGGCAAGCTCCCGCGCAGGGCGCTCGACGCTGTCGAGGCCGAGGCGGCCGGGCTCCCGATCCCGGGCGCAGAGGCGATCGTCGTGCGCTTCAGTCAGCTGAACGGCACGGTGACCGAGCCCGGGATCCGCCGGTAGACGGCGAAGAAGTCGCGGTCGTCCGGCACGAGGTAGCGGGTCGGCGGCTGCTGGTAGTTGGGCACTACGCGGACCGGGTCGAGGCCGTGGCGATGGGTGTAGGTGATCAGCGTGGGCCACTCGGGGTTGATGTCGAGCTGCATCGCCCGCACCGCGCCGGCCCGCTTGAGGATCCTCGCGAGCGACTCGACGGTCTGGAAGTCCGCCGCGGCGTAGATCACGTTGCCATGCCGGTCGATCCCCGCCCCGGTGCGCCACACCCGGACAGCGTTCCCCAGCGTGAACCCCCACTGCGAGCTGTCGTTCAGCGCCGGGTTCAGACGGCCGTGGTCGATGATGAGCGGCAGGCTCTGGCGGGCGAACGCGATGCTCGGCCCCGCGACCGGCCCGCCGTGCCACGTCCGCACGTCGACCCGGCCGTCGCGATAGGCGATCAGCGTCGCCAGGCCGGCCTTCAGCGGCTCGTACTGGTGCCCGCCGATCGACGATCCGTTGTTCCCGTCCGCGTAGATGAAGCCGCCGTTGAAGGTCGCGTAGAGGCGCCAGCGCTCGCCGAACGGGATCGACATCGGCCCGCGCACCGGGGCGCTCGGCGGCTCGTACCGGCCCGGGTACCAGGCCAGCGCCGTGCGGGTGTGGTCGAACCAGGCGACATAGGCGACGATGCGCGGGTAGGCGACCTCAGACCGGAACGTCGTCACGAGCACCGGCGGACGGCCGTTGACGACCGGGCCGGTGCCGCGCCACACGCCCTCGCCGGGCAGTGCGCTGGCGAACACCGGCGGAATGGGCAGCGGCGAGTACGACTGCTGGTGCCGGGCCGCCGTGCTCGCCGGCTGCGGTGTGTCCACACCGACCGTCGGGAGCGTCTTCAGCTGCGGCCCACCCGGCGCCGGCGCCTGCCACGTGTAGTAGTAGTGCTCGACCTCGTCGACGAGCCAGTTGCCGTGGTGCGCCCGCAGCCACTCGACGCTGCGCGGCCACAGCGGCAGGCTCGACGGCTGCATCATTGTCGTGGCGTATGAGTAGACCGCCGGCGAGAGCAGCACGACGACCACGAGGAGCGCCACGCGGCGAATCCGACGCCGGCGTCTCCGCCTCCGGCGTCGTTCGACGGATGCCCGCTGTCCGGTGGCCCCGGACATGCGCATCGCACGACGGTAACCGCGGCGTCTTTGAGCGACGTTGGCCCGCCCTCCCGCCGCCTCAGCTCGCACAACGCCGGACCGGGTGCCCCCCTGATGCGATCGGTCGGGCACCTCGCTAGGGTCGCTGCATGCGCACGGCCGTCACCGCACCCCCGACCGAACAGACCCGCGCACGCGAGCCTGACCGCAGTGGGTTCGTCGAGCGCGACGGGGTGTCGGTCTACTGGGAGTCGTTCGGCGCGGGCGAAGGCACCATCCTCCTGCTGCCGACATGGGAGATCGTGCGCTCGCGGACGTGGAGGTGCCAGATCCCGTTCCTGGCCCGGCACTTCCAGGTGATCACGTTCGACCCCCGCGGCCACGGCCGCTCCGACCGGCCCGCCGACCCGTCCACCTTCGACCGGGTCCAGCTCGTCGCCGACGCAATCGCGATCCTGGACGAGCTCGGCGTCGAGCTCGCGGCGGTCGTGGCGTGGTGCAGCGTGGTCGGGATGATCCTCGCCGCTGACCACCCCGGCCGGGTGAGCGCGCTCGTCGAGATCGCAAGCGACGTGCCGCTCAGCCCCGAGCCGAGCGACGAGTGGATCTCGCGGTTCGACGAGCCGCTCGACACCGACGCCGGCTGGGCGAGGTGGAACGCCCCGTACTGGCGCCGCGATTGGCCGGGGTTCGTCGACTTCTTCTTCACCGAGTGCTTCACCGAGCCGCACTCGACGAAGCAGATCGAGGACTCGGTCGGCTGGGCGCTCGAGACGGATGCCGAGACGGTCCTGCGGGGCATGGCCGGCGCGTGGCTCGACCGCGAGCAGGTGCTCGACCTGTGCACGCGCATCCGCTGTCCCACGCTCGTCGTGCAGGGCACCGCGGACGCCATCGTCGGCGGCGACCGAGGCCCGGCAATCGCGAAGGCGATCCCCGGATCGCGACTCGCGCTCATGCAGGACAGCGGCCATGCGCCCCAGCTGCGCGATCCCGTGGCGGTCAACCTCCTGCTGCGCGACTTCCTCGGCGACCGGCCTCCGCGCTCCAGCTGGACGCGGGCTCGCAGCCGTCGCCGACGGGCGCTCTACATCTCCTCGCCGATCGGCCTCGGCCATGCCCGCCGTGACGTCGCCATCGCCGACGAGCTGCGACGGCTGCACCCCGATCTGGAGATCGACTGGCTGGCGCAGCACCCCGTGACGGCCGTGCTCGAGGCGCGCGGCGAGCGCGTCCACCCCGCCTCCGCCGATCTCGCGAACGAGTCGGCCCACATCGAGTCCGAGTCGGCCGAGCACGACCTGCACTGCTTCCAGGCGATCCGGCGGATGGACGAGATCCTCGTCGCGAACTTCATGGTCTTCCACGACCTGGTCGCAGCACAGCCGTACGACCTGTGGATCGGGGACGAGGCGTGGGAGCTCGACCACTTCCTGCATGAGAACCCGGAGCTGAAGACGGCCGCCTACGCCTGGCTGACCGACTTCGTCGGCTGGCTGCCCATGCCCGACGGCGGCGAGCGCGAGGCGTTCCTCACCGCCGACTACAACGCCGAGATGATCGAGCACATCGCCCGCCATCCGCGCCTGCGCGACCGGGCGATCTTCGTGGGCAACCCGGACGACATCGTCCCGGAGAGCTTCGGGCCGGGCCTGCCCGCGATCCGCGACTGGACCGAGCAGCACTACGACTTCTCGGGCTACGTGACCGGCTTCGACGCCGGCGCGGTCGCCGACCGCGCCCGGCTGCGGGCCGAGCTCGGCTACGGGCCGGACGAGCGCGTCTGCATCGTCGCCGTCGGCGGCTCGGGCGTCGGCGGAGCGCTGCTGCGACGCGTCATCCACGCCTACCCCGAAGCCAAGGCGCTCGTGCCCGGTCTGCGGATGATCGTCGTCGCCGGCCCGCGCATCGACGCGGCGTCCCTGCCCGCCGCCGAGGGCCTGGAGGTGCGGGCGTACGTGCACGACCTCTACCGGCACCTGGCGGCGAGCGATCTGGCGGTCGTCCACGGCGGCCTGACGACGGCCATGGAGCTGACCGCGAGCCGGCGCCCGTTCCTGTACTTTCCGCTGCGCCACCACTTCGAGCAGAACCTCCACGTCCGCCACCGGCTCGACCGCTACCGGGCCGGGCGGCGCATGGACTTCGACACCGCGACTCCGGGCGGGATCGCCTCCGCGATCGCCGAGGAGATCGGCCGCGCGGTCGACTACGTGCCGGTCGAGACCGACGGCGCAGCCCGGGCGGCGGCGCTCATCGCCGAGCTGCTGTGAGCCTCACCCTGCCGCTGCGGCCTTGCCGGCGTCCTGCGGCAGCCTGAGCGCTGCGACCAGCCCGATCAGCCCGATGACCGCGACGGCTGCGAGGGCGATCACGTACGACCGGTTCCCGGTTGCGACCACAGAGATCAGGATCGTGCCGGCGATGGCCGTGCCGAACGACGACCCGAGGTTCGAGACGCTGCGCGAGAGTCCGGAGATCTCGCCCTGCTGGCCTTCCGGGAAGCTCGACTGGACGACGTTCACGGACGGCGTCAGCATGAGGCCGGTGCCGAACCCGATCAGGAACAGGCTGGGCAGGAACGACACGATGTTCTTCGTGATCGGCGCGAGTCCGAGCAGGAGAAAGATCCCGCCGATGACGAGGACGAAGCCGGCGACGATGAGCGTCCGCTGCTTGCGCCGCTTGGCGAATCGCTGGGCGCCGAACGACGAGAGCAGGACGCCGACGGTGGCGGCGGTGAAGACAACGCCGGTGCGGATCGCGCTGTAGCCCTGCACATCCTGCAGGAACACGGAGACCACGAAGGTCGTCCCCATCAGCATGAGCCACTGGACGTTCTGGGTGACGAGCGCCAGGTTGCACGTCCGGTTCCGGAACAGGTCGGTGGAGAGCAGCGCGTCCTTCCCGGCGCGCTCCCGCGATCGGATGAAGAGGAAGAAGCCGGCGAGGAAGGCCGCACCGACGATCAGCAGCACCGTCATCAGGACATTGCGCGTGCCGGCGTAGAGGACGCCGAGCACGATGCAGAACATGCCCACCGCCGACAGCACCGCGCCGATCAGATCGAACGGCTGATCGGGATCCGCGGGCAGCGGGTCTGCCATCCCCCGGCTGAGCAGGATGATCAGGACGATGACGGCAGCCTGGAAGATGAAGGCGGCCCGCCAGCTGATCCCGGTCGTGATCACGCCGCCGATCAGCGGGCCGGCTGCCGAGCCGATGCCTCCCATACCGCTGATGGCCCCGAACGCCCACGCACGCGACGTGAGGTCACGGAACCAGATCGTCGCCAGGATGTAGACGGGCGGGATCAGCAGCGCGGTGCCGACGCCCTCGAGCACCGAGTTGCCCAGGATGAGGATCCCGAGCCCAGGCGCGATCGCGCTCAGCAGCGCCCCCACCCCGTAGAGGGCGAGGCCGAGCATGAAGCACCGCTTCCGCCCCCACCGCTCGGTGAGCTTGCTGCAGGGGATCATCAGCACCGCCATGATCACCAGGAAGAGCGTGATCGTGATCTGCACGCCCTGAACCGTGGTGTTCAGGTCCCGGCTGATGTCGCTGATCATCACGTTCATGTTCGAGCCGGCGAAGCTGCAGATGAACTGCGCGAGCGCCAGCGGCAACACCAGCCGTCGCGCGGCACGCGTGCGGGCAGCCGGCGCCTGGGTCGTGGCTGCTGCGGGGGGGATGGCCACGACGCGAGTCTGGCCCTGACCAGGCGGCACGGCCTCACCCGATGAGGACGACTCACGGCTGCGGCGCCGTATACCGTTGCGCCCATGGCGGCGCGGACGCGACTGGTCGAGACCCCCGACGGGCGCACGCTCCGGGTCGAGCTCGCCGGGGACGGCGAGCGCGTCGTGGTCGCGCACCTGGGCACGCCGAACGGCGGGGTGCTCTACGGGCCGTGGGTCGAGGATGCTGCCGGCCGCGGCCTGACCCTGGTCACCTACGACCGGCCGGGCTACGGCGGCTCGTCGCGGAAGGCCGGCCGCATGGTCGCCGACTGCGTCGAGGACATCCGGGCGATCAGCCGGGCGCTGGGCTTCGAGCGGTGCGCCGTGTGGGGCTTCTCGGGCGGCGGTCCGCACGCGCTCGCTTGCGCTGCGCTCCTTCCCGGCCTCGTCGCCGCAGCCGCGTCGATCGGCTCGCTCGCGCCGGCGGACGCTCCCGAGTTCGACTACCTCGACGGCATGGTGGGCGAGAACCGCGAGGACATCGAGCTCTTCCGGTCGGACCGGGAGCTTTGGGAGCAGCGCTCGCGCAGCGACCGGGAGGTGCTGCTCGGCATGAGCGCAGCCGACCTCGCCGAGGCGTGGTCGCCGGGGATCTCTGCGGGTGACGGCGAGCTGCTCGGCACGCCGTTCGGCGCCTGGCTGCACCGGGCGATGCGGGCGGGCATCGAGCCGAGCGCCGACGGCTGGATCGACGACGGCATCGCCTTCAACATCCCGTGGGGCATCGACCCGGCCACGATCGCGGTTCCCGTCAAGGTGTGGCACGGCGTGGACGACCGCTTCGTCCCGGCTGGGCACGGACGGTGGCTCGCCCAGCACGTCCCCGGCGCCGAGGTGGACATCCGCGACGGCGACGGCCATCTCGGGGTGGCCGCGAACCGCATCGGCGACGTCCACGCGTGGCTCGTGCGGCACGCCTGGCCGACCGCGTAGGATCGCGCGGTGCTACGGATCGTCGGCGCCGGCCTCCCGCGGACCGGGACGAACTCGCTCAAGCTCGCCCTCGAGCGCCTCACCGGCGGGCGCGGCTATCACATGCGCGAAGTGTCGGAGAGGCCCGGGGACGCCGACGTCTGGAAGGCGGCCGCCGAGGGCCGGACACCGGACTGGGACGCGCTCCTGGCCGGGTACGTCGCGGCGGTCGACTGGCCGGCGAGCGCATTCTGGCGCGAGCTCGCCACCGCCAGCCCGGACGCGCCCGTCGTGCTGTCGCAGCGCACGAGCGCCGAGGAGTGGTGGCGCAGCGTCGAGGCGACCATCGCCGTTGCGCTGACCCGCACGCCCGCCGATCCCGAGATCACCCGCATCCGGGAGATGGGCCGGACGCTCGCACGCCGGTTCTGCCCGGAGTGGCCCGACCCGGCCGCGGTGCAGGCCGCCTACGAGCGCCACAACGCCGACGTGGGGGCGGCTGTCGCGCCCGAGCGGCTGATCGAGTGGCGCCCCGCCGACGGCTGGCAGCCGCTCTGTGCCGCCCTCGGCGTGCCGGTCCCGGAGGAGCCGTTCCCGCGCACGAACGACGCTGCCGGGTTCCGTACCCTCGCGAAGCTCGACGACGAGGGCTGATACCGGCGCACGGCGGCCTCCGGCTCGCTACCGTCAATCCGCTCCTCCGGCCCCGAACTCCACCTGCGGGAGGCCCCCCATGAGCACCGGATATTCCCTGGCGCACCTCGACCAGATCGCCGAGATCACGGACGGCCGTCAGCCCTGGCGACCGGTCCGGCACCACTTCCACATCACGTCGTTCGGCGTCAACACGTGGACCGGTCACGAGGCCGGCGCCCGGATCCTCAACGAGCACGACGAGGAGGGCGAGAACGAAGAGCTCTACCTCGTCCACAGCGGTCGGGCGCGCTTCGAGTTCGACGGCGAGAAGGTGGACGCTCCCGCCGGGACGTTCGTCTTCGTCGAGCCGGGGGTGAAGCGCACCGCGTTCGCCGAGGACGCGGAGACGACGATCCTCGCGCTCGGCGGGACGCCGGGGCAGGCCTACGAGCCGGACGGCTGGGAGCTGTGGGCGCCGGTCGCCCCGCTCTACGAGGCGGGCAAGTATGCGGAGGCCGCCGACGAGGCGCGCGCGATCGTCGAGGCGAACCCCGAGTACGCCGCGCTGCTCTACAACCTGGCCTGCTGCGAGAGCCTGGCAGGTCGCAAGGAGGACGCCGTCAAGCACCTGCGATCGGCGCTCGAGCGCTCCGCACAGCTGCGCCGCCTCGCCGTCGAGGACTCCGACCTCGCGGCCGTGCGCGACGACCCCGCGGTCAAGGAGCTCCTGGGGTAGTTGGACGGGCTGCGGGAGGGGATCTGGCGCTGGGAGGCGCGCCATCCGAGCTGGTCGGCGGGCGACGGCGGCCCGGACGGCTGGCCTCCCGACGTCGCGTGTTACGCGATCGACACCGGCGAGGGCCTGCTCCTGATCGATCCGCTGGCGATGCCGGCCGAGGTCGAGGAGCTGGCGGCCGGCCGCGAGACGGCGATCGTCCTCACCTGCCCCTGGCACGAGCGTGACGCCCGCCAGGTGGCCGAGCGGCTTGGCGCGCCGATCCTCGTCCCGCCGCCCGACGAGGGCGACACCGATCCGACCCCGGGGACCGTGTTCGCCGCGGGTGATCGCCTGCCGGGCGGCGTGCAGGCCTACCTTGGCATTGAGCCGAACGACCTCGTGCTGTGGATCGAGAGCCGCCGAGCGCTCGTCTTCGGCGACACCCTGATCGACCGCGGCGAGGGCCTCGAGATCCCCGTCACCTGGCTGCGGGACGTGACCCTCGGCGAGGTGCTCGCGATTCTGCGGCCGCTGCTCGACCTGCCCGTCGAAGTCGTGCTGCCGACGCACGGCCCGCCGACTGACCGCGCGGCGCTCGTGCGCGCGATCTCCTAGCCGATGCCCCCCGAGCTCTTCCACGGCCCTTCCACGAGCCGCTGGCGGGCGGCGAGTGGAGCGAGTCCGCAGCCAGGACCGCGATCGCCGCCATCGTCGCGGATGCCGAGGAGGCGTTCGACCCGGAGACGCTCTGGCCGGCGCACCCGCTCGACGAGGACGACGGCGCACTGCCCTCGGTGGTCGGCATCTACCTGGGCGCCGGCGGGGTGATCTGGGCGCTCGACGCGCTCGCCCGGGCCGGGGTCGCGACGCTCACCCGCTCGTGGCCCGACGTGGCCGCCGGCCTGCCCGACCGTTACCGCGCGCGGCCCGACATGCCCGAGTTGACCGACGGCCGGCCGGTGCCGTCGCTGCTCGCCGGAGAGTCGGGCGTCCTGCTCGTCGCCCACCGGCTGGCGCCGGCGCCGGAGCACGTCGAGCGGATGCTCGCGTGCGTCCGCGCGAACGTCCACAACCCGACCCGCGAGCTCTTGTGGGGGTCGCCCGGTACGGCGCTGGCCGCCCAGCTCATGCTCGAGATGAGCGGCGACGGGCGGCTCGCGGACGCCTGGCAGGAATCGGCCGCGTGGCTCTGGGACGAATGGCAGGACGGACTCTGGCTGCAGGACATGTACGGCGCGAAGCGGAGCTACGTCGGCCCCGGCCACGGCTTCGCCGGCAACGTGCACGTGCTCGCGCGCGGCGACCTGCTCGACGCGGGCCGCCGCCGCGAGCTCGAGCGGCGGTCGCTCGAGACGCTGCGCAGGTTCGTGATCCGCGACGGCGATCTGGCCCAGTGGGCGCCGACGGACGACTCCCCGCCCCTCGGGGTCGCCACCCGCACCCAGTGGTGCCACGGCGCCCCCGGCATCGTGGCCTCGTTCGCAGCGATCGCCCGGGAGAACGACGAGCTCACCGAGCTGCTCGTCGCCGGCGGCGAGCTCACCTGGCGGGCAGGCCCGCTCGTGAAGGGCCCCGGCCTCTGCCACGGCACGGCCGGAAACGGCTACGCCTTCCTGAAGCTGCTCGACCGCACCGGCGACGAGCGGTGGCTCGCGCGGGCGCGCGCCTTCGCGATGCACGCGGCGCACCAGGTCGAGCTGGCCCAGGCCGAGCACGGCCGGGGGCGCTACTCGTTGTGGACAGGCGACGTCGGCGCCGCGCTCCTCCTGGCGAGCTGCATCGGCGGCGACCCGGCGATGCCCGTGCTCGACGTGATCTAGAGGCCCGCGCCGGCGGCGTGGGGACTGTCCCCGATTAGCGGGGACAGTCCCCGGTCAGCCCGTCTCGCAAAACCGCTTGAAGCTCTGCGCCTGCTTGGCGATGTCCTTGCGGATCGCCGACTGCATGAGCGGGAACATCAGCTTCATCGAGCCCTTGGGGCGGAAGTCGAACCGGCTCTCGACGTGCGTCCCCTCGCCTCGCGGCGTGATGGTGAACGAGGCGGTGATGTCGAGCGGCTTGCCGGTGACCTCGAAGACGACCCGGCCGGGCCGCTCGTAGGTCGCGATCGTCGCGTCGTACGGCTTGCCGCGGTTCACCGTGACGAACTTCGCCCCCGGCCCGACCTCGCCGTCGGAGACGAGGTCTGACCGTGACACCTGCGTGTTCCAGGACGGCTCGTTGCGTGCGTCCGCCATGCGGTCGAACACCTCTACCGGCTGCCGGGCGATGTCGCTTTCGGACGAGAATTCCATCTGTCGCTCCTCACGCGTGCGGGGTCGGAAATCGTGGCGATGTTAACGATCCCCGGTCGACGCGATTTTGAGCGGTGCTCAGCTGCGCAGCGCGTCGATGACGGCGCCGGCGTGGAAGCCGGGCAGACGTGGGCCCTCGAGCTCGATCGCCGCGCCGTCGTGGCCGATCAGCTCCAGCACCCGAACGTTGAAGCGCTGGTGCACCTTCACCTCGAGGGCCTCCCGGTCGACGCCGAACACCGCCGTCGTGGGGACGCGGCCGCCCTTCCCCCGCTCGGTGTCGAAGCCGTAGACCTTGGCCGCCGTCACCGCAACCATGCACCGCTCCGGCGTGGACGCCGCAGCATCGACGGCCTTCATCCCGGCGAGCGCGCCGCCGGCCGCACCGATCCCGCCGCCGATCAGCTCGTCGCCGATCAGGCCGCCCGCGAAGGCGCCGCCGAAATGCCCGCGCGGCAAGAAGATCGCCGCAGCCTCGACCGAATCGTCGACGCCGATGCGCCCAAGCGCCGTCTGCGCCCGGCTCACCATCTCCTGTTCGTTCATGATCCCTCCCCGACGGGTTGTCCTAGCGCCGCTTCGAGCCGCTCGAGAAACGGCACCTGGGCAGCCTTGAGCCGCGTCCGGGCCTCGTCCATGCCGAACCACTCGACCCGGTCGATCTCGGGGAACGACTGCATCCGGCCCGACCGCGGCGGCCACTCCATCTCGTACGTGTTGCTGACGGCGGCCGCCGGATCGAGATCGCCCTCGACGGCCCAGCCGAGTACGACCTTGCCCGACTTCTGCCGGATCTGGCCGAGCTCGATCAGCGGCCCGTCGGGCACCTGGTGCCCGGTCTCCTCGGCGAACTCACGCCGGGCCACCGCTGTCAGCTCCTCGCCCGGCTCGGTCTCGCCCTTCGGGATCGTCCAGTGGCCATGGTCTTTCGTGGCCCAGAACGGCCCGCCGTTGTGCGCCAGGAGCACCTCGAGCGCCCCCTCCCGGAGCCGCCACAGCAGGATGCCCGCGCTCGTCCGTCCCGCCTTGTCCTTCGCCATCCGAGGTCTGAATGTATCAGCCTCCGCCCGGCGGCAGGGCGAACCGATCACCCCCCAAGGCCCTAGACTGAGTCATGGTTGATTGCCCGCACTGCGGCCGCGAGAACCAGGCCGGCGCGCGCTTCTGCAACTTCTGCGGCGGCGGGCTGTCCGATCCCGACACGGCCCGTGAGGTGCGCAAGACCGTCACGGCGCTCTTCTGCGACGTCGTCGGTTCGACCGAGCTCGCTTCGCGCTCCGACCCGGAGGTGATGCGCGGCGTCATGGCGCGGTTCTACGCCGCGATCCGGGAGCCGGTCGAGCGCTACGGCGGCACCGTCGAGAAGGTGATCGGCGATGCGCTCGTGGCCGTGTTCGGGATCCCCGTCGTCCATGAGGACGACGCGTTGCGGGCGGTGCGGGCGGCGCTCGAGATGCGCGACGCCGTCCGCCGGCTGGGCGAGATCCAGGCCCGCATCGGCGTGAACACCGGTGACGTGCTCGCCCGCGACGCCACGCCCGGCGAGTCGCTCGTCGTCGGCGACGCGGTGAACGTGGCCGCCCGGCTCGAGCAGGCTGCGGCGCCCGGCGAGGTGCTCGTCGGCGAGGCGACCTGGGCGCTCGTCGCCCACGCCGCCCGCGGCGAGCTCGCGCCCCCGATCGCCGCGAAGGGCAAATCCGAGCCGCTCGTCGCCTGGCGGCTCGAGGGCGTCGACGCCGGGGCGCGCGGCCACCGCCGCCGGCTCGATCTGCCCATGGTCGGCCGCGACGCGGAGCTCGAGATGCTGCGCTGGTCGCTCGAGCGCACCGTCCGGCTGCAGCGCCCGCATCTGGTCACCGTCCTCGGCCAGCCCGGGATCGGCAAGTCGCGCCTGGCGGCCGAGGTGCGGCGGTTGCGGGCCGACGTGACGGTGCTCCAGGGCCAGTGCCGGGCGACGACCGGCTCGTCGCTCGAGCCGCTGCTCGAGGTGGCACGGGGCGTCGCCGGCGACGGCCGCGACCTGACCGAGGCGATCGTCGAGGCGATGCCGGGCGACCGCAACGCGGAAGCCGTGGCCGCCAGCCTCGCGCCCGGGGGCGCCCGCGGCGCGCCGGACATCGCCTGGGCCGCATCGCGCCTGATCGGGACGCTCGCCGCCGATGGCGCCGTGGCGATCGTGGTCGAGGACGTGCACTGGGCCGACGACCTCCTGCTCGACGTCCTCGAGCAGCTCCTGGGGCGCAGCCGCGGTCGCGCGTTGCTCGTCGTCTGCACGGCGCGGCCGGAGTTCGCCGAGACCCGGCCGGCATGGGGATCGGGCGCGAATGCCGTCACGATCCTGCTCGAGCGCCTCGACGGCGACCAGACCCGCACCCTGCTCTCGCACGCGAGCCCCTCCCTCCCCCCCGAGCGAGCCGAGCACGTGATCGCGGCCGCCGAGGGCAACCCGCTCTTTGCCGAGCACCTCGCGGCCCTGTTCGCCGAGGGCGAGGCCGGTGGTGGCCTGCCCCGGTCGATCCAGGTGCTGCTGACGGCCCGGATCGAGGCGCTCCCGGCCCCGGAGCGGGAGGTCGTGAGCGCCGCCGCGATCGTGGGCCGCGAGTTCCCTCTGGCGGCTGTCGAATCGGTGCT
Source organism: uncultured Actinomycetes bacterium (assembly GCA_963708365.1). Lineage (GTDB taxonomy): Bacteria > Actinomycetota > Thermoleophilia > Gaiellales > JAICJC01 > JAICJC01. The sequence continues at coordinate 136,562 of CAVPSM010000001.1, forward strand.
CGCGCGGCCGGTCGAGGCCGAGCTCGATCGGCTCGAGCAGCGCGAGCTGATCGAGCCCACGACCCCCGGCCGGTGGCAGTTCAGCCATGCGCTCCTGCAGGAGGCGGCCTACAGCCTGATACCGAAGCGGCACCGAGCCGAGCTGCACGAGCAGGTGGCGCGCTGGGCCGACGCGCACGGCGACGGCGACGCGCTCGTCGGCGACCACCTCGGCCGGGCCGCGGCGCTGCGGGTCGAGCTCGGCCTGGCCGGCGACCACGCCGTTCGGATCGGCACCGAGGCGGGCGTGCGACTGCTCGCCGCCGGCCGCCGTGCCGACACGATGGGCGATCCGCTGCGGGCCACCCGGCTGCTGCGGCAGGCGCTGGAGCTCCTGCCCGACGACGGCCCCGACCACACCGCGGCAACGGTGGAGCTCGTCGCTGCCGGGTGGAACCTCCTGCCCCTCGAGCAGCGCCGCGAGATGCTCGATGCCGGCGCCGCGGCCGCGGCCGCACACGGCCAGCGCGCCCTGGAGCTCCGCGCCCGCATCATCCGCCTCGGCGCCCTCAAGGAGAGCGCGTCGGAAGCGATGACCAACGAGCAGGTGCTCGCCGAGACGAACGCCGCCCTGGCGGAGCTCGAGCAGCTCGGCGATCCGCGCGCGATCGCGACCGCGCTCTGCACCCGCGGCGACGTCCAGACCGCGCTCGGGAGCGCGGCCGCCGGCGTCGCCTCCGCGCAGCGGGCGATCGAGGTCTCCCAGGCGGCCGACGAGGACGTGGTCTGGCCGATCCAGCTGTTCCGCTGGGCCGTGGTCGAGTCGCCGACGCCTGTCGCCGACGCCGAGGCGCTCGTCGCCGACCTGATCGACGAGCTGGGAGTGCGCCCCACCGTGCGCTCGGAGCTCCTCCAGCTGCAGGCGGGGCTGGCGATCCTGGGCGGCTCGGACGAGGGCTGGCGGCTCCTCGAGGCGGCCCAGGAGATCGAGCACGACCTCGGCCGCCCCGCGTGGCACATCGCCACCACCCGCGCGCGGATGCACATGCTCGCGGGCGACTACGACGCAGCCCTCGCGGCGCTCCCGCCGATAATTGCCGGCCTCGACCGGATCGACGCCATCTCAAACGCGGCCGCGGTGCGGGGCTGGCTCGCCCTGGCCGAGGCGCGCACCGGTGACCTTGCGGCCGCACGCGAGACGGCAGTCGCCGCGCTCGCCGGATCCACATACGGCAGCGCCTACGAGACCCGCACCCACACGAACATCGTGCTGACCGAGGTGCACATCGGAGCGGGCGATGCCGCCGCCGCCCTGGCTGCGGCCCGCGCCGGGAGCGCGATCGCCGAAACGGGCGACTGGGCGCTCCTGCGGGCAGAGGCCCGGCTCGGGCTGGCCCGGGCGCTCGAGGCGGCGGGCGACATCTCGGCGGCGGCTGCGGCGGCGCAGCGAGCGCTCGACCTCTCCCGGGCGAAGGGCCACGCCGGCGGGATCGCGGCGGCCGACGCCGTGCTGGGCTCGCTCGTGGTCGCGCCCGGCTAGGGCCCCGGCCGCAGGCACGACGAAGCGGGCGGGCTCCGTGAGCTGGAGCCCGCCCGCCTTGTGTGGCATCGCCTTGCTAGGAGTACAGGGCGACGTTGCGGCGGCTGCGCAGGGTCATCCCTCCGCCTCCGACGATCAGGACGATCAGGAGCGCCGTGGCGGCGCCAATCACGGCGGCCGTCCAGTCGAACCCGCCGTCGGTGGACGTCGAGTGGACGACGATGGTGCCTGCGCCGAGCGGGGCGAGCGCCCGGTGCTGGGCGGCCGTGCCGAGCTCGTCGACGCGGTCGGGGACGTTGCCCTGCGGCGTGAACCGCGGGGCCTCGCCGATGCGGTCGACGCGATCCGGGGCGAGCGCGACGGTGCTCGCCGGCGCTGCGGCCTTCGCCAGCGCCACGTTGTTCGCGGGTGACACCCTGATCGCGGACGTCGTCGGGCGGTACGTGCCGGCGTACCCGACGCCGCTCTGTGTCGACTCGGCGTGGCCGGTGTTGATCGCGAGCGGGCGGGCCTGGGCGGCGCCCGTCATGAGGACGAGGGCCGCGGCGGTCGCCGCGGTGAGACGGAGGGTACGGGTCGTGGTCTTCATGGTCGGCTCCTTGCTCGGGACGGAATCTGTGCAATCGAGGCTAAGGCCGGCCCCACGCCGTGTCTGCATCGCCGGACGCGATCCGAACGTAAACCCGGAAACGTTCGGCGGCCGAGCTCGACCGCCCCGCGGACGGGGCGGTCGAGCACCCGGCTCACGGACGCACTTCGAACACGTTGTTGAAGGGCGTCTCCGCCGCGATCCGGAACCGGGTGAACCCGGCGGCCGAGACGACGTCGCGGATCCGCGCCGGGCCGGCCTGCGCGCCGAGCGCCAGTCCGACCTCCTGGGAGAGCGACGCGGGCGTGCAGAGCAGCGTTGAGAACCCGTAGTAGGCGCGCCCGACCGGATTGAGGTTGTCCTCCACCCGGTCGCCGGCCTTGGGCTCGACGACCATCCACGTGCCGTCGTCGGCGAGCAGCTCGCGCACGTGCTTGGCGGCGCCGACCGGGTCGCCCATGTCGTGCAGGCAGTCGAACATCGTGATGAGCTCGTAGCCGTCGCCGGGCGTGTCCGCCGCCGCCGCCGACTCGAATCGGATCCGGTCTGAGAGCCCGGCGTCGGCCGCGCGCTCGCGGGCCGTCTCGATCGACCCAGCGTGATAGTCGGCGCCGAGGAACGTCGAGGCCGGGTATGCCTGCGCCATCAGGATCGTGGAGGAGCCGTGGCCGCAGCCGAGGTCGGCGACCTTCGCACCGCGCTCGAGCTTCTCCACCACGCCGTCGAGCGCCGGCAGCCACGCCGACAGCAGGTTCGCGGCGTAGCCGGGGCGGAAGAACCGCTCGCAACCCTCGAACACGTCGTGGTTGTGCTCGTGCCACCCGACGCCGTCGCCGCTTCGGGCCGACTCGACGATGCGCGGCGAGTCGATCACGGAGCCGAGGGCGATCTGGAAGAACCCCGGCAGGTATGCGGGGCTCGACTCGTCGGTGAGCGCGACGGCCTGCTCGGGCGGCAGCGTGTAGGTCGAGTCCGCCGGCGTCGTAGGTCACGTAGCCGCCGGCGGCCTGGGTGTTCAGCCACTCGCGCACGTAGCGCTCGCTGGCGCCGGTGCGGCGGGCGAGCTCGACCGGCGTGATCGGGCCCGCGCCCGCCATCGCCCGGTAGAGGCCGAGCTTGTCGCCCATGACGACCATTGCGGTGTTCAGGGTCGCGCCGACCTCGCCGACGGCCTGGAACACGAACTCCATGAGCTTGTCGCCGTCGATGGCGGCGGATGCCTCGGTCGTTGCCATGTCACCTCTCCTTCGGGTGGGAACACCCCGACCGTAGGCTCGGCCGGCCGCCATCGCCTCAGGGGCCCCCCTGGTCCGACAATGACCCATGCTGCTCGGGCGTGAACAGGAGCGACTCGCCATCGATCGCGTCCTCGCAGAGGCCCGCAGGGGCCGAAGCGGTGTCGTCGCACTCGTCGGCGAGCCCGGGATCGGGAAGACCGCGCTGCTCGAGCACGCAGCGGACGCGGCCGCGGGTATGCGGCCGCTGCGTGCGCGCGGCGTCGAGTCCGAGGCGGACGTGCCGTTCGCCGGCCTGGCCGAGCTGCTGCGGCCCGCGCTCGCCTGCATCGACCGCGTCCCGGCGCCGCAGGCCGCGGCGCTCTCGGGCGCGCTGGCGCTCGGCCCGGCCGCGGCCGGCGACCGGTTCGCGATCGGGGCGGCGACGCTCAGCCTGCTCTCGGCCTACGCAGACGACGGCCCGCTGCTGCTCGTCGTCGACGACGTCCACCTGCTCGACCGCGCGAGCGCCGAGGCGCTCCTGTTCGCGTTCCGGCGGCTCGTCGACGATCCTATCGCCGTCGTCCTCGCTGCCCGGGAGGGCGAGCCGTCGCTCCTCGACGGCGCCGACCTGCGCATCCTGCGCGTCGGCGGCCTGACCAGGCCCGAGGCGGGCGCGCTGCTGGCCGGGCTCCCGGACGGGATCGTCGACCGTGTGTACCGGGCGACGGGCGGGAACCCGCTCGCGCTGCGCGAGCTCGCGGCGGACGCGGCTGCGCTGGCGGACGAGCCGCTCGACGCGCCCGTGCCGCTCTCGGCCAGCATCGCCGCGACCTTCGCACGGCGCCTCGAGCGCCTGCCCGAGCCGACGCGGGCGCTGCTCCTGCTGGCGGCGGCGGGCGGCGGGCGCGACGTCTCGGTGCTCGCCCGTGCCGCAGCGGGGACAGGTGTGGACGTCGCCGACCTCGCCGCCGCGGAGGAGTCGGGCCTCGTCAGGCTGGCCAGGGGCACGGTCGAGTTCACCCATCCGCTGGTCAGGGCGGCTGCCTACGCCGATGCCTCGGCCGCCGACCGGCGCGGCGCTCACGCCGCGCTGGCGGCCGCCACGCCCGAGGCGGACGCCGACCGCCGGGCCTGGCACCTGGCCGCGGCGGCGGTCGGGCCGGACGCCAGCGTGTCGGCCGCGCTCGAGGCCGCCGGCGGCCGCGCCCACGACCGCAGTGCCTACGCGGCCGCCGCCCGGGCCTACGAGCGGGCGGCCCGGCTCGCGCCCGCCGACGACGCTCGCGGCCGCCTCCTCCACGCCGCCGCCGACGCGGCCTGGCTCGACGGCGACGCCGCCCGCACGGAGCCGCTGCTTGACGAGGCCCGGCTGCACACGACCGACGTGGGCGTCCTGGCACGCGTCGACCGGCTACGCGGCCACGTGCTGATGCGCCGCGGCCCGGTGTCGGACGGCGCCGCCCTCCTCGCCGACGCCGCCGAGCGGGCGGCCCAATCCGACCCCGATCTGGCCGTGATCATGCTCGGCGAGTCGGTCGAAGGGTCGTTCTACGCCGGCGACACGGCGGCCATGGTGGCGGCGGCCGACCGGGCCGGCGCGATCGTGACCGCGACGGCGTCGCACCGTGCCCGGTTCTTCGCCGAGATGGCCGTCGCGATGGCGAGCGTCGCCGAGGGAGACGGCGAGCGCGGGGCCGGACATGCGCGAACGGCGGTCGCGATCCTCGAGGCCTCCGCCGAGCTGCGCGACGATCCCCGGCTGGCAACGTGGGCGACGCTGGCGCCGCTCTATCTGCGCGAGGCCGAGGCCGGCCGTGAGCTGATCGAGCGCGCGTCCGCCCACGCCCGTGCCCGCGGCGCCGTCGGCACCCTGCCCGCCATCCTGCACATGCTCGCCCGCGATCAGGCCACGACCGACCGCTGGGCCGACGCGGAGGCGAACCTGGACGAGGCGATCCGGCTGGCCGACGAGACCGGCCAGCGCACCGAGTTCGCGGCGGCCCTCGCGGGCCTCGCCTGGCTACAGGCGCGCGAGGGACGCGAGGCGGAGTGCCGGGCAAACGCCGCGCGCGCGGTCGAGCTCACGATCGAGCTGGGCATGGGCACGTACGCGGTGTGGGCGATCCAGGCCGTCGGCGACCTCGACCTCGGACTGGGGCGTCCGGCCGACTCGATCCAGCACCACGAGGCCCAGGCGGCGACCCTACGGGAGCGCGGCATCGCCGACGTCGACCTCTCTCCGGCGCCCGAGCTCGTCGACGCCTACCTGCGGCTGAGGCGGGCCGACGAGGCCAGGGCCGCAGGCGAGGAGTACGCCGCCGCGGCGGAGGCGAAGGGGCAGCCGTGGGCGCTCGCCCGTGCCGCGCGGTGCCGGGGGATGCTCGCGTCCGACGATGCGTTCGAGCGCGCGTTCGCCGATGCGATCGCGCTCCACGGCCGGACGCTTGACGCGTTCGAGACGGGCCGCACCCGGCTCGCGTTCGGCGGCCGGCTGCGACGGGCGAAGCAGCGCGCCCGCAGCCGGCAGGAGCTGCGCGCGGCGCTCGAGACGTTCGAGCAGCTCGGTGCGGAGCCGTGGGCCGAGCAGGCCCGGGCGGAGCTCGCGGCCACCGGCGAGACGGCCCGCCGGCGCGACCCGAGCACCCTCGACGACCTCACCCCGCAGGAGCTCCAGATCGCCCGCATGCTGGCCTCCGGGATGACGACGCGCGAGACCGCTGCGGCCGCCTTCCTCAGCCCGAAGACGGTCGAGTACCACCTGCGCAACACCTACCGCAAGCTCGGCATCCGCTCGCGCGACGAGCTGGCCGACCGGCTGGCGCGGCGGGTCAGCAGCGCGGACGCGACCTGACCGGGTGCGCGGCACGCATGCGCCGGCCGGCGGAGCGGCCGTCACGCGGGTGCCACGACCACGGCGGCCGCAGGCCGGGCCGGTCGGAGCCGCCGCCTTCGGGGCGCGGCCCCTCGGGAGGGGCGCGCAGCGTGTCCCGGAGCGCCCACGCGAGCACCGCGATCACAACCACGCCGGAGAGGTGAAACCCGAGCGCGATCAGATCGACGGCCGCCATCGGGCCACGGTAGCGGGGAGCCCGGCCCAGCCGCCGTGACGCGGGCGACGTCAGCAGTCGGGCGGCCGCGAGCCCTCGCGGCGCTCGAACTCGATCATGAGCTGGCGCAGGAGCCCGTTCAGCTGGACCTTCTCGCGCTCGCTCAGCGCGGCGGCGAAGAGGGCCTCCTTCTGCGCCTGGACGCCGACCGTGCGGCGGTACGTCTCGCGGCCGTGCTCGGTCAGCTCGACCACCACCTTGCGGCGGTCGCCGGGGTCAGGCAGGCGCCGGATCAGCTTGGCGTCCTCCATCCCGTCGAGCCGGTTCGTCATCGCGCCGCTCGAGAGGTCCATCCGCTTCGACAGCGCGCCCGGAGTGCTGCTGTACGGATCGCCCCCCTGCGACAGCGCCGAGAGCACCTTGTACTCGCCGATGTCGAGGCCGAGCTCGCCCAGCGTCTCGTCGAGGGCGCGGTTGATCCGCCGGCTGATCCCGTTGATCCGATCGACGAGCCCTTCGACCTCGAGGTCGAGGTCGGGGAAGACGAAGTTGATCGTCTCGAGGAACCGATCGACGTGGTCGCGCTGCGCGCTCCTTGCGGTCTTCGCCATCTCTTCCCGGAAGTGTGCCAAGAAATTCTCTTGACGTCAAGAGATCCCATTGCTACACTCTCGACGTCAAGATACTTTAGGTCGAGAAAAGGACATTGACGTGCTGCCGACCGACACACACGGAAGACGGGTTCTCGCGACTGACAGACACGAGGTCCTGCGCAACGCCATGCCGGCACCGAAGCCGGCCGGGCACGTCCGCCGCCGCCTCGGCGTCATGCTCGTGGGCGCCGGCGTGCGGCTCGCCCCCGACGCCGCACCACAGCATCGCTCGCACGCTCCAAGGCGCTGGGCGGAGTACGCCGCCCGGCAACCGCGCCCTCGCGCTGATGGTTGACTCCACGCCGCCGTGATGTCCTGGGCGGCTGCGAACCGAGCAGCGCAAGGACGCAGGGAGCGTTGATACCTGGCTGTATGGGCGCGACCGAGAACGACGCGATGCGGGTTCGCAGCCGCAGCCCCACCCACGAACCGAATCACCGCGGCAGCCTGACGACCAGGCCCGCGGGGTCGTGGAATCAACCATCTGGCCGTGCCGGGCCCCCGCGTGCGGTTCCGCGCCGCACGCGGGGGCCCCGGACGTCGTCTGTCCGGGCAGAGCAGGCAGTGCGGCCGTGGGTAGGAGCCGCCCCGCTCGCGACGCCGCTGCTCGGTACAGGGACGTGTCTAGGCAGGTACCGGATCGTGGCGATCTCGGTTTCCTTGTCGACCACGCTACCCGCGTGATGTGTCCCCATCTGCATCGGCGGATGCGCTTCCTGTGTAACATCGGATACACTCGCCGGAGGAGGTGACATGCCCGACTGGCCCATCCTTTCGCCGCTCTCCGAAGACGAGAAGCACCAGGTGCTCGTCCTCGCACGCCGGCGCCGGTTCCAGCGCGGCGAGGTCGTCGTCCACCGCGACGACCCGGCCGACACCATGCACCTCGTGCAGACCGGGTCGCTCGCCGTCCGCGTGCTCACCCCGGTCGGCGACGTGGCGACCCTCGCAATCGTCGGTCCCGGCGGCGTCGTCGGGGAGATGGGACTCGTGCGAGCCGCGCGGATGCGCAGCGCGACCATTCAGGCCCTCGCTCCCACCGAGACGCATTCGCTCAACCGCGAGACGTTCGACCGGCTGCGCCGGGAGCACCCGGCGGTCGACGCGCTGCTCGTCCAGATCCTCGCCGACCGCGTCGCCGAGATGACCGAGCGGCTCCTGGACGCGCTGTACACCCCGGCGCCGCAGCGGGTGGCGTCGTTCATCGAGACGCTCGCCGACCGTTACCGCGACGAGTCCGGCACCGCCACGATCCCGCTCACGCAGGAGGATCTGGCCAGCCTGGCCGGGACGTCGCGGCTGACCGTCAGCCGCGTCCTGCGCGACATGCGCGAGCGCGGCCAGGTCGAGGTCAGCCGCGGCCGACTGGTCGTGCGCGCGCCGGGGAACGGATAGCCCGATGCTGCGCGAGATCGCCGAGTACCCCAACTCGTTCGGCCCCATCCCGGCGGGCAGCGAGCGCATCGAGACGCCCCGGTTCACGCTCTGCATCGGTCGCGGGTCGACCTGGAACACCGTCCAGCGGCACCGCTTCGCCGCCGCCGAGATCGACGACGTGATGGCCCAGGTGCACGGGCTGCTGGCCGAGCGCGGCCGCCGCTCGACGCAGTGGGAGGTGGGCAGCGCCGCCGAGCCGGCGCACCTCGTCGACCTCCTGCTCGAGCGCGGCGTCGTGCCCGACAGCGACCCCTACGCGGTGGCACTCGTCCTGGATCGCGAGCCGCCTCCCGGCCCGCCGGAGGCCGTCGGCCGCCGCGTCGAGACCTTCGAGGAGTTCGCCGCCGCCAACGAGGTGCAGTTCGCCGCGTTCGGGGCTGAGGGCGACGAGCTGGCCGAGAGCCGCGCGCTCCTGGCCGACCTGTGGGCCGACCGGGCGTGGCTCATGCACGCCGTGTGGATGGACGGCGAGATCGTCTCCGCCGGAACGGCGATGCCGGTGTCCGACGGACTCCTGCTCTACGGGGGCGCGACCGCCCCGGACGCGCGCGGCCGCGGCGGCTATCGCGCCCTGCTCGGCGCGCGCTGGGCTGAGGCCGTGGCGCGGGGCACGCCCGCCCTGATCACTCAGGGCGGGGCGATGTCCCGGCCGATCCTCGAGCGAGCCGGCTTCGAGCCGGTCGGCCACATCCACATCCTGCTCGACGAGTTCGGCGAGCGGGCTACGGAGTGATGGTGACCGAGTCGCTCACCCAGTTGCTGGCGTTGCCGTAGGCGTCGATCGCCTCGAACCGCACCATCGTCGTGCCGACCGTCTTCACGGTCGCCATGGGCCCGTTGCGCAGGGCACCCCAGGTCACGCCGCCGTCGGCCGACGTCTGGTACTTGTAGCCCGAGAAGCCGGGGCCGGTCGACGCGGATCCCGCGGCGGTGACAGTCACCGGGTTCACGTTCGTCGGCGCACCGCCGCAGCTATCGGAGAGCGTCGGGTCGGAGATCGCGGAGAACTCGCCGAAGCCCTGCTGGGCGACGCCGCCGATCTTCGTGAAGTCACCTCCGGCCTCGACGGTACCGTTGGCCGCCGCGAGGGCGAAGACGCCGAGGACGCCGTTCGCGCTCGGATGCCACGGCAGGATGTTCCCGGTGAGCTCGTCGAGCGACATCAGGTGGTCGCGGACGGTCGGCGTCCAGCAGACGTTTATGCCGCCGGTGTGGCCGCAGTAGTTGTTGAAGTGGCCGCCCACGTAGACGGTGCCGCTGTCCACGGTGATCGCCTGGACGTTGCCGTCGACGCCCCCGATCCACTGCTGCAGTCCGGTCGCCGGGTTGAACGACGCCACGTTGCCCCCGTTGCCGTTGCCGGCGACGAACACGCCGTGCGAGTCGACGGTCAGCGTGATGACCGGGTAGCTCGGGTGCGAGAGCCACGACATCGTGGCGCCCGTCGCCGGGCTCACGGCGCCGATGTAGCGCTGGCCGAAGCTGCCGTTGATCGTCAGGAAGTTGCCCGCGACGACGAGCCGCGTGCCGTCGGTCGTGAGCGCGATCGCGGTCACCTTCTGGTCGGTGGAGGCCGTCCATCCGGGCACGAGCGCGCCCGTTGCGAGGTCGACCTGGGCCAGGTGGTTCGCCGTGGCCTTGTCGGCAGTCGTGAACGCACCGCCCATGTAGAGGCCGTTCGTGCCGATCGCGAGCGCGTTGACCGAGCCGTTCGTCTTCGCCTTGAAGGTCTGGATCGGGGCGCCGGTCGTGGCGTCGACGGCGGCGACGCGGGCATGCGTCTTGTCGCCGACGGTGCCGAAGGTGCCGCCGAGATACACGGTCTGGCCGGACACCGCGATGCTCTGCACCGTGTTGTCGGCGTCCGGATCCCAGGGCAGAAGCTCCCCGGTCTGCACGTTCACGGCGTAGGCGTGGTTCCGCACGACCTCGCCCGTCCCGAGCGGCGAGCCCGACGGCCGCACCGACGTGAACTCCCCACCCACGTACGCGGTCGACCCGACCACGACGATGGTCTCAACACGGCCGTTCGTCTGCCATGAGGCACCGACCGGGATCGAGCCCGGCGGCACGGCTGCCTCCGCTCCTCCAGCAACGATCAGGGTGGCAATCACCGCAATGACCGCCGCGCCCACACGCATGCGCATCACTCCGCCTCCAGGCAGATCGACTTCGTCCAACGTCCGACCTCCAACGTACGGGCGCATTGCAGGTTTGACAACTAGCTAGGCGAAGAACTCCCGCAATGCGCCACAGACCGGTTCGTGGAGCGCTGAGGACGGTCAGCCGCGGGCGGGGGTCTCGCCGATGATGTCCTCGATCGCCTGCGCGTACAGATCGACGCTCATCATCGCGCTCACGCTCACTGCGGTCGACTGCTCGGGCGTGAGCGCGAGTCCGTTGACCATCGCGTCCAGCTCGTCGCGGTGCCCCTGATCGAGCTCTCCATGCAGCCGGAGGGTGCGAAACGCCAGCTCCGGGTATCCAGTGCGGCGGGCGAGCTCGTCGATCAGTCCCTGGGACGGCGGATATCCCTCGAGCAGGGCGATGTACCCGAGCACCGCGACCGGGTGATAGTGGAACACCCAGTAGTACTGCGCGCCGACCAGCTGGGCGACTGTGGGGCTGGGCACCCGCCGTAACACCGAGGCTCGCGTAATTCCGATCGACTCGAGGTCATCGAGGAGCCATTCGTCATGGTGCAGTTCCTCGGGGATGTGCTCGTCGAGGTACGAGGCGAGCGGGTCGCGAACAGGATCTTCTGCGGGAAGCGCAAGCGCTCGTTCTCGCGCCGTCTCCATCAGTGGAACGCTGGCACGGATGATGAAGTGCGATGTGCACAGGAACCGTGGGTACACCTCGACAATCTCGGGATGTTGGACGAGCGCCTCGCTCGCGCGAACCAGCGGCCCGAGCACCATGTCGAGCTTCCAGCGAAGGCGTGCCCCCTCGCCGTCCGGAGCGGTCGCAGCTGATGCTGTGCCCGGCATGCTCAGAGGTGGCAAATAGTCACGTTGCCGTGGCGGGAGACCAGGCCGGCCGCACTGGTGCGCTTGCATGTCCGGTGGAGCAGATGGAGCTCCTCCACGTCGAGGCTTTCGAGAAACGTCCTGAGCTCTTGGGGGAGGTTCTTGGCGTGCTCGTCTCCGAGCGCCTTGATCGGGTCCTCGACGAACCTCTTGCGCCCATCCTCCGTGGAGATCACCTCAAGGAACCTCGCGAACGCCTCGCGCTCTTCGGGCCCTGCTTCCTCGCCGTTCTCGTCGTCGTTGGCGCTCAACGCTGACCCCCCTTCGCGTCGGACAAGCGCGATACCTACTCCCTTTTCCAGTCGTTGTCAACCGGCAAGCAGCTGGTGTTGCAATCTGCGAGAATCGCTGTATCGCCCGGGCACCTGCGAGCCGACGCGGTGTGGCGGGCGGCGATGTGGGGGGCGATGCCAGGCGACGCGATCTGTCAACGGTGCGGGCGCGAGAACGACAGGCTCACCCGCGTCTGCGGAGCCTGCGGCGCGCCACTCCGGGACGACCAGATGGAGGAGACGCGCAGGGTTGTCACGGTCGTGTTCACCGACCTCAAGGACTCCACCGTTCTCGGGGCGGAGCTCGACCCGGAAACGGTGCGGGAGGTCATGGCGCGGTACTTCGACGAGATGCGAGGTGTGCTCGAGCGGCACGGAGGCACCGTCGAGAAGTTCATCGGCGACGCGGTGATGGCCGTATTCGGCATGCCCGTGGCCCACGAAGACGATGCTCTGCGGGCCGTCCGCGCCGCGGTCGAGATGCGCGAGCAGCTCGATCACCTGAATACGGAGCTCAACACGTCGTGGGGCATCGTGCTCTCGGCCCGTACGGGCGTCAATACGGGCGAGGTCCTCGCAGGCGTCGCGCGGAGCGGGCACTCGTTTCTGGCCGGCGACGCGATCAACACTGCCGCGCGCCTGGAGCAGTTCGCCGAGCCGGGAGAGATCCTCGTTGGCGAGCCGACCTATCGCCTCGTTCATGCCGCGGTCTCCGTCGAACGCCTGGCACCGCTCACACTGAAGGGCAAGTCGGCGCCCGTTCCCGCGGTGCGTCTAATCGCGGTCGAGCCGAGTGCTCCAGGGTGGATCCGGCGCCTCGACTCACGTCTAGTCGGCCGCGAGGATGAACTCGTGCGGCTCATCAACGTCTTCGACGCCGCCCTGACCACGCACGGGCCGCAAGTGGTCACGGTTGTGGGCGCAGCGGGCGTCGGCAAGTCACGCCTCAGCGTCGAGTTCCTTTCGCGCCTGCCGTTACCGGCAACGGTCATCAGTGGTCGGTGTCTGCCCTATGGCGAAGGCATCACGTTTTGGCCCATCGTCGAGGCGGTCAGGGCCGCAGCGGGCATCAGCGACCGGGCCTCGCCGGAGACCGCCGCCCGGAGAATGACCGAGTTCCTGTCCGACGACGAGGCCGCTGTCATCCGCGAGCGTCTCGCCCCGCTGCTGGGACTCGCGGCAGCGCGGCCGGGCATCCAGGACACGTTCTGGGCGGTGCGTAAGCTGTTCGAGCGCCTGGCCGCTGACAGGCCACTGATCGTCGTGTTCGATGACATCCAGTGGGGAGAGGCGACCTTCCTCGACCTGCTGGAGTACCTCGCCGACTGGATCAGGGATGTGCCGGTGCTCGTTCTGTGTTTGGCGCGCCCCGAGTTGCTCGAGGTGCGCCCGGGATGGATGGCCGGGAAGCCCGACGCGACCATCGTTCGCCTCGAGCCCCTCACGACAGGAGAGACCGATGGGCTGATTCGCGACCTCCTCGGGGCCGACGAGATCCTCCGCGAGGCGCGCACTCGCATAGCCCAGGTCGCGGAGGGCAACCCGCTGTTCGTTGGCGAGGTTCTGCGCATGCTCGCCGATGACGGTGTGCTCGAACGCCGTGGCGATGGATGGGCCGTGATCCAAGACCTGTCGGACATCGCGATTCCGCCGACCATCCAGGCGCTTCTGGCCGCACGCCTGGATCGCCTCGGCACCGACGAGCGGGCTGTGATCGGGCGCGCCTCGGTGATCGGGCGCGTGTTCTGGTGGCAGGAGATCCACGAGCTGTCCCCCCCGTACCTGCGGGACACCTTGACGCAACAACTGCACACGCTGACGAGGAAGGAGCTGATCGAGCCCGACTACACAACGGGCGCTCAGGAGGACACCTTCCGCTTCACTCATATCCTGATCCGCGATGCGGCCTACCGCGGTCTCCCGAAGGCCGAGCGGGCGGACCTCCACGAGCGGTTCGCGGCGTGGATGGAGCGCAGCGCCAGGGAGCACCTGGGCGAGTACGAGGAGATTCGCGGCTACCACATCGAGCAGGCATACCGCGCTCTACGGAGCCTCGGCCCTGCGAGCGACCGCACCGACACCCTCGCCCGGAGGGCATCGGCCACGCTCGCGGAAGCGGGAGGCCGGGCGTTCGGGCGGGGGGACATGCCCGCCGCGGTGAGCCTCCTCTCGCGCGCAGAGGCGTTGGCCGAAGCGACGACGCCGACACACTCAGAGGTGCTGTTACAACTCGCCTTTGCGCTGTTGGAGATCGGGGACTTCCAGCGGCTGAACGAGGTACTGGCGCAGGCCAGCGTGACCGCCGAGGCACGCGACGACACGGCTTTACGGACCCATGTCGCCATCCTCCGGTTGTGGGAACGCCTCTCGACAGATCCCGAGGGCTGGGCCGACGAAGCACGCGCCGAGGCCGAGCAGGCGATCGCAAACTTCGACGCAGTTGGAGATGAACGGGGGCTGGCTCGCGGGTGGTCGCTCCTCGGCCTTGTTCACAACATGAACGCACATTTCGGCCCCGCCGAGGACGCGTGGTCACAGGCGGCTGAACACGCCCGGCTGGCCGGTGAGCACCGTGAGGAGCTTGAGTGCCTGTCCTGGGTTCCTCTCATGGTGCTCGCAGGCCCCACGCATGTCGATGAAGGGTTGCTTCGGTGCCGAGCTGTCGTCGACGCGGTGGACGGCGATAAGAAGGCGATCGCAAGCGCGCTCACGGCCCAGGCCGTCTTCATCGCCGGTCTCGGTCGATTCGACGAAGCCCGCGACCTCATCGGGCAGGCACGGGAGCTCCTGCGGGAGATGGGCCTGACGGTCTGGCTTGCCGGCCCTCACGCACAGTTCGCAGGCTGGATCGAGCTGGTCGCGGGCGACCCGCACGCGGCGGAATCAGAGCTCCGGTGGGGCTACGCCAAACTCCGCGAGATCGGCGAGGTCGGGTGGTTATCCACCGTCGTCGCGCTGCTCGCCGAGGCGGTGTACGCCGATGGACGCTACGACGAGGCGGACGATCTTTCGCAGATCAGCGCCGACGCAGCCGGAACCGAGGACATCTACTCGCAGGTGATGTGGCGTAGCGTCCGCGCCAAGGTGCTCGCCCACAGGGGCCGGCTCACCAATGCGCTCGACGCAGCGGTCGAGGCGACGACGCTCGCCGGAACCACGGATTTCCTGCACCTGCGCTGGCACGCGCACCTGAGCTGCGCGGAGGTCTGCAGGCTTGCAGGGGATTCGGGCGGCGCCGAGTCGAACCTGCGGGAGGCAATGAGCCTGGCGAGACAGAAAGGGAGCGTGGTCACAGAGGCGCGCGCCGAACGCACTCTTGGGGAGATCCACCGATGAACCGCGCTCTCGGAGCGGGGCAATCGCTCACTCGACCCGTCCTGGGCGCGTGACGCGCAGACCCCGGGCGGTGTAGTATTTGCCGCCGCAACTATGCGCAAAATTCAGAGCCAGGGTGTCCACCACATCACGCTCGTCGGCGCCGACCGGCGCACGTCCATCGACTTCTGGGAGGGCGTGCTCGGGATGCCGTTCGTGTTCGAGCAGCCGAACCTCGACAACGAGTCGGAGAGCCACCTCTACTTCGACCCCGGCGACGGCCGCCTGATCACGGTCTTCACGAATGAGGAGCGCGCCGCCGACGCGACGCGCACGTCGACCGACCAGGGCTGCGTGCACCACATCGCCTTCTCGCTGTCGCAGGCGACGTTCGCGCAGACGGTCGAGCGGCTCGAGGAGCGCGGCATCCGCCACAGCGGCGTGAAGGACCGCGGATTCATGGACTCGATCTACTTCGAGGACCCGCTGGGGCTCCTGATCGAGCTCGCGTCCTACCGCTTCGAGCCGCCGTTCGGACACACCCACTCCGACGTCCTGCTCGAGGCGCACAAGCTGCGGGAGGAGCGCGGCGACTACAACATCGCCGAGCTCCACCTGGCCGACGCCATCGAGCTCATGACGCGGCGGTCGCGGCCGTCGCTCTCGAAGGACCGATCCCCGAAAAACCCTTACTAGGAGGTATCGGATGGCGACAATGACGTTGCATGTCCTGAAGCCGAGCGTCAACAACCTGACGGTGCGGATCTTCGTCCGCGCGGCGGGGCTCGAGTTCGAGGAGGTCGATGTCTGGGGCAGCACGAACACGCCCGAGTTCCTCGCCAAGAACCCGGCTCATCTGACGCCGATGATCGAGCATGCCGGGCTGCCGCGGTCGACGCTCTGGGAGAGCTGCGCGATCATGGCCTACCTGTGCAACACGCATGGCCTGGAGCAGTTCTACCCCAGCGATCCGGGCAGGCGGGCGATGATCGACAGCGCGAACTTCTACCTGATCGGCACGCTCTACCCGCTGCTCGCCCGCGCCACCTATCCGGCGCTGAACTTCCCCCAGTACCCGGGCGAGGTGGGCTCGTCGAACGCCGACGACGCCGCCAAGGCCGAGGCCCAGCAGATCTGCGAGGCGGCACTTGCCGAGCCGCTCGACGTCTACCGGGCGTTCTTCCTCGACGGCAAGCGCTTCATCGGCGGCGACCATCCCTCGATCGCGGACATCCGCCTCGCCGCCAGCCTCGAGTTCCTGGCGTCGATCGACTACGACCTACCGGACTGGGCGAAGGAGTTCATGGATGCGATGGCCGACTCGCTCGGCGACGCGTACACCGAGCCGGCCGCCGACGTGCGCGGCTACATCGAATACGTGCGCTCGCAGGCGCCGGCCTAGGTCACACGCCCATGTGGGGACTGTCCCCGATTGACCGGGGACAGTCCCGTCCGCTCAGGCGGGGGTCGCGCCGGGGCGCGGGGCGACGAGCGCCGCCGTTCCCAGGGCAAGGGCGGCGGTGAGCCCGAAGAGCAGCGCATAGCCCGCCAGGTGCGCGCCCAGCGCGAGCAGGTACGGCGCCGCGAACCCGAGGTAGGTGAACGCGTAGAAGACGGCGGTGAGGCGGGCCAGGTCGCGGCCCGACGCCATCTGCTGCACCTCGACGAGCCCCGCGACCAGGCACAGGCCGTACGCGCCGCCGAGCACGATCGCGCAGGGCACGAGCAGCCACAGGGCCTGGGTCGCCGCCGTCACGGCCGCGAGCGCGAGACCGGCGGCGAGCACGATCAGGCCGGCGAACCCGGCCCGGTGCTCGAGCCGGCGCCCCAGCGGCTGGACGAGGACGCCCGAGAACGCCGTCAGCGCGGTGACGGCCGCGACGAACGCCGTGCCGTCGGTGGCGTGATCGGCGCCGACGACGGCCGGGAGCAGGGCGAAGGCGATCGCCGGAGCGGCGAACACCCACGGCGCCGACGGCACGACGACGCGGCGGAAGCGGGCCCGGCCGTGCTCGGGGAGCGCTGGGATGGCAACCGCGGCCGTCCCGGCGGCGACCGTCTCGGGCGCGTCGCGCAGGAGCGCGATCACGGCCACGGCCAGCACGATGTGCGGCACGTACGGGACGACACCGGAGTGCGGCGCCCACTCTGCGAGCACACCCGCCACGAGCGGGCCCAAGGCGAAGCCCGCCGTCATCGCGACGACGGCGCGGCGGGCTGCTACGTGGGCGCCGTGCTGGCCGGTCCCGGCGGAGAGCTCGCGCAGCCAGGCGGTTCCGGCGCCGAACATGGCGCCGCTGCTCACGCCGGCCAGCAGCCGTCCGGCGAAGAGCAGGCCGATGGTGTCTCCGGCGCCGGCCAGCACGACGCTGCCGGCGAGCGAGAGCAGCGCCGCCGGCATGACCACGGCGCGGCGGCCGCGTGCATCCGAGAGCGGGCCTCCGATCAGCAGGCCGGGGATGAGGCCGATGGCGTAGGCGCCGAACAGCGCCTCGAGCGTGCCCGTGCCGAGGCCGAGCGTCCGGTGATAGACGAGCAGCATGGGTGTGAACTGGTTCGAGCCCCATGCAGCGCCGAGCAGGCCTGCCGCGGCCGGCAGCCAGGCGGTTCGAGTCGAGAGCCGATGCATTCGCGCGTCCTCCCTGAAGGTTCATTGATCGAACTTACGAGAGCCTAGCACTATCGGTTCGATGATCGAACCCATAACCGCTATACTGGGCCAATGCTCGGAAAGGACTACGGCCGCCAGGACTGCTCGATCGCCCGCGCGCTCGAGGTGATCGGTGAGCGATGGACGCTCCTGATCGTCCGCGACGCCTTCTACGGCATCCGCCGGTTCAACGACTTCCAGGTGCACCTCGACATCCCCAAGGCGGTGCTCTCCGAGCGGCTGAGCGGCCTGGTCGAGCGCGGGATCCTCGACCGCACGCCCGACCCCGACCACGGCGGCCGCCACGTGTACGAGCTGACGCCGGCCGGGCGCGAGCTGTGGCCGCTCCTGTTCGACCTGATGATCTGGGGCAGCAGCCACCGCTCGCAGAGCGGGCGGATCTTCACCCACGCGGCCTGCGGTACGCCCCTCGACCGGCGCGGAGTCTGCCCGAATTGCGGGCTTGCGCCGGAGCCGACCGACGTCAACGTGGCTCCGCGCGAGGGCCGGGAGACGTTCCGGGAGGATCCGGTGAGCGTCGCGCTGCGCACGCCGCGGCGACTGCTCGAGCCACTGCGAGTCTAACGCTCGACTTGAGCGTGAGATAACCGGTCATCGTGTCGGTGGGCCCTTTTTCGGGGCTGCCGTCCCTGGTATCGTCGCGCGACCTTGAGGTTGAACTCGTGACTCGGGCGCTCTACGAGGTCGGCCGATGGTGTGTTCGCCGTCGCTGGATCGTGATCGCGACGTGGCTCATCGTCGCCGTCGGGCTGCACCTGTGGGCTGCGTCGCTCGGCCAGCAGTGGAACGACAACCTGACGCTGCCGGGCACGGGCTCGACGAACGCCACGGACCTGCTGCAGCAGAAGCTGCCCCAGCAGGCCTACGGCAGCATCCCGCTCACGCTCGTCGACCACTCCGGCCAGATCGGCGACGCCTCCAGCACGAGCGCGATCAACGCAACCGTGAAGAACCTGAAGGCGCTGCCGCATGTCACCCACGTCGTGAGCCCGCTCGACCAGGGCGCCTCGGCGCTCGTGAGCAAGGACAAGAAGACCGCCTACATCTCGGTCACGCTGAACACCGGCTCGGGCAGCACGTCGGACCAGGACGCCCAGGACATCCTCGACGCGGCCGATCCGGCGGCGAAGGCGGGCCTCGCAACGGCCGTCGGCGGCTACGTCGGGCAGAAGCTCTCCCGGCCGTCGACCGAGAGCAGCGAGGCGATCGGGATTGCGGCCGCGGTCGTGATCCTCGTGCTCGCATTCGGCACCGTCACCGCGATGGCGCTCCCGATCGTCACCGCCATCCTCGGCCTGCTCACGACGCTCGCCCTCATCACCGCCATCAGCCACCTCACCGCCGTGCCCACGGTCTCGCCCACGCTGGCGACGATGATCGGCCTCGGCGTCGGCATCGACTACTCGCTCTTCATCGTCACGAAGCACAAGCTCCAGCTCGGGCACGGGATCGAGATGAACGAGTCGATCGCCCGCGCGACCGCCACATCCGGCGGCGCGGTCCTGTTCGCGGGCGTCACGGTCGTGATCGCGCTGTGCTCGCTGGTTGTGGCCGGAATCCCGCTCGTCTCGACGCTCGGCTACACGGCGGCAATCGCCGTGGCCGTCTCGGTGCTCGCGGCCATCACGCTGCTGCCCGCGCTGCTCGGGGCGATGGGCGAGCACATCAACTCCCTGCGCGTGCACATCGGCCGCACCCACCCCGACGACCAGAAGCCGCACGGATGGGCGCGCATGGCGCGCGCCGTCGGCCGTAACCCCTGGCCGTACATGATCGGGAGCACCGTCCTTCTGCTCGTACTGGCGTTCCCGCTCATAAACCTGCGGCTGGGCCAGGCCGACAACAGCGTGCTGCCGAAGTCGACGACGTCACGGCAGGCCTACGACGCAATCGCGGGCGGCTTCGGGGCCGGTTCGAACGGGCCGCTCCTGATCGCGGTGAAGTTCCCGACGCCGGCCCAGCCCGCCCAGGCGGGCGGCGACGCGACCACCGACCCACGCCTGACGAGCCTCCAGAACGCCATCGCGAAGACCGCGAACGTGCAGTCGGTCGCCCCCGCGACGGTCGACCCGTCGGGCACCGGCGCCGTGTTCAGCGTCGTCGCAAAGACCTCGCCGTCGGACAACCAGACCGAGGATCTCGTGAACAACCTCCGGGACACGGTCATCCCCAAGGCGGTCGGCGACTCCGGCCTGACCGTGTACGTCGGCGGCCAGACGGCCGGCTACATCGACCTGGCGGAGAAGATCGGCGCCAAGCTGCCGCTGATGATCGCCATCGTCGTGCTGCTGAGCTTCATCGTGCTCACGCTCGCGTTCCACTCGGTCGTGATCCCGATCAAGGCCGCGGTGATGAATCTGCTCTCGGTCGGCGCCGCCTACGGCATCGTCACGTTCATCTTCCAGGAAGGGCACGGGATCGGCCTCGTCGGCCTGCCCCACGCGATCCCGATCGTGAGCTATGCGCCCCTGCTCATGTTCGCGATCCTGTTCGGCCTCTCGATGGACTACGAGGTCTTCCTGGTCAGCCAGATCCAGGAGCGCTACCACGCCACCGACAACGCCGGCGAGGCGGTGGTCGAGGGCCTGGCCTCGACCGGCCGGGTGATCACGTCGGCGGCGCTCGTGATGGTCTTCGTGTTCTCCAGCTTCGTCCTGAACGGCGATCCGGTGGTGAAGCAGTTCGGCATCGGCCTCGCCGTCGCGATCGCACTCGACGCGACCGTCGTGCGCTGCATGCTCGTCCCGTCAGTGATGGAAGTGCTCGGCCGCCGCAGCTGGTGGCTGCCCGGGTTCCTCGACCACGTCATCCCGCGCGTGAACGTCGAGGGCACGGGCGTCTTCGACGACGAGGTCGAGGCGCCCACTCCGGCCATCATGTCCTGACGCACGCGGCGGCCGCCGGCCCCGATCGCGACGGTGCGAGGACGATGAGTTTCGGCCGCCTGCCCGGTCTGAGAGACAGACTCGAAGACCTTCAAGGAGCCACTTCCATGCAGAACCACATCAACACCTCCACCGGAGCGGGGACATGAGCGGCGTCGAGGGCAACAGGCGCTGGCTGGCGCTGATCGTGCTCTGCTCCGGCAGCCTCATGATCGTGCTCGACACGACCATCGTGAACGTCGCCCTGCCCTCGATCCGCGACGGACCTCGGCTTCTCGCGAGACGTCGCTCGCGTGGGTCGTGAACGCCTACCTGCTGACGTTCGGCGGGTTCCTGCTCCTGGGCGGCCGGCTGGGCGACCTGTTCGGCCACCGGCGCCTGTTCCTGTTCGGGATCGCCGTCTTCACGCTCGCGTCACTCGCCTGCGGGCTGGCCACCTCGCAGCGCGTGCTGATCGGCGCGCGGGCGGTGCAGGGCCTCGGCGGCGCGGTCGTCTCGGCGGTCTCGCTCTCGCTGATCATGACCATGTTCACCGAGCCCGGCGAGCGGGCGAAGGCGATGGGCGTCTTCGGCTTCGTCGCCGCGGGCGGCGGCATCGATCGGCGTGCTGCTCGGCGGCGTCCTCACCGACGCGCTCGACTGGCACTGGATCTTCCTCGTCAACCTGCCCGTCGGCGTCGCCGTCTTCGGCCTCTGCTTCGTCGCTGCTCCTGCCCGGGCGACGCCCCGGCCGGCAGCCAGCATCTCGACGTCGCCGGCGCGGTGACCGTGACGGCGGCGCTGATGCTCGCGGTGTACGCGATCGTGAACGGCAACGAGGCCGGCTGGACGTCGGCGCGGACGCTTGGCCTGCTGGCGGCGGCCGCGGCGCTGCTCGCGTGTTCCTCGTGATCGAGGCGCGGGTCAAGTCGCCGCTGATGCCGCTCGGCCTGTTCCGGCTGCGCAACGTCGCCACCTCGAACGTCGTCGGCGTCCTGTGGGCCGCCGGGATGTTCGCCTGGTTCTTCCTGTCGGCGCTCTACCTGCAGCTGATCCTGGGCTACAGCCCGCTGCGGGTCGGCCTGGCGTATCTGCCGACGAACCTGATCATGGCCGCGTTCTCGCTCGGCCTGTCCGCCAAGCTCGTGATGCGCTTCGGCGTCCGGATGCCGCTCGGCGTCGGCCTCTCGCTCGCCGGAACCGGGCTGGTGCTGTTCGCCCGCGCGCCCGTCGACGGAAGCTACGTCGCCGACGTCCTGCCGAGCATGGTGCTGCTCGGGTGCGGCGCCGGCATGTCGTTCAACCCGCTGCTCCTGGCCGCGATGAGCGACGTCGACCCGTCCGAGTCCGGCCTGGCCTCCGGCGTCGTCAACACCGCGTTCATGATGGGCGGCGCGCTCGGCCTGGCCGTGCTGACCAGCGTGGCGGCGTCGCGCACGAGCGATCTGCGCGCGGCCGGGAGTGCTCCTCTCGCGGCGCTGAACGGCGGCTACCACGTCGCCTTCCTGATCGGCGCGGTGTTCGCGTTCGCGGCGGCGGCGATCGGCGCATCGGTGCTGCGCGCCGACGTGCAGGCCCACGCCGGGCACGAACCGGCCGGTCAGCTCGCGACCGACTCCGAGTAGAGTGAGCCCGATGGGTACCTTCACGGTGACGTTCCGTGGCCGCGCGAGGGCGCGGCACACGGCCGCAGTCCGGCCACGGCCGGCACTTCCTGCGTAGCGCCGGACTGGCGGGAGAGATCGTCGCGTCGGCGGGCGTCCGCGAGGGCGAGCTCGTGGTCGAGATCGGCGCCGGATTCGGACGGCTGACGGCCCCGCTGCGAACCGCCGGCGCGCGGGTCGTCGCGGTCGAGCTCGACCCCGAGCTGGCGCGGTCGCTGCGACGCCGCTACGGCGGCGAGCAGGTGACGGTGGTCGAGGCGGACTTCCTCACGCTGCCGCGGCCGGCCGAGCCGCACCGCGTCGTCGGCAACGTGCCGTTCGCGATCACGACGCCGATCCTGCGCCGGCTGCTCGACGACCCCGGCTCGGCGCTGCGCGGGGCCGACCTGATCGTCCAGGACGGGCTCGTGCGCAAGCGGGCGGAGACGCGGCCCTCGACCATGCTCGCGCTGCGGTGGCAGCCGTGGTGGCGGCTCCAGGCGGAGCGCCACCTGCCGGCGGCGTGCTTCGACCCGCCGCCCAGGGTCGACGCCGCACTGCTCGCCATCCGGCCGCGGTGGCCCGCGCTCCTACCGGGAGGCCAGGCGGCCGCCTACCGTGCATTCCTCGAGGCCGGGTTCACCCGCGATGCTCGCCCGGTGCGGCGGGCGCTCGCGCTGCCGCCGCGCACATGGAAGCGCTTCGCCCGAGCCCGCGGCCTCGCCTCCGACGCCCGCCCGCACGAGCTGGACGTGTGGGACTGGGTCGCGCTCTTCGGCGTGGCCCGGCCCTGACAGAATGCGCCGATGCGCGCGCTCGTGAACACCGCCGCCGATCCCGCCCAGGTGCCGCCGCCGCGGGGCGATGCCCGGGCGTTCCACGAGGGCATGGCCGGCTACCGGCCGACGCCGGTCCACGATCTGCCCGCCGTTGCCCAGACGCTCGGCCTCGGATCCGTGTGCCTGAAGGACGAATCCGACCGGCTCGGCCTGCCCGCGTTCAAGGTGCTCGGCGCGTCATGGGCGGTCGAGCGGGCCCTGCGCGAGCGGCCGGAGGTGCGCACGCTCGTCGCCGCGAGCGCCGGGAACCACGGCCGCGCCGTCGCCCACGTGGCCGCGCTTCGCGGCCTGCACGCGCGCATCTTCCTCCCCGAGCGCGCCACACCGGGACGCCGCGCGGCGATCGGCGGCGAGGGCGCAGAGGTCGTCGTCGTGGACGGCACTTACGAGGAAGCCGTCGCCGAGGCGGCCGAGGCGGCGGCCCGGCCGGACGCGATCGAGATCGCCGACATCGGCGACTCCGGCCCGGCCCGGTGGGTGATCGACGGCTACCACACGCTCTTCGCCGAGGCCGGCGCCCAGGCGGCGCACGACCTCATCCTCGTCCCAGTCGGCTGCGGGTCGCTCGCGGCCGCCGCCGCCCGCCATGGCGCCGCCACGGGCGCGACGGTCATCGGGGTCGAGCCCGTGACAGCCGCGTGCCTGACCGCGTCGCTCGTCGCAGGCGAGCCCACCGCGGTGCGCACGCCCGGAACGACGATGGCCGGCCTCGACTGCGCCGAGGTCTCGACGTCGGCCTGGCCCACGCTGCGACGCGGCATCCACGGGATGGTCACCGTCTCGGACGCCGAGACGCACGCCGCGATGCGACGGCTCGCGACGCACGGCCTCGAGGTCGGCGACTGCGGCGCGGCGACGCTGGCGGCCCTCGAAGCGCTCGCCACCGAGGCGGAGTGCACGGGCCTGCGCCGGGCGGTCGGGCTGGGATCGGCGACGCGCGTGCTGCTCGTCGCCTCCGAAGGCGCGAGCGACCCGGAGGGCTATCGCCGCATCGTCAGCGCGACGGGCTGACGCCGCACGCAGCCCAGACGACCGCAGGGATCGTGAACGGGCCGTCGCCGAGCTCCGCGCGGCACCCCTCCCGCACCGCCGCCTGGCGGTCCTCGTCGATGCCGACCAGATACGCGCCGGCCGGTCCGACGCCGAGCGTGAACGGCTCCCACCAGTCGGCGAACGTCGGATGCTCTACCACGGCGTGATGCTCGACGCCGCGGACGTCCTCGATTCCGGCCTCGGCAAAGACCGCTTCGAGGTGGCCGGCCCGGCCGCCGGGGACGCCCATCTCGTCGCGGGCGTTCGGGTCGAGCGCCACCGCCACCCGCCAGAACGGGCTGATCGGCGCCCGCCCACCGGCCAGGTCCCATCCGGACGAGGCCACGGCGCCGCCCGGCCGGGTGACCCGCGCCATCTCCCGCACGCCCGCCACGGGATCGTGCATGAAGTGGATGACGAGCTGCGAGAGGGCGACGTCGAACTCGCCGTCGCCGAACGGCAGCTCCTCGGCGCCGCCGCGGCGCACGTCGACGCCGGGAAACCGGCTCCGGATCGCGTCAACGAAGGGCTCTGACGGGTCGATCGCGGCCACCGAGCCCGCGCCCAGGCGGGCGACCAGCTCGGCCGTCAGCATCCCGGAGCCGCAGCCCACGTCGACCGCGCGCTGCCCGTTCGCCACCCCCGCGAGGTCGGCCAGCTGCGGCGACAGCTTCACCGAGTAGCGGCCCATGAACCGGTCGTACGCGTCTGCGGAAACGTTGAAGCTCATACGAAGAGTCCCTGCGCAACATACCGGCCGGGCGCGACCCCGGCAGGGACAGCGAAGACGGCGCTCGAGGTGTGCTTGATGTACTCGTTCAACTCCCTGCCAAGGAACTTAGGGTGCCCCTAATCTTAGGGCACCCTAAGTATGCCGACCTGTCCCTCCGCAGTCAAATCGGAGGCGGCGCCGAGCAGGATCGTGAAATACTCGCCGCCGACCGAACCCCGGGGGACTCGATGCCGACCGATTCGATGGGCCGTGGCTGGGCCGACGTACTTGCGGAGATCCCGCTGTTCGCCGGCCTCTCCAAGCGGCAGCTGAACAAGATTGCGAAGCTGGCCAAGACGCGCCGCTACGCGCGCTTCACCTCGATCGTCCGCGCAGGCGATCGCGGCGACAGCTTCTACGTCATCCTCGACGGCACCGCCCTGGTGAAGCTGCCCGGCAAGCGCGGGGTGCGCCTCGGCGCCGGCGACTGGTTCGGCGAGATGGCGCTGGTCGACGCCGCCCCCCGGGCTGCGACGGTCGAGGCTCAGACGGATGTCTTCGCGATGCTGCTCGGTCGTAAGGCGTTCCTGAAGACGGTGCAGGATGAGCCGAAGATCGCGATCGCGCTGCTGCAGACGATGGCCGAGCGGCTGCGCGCCTCGGAGCGCTCCGCCTCCCACTGAATAAAAAGGGTCTGACCCCGTGTATTCACGGGTCTAACCACTTTCCAACGAGGGCGGCGGGCCGGTGCCGTATACTCCGCCGACCCGTGCCCCGCCAACGTCGCCGCGCGCCGCCGGCCGCTGCGAACGAGGAGCTGCTTGGCAACCACGACGCCGCCCAGAGAACCGGGCGAGGGAGATTCTCCCCGGCGCGCAAAGATGGTGATCTACGGAAGTGGGCCACCGCAGAAACCGCCCCGCCGGGGGCGCCGCAGACGCCACCGCCTGCCCCGCTGGGCACGCTATATCCTGGTGACGCTCGGACTGCTCGTCCTCGTCGTGCTGGCCGCGGGCGGCTACGAGCTGTGGTACCTGAACAACGTCTACAACAAGGTCACCAAGCTCCACGGCAGCGACAAGAAGGCGTCGAAGCACCTGGCCCCGCAGATCCCGACGTCGTCCCAGCCGATCACGGCGCTGATGATCGGCTCGGATCACCGCACGGACGGGGCGACGGGCAAGAACGGCCTCTCCGACACCCTGATGCTGGCCCGCCTCGACCCGAAGCACCACGTCATCTCGCTGCTCTCGATCCCACGCGACCTGTGGGTGCCGAGTCTGGGGGCGAAGATCAACTCGGCCTACTCGACCGGCGGCGACAACGCCTCGCTGCAGGCGGTCGAGGGCGTCACCGGCCTGCGGCCCAACTATCTGATCAACGTCGACTTCGCCGGTTTCCAGCGGCTCGTCGACACGCTCGGCGGCATCTACGTGAACGTCGACCAGTACTACTACAACCCGCCCAGCATGTCGCCGTCGACGGGCTTCTCGGCGATCGACATCAAGCCCGGCTACCAGCGGCTGAAGGGCGCCGACGCGCTCGCGTTCTCGCGCTACCGCCACACCGACGACGACTTCCACCGCCAGGCCCGCCAGCAGATGTTCCTGCGCGCGTTCCAGGCCCGCGCGTCCGACCGCTTCCACGGGATCTCGGTGACCGACATCCCGTTCATCAACAGCCTGTTGGGTGCGATCTCCGACAGCGTCACCATCGTCGGCCCCGGCGGCAAGGCGCCGAGCCCGCGGACGCTGCTCTCATTCGCTGCGACCGCCTACGAGGCCCGTGCGCACGTCGTCACGATCCACCTGGGCTGGACGCCGTACAACGCGCCCGACGGCGAGGCGGCCCTGAACGTGACCAACCTCTCCTCGGCGATCGCGCAGTGGCGGCATCCGTGGAAGCTCGAGAACGCGTCCGCGTCGCTCCCGACGGGGCGGCACACGCACACGAAGCCGGCGTGGAAGCCGGCCGTCGACCCGGCCGGCGTGCACGTCGCCGTGCTGAATGGCAACGGGGTGAAGGGCGCGGCGGGCAAGACGGTGCACGGCCTGGCCGCGTGGGGCTACAGGGCCCACCCCGGCAACGCCCCGCAGCAGAACTATCCGGCCACCTGGGCCTTCTACCGGCCCGGAGCCCAGGCGATCGCGGGCGACGTCGCCCACATCCTCGGGGCCGGTGCGACCGCGGCCCCGATGCCCGCCGCGATCGCCGGCGTGACCGGGCCGCGGACGAAGGTCGCGGTCGTGATCGGCAAGGGCTTCGCGGGCAACGTGGCCGTGACGGCGCCGAAGAAGACGAAGTCGAAGCCCTCCGGCCCGCCGGCGACGATCACGCCCACGACGGAGTACCGGTCCGACTTCCTGCACGCCCAGCACGTCCTGCACTTCCCGATCATGTATCCGACCGTCACCCAGGCGAACTCGAGCCTGTGCCCGTGGGTGCCGACGCCGGCCGGCCCCGGCATCCTCAGCTGCCAGGGGACGTCCACCAGCCCCACCCGGATCTACGGCATCCCGGCGGCGGGGAAGGGCTGGAACTCGACGTACGCGGTCTTCCACCTGTCGGCCCCGAGCGGCGATGCCTACTGGGGCATCGAGGAGACCCGCTTCACGGACGCGCCGCTCCTGCAGACGCCGAACGCCGTCCGCCGGCTGGACGGGCGCAAGTACCTCTTCTTCTTCAACGGCAGTCACATCCAGACGATCGCGTTCGTCCAGAACGGCGTCGCCTACTGGGTGCAGAACACCCTGCTCGACGACCTCACGGACCCGGAGATGCTCGCCATCGCCCGGTCGCTCAAGCCGGTCGGCTAGCCGGCCAGGAAGCCGGTCACGAGGCGGTCGAAGAGCTGGGGCCGCTCCATGCTCGGCAGGTGGGCGGCGCCGGGGATCGACGCCTCGGTCGTATTCGGAAGGGTGTCCGCCAGCCGCTTCGCGATGGCGTGGATGTCGGGCTGGTCGGCCGCGCCGGTCAGGAGCAGCGCGGGCTGGGAGACCTCGCCCAGACGCGCGCCGAGGTAGGGCACGAGCAGCTCCTCGAGGTCGCCGACCGCCTCGTAGCTCGGCACCTGCAGCTCGAGCGCGCGCAGCTGCATCGCGTGGACGCGGCGGCGCAGCTCCGGGTCGACGTCTTCGGGCCGGCGGCCGGGGCCGTCGATCCAGCAGCGCACGTTGATCTCCGCGGCCGCGGCCAGATCGCCCTGCTCGATCGCCTCCTCCTCGGCCGCCCAGCACTCGCGCACCGGGGCCGACCACTCGTGGCCGGGCAGCCCGGGACCGACGAGGACGAGCGCGGAGACGCGCTCCGGGTGGGCGATCGCCACCTCGAGAGCGACCCGCCCGCCCTGCGACGTGCCGACGATCACCGCCTGGTCGAGGCCGGCCGCGTCCATCACGGCGATGAGGTCGCCGCCGTGCGAGTACGGGCCGGCCGGCATCGGCGAGCGGCCGAAGCCGCGCATGTCGTGGCGCACCAGACGACGGCCGTCGGCGAGCGTGCCCCACTGGGCGTCCCACATGCCGCTGTCGCAGATCCCGGCGTGGACGAGGACGAGGGCCTCGCCGTCGCCGGTCGCCTCGGCGTGGATCCCGTCGAGCCCGGTCACTGCGCGTAGCGGACTGCGGTGACCGTCTCGTGGATGCCCTCGTCCCAGGTCTTCTGGTGCGGGCCGCCCTCGACCATCAGCGCGCGCTGCACGTCCATCCGGTCGGCATCGCCGGCGTACGCCCGGGCGCCGCCGCGGGACGTGAACTCGACGACGCCGATGAACTCGTTAGGGTCGTCGATCGACCGCGCGATCCAGTGGCCGACGGCGCCGTGCTTCACCCGCTGCGGCTCGTGGTCGTCAAACGCTGCCTTCCAGGCCTCGAAGTCGCCGCCGCGGAACCGGACGACGAACTGGATGCTTCCCGGCTGTTCCATGCTCACCCCTGTCGGTCGTGGCTGAGGATCCCGACCACCTGGAACCAGGCCGGCTCGGGCTCCGGATTCTCCTCGACCCGCATGCCCAGCCGCCGCATCACGCCGACCGAGGCGACGTTCTCGCGCTCGGTGGTGGCGACGATGCGGGCGAGGCCGAGCTCGGCGAACGCGTGGTCGATGAGGATGGCGGCCGCCTCGGCCGCGATGCCGCGGCGGCGGAATGCCGGCGCGACGGCCCAGTAGAGGCCGACCGCGGGCACGAACCGCCGGCCCGGCTCGGGCCACGACGGCAGCAGCCCGAACGGCCCCAGCGACGGGACGAGGCCGACGAGCCCCACCACGCGGCGCGAGTCATTCAGCGCGATCGCCCGCTCGCCGTACGGGGGCTGGCGCAGGTCGGCCAGCTGCTCGTAGGAGAGCTCGGTCCAGCGCAGCCACCGCCCCCGGTCGCCGCCGATCGCCTCCTCGACGGCGCCGCGGTCGCCGGCTTCCAGCTCGCGGACCGTCAGCCGTGGTGTCCGAAGCGGCGGGATCCGCACGCCGGGCACCCTATCGCCTCGGCACCGGCCCGGTACACTCGCCGCCGATGCGCGCAGGCCGGGTGATCACGGTGGTCGGCTGCCACGCCGGCGGCGAGATCGGCAACGTCGTCACCGGCGGCGTGCTGCCGCCGCCGGGCGGGACCGTCTTCGAGCAGATGCAGGCCCTGCGCCGGGACGGGGACGGCCTGCGCCGGCTGCTCCTGCGCGAGCCCCGCGGGAGCGTGGCGTGCCACGCCAACCTGGTCGTGCCGCCGACGCGTCCCGACTGCGACGCCGGGTTCATCATCATGGAGCCGACCGAGTACCCGCCGATGTCGGGCTCGAACACGATCTGCACCGCGACCGTGCTGCTCGAGACGGGCATGGTGGCGATGACGGAGCCGGAGACGAGGCTGCGGCTCGAGGCCCCCGGAGGCGTCGTCGAGGTGCGGGCGCAGTGCCGCGACGGCCGCTGCGAGAGCGTCGAGGTGACGAACGTGCCGGCGTTCGCCGACCGGCTGGACGCGCCGCTCGAGGTCGAGGGCCTCGGCACGCTGACCGTCGACGTCTGCTACGGCGGCATGTGGTACGCGATCGCCGACGCCGCCGCGCTCGGGTTCGGGATCGAGCCGGACGAGGCCCGCGACCTCTCGCTGGCCGGCGAGCGCATCCGCGCGGCGGCGCGCGCGCAGCTGCCCTGCGCCCATCCCGAGAACCCGGACATCGCGGGCGTCAGCATCGTCCAGATCGCCGGGCCGTGGCAGGGCGTCGGCGCGGTGAGCCGGAATGCGGTCGTCATCGCGCCCGGCCGGCTCGACCGGTCGGCCACGGGCACCGGGCTCTCGGCGCGGATGGCATCGCTGCACGCCCGCGGCCTCATGCGACCGGGCGACGGCATGACGCACGCCTCCGCGATCGGCTCGACGTTCGACGGGCGGATCGTCGCGGAGACGCGCGTCGGTGACCGCCCGGCGATCGTCCCGGCAATCCGCGGAAGCGCCTGGATCACGGGGTTCTCGCAGCTCGTGGTCGACCCGACCGACCCCTTCCCTGAGGGCTACCTGCTCTCGGACACGTGGGGCGTCGGCGGGTCGGACGTCCAGCCGTCGTAGCGGGCCGCGATGGTAGATTCGCCGGCACCCGGCGATGACGAACCCCTTCCAGACAGACGGCACGTGGCTGCGCTGTGCGCTCCACGCCCACACCACCCGATCCGACGGCGAGCTCCAGCCCGAGGCGCTCGTCGACCACTACGAGCGCGCCGAGTGGAACGCCCTCGCGGTCACCGACCACTGGACGATCACCCGGCCGCCCGAGCGGGACGGGATCGTGCTCGTGCCCGGGATCGAGCTCACCTGCCGCACCGCCGCGGGCATCTGGGTCGACGTGCTCGTCTACGGGCTCGACCGCGAGCTCGACGTCGACCCCGACGACGAGCGCACCTATCCCGACCTGCCCGATGCGATGGCGTTCGTGGCCGAGCACGGCGGCGTCGCCTACATCGCCCACCCGTACTGGACGGGCGTGCCGATGGATCTCGTCCCCGGCCTGCCGGCGGTCGTGGGCATCGAGATCTACAACGCCGGGTGCGAGATCGAGTGCGGACGCGGCCTCTCGACCGTGCACTGGGACGGCCTGCTGGACGCCGGCCACTCGTGCTATGCCGTCGCCTGCGACGACACCCACTACGCCGGCTTCGACTCCGGCTACGCCTGGACGATGGCGCACGCGGCCGAGCCGACGCCCGAGGGCGTGGTCGCTGCGCTGCTCGAGGGCGCCTGCTACGCCTCGACCGGCCCGCGCTTCGACACGATCGAGCCGGCGACCGGCGGCCTGCTCGTCCGCTGCAGCCCGAGCAAGTCGGTCACGCTGCTCACGGGGCCGGAGGACGGCGGCCGCGCGACGGTCGGCCGGCTGGCATTCCGCCACCGGGCCAGGATCGTCGACCGCGACCCGTCGTCGGGCCTCATCACCGCCGTGGAATTCGCACCGCCGCCCGGCGCCGCCGCCGCTCGCATCGAGCTGGCGGACGGCAACGGCGGGACGGCGTGGTCGAACCCGGTGCCGCTCTAGACGTTCGCCTCCGGCGACTCGCCGGTGGCCTCCTCCTCGGCCAGGATCTGGTACAGGCTGCGGCGCGTGCCGCGCAGTACCTCCTGGGCCTGCTCGCGCTGGGCCGGCGTCCCCGCCATGCCCACCTGGCGCACCGCGCCGAGCACCTGGAACGCCAGGCTGCGCAGGTCGCCGTGCTCGTCGTGGGCCTCGGCGGCCACCTGCTCCCACGGCGCCGGGGAGGGCAGCTCGGCCGCCCGCTCGCGGCCGGCGTCGGTCAGCTCGTAGACGCGCCGGCCGGTGTCGGACTTCTGCTCGCGGACGAGCTCCTCGTCCTCCAGCTGCTGGAGCGTCGGGTAGACCGAGCCGGGGCTGGGGTTCCAGGCCCCGCCGGTCCGCTCGCTGAGCTCGCGGATGATCTGGTAGCCGTGCATGCCCTGCTCGGCCAGGAGCGCCAGGATCGCCGCGCGGATGTCTCCGCGCCCGGCCCGGCGGCCACCGCCGAAGAAGGCGTTGCCGGGGCCGCCGCCCCAGCCTCCGCGCCCGAACGGGTCGCGGCCGTGCCGGCGCTTCGCGAACATCATCATCGCGTGGCGGCGGCGCCTGCCGTGCCAGCCGGCCGGAATGGTCTCTGCGTACGTCATGTGAATCCTCCTGATTCTTGGTTGTTCATGACTATCGCGTCACATCACGATATATCGTAACTGTGTCGCTGTCAAATTCACGAACCCCCCGGCGGATGACGTCAGGCTCTGGCCGGCTCGCGCTCGGAGACCGCCACCGCAACCGCGGCCACGATGACAGCGCTTGCGATGACGGCACCCGCCGACAGCGACTCGCCGGCGATCGCCCACCCCAGCACGACCGCCACCGCCGGGTTCACGAAGGCGTAGGTGGCGACGCGGGAAGGCGCGACGACCCGCAGCAGCCACACGTAGGCCGAGAACGTGAGCACCGTCCCGAAGACGACGAGGTAGGCGAGGCCGCCGATCGAGCGGCCCGACACGTCCGCCAGGTGCAGGGACGTGAGCTCGCCCGACCCGGCCGCGACGGCCGTCAGGATGACGCCGCCCGCGAGCAGCGGCATCGCCGCGCCGAGCACCGGTGACCGCGGCACCGGCACGACGCGAGTGGCCACGGTTCCTGCCGCCCACGAGAGCGCGCTCCCGACCAGCAGGAGCGCGTCCGCCGGGTGCAGGCCGCCGCCCGTCCCCTGCGAGACGACCAGGAGCGCGACACCGGCGAAGCCGACGACGAACGCCGCCGCCCGTCGCCGCGACGGCGGGCGGCCGTGAGGCAGCGCCCAGGCCAGCAGCGGGACGAACAGCGGGATCGTGGCCAGGCACAGCGCCGCGATCCCGGACGGCACCTTCTCCTCGGCGTAGGCCAGCACGCCGTGGCAACCGACGAAGAGCAGCGTGCCGATCACGAGCGCCCCGCCCCACTCCCGTCGCGTCGGCCAGGCCAGGTCGCGCTCGCGGACGAGGCCGAGGGCGAGCAGGATGGCTCCCCCGACCAGGCACCGGCCCGCCATCATCGCGAACGGCGGGATCGTCTCGACGGCGTAGCGGATCGCCAGGAAGGTCGATCCCCAGACGAGGTAGATCGAGGCGAACGCGGCCATCAGCTCGGCCGTGGGCGGGCGCGCCGCGGACACCGCCGGCGCGGACGCCGGCCCGGTCGAGGAGCTCACCCGGCTGGGCCCGGCGGTGCCTCGTGTTCGCGGTCGACGATGACCGCGTCGAACCGGAACGGCGTGAGCGCGTTGGCCCACAATCCGTGCACCCACGGCCGCCGCAGGACGGTCGTGCGCAGGTAGGACAGTGGCACCAGCACGACCCACTCGGACACGAGCAGCCGGTCGATCCGCCCGTACAGCTCGAGCCGCTCGTCCTGGTTACGTGACGCCCGTCCGCGGTTCAGCAGGTCGACCAGCTCACGGGTCATCTCCTCCTCGGCGACCGGGTCGCACGGATCGGCGAGCAGACCGCGGAA
Source organism: uncultured Actinomycetes bacterium (assembly GCA_963708365.1). Taxonomy (GTDB): domain Bacteria; phylum Actinomycetota; class Thermoleophilia; order Gaiellales; family JAICJC01; genus JAICJC01. Next base: position 169,893 of record CAVPSM010000001.1, read on the forward strand.
GAAGCCGTCGGGGTCGGGGTAGTCGGCCAGCCAGGCGCTCATCCACAGGTCCGACGGGACGTCCGAGGTGCGGGCCCCGCGCTCGTTGATCGTGAACTCGACCGCAAGGCCGATCGCGGCGAGCGCCGCCTCGATCGCGTCCAGCAGCACCTCGAACCCCTTCGAGACGAGCATCTCGAGCGGCGGCAGCCCGGCCCCGTCGGGATGACCCGCCTCGGCCAGCAGCGCCCGCGCGCCGTCGAGGTCGAGCGGCGCGGAGACGTTGTGGTCGTGCCCGGGCATCGCCGGCGGCAGCAGTCCGCCACCCTCGGCCGCCCGGCCCATGAGACCGACCTCGGCGAACCGCTGCGCGACGGGGGCGAGCGCGGCGGCGACCGCCCGGCGCACGCGCACGTCGGTGAACGCTTCACGGTCGCTGCGGAACCCGATCATTGCCGTCCCCAGCCGGGGGGCGAGGTCGATGCAGCCGTCGTCGGCGTCGTCGGGCACGAACGGCGTCGACAGCACGTCGAGCCGCCCCGAGCCCCACAGCTCGTTCACCGCGGCCGCCTTGCCGTGGAGGCGGAAGTCGACGTCGATCTCGCGCAGGTTTCCGCGGCGGCCGATCCAGCGCGGGTTCGCCACCATCCGCAGATGGTCGTCGTCGATGCTCTCGAGCAGGAACGGCCCGCTCGACACGAGCGGCAGCTGCCGGTGCCAGTCGTCGCCCAGCGACTCGCACAGGTGGCGCGGCCACGGATAGGCGTACGTCGACGCGAGGATGTAGGGGAAGTAGTTGCGCGGCTCGCCCAGCACGACCTCGAGCGTGTGGTCGTCGAGGGCCGTCGCCCGGTCGACGTCCTGGAGCAGGAAGGCGGTCACGGTCGAGCGCTGCCGGGCCCGCTCCCACGTGTAGACGAAGTCGTGCGCCGTCAGCGGCTCGCCGTCGCTCCAGCAGGCGCCCTCACGCAGCTGGAACAGGTAGGTCAGCCCGTCGCCCGAGACGCGAAAGTTCTCCGCCAGCGACGGCATCACGTTCAGGTCGCGGTCGATCACGAGCAGGCCGCGGAAGAGGTGCGCGGTGAGGGCGCTCGTCTCGGCCACGTACTCGAGTCCGGGCGCGAGCGACTCCGGGCGCAGGAGCGCGGTCACGATCCGCTCGGTCGGCTCCGGTTGCTCGAGCGGCACGACCTTGCAGGCGAAGGCCTCGTCGTAGGCCCGCTCGGCCTCGGCGAAGTTGAACGCCAGGTGGTGCACGAGGGCGATCTTGAAGAGCGTCTCGCGGGAGCGGCGGTCGTCGCCGATCCGGGCCAGGAACTCGCGGGCCTGGCGGTAGTGGCGGATCGCCTCCTGGTTGGCGTAGATCGCGCGGGCGTCGTCGCCGGCCTGGATCAGGTACTCGGCGGCCCGGCCCGGGTCGTCGGCGGCGCTGAAGTGGCGGGCGAGCAGCCCCAGCGTCGACCCGCTCCTCTCGTCGCCGGCCACCTCCTCGAGGCCGACGCCGACGCGGCGGTGCAGCTCCTGGCGGTCGGCGTCGGTGAGGCTGGCGTACGCCGCCTCCTGCACGAGGCCGTGGCGGAAGCGGTACTCCGGGTAGGGGCGACGGCGCTCCTCGACGATCAGGTCGAGCCGCTGCAGCTCGAGCAGGGCGGCCGGCAGCGTCTCCGGCCGCAGCACGCGCTCGAGCAGCGGCATCCCGAACCGGCGGCCGATCACCGCCGCGACGGCGACCGTCTCGCGCCCGGCGGCGTCGAGCCGGTCGAGCCGGGCCTGGAGAACCCCCTGAACGAGGGCCGGCACCTCGAGCTCCGACGGATCGACGGCCAGCTCCCAGCCGCCGTTCTCGCGCCGCAGCGCCCCCCGCTCGACGAGGTCGCGCAGCGCCTCGCTCACGAACAGGGGGTTTCCGCCGGCCCGCTGCGCGATCAGGTCGGCCACCGTGTCCGGCAGCGGGGCATCGGCGAGGGCCTGGGCGAGCTCGAGCGTCGCGTCGCCCGCGAGCGCGCGAAGCTCAACCTCTACATAACGGTGAGGGTAGTGTTGACGGGCACGCTCGCCGACACCCCACGACGGCAGCTCGCGCTCGCTCCGGTAGAGCATCGCAAAGCCGAGCGCCTCGGTCTCGGTCAGCTCCAGCAGGCTCTCCACCGCCTGCAGAGTCAGCTCGTCGGCCCAGTGCAGATCCTCGAACACGACCAGCAGCGGGCGCTCCGCGGCCAGGCGCGTGAGCAGGTCGGCGACCACCTCGAGGCTGCGCCGGTGCAGGGCGTCGTGGGACAGCTCGCGCACGTCGGCGGCGGCGCGGCGATCGGCCTCCTGGAGGCCGAGCAGGTTGGCCAGGAACGGATAGCGGTCGTCTCCGGGCCCGTAGAGCTCGTGCAGGGCGGCCTTGAGGTCGAACCGGATGCGCGCCTCGCTGGTCGTCGCCGAGGCACCGAGCCAGTCGCGCAGCAGGTCGCGGATCGGCCAGTACGAGAAGCCCTGCGCGTAGGAGAGGCTGCGGCCGACGAGCACCTTCAGCCGGTCGCGGTAGGGGTCGACCGCCTCGGCGGCCAGGCGCGACTTGCCGATGCCCGGCTCGCCGGTCAGCGAGACGATGACGCCGATCCCGTCGCCGAGCCGCTCGAACGCACCTCGCACCTCGGCCAGCTCGGCCCCCCGCCCGATCAGCGGCCCGTCGGCGGGCCGGTCGCCGCGGTCGCGCTCGCCGACGACCCGGTAGCGGTCGACCGGCCGGGCGCGGCCGCGCAGCTCGGTCGGGCCGAGATCCTCGAGCTCGAAGCAGTCGCGCACCTGGACGGCCGTGTCGGGGCCGAGCATCACGTCGGCTTCGCCCGCAAGGGCCTGCAGCCGCGCGGTCACGTTCACGGTGTCGCCGAGCGCGTTGAAGTGGTCGGTGCCGTCGGCGTCGGGCGTGATCAGCACCGGGCCGGTGTTCACGGCCACCCGGGCGCGCAGGTCGATGCCGTACGCCTCCTGCACGTCGCGGGAGTAGGCGGCGAGGGCGCGCTGGAGGGCAAGGGCGGCGCGCACCGCCCGCTCGCTGTCGTCCTCGTGCGCGACCGGCGCGCCGAAGACCGCAAGCAGGCCGTCGCCGAGCAGCTGCGCGACCGTTCCGTCGTAGCGCTCGACCTGCTCGGCCATCAGCCGGACGACCTCGTCGAAGAGGAACTTGGACCGCTCGGGGCCGAGCTGCTCGCCGATCGCCGTCGAGCCGGCCACATCCGCCATCAGGACCGCCACAACGCGGCGCTCTCCCTCCGTAACCACCATGGATGCAGTCTGGCACACCGACGCTTCGCGGCCCACTTTCTCTCCGTCCCTCGACGAACGTATGTTCGCACGACACGAGCGGGGCCGCAAGCCAGGTTCTTCGCAGTTTGCGGCGAGGTCAGGTGGGGCCTGGCCCGGGTTCGGGGGCCAGGCCCCGGCCCCGCCTTAGAGGGAGCGCAGCGCCGGGCCGAGCGCCTGGCGGTCGTCGAGCACCGGGGCGTGCAGGTCGCCGTGGCGGGACAGGCGGTCGAGCACGACCGACATCGTGAACGACTCCGGGTCGACCCCGGCGCCCAGCTCGTCCCAGGTGACCGGCGTCGAGATCGGCGCGCCGGGCTTGGGGCGCACCGAGTAGGCGAAGGCGATCGTGCGGCCGGGGCCGTTCTGGTTGGCGTCGATCAAGACGCCGCGGCGCTTTGCCTTCGACCACTCCGTCGTCACCAGGTCGGGCCGCATCGAGGCCAGCGCGCGCGAGACCGCGAGCACGACGGTGCGGGTCTGGTCGTAGCCGTAGCGGCGGGCCAGCGGCACCAGCACGTGGACGCCGTCCGAGCCGCTCGTCTTCGGATAGCCGCGCAGGTCGACGGCCGCCAGCGCGTCGCGGATGAGCAGCGCCACCTCGGCGGCCGCCGCGAAGCCGGCCTCGGGGGTCGGATCGAGGTCGAACAGGGCGAAGTCGGGCCGGTCGGGACGGTCGATGCGCGAGCACCAGGCGTTCAGGTCGATGCAGCCCATGTTCGCCATCCACAGGAGCGCCGACTCCTCGTTGACGAGCGGGTAGCGGATCATCCGCTTCTCGCGTGTCTCGCGCGACGTGGCCGGGAACTCCGCCGTCGGGATCCAGTCGGGCATGTGCGAGGGCGCGTTCTTCTGGAAGAACGGCTTCGCCGCGATGCCGTCCGGGATAGCGCTTCATCGTGAACGGCCGCCCCTCGAGGTGCGGCACCGCGACGTCGGCGACCGCCCGGTAGTAGTCGATCAGGTCGCCCTTCGTGATCCCCTCGTCGGGCCAGAACACCTTGTCCAGATTGGAGAGCTCGAGCGGCCGCTTCGGCGAGCCGGCCCGCTCCTTCCGTGGATGCTCGCGGTGCACGTCCTTCGCCTCCTTGTCGTCGCGCAGTCCCTTGTACGACGGCGCCCGCAGCCTGCCCTCCCGGGTCCACTCGAGGAACTCGACCTCGCAGACCAGCTTCGGCTCGACCCAGGTGACGTCGCCGCACGGACGCGCGGCATCTTCGGCTCGACCGCGAGCGGCGTCGTCTTGCGCCGCAGCGGCGCGAGCCTCTCCATCAGCATGTCGAGCTCGGCGTCGTCGAAGCCGGTGCCGCAGTTGCCCGCCCAGACGAGCTCCTCGCCGCGCTCGACCGCCAGGACGAGCGACCCGAAGGCGTTGTCGCGCCGCCCCTGCCCACGCGGTGTATCCGGCGATCACGAGCTCCTGGCGCTGCTGGGTCTTCACCTTCATCCAGGACTCGCTGCGCCGTCCCGCAGGTAGCGGCTCGACGGGCGCTTGGCGATGACGCCCTCCAGGCCGTGCGCCCGGCCTGCGCGAACAGCGCCGGGCCGTCGTCGAAGGCGACCGAGAGCCGGATGGTCTCGCCGGCGATCAGCGTCTCGGCGAGCAGCTCCTTGCGCTCGGCGAGCGGCAGGGCGGTCACGTCGCGGCCGTCGAGGATCGAACAGGTCGAACGCATACATCGCGAGCGCCCCGCCGCCGTGCTGGAGCAGCGAGAAGCGGGGCCGGCCCTGCTCGTCGAGCGCGCACACCTCGCCGTCGAGGACGCAGTCGGCGCTGCGCAGCGCGCCGGGCAGCGCCCGCGCCACCTGGGCGAAGCGCGCCGTCAGATCGTTGCCGTTGCGGCTGCGCAGCGTCGCCTCGCCGCCCTCGACGGCCGCGATCACCCGGTAGCCGTCCCACTTGACCTCGTACACCCACTCGCCGCGGGTGGGCAGCTCGGTCGCGGCGACGGCCAGCATCGGGCGCAGCTCGGCGGGGTCGCCGGCCAGGTCGCCCTCGTCCTTGCGCACGATCAGCCAGTTGCGCTCGTCGCCGTCCATCCGGGTCGGGATGAGCGTCCACAGGCCGTTCAGGCGCTCGCCCCGCAGGCGCACGGTGAGGCCGCCGTCGCGCTTCTCCTCCACCAGCGCGTAGTGGCCGCGGTCCCAGATCTCGACCGTCCCGCCGCCGTACTCGCCCCTGCGGGATCTCGCCCTCGAAGAGTGCGTAGTCGAGCGGGTGGTCCTCGACGTGCACGGCCAGGTGGCGCTGCCCCTTCCGCAGCGGGATGCCCTTCGGGACGGCCCAGCTGGCGAGCGCGCCGTCGCGCTCGATGCGGAAGTCGAAATGCAGCCGGCGGGCGTCGTGACGCTGGACGACGAAGATCGGCTCGTCGCCGCCGCCCGCGCCCGTGAACGGCTCCGGGGTCTTGGCCGGATCGCGCTTGCGCCGGTAGGCGTCGAGGCGCTCGCTCACCGGCGACCGCCTAGGAGGTGACTCCGGGGACGAGCCGCTCCCAGTAGGCGGCCAGGCCGGCCAGCTCGTCCGCGCCGAACTGCTCCAGGAAGCGCCGGCGCACGCCCGCCAGGTGGGTGGCGCGGGCGGCAGTCGAAGGCGCGCCCGGCCCTTCGCGCGTGAGCACCGCGTACTGGCCGCGGGCGTCGTCCTCGCACGGCACCCGCTCGACCAGGCCGTCGCGCTCCAGCCGGTCGACGAGCCGCGTGACGCCGCTGCGCGAAAGCAGGACGGAGTCGGCGATCTCGGACATGCGCATCCGCTCCTCAGGGGCGTCGGCGACGGTCAGGAGCACCTCGTAGGAGCTGAGCGGAAGGCCGTGCGCGGCGATCAGCTCGGCGTCGAGGTCGCGCTCGAGGGCGGCGTGCACACGCAGGAACCCACGCCACGAAGCCAGCTCGCTCCGGGTCAGAAGCACCGTATCGGCGGTCGGGCCCTCCTGCATCGCTCCCCCTGCGACGGTAGTTGCATCGACAAGGGTATCAGCGCGCACCGAGCACATCCTCGAGCCAGCCCTGGAGCTCGGACAGGTAGTCCGGATCGATGCTGTGCGCCATGGGCGACTCGCGGTAGCGGACGTCGGCCCCGGCGGCCTCGAGCCGCGCCCGCGCCCGCCGCCCGAACTCGACGCCGATCACGGGGTCGTGCGTGCCGTGCCCGATCGCCACGGGGAGGCCGGCCCGCTCCTCCAGACCGAGCTCGAACCCCGGTACGGTGGGGACGAATCCGGAGAGCGCGATGATGCCCGCAGGCCGCGGCCGGGAGGCCGCCAGGCCGAGCGCATAGGACATGACCGCGCCCTGCGAGAAGCCCGCCAGCACCGTCCGCTCGGACGTGATCCCGTGCGCCTCGGCGGTCGCATCGAGCCATCCGCTGAACGCAGCGAAGGTCGGCAGGAAGGTGGCTGGATCGGGACTGCCGATCTCGTGCACCGCATACCAGTGCGCGCCCCCGGGCGGCAACCGCAGCGGCCCGCGCGGGAGTACGGCGAGGAGGCGGCGGCCGGGATCGAGGATGTCCGCGAGCGGGAGCAGGTCGTGCTCGTCCGCGCCGCGGCCGTGGGTGAGCACGAGCAGCCCGGCGGGCGCCGCGGCGGCCGGCCGCTCGATCGAGCGGATCTCGAGCGGCTCGCTCAGTCCTCGCCGTCCCAGTAGTCGAGCTGCTCGATGCGGCCCATCACGCCCACGCCGCCAAGCAGCACCTTGCCGGAGCGCGGGTAGTAGCAGATGTCGTTCGGCTCGCGGGTGCCGTACGCGAGGAAGGTGAGGCCCTCCGGCCCACCCCTGAAGACGTGAGCGACCGCAGTGCCGGCCTCGCGGGCGACGACCGTGCCGGGGCGGACGGGGTGCTCCTCGCCGTCGCTCAGGATGAGCGTCCCGGCCCCGGCCAGGACGACGAAGATCTCCTCCTCGGCCGAGTGGCAGTGCGGCGGCGCTGCGAGCTTCCCCGGATCGGCCGCGACCCACTTCAAGCCGGTCGTCGCCGAGCCGGCGGCACGGCCGAGGTCGCGCCGCTCGCGGCAGACGGAGGCACCCTCGCGCCGCTTGCCGTCGACGGCGTCAACGTGCACGATCCGGGCCGGTCGGGGCGTGGGCTCGGGCACGTCCGGCGCGCCTGCGCGGGCCTCGCCCTCCCAGGGCGAGGGATCGCCCCCGGAGCGCACCCAGCTCGGGCCATGCCACGACACGCCCGCCCGCGGCAGGTAGGCGCCGCCGCCGCGGACGCGCTGGCCGAACGCGAGCACGTCGAGGCCGTCGGGCCCGGCCTGCAGGGTGTGGGCCTCGCAGCGGGCGAGGTGGACGAGGCAGTCGCCGGCGCCAACCGCGTGTGTGGCCGGGCCGTCGCCCTCGTCCTGCCAGGAGAGGCCGCTGCCGCCGAGCACCCAGAAGATCTCCTCCTCTGCGTGCTCGATGTGCGCGGGCGTCGACCACTTCCCCGGCGCGATCGAGATCCGCTGCAGGCCGACCGTGAACGTGCCCGCAGCCGAGCCGAGGTCGCGCCACTCGGCGTCGAGGTGGCCGGCGGCCGTGTCGACGCCGTCGACGTCGTCCCAGTGCGCGATCCCGCTCACGCGGGTGGACACTACTACCGGGTCGCAGCCATGGCCGCAGCGGGCAGCTCTGCCACATCGCGGGCCGGCGGCGCCGTCACGTGGACGGGGACGCCGAAGTCGAACATATCGAGCCGGACGTCCATCGCCATCGTCCCGCCGGTCGCGGCGACCGGGACCGACATGTGGTACGCCAGGCGGCGGACGAGGCCGTCCTGGCCGATCCAGACGTCCATCGGCATGCGGTGGGTGCCGAGCATCGCGACGAGGCGCGCGTCCGACCTCTGGACGGCGGCGCGTACGGCGGCAGGCGCGTTCCTCGCGGCCTTGTCGAGGTCGACCACCGCGTGGTAGTGCACGGTGCGCACGCCCCGCACCGTTGCGGCGCCGAGGTTCTGGAGCGAGTCGGACTCGTTCTCGAGCGCCTGCAGCATCTGGGTCGGATCGCTGCTGCCGGTGCTCGTGACGGCGTTCAGGTTGACGCCGTTCGCGCGCTCGATCTTGGCCAGGTCGAGCTTCATCCACTGCTTGCCGTGCAGCGCGGCCGCGAACAGCGGTGAGCGCATGTAGATCACCGGCCAGACCATGACCTCGCGCATCTCGATCGCGCCGGCGCCGGGGATCGTCATGTGCATGTCGAGGTCGGCGGCGCGGTTGCGGAAGCCGACGACGCCGGACGCGTTCGCGACCACCGACGTCCCGCTCGGCGGCACCGTCATCCGCATCGTCATCGCGATCCGGGCGCTCTTCGCGTGCGAGGTGCGAGCCGCGGAGGCCGCGAGCTCCACTCCGGGCTTCGGGGTGCTCGAATGCGTCGAGGCCGGCGGCGCGGTGATGTGGTTGGCCTGCGCCTGCCCGCATGCGGTGGCGCCGGCGAGGACGACGAGGAGGGTGAGGAAGCGGGACGGCCGCACTTCTCTCGTTGTAGCGGTGAACCGGCTGGAGGTCTAGGGCGAGACGATCGATGCCACCTCAGAAGGTCATTCGTCGTCCGTCGTCCACCACAACCCGCGCCGCGGCGGATCGGCCCGCAGGTCATCGAGCGTCCGGTCCGTGAAGCCGCCGCCCGCGCTGGCGACGGGCCCCCAGCCGCCGCCGGAGTCACGGCAGCAAACGTTCTCGTCCAGGTAGTAGCCGACGCCCGTCACCTCGGTCGCGAGCAACACGTACGCGCTCTCCCTGCCTGAGTCGACGGTGGACTCCACCACATGACAGATGCCGCCCGGCATCGTGTGGAGCGCCGCCTCCTCCGGCGTCGGGAACGCGCTCATGGGCAACGTCGGATCATCGCTTCGGTGATCGGATCGGGGTGCTCACCGGACTGATTATCCAGGGAAGCCAACGAGGGTGCGGCGGCTTGCGTTGGAGGTGGTGTGAATGCGGGCGGCACTCAACCCCGCGGGTAAGGGGCGGTTGGCGGTGTTTGCATGTGTCATTTGCGGTTCCCCGACACTCTTGCCACCTCTCGACACCCACACGTGACATCTCCCTCGTCACACTGGTTGGCGTGATGTACGCCCTCCCCACCCTCTACAAAGCGCGCAACCTGCCGCTGAAACGACCGGTGTGCGCGATCTGCGTGGATCGCACCCGGGGACGCACCGAGGAGATCCGGCTCGGCTATCGCGTCATCGTCTGGCTGTGTCCGGGCCATGCCGCTCAGGCGTTTCAGACGAAGCGTGGCGGCCGTGACTTTGTGCGCACGTTGATGGGGGTGTGGCAGGCCAATGGGTGCATGACCGCCGCGCGCCATCGCGCCCTCGACTCCCACCTTGCCCAGCTCAGGGCCCACCCACAGCGCCACCGGCCCGGCAGCTACGCCTGGCCCGACCTGCGCCGCCGCCTCGAAGCCCACTACGCCACCGGCGCGCCGCCCATCCACCCGCACACCCACCACCCTTGCGACACCTGCACCGCCCACACCCCCAGCCGCCGCACCCTCCAGCGCTGGCACGCCGAACACCGCTGGGTCACGCGCCCGCCGTAGCCGGGCTACGATCGGGCGATGGCGGTCACAACGCACGCGATCGTCGAGTGCCATGGAGACGGGCGGGAGCGCGGCCGTGCACACGGCGAGGCCCTGCGCCAGCCGATCCATGGCCTCCTCGAGCGCTGGGACGCAGCCGTCGCCGGCCGCCTTGGCCGGCCGCCGCAGACGCTCGTCTCGGGGCTCGTCGAGACGACCGGGTTTGCCGCCGCCGCCGAGCGGCACGCGCCCGACCTGCTCGCCGAGGTGCGCGGGATCGCCGAGGGCGCGAACGTCGGGTTCGACCGCGTCCTCGCGCTGAACCTGATGGACGAGGAGTGGTGGTTCACCGCTCCCGCCGAGCCCCGCGAACGCGTGCACGCTGATCGCCGCCGGCCCGGCGGACGGGCGCCCGACCGTGCTGGCCCAGAACATGGATCTCCCCGAACTGATGGACGGCGCCCAGGCGATCGTGCGCTACGACGACGGTGAGGGCGACGGCGGCACCGTCCTCACCGCCGCCGGGATGATCGGCCTGATGGGCGTGAGCTCCGCCGGCCTCGGCGTGTGCGTGAACACGCTCGCGATGCTGAACCACTCCCGCGACGGCCTCCCGGTCGCATTCGTGATGCGGGGCGCGCTCGCGCAGGGCAGCGTGGCGGGCGCCGCCGCGTTCCTCGACCGGGTGCCGCATGCCTCGGGCCAGCACTACGCCCTGGCCGACCCGACCGGCGTCGCCGGCTACGAGTGCTCGGCCGCCGGAGCGGTGCGCTCCGACCCGGGCGACGGCCGCTTCTGCCACACCAACCACCCGCTGCGCAACACGGACATCGATCCCGCTGTCCCCGCCGAGGCCCGGGAGGACTCGCACGTGCGGCTCGCCGCGATCGAGTCGGCCGCGCCGGGCATCGCGACCGGCGCCGACTGCGAGGGCGCCCTTGCCGACCGCGAGGCGCCGCTGTGCGTCGTCCCGGAGCCGGGCCGCCCGTGGATCACCTTCGGCTCGATCTGGGCCGAGCTCGGCGACTCGCTGCGGGTGCGGATCGCGCCCGGGCCGCCCGACCGCACCGCCTGGGTCGACGCCTCGCCGACCTAGGAGGTGTCTAGTCGGCGGCGGCCGGCGCTCCTTCGGAGGGCTGGCCGGCCGGCGCCGGCGGACAGGCCGTGGGCTGGGCGGGTTCTTCGGAGAGCCGACAGTTGGCGTGTGCGACATGTGTCATTTGCAGTTCCCCGACACCTCGGCAGCACCCCGTCACACACCCGACACTCGACCCGCCGGTCTACCCCTCCTCACCCCACAGCTGCTCGAGCGCCCCTCGCAGCAGGCGGGAGACGTGCATCTGGGAGATCCCGAGCTGCTCCGCGATCTCGGTCTGGGACAGCTCGAGGCCGAAGCGCATCGCCACGATCCGCTGCGACCGTGGGTCGAGCTCCTCGAGCCGCCGACCGATGTCGAGCCTCCGCTCGACCTGCTCGACCGCGTCCTCCCAGCCGCCGTGGGCCTCGAGCAGCTCCTCCTCGCCGCCGGCCGGCGGCGCCAGCCCTCGGCGCGCAAGCAGCCCGGTGACGATCTGCTCCTCGTCGAGCTTCGTCCGCTCCGCGATCTCGGCGACGGTGGGCGGCCTGCCCGACTCGGCCGTGAGATCGGCCGCGGCCGACTCGACCGCGGCGGCCAGGTCGCGGCCCGTGCGCGACACGTGCACCGCCGCTGCGGTGCGCGCGAGCGCGCGCATCTCGCCGAGGGCGAAGCGCATGGCGTAGGGCTCGAAGGCGACCCCGCGAGCAGGGTCGAAGCCGTCGACCGCCGCCAGGACGCCCACCATGCCGGCCTGCTCCAGATCCTGGCGGGGCACCCGCGCGCTCGCCATCCGCCCCGCCAGACGCCGAACCAGGGGCCCCATCCGCTCGACGAGCTTTGCCTTCGCCGCGCCGTCGCCGGTCGCCGCGAGCACCGCCAGCCGCCCGGCCGGATCAGCCGGCACGCATCACGATCCCCGTCCCGTCGCCGTCGATCTCGACGTCCGTGACGAGCCCGCGCAGGGTCTGCCCGCACGCGCGCAGGCCCTCCGGCTCGAGCGGCCGCACCGCGACCGTCAGGTGGCCGTCGTCCGGCGTCACCTCGATCAGCAGCGGGCGTCCGGCGCCGCGGATCGCGAGCTCGACCGCCATCACGAGCTCGTCGATGACAGCCACGTCGAGGCCGGCCCGCGCGCCCAGCGCGAGCAGCACCGGCTCGGCGACGGCAGCGGCCGGCGCCTCACCCAGCACGCGCAGGCTGACTGTGCCGTCGATCGCCGCCACCGACGAGCAGATTAGCCCACTCGAACGCGTGCCAGGAGCCCGATTGACACCGATTCCACGCGGCACTAGGGTGCCGCATGTCATCGGCGCTCAGAGGCGAGCTGTGCGTCCCCGCCGGTCGCGGGGGCAGGACGTGAACGGCCCGGAGACCGCTCATGCGGGCATCGCGGGCTCGGTGCTGATCGACGGGGCGCCGGCCGCGATCGTCGCGACCGCGCCGGACGGCACCCTGACCGCCTGGAATCGGCGCGCCGAACAGCTCTTCGGCTACACGGCCGAGGAGGCGATCGGGTGCACGCCGGAGGAGCTCGGCGCCGGACCCGCCGAGGCGGCGCTCGGGTCGCGGGCGCGCGGCGGCGACGTCTGGGAGGGCGAGCTCGCAGTCGTGCGCAAGGACGGCACGCATCTCCGCGTCCATGTCGTGAGCGCGCCGGTCACCGACGCCGACGGCAACCCCGCAGGCAGCGTCAGCATCGCGCTCGAGGCCGGTCCCGGCGACCGCGCCCAGCCGGCCCAGATGCGCCTCGAGCTGCTGCTCCAGGCGAGCGAGCTCCTGGCCCGGTCGCTCGACGCCGACGCCGGCCTGCAGGGCGTCGCCCGGCTGGCAGCGTCGTGGCTCGCCGACGTGTGCGCGTTCGACCTCCTCGACGACGAGGCGGGCATGCGCCGGGTGGCCGTCGCCGACGCCGACCGCGCCCGCGCGCCGCTCACCGAGCGGCTGCGCGCCTTCCCGCCGGATCCCGACGCCCTGCACATGACCGCGGCGCTGCGCGAAGGCCGCACCGAGATCCTGCACGACCTCTCCGACGAGGTCCTGGGCGACCGCCTGCACGGGCCCCGCCACATCGAGGTCGTGCGCCAGATCGACGCGCGGTCGGCCGTCATCCTCCCGCTGGCGGCCCGCGGCCGCACGCTGGGGGCGATGCTGCTCCTGAGCTGCGGCGACCGGCCGCCGTTCAGCGCAGACGACGTCGCCGTCGCCGAGGAGCTGGCCCGGCGAACGGCGGTGGCCGTCGACAACAGCGTCCTGCTCCGGGCTGCCCAGGAGCGGGCCGACGCCGCCCAGCGCCTGCAACGGCTGTCGGACGCCGCCCTCTCGCACGTCGACCTGGACGACCTGCTGGACGAGATCCTGGCACTGCTCCGCAAGGAGCTCGGGTCCGACGCCGCCGCCGTGCTCCTGATGGAGGGGGATGCCGACCACCTGGCGGTGCGAGCGACCAGCGGGACAGGCACCGAGGCCGGCGTCGGCGCCCGCGTCGCCGCCGGCGACGCCTCGGTCGCGGGACCGGTGACCGCGGGCCGCCCGGTCGTCGTCCACGACCCGACCGAGGCCGAGATGGGACCGCTCCTGCTCGGCCGCGGCGTGCGCACGCTGCTGGCGGCGCCGCTGCGGGTCGGGCCGCGCACGGTCGGCGTGCTCCAGACCGACTGGCTGGCGCCGCGGCCGCTGGGCCAGGACGAGATCGACCTGATCGGCCTCGCCGCCGGCCGCATCGCGCTCGCCGTCGATCGCGCCCAGGCCTACGAGGCGGAGCACGACGCCCGGATGCGGCTCGAACTGCTCGCGCGCACGTCCGACGTCCTCGGCGAGTCGCTCGACTTCCGGGCGGCGCTCGGCAGCCTCACGCACCTCCTCGTCCCCCACCTGGCCGACTGGTGCGCCGTCGACCTGGTCGAGCCCGACCGCTCGCACAGGACATGGGTCGCCCACTCCGACCCGGCCAAGGTGGAGCTCGCCCGCGAGCTCGTCCGCCGCTACCCGGCCGACCCCGAGGCCGCCGCCGGGGCGAGCGGTCTGCGCACCGACGACGACGCAGCCACGGCTCCGGCGCCCCCGGCGTTCCGGGAGGGAGGCGCCGACGGGGAGCATCGCGCCATCCTGCGCGGCCTCGACGTGCGCTCGGTGATCGTCGCGCCGCTGACGGCCCGCGGACGCACCCACGGGACCCTGACGCTCGTCACGGCCGAGTCGGGACGCACGTACGGGCCCGACGACGCGGCGTTCACCACCGAGCTCGCCCGCCGGGCGGCGACCGCGATCGACACCGCCCGCCTGTACCAGGACCGCGACCAGGTGGCGCGCACGCTCCAGCGCAGCCTGCTCCCGCCCGACCTGCCGGACGTTCCCGGCATCGAGCTCGCCGCCGTCTATCACCCAGCGGGCGGGGGCGGCGACGTGGGTGGCGACTTCTACGACGCCTTCGAGACGGGCGAGAGCGCGCTCTTCCTGGCCATCGGCGACGTCTGCGGCAAGGGCGCGCCGGCCGCCGCCCTGACCGGCATCGCCCGCCACACCGTGCGGGCCGCCGCCGTGCGCGAGCGCTCGCCGAAGGCGATCCTGCGGACGCTGAACCAGGCGCTCCTGCGACAGATGATCGAGCACCGCTTCTGCACCGTCGCCGTCGGCCGGCTCGAGGAGCACGACGGCGGGGCGCGGCTGACGGTGTGCTGCGGCGGTCATCCGCCTCCCCTGCTCGTCCGCAGCGACGGCAGCGTCGAGGAAGCCGGCACGCCGGGGACGCTGCTCGGCATCTACGAGCACGTGCAGCTGTCCGATCTCACGGTTGACCTCCGCCCGGGGGACGCGGTCGTCTTCCACACCGACGGTGTGACCGAGGAGCGGCGCGAGGGGCACATGTTCGGGGAGGAGCGCCTCATGGAGCTGCTCCGCCTCTCGGCCGGCCTGAGCGCCGCCGGAATCGCCGATCGGATCGAGCGGGCGGTGCTCGAGTTCACGCCGGGGCCGCCCGCCGACGACGTCGCGGTGATTGTCCTCCGGCTGACGGGGAATGACTAGAGCCATGACCCGACGGGTATCCGAGACGACGATGGCTCCACGGTCATCCGGGTTCGAGCTCGAGCTTGCGGCCCAGACGGACAACGTCCCGCTGGTTCGTCATGCGCTGCGTGGGCTGCTCGAGGCGTCGGGCGTCGCCGAGGAGCGGATCTCGGACATCACGCTGGCCGTCACCGAGGCGTGCGCGAACGCCGTGCTGCACGCGTATCCGGACGCCGCCGGCCAGTTCGAGGCCTCGGCCCACCTCTCGCCCTCAGGCGCACTCGTCGTGACGGTGCGCGACCACGGGTCGGGCATGGCGCCCCGCGTGGACAGCCCCGGCCTCGGCGTCGGCCTGCCGGTGATGGCGGCGATCGCCGACGCCCTCGAGATCGACACGCCCGCGGGAGCGGGCACCGTCGTCCGCATGACGTTCGACCTCGCCGCAGCCTCGACGTCGTGAGTCCCCCCGGCTCTCCGTTATCCTGCAGGACGTGGTGAGCGGGATCGTCGTCGAACGAGCCGAGCCCGGCGTCGAGGTTGTCGTCGTGACGGGCGAGCACGACCTCTCCACCGCTCCCGAGCTGGAGCGGCGCCTCGAGGCCGCGCTCGAGTCGGGTCACGCCGTCGTCGTCGACCTGCTCGGCACGACGTTCATCGACTCGACCATCCTGCGTGTTCTGATCTGTGCCCGCGAGCAGGCCGGCGAGCGTTCGCTGGGATTCCGCTGCGCTCTCGGCGAGAGCACAGGCCACGGCGTCCGCCGCCTGCTCGAACTGACCGGAATGGAGGGCCGGCTCGAGGCCGTGCCGACGCGCGCCGACGCCATCGCCGGCGCCACCGCGCCCCACCACGCTTGACCGCCGTCGCTACGAGGCGACGGCGGCGGTGTCGATCTCCTCGGCGATCGTCTCGAGCGACCCGCGCAGCAGCCGCGAGACGTGCATCTGGCTGATACCCGTACGCGCCGCGATCTCGGCCTGTGTGAGGTCGTGGTACACGCGGAGGCCGACGATCCGGCGCTCGCGCGGCGGCAGCGCACGCATCGCCCGCTCGAGCAGGTCTCGGTCCTCCGTCGCCGTGAACCCCGGCTCCTCGGAGGCCAGCACGCGCCCGGCAGGCAGGCCGTCGCCGCCCGCGTTCTCGGAGGCGGCGTCGGGCTCGACCAGCGGCTCGGCCGTGTAGGCGCGCCCAGCGGCGATCGCCTCGCAGACGCGCTCCTCGGTCTCACCGGTCGCCTCGGCCAGCTCCTCGAGCGACGGCGAGCGCCCGAGCTTGTGGCCCATGCGCTCGCGCACGGCGGCAACGCGCCGGCTCAGATCCTGCAGCGAGCGGGGCACGCGCACCGCCCAGCCGCGGTCACGGAAAAGGTGCATGATCTCGCCGTCGATCGTCCGCGCCGCGTACGCACGCAGCGGCACGCCGCGGGACGGGTCGTACCGGTCGACGGCCTGGATCAGGCCGACATAGCCGGTCTGCTCGATGTCCTCGAGCGCGAGACCGCGGCCGTGGTAGCGGCGTGCGATCGAGCGCACCAGCCCCGAGTGCCGCATCACCAGCTGCTCGCGGGGTGCGGGGTCGCCGCCTTCTCGATGGGCGGCGATGAGCTCGATGTCCGTGCGATGTGAGAGCGAATCCATCCGGGGCAGTGCTCCTTCCGGGATCGGGTCGTCAGGAAGGAACGTGTGCGGGTCGGTGCGCATCCCAAACATCCGGCGCGACCCGTGATACGGTCGTGCCTCCAGACAACGGCGGCGAACGGCTGCCGTGGTGGCGGATGCGAGCGACGGGGTAAGGTGTTCGGCGATGGACGACGCCAGCAGCAAGGGTGCTCCGAGGGCGGCATCAGCGCGGTTCACCCGCGACACCGTCGAGGAGACCGCGACGGTCGTGAACGTCGACGGCGAGCTCGACATCAACTCCGCCGACGCGCTGCGCGAGGCGCTCGACGCCGCCGAGGCCGAGGGCTGCTCGGTGCTGCGCGTCGATGCCGCGTCGGTGACGTTCCTCGACTCGACGGCGCTCGGCGTGATCCTGGCGTCGGCCCAGCGCATGGCCGAGCGCGGCGGGCGCTTCGAGCTCGTCTGCGGCTCGCCCTCGATCCGGCGGATCCTCGACATGACGATGATCAGCCGCACCGTCCACCTGTTGCCCTAGGCGACGCCCGGTTCCGGTGTTTGGGCAACGCGCCCGCCCGGGTAGCCAACTCGGATGCTGTCGAACGTCGTCGGACTGATCCTCTGTCTGTTGCTGCTCGTTCTGTGGCTCGGTGTGCGGCGGGAGGATCGCCTGTTCGCGGAGCAGTCATGCCGTCACAGGTGGGTGCTCGAGTCGCTCTACAACGAGGGTCGGCTGTGGCACCGGCGCTGCGTTCACTGCGGCAAGCAGGAGCCGGTGGGGGATTCCCGCCCGACCGCGCCGCACCGGGCGCCGACGGGCGTCCGACGGCCGGATCGCGACGACCCGCGCAGCTAGGCGGCGACGGGGCGCGCGTGGACCGCGCCGGCGAGGTCGGAGATGACGTCCACGAGCTGCTCGCGGGCCTCGTCGTCGAGCAGCACCCCCGCCGCGTCCATCTTGCGGTGGGCGTGGCCGAGGATGACCTCGCCGTCGACCACCCGGGCGCCGGCGGCGCCGAGCACCTTGCGGAGCTCGGCCTGCGCCCACACCGCGCCGAACGCGCCGGTGCTGGCACCGACGACGGCGACCGGGAGGTTGCGCAGCGGGTTGGTCGCGTACGGCCGTGACGCCCAGTCGAGCGCGTTCTTCAGCTGGCCCGGGATCGACGAGTTGTACTCCGGGGTCGAGAAGAGGACGGCGTCGGCCCCGGCGAGCGCCGCGCGGAACGCGGCGACCGCCTGAGGGGCCGGATCGACGTCGTCGTCCTCGTCATACGGGGGGACGTCGCGCAGACCGTCCCACACCTCGAGCTCCACGCCTGCGGGCAGGTGCCGGGCGGCGCAGCGCAGCAACGCGGTGTTGTGCGAGTCCGTGCGTAGGCTGCCCGAGACGCCGAGGATCTTCATCGCGACCGCTACTCCTTCACCAGGTAGAGCTCGGCGGTGAGGGCGACCTCGTTCGCGAGCGCCGACTTGCCGCTCGGCAGCGGGTTGTTCCAGTTGATGCCGAAGTCCGTCCGGTCGATCGTGCCGCCGAGGGTGATGCCGATCCGCTCACGGCCGTAGGGATCCGTGATCTGATCGCCGACCTCGCCCTCGAGCGTCACGGGCCGGGTCACGCCCTTGACCTCGAGCTCGCCGGCGACGGCGATGCTGCCGCCGTCAACGCGCACGCCGGTCGAGCGGAAGCGCAGCTCCGGCGCCCGCTCGGCGTCGAAGAAATCGGGGGAGAGCAGGTGCGCCACCAGGCTCGGCTCCTGCACCTTGACGCTCTCGGCCTTTGCCGACCCGGTCAGGCTGGCCTCGCCGCGGTCGTCGACCGACAGGGTCGCGGCGACGGGCGAGAAGCTGCCCCGGAACGTCCCCACCATGTACTTGACGCCGAAGCCGACCTGCGAGTGGACGGCGTCGAGCTGCCACGTACCGGCGGGGAGTGCGGTGGCGTTCGTGGATTCGATGGTGCTCATATCAGACCTCCGTGGGAAAACTTGACTACGCAAGGAATGCTAGCAGATATACCTGACCCGTCAAGTATTGACCGTGCAACCATTCCGCAGAGTGTCGAGCGGTGGGCCCAGACACCGTTTGACGGGCCACGGTCGGCGGTGGCTCCAAGGCACCCCCTCTAGACTCGTGGGGGTGACCGAAGCCAGGCTCACGGGCCTCTCGCAGGTCGAGGCCAGCCGCCGCCTGGCGGCCTCTCCACCGGCCGAGGCGAAGGCGACCACTCGCTCCTACGCGAGCATCGTCCGGTCGAACACGCTGACCCTGTTCAACCTCATCCTGGGCGCATTCTGGGTCGTGATCCTCGCGGCGGGCCGACCCGCGGACGGCCTCTTCGGGATCGTCCTCGTGGCGAACACCGCGCATCGGCATCCTCCAGGACGTGCGCGCGAAGCGGGCGCTCGACCGGCTCGCCCTGCTCGTGGCGCCCGCACGCCCGGGCGGTCCGCGACGGCGCCGAGACGAGCGTCCCGGCCGGCGAGGTCGTCGACGGCGATCTCGTCGCCCTGCGCCCCGGTGACCAGGTGATTGCGGACGGCTCGGTGGTCGAGAGCTCCGCGCTGATGCTGGACGAGTCGCAGCTGACGGGCGAGTCGCAGCCGATCGGGAAGGGCGTCGGCGAGGAGATCCTGTCCGGCTCCTTCTGCGTCGAGGGCGCCGGCCGCTACATCGCGAGCAGCACGGGCGAGGCCAGCTATGCGTCGCAGGTGGTCGGCGAGGCGCGCGAGTTCCGCTACCGGCGCTCACCCCTCGAGAACCAGATCAACCGCCTGCTGCTCGCGACCGTCGCGGTGATGGTGCCGCTCGGGGCCGCATTCGTCTTCGTGCTCATCAACCACGACGCCCCGTTCCGCTCGGCCTCGGCGACGGCCACCGCCGGGATCGTGACGCTCGTCCCCGAGGGCCTCGTGCTGCTCACGAGCCTCACCTTCGCCGTGGCCGCGGTCCGGCTCTCCGGCCGCGGCATGCTGGTGCAGGCGTTCAACGCGGTCGAGTCGCTCGCAAACGTCGACACGGTCTGCCTCGACAAGACCGGCACGCTGACCGACGGAACCCTGGCCCTGCACGGCGTCTTTCCGGCCGGAGTGGGTGTCGCCGACGACGCCGAGCGGCGGGCGGGCGAGTACGCGGCCAGCATCACCTCGCGCAACGACACGGTCGATGCCATCGCGGCGGCGCTTCCCGCCACGGCCCGCCCGGTCACGTCCGAGGTGCCGTTCTCGTCGCGCTGGAAGTGGAGCGCCTGCCGGCTGGAGGGCGAAGGCGAGACGCTCGTCCTCGGCGCGCCGGACGTGCTCCTCGGCGACGCCGCCGCGGCCCTCGTGGGCGAGCACGAGGCGGTCGGCCGGCGCACGCTCCTGCTCGGCACCACGCGGGCCGAACTGGCGCCGCCGGACGACGGCGCTGCGCCCCCGGCGATCGAGCCGCTGGCCGTGATCGCGCTCGAGGAGCACGTGCGGCCGGAGGCGCGCGACACGATCGAGTTCCTGCGCGCGCAGGGGGTCGCCGTCAAGGTGATGTCGGGCGACTCGCCGGCCACGGTGGCCGCCGTCGCCGAGCGGGCCGGGATCAACGTCGAGGGGCCGGCGATCGACGGCGCGCACTTCCCGGAGGAAGCCGACCTGGCCGCGGCCGCGACCGGGTCGACCGTGTTCGCCCGCCTCTCGCCCCAGCAGAAGCGGATGCTGATCGAGTCGCTGGGGAGCTCGGGCCGCTACGTGGCGATGATCGGCGACGGCGTGAACGACGTCCCCGCAATGAAGGGCTCGCGGCTCGCCATCGCGCTCGGCAGCGGCGCGCAGATGGCGAAGAGCGTCGCGGACAGCGTCCTCGTCACCGACAGCTTCGCCGCCGTGCCGGCGGCGATCGGCGAAGGCCGCCAGATCATCCTGAACATCCACCGGGTCGCGCGCCTCTTCGTGACCAAGACGGTGTTCGCGGCCGCGGTGATCCTGACCTTCGGGCTCGCAACCGCCGGGTTCCCGCTGCTGCCCCGCCACCTGACGCTGGCGGCGACCGTGACCGTCGGCATCCCCGGCTTCGTGATCGCGCTGATCCCGGCACACGAGCGTCCGGACACGAGCTCGTTCCTGCGTCGCGTGGCCCGGTTCTCGATCCCGGCCGGCGCCGTGATGGCCGCGGCGGTGCTGGCCGCCTACCTGCTCGAGCGGGCCGTGCGGGTGCGGTCGATCACCGACGCCCGCACCGCAGCGGTGACCGTCTTCGTCGCCCTGGGCCTCTACCTGCTGCTCGTCCTCGACCCCGACCGGATGACCGCGAGCAAGTCGTATGCGATCGGCATCCTCGCGCTGGTCGGGACGCTCGGTGCCGCCTACCTGGGGACGCTCAGCTTCGAGCCGGCGCGTGACTTCTTCGCCCTGGCGCCGCCCGACCTGCTCGACGCGGTGATCATGGTGATCGCCACCGTGGCAGGGATCCGGCTGATGGCGTTCGCCGGCCTCTCGCCGTACGCGCATCCACCCCAGTCGGCGCCTCCGCCGGCGCCGCCCGAGATCGAGCCGCCGGCGTCAGACTAAGGGGACGGTGACGCCCGGGCCGACGCGGTGCGTGCGGCCGCGGCGGTCGAGCAGCTCGACGCCGTCGGGGCCGGATGAGACGAGCGTGCCGCCCTCGGCGAGCGTCTGCTCGAGGAAGGCCTGGTCGTATTCGCGGCGCATCTGCTCGGGGTCGCCGCAGCAGCCGATCATGTGCAGCGACCTGCGTCCCTCGGCGTCGCGCTCGATACGGAATCCCGGCATACCCGTTCAGTGTAGGCCCCAACGCGTGCGATTACCGTGACGCCTCTGGCAGAACCTGTGCGATAGGCAAAAAATGCCTGCAATTGTAAGAATTCTGTTGCTCACCCACAGGTGTGACGGACGATCCCCCGATGCGGGGAGACGGCCGCACGAGCAGAGCGCGAGGATACCTGGACATGCAGCTCGCCCACACACCGATTCGCGCCCGCCGCCGGGCGCACCTGATCCTCGCGGCGCTCCCCGCCGCCGCGCTGGCGCTGACCGCCCTGCACATCGCGCGGGTCGCGTCCGGCACCGCCGGATCGTGGGCGGGCACGGACCTCGACGGGCGGCTCTCGGCCGTCGCGATCGTCCTGTGCGGTCTCGCCGCGTTCGGCCGGGCCGCCGCCGACCGGTCCGACCGGGCCGCGTGGACGGCGCTCGGCATCGGCCTCGCCGGCTACGGCATCGTCACGATCGCCGCCGCACCACGGCTCGGGCACGGACTGGCGTCGTTCACGCCGTCGGCCGCCGCCCTCTGGCTGGCCTTCTATCCGTTCGTGATCGCCTCCGTCGTGCTGCTGGCCCGCGGCCGCGCCGACCGCTTCGACGCGGGCCTCGTCGTGGACGGGCTGATCGGCGGCATCACGCTCGCCGCCGTGGCGGCCGAGGTGGGGCTGCGGCCGCTGCTCGACCACACGCACCAGCGCCTCGCCGGGATCGCGGTCGACGGGATCTGGATCGCATCCGACCTCGCCCTCCTCGGCGTGATGGCCGGCTGCGCGGCGCTGGCCGCCTCGCGCGGCCACCGCGAGCGCTGGCTGCTGTTCGCCGGAGGAGTCGTCCTGACGGCCGGGGATGCGCTCTCGCTCTACCACGGCACGGCCGCAGTCGTGGGCCTGCCCGGCGGCCCACGGCAGACGCTCGTCCCCGTCGCGGCGGCGCTGCTCGCGATCGCCGCGATCGTGCCCTCCGGCGCGCCACGGCCGACGCCCGCCCGGCCCGTGGTCGGGTTCACCGCCGTGTTCGCCCTGATCGCCGTCGCCCTCCAGGCACTCAACCTGATCGACGCCGCCAACCCGGTCGCGATGGTGCTCTCGGTGCTCGTCCTGCTCGCGGTGACGATCCGCGTCTCGCTGAGCTTCCGTCGCCTGCGCGAGAGCGAGCAGCTGCGGGCGGCGCTCGAGGACGCCGAGGAGCAGCGGCGGATGGTGCTGAACCAGATGCTGCGGGCCGAGGCCGATGAGCGCGCCCGGATCGCCGAAGAGCTGCACGACGACACGGTGCAGGTGCTCACCGCCACCCTGCTCTCGCTCGACAGCGAGCGCCGCTCGGACGAGCGGGGCAAGCCCGAGGCCGCCGCCGAGGCTGCGCAGAAGGCCCGGCACACGCTCGCCCTGGCCCTCGAGCGCACCCGCCGATTGATGTTCGAGCTGCGCCCGCCGCTGCTCGAGGCGCATGGGCTCGCGCCCGCCGTTCGCGACCTCGTCGAGCATGCCAACCAGGAGCTCGGGCTCGACACCGGCGTCGAGGTCGAGGTGCCTCGCTACGCCGGCGACTTCGAGACGCTCGTCTACCGGATCGTCCGCGAGGCGGTGGCGAACGTCCGCCGCCACGCCCGCGCCCGCCGCCTCGAGGTGACGCTCATCCATGCCGACGGCGAGATCGTCGGCACGGTCACCGACGACGGCCTCGGGTTCGACGTCCACCGCGCCCTCGACCGCCACCGCACCCGCCTCCACCTGGGCCTCGACGCGACCATCGAGCGCATCCGCCTGGCCGGCGGCGACATCGACATCGACTCGGCGCCCGGCGAAGGCACACGGCTCTCGTTCCGGATCCCGGCCGTCGAGGCCGACGTCCGCGACGGCGCCAGCATGGCGCACGCATAAAAGGGGTCTGACCCCGATTATTCAGAGCGGAGATCTCCCGCCCGGCTACGAGGAGGGGTAACCCGTAGACCGGGCGGGGGTACCGCCCACCTACGCGACCGTGACTGCTCCGGGCGCCCTGCGGCCGGCATGTCCCTCCGGTAGCCGGCTCGTGTGCGCCCGGGCGTCTCCGAGGAGGTCGCGCGGGCTGTGTGGACTATTGAACAACGCCTTCCTAAGAACTGTCTGAGGCCAGGCTAAGGGTTTGTCCAGATCGACCCGGATCGGCTCAGACGTCGACCAGATCCTCGCTCGGGACGGGCAGCGGCGGCACCGAGAAGACGAAGCGGGTGCCGCCGTCCGCGGCGGTCTCGACCGTCACGTGCCCCCCGTGGGCTTCGGCAACCTGGCGGACGATCGCGAGGCCCAGTCCGGAGCCGGGCATGCTGCGCGCCTCCGCCGAGCGGAAGAACCGGTCGAAGATGAACGGCAGGTCGTCGTCGGCGATCCCGGGGCCGTGATCGCGGACGGTCACCGTGCCCTCGCCGACCTCGACCTCGACCACCTCGCCCCGCGGGCTCCACTTGGCTGCGTTGTCGAGCAGGTTGCGCACGGCCCGGTCGAGCCGGCCGGGAACGCCGCGCACCATCGTCGGCCGGGACGTGAGCTGGAAGCCCACGTCGCGGGCGTTTCGCTCCGCTCGCTCCACCGCCTCCCCCACGAGCACGTCGAGACGGACGTCGTCCTCCTCGCCCGGCGACTGGCCGTCACGGGCGAGCTCGACGATGTCGCCGACCAGGGCGGTCAGCTCGTCGAACTGCTGGTGGACGTCCTGTTCGAGCTTGCGGCGGCTCTCCTCGGGCAGCGGCGCGGGCCGCATCAGGACCTCGAAGTTCGTGCGCAGGCTGGTCAGCGGCGTGCGCAGCTCGTGCGAGGCGTCGGCGACCAGCTGGCGCTGGGCCGCAACGGCCTGCTCGAGCGCGGCCAGCATCGTGTTGAAGCTGGTCGCGAGCCGGCTGAGCTCATCGTGGCCGGAGACGTCGATGCGGCGCGTCAGGTCGTGCGTCTCGGCCACGTGCTCGGCGGCGTCGGTCAGCTTGCGCACCGGCCGCAGCGCCTCGCGGGCGACGAACGCGCCCAGCAGCGCGGCCAGCGCCACTCCCCCGGCGGCGACGAGCAGGAACCAGATCCGCAGCTGCGAGAGGACGACGTCGTCGTCGCTCAGGCGCCGCGCGATCTGGACAGAGAAGCCGTTCCCGACCGGGAACGTCGCGACGCGCAGATGCACGCCGCCGACGGTCATGTCGGAAAGCACGAAGGACGACGACGAGCCCCGCGCGGCGTCGAGCGCCTGCTGGGTGACCGGAAGCGTGTCCTGGCCCGCGAAGGCCCGCGGCTGCGCCACCCCGCCGGTCGGGCCCACCCACTGGTAGTAGTAGATCGCGTACGGGACGCCGTGGTTCGCGTTCGGCTGCTTCGGAGCGCCGACGAACTGGCCGGCCTCGTCACGGAGGCTCGAGTCCACCTGGCTGTAGAGCTGACGCCCGACAACGATGTAGGCGATCATGCACGCGACCGCCACCGCCAGGGCGACGGCCGCCGCCGACGCGAGCGTGAGTCGGAGCCGGAAGCTCACGGCTCCCGAAGCACGTAGCCGATCCCCCGCTTGGTGTGGATCAGCCTCGGCTCCCCGTCCGCCTCCGTCTTTCGGCGCAGGTAGCCGATGTAGACGTCGAGCGAGTTCGAGGCGTAGCCGAAGTCGTAGCCCCACACCCGCTCGAAGATCGTCGCGCGCGTGAGCACCTGCCGGGGGTGCTGCATCAGGAGCTCGAGCAGCGCGTACTCGGTGCGGGTGGTCTCGATGACGCGGTCGCCGCGGCGGGCCTCGTACGTCGTCGGGTCGAGGCTCAGGTCGGCAAAGCGCAGCACGCCCTGGCCCTCGCCGGTGCCTGTCCGCCGCAGCAGCGCCCGTAACCGCGCGAGCAGCTCCTCGAGCGCGAACGGCTTGGACAGGTAGTCGTCGGCGCCCGCGTCGAGGCCGGCCACGCGGTCGGTCACCTGGTCGCGCGCGGTCAGCATCAGCACCGGCGTACGGTCGCCGTTGGCGCGCAACCTCCGGCACACTTCGAGGCCGCTCATCTGCGGCATGCTCACGTCGAGGATGACGGCGTCCGGCGGCGCCTCGGCGACGCGGTCGAGCGCAGCCCGGCCGTCTCCGGCGGAGGCCACCTTGTAGCCCTCCTGCACCAGGGCCCGATCGAGGGCGTCGACCACCGCCGGCTCGTCATCGACTATCAGGACTTCCACAGCCAAAGTATCTGCGGGCATCCTAAGACCGACGTAAATTCCCTGCAACCGCAGCGATCCGCAATACGCTTCGAGAGTGGACAGATCGCGCGCACGCCGGTGGGCAGCCGGCGCCATCCTCGTCGCGCTCGCGCTGGCCGGAGCCGCCGCGGCGTACGCGGTGTCCCGGTCGGGCGGGTCGGCGGCGGCCCCGCCCGTCTCGGCGGGCTCCCGGCACACCCACATGCCCCACTCGACCGTCAGGTCGAGCACGCCGCCGGCGTCGAGCGCGAGCGTCATCGTCGAGCCGACCACCGCGGTAACCACGACCCCGGCACCGCCGCCACCGCCGCGCCTGGCCCGCCCGCACATCGTCTGGAAGCCGATCCCGTTCTCGGCCCAGCGGCTGGCCGAGACCGCCGCCTACGCGAAGCGGCACTACGGCGTCGACACATGGCACATCCGCGGCCCGCACGTGATCGTCGAGCACTACACCGAGTCGACCACGATGCAGTCGGCCTGGTCGACCTTCGCGCAGGACGTGCCCGACTCGGAGCTCCACGAGCTGCCCGGCACGTGCGCCCACTTCATCGTCGACCGCGACGGCACCATCTACCAGCTCGTCACTGCTCGACGTCATCTGCCGCCACACCGTCGGCCTGAACCTCGTGGCCCTCGGGATCGAGCATGTCGGCCTATCGGACGCCGAGATCCTCGACGACCCCGCCCAGATGCGCGCCTCGCTGCACCTGACCGCTTGGCTGATGCAGCGCTACCACGTCCCGCTCGGCGACGTGATCGGCCACGCCGAGAGCCTGACCTCGCCCTATCACCACGAGCTCTACCCGTCGTGGCGCTGTCAGACGCATTCCGACTGGCAGCCGGCCGACATGGCGGTCTACCGGAGCCGCCTTCGGGCGCTCCTGCGCCGGTACCGCATCCCGCGTCGGCCCGCCGGTGGCCCGGGTCAGCTCGGGCTGCTGACCCGCTCCTCCATCGGCTCGACGTTCATCGGCGCGACCTCCATGACGGCCTCCGGGCCAACGTCGGTCGTCCGCAGCGGCTCCTCGCGCAGGAACGAGCGAGATGGCGAAGCCGATGAGCGCGATCGGGACGCCGGCGAGGAAGACGGTGTCGATCGAGCGCGCGAACGCCTCGATCACCGGGCCCCGCACCGCGTCGGGCAGGCTGAGAATGGCCGCCGGACTGCCTTTCAGAGCCTCCGGCGAGACGCCCGGCGGCAGCCTCCCGCCGGGAAGCAGGTCGCGCAGGTTCGACGCCAGCTGGTTCGTCAGCACGGCGCCGAAGAGCGCCACGCCGAACGAGCCGCCCATCGAGCGCAGGAAGGTGGCCGCCCCGGTCGCCGTGCCCAGGTCGCGCTTGTCGACCGCGTTCTGGACGGCGAGCACGAGCACCTGCATGACCATGCCGAGACCCAGGCCGAGGACTGCCATGTACACCGACGTCTCGAGCGTCGTCGTCGTCTGGCCCATCGTGGAGAGCAGGTACATGCCGAACGCCATCACCAGCATCCCCGCCACCGGGAACGCCTTGTAGCGCCCGGTGCGGCTGATGATCCGGCCGGACAGGATGGCCGTGAACATGATCCCGAGGATCAGGGGGAGCAGCAGCAGGCCGGCGTTGGTGGCGCTGCGGCCGGTCACGACCTGCAGAAACAGCGGCAGGTAGATGATGCCGCCGAACATGGCCAGGCCGACGATGAACATCGTCGCCGTCGCCACCGTGAACACGCGGTTGCGGAACAGGTACGGCGGCAGCACGGGCTCGGCCACGCGCCGCTCGACCGCGATAAATGCCGTCAGCAGCGCCGCCCCGACGATCGCGAGAGTGATGATCGTGGGCGAGCTCCACGCGTACTCGGTTCCGCCCCAGGTCACGGCCAGCAGCACCGAGCCGACCCCGCCGACGAGCAGTGCCGTCCCGAGGTAGTCGATGCTGTGGGAGACGCGCCGGTGCGGCAGGTCGAGCACCGCGCTCGTGACGACGAGCGCCACGATGCCGACCGGGATGTTGACGTAGAAGACCCAGCGCCAGGACAGCTGGTCGACGAAGAACCCGCCGAGCAGCGGGCCGATCACGCTCGCGAGGGCGAACACCGCCCCCATGTAGCCCTGGTAGCGGCCGCGCTCGCGGGGCGGGACGATGTCGCCGATGATCGTCATCGCGAGCGTCATCAGGCCGCCGGCGCCGATCCCCTGCACGCCGCGGAAGACGATCAGCTCGGTCATGTTCTGGGAGAGGCCCGCGAGCGCCGATCCGATCAGGAACACGACGATCGCGAACTGGAACACCTTCTTGCGGCCGTAGAGGTCGCTGATCTTCCCGTACAGCGGTGTCGTCACCGTCGACGCCACCAGGTACGCCGTCACGACCCACGAGAGGTGGTTCAGCCCGCCCAGGTCGCCGACGATTGTCGGAAGCGCGGTCGCGACGATCGTCTGGTCGAGCGCCGCGAGCAGCATGCCCAGCATGAGCCCGCCCAGGATGACCATGATCTGCCGGTGGGTGTACGTCCTCGGTGGCACCTGCCCGACCCCCTGCTCAGCCACCCAATCCGCCCTGCCGCTCGATGTCCATCACGAGGCGCTCGAGCAGGTCGGCGAGACGGGCCCGGTCGGTCGCGCCCCATCCCGAGAGCATCTGCCCGAACGCGCGGTTGCGGGCCTCGCGGACGCGGGCGACGAGGTCGTCGCCGAGCTCCGTCGTCGAGACGACCGCGGCGCGGCGGTCGCCCGGGTCGTGCGTGCGGACGACGAGGCCGGTGGCCTCGAGCTCGGCCACCTTGCGGCTCGTCGTCGAGACGTCGAGCCCGATCCGCTCGGCCAGCTGCGAGATCCGGGCGGGCTCCCGCATCGCCTTCGCGAGCAGGACGAACCCGGTGCGGTCGACGGTGACGCCGGCCTCCTCGGCCACGCGCTCGTGCAGCCGGGCGGCATGCCCCGCCCGGAAGACGCCGGCGAGCGCCTCACCGATGCGGGTGAGGTCGTCGGGGCGGGGGGAATCGTCGGGGAGAGCCACGTTCTCAACGTAGCAAAGTTGCTTGCGGCATGCAACCTTTTGCTGCTATGCTGCCCGCGTTCTGCACGCGACTCACGGGGGGAAGTCGTCGAGCACTCCATCTCGCAAACGAGCTATTCGCGCAACGGCAACGGCGGGTCCATCCCGGCGACGATGGTTCGGCCGGCGGCCGCCCGCGGCGCGCTCCCAGCCGTCATCGTCATCCACGAGGCCTGGGGGCCCGACGCCCACATCCGCGACGTCGCCGCGCGGATCGCATCGGCCGGATACCTGGCGTTCGTGCCCGACCTCTACTCGCGCGGCGGCACGCGCCCGCCCGAGCTCGCGCCCGACCGCATCGACGCGCTCAAGCGCTTCACCGACACCCTCCCGCCGGGCGGGCTGAGTGACCCGGAGGTGCGCTCGCGCGCGCTCGCGGGGATGGCAGAGACCGAGCGCGAACGCATCGAGGAGTCGCGCCGGGCCGTCTTTGCCGGCATCAAGAACCCCGATCGCTTCGTCGACGACCTGCGCGGCGCCGTCGAGCGCCTGCTCGACCACCCCGATTGCAACGGGCAGATCGGGACGGTCGGGTTCTGCCTCGGCGGCGGGCTGGCCGGCCTGCTCGCGTGCAACGACGGCGACGTGCGGGCGACGGTCGCGTACTACGGTGCGCCGCCGCCGTCCGACCGCGCCGCCACGATCTCCTCCCCCATGCTCGGCATCTACGGCGGCAAGGATCGCGCGATCACCGACACCGTGCCCGCGTTCGCCGACGCGATGACCGCAGCCGGGAGGTCGTTCGACCACCGCATCTACCCCGGCGCGCCGCACGCCTTCTTCAACGACACGCGACCGTCGTACCGGGTGCGCGCCTCCCGCGACGCCTGGGCGCGGACGCTGGCGTTCCTGGCGGAGCACCTCGGCTGACCGTGACCGGCGATCCCCAGGTCGGACGCCGGGCCGAGCGCACCTTCCACGTCGACGACGCGACGATCGAGGCGTTCGCCGGCGTGTCGGGCGACCGCAACCCGGTCCACCTCGACGACGCCTACGCAGCCACGACGCCCTTCGGCGGCCGGGTCGCGCACGGGATGCTGACCGCGGCGTTCTTCTCGGCACTGCTCGCGGGCGAGCTGCCCGGGCCGGGGACGATCTACCTCGGCCAGAAGCTGCGATTCACAGCGCCGGTGCGGCCGGGCGACGACGTGCGCTGCGAGGTCGCCGTCACCGCGTGGGAGGCCGGCCGGCGCCGGGCGACGCTCGCGACCCGGGCCTGGGTCGGCGACACGCTCGTCGTCGACGGCGAGGCGACGGTGCTCGTTCCGGCCCGCGAGTAGGTCAGAGGCCGAACGCCGACGGCGCCGGAGCGCTGCCGTGGCCGCTGCTGTGGTCGCCGAAGCCGTGGCCCATTCGCATCCGGAAGTGGAATCCGTGGGTGACGAAGCCGTCGATGCCCTTGGTGATCATCTCGAGGGCGCGCTGCTCCTGGGCCTTCGTCAGATGCTTGTCCTTGACGGCCTGGTCGAGATGCGACCTGATCGGCGTGAGCAGGGCCGACTCGAGCCCGCTCACCGACTTGCCGTTGGCCTTGGCGATCCCGGCCAGCGTCTTGCCGGAGCGCAGATCCTTCATCAGCTCGGCGGTGGAGACGCCGAGGTACTTGGCGGCGCCCGCGAACGGCCCGCCCATCGGCCCCGGCCCGAAGAACGGCCCCGGCCCGAACGCGTGGTGGCGGAAGCCGAAGTGGCCCGGCCCGCCGAAGTGGTGGTCGAAGCCGCCGAACGGGAACCCGCTGCCGCCGCCCTTGGCGTGCTTCAGGATCTCGTTCGCCTGGGCGCGGGTGAGCTTGCCCTGCTTGACGAGCTGGTTGAGCCGGTCGGCCAGCGCGCCGTTGACGGCGCTCTGCAGCTTCGCCGGCGTGACGCCGAGGCGATGCGCGACGTCGTCGAAGAAGGAGTTGCCGCCCGAGGAGGACGTGGCGAGGGCCGTTCCGCCCAGCCCGGCGACGCCCAGCACCACCGCTGCGATCACGATCCGGCGCTTCAAGCGTGTGCTCACCACGTCCTCCTCAAGCAGGTCTCATCCCCGATGTCCATCCCGGGACACTGCCTTCACTATGCGCCACCCCCGGGGCATCGCGCAACGCTCGAACGGCGAGAAAGCAGCATTCTTAGGCACTTTTTAGAGCGCCGCCCGATGGGGCCTGGCCCCGCCACGGGGCGCGCCGCTCGGGCCGCCCGCGCCCGAGCACACGAGCCCCTGGCTATCCTGCGCGGCCATGGTCACCCGCTACGAGCCGTCAGCCGACCGCTACGAGCACATGACCTATCGCCGCTGCGGGCGCAGCGGCCTCGACCTGCCCGCCGTGTCGCTCGGCCTGTGGCACAACTTCGGCCACGACCGGCCGCTCGACACGAGCGCCGCCATCGTCCGCCGCGCGTTCGACCTCGGCATCACGCATTTCGACCTGGCGAACAACTACGGCCCGCCCTACGGCTCGGCCGAGGAGAACTTCGGCCGCCTCATGGCCCGCGACCTGCGGCCCTTCCGGGACGAGCTCGTCATCTCGACCAAGGCCGGCTACGACATGTGGCCCGGCCCCTACGGCGACGACGGCTCGCGCAAGTATCTGCTCGCGAGCCTCGACCAGAGCCTCGGCCGGCTCGGGCTCGACTACGTCGACATCTTCTACTCCCACCGCTTCGATCCGGCGACGCCGCTCGAGGAGACGATGGGCGCGCTCGCCACCGCGGTGAAGTCCGGAAAGGCGCTGTACGCCGGGATCTCCTCGTACTCCGCCGAGAACACCCGCCGCGCCGCGGCCATCCTGCGCGACATGGGTGTGCCGCCGCTCATCCACCAGCCGTCCTACTCGCTGCTCAACCGGTGGATCGAGGCCGACCTGCTGGACGCGCTCGAGGACGAGGGCATGGGCTGCATCACCTTCTCGCCACTCGCCCAGGGGATGCTGACCGACCGCTACCTGAACGGGATCCCGGAGGGCTCGCGGGCGAGCCGGGACGACTCGCTCTCGCCCGACCTGCTCACCGAGCAGACGATGACCAAGGTGCGGGCGCTGAACGAGATCGCGGCCGGGCGCGGCCAGACGCTGGCGCAGATGGCGCTCGCCTGGACGCTGCGCGACGCGCGGGTGACCTCCACCCTGATCGGCGCCAGCAGCGTCGCCCAGCTCGAGGACAACGTCGGCACGATCGCGCGCGCTCGACTTCGCAGACGACGAGCTGGCCGAGATCGACCGGTACGCCACCGAGAGCGACATCAACCTCTGGGCGGCGTCCAGCCGTCGGTGATTCATCGGGTTCTTAGTCGCCGCTCAGCCCGGTCTTAGCGGGCGTTCCTATGGTCGGCGGAGACGCCATGTTCTACGAGCCACTCACCTGATGCCCTCAGGCAGCGAGCATCGCCACCTCGGGCGACACCCGGTAGCCTCCCCACGATGAAGCCCAGCTGGCGCGGCAAGCGGGTGGCGCTCGCGGCGGCCGTGCTGGTGGTGGCGGCTGCCGTGCTCGCGACGACGAAGATCGCGGACGGCGGCGGTGCCGGATCGAGCTCGCACCGGTACGTCGTCGCGACGACGAAGCGCACCAACGTCGTGCTCATCCTGACCGACGACCAGCGCTGGGACACGCTCTGGTCCATGCCGAACGTCCAGAAGCTGCTGGTGCATCACGGCGTGACGTTCGCGAACTCGTTCGTGTCCGACTCCCTGTGCTGCCCCAGCCGGGCGACGATCCTGACCGGCAACTACGCGCACACGACGCGCGTCTATGACAACCACCCGCCGCACGGCGGCGCACCGGTGTTCCGGGCGACCGGAGACGACCGCTCGACGATCGCCACGTGGCTGCGCGCGGACGGCTACCAGACCGGCCTCTTCGGCAAGTACCTGAACTCGTACACGGGCGGGGTGCCACCGGGATGGGATCGCTGGGTCGCGTTCGACTACGAGCCGAGCTACCACCCGTACTACGTGTTCGCGAACCTGCCCAACCGATGCCCGGGGCGCCCGGCCTGCCGGCTGAAGCGCGAGGTCTCGACGTACTCGACCAAGTACTTCGGAAACGCCGCGGCCAACTTCATCGACTCCGCCCCGGCGAAGAAGCCGGTGTTCGTCTACTACGCACCGTACGCGCCGCACCTGCCGTCGTTCCCGCAGCACAAGTACGCGAACCGCTACGCCAACCTGAAGCCGTACCGGCCGCCCAGCTACAACGAGGCGAACATCTCGGACAAGCCGCCGTGGATCCGCCGGCTGCCCCGCTTCGACGACGTCGAAAACGAGCAGATCCTGGCCGAGCGGCAGGCCGAGTACCAGACCCTGATCACGGTCGACCAGGAGGTCGGCCACATCGTCGCCTCCCTGCGCGCCACCCACCGGCTGGCCCACAGCGTGATCCTGTTCGCGTCGGACAACGGCATCAGCTGGGGCGAGCACCGGCTCACCGTCGGCAGCAAGCAGGTGCCCTACGACGAGGCGCTACGGGTGCCGCTCGTCGTCCGCTACGAGCCATACACGAGCCACCCGTCCACCGACCACCACCTGGTCGTGAACACCGACTGGGCGCCGACGCTCGCGGCGATCGCGGGCGCCACCCACCCCGCCGTGGAGGGGCGGAGCTTCCTGCCCCTCCTGAAGCACCAGCAGCCCAGCCCGCCCTGGCGGACGCAGTTCCTGCTCGAGCACATGTTCGGCAACCCGCCCTCGCTCGCGCCGGCCTTCTGCGGCATCCGCAGCACCGGCTTCATGTACGCCCGCTACACCGGTGGGTTCCAGGAGCTCTACAACCTGAAGACCGATCCGTACGAGCTGCGCAACATCGCCGGCGAGCCGTCGCAGGCCGCCGAGCTGGCCCACATGCGCACGCTCACGGCGCACGAGTGCCGGCCGCCGCCGCCGGGCTACAAGCCGTAGCTCAGGCCGGCCGGTTCACGAGCATCGTCGACGCGTCCTCGAAGTACGTCACGAGCGCGTCGGCGTCTGCCGGCGATGCGGGCGCCCGCCCGGACGGCGGCGTTCATGTGCCCCACCCACGCATCCCGCTCGCGCGGGCCGATCGGGAAGGCGAAATGGCGCATGCGCAGGCGGGGATGGCCACGCCGCTCGCTGTAGGAGGGCGGCCCACCGAAGTACTGGGCGAGGAACTCCGCGAGGTTCGCCTTGCCGGGGCCGAGGTCGCGCGGGTAGAGCGGGCGCAGGATCGGGTCGTCCTCCACCGCCTCGTAGAACCGCTCGACCAGCGAGACGAAGAACGCGAGGCCCCCAACGCGGTCGTAAAGCGTGTCGTCATGGGCGATGCGAGGCAGCGTACCGACGGGGCGCACCTATACTCGCCGCATGCCGGGAGTCGCGTTCGTCGCCCACTGCCTCCTGAATCAGAACTCGAAGTGCAGCGGCGGCGCGCGGTGTCCCGGGGTGTACTCACCGCTCGTCGGGGCCCTGCGTGAACGCGGCTGGCAGATCCAGCAGATGCCCTGCCCCGAGCTCGCGTTCACCGGCCTGAACCGGTTCTGGGCGGTGCGCGAGCAGCTCGACACGTCCGCCTACCGGCGCCACTGCCGGCGGCTCGCGAAGGGCGTCGCCGGGGCCGTCGAGGTTCACGTCCGCGCAGGCGACGACGTCGTCCTGGTCGGCCTCGAGGGCAGCCCCTCGATGGGTGTGCACGTGACCAGCTCCGATCCCGAGCGGGGCGGCCGGCCGGAGTGGCCGGACGGCGCGGACGAGCTCTCGCCGGGCAGCGGCATCTTCATCGACGAGCTCGCCGCCGAGCTGGCGGAGCGCGGCGTGCCGATGCCGCGCGCGACCGGGATCACCCACCAGCTCCCCGACCACCACGGCCCGGGCGAGCTCGACACCATCGTTGCGCTCCTGGAGGACTGACGGTGGACGCAGGCGACGCGCGCGGCTACCGGGTGGCACTGATCGCGGACGAGCTGGTGAACCCGGCCGGCCGCGGCATCGACGGCCTGGCGGCGCTCGAGGCCGCCGGCTGGGGCGCGATCCAGCTCCCATCGGGCGACTATCCGGACGACGTGGCGGCGCCGCTGCTCGAGCTGGTCGCGGAGCAGACCGAGGAGTTCACCCGCCACGGCTACACCGTCGCGGTCGTCGGCCGCCGGACCGGGCTCGATGAGGCGCTCGCCGCCTACGGCGTCTCCGGCCTCCCCTCGATCGAGCCCCGCTCGACCGCCGCGCTGACGCGCTTCCTGGCCGCTCAGGGATCCTGACGCCAGGCGAAGAGCAGCGCCCAGTTGGCGACGCTGACCACGACGAACGCGACGGCGACCCCCGCCTGCCCGGCGAACGCGAGGCCGGCGGCTCCCAGCCCGAACACGGCGGCCTCGACAACCGTCCGCGGGCCCGGTGCCAGCCGCCGCTGTGACCTGGGCGCGCACCACAGGCCCCACACGACCGCGCCCGCGAGCGGCGCGGCGATCGCGAGCAGCACCCGGACGACGCCCGATCCGGTGTGGGCGCCCCAGTAGGCGAGCGCCGCCAGGGCGGCGAGCTCGAGCAGGAAGCGCAGGGCGAGGTTGGCGGCGCGCACGCGCCGAGCCTAGTTCGTCTTCAAGAGGAGGCACACCGACCAGGGAGGGAACCCATGGGACAGCCGGTCGTCCATTTCGAGGTCATCGAGCGGGACGTGGCGAAGCTCCAGTCGTTCTACGCGGGGAGGGCGTACGAGAGCGAGCGCGAGCCCGGCTGGGAGCTCCTGCCGCGCGTGAACGCGATCACCGCCGAGGTGCCGGCGATGCGGCCGGGCGGCCCGCCGGGCGAGGCGCTCGCGCTCTTCGACGGCTCGTCGACCTCGCAGTGGCGCATCCACTTCCTCGCCGTCGTCTCGGTGCACACGAGCCGCGAGATCCCGGCCGACCGCTACGCCGAGGTGCTCGGCGGCAGCGACCTCGATCCGTACCGGCAGCTCGACGGATTGCCCAATACGGGCCTCGACGCCGACGAGGCGCTGTTCGCGGTGGCCGGCGCCGCCCGCGCCCACGACGTCGCGGAAATGGTGCTCGAGCTGCCGTCGAGCGCCGTGTTGGACGAGCTCGGCCGCAGCCACGACGGCCGCGCCGTGCTGCGCGCGCTGAGCGCGTACCTGGACGAATGGGGCGTGCGCTCGCGCCTGCACGAACTCGCCGAGCCGCGCCATGCCGAACGGCCGGAGTTCGTCATCGACGTCCGCCTCCTGCTCGAGCACGGTGGCCGTCTCGGCGGCCTGGACGGTGTTCCTGTGGGCGACCCGGCGCGACAGGGTGCTCGCCGCGGCCTCGCACGCCATCGAGTCCGACGTGGGCATGCCGCCGATGGGCGCGATGGCCGGCTCGGCCGAGGAGGGATAAGCAAGATGGGGACTGTCCCCGCTCCGGCGGGGACAGTCCCCGACTTTCGCGGTCGCATGCATAAAAGGGGTCTGACCCCGTTTATTCACATGCCGGTTGCGGCCGGGTGGAGCAGCGGGACGGCGGCGTCGTGCCAGCCCGCGCGCAGGACGTCCACGAGCGAGGCCGGGGTGATCACGGTGGCGGTGCCGGTTGCGGGGCGGGGCCGGCGGGCGGCGTAGCCGGACGGCGACCAGAGCAGCAGCTCGTCGCCCAGCACCAGGTACGGGTCGCCGTCGGTCAGCACGAAGGCACCGTCGGGCAGCGCGGCGAACGGCTCGGCATGGGTGCGGTGGCCGTGCGTCTGCGGGTCGACGCGCTCCTCGTGCAGGCGCAGGTCGATCGCGTCGGCGCCGGCCTCGCCGTCGTGCAGGCCGGCCCAGATCGCGCCGAAGCGGTCGTAATCCTCGCGCCGGCACAGCGCGCACGGACGATGACCGGCCGCGAAGGCGGTGGCCTCGTCGACGAAGAAGAGCTCGGTGAACCTGCCCGGCTGCATCATCGGGCCGCGCTGCCAGCCCTTGAACTCGAGCCGGCAGGCGATCCAGCGGCGGACGGCCCAGCGGCGAAGGATGTTCCCGTGGGCGTCGTGCAGGCAGCCGCGGTTGCCGTAGACGAGCCCGCGAGCCGGCGCCGGGATCAGCTCCCCGAGCGGCGTGACGCGGTTGCGCAGGGCCATCAGGCGAACCTCCGGCCCGCGATGCCGACGTAGTTCTCGGCCAGCGTCGTCGCAGCCGCCGGCGAGGAGACGACGTAGCGCAGCTGCGCCAGCTGCAACTCGAGATCGAACGGGTCGCCACCGGGCAGGCGGTGCAGCATCGACGTCATCCACCACGAGAAGTGCTCCGCCCGCCACACCCGCCGCAGGCAGGCGTCGGTGTAGCCGTCCAGGCCGGTGCGGTCGCCGCGCTCGTACCACGCCGCGATCGCCTCGCCGAGCAGCTCCACGTCGGCGATCGCCAGGTTCAGGCCCTTCGCGCCGGTGGGCGGCACGATGTGGGCGGCATCGCCCGCCAGGTAGAGGCGCCCGTGCTGCATCGGCGCGGCCACGAAGCTGCGCATCCCGGTGACGCCCTTCTCCAGGATCGGCCCCTCGGACAGCGTCCAGCCGGGCACGCAGAGCCGGGTCTGGAGCTCGGACCAGATGCGCTCGTCGGGCCACTCGCCGACGTCCTCGTCGTGCGCCACCTGGACGTACAGCCGGCTGAGCGTGGGCGAACGCAGGCTGAGCAGGGCGAACCCGCGCTCGTGGTGGGCGTAGACCAGCTCCTCGCTCGACGGGGCGACGTCGGCCAGGATGCCGAGCCAGCCGAACGGGTAATCGCGCTCGCTCACCCGCAGCACGCCGGCCGGGATCGACGCACGCGACACGCCGTGGAAGCCGTCGCAGCCGGCGACGAGGTCGCAGCGCAGCTCCCGCTCGCGGCCCTCGTGGCGGTAGGTGATGTGGGGGCGGTCGCCGTCGATCTCCGCCAGGGCCACATCCTCCGCCTCGAAGCGCAGCGGATCGCCGCCGTCGAGCCGCAGCCGGATCAGGTCCTTCACCACCTCGGTCTGGCCGTAGATCACGATCGCGGACCCGCCGGTCAGCTCCGAGAGCGGGATGCGGTGGCGCTCGCCGCCGAACTGGAGCGAGACGCCGTGGTGGACGATGCCCTCGCGGTCGAGCCGCTCGCCGGCGCCGATCGCGCGCAGCAGATCGACGGCCCCCTGCTCGAGCACACCCGCGCGGATGCGCTGCTCGCAGTGCTCGCGGCTGCGGCTCTCGAGCACGACCGATTCGATCCCGCGCCCTTTCAGCAGCCGGGCCAGCGTCAGCCCTGCCGGCCCCGCTCCGACGATCCCGACCTGGGTCGTCTCGGCGCTCACCCCGTCCTCTCGAACAGCGCCGCCTGGCCCTGGCCCACGCCGACGCACAGCGTCGCCAGGCCGTAGCGGCCGCCGCGGCGGCGCAGCTCGTGCACGAGCGAGACGACCAGCCGGGCGCCGCTCATACCCAGCGGGTGGCCGAGCGCAATCGCGCCGCCGTTCACGTTCACGCGCTCCGGATCGAGCCCGAGCTCGCGGACGACGGCGACGCTCTGCGAGGCGAAGGCCTCGTTCAGCTCGACGAGGTCGATGTCGGCGGCGGCGACGCCCGTCCGCTCGAGCAGCTTGCGCACGGCCGGGATCGGGCCGATCCCCATCACCCGCGGATCGACGCCCACCGACGCGCTGCCCGCGAAGGCCGCAAGCGGCTCGGCGCCGAGGGCGGCGGCCCGCCGCTCGCTCGCGATCACGACCGCCGCGGCGCCGTCGTTCATGCCGCTCGAGTTCCCGGCCGTGACGCTGCCGCCGGCGCGGAAGGCGGGCTTGAGCGCTGCCAGGGCCTCGGCCGTCGAGTCGGGGCGGGGATGCTCATCGCGGTCGAGATCGCCGACCGGGACGAGCTCGTCGGCGAAGCGGCCGGCCGCCTGCGCCGCCGCCCACCGCTCCTGCGAGCGCAGCGCGAAGGCGTCCTGGGCGGCGCGCGAGACGCCCCACTGCTCGGCGACGTTCTCGCCGGTCTCGCCCATGCTCTCGAGCGGGAACATCGCCTCGAGGCGTGGGTTGGGATAGCGCCAGCCGAGCGTGGTGTCATAGACGGTGCGATGGCCGCGCTCGAACGCCCGGGCCGGCTTCGGCATCGAGAGCGGCGCCCGCGTCATCGACTCGACGCCGCCGGCGACGGCCAGGTCGACGTCGCCGGCGACCACGGCGTGGCAGGCCGAGACGACCGCCGAGAGCCCCGAGGCGCACAGCCGGTTCAGGGTCACGCCGGGCACCGACTGGGGGAAGCCGGCGAGCAGGACCGCCATGCGGGCGACGTCGCGGTTGTCCTCGCCGGCCTGGTTGGCGCAGCCGAGGTAGACATCGTCGACGGCGGCCGGGTCGACGCCCGCCCGGCCGACCGCCGCGGAGACGGCCACGGCGGCCAGGTCGTCGGGGCGGACGCCCGCGAGCGCGCCGCCGTAGCGGCCGATCGGCGTGCGCACCGCCGAGAGGATCACCGCCCGGCTCATCCGCCCTCCTCCTCCTGCACGCGCTGGGCGACCGCGAAGGCGGAATTGGCCGCGGGCACGCCGCAATAGACGGCCGCCTGCAGCAGCACCTCCTTGATCTCGTCCCAGGTGAGCCCGTTGCGGCGGGCCGCGCGCAGGTGCAGGGCGAGCTCGTGGTCGTGGCCGCCGGCGACCAGCGCGGTCAGGGTGATGCAGCTGCGCGTGCGCCGGTCGAGGCCCGGCCGCGCCCACACGTCACCCCAGGCGTAGCGGGTGATCAGGTCCTGGAAGTCGGCGGTGAGCGGCGAGCCGCCGGCCGTCGCGGCGTCCACGTGGGCGTCGCCCAGCACCTCCCGGCGCACGCGCATCCCGCGCTCGTACCCGTCGTCCGTCATCCGCTCTCCCCTCCGTCGAGCACGCGGTCGACCAGCGCCGCCGCCGATTCCAGTCCCGCCGCCGGGTCGAGCGCGGCGTCGATCTCGTCCGGGCGCAGGCCGAGGCCGTCGGCCTCGGCGAGCGCCTGCCGGAACGTCACGTCCTCGGCCGCCGTCCGCGCGGCCGCCGCCGAGACCAGCCGCCGGGCCTCGACGAGGCCGACGCGGGCGGCCGCGGCATACGTCACCCGCTCGGCCATGACGAGGCCACGGGTCAGGTCGAGGTTGCGGCGCATGCGGGCGGGGTCGACCTCGAGGCCGGCCAGCAGCTCGCGCGCCCCGGCCGCGGCGCCGCCGGCACCCGCGAGCGCGCCGGTGAGCGCGTCCCACTCCGCATGCCACGGCCCGGCCGCCCGCTCGTGCTGGTGCGGCTCCGCGGCGACGAGCGCCGCCGCGTTGCGGCGGGCCTGGGCCGCGCATGCGAGCGTTCGTACCGAGACGGCGGGGTTGTGCTTGTGCGGCATCGTCGACGACCCGCCGCCCGCTGCCCTCGCGCACCTCGGCCACCTCGGTCTGGGCGAGCAGGATCACGTCGCCGGAGATCTTCGCGCACGCTGCGGCGACCGCGGCGAGGGCGGCGCCGAGCTCGATCAGCGCGCTCCGCTCGGCGTGCCACGGGATGAGCGGCTCGGCCAGGTCGAGCTCGCGGGCGTAATGCTGCGCCACCTCGGGCCCGCGCGCACCGAGCACGGCCAGGGAGCCGACGGCGCCGCCCAGCTGCGCCCGCAGCCGCCGCGCCGATACGGTCGCGACCAGCGCACGGGC
Source organism: uncultured Actinomycetes bacterium (assembly GCA_963708365.1). GTDB lineage: Bacteria > Actinomycetota > Thermoleophilia > Gaiellales > JAICJC01 > JAICJC01. The sequence goes on from CAVPSM010000001.1 coordinate 209,912, forward strand.
CTCGCGCAGGCCCACGAGCCACCCGGCCGCCTTCAGGCCGAACGTCGTCGGCGTGGCCTGCTGTAGGAGCGTCCGGGCGGCGATCGGCGTCGACCGGTGCGCCCGCGCGAGGGCGGCGCAGCGACCGGCGGCCTCGTCCAGCCATGCGGCGGTCGGCGCGAGCGCCCGCTTGGCGACGAGCATCGCGGCGCTGTCGAGAATGTCCTGGCTGGTCGCCCCCCAGTGCACGAACCCGGCCTCCTCCGGGCCGAGGCCCGCCCGGATCGCGTGCACGAGCGGCTCGACAGGGTTGCCCGCCGAGCGCCCGGCCCGGGCGAGCTCGTCCACGTCGTAGAGGCCGGCCGAGCAGCGCTCGGCGATCCGCCCGGCCAGGTGCGCCGGGACGACGCCGGCGATGGCCTCGGCGTTCACGAGCGCGCGCTCGGCGTCGACCATGGCCGCGAGCCAGGCCCGGTCGGACACCGCCTCCGCGATCTCGTCCGGCAGGAACAGGGACGCGAACGTCGTCACAGGGCGAGGAACGTCGTCTGCCGCTCGCCCTGGAGGTGGATGTCGAAGCGCACGCCGCCATTCTCCGCGATGCCGGTCAACCCCGCCCGCTCGGCGTCGGTGAGCGCCCCGAGCAGCGGGTCGGAGTCGTTCGCCGGCTCGCCGGGGAAGTAGATCCGGGTCATGAGCGGCTTTAGAAGCCCGCGCGCGAACACGAGCACCGTGATGAACGGCGCCTCGCCTCCGCCCGGCTTGACCGTCACGAAGGTGTAGCGCCCGTCGGCATCGGTGCCGCACCGGCCCCAGCCGAACCCGTCGCCGTGCTCGCCGTCCGCGTCGGCCCCCCAGATCTCGACCATCGCATCGAACACCGGCTCGCCGGCCCCGTCGAGCACCCGGCCCTCGATCCGCACCGCGTCGCTGCGGCCGGGGTCGACCAGGTCGTGCTGGGGCCGGACGCACAGCCCGAACGCGAAGAACGGCCCCACGGTCTGCGAGGGTGTCGCGCCTGCCGCACCCACGTCAGGCCTCGAAGGGGGTCGCGCCGCGGCCGCCGAGGGCGATGTCGAAGCGGTACCCGAGCGCCCACTCCTCGGTCGTCGTCTCCCAGTCGAGCTGCGAGATCATCCGCTCCCGCGCCGCCGGGTCGCGGACGGAGTTGAAGATCGGGTCGGCCGAGAAGAGCGGGTCGCCGGGGAAGTACATCTGCGTGACCAGCCGCTCTGTGAAGGCGCGGCCGAAGACCGAGAGGTGGATGTGGGCCGGCCGCCACGCGTTCGTGTGGTTGCGCCATGGGTAGGCGCCCGGCTTGACCGTCATGAACCGGTAGCGGCCCTCGGCATCGGTGAGCACGCGGCCCGCGCCGGTGAAATTCGGGTCGAGCGGGGCCGGGTGCTGGTCGCGCTGGTGGATGTAGCGGCCGGCGGCGTTGGCCTGCCAGACCTCGATCAGCGCGTTCGGTACGGTCCGCCCGCCGCCGTCGCGCACCGTGCCGGTGACGATGATGCGCTCGCCCAGCGGCTCGCCGTCGTGCTGGCGGGTGAGGTCGGCGTCGGACGCGGCGAACGGCCCGTCGCCATACACGGGGCCGGTGGGGTCGTGCATCGACTCGGGCAGGAGGATCAGCGGCCTGTCGGGGGCCCGCAGCCGGGTCGAGCGGTAGTCGGGGTGCAGGTACGGCGGGTGGGCGGTGCCGTACTCGCCGTCGCGCACACGCTCGATCGCCGGGCCGCTCATCCGGCCGGCTCCCGCTCGTCGGCGGCACGCAGAGCCCGCAAGGCCTCAAGCTCACGCTCGCTGGGCGGCGTGCTCTCCCCGAGGTCGTCGCGCACCCGCAGCTGCCATCCGGTCGCGGCGATCGCCTGGTCGGCGGTGACCCCGGGATGGACGCGGGCGAGCGTGAGCTCGCACGTCTCCGGGTCGGGCTCGAGCACGCCCAGGTCGGTGATGACCGCGGTGACACCGCGCCCGTGCATGCCGAGCTGCTCGCGCGAGCCGGGGCCGTCGCCGAACCCGACCGACGTGCGGAAGTCGAGCCGCTCGACGAACGTGCGCGGGCGACTGCTTCAGGATCACGAGCGTCTCCTTGCACGACGCCGCGATCTCGGGCGCCCCGCCGCCGCCCGGCAGCCGCACCCTCGGGTGGGCGTACTCGCCGATCACGGTGCTGTTGAGGTTGCCGTGGCGGTCGATCTGTGCGGCGCCGAGGAAGCCGACGTCGATCCGGCCGGCCTGGAGCCAGTAGGCGAAGATCTCGGGGACGCACACAACGGCATCCGCCGTCTCGGCCAGCTCGCCGTCGCCGATCGAGAGCGGCAGGTTCAGCGGCTTGGCGCCGATCGTGCCGCTCTCGTAGATCAGGACGCAGCCGGGCGCATGCGTCGCCCGGGCCAGGTTGGCGGCCTTGCTGGGCAGGCCGATGCCGACGAAGCAGACGGCGCCGTCGCGCAGCCGCCGGGCTGCGGCGACCGCCATCATCTCGCTCGTGTAGGTCACGTCTCGCGGCTCCCGGTCTCGTGCTGGCTGCGGTACTCCCGGCCGCGGTCTCCAGCACGTGCTCGCGCATCCACTCGCCGAACGCCTCGCGGTCGCGGCTGATCGCGTCCCAGCGCACGTAGAAGGCGTTGTCGCGCTCGTAGTAGCCGTGGGCGTAGGACGGGTGCGCGCCGCCCGGCGCCGCGGCGACGGCGGTCACGACCCAGCCAGGCAGGATGATCGCGCCCGGCACGCGGCTCGAGCTCGTCGACGATCTCCTCGACGGTGACGAGCGACCGGGCCGAGGCCAGCACCGCCTCCTTCTGCACGCCGCTGATGCCCCACAGCTGGACGTTGCCGCGGCGGTCGGCCTGCTGGGCGTGGACGATGCCGACGTCGGGCCGCAGCGCCCGCACCGCCGCCAGCCGCTCGCCCGTGAACGGGCAGTCGATCGAATCGCACCGTCGTGTGCGCCGGGCAGGTCGGTGCCGGCGTAGCCGCGCAGCACGCCGAACGGCAGGTTGGCCGCTCCGGCGGCGTAGGCCGCGGCCATGCCCGGCGTGGGAGTGCTCCTCGAGCTCGAGCGGCTCGCGGCCAGCCGTGCTCGACGGCGTCGCGCAGCCGGTGCAGCGACCCGACGCCCGGGGTTGCCGCCCCACGAGAAGACGAGCTTCGCGCGCGCAGCCCATCGCCGATCAGCTGGTCGTAGATGACGTCGGGCGTCAGCCGGACGAGCGTGAGGTCGCGGCGGCCCTGGCGGATCAGCTCGTGCCCGGCGGCGTGCGGGATCAGGTGGGTGAAGCCCTCGAGCGCGACGGTGTCGCCGTCCGAGACCAGCTCGGCGACGCGCCTCCTCGAGCGTCACGATGTCGGCCAGCGCGTCCCTGCCGGCCTAGAACGGGAACGGCCGCGTGCCGCTCTGGACGGTGATCCAGTGCATCTCGGTGAACTCGTCCATCGCGAACGTGCCGCCGAACCGGCCCCAGCCGCTGTCCTTGATGCCGCCGAACGGCATCTGCGGCTCGTCGTGCGACGGGCTGGTCGTTGACGTGGACGATCCCCGACTGCAGAGCTGCTCGGCGAGCGCGAGGCCGCGATCGGGATCGGTCGTGATGCACGCCGGATGCAAGCCCGTAGCTGGTGGCGTTCGCGGCGGCGACCGCCTCGTCGGCGCTGTCGACCACCTGGATCGCGGCGACCGGGCCGAACGTCTCACTCGCGTGCGAACTCGCTGTCGGCGGCACGTCGGCGAGCAGCGTCGCCTGGTAGCAGGCGCCCTCGGCGCCGCCGCCCGCGAGCACCTTCGCTCCGCCGTCGACGGCCTCGTCGACGCGGCGGCTGACCGTCTCCAGCGCGGCCGGGCGTTGATCAGCGGGCCGATGATCGTGTCGTGCTCGTTGCGGGTCGCCGACCTTCAGGCCCGCGACCTTCTCGGCCAGGCGCGGCGATGAACTGCTCCGCCATCTGCCGCTGGACGATGATCCGGCGCGCCGACATGCAGATCTGGCCCTGGTGCAGGTAGGCGCCGAACGCGGTGGCGTTGACGGCGTAGTCGAGGTCGGCGTCGGCGAGCACGATCAGCGGGTTCTGGCCGCCCAGCTCGAGCACGACGCGCTTCAGGTGGCGGCCGGCGGCCTCGGCCAGCTTGCGGCCGGTGGCGGTCGAGCCCGGTGAAGTTGATGCCGGCGCACGCGCCGGGTTCTCGACCAGCTCGTCGGCGACTGCGGGCGGCGCCGGCGCGGCTCGTGGGTGACGATGTTGAGCACGCCGTCGGGCAGCCCGGCCTCGGCGAAGATCTCGCCCCACAGCAGGCCGCCGGAGTAGGGCGACTCCTCGGACGGGCTTGAGCACCACCGTGTTGCCGAACACCAGCGGCGCAGCGATCGAGCGCGCGGACAGGATCAGCGCCGCGTTCCAGGGCGCGATCGCGCCGACCACGCCGACCGGGCGGCGGACGCCCATCGCGAACGCGCCGGGCAGGTCGGAGGGGAGCACCTTGCCGGTCGGCGCGTAGGCGGCGCCGGCCGCCTGCCGGAACAGCCCGGGCACGAAGCCCATCTGGAACATGCCGAACCCGAAGCTGCAGCCGGTCTCGCGCGCGAGCCACGCCGACGACCTCGTCGCGGCGCGCCTCGAGCATGTCGGCGGCCTTGAGGAAGATCGCCTGGCGCTGGCCGGGGCCGGCCTGCGACCATGCGCCGAACGCGGCGGCGGCGGCCTCGACCGCGTGCCGGGCGTCCTCGCGGCCGCCGGCGGCGACGTGGGCGACCACGTCGCCCGTGTACGGGTCGAGGTCCTCGAACGTGCGGCCGTCGGCGGAGTCCGGCCCACTTCCCTCCGATGAGGTGGCGGCAGTCCTGCGCGGCGGTGTCGGTTGCGCTCATCTCGTCCTCCCTCGTACGACGCTCCGGTCCACGGACGCTAGCGCCTTCGCCGCCGCAGCGTGGTGCGAGCATATCAATGCGATGAAATCATTTGGCAAATCGGGCCCCGACGCGCGCTCACCGCCCGCGATCGGCAATACTCTGCCCATGCGCCTCTGCCCAGGTTCGCGCGCGTGACCGGCCGATTCGAGCCCATCCGGGCCGACGCCAGCGAGCAGATCGCGCACCGCCTGCGGGCGTACCTCGAGGAGTCGGGCCTGAAGCCCGGCGACCGGGTCGGTACCGAGCAGGAGCTCGCGCGCGAATTCGGTGTCAGCCGCCCGACGCTGCGCGAGGGCCTGCGGCTCCTGTCCGGTTCGCACCTGATCCGGGTCACGCGCGGCCGCGCCGGCGGGGTCTTCGTCGCCAACTCCGCGAACGAGGGCATGGGCCGAAACCTGAGCGAGTCGATCGCGACAATGCTGGCGGCCAAGAGCGTGTCGCTGTACCAGTTGCTCGACGCGCGCATGTTCCTCGAGGTGCCGATCGCCGGACTGGCCGCCGAGCACGTGGACGAGGCCCTGGTCGGGGCGATGGAGGCGGCGATCCAGGCCGCGGGCGGGTACGCGCCCACCGACCCCGAGTTCAGCGTCGCCGACGCGAGCTTCCACCGCGCGCTGGCCGAATCGGCCGGCAACGAGCTGCTGGTCGCGTTCACGAGCTGGACGCTCGACGTGCTCCAGCCCTCGCTGATCGAGTACGTCGGCCCGTCGATCGAGGCGGAGTCGATCCTCGCCGACCACCGCGCCATCCAGCGGGTGGTCGAGCGCGCCCAGCCGGCGGCCGCCCGCCGTGCGATGGGCCGGCACCTGCAGCGCATGCACGACCTCGTGGCCGCCGTCGATTCGACGAACGGGTCCTAGCTACGCCACCGGGGAGACGCCCGCGGCGGAGCCGCGCACGGCCTCGGCCGAACGGTGGAGCGCCGCCGCCTCGCCGGCGGCCAGATCCCATACCTCGATCGACCCGGCGCCGCGGCGGCCGATGAGGGCGGGCACCGTGACGCTCACCCCTCGATCCCATACTCGCCGTCGAGCACGACCGACGCCGGGAAGCGCTCCTGCCGGTCGGCCGCGATGGCGTCGATCAGGCGGGCGACCCCGAGGCCGCTCGTCCAGGTCGAGCTGCGCCGGAGTCGAGGGCGACGTGGCGGGTGAACCAGCCGTAGAGGAACTCGTCGACGGCGCCGCGCTCGGCGTCGGTCAGGGTCAGCGGCGCACCGTCGCAGGCGATGCGGCTGTAGATCGGCACGCAGGTGTCGCCGTGCTCGCCGAGCACCCACGCGTCGCTGTGCGGATCGACGCCGCGCGCGAGGCCGATGCCGGTGCGGAACCGGAGCGTGTCGTTCAGCGTGGAGCCGATCACGCGCGACCGGGCGAGGCCGGACTCGCGCTGGAGCAGTGTGACGAGCGCGTCGACCGGGTTCGTCACCATGATGACGACGCCGTCCCAGCCGGGCTCGGCGGCGAGCGCGGCCGCCAGCTCGCGCACATGCACGACGTTCTCGTCCAGGGCGATCAGCCGGGTGTTCGTGATCCGCTGCGGCTCCGATGCCGCCATGACGACGACGACGGCCGCGGCGACGGCCTCGATCCCGGCCTCCGCCACGGCCCCGCGGCCGACGAGCGTCCGCACGGGCTCGAGGTCCATGACGTGCGAGCGGAGCATGTTGGGACGCCGGTCGATGACGTCGATCTGGTGCGCCGAGCCCCACGCGAGCAGGTTGAAGGCGACGGAGGCGCCGACCCCGCCGGCTCCTCCCAGCAACGCGACTCTCACCCCGGCCTCCTCGTTGGCGTACGCCAGTGGTATACCAGGGAATCCAGAATAGTCAAATCATTTGTGATTCAGCGGCGCTACCCGCTCCGCCGCAGGTGCGAGGATAACCGCGGATGCCGAGCGCACCGACCGTCGTCGTGGGAGCGGGCCCGGCCGGGCTGGCCACCGCGGCGATGCTGCGCCGGGCCGGCGGCGATGTCGTCGTGCTCGAGCGCGGCGACCGGCTCGGCGCGAGCTGGCGGCGCCACTACCGCTGCCTGCGACTGCACACGGTGCGGTCGCTCTCGAGCCTCCCCGGGGGCGACCTGCCCCGGTCATGCGGGCGCTGGGTGGCCGGGGCGGACTTCCTCGACTACCTGGAGCAATACGCCGACCGCGAGCGGCTCGACATCCGGACGGGGATGGAGGTGCACCGGGTGGAGGCCGGCGGAGGCGGCTTCAGCGTCGCGACAGGGCGGGAGCGGATCGCAGGCGGGGCCGTCGTGATCGCGACGGGGTACAACCACGAGCCGGCGCTCCCCGGATGGGCTGCCGGCGACCGGGTCGTGCACTCCAGCCGCTATTCCGACGCGACGCCGTACCGCGGTCAGGCCGTGCTGGTCGCCGGGTCCGGCAACTCCGGGACGGACATCGCGCTCGACCTCGCGCGCGGCGGGGCGCGCGAGGTGTGGCTCTCCGTGCGCTCGGCCCCCGGCCTCGTGCCGCGTCAGGCGCTCGGCCTGCCCGCCCAGGTCGCCGCCATCGCGCTTCGGCGAGTGCCGCGGCCGCTGGCCGACGGAATCGCGCGGCTCGAGCGGCGGCTCTTCATCGGCGACCTCTCGGCACAGGGGCTGCCGGCGCAGGGCGAGGGCATCTTCACCCGCCATGCCCGCCGCAGCGTCCTCCCCATCCTCGACCACGGGTTCGCCCGCGCGGTGCGCTCCGGCGCGATCCCCGTCGTGCCGGCCGTCGAGGCGATCGACGGCGACGAGGTCGTGTTGCGCGGCGGCGCCCGCCTGCGCCCCGACGCGATCGTCGCCGCCACGGGCTACCGGCCCGCGCTCGTCCCGCTCGTCGGCCACCTGGGCGTCCTCGGCCCGGACGCGCTGCCGCTGCACCACGGCGGCGATGTGCACCCCGCCGTCCCCGGCCTGCACTTCACCGGGTTCCGCAACCCGATCACCGGCGCCCTGCGCGAGCTGCGGTTCGAGGCGTCTGCAATCGCCCGCGCGCGGTCAGCGGTCGTCTGAGCGCAGGCCGCGGGCGGCCAGCACGGCGCCCGCGACGCACAGCACGACGACCACGGCGATCCCGGCGCGGAACGCCATCGCCGTCGCGTCACGCTGGTCGGCGAGGACGGCATGCGCGGCGAACGGCCCCCGGTCGGGGTGCGGCGCCGAGCTCGCGAACACGAGCGTGATGACGACGCCGACGAGCGGCGTCGCGATCAGCCCGCCGAGCCGCGACACCGTCGTGTTCACCCCGGCCGCCAGGCCGGCAAAGCGGTCGGGCGCCGCCCGCAGCGCCGTCGAGGTGATAGGCGCGACGAGCATCGCCAACCCGACCGACATCACGATCACGCCGGGAAGCGGGACCAGCGGGTTCGTGCTCCGGATGAACGTGAGCAGCAGGAACCCGACGCCCATGATCAGCGGCGCCAGCGTCAGGTAGCGGCGCGGCCCGTCGCGGTCGGCGAGACGGCCGAAGCGCGGCGCGAGCAGGAACATGACGATGCTGATCGGCAGGAAGATGAGCGAGGCCCGTGCGGGCGTGTAGCCCACGGCCGCAGACTGCAGGTAGAGGGCGAGGTAGAACGTCGTCCCGCCCAGGGCTGCGTAGACGAGGAGCGTGTAGACGTTCGCGACCACGAACACGCGCTCGCGCAGCAGCTCGATCGGCAGCAGCGGCGTGTCGGAGCGGCGCTCGACCGTCACGAGCAGGACGAGCCCCGCCAGGGAGGCGACGAAGGCGGGCCACACCTCGCCGAATCCGGCCTGGGCGCCCTCGATCAGCCCGAACGTCAGCGCGCCGAAGGTGACGGCGATGGCGACCGCGGCCGACCACTGCACCGGCCTGAGCTCGGCCGGCGGCTTCTCGAGCCCACGGCCGGCGAACGCCATGACGAGCGCGAGCGCGGCGCCCGGCAGGTTGATGAAGAAGATCCACCGCCACGACGCGTACTCGACCAGCAGGCCGCCGATGGGCGGACCGATCATCGCCCCGATGCCGCTCCACGCCGTCCACTGGCCGACCGCGCGGCCACTGTCCTCCGCGTAGGTGGCGCGCAGCAGCGCGAGGCTGTTCGTGGTCAGGAGCGCCCCGGTCACCCCCTGCAGCACGCGCGCGGCGACGAGCGACCACGTGTTCGGGGCGAGGCCTGCGAGCGCCGACGCGACCGCGAACCCGGCGACGCCGGCGACGAACAGCGACCAGCGCCCGTACCGGTCGCCAAGCGCGCCAGACACGATGTAGAGCGACGCGACGGCCAGCGAGTAGGACAGCATCACCCACTGCTGCGCGGCCAGGCCCGCGTCCAGGTCGCGCCCGATCGTCGGCAGGGCGATGTTGACGACGGTGCCGTCGATGAACGTCATCGACGACCCGATGATGGTTGCGACGAGGATCCAGCGGCGACGGTCAGGCCCCGCGACGTCGACGGCTGTGGGAGCGATCGTCAAGGGTCGAGCCCAGCCTACCTCGGACCCGCGCGCCGATCCTCGAGGCTCCTGGCGGCGCCGAAACGCTGCCGCGCGGCCCTCAGGAAGCGGTGGTGCCGCCGCCCCAGACGGCGGCCTGGTCGCGCCGGCGGCGCAGCTCCGCCCGGTAGGCGGCCACCGCCCGGTCGAGGTAGTCGATGTCCGGGTCGATGCGCGCCCGCGCGACCGAGGAGAGATGATGCGACAGCCGGGCGACGGCACGCGCCGGGGTGTCGACGCGACCGACGACCTCGATCTCCGAGGTGGCCGAAAGGACGGCAGAGAAGGGGGTGCCCGACCGGGCGACGGGCCACACCGACAGGTTGGGCACGTCGTCGGGCGACGGCACGTAGGCCACCCAGGCGTAGATCCAGCCCTTGTTGTCGATCGAGACGCCGCCGATCAGGACGCGCAGCGGCGGCATCCCGTACTCGGTGCGCCGGGACGTCTCGAGGCGCATCGGGGCGCTCACGAACAGGTGCCCGAGCTCGAGGGCGAGCGCTTCATCGCCGGTGGGGAGGGGACGGTTGCTCATCGTGTCTCATCCTAGGGGGTGACGAGGGCTTTTCATACGATCTGGTCGATGTTCGCGCTCCGCGGCTGCGCGACGCTCCCGTTTCAGCGATGGCCTCCGAGCTCCACAGCAGCCCTGTCCACTCTGCCCGAGCGGCCCTGCTCGCACTCGAATACCCCGGCACGCGGGACTTCGACGACCCCTCGCTCGAGTGGCGCCGGCTCTTCTCGGAGCTGCTCGGGACGTTCCTGCTGGTGCTCGTCGGCGCCGGCGGTGCGGTGGTCGACGCGGTGTCACACGGCGCGATCAGCCGCACGGCCGCCGTGACCGCCCCAGGCCTCATGGTGCTCGCGATCATCCTCTTCATGGGCGCGATCTCCGGCGCGCACCTGAACCCGGCGGTGACGTTCGCGTTCTGGCTGCGCGGGGACTTCCCCATGAAGCGCGTGCCCGGGTACATCGTCGTCCAGCTGATCGGCGCCTCCCTTGCCTGCCTCTTCCTCCGGGCGGTCTTCGGACGCGTCGGCGACCTCGGCGCGACGCTGCCCGGCCCCGGCATCCATGACTGGCAGGCGATGCTGATCGAGCTCGTGCTCACCGCCGGCCTGCTCAGCACGATCCTCGGCACGGCGTCTCGCGCCCAGAACGTCGGCCCCCTGGCCGCCTTCGGCGTCGGCTCCTACATCATCCTCGCCGGTCTGTGGTCGAGCCCGATCAGCGGCGCGTCGATGAACCCGGCCCGCTCGTTCGGCCCGGACATCGTGCTCGGCGACTTCTCGAGCTACTGGGTGTACCTGGTCGGGCCGTTCGCGGGCGCGGCGATCGCCGTCGGCATCGCCTTCGTGCTGCGCGGTCGGGGCGGCGACGTGGGCGGCCTCGCGGCCGCGCGCGGTGGACTCGAAGACGACCCGAAACCGTCCTGAGAGGAGTCGACGGAGAATGCTGGGAAGGTTCCTGCTCTCGTGGATCGTGGTGGCCGTGGCGTTCGCCATCACCGCCTGGCTGCTGTCCGGCGTCTCAGTGTCGGGCGGGATCGTCGGCTACCTGTGGATCTCCGCCCTGTTCGGGATCATCAACGCCTTCGTCGGCACCATCCTGAAGATCATCTCGCTGCCGTTCATCATCCTGACGCTCGGGCTCGTGCTCGTCCTGATCAACGCGGTCGTCCTCGCCATAACCGACGCGCTGACCGGAGACCTGACGATCAACAGCTTCTTCTGGGACGCGATCTGGGCGGCGATCGTCCTCTCGATCGCCACGGTGGTCGTCGGCTGGGTCGTCCGCGGCGCCGCCCGAACGGCCTCGTAGCCGTCGGCTGCAGGCGGGGCTGACGGCATGGACACGTCGACGATCGACACCGCCACGGTCGCCGACCTCTTCCTGCTGCTGCTGATCGGGATCGGGCCGAAGATCGCGCTCGTGCCGTTCCTCGAGCTGACCGCCGACCTGGACGCCGGCGCCAAGCGCCGGGTCGTGCGCACGATGGTGACGACGGTGGCCGTCGTGGCGCTCATCCTCTGGTCGTGTTCGGCGAGCTCCTGCGGCGGCTGCTGCACTTCTCGACGGGGGCCCTCCGCATCGCCGGCGGGATCCTGCTCCTGATCATCGCCGTGACCATGGTGCTCGGGAAGGACGACGCCGGTGTCGGACACGACCCGGACGCCGACCCGCACCGCCTGGCGATGTTCCCGCTGGCGATCCCCTACCTGCTCAACCCGGCCGGGATCGTCGTGCTCATCACCGCGTCCGCCGAGGCGCGCACGCTCGGCGAGCTCGGGTCGTACTCGTGCCGCTCGCGGCCGTCCTCGCCCTGGACATCGTTGCGCTCACCGCGGCCAACCGGATCAGCTCACACCTCGATCCCGCCCGGATGCTCATCACCGAGAAGGTGTTCGGGTTTCTGCTCGCCGCCCTCGCCGTGCAGCTCGCCCTGAACGGCCTCGCCGACGCCGGCCTGATCCACGCCGTCGACCACTGACGCGCCGGAGCGCTCCTCGCGGCGCCAGATGACGGCGCAGACGGAGCCGACGACGACCGTCGGCACGAACGTCAGCACCCGGAACAGGAGCGCGGTCGCGACCACGGCGTCGGTGGCGCCGCCGAACGCCGCGAGCGCGCCTGTGAGCCCGAGCTCCTGCAGGCCAAGGCCGCCCGGCGTGATCGCGACCGAGCCGATCAGGCGGGCGAACGACCAGGCCGCGAGCGCCTCGAAGAACGACACCCCGGTCACGCCGGTGGAGTGCATGCAGGCGAGCATCACCCCGAACAGCGTCAGCTGGTTCGCGAGGGTCGCGACGGTCAGAAACGGCCAGTGCCCGGTGACGACGCCGATCGTCTCGGCGCGCATCGTCGCGAGCTTCTCGCCCCAGCCGCTGCGCGGCGGCCGGTGGAGCACGGCCAGCACCCGGGTCGCGGCGCGCCCGGCGAACGCGCCGATCCGGCGGGCCTGGGCCTCGCTTCGGAACGTCACGACCGCGGCAGCGATCAGGGCCACGAGGACGGCGACCGCGATCAGGCTGATCGTGAGCAGCGCCGGGCTCGCGTCGCCCGTGCCGAGAGCGGCGACCGCGAAGACTCGGGATCGCGATGTTCGCCCCCTGGTTCCAGGCGGTCACGACCACGAAGCCGGCCGTCACGACCGCGGTGCGGGAAGCGCCAGCGGCGCAGCATCGCCACCTGCGTCGCGAACCCGACGGCCTCGCCCATCGGCAGCACCGTCGTCATCAGCCCCGACGTCTGCGTCAGCAGCATCGAGCGCCGGTAGCCCAGGCCGGGCACGCCCGCCATCCATGGCAAGCCGCCGCTGGCGACGTTCATGACGGTGCAGACGGCGATGACGGCCCAGTCGCGCCCGGTCAGGTTGATCATCGCCTGCCAGACAGCCTGGTAGTCGGCGAACCGGGGGATCACGGCGACGAAGATCCCGACGACGACCACGAGGCCCACGGCCGGGCCGGCGCAGCGGCGGGCGAGCGCCCTCCAGTCGCGGCTCATTCGCGCGCGGGTGTGGCGGCGGCGTCCTCGGGCGGAGGCGCTATGTCCTTCTCGGCGTCCTCCTTGTGCTTGCGGTGGACGAGCTTGCGAGTCTCCGCCCAGCCGATCTGGTGCGCAAGGGCTCCGAGGCCGAACGCCACGTTCCAGGCCGTTGTGATGAGTGCCTGGCCGACCGTGTAGGCCGTGATCACGCTCTGCGGCGCAACGCCGTGCAGCACGACCGAGGCCAGCGCGGTCTGCGCGCCGGCCGCTCCCGGAAGCACGGCGACGGTCGAGGAGATCGACGACGCCGCCACGATCAGGAAGACGTTCGTGACCGACACCGGAACATGGAACGCCTGCATGAACGTCGCGTTCACGCCCATGCGCGCGGCGTAGGAGATCGCCTCGACGCCGACCACCTGGACCATGAACACGCGCGGCCGCTTCAGGATCGCGCCGCCCTCCTTCGCGTTCTCCCACGTGGTCTTGAAGCGGCGGTAGAGGATCCGTCCGGCCATGAAGATCAGCGCCGCTCCGCCGACGAGGATCACGATCGAGGCGACAGGATGGTCGGCGAACCAGCCGAAGTGGACGTCGAACGAGCCGGCCACGCCGAGGAAGAGCCAGCCGTACACGAGGATGCTGACGACGACGAAGAAGATGTTCTCGACGACGGTCGCGCCGATCAGGCCCGCCACCGTCGAGCCCGCGATGCTGCTGCGGAAGAAGCCGAGCATCGCCACGGTGCCCGCCGACGCCGGCAGGATCGCGTTCAGCCCGACCCCACCCGCGTAGTAGCGCATGACCGGGCGGTACGTGACCCCGGCGTCGGGATAGGCGGCACGCAGGATGTTGCGCCACGCGAGCGCGACGAACAGCGTCTGGGCCGTCTGGAAGCTGATGCCGAGCACGAGCAATGGCACGGACACCGCCGTGATGGTGTCCCACAGGTTCTGGAGCCACCCTGCCATCGGCGAGGTCACGCTACGGGGCGCGATGCGGGGCGGCCTCATCCCGGCGGGATGGTGTGCCCACGCCGCCCGTCAGCCGGCTTACCCGATATCGAGACCGGCTTGCAGTAGCGGCGGGCTCCGTATTACCGTCGGGTCGCGGAACGGATCGATGGAGGGAGCGACGGCGCGCCACTGGCGGGTGATCGGAGGGATGGCAGCGGTCGTCGGCGCGCTCCACGTCGCCGGCCTGACCCTCCTGCTCCTCGCCGTCGAGCGCGGTCATGCGGCCGGCACGGTCGGCGGGCTCACACTCGGGATCGGCCTCACGGCCTACACGCTGGGGATGCGGCACGCCTTCGACGCCGACCACATCTCGGCGATCGACAACACCACTCGCAAGCTCATGGCCGACGGCCGCCGGCCGCTGAGCACCGGATTCTTCTTCTCGCTCGGCCACTCGACCATCGTGCTGGCGCTCACCATCCTCTTCGCCGCCGGCGTGCGGGCGGTGGGCGGGCAGGTGGCGGACGGCGGCTCGTCGCTGCACCAGGTCGGAGGCGTGGTCGGCATCACGCGTCTCGGGCACGTTCCTGTGCCTCATCGGCCTCGTCAACCTGACGATCCTCGTCGGGATCGTGCGCGCCTTCCGCGAGATGCGCGAAGGGGGCGGCGACGAGGCCGCACTGGAGGCCCGCCTGCAGGCGCGCGGCGGCATGAGCCGCGTGTTCGGCCGCTTCACACGGGCGATCTCGCGGCCGTGGCAGATGTACGCGGTCGGCCTCCTCTTCGGGCTCGGGTTCGACACCGCGAGCGAGGTGGCCCTGCTCCTGCTGGCCGCGGGCGCGGCCGGCTCCGGCCTGCCGCTCGCCGCGATCCTCAGCCTGCCGCTGCTGTTCGCCGCCGGCATGTCGCTGCTCGACACGCTCGACGGGTCGTTCATGACGTTCGCCTACGGGTGGGCGTTCGCGAGCCCGGTGCGCAAGGTCTACTACAACATGGCCGTGACGGGCCTCTCGGTGATCGTCGCGCTGGGCATCGGGACGGTGGAGCTGGCCTCCGCCTTCGCCCGCCGCGCAGGTGAACGGGCCCGTTCTGGACGTGGGTCGAGTCGGTCGACCTGAACGTGCTTGGCTTCGTGATCGTGGGGACGTTCGCCCTGACGTGGGCGGTGTCGGTGGCGGTCTGGCGGGTCGGGCGCGTCGAGGAGCGGTGGACGCGGCGATGACGGACGCGCCCCGGGTCGAACGGCTCGCCTTCTCCGACCTCGACGGCGCGGCCGCCGCCCTGCGCCGGCGCGGCCTGCGCCTGTCGACCCCGCGCCGGCTCGTGCTCGAGGCGCTCTTCGCGGCGGGTGGGCCGGTCTCGGCCGAGCGGATCGCGGATGAGACGGGGGTCGACCCGGCATCCGTCTACCGCAACCTGGAGGCGCTCGAAGCCAACGGCGTCGTCCAGCACGTCCACCTCGGCCACGGGCCGGGGCTGCACACCCTGGCCGGGCTCGGCGAGCGCGAGTACCTCTACTGCGAGGGCTGCGGCCGGGTGCAGGCGGTCGAGCCGGCCGCACTCGACGCCGCGCGGGCCGAGATCAGGGCCAGATTTGGCTTCGACGCCCGGTTCACGCACTTCGCGATCGGCGGGCTCTGCGCGACGTGTGCGGCATCCGGCGTCGGCTCAGCGCGCGCGCCGCACGACGGCCTCCACAGCCACGGCGACCGCATCCACTCTCACCCTCAACGTCATCCTTAGCGTCGCTCGTAGCCGGTGGTGAGCTCCGGCCCTCGCCGCCGCCACTTCGGCTCGACGTCGAAGCGGCGCCGCATGCGCCGCTCGCGCAGGTAGTGGACGAGCGGGCCGTGGGCCATCCGGGCGGTGCGGGCGTACAGCCGCGCGCCCAGATCCGGCTCCATGAACGGCAGGTAGCGGTCGGGGAAGCCCGGCATCGTGCAGGCCATGCAGATCCCGCCGACGTTGGGGCAGCCGCCGATGCCGTTGACCCACCCGCGCATCGGCACGTTGCAGCGCACGACGGGCCCGCTGCAGCCGAGCTTGACCAGGCAGCGGCCGTCGCCGTAGGCGTCGGCGAACTGGCCCTGCTCGGCGTACCCGGCGCGGTCGCAGCTCTCGTGCACGGTGCGGCCGAAGATGCCGCCGCGGCCGGCCCTGCTCGTCGAGCTCGATCGGCGGCGCCGAGCCCGGCCAGGTGGAGCACCATGCACGAGCAGCGTCTCGGTGATGTTGTCGGGCTGCACCGGGCAGCCCGGGCAGGTTGACGATCGGGATGGCCCAGGCGCGAGACGCCAGCCGGCCAGCCGAGGTAGTCGCGCAGGCCCATCGCGCCGGTCGGGTTGTTGCGCATCGCCGGGATGCCGCCGTAGGCGGCGCAGGTGCCGAGCGCGAGCACGGCGGCGGCCCGCGGCGCCAGCCGGTCGAGCCAGTCGTTGGTGAGGATCGGCTGGCCGGTGGCCGGATCGACGCCCATCGCCGCCCAGTGCCCCTCGCCGTTGATCTCCTCGTTCGGGACCGAGCCCTCGAGCACCAGGATGAACGGGTCGAGCCGCCCGGCGGCGGCGTCGTGCCAGGCCCGCAGGAACTCGTCGCCGGTCTCGAACGCGAGCACCGGGTTGTAGAGCACGACCGGCGGCATGCCCGGGCAGGCACCCGCGCAGCAGATCCTCGAGGCTCGGGTTGGTGGCGGCGGTCATCGCGATCGAGTCGCCGTCGCAGCCGAGGCCGCTGGTGAGCCAGAGACGCTGACCGGGCGTCGGCGATCGCCGCTCATGAGCCCGATGCGATCCTGCCGCGGTACACCGGGCTGGCGCGGGCGTCTGCGAGTGCTCGATCAGCGCGTCGAGGTGCTCCTCGAGCGTGCCGTGCAGGTGCCAGTCGCCGGCGCTGCCGGTGACGAGCCCCGCCCGCGCCAGGCGGCCAGCGCGTGCGAGATCGACGGCCGCTCGGCCGCCGACCAGCTGGCCCAGCAGCCGGTGGGTGAGCGGCAGCGTCAGCGCGCAGCCCGGCGGGCTCGACCCGCCCCCAGCGCGCGGCCAGGTGCCACAGCAGCAGCACCAGCCGGACCTCGAGCCGCGGCTGGCACGAGATCGCCCGCAGGATGCTCGCAGGTCGGCGCAGCGGCGCTCGGCGCGGCGCAGGAGCGGCGTGCGCGATCTGCGGCCAGGGCAGCACACGCTCGGCGAAATCGTCGTCGAGCAGCGCGAAGCGGGTGGGGCGCAGCGCCCGCCAGGCCGCCTCGCTCGAGCAGTGTCGTCGACGCGCCGGCTCAGCGGCTGGAGCAGGTCGCCGGGGCCGAGCAGCTCGGTGACCGTGCGATCGACGATGCGGGTGTGGACGACGACCAGGCCGTCGAGGAGCAGGAGCCCCGGGCCGCCGCCGGCGGCGTCGAGCCACGGCCGAAGGTCGCACGCGCCGGGCCTGGCCTCGAGCACCCGGGCCGTCGCCAGCTGGCGAGCGGCGATGCGCATGCGCACGTCGAGCTCCTCGGCCAGGTCGTCGTCGGCGTCGAGGACGTAGCGCAAACAGCGGCGGGGTGTCCGGGCGCCTGGCACGGGCCGACCGTTCCGGCCAGCCGAGGCGTCTCGGCGGGTCGTCGCAGGTCCACGCCTCTCGTCGCGTGCGTCCGTGCCTCCGAGTCGACAAACGCGCCTCGGCCGAGCGTAACCCGGGCGACCGTGAGCGTCGGAAACTGATGACCGCGGTAAGCAGCGGTTACCGAACACGCGTGGTAATCGCGGTTACCCGGCCCGTCACGGACCACGAGCCCCTACCGAACAGGCGTCCCGCTGCAGGCGGCGACCGCGTGCCGAGGGGGGTCGCCGCGTATGTGTCTCGCCATCCCTGGACAGATCGTGGAGATGGTCGACGACGAGCGCCGGCTGGCCAAGGTCGACGTCGCGGGCGTGCGGCGGAACGTCAACATCGGCCTGCTCGACGTCGACGGCGGCGTCGGCCCGGCGACTGGGTGCTGATCCACGTCGGATTCGCGATCTCCCAGGTGGACGAGGAGGAGGCGCGGGCGACGCGCGACCTGCTCGAGCGGATGGGCGAGGACTACGAGCGCGAGCTCGAGGAGCTGCAAGGCGAGCGTGATCGAGTGACGCGATCCCGGCTCGGCGCAGCCTGCGGCGCGGATCACTGCATCACCTGCGGCGACGACGGCGATCCCGATGACGGTGCTGCGGCTCGACGCCGGCGCGCGGCCTCGCGCTGTGCGCGGACGAGCGACGGCGCGCTACGCGCCGTCGAGATCGCGCTGGTCGACGCCGGTCGCGCGCCGGCGACCGGGTGCTCGTGCACGCCGGCGTCGCGATCGCCGCGCTGGAGGCGGAGGACGGCGTGAAGTTCGTCGACGAGTTCCGCGACGCCGAGCTCGGCCGCGCCGTCGCCGGCGAGATCCTGTCGCTGGTCGAGCCCGGCCGCCACTACAAGGTGATGGAGGTCTGCGGCGGCCACACCCACTCGATCTACAAGTACGGCGTCGACGACCTGCTGCCGTCGAACGTCGAGCTCGTGCACGGCCCCGGCTGCCCGGTGTGCGTGATCCCGATGGGCCGGGTCGACGACGGCATCGCGCGTCGCCCACGACGACGGCGTGATCTTCACCTGCTTCGGCGACATGATGCGCGTGCCCGGGTGCGCACGGGCACGCTGCTCGAGGCCAAGGCCGCGGGCGCCGACGTGCGGATGGTCTACTCGCCGCTCGACGCGCTGCGGATCGCGAAGGAGAACCCCGACCGCGAGGTCGTGTTCTTCGCGATCGGCTTCGAGACGACCGCGCCGTCGACGGCGCTGACGCTCAAGCGGGCGCGCGCCGAGGGCGTCGCGAACTTCTCCTGCATGTGCAGCCACGTGACGATCGTGCCGCCGCTGCGGGCGCTGCTCGAGTCGCCCGACCTGCGCCTCGACGGGTTCATCGGCCCGGGCCACGTCTCGACCGTCGTCGGCGCGCGGCCGTTCGAGTTCATCCCGGCCGACTACGGCAAGCCGGTCGTGATCGCGGGCTTCGAGCCGCTCGACATCCTGCAGGCGATCGCGATGATCCTGCGCCAGCTGCGCCGAGGGCCGCTGCGAGGTCGAGAACCAGTACACGCGGGTCGTGCCGTACGAGGGCAACCTGCGCGCGCTCGAGGTGATGGCCGAGGTGTTCGAGCTGCGGCCGCACTTCGAGTGGCGCGGCCTCGGGCTTCATCTCCCACAGCGGCCTGCGGCTGTCCGAGGCGTACGCCGACCTCGACGCCGAGCGCCGCTTCAGCGTGCCCGGCGTGCGCGTCGCCGACCCCAAGGCGTGCCAGTGCGGCGAGGTGCTGAAGGGCGTGATCAAGCCGTGGGAGTGCAAGGTGTTCGGCACCGCCTGCACGCCGGAGCGCCCGATCGGCACCTGCATGGTGTCGTCCGAGGGCGCCTGCGCCGCCTACTACAACTACGGCCGCTTCGCCCGCGAGCGGGAGGTGGTGTGATGGCCGATCCAGCCACGATCTCCGAGCGCGAGCAGCAAGGTGCTCGGCCTGATCGAGAACGTGCGCGGCCGGCCGGCCACGTTCCGCGACGCCGCAGATCACGATGGCCCACGGCGCCGGCGGCAAGGCCACGCAGACGCTGATCGAGGGCCTGTTCGTGCCCGCCTTCGGCGGCGAGACGCTCGGCGCGATGGCCGACGCCGGCGAGGTCGACGGTGGACGGCGTCGGGCTGGCGCTCACCACCGACTCCTACGTCGTGCAAGCCGCTGCGCTTCCCGGGCGGCTCGATCGGCGAGCTGGCCGTCAACGGCACCGTCAACGACCTGGCCGTCTCCGGCGCGCGGCCGCTCGCGCTGAGCCTCTCGCTGGTGCTCGAGGAGGGGCTGCCGGCGGACGAGCTGCGCGCCGAGGTGGAGGCGATCGCCGCGGCCGCCCAGGCGGCCGGCGTGCGAGATCGTCGCCGGCGACACGAAGGTGGTCGAGCGCGGCCACGCCGACGGCATGTACGTCTGCACCACCGGCATCGGCCGCGCGCGATCCCCGCGCGCCGGCTGTCGCCGGCGGCCTGCGCCCGGGCGACCGCGATCCTGCTGTCCGGCTCGATCGGCGAGCACGGCACCGCGATCATGCTGGCCCGCGGCGAGTTCGAGCTCGACGCCGAGATCGAGTCCGACACGCGCTCGCTGTGGCCGGCGGTGGACGCGCTGCTCGAGGCCGCCGGCCGCGACGCTGCGCTGCATGCGCGACGCCACCCGCGGCGGCGTGGCCTCGGTGCTGAACGAGCTCGCGCGCGCGTCGGCGCGTGGCGATGATGGTGCGCGAGCGGCGCCGTGCCGGTGCAGCCGGCGGTGGCCGGCGCGGCCGAGATCCTCGGGATCGACCCGATGTACGTCGCGAACGAGGGCAAGCTGGTGGCGTTCGTCGCGCCCGACGGCGGCCGACGCGGCGCTCGAGGCGCTGCGCGCGGTGCCGGGCTGCGAGCAGGCGGCCGAGATCGGCGAGGTGCGGACGGAGCCGCCCGGGATGGTGCTGGTGGAGACGAGCTTCGGCGGGCGGCGGGTGATGGACCAGCTGGTCGGCGACCCGCTGCCGCGGATCTGTTGAGGCGAGAGGAGAGCGCGGATGGCGAGCGACGGCGTACGCGGAGCACAGGGAGACCGAGGCGGTCACCGCCCACGTCCTCTGGATGACCACGGGCCTGAGCTGCGAGGGCGACTCGGTGGCGATGACGTCGGCGACCAACCCGAGCCTCGAGGACATCATCACTGCAGGCGATCCCCGGGATGCCCAAGGTGGTCGTCCACAACCAGGTGATCGACTACGAGAACGGGCAGGAGTACGCCCAGGCCTGGTTCGACGCCGAGGAGGGCAAGCTCGACCCGTTCGTGCTGGTGATCGAGGGCTCGCTCGGCAACGAGGAGATCAACGGCGAGGGCTTCTGGACCGGGTTCGCCGTGAACCCGGAGACCGGCCAGCCGATCACGATGAACGAGTGGATCGACCGGCTCGCGCCCAAGGCGCCGCGGTGGTCGCGGTCGGCACCTGCGCCACCTACGGCGGCATCCCGGCGATGAAGAACAACCCGACCGGCGCGATGGGCGTGCCCGACTACCTCGGCTGGAGCTGGAAGTCGAAGGCCGGCCTGCCGGTGGTGTGCATCCCCGGCTGCCCGGCCCAGCCGGACAACATGACCGAGACGCTGCTCTACCTCGCGCTGCACCTGGCCGGGCTGGCGCCGGCGCCGGAGCTCGACGAGGCGCTGCGGCCCAAGTGGCTGTTCGGCCGCACGGTGCGCGAGGGCTGCAACCGGGCCGGCTTCGCCGAGCAGGGCGACTTCGCCACCGAGTACGGCTCCGACCACCGCTGCCTGGTCAAGCTGGGCTGCAAGGGCCCGGTGGTGAAGTGCAACGTGCCGGTGCGCGGCTGGGTCAACGGCATCGGCGGCTGCCCGAACGTCGGCGGCATCTGCATGGCCTGCACGATGCCCGGCTTCCCGGACAAGTTCATGCCGTTCATGGACGCCGACCGCTGGGGCGACGCTGGCGTCGAACTTCAGCAAGTCGCGCTACGGCCCGATCGTGCGCCACTTCCGCAAGCGCAACATCGAAGAACAAGTACGACAAGGAGCCCGAGTGGCGCAACGCGGCGGGCTGCGACCGGCTACTCACCGACCGGCTACGCGGCCAAGCGACTGGTGAGGAGTGAACAGATGGCGACCGTTGAGAGCCGCCAGCGAGCAGAAGGTCATGGTCAAGGAGATGTCGTGGGATCCGATCACCCGGATCGTCGGGCAGCCTCGGGATCCACACCGAGATCGACTTCTCCAACCAGCACGGTGCTGAAGTGCTACAGCACGTCGATGATCTTCCGCGGGTTCGACATCTTCATGAAGGGCATCGACCCGCGCGACGCGCACTTCATCACCAGCCGCATCTGCGGCATCTGCGGTGACAACCACTGCACCTGCTCGTGCCTGAACCAGAACATGGCCTACGGCGTGAAGCCGCCGCCGCTGGGCGACCTCGCGTTCAACCTGGCCGAGACCGCGGACTACATCTTCGACCACGCGATCTTCAACGACTGCATGGCGAACGTGGACTTCTGCGAGCAGATGGTCAAGGAGACGAATCCCGACGCTGCTGGCGAAGGCGGAGAAGACGTCGGCGCCGCGCATCGGACATCCACGGCTACAAGACGATCGCCGACATCATGCGGGCGCTGAACCCGTTCACCGGCGAGTTCTACCTGGAGACGCTGCACGTCGCGCGCTACACGCGCGAGATGTACTGCCTCTTCGGCGGCCGGCACACGCACCCGTCGACGATCATGCCCGGCGGCTGCAGCGCGGACATCACGCACCAGACGTGCACCGACTACTACGTGCGGCTGATGCGCTACTTCGACTACGTCAAGCGCAGCGTGCCGATGCACGACGACCTGTACGACTTCTTCCTTCAGGAGCTGCCCGGGCTACGACATGGTCGGCTACCGCGAGACGAACCTGGTCAACTGGGGCTCGTTCGACGACCCCGACTACGTCGACTACGACTACCGCAACATGACCGAGTGGGGCCGCAAGCGCTACATCACGCCCGGCGTCGCCATCGGCGGCGAGCTGATCTCGACCGACCTGGTCGAGATCAACCTGATGATCCGCATCCTGCTCGGCTCGCTCGTACTTCGACTCGTGGGAGAACGAGCCGACGTTCGTCGACCCGCGACCCGCTCGGCAACCCGGTCGACAAGAACCACCCGTGGAACAAGGTCACGCTGCCGAAGCCGCAGAAGCGCGACTTCACCGACAAGTACACCTGGGTGGTGTCGCCGCGCATCTACGACAAGCGCACCGACACGCACGTCTGCTGCGACACCGGCGGCGGCCCGTTCGCCCGCCAGTGGTGCACCGCCAAGGCCGGCCTGGTCGACTTCGGCTACGCCAAGGCGACCGGCCACTCGATCCAGATGGTGCTGCCGCGCTCGCCGAACATGCCCGAGATGGAGCTCGAGTGGAAGGTGCCGGAGAAGTCGAACGCGATCGAGCGCGACCGCGCCCGCACCTACCACCAGGCCTACTCGGCGCTGATCGCGCTGCACTGCCTGGAGCGGGCGATGAAGGAGGTGCAGGCCGGCCGCACCAAGAGCTGGAACTCGTTCAAGGTGCCCGAGAGACGCGGTCAGCTGCGGCTTCCACGAGGCCGCCCGCGGCGTGCTCTCCCACCACATGGTGATCCGCGACGGCAAGATCGCGAACTACCAGCCGTATCCGCCGACGCCGTGGAACGCGAGCCCGCGGGACGTCTACGGGACGCCCGGCCCCTACGAGGACGCGGTGCAGAACACGCCGATCTTCGAGGAGAACGGCCCGGAGAACTTCAAGGGCATCGACATCATGCGGGCGGTGCGCTCGTTCGACCCGTGCCTGCCCTGCGGCGTGCACATGTACACCGGCGGCGGCAAGGTGCGGAAGGTCGTGCACACGCCGACGGCGCTGGCCTAGGAGGTGGCCGGCATGCCGAGCGGCCACCGAGCGAGACCCCGGACGAGCTGGTCGGCCGCGTGCAGGAGCTGCAGGAACGGCTCGAGTCGGCCGGCGACGCGGCGACGCGCGCGGTCGCCGAGGAGCTGGTGTCGGCCGTCGTGCAGATGTACGGCGCGGGCCTCGAGCGGATCGTCGAGGTCGTCGCCGAGGCCGGCGAGCGCCGACGAGCTGGCGCCGCGCGCTCGCGGACGACCCGCTGGTGGCGACCCTGCTGCATGATCCACGACCTGCACCCGGTGCCGCTCGAGGAGCGGGTGGCCGAGGCGCTCGAGCAGCGTGCGGCCCTACATGGAGTCGCACGGCGGCAACGTCGAGCTGCTGGAGCTGGCCGACGGGGTCGCCCGGATCCGGCTGCGAGGGCAGCTGCTCCGGCTGCTCGGCGTCGTCGGTCACGCTCGAGCTCGCCATCAAGCAGGCGCTCGAGGAGGCCGCGCCCGACCTGGACGGGCTGGAGGTCGAGGGCATCGAGGAGGCCGGGGCCGGCACCGCCGCCGGCGGCAGCGGCCGTTGCCCGCATCGACCGCCTGCCGCTCGCGCCGGCCCCGACGCCGTCCTGGTTCGAGCGTCGACCGGCTGGCAGGGCTCGCGGCCGGCGAGTTGGCGACGGCCGAGGTCGCCGGCGCCGCGCTCGTGGTCGCCAACGTGGAGGGCACGCTGCTCGCCTACCGCGACCGCTGCGCCGGCTGCGGCGCGCGCTGCACGACGGCGAGCTCGACGACGGGCGCGCTGCGCTGCCGCGGCTGCGCGCGCACGTACTTCCTGCCCCGCGCCGGCCGCTCGATGGACGACGACCGGCTCCAGCTCGAGCCGGTGCCGCTGCTGCGCGACCAGGGGCGGCGTCAAGGTGGCGCTGGCGACGTGACGGGCAACGGCGACGGCGATCCGGGGCTCGCCCGCCCGCGCGAACGGCGCGGCCGTCGCCCAGGCGGTCGCAAGCCGCCGCCGCGCCCAGGTGGTGAGCGGGCTGCGTGACCGCGCCCGGCCGGCGTCCGCGGCCCGCTCGCGCCGGCCGCGCGATGCCGACGAGCGCTGCGACATCTGCGGCACGACCGTGCCGGCCGACCACCGCCACCTGCTGCAGCTGGTCGAGCGCCGGATCGAGTGCGTGTGCGAGAGCTGCTGGGCGCTGCGCTCCGGCGATCCCGAGTACCGGCCCACCGGCAACCGGATCGTGTGGCTGCCGCAGGTCGACCTGCCCGACGACCTGTGGGCGACGCTTCCAGATCCCGATCGGCCTCGCGTTCTTCATGGACTCGACCACGGCCGGCTGCGTCGTCGCGCTCTACCCCAGCCCGGGCGGCGCCACCGAGAGCGAGCTGCACTTCGCGTCCTGGAGCCGGATGGTCGAGCTGAACCCGGTGCTCGCCGGGCTCGAGCCCGACATCGAGGCGCTGATCGTGAACCGCCTGTCCGACCCGCCGGCGTACGTGATCGCCCCGATCGACCGCTGCTACGCGCTGACGGGCACGATCAAGGCGAGCTGGGAGGGCATCTCCGGCGGCGCGCGCGTGGAGGAGGCGGTCGCGGCCTTCTTCGAGCGCCTGCGCGCGGACGCGGCCGCGGTGCGGCATGAGCGTGCGCCCCGCCGACGCCTCCCGGCCCCCCGGGGAGCCCGCGCGCCCCCGGCTCCGGAGCCCGAGTTCGAGGTGCTCGGCGCTGCGGCCGCTGCGCTACGCGGCGCGCCCGACCCTGATCCTCGACCTGCGGCGTCTCGGAGCCGGAGCGGGCGCGCGGTGTACATGATCGCGCTGACCGTGCAGGTCATGATCGAGCCGGCCCGGCGGCGCTACGACGACGCCGACGCGCGAGCGGCTGGTGGGGCTGTTCGGGCCGCCGGAGCGGTGGGCGGTGACCACGCGCAGCCTGGTCTGGGCGCAGCTCGACGTGGTCGTGCCGGCGTTCACCGGCACGACGACGGTGGCGATGCCGATCCCCTGCAGCTACGACCTGGAGGTGGCGGCGGCCAAGTACCTGCGCGCGCTGGCCGACGGCGAGGCGCCGCTCGCGCTGCACTTCAACGGCATCGTCTACTACCGCGGCGACGACGGCGGCCTGCAGATGGTGCTGATGCCCTGGTCGCGTCGGTCGGCTTCCGGCATGCCGGTCGCGGTGTGGCGGGAGACGATCGAGCACTACTACCCGAACACCGGCTGGGTGGCGCTGCGCTCGCGAGACGCTGGACGCGCTGGAGCGCCGCGCGGCGTCGACGGCGCGCCACGCGACGATCGACGCCTGTGTCGCGAGCTGCTGAGGCGCCGGCGATGGCTGACGCGCTCGAGCAGCTGATCGACTCGCTCCTGTACGAGGGCTACGCGCTCTACCCGTACACGCCGGGCGCGACCAAGAACGCGACGCCGACGCCGTTCGGGATCGTCTACCCGCCCGCGCTACGCCGGACGGCTCACGAGCACCTTCGACCATCTCGAGCTGCGGTGCGCTCGCTGGCCGCCGGCGACGACGCCGAGCGTGACGGGCCGAGGTGCGGTTCCTGGCTCGGGCAGGGGCCGGGCATCGCGCGGCGCCCGTGCACATCGAGCTGCCGCCGGCCCGCCTGGCCGCGCTCGCCGAGCGGCCGGCCGAGGTCGAGCGGCGCGTCGACGGCGACGGTCGCGCGAGCCGCTGCGCGTGCGGCTCGTCCTCTCCGCTGTCGCCGGCCGAGGCCGGGGCGACCGAGGCTCAGCCTGCGCGTCGAGAACCTGACCGACTGTGCGCCGGCGGCGTCGACCGCGCCGAGCGCGCTGCGCCGGTCGCTGCTCTCGACCCACCCGATCGCTGCGAACCTCGCGGGGCCGGTTCGTCTCGCCCGCTCGACCGGCCCTGCGCGGCCGTGAACACCTACCCGGTGCTCGCCACCGACGCCGACGACGCGGTGCTGGGCGCCGCCATCGTGCTGCCCGACCATCCCCGGATCGCCCCGGAGAGCCGCGGCGGCCTGTTCGACTCGACCGAGATCGAGGAGGCGCTGCTCCTGCACGTGCAGACGCTGAGCGACGCCGAGCGGGCGAGATCGCAGCGGCCGACCCGGCGGTGCGGGAGATGGTCGAGCGGGCCGCGGCGGCGACGCCGGCGCAGATCACCGCGCTGCACGGGCGGGTGACGCTGCGCGACCCGCGTCGGAGCGCGACCGGCTCACGCTGCGCCGCCCGAGGAGCCACCCGGCCTGGCCGACCCCAGCGCCGGCGAGGCGCGGCCGAGGTGGACGGCGTCGCCTTCCGTCGCGGCGGCCACGTGCGCCTGCGTCCGGGCCCGGACGCCGACCTGCACGCACGCTTGCTGGACGGGCGCGAGGCCACGATCGAGCGGATCTTCGTCGACTACGACGGCCGCGTGCACCTCGGCGTCACCGTCGACGGCGACCCCGGCCAGGAGCTGATGCGCGAGACCGAGCCGGCTCCTGTTCTTCTTCGCCCCCGAGGTGGAGGTGATCGACCCGTGACCGAACGCGAGACGCGGATCCTGGTGGCCGGGATCGGCAACGCCTGGCTGCGCGACGACGGCTTCGGCGGCGAGGTGGCCCGGCGGCTGGCGGCGCTCGACTGCCGCCGGGGTCGCCGTGATGGACGCCGGCACCGGCGGCCTCGACCTGGCGTACGAGGTGATGCGCGGCTACGACGCGCTGGTCATCGTCGACGTCAGCCGCCAGGGCGGCGAGCCGGGGACGCTCTACGTGATGGAGCCCGACGAGGCCGTCGATCGACGGCGGGATCGAGGACGGCGCGACGATCAACCCGCACGGCGATGGATCCGCAGACGGTGCTGCGATTCGTGAAGTCGATCGGCGCCTGGCCGGGACGGGTGATGGTGATCGCCTGCGAGCCGGCCGAGGTCGAGGAGCTCGGCTTCGGCCTCACCGAGCCGGTGAACGAGCGCGGTCGAGCGGGCGATCGACGCTCGTCGCGGAGACGATCGGCGAGCTGCGTGCGGCCGCCCTCGAGGGGCGACGCTGAGCTGCACGAGCTGTCGCCTGAGCGGCGCGATCGTGAACACCGCCGTCAAGCACGCGGCCGGGCGGCGCGTGACCGTCGTCAGCCTGCGCGTCGGCCGGCTGCGGCAGGTCGTGCCGGACACGCTCGACTTCTACTTCGGGTTCGTCGCCCGCGACACGCTGTGCGAGGGCGCGCGGCTGGAGAGGAGGTGGTCGACGCGGCGCCTGCGCTGCAGCGGGTGCGGGCACGAGTGGGCGATCGAGATCCCGGCGTTCCGTTGCCCGGCCTGCGCCGGGTCGGACGTCGCGGTGGCGGCGGGAAACGAGTTCGAGGTCGAGTCGATCGAGGTGGAGGAGGACGGCATGCATCGCACACAAGGTGAGGGTCGTCGAGGAGGCGCTGGACGCCAACAACACGATCGCCCAGGCCAACCGGGCCGACTTCGACCGCGCGGGCGTCACGGTCGTGAACTTCATGAGCGCCCCGGGCGCCGGCAAGACGACGCTGCTCGAGCGCGTCGCCGGCGACCTGCCGGGCGTGCGCGTCGGCGTGCTCGAGGGCGACGTCCAGGGCTCGCTGGACGCCGACCGCCTGGCCAGCCTGCACGTGCCCGTGACCCAGCTGAACACCGATCCCGGGCTTCGGCGGCGAGTGCCACCTCGACGCGAACATGGTGCGCTCGGCGCCCTGCCGTCGCTGCCGCTGGACGAGATCGACCTGCTGGTGATCGAGAACGTCGGCAACCTGGTCTGCCCGGCCGAGTTCCGGGTCGGCGAGGACGTGCGGGTGATGGTCTCGTCGGTGACCGAGGGCGAGGACAAGCCGCTCAAGTACCCGCTGATGTTCCGCACCTGCGACCTGGTGCTGGTGAACAAGATCGACCTGCTCCCGCACCTCGACTACGACCTCGAGCAAGTTCCTCTACCACCTCGACCACGTCCACCCGGACGTGCGCGCGGATGCTGGTCAGCGCCCGCACCGGCGAGGGCATCGACGCCTGGCGCGAGTGGCTGGCGGAGATCGGCGGCGCGGGCCCCGGCGGTGGCCTGAGCCGGCGGCGCCGGTCGACCACGACGCCCGCGTCGACGAGCTGCTGGCGCTGCGAACCGAGGCCAACCGGCGTTCTTCGAGGAGTGTCCGAGCGGCTGGCCCGGCTCTGCCACCTGATGGCCGAGCGGTTCGCCCGCGGCGGCCGGCTGATCGCCTTCGGACGCTCGCCGGCGGCGCGCTCGGACGTCCGTCACGTCGCGGTCGAGTTCGTTCACCCGGTGATCGTCGGCAAGCGCGCGCTGCCCGCGATCGGCCTGGCCGGCGAGGGCGGCGACCTGGCCGAGCAGGTCGGGCTGCTGGCGCGGCCCGACGACATCGCGATCGCGTTCGGCGCGAACGAGGACGGCGGCGAGGCCGCCCGCGCCGTGGCCGTCGCCCGGCGAGCGTGGATGCCTGACGATCGCGTTCGCGCGCGGCCGGGGCGGAGTGGGAGTTCGGGCCGCCGGGCGCCGACCGCGACGTCCGCCAGGAGCTCGTCGAGACGCTCTACCACGTGCTGTGGGAGCTCGTGCACGTCTTCTTCGATCACCGCGGGCTGCTCGCCGGGCGCGAGCAGCGCACCCGCCACGACGCGGGCGCGTCGAGCGTTCCTCTACCCGTTCCTGGACGAGCGCGAGCGACGACCTCGACCGGGCTGCTCGACGACGTGCGCCGGTCGATGCTGGCGAAGTCGGCGGAGATCGGCGAGCTGCGCACCCAGACGCTCACCGAGAACCGCGAGGCGATCGAGGCGGCGGCGGCAGCGCTGCGGGCCGCGCTCGCCGCAGGCGGGACGCTGCTCGCGCTCGGCAACGGCGGCTCGGCAACCGACGCGATGGACGTCGTCGCCGACTTCTCGCGCCGCGCCCTGGCCGGCGCATCGACCTGACGGCCGACCCGGCGATCCTGACGGCGATCGCGAACGACATCGGCGCCGACGCGATCTTCGCCCGGCAGGTGATCGCCTACGGCCGGGCCGGCGACACGCTGATGGCGCTCTCGACGTCGCGGCAACTCGCGCAACATCGATCGACGCGCTGGCAGAGGCCCGCCGGCGCGGCCTCCGCACGATCGCGATGGTCGGCTACGACGGTGGCGTGATCGCATCCGAGGGGCTGGCCGACCACGTGGTCGTCACCCGCTCGGAGCACATCCCCCGCATCCAGGAGGCGCAGGCGAGCGCCTACCACGTGCTGCGCCGGCTGGTCGAGCGAGCCGTGAGCACCGGGGCCCTCACGCGCGGCGCCGGGCGCGGGTCGAGGGCACCGTCCAGGGCGTGGGCTTCCGGCCGTACGTCTACCGGCTCGCGAACGAGCTCGACCTGGCCGGGTTCGTCCTGAACGACGCGCGCGGCGTGCTGCTCGAGGTGGAGGGCCCGGCGGCTGCGGTCGAGGCTTCCTGGCCCGGCTCGAGCCGCGAGGCCCCGCCGCTGGCCCGGATCGAGCGGGTCGTCCGCGGAGGCGTGCGAGCCGACCCGGGAGCGCGGGTTTCGCGATCCGCGAGAGCCCCCGCGGCGGCACGCGCCGACGCGGCGGTGACACCCGACACGGCCACCTGCGCCGACTGCCTGCGCGAGCTGTTCGACCCCGCCGACCGCCGCTACCGCTACCCGTTCACCAACTGCACGAACTGCGGGCCGCGGTTCACGATCGTGCGCGGGGTGCCGTACGACCGGCCGCTCACGACGATGGCCGGGTTCGCGATGTGCCCGCGCTGCCGGGCCGAGTACGACGATCCGGCCGACCGCCGCTTCCACGCCCAGCCGAACGCGTGCCCGGACTGCGGCCCGGAGGCGGCGTTGATCCGGCCCGACGGGTCGGCGGCGGCCGATGCGGGCGACTCCTCGCTCCGTGCGGCGGCCGCCGCGCTGTGCGACGGCGCGATCGTGGCGGTGAAGGGCCTTGGCGGCTACCACCTCGCCTGTCTGGCGGACGACGAGGCGGCGGTCGCGGCGCTGCGGTCGCGCAAGCACCGCGAGGACAAGCCGTTCGCGCTGATGGTCGCCTCGCTCGAGCATGCCCGGCGGCTGGTGCACATGGACGGCGAGGAGACGTTGCTGGCCGGGCCGGAGCGGCCGATCGTGCTGTGCCGGCGGCGAGCCGATGCAGCCGTGGCCGGGTCGGTCGCGCCGCGGGCGGGCGAGCTCGGGCTGATGCTGCCGTACTCGCCGCTGCACCACCTCCTCATGGCCGACGTGGAGGAGCGGACGGGCGAGCCCCGGGCGCTCGTCATGACCAGCGGGAACGTCTCGGACGAGCCCATCGCCTACCGCGACGAGGACGCCCTCGAGCGGCTGGGCGCGATCGTCGACGTCCTGCTCGTCCACGACCGCCCGATCCACACCCGCACCGACGACAGCGTCCTTCGCGTGGTCGATGTGGGCGGCGGCCGCCGCCCCTCGTTCCTGCGCCGCTCGCGCGGCTACGTGCCCGGCGCGCTCGCGCTGCCTGAACCGGCGCCGCGGCCGCTGCTCGCCTGCGGGGCGGAGCTCAAGAACACGTTCTGCGTCGCCAGGGGGCGGCGAGCGTGGGTCGGCCACCACATCGGCGACCTGGAGAACTACGAGACGCACCGCTCGTACGTCGAGGGCATCGAGCACTTCCAGCGGCTGTTCGCGGTCGAGCCCGAGGTGGTCGTCCACGACCTGCACCCGGAGTACCTCTCGACGAAGCACGCCCTCGACCGGGTCGATCTGGAGGCGATCGGCGTCCAGCACCACCACGCCCATCTCGCCGCCGTGCTGGCCGAGCACGGCGAGACCGGCGAAACGGTCGGCGCGATCTTCGATGGCACCGGCCTGGGGACGGACGGAACGATCTGGGGCGGCGAGCTGCTCGTCGGCGGCCTCGACGGCGTCCGGCGGGCCGGGTGGCTGCACCCGGTGCCGCTGCCGGGCGGCGCGCAGGCGATCCGGCAGCCCTGGCGGATGGCGTGCGCGTGGATGGCGGCGGCCGGGCTCGACGGCCCGCCGGCGCCCCTCGCCGATGCGGTCGACGGAGCGGCGTGGGCGCAGGTGGCCGGGCTCGCGCGCACCGGCCTCGCGTCGCCCGTGACGACCAGCATGGGCCGCCTGTTCGACGCAGTGGCCACGCTCTGTGGGGTGTGTCCGACGGTGAACTACGACGGCCAGGCGGCGATCGAGCTCGAGGCGCTCTGCGATCGATCCGAGCGGGGGGCGTATGGCATCGGGGTCGGCGAGCGCGACGGCTTCGTGGCGATCGATCCACGCGACGCGATCGAGGCGGTTGTCCGCGACGTCGCGGCGGGCGTCTCGGTGGGCGTCGTCGCCGCCCGCTTCCACGCCGGCATTGCCGCGGCGACGGTGCGGGCGTGCGCTGCGGTCGCCGAGGCGGCATGTGTCGAGACGGTCGTGCTCTCGGGAGGCGTGTTCCAGAACCGGACGCTGCTCGAGGCCGCCGCGGCCGGGCTGAGCGGTGAAGGCCTGCGCGTGCTCCTGCCCGAGCTCCTGCCGGCAAACGACGGCGGCATCTCCTACGGCCAGGCGGCGGTCGCCGCCCGGCGGATGGCGGCGGGCGGGTAGATGGCCGAGC
The DNA here is from genome assembly GCA_963708365.1 of uncultured Actinomycetes bacterium. Classification (GTDB taxonomy): domain Bacteria; phylum Actinomycetota; class Thermoleophilia; order Gaiellales; family JAICJC01; genus JAICJC01. Next base: position 241,709 of record CAVPSM010000001.1, read on the forward strand.
TCGACGACCGCGCCGCCGAGATCGGCCGCACGCCGATCTTCGCCCGTGGCGAGAACCGGCCGTTCGCCGACCTGACCGCCGACGACGTGCGCGAGCGGGCCGACGAGCTGCGCGCCGCGGTCGGCTTCGGCCCCACCGCCCGCGTCGCCCCGGTCGCCCAGGCCTGGCGCGAGCTCTCGATGACCATGGCCAAGGCGGGCGCCGCAACGGTCGGCGAGCTGCCGGCCGGCGACCTGGTCGCGCTGGCACCACGGCTGTGGGTCGTTATGCCGGGGTGACGGGAGGGCCGGGGAGGCCGGGGAGGCCGGCTCGAGGTGGGACGCCTCGGTGTGTGTGGGACTGGCAGTTGGCGGTGTTGGCATGTGTCATTTGCGGTTCCCCGACACTTCCGCCACACCCCGTCACCCATGTGTGACGTCGACTCGCTCACACTTCTCGGTGCGATGTATGCCCTGCCAACGCTCTACAAGGCTCGGAACTTGCCGTTGAAGCGGCCGGTGTGTGCGATCTGTGTCGATCGGACGCGCGGGCGGACCGAGGAGATCCGCCTCGGCTACCGCGTGACCGTCTGGTTGTGTCCAGGCCACGCGACGCAGGGCTTCCAGACCAACCGTGGCGGCAGGGACTTCGTGCGAACCCTCATGGGCGTGTGGCAGGCGAACGGGTGCATGACCGCCGCGAGGCATCGTGCCCTGGACGCCCATCTCGCCCGACTTCGCGCTCACCCGCCTCGTGTCCGACCCGGGAGCTACGCCTGGCCGGAGCTTCGCCGCCGCCTTGAGGCGCGCTATGCACGAGGCGCGCCGCCGCTCGACCCGTCCGACAACCACCATGCGTGCCAAGCGTGTCACGCCACGCGCCGAGCCGCCACACCCTCCAGCGCTGGCACGCCGAGCGGCGATGGCTCAACCGTCCTCCCTAGTCCGGGCTGGAACGCAGGGCCGGTCCGTACTCGAGGATCCGGCCCAGATCACGGAACCCGACCGCGGCATACACGCCTTCGGCGATCGGCGTCGACTGGAGGCTGGCCGTCTCGCAGCCGCGCGCGCGGGCGTCGCGGACGAGCGCTGCGGTGACCGCCGTCCCGATCCCGCGCCGGCGGGCACGCTCCAGGGTGCCGACGTTGTAGACGCCGCAGTCGCCCCCGTGGTCGTAGGCGATGCCCGCCGCGACGGCCTCGCCGTCGAGGTATCCGACAACGACGTGGAACGCCTCCGGGTCGACGCGGGTGAGGAGGCCCGGCGGCAGGTCGTCGACGCGCAGGTATTCGGCCCAGCCGGCCCGGCCCACCTCGATCCCCGGCAAGGAAGGCGCAAGCTCGTCGATCGCCATCCCCATCGCCCGCGTCGTCTCGGCGAGGGTGTACCCGCGCCGCTCGAGCTCGGCCTGGAGCGCCGTGTCACCCTCGTGCACCCACGCGGCGAAGCGCTCGACGCCCGCCGCCGCGTACGCGGCCTCCATCGCGTCGATCGCCGCGGCCCGCTCCAGCACGGCGTTGTTGTAGACGTCCCGCTCCGGCCCCTCCGGGAACACGGCCGCGGTCACGCCCGCAAGCCGCTGCACCGAGGCGCCGGCCGCACCGCGCGCGTACTCCTCCCACGAGGCGACCAGCGTCGCCATCCCGCGCGCGTAGAGGTCGCCGCTCAGCCCCGGCCCTCGACCCACCTCGACCAGGTCGTGATGCCGGCGTCCGGCCAGGGCGGCTCGTCGAGCATCGCCAGGTATTCGAGCGAGTGGCCGTCCGGGTCATGGAAGTAGACCGCCGCGGCCGGCATCCATCCGATCACGCTGGGCTCGTCCGTCTCCTCGCCGAAGAATGACCGCGGCGTCACGCCCTGCTCCACGAGCGCCGCCGGGGCGTCCAGCAGCTCCTCCAGCCGGACGGTGAAGGCGACGTGCAGGCGCATGCCCATCGGCGCCGATCCGAGCGTCCACAGGCCGAGCATCGAGCCACCCGGCGCTCCGCACCAGACGAACGCCGCGCCTCGCTCCGGTACCTCGTACGCCGGCTCCAGCCCGACCACGTCCCGGTAGAAGGCGAGCGAGGCCGCCACGTCGGCGACCGGCAGGTGGGCCTCGAACAGCCCGCGGACGGCCGGCGTCGCCACGCCGCCTACCACCCGCCGATCGGCCCGCCGACGAGGCCGAGCGGGTCGGGCTCGATCGGCTCGCCGGGCCGGCGTCGCAGGAAGTCGAAGTCGCAACCGGTGTCCGCCTGGAGGACGTGTTCGAGGAAGAGCCGCCCGTACCCGCGCGTGTACTTCGGCTCCGGCTCCGGCAGCGCCGCCAGCCGCTCGGCGATCTCCTCGGCCGGGATCGCGAGCTCGAGCGTGCGCGCCTCGACGTCGAGCTCGATCGGGTCGCCGTCGCGCACCGCCGCGAGCGGGCCTCCGGCCGCCGACTCGGGCACCAGGTGAAGCACGACCGTGCCGAACGACGTGCCGCTCATGCGGGCGTCCGAGATGCGCACCATGTCCGAGACGCCCTCGCGCAGAAGCTTCGCCGGGATCGGCAGCTGCCCCCACTCCGGCATGCCCGGCGCGCCCTTCGGGCCGCTGTCGCGGAGGACGAGCACGGAGTCGGCGGTGACGTCCAGCGCCGGGTCGTCGATCCGCGCGGCCAGATCGTGGACGTTCTCGAAGACGACGGCCGGGCCGCGATGGCGCAGCAGCTCGGGGGACGCCGCGCTGCGCTTGATCAGCGCTCCGCCGGGCGCGAGCGACCCGCGCAGCACGGCGATCCCGCCCTCGGCCGCGAGCGGCGAGTCGAGGGCGGCCACCACCGAGCGATCGGGGGCGGCCGACGGCACCGCAGCGAGGTTCTCGGCGAGCGTCGCCCCCGTCACCGTGAGGGCGTCGCCGTGGAGGAGGGAACCGAGCTCGCGCAGCACCGCCGGCACGCCGCCGGCGTGAAAGAGATCCTCGACCAGATGCTCGCCGCTGGGGCGGATGTTCGCGAGCACGGGCGTCCGCCGTGACAGCTCGTCGAACCGGTCGAGCTCGAGGTCGACGCCGATCCGGCCCGCGATCGCGAGCAGATGGATCACGGCGTTTGTCGATCCGGCCAGGGCCATCAGCAGCGTGATGGCGTTGTCGAAGGCGGCGGCGGTGAGGATCTGGGACGGCCGCGGGCCGCCGCCGACCGCCATCTCGACCGCGCGCCGCCCGCTCGCCTCGGCGGCGGCCGCACGGCGGGCGTCGACCGCCGGGATCGCGGCCGTCCCCGGCAGCGCCATCCCCAGGGCCTCGATCAGCGACGTCATCGTCGACGCCGTGCCCATCTCCTGGCAGTGGCCAGCCGACGGCACCATCGCCGCCTCGAGCGCGTCGTAGTCGGCCTGGGTGATGCGGCCCGCCCGCAGGTCGGCGGTGTAGCGCCATAGGTCGGTCCCGTTCGAGATGTGCTCGCCCCGGAACACGGCCGGCTGGGCCGGGCCGCCCGTGATCATGATCGTGGGCAGATCGACGCTGGCGGCGCCCATCAGCTGGGCCGGAACGGTCTTGTCGCAGCCGCCGATCAGGACGATCGCGTCGAACGGGTTCGCGCGGATCGTCTCTTCGACATCCATCGCCATCAGGTTCCGGAAGAGCATCGTCGTCGGCTTCATGAACGCCTCGCCGAGCGAGATCGTCGGGAACTCGAGCGGCAGGCCGCCCGCCTGCAGCACACCCCGCTTGACCGCCGCCGCCAGGCCGCGGAAGTGGATGTTGCAGTTCACGAGCTCGCTCCACGAGTTGCAGATGCCGACGACCGGCCGGCCCTCGATCGCCGCCTGCGAGATGCCCTCGGCCTTCAGGTAGGAGCGGTGCATCAGGCCGGCCACGTCCCGCGTCCCGAACCAGCGGCCGCTGCGCAGCTCCGGGCTCACGGCAGCTCGATCCCGAAGGGCGTCGCGGCGACCCCCGCCGCGGGCGGGTGCCGCATCAGGTACTGGCTCTCGGCCGCCGCCTGGACGGCATCCGTGCGGGAGTCGTCGAACCGGTCGACGCGATAGGCGGAGATGTCCGTGCCGGTGCCCCCGGCGGTGACCAGCTCCGCGGCGATACGGGCGAGTCCGGGCCCGTGCGTGACGCAGCACTCGTTGCAGCCCGCCAGGACGACATAGCCCTCGATCTCCGGTACGAAGCCGAGGATGTGGCGGCCGTCCGGCGTCCACGTCGGCAGGCCGCTCGCGCGCTCGCGCACCGATGCGGTCGCGAGCGCCGGGATGACGTCGGCCAGCTCGTGGGCGAGTTGCTCGTGCTCGCGGGCGGCATGATCGGAGAGGTCGGCGGCGCGCGGCGGGTCGGCCAGGTCGACGCGCGAGCGCGGGCCGATCGTGTGCTCGATCGCCCCGACGAGCAGCCCGCCCGCCTGCTCGCGCAGGTAGAGCAGGTCGCGCTCGAAGAAGAGCATCATCGGCAGGTCCGGCCCGACGCCCGCCAGCGGCTCGGTCGTGAACCGCGACTCGAGCAGGGGCACGGCGGCGATGTCGACGCCGTTGCGCGCGCCGATCGCCCGGGCCGAGGCGCCCGCTGCGTTCACGACGGCGCCGGCGGCGATCTCGCCCTCCGACGTGCGCACGCCGGCCACACGGCCGCCGGTGACGATCGCTCCCTCGGCCGCCACGCCGGTGCGCACATCGACTCCTGCCCGCTCGAGCTCGTCCGCAAGAACTCCCATCACCCGCACGGTGTCGACCCGGTGCCCGTCCGGCTGGTGCAGCGCGCCGAACACCGCGTCGGCGGCGAGGATCGGCGCCATCCGCACCGCCTCGGCCGTGTCGATCATCGCCACGTCTGGCGCGAAGCCGAGCTCGCGCTCGTACTCCTGCCGCAGCATCTCGACGCCGGGCTCCGACAGCGCCGGGAAGAGCAGCCCGACCCGGCGCACGCCGGCGTCGATCCCGGCCCGGTCGGCGAGGCCGGTGTAGAAGCGCATCCCGTATTCGGCCAGCTCCGCTTCGAGCTCGCCCGCCCAGTAGCCGACGAACCCGGCCCCGGCGGCGGTCGTCTGCGTCCCCAGCGCCGGCTCGCGCTCGACCAGGACGACGTCTCCCGCGCCGGCCTCCGCCAGGTGCAGCGCCGCGGTCGCGCCGAGGATCCCGCCGCCGATGACGACGACGTCAGCGATGGGCCGGCTCCGGGCGCTCGAGCGCCGCCCCGCGGACGCCGGGGTCGATCGCCTTCACCGCCCAGCCGCACAGCGATGCCAGGACGAGCACGTCCAGGTGCTCGCCGGCGAACGCCAGGTTGGTCGGCGACATCACGTACTCGCCGGTCCAGTCGTCGACGACGACCCGCAGGTCGCCGCCCGGTACAAGCCGGTAGATGCGGTTGGGCTGATAGCAGCCGATCCACAGGCCGCCGTCGGCGTCCAACGCGAGGCCGTCCGGGACGGTGCGGGGCAACTCGACAACCGGCTCGAAGGGCCCGCCCGCGAGCGGCATCCGCACGACGCCCGGCATCTGCGACTCGACCATGTAGAGGTGGTCGCCGGCGATGGCGAGGCCGTTCGCGAACCGGAACGGCCCGGCGACCCGCTCGGTGGCCCCGTCCGGGGCGATGCGCACCAGCCCGCCGGAGACCTCGTCCCAGGCGCCGGAGTCGGTGACCCACAGGTTGCCGTCGCGGTCGAAGACCGGGTAGTTGGGGTAGCCGACGTGCTCGCCGAACGGCTCGACGTCGCCGTCCGCCGAGATCCGCCACACATGGCCGGCGTTCGGGTCGCACGCGAAGACGTCGCCGGCGCCGTCGACGGCCAGCCCGAGCAGGAAGCCGCCGGGCACCGTGGCCACGGTCTCGAACGGCCCGCCGTCGAGGGCGAAGCGGTAGAGCTGCCCCGCCTCGCCGCCCGCGTAGACCGCGCCGGCGGCGGGAGACCAGCACACGCCCTCCGGATGATCAAGGCCGTTTGCGAGCGTGCGAAGGCCGCTGCCCACGAGTGGTGCTTGATCGTTCAAGGAGGGGGACGTTACCGGACGCGCGCGGGGCTCGTCAACCTCGCAATTGGCGCACGCGACGAATGCCAATTGCCGGGTTGCGAGCGACCCCTCAGGCCGACACAGACCCGTCCGCCCCCAGGCGCGATACCGACTCGACGCCGTCGTACACGACCGCCGAGACCGAGGTCTCGAGAACGCCGCCCGGGTCGAGCACGCGGGCGCGGCTGGCCTCGACCGCCTCGGCCAGCGGGCTGGGATAGCCGGTCCACGGCTCGCAGATCGCGTGGTAGTAGCCGCGCCAGCCGCCGTACACCATCCACAGCCAGACGACCGGGAAGACCTCGCGGTCGAAGGTGAGGCCGAAGCCGCGCCGCGTGGATGTGTCGGTGGTCGCGACCCAGCCCTCGCGCAGCTCGGTCAGGTAGTGCAGCGCGAAGCAGGCCGCATCCGGTCCGAGGGCGCGGCGCACGTCGAGGCCGTCGAAGTCGGGCCACTCGTAGCGGTCGCCCTTCACCCCCAGGGTGCCGCCGCCGTTCTCGTCGACCTCCGCCCGCCGGGCGGGCACGTCGAAGCGGTGGGCCGGCGAGATGGCCGCGACCGGGTGCAGTCCCCAGTTGAAGTCGAACGGCATCGTCCCGGCGTTCTCGAGCCGGTAGTCGATCCGCAGCACCGGCTCGTCGCCCTCGAGCACGAGCCGGCGCGTCCAGCGGGCGGGCGTGATCGGCGTCTGCAGGTCGAGCTCGAGCTCGACTGCGTCCGGGGCCTGCGCGGAGGATGCGGTGCTCGGCGTTCGTCGTCCACAGCTCGCCCATGTACGGCAGCATGTCGCCGTAGCGGTTCGGCGATGGCGCGCCACCCGGGAACGCCTCGTCCCACCCGCCGGGCCAGTGGTCGTCGAAGTTCGCGTGCAGGTCGGCCCGGTGCGGCTCGATCCGCGGCGAGTGCCACAGGACGTCGCGGTCGCCGCGCTTGTCGACGAGGCGGAGGATCTTCCCGCCCAGCTCGGGCATGACGTCGACCGCGAGGCGCGCGTTCTCGAGCCGGATCACGCGCAGGCCGTGGTAGGCCCAGCGGTCGTCGACGCGGGCGCCCATCAGTAGCACGTGGCCAGCAGGCCACCGTCGACGACGAGCGGCTGGCCGCTCATGAACGATGCATCCTCGCTGGCTAGGAACACGACCGCGCGGGCGATCTCGCGCGGCTGGGCGATCCGCTCGAGCGGGTACTCCGCGCTCACCTGCGGCGCGCAGGGCGGCCGGGTCGGCGGCGGTGTCGAAGTAGGCCTGCACGAGCGGCGTGTCGATGTCGCCCGGGCAGACCGCATTGCAGCGGATGCCGTCGCGGCCGTACTGGACAGCGGTCGCCCGCGTGATCCCGAGCACCCCGCCCTTGGCGGCGCAGTAGGCGGCCAGGATGCCGTCGCCGACCAGCCCGAGGATCGAGGCGACGTTGACGATCGCTCCGCCGCCCGCGGGACGCATCGCCCGCACCGCGTGCTTGCACCCGAAGAACACGCCCTTCAGGTTCACGGCCAGGATCCGGTCGAGCTGCTCCTCGGTCGTCTCGGCCAGCTCCTGCTCGATCTGGACGGCCGCGTTGTTCACCATCACGTGGAGGCGGCCGTGACGCTCGACGGCGCCGCCGATCAGGCGCTCGACCTCGGCCTCGCGGGAGACGTCCGCGTGACGTAGTCGCCGATGCCGGCCATCGTCGCCTCGCCGGCCTCGTCGTTCATGTCACAGCCGACGACGACGGCGCCCTCGGCCGCGAACTCGCGCGCGATCGCCTGGCCCAGGCCGGAGCCCACGCCGGTGACGACCGCACACCGCCCTTCCAGGGATCGCTTCACCTGCTCAGTTGCCATGCGTGTCGACCTCCTCGGGGTGCTCATGCGGTCACGCCGATCCGCGCAGGCGCAGCTCGACGGGAAGGGTCACCTGGAGCTGCCCGTCGGACTTGCCGTCGAGATGCTCGATCAGGAGCTGCGCGGCCGTACGGCCGATCTCGTAGCCGGGCACGTGCACGGTCGTCAGCGGCGGCTCGACGAACTCGGCGAATGCGAAGTCGTTGAAGCCGGTCACCGCCAGGTCATCCGGCACCCGCAGGCCGCGCGCGCGGGCCTGGCGCATGACGCCGATCGCAAGCAGGTCGTTGCCGCCCATGACGGCGGTGGGGGGCTCGGGCAGCTCGAGCAGCCGGTCGACCATCGTGCCGGCGTCGGCCGCGTCCCAGATGCCCTCGAACAGCTCGAAATCCGGGTTCCGCTCGAGGCCGGCGGCCGCCAGTGCCTCGCAGTACCCCAGGTGGCGCTGCTCGACCATCGGCCATGGCTGGCGGGCGGCGATGAACGCGATCCGGGTGTGGCCGGACGAGATCAGGTGGTCGGCAAGGCGGCGGGCGCCGTCGCGGTTGTCCGCCGTCGACCGACATCTGGACGCCGTCGTCCGGGCCGGCTTCCTCGAGCACGACGGTGGGCACGCCCAGCTCGGCCGCACGGGCCGGATACCACCCGCGCTGCTCGGGCGGGCCGGACAGGAAGAGCAGGACGCCGTCGACCCGTGACTCGAGGACAGGCCGCAGCAGGCCGCGGTCGGGCGCGCCGGGGAGGCCGGCGTGGATGAGCACGCTGTAGCCGCGATCGCGGGCGACGTCGCCGACGCCGGCGATGACCTGGTCGGTCATCGGATCGGCCAGGTAGCGGGCGCCCTCGTCGAGCAGCAGGAACCCGATCGTGGTCGTCCGGGCCGAGCGCAGGCTGCGGGCGGTCAGGTTGGGGTGGTAGCCGAGCTGCTCCATCGCGCCCTCGATGCGCAGCCGGGTCTCGTCGGACATCTGCCGCAGGCGGTTGTTCACGAGGTTCGAGACCGTCTGCGCCGAGACGCCCGCGTGCTCGGCAACGTCACGCATGGTCGGGCGCCTGCCGGACGTGGTCTTCACGGTCTGCCACTTTACTTGATCGTCAAAGTGACGGAGTATTCGCCGCGGACTCGGACCCGAGGGAGGGAGAGCGATCGTGCGGATGCAAGGCAAGGTCAGCGTCGTCACCGGCGCGGCGACCGGGATCGGCCGGGCGGTCGCGCAGCGGCTGGCCGCCGAAGGGCGCGCTCATCCTGTGCGCCGACGTGGACGCGCGACGGCGCGCAGCGAGACCGCCGCCGCGATCGTGACGGCGGGCGGCCGGGCCGAGGCGCACGCCTGCGACGTGGCCGACGCCGGGCAGATCGAGGCCGTGATGGCCGCCGCCGAGCGCCACGGCGGGCCGCACGCCATCGTCTCGAACGCCGCCATCCAGTACGAGCGCACGCTCGAGGACACGCCGCCGGACGACTGGGACCGGGTGCTCGGCGTGAACCTGCGCGGCGTCTACCTGTGCGCGCGCGCGGCCATCCCCCGGATGCGCAGGATCGGCGGCGGCTCGATCGTGAACATGGCCTCGGTGAACGGCTTCTGGGTCGAGCCGGCGCTGGCGCCTACTGCGCGGCGAAGGGCGGCGTCATCAACCTGACGCGCGCGATCGCGCTCGAGAACGGCCGCGACGGCATCCGCTGCAACTGCATCTGCCCCGGCTACATCGACACCGGGATGGCGCAGCGCTACTTCGAGATCCAGGACGACCCCGCCGCTGCCCGCGAGGAGGCGGGCCGGATGCACGCGCTCGGGCGGATCGGCCGTCCCGAGGAGGTGGCGGCGATGGCGCTCTTCCTGGCTCCGACGAGGCCGGGTTCTGCACCGCCGCGCCGTTCGTCGTCGACGGCGGACTCAGCGCGGGCGTGCCGACGGCCTAGACGAGCTCGGGCGCGAGGTCGCGCAGGAGCCGCTCGGCGAGGGCGGCCCTGCGCACCTTCTCGCGCGCCTGGGCGACAGCCACGTCCTCGAGGTGGCCCCCGGTCGGGTAGACCGAGCGGGCGTTGCGCAGCCCGAACTTGAGGTGCACCGGCGCGGCGGCGCGGACGACCTCGGGCACGTCGTAGGTGCGGACGAAGCCGCCCAGATCGTCCGGCGCCTCGATGTAGAGGTCGAGCGGGAGCTCGGTGACCCGCCGCATCGCGGCCAGCATCCCGACGCCGAGGTCGGTCGCGACGTTGATCGTGTCGGCGCCGATGCGGTCGTAGAGGGCGGCGGTGGCGGGATTTGCGGCGCACATGACCGCCGAGGTCTTGAAGCGCAGGTCGGCCGGCAGGTCGCCGGAGGTCCGCAGCCGGGCCAGCACGTCGAGCACGCCGATGTCGCCGACGAGCAGGCTGCGGATGCCGTGGGCGCAGGCGCGGTCGGCCTCGACGACGCACGCTTCCACCGCCTCCGGGCCGCGGGCGACGCCCGCCGCGGCCTCGCTCACCAGCGCCTGGCCGCCGGTGTCCCAGCCTCCGCGCGGGCCGAGGAAGAGGCACACCTCGACGTCTCGCTCGCGCCCGATCGCGACCATCTCGTCGAGCTCGGCGTCGGACAGCATCATGATGCCCGACCCCTGCGACACGCGATGGATGCGCACTCCCTGGGCGTCGGCCTCGGCGAGGACGCCGCGCAGCACGACGGGGCCCTCCACGCTTGCGATCTCGAAGTGGTACCGGGCGCCGTCCGGGAACCGCCCCCCGGACTCCGGCCAGGGCCTCGCCGCGGGCTCCAGGCCCACCGCCGCGAGCATCTTCGCGTGCCGCCCGCGAGGGCCGTCGGCGGCGTCGGGCGGGCTCGGCATCGGGCCAGTCTAGTGTGGTTTACTTGATCGTTCAATGCACCGTGAGATCGCCGCCGGAACCTGGCGCTTCGACTCGCTCGTCGGCACGCGGAACATGTTCCAGTACCTGATCGCCGACGGCGACGAGGCGATCCTCGTCGACACCGGGATGACCGCCACGCCGCGCGACGTGATCGTGCCCGGCATGCGCGCCGTCGGCGTCGATCCGGGCGACGTCACGATGGTCGTCGTCACCCATCCCGACCTCGACCACCAGGGCGGTCTCGCCGGCCTGCGCGAGGTGCTTCCGAACGCTGTCGGCGCGTCCGGGTTCGCCGACCGGATGATGGTGGCCGAGCCCGAGCGGCTGCTGACCGACCGCTACGGCGCGTTCGAGGTCGAGCACGGGGTCGGCTATCCGGACGCGGACAAGGAGTGGATGCGGGCGAACTACGGCGCCCCGGCCGCCGTCGAGGTCGGCCTCGCGGGCGGCGAGACGATCGCGGTCGGCGACCGCCGGCTCGTCGCGCGGCACGCGCCGGGGCACGCGCCGGGGCACCTCGTGCTGCACGAGCCGGCGACGGGGCTGCTCTTCAGCTCCGACGCCGTCCACTGGCGCATGTGCCCGGCTGCAGACGGCTCCCCCGCGCTCGCTCCGACCTACGAGGAGGTCGACGACTACCTGGGCACGATCGACTTGCTCGAGTCGCTGGCGGCGACCGAGCTGCACTCGGGGCACTGGCCGACCCGCACCGGCGCCGAGATCGCCGACTTCATGGCCGAGAGCCGCGCGTTCGTGGCACACATGGACGCCACCCTCGCGGAGCGGCTGGAGCAGCCGGCCACGCTGGCCGAGCTGTGCGACCACGCCGACGAGCGGCTGGGCCCGTTCGGGTCGGAGCCGGTCAACCTCATGTTCGTGGTCCACGGCCACGTGCGCCGGATGCTGCGCTCCGGCAGGGCCGAGGTCGTGGCCGCCGGAGAGCGTCCGCCGAGGTACCGGCTGCCGTGAAGATCACCGCCCTTGACACGGTCGTCGTGAACGCCGAGATGCGCAACTGGGTGTTCGTGAAGGTGTCGACCGACGAGGGCATCGTCGGCTGGGGCGAGGCAACCGTCGAGTGGAAGACGCGCTCGGTGGTCGGCTGCGTCGAGGACTACCGCACGCTGCTCGTCGGCGAGGACCCGCGCCGGATCGAGCACATCTGGCAGATGATGTACCGGCAGCATTTCTTCCGCCCTGGCATGGTCGAGTGCTCGGCGATGAGCGGCATCGAGCACGCCTGCTGGGACATCACCGGCAAGGCGCTCGGGGTGCCCGTCCACCAGCTGCTCGGCGGCGCCGTCCGCGACACCGTGCGGCTGTACGACCACCTCGGCGGCGGCGAGATGCACTCGGTCTACCACGCGCTCACGCCCGAGCAGGCGCGGGAGCGGGCGCGCGAGTCGATCGAGCTCGGGTTCGACGCGATCAAGCTCGAGGTGGTCATCCCCCGCACCGGCCGGCTCGACGGGGCGGGTGCGCTCCGGCACGCCGACGCGGTCATGGCGGCGGTGCGCGACGAGGTCGGGGATGACGTCGAGCTCATGGTCGACATGCACGGCCGCTGCTCGCCGATGATGGCGGCGCAGTACTTCACCGTGCTCGAGCCGTACCGGCCCTGGTTCTTCGAGGAGCCGTGCCCGCCGGAACATCCCGAGGCGATGGCGGAGCTGGCCCGCCGCACGACGGTGCCGATCGCGACCGGCGAGCGGCTCTGTACCCGCCACCCGTTCGCGCACCTGCTCCAGATCGGCGCCTGCTCGGTGCTCCAGCCCGACGCGGTGCACTGCGGCGGTATCGCCGAGCTGCGCCGGATCGCGGCGATCGGCGAGACCTACCACGCGGCGCTCGCGCCCCACTCCTCGACCGGCCCGATAGGGCACGCCGCCTCGATGCACGTCGCCTTTGCGACGCCGAACTTCATCATCCAAGAGACGTGGCGGGCCGACGTGCCCTGGAGGTTCGACGTGCTGTCGAAGACCCTCCCGTTCGAGGGCGGCACCGCCGAGCTTCCGACCGCGCCCGGCCTCGGCGTCGAGGTGGACGAGCGCGAGGCAGCCAAGCACCCGTTCCAGCAGGAGCCCCTGATGCGCTACTTCCACGACGACGGCTCCGTCGCCGATTGGTAGCCGATCGAGGAGATATCCGGTTCTCATGGCGCGGAGACGCAACCGACGCCGAGCTCGTTGCGCTCACCGAGTCCTCGGGGGGCACGCCCGAGGCCGGGTGGTGGGACCGGATCCGGCCGCACAGCCTCGGTTGGGTCGTCGCACGGGATAGCGGCTCGGCCCTGATCGGCTTCGTCAACGTCGCCTGGGACGGCGGAGACCACGCCTTCCTGATCGACACCAGGGTGCGGCCGGATCACCGGCGACGGGGCATCGGCACGGAGCTCGTACGGATCGCGGCACAGCACGCCGCGGCCGCCGGATGCGAATGGCTCGAGGTCGACTTCGAGGACCACCTGGCGTCGTTCTACCTCGACGCGTGCGGCTTCGAGCCGACCCTGGCCGGACTGATCCACCTGCCCCGACGTTCGGGGTCTGACCCCGAACGGAACGCCTGACACTTCCGCGACGCTTCTTGGGCGAGGGGCCAGGCCCCGCCCGCGGGGCCTGGCCCCGGTTCTAGCCCGTGACGAACTGGTGCTGGGCCTGGTCGCCGCGCAGGGTGACCAGGCAGCCGGAGATGCGGCCCGTGTGGTAGTCGCTGCCGGGGTTCACGCAGAGCGTGCGGCCGATCCGGTTCATGCCGGCCGACTCGTGGATGTGGCCGTGCAGCGCGGCCAGCGGCTGGAACTCCTCGATCGCCTGCCGCACGCCGGTGGAGCCGACCGGGATCATGTGCGGCTCCTTGCCGATCAGCACCATGTTGAAGTCGTCGTCGAGCTCGGCTGCCGTGTCGAGCCGTGAGTCGTACGGCGGGACGTGCAGGTTGAAGACGCACCGGCTCATGTCCGGCACCTGGGTCGCCAGCCCGGCGATGCGGGTGTAGAGGTCGTCCTCGTCGAGCTCGCGGGGCGAGTCCCATGGCGTGCGGTTCGAGTAGCCCAGGGAGAGCATGGAGTAGCCGTCGAACTCGACGACGGCCTCGTCGCAGGCCTCGACGTTTCGGCCGTTGCGGATCGAGTCCTCGATCCGGGGCGGGTCGTCGTTCCCCGGCATGACGAAGCAGCGGATGTCGGTGTCCTCGAGCCGCTCGTCGGCGAGCGCGATCCACTCGTCGAACGTGTGCACCATGACCGACTCGAACCACTCCTCCTGGTCGGCTTCGGACATCCCGGAGATCCGGTGCACCTCCTCGGCGGTCGCGCGGTACGGGTACATGCCGTTGCCGCGGATGCGGCGCTCGATCCCGTCGAGCTCGGCCTCGGTCGTCGCCTGCAGCTTGCTCCCGAACAGGTGGCCCGACCACCCGTTCTCGTCCTGCACGAGCGGGACGACGATCTTGCCGGTGATGTCGCCCCCCATGACGAGCACCTGCGCCTTGTAGTACTTCGGCGCGTTCAGAAACTTCTTCCACAGCACCTCGGTGCCATGGATGTCGGAGGCGTAGTAGAGGCGGAGGGCGGCATCGCCGCCCTCCGCCTGCTTGCGCCGCAGAAACCCCACGCGGCTATTCCGGTGGGATCTCGAGGTAGTTCAGGGACAGGTCGATGCCCTGCGACGCCCGCCACGCCTTGCCGGCGTAGTAGATGAGCGCACCGACGATCAGGTCGGCGACGACGAGCGCGAGGCCGCCGCGGAACGGGCTCGTCAGGAGCTGAGCGGCGAGGCTGTCGCCGGCCCGCGGGAGGCCCAGCGTCGGATAGGCGAACCACAGCCAGCCGCCGAACAGGCCCGCAGCGATCGAACCGATGCCGAAGTAGACGAGCAGCGGCAGACCGAGGAACGAGATGTTCGACACCGACGCCTCGTACGCGGCCTTGCGCCGGTACGGGAACAGGATCGCCCCGACCCCGACGAGCACGAACGTCGGGAAGCCGACGATCGTCGAGAGGGCCACGACCTTGAGGAAGTTGGCCGAGTAGGCGGCCATGTAGAGGAACGGGATCGAGCAGACCGTGATCAGTGCCAGCGTGAAGACCGGCGTATGCGTCCGCTCGTTGATCGACGCGACCCGCTCGGGGATCACCTGGTCGAACGACCAGGCGAAGAGCGCCCGCACCGGCTGCACGATCTGGATGTACACGATCAGCGGCGCCCAGGCGACGAACGTGAGCCCGAGGAACGCCACGAAGATCGTGTTCGTGTGGATCGTCGCGACGAGCGTGATCCACCACGGCGAGTTCGGCAGCGTGTACACCGTCGGATCGCTCGAGACGCCGTTCACCGCGGTGAGGAACGTCTGGCCGACCGTGTGGTAGAGCAGCGCCACCATGACCAGGATCGGCACGAACGTGCAGGCCAGGCCGCCGAGCATCGAGTACCAGTTGTTGCGGGTGCCCGCCTGGCGGATCTCGCCGGCCAGGTTCGTCGAGAACCACACCCACACCCCGAACGCGATGAACGCGCCGGAGGCGACGATCGTGTTGTGCCAGTCGGTGCCGTTCGACAGGTTCACGCCGGCGCCGTGGGCCTTCGCGATGAAGAAGTGGTACGTGTCGGCCCTGTGGGTGAACGGCCGCGCGTAGTCGTTGTACGAGCTGATGAAGCTCGAGCGCGACGTCGTGAGCAGCGTGATCGCGGCGACGATGAAGCCGATGCTGCCGAGCGCGAACAGCCACAGCTGCACCCGCATCATCAGGCGCATCCCGTAGGCCATGACGAGCGCCAGGATGGCGATCTCGATCAGGCCGATCGCCATGCTCCAGCCGTTGGAGGTGACCGTCGTGCCCCCAGCTCTGCAGCGTCGTCGAGTCGGCCGCCACGCCGACCATCGTCAGCATCGGGCCGATGCAGATCTTGGCCGTAAAGACGCCCCAGTAGCCCATCGCGATCATCGACGAGGCGCCGATCAGGATGCTCGAGCCGACCGCCAGGGCCGGGTGCAGGGATCGCGAGATCAGGATGTAGTCGGCCCCGGAGCGGGGCATGATCTGGGACAGCAGCCCGAACGCGCCCGAGATCAGGAACGAGCACAGCGCGGTGATGAGGATCGCGACGTACACGTTCACCTCGGCGAACGAGGACAGCACCCAGAACACGGAAACGGCCATGACGAGGCCGGGACATGCCGGGAGAACGTTGAAGATGACGGCGTCCCTCACCTTCACGTCGCGCACGAAACCTGTCGCGCGGCGAGCGAAGTGCGTCTGGACTCCCGCCGTGTGTTCGCTAGCCATACGCCATCACCGACCCTCCCCGGGTTGATCGTTCAAGGCGGCGGTAGTCTCGCTCGTCCCGGATGGCGTGTCAAGCACCCCGCCGGCCGGTTGACCGGGCCGCAGACGGTCGCTAGACTCGCTGCGCCTTGAACGATCAACTAGACCGCGATGCGCTGCTCGCACGGCTCGACCGCCTCTACCCCGCCGTCGTCGCCGACTGCCTCGACAAGGTGGGCGTGCGCACGAACGTCATGGACCCACGCGTCCGGCCGCTGTACCCGGAGGCGCGCATGGCCGGCTTCGCCTCGACCGTCCACGCGGTCGAGGTGGAATCTCCGCCGGCGAACCGCAACGACTACTACCGCGGCGAGCTGCAGGCGGTCGACGCGCTGCGGCCCGGCGACATCATGATGGTCTCGACCATGCGCGGCTCCTACTGGGGCGAGCTGCTCGCCACGGCGTCGCGCTACCGGGGCGCCCGCGGCATCGTCGTCGACGGCTACACGCGCGACACGCTGCAGCTGATCGAGATGGACTTCCCCACGTTCGTCGCCGGCGTCAGCGCGCACGATTCGCTCGGGCGGATCGACGTCGAGGCGGTCGGCGTGCCGATCGAGTGCGGCGGCGTCCACGTCGAGCAGGGCGACCTCGTGCTGGCGGACTTCGACGGCGTCGTCGTCGTGCCGAGCGCGGTCGCCGACGAGGTGATCACGCTCTCCGAGGAGAAGGTCTCGGGCGAGAACCTGGTGCGGTCGAAGCTCGCGGAGGGCATGCCCGTGTGGGACGCCTTCCGCACCTACGGGGTCATCTAGACCGACGCGAGCGTGTTCTCGTGGGCCGTGCAGGCCTCGACCCGGTGCAGCGCATCGTCCAGGATCCGCTCCTCGAGCTGCGGGTTGAAGAGGGGCGAGATCGACGGGCGGGTGAGCAGCCGGTGGACGATGGCCACGCCCGCCGGGTGCAGCTCGTCGTCGCGGCCGTCGAGAGCCGCGGCCACGCGGAGCAGCCGTTCCTTGCGGGCGAGCACGCGCGCGTCCAGCGCCGCGGCCGTGTAGGCGACCCGCACATTCCGGCCCTCGGCGGCGCCGACGATGTCGCGCATCCAGCCGGCCAGCCGTGTGCGCCGCTCGCGCGTCGCGAACCGCGACCCGGCCGCGGAGACCTCTTCCAGCCGGTAGGCCTCCCGCACCTGCAGCAGCCCCTCGAGCAGCGCGCGGCGCCGGTCGAAGGCGATGCCGGCCGTAGCCAGGGCGGCGAGCGCCCCGGCGGCGGGCACGAGCCACACCTGCGGGAGGGCGACGACGGCGACCACCGCGAGCGCCATCAGCACGACGGCCCCGGCCAGCCGCCAGGTGCGCTGGGCGCGCAGCTCGGCAAGCAGGCGCTCCGCATCGACGAGCGGCGGGAGATCCAGATCGAGCAGCGAGCGCAGCCTCATCGAGGGTCGCGGGGTCCGAACGTGTCCGCGCCCTCATCGTAGCCCTAGCCGGGTGCCGCCGCCCCCGCCGGTGTGGCCTTCGCCACGTGGTGCACGCTCGCCTCGCGCAGCCCCTGCATGTAGCCGATCGCGTGCAGCCGGCCGAGCAGCGCGTAGCTGGGCGAGTCCATCGCCTCGCCGTGCATCGTCGGCACGTGGTCGGGCCGCAGCACGCCGTCGAACTCGAACTCGTGCCAGGCGTCCATGCACGCGCGCATGTCGGTCTGGCCCTCGTCGTGGAAGGTCTCCTCGAAGCTGGTCGGGACGCCGCGCACGTCGCGGAAGTGGCCGAACGCGATCCGGCCCTGGCGGCCGAACCGGCGGATGGCGCCGGGCACGTCGTCGGTGACGAGCGTCATGTTGCCCTGGCAGAAGCAGAGCGCGTGCGCCTCGGAGTCGGCCAGAGCGACCACGCGGTCGAACGCCTCGACCGAGTTCATGATCCGGGCGGCGCCGCGGTAGTGCGTGATCGGCGGATCGTCGGGATGCAGTGCCAGCCGCACCCCCGCCTTCTCCGCGACCGGGACGACGGCGCGGACGAACCGCTCGTACGCCTTCCAGAGCTGCTCGGCATCGGCCGAGCCCACCTTCATCGGCTGGTCGGTGGGCAGGGCGTCGGCCCGGAAGGCCGTGACGAGGGCGCCGCCGCGGCCGCGGGCGACCGTGCTCGTGCGCACCCAGTTCGCGCCGGGCATCCAGTTGTAACAGAGCATCGGGATCCCCAGCGTGCCGAGGTTCCGGATGAGCGTGCAGAACCACTCCGTCTCCTCCTCGGCCCCCGGCGCGCCGGTGCGGGCACGGTCGAGCGGCGGATAGTCCTCGACGCCGACGAGCTCGAGGCCGGCGTCGGCGTAGAGCCGCTGCATGCGCGCGAGCGGCGTCAGATCCCACGGCCGGTCGCCCGTGTCGTCGTGGATCCCGTCCGGCGCCCGGTCGAGCTCGGAGATGACCTTCGTCACGCCGACCTGCTGGAGCGTCGTCCAGAACGGGATCGGCGTGGGCGGGAAGTACTCGGCGAAGTCGACCGGTCGGACCACGATCGCGGACCCTATCGGAGCACGCGCGCGGGGTCGACGAGGCCACGCGCGATCAGGTCGCGGAAGCGGGCGACGCTGTCTGCGACCGCCTCGGGGAAGGGCGTCTCGGCGATCGGGCCGACGAGCTCGGTGAACGACGCGGCGTCGACGACGCCCGGGAACGGCAGCAACACCTCGTCGTAGGTGATCCGGCCGGCCGCCTCGGGCGCCGCGGCCACGATGGCGGCGACGACCTCGTCCATCGAGACGCTCGTGCCGGCGAGGTTGTGCACCGCCGCTCCCCGGGCGGTGGCGCGGGCCGCGGCGACGAATGCGTGGGCGGCGTCGGGCGCGTACTGGAACTGGCTGGTGCCGCCGAACGGGATCCGGTAGGCCTCGCCGGCTGCGGCGGCAAGCATCGCGGTCGTCGGCGCCGACGTGAGCCCCTGGTCGCGCCCCGGCCCGAAGACCGTGTGCGGCCGCAGGCCGACGCTGGCCACGCCGTGGTCGGCCCAGTAGACGTGGGCGGTGCCCTCGTTCGCGCGCTTGTAGACGCCGTAGAGCGTGCCCGGCTGGCCGCTCATCTCGACCGTCCCGCCGCCCTCCTCGAGGGCGTCGTACGCCGCGATCGACGACGCGTAGACGACGGCCGCGACCCGGTCGGCGCGGCGCTTCACCGCCTCGAACACGTTCACGGTGCCGAGCACGTTCACCCGGGCGCCGAGCGGCGGATCCGCCCGGCAGAACGGCACCTGCAGGGCCGCCAGGTGAATGACGTGGGTGATCCCGTCCTCGTCCAGGACGCGCTCGACCTGCTCGAGGTCGGTGATGTCGGCCTGGCGGCGGCGGACGCCGCCGATCTCGTCGGCGGTCATTGCGAGCGGCCACCGGGCCGGCTCCGCCCCCAGGTCGAGCGCCGTCACCGCGACGCCGGCGCCGACGAGGTCGCGCACCACCCAGGTGCCGATGCACCCGAACGCGCCGGTGACGAGGAACCGCTCGTCGCTCACGCGGCTGCCCCCTCCCCGCACCAGTCACGGGCAAGGCGCACGTAGGCGGAGGTCAGGATGTGCAGGTCGGCGACGTTCACGTGCTCGTCCGGTGCATGCGGATTGTCGCCGCCCGGCCCGCACACGACAACCGGGGTCGGAGAGTGCTCGGCGATGATGAACGCGTCGCATGCGAACGGCGCCGTGGTCGGGGCCGGCCGGCCGGGCAGCGCCTCGCGCATCGCCTGAACGATGGCCGCCTCCGGGTCTCCGGCCAGTGCGGACAGGAAGCGCGTGCGCTGCTCCCACTCGATGGGCGTGCCGGCGCCGGCGGCGCCCACGGCGGCGCGCAGCTCCGCCTCGAGGTCGTCGCGGGACGTGCCCGGCAGAATCTCGGCCCAGAACTCGAGCACGCCCTCGGTGGGCGTCCCCTCGGCCGTGCCCCAGGACAGCTCCTCGCCCGACTGGAGTAGGAACTGGTAGATCGGGGCGCCACGGCCCGACTCCGCCTCCGCGAGGGCAGCGGAGGCAGCCGCGAGCGTCGTCAGTGCGCTCGGCCCGGATCCGCCGCCGAAGTCCATCCCGGCCTTGCCGCCGCGGGCGTGCAGGCGGTACTGGATGCCGCCGCGGGTCGCGTGGCAGACCGCGAGGCCGGTCGGCTCGGGCAGCACCGCGCCGTCGGCGTTGTACCCGCGCAGGCGGCAGGCGAGGGTGCCGTTCGCGCCGCCGAACTCCTCGTCGACGGTCGTCTCGACGATCAGGTCGCCGGCGAGCGACTCCCCGCACTCGACCAGGCAGCGCAGTGCGTGCAGGTAGCAGGCGACGCCGCCCTTCATGTCGAGCGAGCCCCGGCCGTAGAGGCGGCCGTCGTCGAGCTCGCCGCCCCACCAGGCGTGGGCACCCTCGCCGCGGGCGGGGACGACGTCGACGTGGCCGGTGAAGAGCAGCGAGCGGCCGCCGCCGGTCCCGGTCCGGCGGGCGGCGACGTTCGCGCGGCCGGCGTAGTCACGGCCGGGCCACCAGGCCTCGTGCGCGGTGGCGCCCTCCACCTCGTCGGGCCGGAAGACGTCCGGCTCCAGCCCGAGATCGAGCAGATAGCCGGCCACGAAGTCCTGGCAGGCGGCCTCGTCACCGTTCGGCGGCCGGTTCTCGCTCGGGCGCGATACCAGCTCGCGGACGAGCGCCACCAGGTCGTCGCGGTGCTCGGAGAGCCACTCCTCGGGCGCGGTCCGCGCCCGCTCAGCCATCGACGGGCTGCGGGATGTAGGCGACGCAGTCGATCTCGACGAGGATGCCGTCGAGCCCGCAGCCGATCGTCGTCCGGGTCGGGAGCGGCCGGTGGGTGAAGAACGCCTCGTAGGCGGCGGTGAACTCGTCGAAGAGGTCGATCGAGGTCAGGTAGCAGCCGCACCGCACGATGCTCTCGGCGTCGCCGCCTGCAGCCTCGACCAGCGTGAGCACGTTGCGGAGGGTGTGCGTCGTCTGCTCGGCGACGGTCTCGCCCAGGACGGCGAGCGTGCCCGGCTCGAGTGGGCCCTGGCCGGAGACGTAGACGAAGTCGCCGGCGCGCAGCGCAGGCGTGTAGCCGCCCGTGCCGCCGGAGGCGTCGTCGGAGGAGATCGGGGGGAGGCGGCGGGGAGGCATCCCCGCTGATATTAGGCTGCGCGGAGACATGGCGGACGACACAGCGGCAGGACGGCTCGCGGGCAAGACCGCGATCGTGACGGGTGCGACCGAGGGGATCGGCCGGGCCATCTCGCAGGCGTTCGCGCGCGAGGGCGCGGCGCTCGTCCTCGTCGCCCGCCGGGCCAACCCGCTGGCCGAGCTGGCCGAGGAGCTGGGCGGCCGTGCGGTGCCGATCGCCGGCGACGTGGCCGATCCACAGACGGCGGACGCCGCCGTCGCCGCTTCGGTCGAAGGGTTCGGGCGCCTGGACGTCCTGGTGAACAACGCCGGCCACGACCTCTCCGGCGTGCCGCTCTTCGAGACGTCACCGGAGCAGGCCCGCGCCATCTTCGAGGTGAACGTGTTCGGCGCGTTCTGGATGCTGCTCGCCGCGGGCCGGGCGATGGCCGACGCCGGCGGCGGCTCGATCGTGAACGTCACGTCGCGGCTGGGGCTCGTCGGCATGTCGGGATCGGCCTGGTACGGCGCGTCGAAGGGGGCGCTGCACGCGCTCACCCGCGGCGCAGCGGTCGAGTGGGCACGGATGGGCATCCGGGTCAACTCGGTCGCGCCGGGGCTGACCCAGACGGCCATGATCGACACGTGGATCGCCGACCAGCCGGACCCGGAGGCATTCCGGGCGTCGCGGGCCGAGACGATCCCGCAGGGCCGGTTCGCGACGGCGGACGACGTGGCGGCGGCGGTCGTCTACCTTGCGTCGGACGAATCCGCCTCGACGACAGGTGGATCCATCGCCGTCGACGGCGGGTATACAGCAGCGTGATGACCGATCCGTACACGCTTCGCAACCTCGGTGACGTCGACGACGCGGCGCCGGAGAACGGGCTGGGCGAGTTCTGGGAGGCGCGGGTCGCCCGCAGGGCGCTCGCGGCGGAGCAGACGGGCGTCGCGTTCTTCCGGCTTCGGCCCGGTCGCCGGTCGGCCTTCGCCCACCGCCACGACCAGGCCGAGGAGGTCTACGTGGTCCTGCGCGGGCAGGGGCGGATGAAGCTCGACGACGAGATCGTCGCGGTCGGCCCGCTCGACGCCGTCCGCGTCTCGCCACGCGTGGTGCGGGCGTTCGAGGCAGGCGCGGACGGCCTCGAATTCCTCGCCTTCGGAGCCCACCACCCCGGCGACGGTGAGCTCGTCGAGGACGGCTGGGCAGGCGGGGGCTAGCAGCAGCCGTCCGCGCAGCCGTCACCGCGCCACGACTCGACGCCCTCGCGGGCCGCGACCACGGCGATGACGACGCCGGCGAGCGGGTCGGCCCACCACCATCCGAACAGCGCGTTCGCGCCGAGGCCGACGAGCAGCGCCACGGACAGGTAGGCGCAGAGCATGTTCTGGCCCGCCTCACTCTGCGTCGCGCGCGAGCCGAGCTCTCGGCCGACGCGGCGCTTGGCCCGCGCGAGCAGCGGCATCGTCGGCGCGGTGACGAGCGCGAGGCCGATGCCGACCCAGCTCGCTTGCGGATGGTCGCCGCCGAAGGCACGGATCGAGTCGAACGCGATATACGCCGCCAGGGCGAAGAAGCTCGCGGCGATCAGCCGCTGAGCCAGGCGCTCCGCGGACTCCGACCCGACCCGGCGGCCGGTGAAGAGCCACACCACGACCGTCCCCGCGGCGACCTCGATCAGCGAGTCGATCCCGAAGGCGACGAGCGCTACGGACGAGGCGGCGATCCCCGCGCCGAGGGCGATCGTGAACTCGACCAGGTGCCATGCGTTCCCGCCCCACGCGAGCAGCTTGGCCCGACGGACGAGCTGCGCCCGCTGCGCCGCCGGGCTCGGGGCAACCTGCCAGAGTGCTGGCTCTGCGGCCATGCCGGAAGGGTATCGGGGCGGCATCGCGATACCGGCGGCGCCCGATGGGTACATGCCAGCGCATGGGAGATACGCCCGGCCTGAATGGCCGCCGCGCCCTGGTCACGGGCGGCGCAAGCGGGATCGGTGCCGCGATCGCCACGGCGCTCGAGTCGAGCCGCGCGCGCGTTGTCGTCGCCGATCGCGACGACGCGCCGATCCGGTGCGACCTGAGCCGTCCCGGTGAAGCAGCGCGGATGGTCGCAGGGTCCGTCGAGCGGCTCGGCGGATTGGACATCCTCGTGAACAACGCGGGCGGGTACATGTCACCGACGTATCCGGCGAACGCCAACTGGCGTGCGCCGCTCGAGCTGAACCTCGGCGCGGTCATGGAGGCGATCCGGCACGCCCTTCCCGCGCTCGCGGTCGACCGCGGCTGCGTCGTCAACGTCGCGTCCTCGGCCGGCCTGGGCGCCGAGCCCTACACCGGCGTCGAGTACGCCGTCGCGAAGGCGGGGGTGATCCGCCTGACGACGGCGCTCGGCCGGATCGACGGCGTGCGGGTCAACTGCGTGTGTCCGCACACCGTCGCCACCGAGGGCGTGCTCCGCGCGCTCGAGACGGCGTCGATCGAGGACATCGCCCCACCCCCACCCACCATCATCAGCGTCGACGCCGTGGTCGGCGCCGTCCTCCGGCTGATCGACGACGAGTCGCTCTCGGGCCAGGTGCTCGTGCTGGTCGGCGGCGAGGAGCCGCGCTTCCTCAGCTGACCCGCGGCCGGCCCCAAACGTGCTCGTCGGGGCTGATAGTGTGGCCGGACGGCCGAGGCGTGCCGTGATTGAGGAGGTCTCCAATCGAGTTCGGCGTCACGATCCTTCCCGACCCACCGTGCTCCCGGTTCGTCGAGCTCGTCCAGCTCGCGGAGGAGTGCGGGTTCGACTGGGCATACACCTACGACTCGCACATCCTCTGGCAGGAGGGGTGTGTCCTCGTCACCGCCGCGGCGGTGCAGACGGAGCGGATCGGCCTCGGCTTCTGCGTCACGAACCCCGGCACCCGTGAGCCGACCGTCACCGCCAGCTTCCACGCCACCCTGAACACGATCATCCCGGGCCGGGTGGTCGTGATGATCGGGCGGGGCGACTCGGCCCGCCGCACCATCGGACTCGAGCCCGTGAAGATCGCGGAGTTCGAGGCTGCGACGGCGCTAATCCGGGACATGGCGAACGGCCGCCCGGTGACCTGGAACGGCAAGGACATCGTCCTCGAATGGGCGAAGGACCGGCCCGAGATCCGGATCTGGGTGGCGGGCTACGGCCCCCGGGCGCTCGGCGTCGCCGGCCGCCAGGCGGACGGCGTCGTGATCCAGCTGGCCGACCCGGACATCCTCGACTGGATCATGGGCCAGGCCCGGGCCGCGGCCGAGAAGGGCGGGCGGGCTCCGCTCGACCTCGCGCCGATCGTCTGCGCACCCGTGGCGATCGGCGACGACATGGGGGTGGCCCGCGACGCCGTCCGCTGGTTCCCGGCGATGGTCTCGAACCACGTCGTCGACCTGCTCAAGCGCTACGACCAGTCGATGCTGCCGGAGAGCCTCACGAGCTACCTGGCGCGGCGCGAGGGCTACGACTACGCCGACCACAGCCGGCAAGGGGCCAAGCACGGCGAGTTCGTCGACGACGAGACCTGCGACCGCTTCTGCATCCTCGGCTCGATCGAGGATCACATCGCCAAGCTGCGCACGCTCGAGGCGCACGGGGTGAAGCAGTTCAACATCTACCTCATGACGGGCCACCGCGAGGAGATCCTGCGCGCCTACGGCGAGCACATCATCCCCCTCTTCAAACGGGAGGCCTGAGCGAGTTGGACATCGCCGCACGCCCCGATCGCGCCATCGCCGACCTGGGCGCGCTCGCCGACCTCACGGGCGGCCCCGGCGGCGCCCGCCGGCTGTGCTGGACGTCGGAGTGGGACAGCGCCCGCTCCTTCCTGCGGGAGCGGCTGTCCGCGCTGCCGGTCACTGTCGACGTCGACGAGGCCGGCAACCTGTGGGCACGCCTGGAAGGCGCGCGGCCGGAGACGGTCGTGATCGGCTCGCACATCGACTCGGTGCCGAACGGCGGCTGGCTCGACGGCGCCCTCGGCGTGCTGGGAGCGCTCGAGGTGCTGCGAACGATCGCCGAGGCGGGCACGCCGCCGTGCACGGTCTCGCTGATCGACTTCGCCGACGAGGAGGGCGCGCGCTTCGGCCGCAGCCTGTTCGGCTCGTCCTGGCTCAGCGGCAGCATCAAGCCCGGCGACGTGCGCGACCTGCACGACGCGGCAGGCGATCGGCTGGCCGATGTGGTCGCCGAGTACGGCGTCGACCTCGACGCCGCCCACGCGGCCGCCAGCCGGCTGGCCGATGTACGGGCGTACCTGGAGCTCCACATCGAGCAGGGGCCGGTGCTCGAAGCCGCCGGCCTCGCGGTCGGGACGGTGCTCGGCACGTTCGGCGTCGAGCGGCACCGCGTCGTCTTCACCGGGCAGGCCGCGCACTCCGGCTCGACGCCGATGCCGGTCAGGCGCGACTCGTTCCTGGCCGCCGCCCGGTTCGCGCTCGCAGCCCGCGACGGCGCCGTCCGCCACAAGGGCGTCGCCACGGTCGGCGCGGCCGACTGCGTCCCGGGCGTGGCGACCGTGATCCCCGGGGTGACGACCGTGCTGCTCGACCAGCGCCACCTCGACGCCGGCGAGCTGGCCGCCATGCTCGCCGAGGCGAAGGCGAGCGCCGACGAGGCCGCGGCCAGCGAGAAGTGCGCGGTCGAATGGGAGCGCATCTGGCAGATCGAGCCGATCCCGTTCGACCCGGATCTGATCGCGGCGGCGCGGCGCTCCTGCCAGGCGGTGAGCGGCACCGATCACGCGCTGCCGTCCGGCCCGCTGCACGACGCCGCGGAGATGGCGCGGCTCGTCCCGACGGTGATGCTGTTCTCGTCGTCCACGAACGGGATCAGCCACGCCAAGGAGGAGGACACGCCGATCGAGCACCTCGAGCTGGCGATCCGGGCGTACGCGCAGACGGTGGGTCATGCGATCGATCTGGTCGCGGCCGGATAGGCGAGGAGGAAGCGATGAGGAAGATCATCCGTGGCGGCACCGTGGTGAACGCGGCGGGGACGTCCGAGGCGAACGTGCTCATCGACGGCGAGACCATCGCTGGGGTCGGCACCTTCGCCGACGTCGACGCCGAGGTGATCGACGCGACCGGATGCTTCGTCCTCCCGGGGGCGATCGACAACCACACCCACATGTCGATGCCGTTCGGCGGCACGCACAGCTCCGACGACTACGACACCGGCACCCAGGCGGCGGCCGCCGGCGGGACGACGTGCATCGTCGACTTCGCCCTGCAGATGCACCCCAACGGGCTGCGCAGCTCGCTGGAGGAGTGGATGGGCCGCGCCGAGGGCGCCGCCCACGTCGACTACGGCTTCCACATGGCGATCACGAACGCCGACAAGGAGACCATCGCCGACATGGGCTCGATGGTCGACGAGGGCATCACGAGCTTCAAGGTGTTCCTCGCCTACCCCAACGTGCTCATGGTCACCGACGACCAGTTCCTGGCCGTGCTCGAGCACTCGCGGGAGCTCGAGACGCTGGTGATGGTGCACTGCGAGAACGGGTTCGCGATCCAGCACCTCGTGAACACGGCGCTCGCGAACGGGCAGACCGATCCGATTCACCACGCGCTGACCCGGCCCGAGACGATGGAGGCCGAGGCGACCGGCCGCGCGGTGCGGCTGGCCGAGTTCGCCGGCGCGCCCGTCTTCGTCGTCCACGTCTCCTGCCGCGACGCGGCGGAGGAGATCATCCGCGCCCGCAGCCGCGGGGTGGCCGCCTACGGCGAGACCTGCATCCAGTACCTCTTCAACTCGATCGACGACCTGCGCCGGCCGGACTTCGTCGGGGCGCGGTACGTGTGCTCGCCGCCGCTGCGCGACGCGTCCAACCAGCCCTTCCTGTGGGATGCGCTGCGGTTCGACCACCTGCAGAGCATCTCGACCGACCACTGCCCGTTCAACGACGAGCAGAAGCGGCTCGGGCTGGGCGACTTCTCGAAGATCCCGAACGGCCTCGCGGCGATCCAGCATCGTCTCCCGATGATGTGGGAGCACGGCGTCCGCGAGGGACGCCTCTCGATGAACCGTGTCGTCGAGATCACCTCGACGGCGATCGCGAAGATGTTCGGGCTCTATCCGCGGAAGGGCGTCATCGAGGCGGGAGCCGATGCGGACATCGTCGTCTTCGACCCGAACCGCCGCCACGTGTTCGGCACCGCCACGTCGTTCATGAACGTCGACTACGACATCTACGAGGGCCAGGAGCTCCACGGCTCGCCGCGGGTGACGCTGTCACGGGGCACCGTCGTGTTCGACGACGGGACGATCGTGACGAAGCCCGGGCATGGGAGATACGTCCGCAGGAGCCTGTTCGACCCGGTCGAGATTTAAACCGGACTTTCCCGTTTCTGCTACGCTCGCCGCGCGAATCTGGAGGTGGGCAGTGCTGCGCACGACGGTGAGGCTTGGGCTCCTCGGATCGGTGATCCTGACCGTGATCGCGGTCCCGCCCGCGGCGATGGCGGCGGGCCTGAGGATCACCTCGTTCACTCCACTGTCGGGTGCGGTCGGGCACAGGGTCACGATCGCCGGCACCGGGTTCTCCGCGGCGGACACGGTGACGCTGGGCGGACGGCCGGCGGCGATCGTCGCCGCGACGGCGACCCGCATCCATGTGACCGTTCCGCCGCTCGCCGTCACCGGCCCGGTCACGGTGACCGACCCGACCGGCCTTCGGGTGTCCGGTCCCGCGCCTTTCCGGGTCACGGCGGGGCTCTCGGTAGCGCCGGCGTCCGTCTGGCCCGGTGGCACGTTCATTCTCGCCGCGTCCGGACTCACACCCGATCACGTGCTGCCGGTGACGCTCAAGATCGGAAAGAAGACGCTGATCGTCGCCGACCTGCGTACCGACCAGAACGGCAACGCCAACCAGAACGTGGCCGTCGCCGCGACCCTCGGCCCGGGCCGCGCCCGCATCGGCGTGCTCGACCCCAACGCCGGATCGGTCATCGCCACGATCCTGCTGATCGGCGACTGGTCCACATTCCACCAGGACACGCTCCACCAGGGCGTCGGCAGCGCCCCGTTGCTGACCCCATCCGCGGTCACGGGCCTGGTCAAGAAGTGGTCGTTCCCGACGGGAGGCGAGGTGGAGTCGTCGCCCGCCGTCGTGAACGGCATCGTCTATTTCGGGTCGACCGATACGCATCTCTACGCCGTCGATGCGACCACCGGCGCCCTCGTCTGGCGGTTCGACCCCGGCGACGCGATCGTCTCGTCCCCGACCGTGTCGGACGGCGTGGTCTACCTAGGGACGATGGGCGGCGGCTTGTTCGCCCTCGATGCTGCGACCGGCCACGTCGATTGGGGGGTGACGATGGACGGGCCGATCGAGGCCTCACCGGAGGTGGTCGGCGGAATCGTGTATCTGACGACCACGAACAACGACCTCAACGATTTTGCCGTGGACGCGGCCACAGGCGCGATCATCGCCCACAGCGGGAACGAGGGCATCGGCACGCTGACCGTGCGTCCGAACGGCGTGATCTACCAGTACGACGATTCACTCGTCGCATACGAGCGAAACCCGAACTTTCCCAACTTCGGTGGCGTCTGGTTCGCGAACGGGCTCGGAGACGCCACGCATCCCACACCTGCGATTCTCAAGAACAGGGTCTACACGACGGCACCGAACGGAAGCGAGGACGTCTATCCGGTCGCCGGCGGCACGAGCCCGGTACCGCCCACCTGGACATTCTCGACGTCGGACTCGAGCCCGATCTCCTCATCACCGGCCGTCGGCGGCAGCGGCAACAGCTACTTCGGGTCGGACGACCACAACCTGTGGGCCGTGGGCGCCGGCGGCGCGTTCCTGTGGGCTCGCGACCTGGGCGCGCCGGTCGACTCGTCGCCGGCCGTCGCTGACGGCGTCGTCTACGTCGGATCCGAGGACGACTCGCTCTACGCGGTCGACCAGACGTCGGGGAACGTGGTGTGGAGTTACGCCACCGGCGGTCAGGTCGAGTCCTCCCCGGCGGTTGCGAACAACATGGTGTTCGTCGGCTCGGACGACGGTTCGCTGTACGCGTTCGGCCTTCCCTGAGCGGCCGCTCTCGGCCCGGGCCGGGGTAGCCGGCTACGCCAGCGCTCGCGCGACGAGCCGCTGGAAGTGCTGGATCAGGTGCTCGCTCGAGAGCATCAGCCGGCCCTCGGCGAGGCCGCCGGATGCCGCCGCGCGCTGGATCGATTCGACCAGTCCCTGATCCTCGGCGAACACCTGGTTTCCGAACTCGCGCATCGCGGCGATCTCCTCCTCGGAGAGGTCTTCGGCGTAGAAGCAATCCGAGACCGCGAGCGTCCGGTTGGGGGCGAGCGGAATGAAGTAGAACGCCGTCAGGTTGGGCGGGCCCGGCAGGACGTTGATCGTGAAGGTCGGCCACAGCCAGTGGAAGTGCGCCTCCCCCACCGACCCGCTCGGGTTGTACGGCAGGCCGCCGTTCTCCCGCTCGGCGCCCGCGCGCGTGCGCGAGACCTGGCTCGAGAACCACTCCTCCGCCGTGAGCGCATACGTCTCCGGGTTGACGTCGATCACCCGCGAGAAGCTCGGATGCGCGGTGGGGCAGTGGTAGCACTCCAGATAGTTCTCGACGACCGCCTTCCAGTTCGCGGCGATCTCGCTCTCGTCGTGCTCCCGGAAGCGCATGCGGCCGAAGTCGATGCCTGCATCGGCGACGATCTGCGGCAACCGGCCGAGATAGCGGGCCAGCGGGCGCGCGCCGGCGTTGCGGTTGACGAACACGAACGGCCCCCACGTGTCGACTGCGACCGGCACCAGACCGAAGTCGGCCCGGTCGAACCCCGTCTCGAGCTCGCTGCGCGGCGCGGCCAGCAGACAGCCGTCGAGCCCGTACGTCCACGCGTGGTACGGGCACTGCAGCGACATCCGCCTGCCGCGACCCTCGGCCACCACGGTCGCGCGGTGGCGGCAGATGTTGACGAACCCGTTCAGGTTGCGGTCCTCGTCACGCACGACGACGATCGGGACGAGCCCCGCGTGGGTCGTGAGGAACTGGCCGGGCTCGGCCACCCAGTCGACGACGCCGGCGTACACCCAGCTGTCCGCGAACACGCGCCGCTGCTCGAGCCGGAAGACCTCGGGGTCGCAGAACCAGTCGAACGGGAGCGTGATCCCCTGGTCGAGCCGCGAACCGCGATCCGTCGCCATCGGCCGATCGTACCGCCCGCGACCGCGATGGGATACTGCGGCTCGCGTGGCCGCTGCTCCCGTCACCCTCTATCAGGCCGAATGGTGCCCCTTCTCGTCCGCCGTTCGCGAGGTGCTGACAGAGCTCGGCATCGAGGCGGTCATGCGCCAGGTGGAGCCGTGGCCGGAGCAGCGAGACGACCTGCGCGAGCTGGCCGGCACCGACCAGATCCCGGTGCTCGTGGCGGAGGACGGGCAGATCTTCCGCGGCACCCGTGACATCTTCGAGCACCTGGCTACGCGCGCGCCGGGGCGGTTTGCGGCCGACCACCGGCAGCGGTACGCCGATCACCGGCGCGCCCGGGAGTCGGAGGTCGCCGGACGGCTGCTGCAGCGCTTCGAGAGCTCCGGCCAGACGTAACGCGCCCCACAGGCCGGCACGAGATCCATCGAGCATCGTGACGCCCGTGGTCCGCCTCGTGGTCGTCGGCTGCGCGCTGGCCGCCCTGTCGGGCTGCGGCCGATCGTCGGCGACGGGCTCGATCGGGCCGGCCCCGGTCGGCGGCTCGGCGTACACCCTCATGCAGATGAACCTGTGCCTGTCGGGTCTCGCCGACTGCTACACCAACAAGGTCGCATATCCCGCGGCGCTCGACGAGGCCGTGTCGCTGATCCGCCAGACGCAGCCCGATGCGGTCACCGTGAGCGAGGGGTGCAGCGGCGACATCGCACGGATCGCCCGCCAGACCGGCTACCACCCGCGCTTCTCGACGGTGATCTATGGCGGTGAGCCGTTCCGCTGCATCGACCCCGGCGGTCGCGGCGTGTTCGGCGACGCGGTGCTCACGAGGGCCGCGATCGCGCGCGCCGACAACCACGCGTTCAGGGCGCAGACCGACATCGAGCGGCGGCGATGGCTGTGCGTGAAGACCCGCGACGGCGTCGAGGTGTGCACCGCGCACCTGAGCACGCGCTCACCGGAGGAGGTCGCCGGGAACGACGGCCAGTGCACAGCGCTCGCGACCATCCTGGGGCATCGCCCGCCCGCCCGCGCCGTCATCTTCGGCGGCGATGTCAACCGCCGCAGCCCGTGCGCCCCGGACGGCTTCTGGACTCGTACCGACGCGCGGGCCGGCCAGTCGCCCGGGCTCCAGCAGGTCTACGGGAGCCGCGCCCTGCGCTCACCGCGAGCGGTGGTGGTGCCGTTCGCGCACAGCGACCACGACGTCCTCGTCGTCCGGGCCCGTTTCGGCCGGTAAATGCGATGCCCGTGACCGCCGTCATCGTGGTGGCCTACGGGCCGGTGGTACAACAGGGTCGTTCTCGAGAGGGCGGAGGGGCTCACCGGGATGACGCTGGCCGTGCGGGGGATGTTCTGGGTGCTCGCGTATCTGGGCGTGGTGCTGGCACCGCTCGTGTTCGCCCTGGTCGGGGCGAGCCAGCCTGACCACAGCTTCGTGACCAACTTCTCGGTCGCGCTCGGCTTCGTCGGCCTCGCGATGATGGGGCTGGAGTTCGCCCTGGTCGCCCGCTTCGAGACCGTCGCGGCGCCGTTCGGCGAGGACGCGCTGCTCCAGTTCCATCGCCAGATCGGATACGTCGGCCTCGTGTTCGTGCTCACCCACGTCGCGATCTCGGCGCACTGGGATCAGCTCAACTTCCACAATGCGATCAACGCGCCTGCGCTGGTCTGGTTCGGCATGGCCGCGGTGCTGTCGCTCCTGGCGCTGGTCGCGACGTCGGTATGGCGGAAGCGGCTGCGCCTGCGCTACGAGTGGTGGCATCGCGCGCACACGGTGCTGGCGGTGGTCATCGTGGTGACTGCGCTCATCCACATCTACTTCGTGGACGAGTACGTGAGCTCGCTGATCAAGCAGGTGCTGTGGGGGCTGATGACCGCCGCATTCGTCGCGCTCGGCGTGTGGGTGCGGGTGGTCAAGCCGTGGACGATGCGCGGGCGACCGTGGCGCCTGGAGCGGGTCGGCGCCGAGCGGGGGCAGACGACGACACTCGCGCTGAGCCCGCCGCCAGGGTCACAGTTCCGGTTCGAGCCCGGTCAGTTTGCATGGTTCGCCTTCGGCCGCTCGGCGTTCTCGCTCACGAAGCATCCGTTCTCGTTCTCGTCGAGCGCCGAGCAGGCCGAGACCGAGATCGCCGTGAAGGCGCTGGGGGACTTCACGTCGCGTATCTCCGCACTCGAGCCGGGGATCCCCGTGTATGTCGACGGCCCCCATGGCGTCTTCTCGATCGACCAGTCGGAGGGGCCGGGGTTCGGATTGATCGCCGGCGGGGTCGGCATCGCCGGCCCGCTCAGCATGCTGCGCACCATGGCCGACCGGGAGGACGTGCGCCCGGTGGTGCTCGTCTACGCCAATCGCGACTGGGACGGTGTCGCGTTTCGTGACGTGATCGACCAGCTGGCAGGGCGGATGAACCTGAGCGTGATTCACGTTCTCGAGCATCCGCCCGAGGGATGGACCGGCGAGACCGGCTACGTCACGAGCGACGTGCTGTCGAGGCATCTCCCCCGCAACTTCCGCCGGTTCCAGTTCTTCATCTGCGGGCCGGACCCGATGATGGACGCGGCGGAGGGTGCGCTCCTCGACCTCGGCGTGCCCGGCGAGCGCGTGCACACCGAGCGGTTCGACATGGCGTAGGCACCTGACCGATGCGCCAGACCCAGATGACACGGCTGGTGTGGGTGATCGCGGCACTGCTCGTGACCGCGAGCCTCGTCTTCGCCCTGATCCAGCGCTAGTGCCGCACCGGCTCCCCGAGAAGCCACTCGCGACGGACAGGCTGTGCCTGCGCGCGCCTGCCCGGGGCGACGCGGAGGCTCTGTACGACCTGTTCGCGCACGCAGAGGTCATGCATGGCCTCGGCAAGGAACCCGTCTCGACCCTCGAGGAGGCACGAGCCATGATCGACGATGCCATCGGCGGTTGGAGCACCGACGGGATCGGCCCGTTCACGGTGGAGACCGCGAGCGATCGGCGGGTAGTCGGCCAGGCCGGTCTGATGATCTACGACACACGCGGCTGGACGGCGTCGACCTGGGAGCAGGCCGGACGTCATGCTCAGCCCGAGCTTGGCTGGGCGCTGATACGCGCACACTGGGGCCACGGATACGCGACGGAGGCCGCCGCAGCCATCCGCGACTGGGCACGTGAGTGTCGATCCATCGACCGGCTCGTCTCACTGATCTCGCCGGACAACGCCCGCTCCCGGCGCGTCGCGGAGCGGCTCGGCGCGAGACCCGCAGAAACCGTGACGCAGATGGATTCGATGCGGGAGGCGGTGGTCTGGAGACATCGGCCCACCCCGTGACCGGAGCGATGAGTTTTCGGTGGTCGGCCGGTCCTTACCGTGTCCAACCCCGCAGCAGGGTGTGGGCGACGGCCCGGACCGGGCGTCGAGAAGGGAGTTATGAGATGGCGCGGTACCTGATCTCGTTCAAGCACCAGGCGATGGATCACATACCCGACGAGGAGATGCCCGCCGTCTCCGACGCCGCGCACGCGGTCGCCAAGGAGGCCCAGGACGCCGGCGTGTGGGTGTTCGGCGGCGGACTGGACGAGGACGTGGAGCCCGTCATCGTGGCCGGCGACGGGACGGTTGCCAACGGCACCTACCCGGTCGGCGGCCTCAGCATCCTCGACGTGCCCTCAAGAGAGGCGGCCCTGGAGTGGGCGGCGAAGATCGCCACCGCCTGCCGCTGTGCCCAGGAGGTCAACCTGATCATGCCCGACCCGGCGGTGGGCAACTGATCGACGCGCCACGACGGGCGAGAGGCGTGGATGGTCCATGATCCGGTTCGTGGATGCCGACCAGGAACCTGGTGCACGGCGGAGGTATGGGCCGGAGGAGTTCGACGCCATGTACGCCGGCGCGCCCCCGTGGGACGTTGGCCGTCCCCAGCCGGCGTTCCTGGAGCTCGCCGACGCGCACGCGCTGCAGGGCCAGGTGCTGGACGTCGGGTGTGGGACCGGAGAACACGCGCTGATGGCGGCATCGCACGGTCTTGAGGCGACGGGCATCGATGCCGCGCCGGCGGCGATCGCCATCGCCGAAGCGAAGGCGCGCGAGCGCGGGATCAACGCTCGATTCGTGGTCTGGAACGCACTGGAGCTAGCGGCGCTCGACCGGCAGTTCGACTCGGTGCTCGACAGCGGGCTGTTCCACGTCTTCGACGACGATGACCGGGCGCGGTTCGTGGAGAGCCTGGCCGCCGCGACGAGGCCCGGGGCGCGCTACGACATGCTCTGCTTCAGTGATCGCCAGCCCGGCGATTGGGGTCCGCGCCGTGTGAGGCAGGACGAGATTCGGGCGGCCTTCGCGCGGGGGTGGCGAGTGGAATCGATCGAGGCGGCACGGTTCGACGTCACCATCGACCCCGGTGGCGTGCAAGCCTGGCGGGCGCTCATAAGGCGGATCTGAAGGCCGCGAGAGAAGCCGATGCCGAGGGGCATGTCATTGGCGTCGGCGTGAGCCTCCGGCACAAAACGGATACTTCGTCCGTTTGCTGCTAGTCTGGGCCTGTGGCCGAGGCTCTTCGCCGATCACCAGGCTCGCGGCGTGACGCGCAGCGAAATCACGGGTTACTGCTTGCGGCGGCTCGAGAGGTGTTCGCAGAGCAGGGTGTCGAGGTGCGGTTGGACGTGATCGCCCGTCGAGCGGGTGTTGGCGTCGCGACGCTCTACCGCCACTTTCCGACGCGATCCGATCTGGTCGAGGCGATGTTCGCCGAGCGCATGGACGAGTTCCTGGCGGTGGCCGAGGCCGCCCTGGCCGAGGCCGATGCCTGGGCGGGCCTGGTCTCGTTCCTCGAGGGAATGCTGGAGCTCCAGCGCGGCGATCGCGTGTTGAAGGAGATGTTCCTGCGCTATCCGCCGGGCGAGGGTCGGTTGACCGAGGCGCGGCGAGAGATGCGCGGGTGTTCGAGCAGATCCTGGCGCGCGCGCACGACCCAGGGGCAGCTCCGCGCGGACTTCACGGTTGGCGGATCTGACGCTGCTCCTGTGGTCGTTCGCGCCCGTGATGGATGCGACCGCGGAGGCGGCACCCACGCGCGTGGCGCCGTCATCTGCACTGGCTGCTCGACGGCCTGCGCGCGGAGTCGGCAACTGCCGCAGATCGGAGCCGCCGCTCGACGACGCAGCAGCTGGCCGAGGCGATGCGGTGTCTGCGCGAGCAGCGATTCCAGCGGCGGGCGACGACGCCGCGCCCGACGACGGCGGCGCGCGGGTGAGCCGCACAGCTTCCCGGCCGCAGCAGCGCGTGCGGCTGATCTTCGCGGCGCTGATGCTGGTGCTGCTGCTCGCCTCGCTCGACCAGACGATCGTGTCCACGGCGCTGCCCACGATCGTCGGCGACCTCGGCGGGCTGTCGCACCTCTCCTGGGTCGTCACGGGGTACCTGCTGGCCGCGACCGTCGTCGGGGCCGCTCTACGGCAAGCTCGGCGACCTCTACGGCCGCAAGACGCTGCTGCAGGGCGCGATCGTCCTGTTCCTGATCGGTTCGGCGCTGTGCGGGGTCAGCCAGAACATGACCGAGCTGATCGCCTTCCGCGCGCTGCAGGGACTCGGTGGCGGAGGGCTGATCGTGCTCACGATGGCGGTGGTCGGCGACATCTTCCCGCCCCGCGAGCGCGGCCGCTACCAGGGCTTCTTCGGCGCCGTCGTTCGGCGTCTCGACCGTGATCGGGCCGCTGCTCGGCGGGTTCTTCGTCGACAACCTGTCGTGGCGCTGGATCTTCTACGTCAACCTCCCGATCGGCGCGCTCGCCCTGGGCGTGATCGGCGTCGCCTTCCACGCCCGCAGCGAACACGTCGCCCACCGGATCGACTACCTCGGCGCCGCGGTGCTCGCCGGCGGGCTGTCGGCGATCGTGCTGTTCACGAGCCTCGGCGGCACGACGTACGCCTGGGGATCGCCCGAGCCGATCCTGATGCTCGTGGTCGGCGTGCTGCTCTTGGTCGCGTTCCCGTTCGTCGAGCAGCGCGCGAGCGAGCCGATCCTGCCGCTCGAGCTGTTCCGCAACCGGGTCTTCGTGGTGACGAGCGCGGTCGGCTTCATCGTCGGCCTCGCCCTTTTCGGCGCGATCACCTACCTGCCGCTGTACCTCCAGATCGTCAAGGGACGCAGCCCCACGAGCTCCGGGCTGACGCTCACCCCGCTGATGGCCGGCCTGCTGATCACCTCGATCCTGAGCGGCCAGATCATCAGCCGCTACGGCCGCTACAAGCCGTTCCCGATCGCCGGCACCGCGGCTCATGGTGGTCGCGGTGTATCTGCTCTCGCGACTCACGGTAGCGACGCCGATGACGCAGACGATCGCCGTGATGGTGATTCTCGGGCTCGGCCTGGGGATGGTCATGCAGGTGCTCGTGCTGGCCGCCCAGAACTCCGTCGAGTACCGCCTGCTGGGAGTCGCCACCTCCGGCTCGACGCTGTTTCGCCAGATCGGCGGCTCCATCGGGGTGGCGGCGTTCGGCGCGATCTTCACCAACCGTCTCGCAGACCAGTTGGCCGCGCGACTTCCCGCTGGAGCCCACATTCCCTCGACCGCCAACCCGGAGGTCGTCAAGCACCTGCCGACGAGCGTCCACACGCCATACGTTCACGCAGTCGCAGCCGCGCTTCAGCCGGTCTTCCTGACCGCGACCGGTGTGGCGGTGATCGCGTTCGCACTCACATGGCTTCTCCGCGAGCAACCGCTCCGCACATCGAACACTCCGGCCCCGGTCGTCGCACCTGTGACGCCGGATCCGGACCGCGACCGCGAACACGAACAGACCGGAGGTAGACGGTGACTCCGTCCACGATGACCCCTAACCGACATCCGAGCGTCTATGAAGTGCCCGTGACCAGCCTTGCGGGCGAGCCGTTGGACCCGCGGACGCTACGAGGCCGAGCAACGCTGATCGTCAACGTCGCGTCACGATGCGGGCTGACCCCCCAATACGAGGGTCTCCAGGAGCTGTACGAGACGTATCGCGGCCGTGGGCTGGTGGTCATCGGTGCGCCGTGCGATCAGTTCGCCGGCCAGGAGCCGGGCGATGCCGACGAGATCGCCGAGTTCTGCGCCCAGTCGTACTCGGTCACGTTTCCGCTCACCGAGAAGCTCGACGTCAACGGACGCCGGCGACACCCCATCTACGAGATCCTGGCGAGCCATCCCGACCAGTTCGGGACGGCGGGCGACGTCCAGTGGAACTTCGAGAAGTTCCTCGTCTCGCCGCGCGGCGAGGTCGTGGGCCGGTTCCGGCCACTGATCCAGCCGGACGACGAGCAGCTGGTCGCCGCGATCGAAGCAGCCCTACCAGAGCACCCGACTCCCATCCTGCTGGCCACGTCGGCCAACCAGATCGAGCCGGGCGACCATGTCGTCGTGGACGGTGGGGGCGAGCTCACGGTGTCTCGAATCGAGCGGCAGTTCCTCGGCAACGACGACCTGGTGTGCCTCATCGAAGACACCCCGCGACGGTGGCTCGCCCAACCCATGCAGGCCCGAGCCGAGGTACGCGTGCTCAGCACCACGATCGTGTCCACCGCGTCGAGCGACAGCCTCGCTGGTGCGGGGAGCGTTGCCGCGGGCCGAGCCGAGAGCGGCCAGAGGCGCTAGCCCAGAAACGCTAAACCGAGACGCGGGACGAGCTCACTGCGCAGGAGATGCAGATCGCGGAACTCGCCCGCGACGGGCAGTCCACCCGAAATCGCCGCCCAGCTGTTCCTCAGCCCGCGCACGGTCGAATGGCATTTGCGCAAGGTGTTCGCAAAGCTCGGCATCGGCTCTCGCAGGGAGCTTGAAACCGCCCTTCCCTGATGTAGCCGGCATCGCCCGGTGGCGAAGGACTTACAGCTGCGTGCGGTGCCGGCTGACCAGCGTTCGTACGGCCACCAGCAGGACTGCGACCGCCCCGATCGCAACTGCTCCATACAGCCCGTACCGGCTGACGGCATTCGCGAGGGCCTTCCCGCCGAAGTACGCCAGCAGCCCAACCGCAGACGCCCAGACGATCGCGCCGGCCGCGTTCCAGAACAGGAACCGTGGCCATGACATCCCCGCCAGACCCGCGACCCAGGCGATTGTTTCCCGGAAGACCGAGACGAAGCGGCCGAAGAAGACCGCCCGTCCTCCGTAGCGGTCGATCAGCTTCTCGGTGCGCGGAAGCACGCGCTCGGCGCGGCGCTCGACCCATGCCGACCGCCCTATCAGCGCCCGGCCGCCACGACGGCCGATCAACCAGAAGCCGAGGTTGTCGCCGACGATCGCGGCGACCGCGGCCACGCCGATCACCAACTCGATCGGATAGTGACCCTGCGACGCAAGGACTCCGAACGCGATCAGCGCCGTCTCGCCCGGGACGGGGACTCCGAACGACTCGACTGCGACCGCCGCGAACAGGAGCGGCAATCCATGGTGTGTGAAGAAGGACGTCACGGCGGTGTCCGGCGAAGACTGCCCGACTTGGGTGGACGGCGCCCCCGTCGCCTCCCTGGCCGTCTACCCGGTCTGTCGGCCCGGTTCAGGCAGGCGAGCCATGGAGCTGCCGGAGACACCCCGACAATTGGTGGTCGGCGCAGGAGACGCCCGCCGGCCGAAGCACGGGCCCGACCGGCGGGCCATCCGGTGTCGCGCGGCGGTCACTGTGGGCGAGTGAGCGCCGAGGCGGACGCGACTATACGCCGCTCGCGGCCGCCTGAAACCTCGTCGAGCGATTGTTCACCACATGGACACCAGCTCGGCCGGCGTGGGTGCTTCCTGAGCCTCGTCCGAACGCCAGCGATAGGTGACGACAGCGTCCCCCGGAGGCGACGATCGGCGGTGAGTTCGGACACGGCGGTAGATGCCTCCGACGTGACGGTACTCATACGCCGGCGCGTCTGTGCGGCTGGTGTGGCCGTCGAGCGGGCCGCCTGTGAACCGCAGGGAGGTCACCGTCGTGCCTCGGTCTCGCCGTCCTTCTGCCGCCTCAGGAACCTCGTCACGCGGGCGAAGAACTCCTCGCGTTCATGACGGATCGGGTCGCGGCCATGCGGCTGCCCGGTCGCTGCCGTCCCCGCCAACTCTTCCACCTCGTGGCGACGCGGCAGCAGCCCTCGCACATCGTGGTGCGTTCCCCCAGAACCGTCCACTGCGCTGGCAACGCTAACACCATATGGGTGGCGGCGTCGGCCGCTTCACCAACGCCGAACAAATACTCCCACGGCCCGGCGGTCGGCCGCGTCGTGGTGACCGCGAACGACGACCCAGATCGGGACCAAGCCGAACTCGACGGGCCCAGACCCTAGACCGTGTCGACGAGTGAAGGTCCGACGGTGATCATCTTGCGGTGACCCCCTGGGGAGCGGCGGCCTGGTGGGCGAGACGGCTGTGCACGAACTGCACGGCCATCGCGCCCTCGCCGACGGCGGCGGCGCATCGCTTGGTCGAGCCGGATCGAGCGTCGCCCGCGGCGAAGATGCCGGGCACGCTGGTCTCGAGCAGGTTCTCGCTCCCGACTGCGGGGCCGGTGAGGACGAAGCCGTCGTCGTCGCGCGCGATCGCATCGTTCAACCACTCCGTACAGGGCCGTGCGCCCAGGAAGAGGAAGAGAAACGAGAGCGGGATCTGCTCCCCGCTCTTGACGGTGACCGCGTCGAGCAGTCCGCCATCGCCGTGCAGCGCCGCGATCTCGCTGCCGTCTCGCACAGCGACCTGGTATCGGTCGAGCTCCCGGATCAGGTAGTCCGACATCGTCTCGCGCAGGTCTGCGCGGCGGTGGAGCAGGGTGACCAGCGCGCCGCCGCGTGCGAGCCAGACCGCAGCCTGTCCCGCGGAGTTGCCGCCGCCGACCACCCCGACACGCGATGCGCCGCACAGCCGTTGCTCGGGCGGCCCCGCGGCGTAGAAGACGCTGAGCCCCTCGTAGTCGGACAGCCCCTCGACCGGGAGGCGGCGGTACTGGGCGCCGGTTGCGAGGAGCACCGCGCGGGCGGTGACCTCCTGCCCGTCTTCGAGGCGGACAGTGTGCCGGCCGGTCCCGGGGTCGAGTGCCACGGCCCGGTAGGGCGTCGCCGAGCGGGCGCCGAACTTGCGCGTCTGCACGATCGCTCGCATCGTCAGCTCGGACCCGGTGATGCCGGCCGGGAAGCCCAGGTAGTTCTCGATCCGCCGCGATTCGCCCGCCTGACCACCGAGTGCGCTGCTCTCCACGACGAGGGTGTCGAGTCCCTCCGAGGCCCCGTACACCGCTGCGCCGAGCCCGGCCGGGCCCGCACCGATGACCAGCAGGTCGACCTCTTCTCGGGGCGCCAACTCGCGGCCGATACCCAGCGCCCGTGACAGCTCGCCGGGCGACGGCGCAAACATCTCCACCCCGCCCGGCAGCCGCACGAGAGGGAGGTCAGCGCTGGCGATACCAGAGACGAGCGTGACGGCGTCGGGGTCGTCGGTGGCGTCGGGATTGCGCCACGTGAACGGCAGGCGGTTGGTGCGGGCGAACTCCAGGAGCCGCCTCGTCGGAGCGGAGGAGTGTGGGCCGATGATCTCGATCCCGAGGCCGGCGATCTGCTGCAGCGCCTCGCGTCGGGCGATGAACGTCGCGAGCACGAGGCTGCTGAGCGCCCCGTCTTCGAAGAGGAGCGAGCGCAGCGCTTCACGATCGACTGCGACGTAGCGCAGCGGCGTCGACGCGACGGCGGTGACGAAGGCAGCCTGGCCGGACAAGAGGTTGACCTCGCCCAGGAACCTGGACGGCCCGTGGCGGATGATCTCGTTGCCCGCGGCGTCGAGCACCGTGACCTCGCCCTCGAGGATCGCGACGAACGGGTACTGCTCGTCGCCGATCCGGTACAGGACGTCGCCCACCGAGGCCGTACGCTCTTCGCCCACGTCCACGAGCGTCGCGAGCTGCGATGCGGTCAGCGCGGGGCTGTCAGGGGTGGTGGCCATGGGCATCCATCGAGAAACGCAGGAGTGGCGAGAAGTGTATGTCCGGCCGACCCGGCATCAGCCTGCCGTGGGCGCGCCGAAGAGGCGCGTCTCGCTGCGGTCGAGGATGAGCTTGCGTTCCGCGAAGTACCAGACGCCGTCGACTACACAATCCGCTACAGGACGCGCCCGGCGCCGACCCGGGAGAGGAGCCCCGAAACGCCGAAAGCCGCCCACCCGGGCGGCTTTCGTGCATGCGCTGGAGAGGACTTGAACCTCCACGACCCAATCGGGTCACAAGGCCCTCAACCTTGCGCGTCTACCAATTCCGCCACCAGCGCGCGTTGCGACCAGGCAGTCTAACCGCGAAACGCCCCACGCGGCGGCCTCGGGCTAGAGCAGGAACCCGAGCGCGATCACGTTCGCGGTGAAGACGATCGCGACCACGATCGTGAGCCGCGTCAGGTTGCGCTCCATCACCGCGGTGCCGCCGTAGCTCGACCCGCCGGGGTTCAGCATCCGGAGAGGCCGGCGTCCTTGCCCGAGTGCATCAGCACGAGCACGATCAGGCCGACGCCGAGGAGCACCTGGACGCCGGAGAGGATCTGGGAGAGGAGATGGGACGACATCGGCGCGGAAGTCTAGCCCACGAAGACCGTGCCGGGCTCGCCGGAGACAAGGCGCCCGATCACCGGCCACGGCAGCTCCGCGGCCCGCTCGGCGGGGAGGCTGACGAAGAGCCCGCCCGAGGTCTGGGCGTCGCAGGCGAGCAGCCGGTCGGCCTCGTCGAGGCCCGGCCCGAAGTCGCCGTACTCGGCCGCCAGCTCGAGGTTCGTGCGCGTGCCGCCGGGGACATGCCCGGCCGCGATCAGCTCGCGCACGCCGGGAGGAGGCGCACCGCCGCCCAGTCGATCTCGGCCCGCAGGCCTGCGCCGGCGGCCAGCTCGCGGGCGTGGCCCGACGAGGCCGAACCCGGTGACGTCGGTGACGGCGTGCGGCCGCGC
The DNA here is from genome assembly GCA_963708365.1 of uncultured Actinomycetes bacterium. Classification (GTDB taxonomy): domain Bacteria; phylum Actinomycetota; class Thermoleophilia; order Gaiellales; family JAICJC01; genus JAICJC01. The sequence goes on from CAVPSM010000001.1 coordinate 283,796, forward strand.
TCGCGCGCACCGCGCCGGCCGCCTCGGCGTTCAGCGTCGTCATCGACTCGACCGCCGCGTCGACCACCGCGGGATCCGGCTCGCCGCGCTTGACCGCCGTCGTCACGATCCCCGTGCCGATCGGCTTCGAGAGCACGAGCACGTCGCCCGCCCGGCCGCCCGCGTTCGTCCACACCTCGTCGGGGTGCACGAACCCCGTCACCGCCATGCCGTACTTCGGCTCGGGGTCGTCGATCGAGTGCCCGCCGGCGACGACCGCGCCGGCCGCCGCGGCGACGTCGGCGCCGCCGCGCAGGATCTCGCCGAGCAGCTCCATCGGCAGCGTCTTCGGGAACGCGACGACGTTCAGCGCGAACGCGGGCCGCGCGCCCATCGCGTAGATGTCGGAGAACGCGTTCGTCGCCGCGATCCGCCCGAACGTGTACGGGTCGTCGACGATCGGCGTGAAGAAGTCGATCGTCTGCACCACGGCGAGCTCGTCCGAGATGTGCCACACGGCGGCGTCGTCGAGCGCCTTCATGGCCGACGATGAGCTGGGCCGACGTCGACCCGCGGCAGCCCTGCGAGCACCTCGCGCAGCGAGCCGGCGGGCAGCTTGCACGCGCAGCCCGCGCCATGGGAGAGCTCGGTCAGCCGGACGGTCTCGGTCGCCATCTCAGCTCAGTGTATGCGGCCTCAGACGAACGGCATCGGGTGCGGCTCGCTCCGCCGCGGCCCGTCGGACGCCTCGACGATCAGGCCGTGCGGGTCGGCGCCGGCGGCGATCGAGCGCGACCACGATGTTGCGCTCGAGCGCGAACGAGTGGACCGCCCAGCGGGCCACGCCGACCGGCTCGCCGTCGCCAGTGGTGATCGTCCAGTGCCGCTCCATGATCGGGAAGGGATCGCCGTCGCACACGAGCCCCACCGTCCGCCGAGCCGGGCCGTCGTCGCGCACCGCACGCAACGCGTCGCGACCGACGAAGTCGGGCCGGTCGAGGTCGAGCATGCTCCCCATCCCGGCCTCGATCGGGTTCATGTCGGAGTTGGTCGCGTACTGCGTGTCGGAGATCCCCTGCTCGACCGCCCGCACGATGTTCGGGCCGGTGATCAGCAGGCCATGCTGCTCGCCCGCCTCGACGATCGCGTCCCAGACGTCGGGCGCGCGGCCGCTCCCGAGCGGATAGATCTCGAAGCCGGGCTCGCGGCTCCAGCCCGTGTTCGAGACGACGCAGGCGACGCCCGCGAGCATGACCGGGCCGCACCGGAACCGGGTCAGGCCGGCGGCCGCATCGCCGCCGAGCGTCCGCATCACGTCGGCAGCCCGCGGCCCCTGCAGCTGCATGGGCGGGACATCGGCCTCGGCGACCTCGACGTCGTCGCCGCGGGCCAGCGCGAGCCCGGTCGCCCAGAGTGTCAGGTCGACATCGGAGTGCGAGAACCACACCACGTCGGGCTCGGGCCGCAGCACGATGCACTCGCACATGATTGCCCCGGCCCGGTCGCACACCGGCGAGTAGCGGCACTCGCCGACGCCGAGGTCGGAGAGCCGCCGCGGCGCCAGATAGTCGGCCAACGCGAGCGCGTCCGGCCCGCGCAGCTCGGCCTGGCGCTCGGCGCCGACGTCCCAGAGCGTCACCCGCTCCACGAGGGCCGTGTAGTCGTGGCGCGGGTCGCGGCCGTAGTCGAGCGGCATGTAGGTGTGGTTGTAGACCATGAAGTCGCACGCCCCCGCGCGGAGCGTGCGCTCGAAGTACGGCGAGCGGCGAATGGTGGGATGTAGCACCTTGGTAGCATCATCGCATGACTCCGGCCGAGGCCCTGCGGGCCGTCTGCGACGCGTGGGAGCAGGGCGATCCGGACGCCGCCGCGAACCTGTTCGCGCCCGACGGCCTGTACGAAGACCCGCTCTACCCGGGGCCGCTGCGCGGTCGCGAGGAGATCCGGACCGGGCTCACGCAGGGCATGGGCGCGATCGAGGACTGCCGCGTCACCCTCGACCCGGTTCTCGAACAGGGCGAGCGGGTGCTGGCCGTCGGCTACTTCGCGTCGCAGCTGCGCGACGGAGGCGACCGGTTCGACTTCCCGTTCGCGATCCTCGTCGAGCTCTCCGGCGCGGGCATCGCGCGCCTGGCCGAGTATTTCGACACCAAGCCGCTCGTCCCCTGACGCCCGCCCGCGGCGCCCGACGTAGACTGCGGAGCATGAGGACGCGCGAGTTCGGGTCGACCGGCATCACGGCCTCGGAGGTCGGATTCGGCCTCTGGACGATCTCGACCGGATGGTGGGGCGAGCACTCCGACGAGGACGCGATCCGGCTCCTGCGCGAGGCCTACGACCTCGGGCATCACGCTCTTCGACACGGCCGACACGTACGGCGAGGGTCGCGGCGAGACGCTACTCGCCCGCGCACTCGGTCACGTCCGTGACCGGATCACGATCGCGACCAAGTTCGGCTACGACATCTACTCGCCGTGGGAGCGCAAGGGCCACGTCGAGCGGCCGCACGACTGGTCGCCGGAGTACATCCGCTACGCCCTCGACCAGAGCCTCGCCCGGCTCGCCACCGACCGCATCGACGTCTACCAGCTGCACAACCCGCGCATGGACGCGATCCGCTCGGACGAGGTGTTCGCCGTGCTCGACGAGGCCGTCTCGGCGGGCAAGATCGGCACCTACGCCGTCGCCCTCGGCCCGGCCATCGGCTGGCGCGAGGAGGGTATCGAGGCCTTCACGACGCGCGATCTGGGCGCCGCCCAGATCATCCACAACCTGCTCGAGCAGGATCCCGGCCGCGAGCTGATCGAGATCGCGCGCGAGGAGTCGATCGGGCTCATGATCCGCGTCCCCCACTCCTCCGGGATGCTCGAGGGCAAGTACACCAAGGACACGGTGTTCCGCGAGAACGACCACCGCCGCCACCGGCCCAAGGAGTGGCTGACCGAGGGGCTGCGGAAGGTCGACCAGCTCGGATTCCTGACCGAGGGGCGCACGCTCGGCCAGGCCGCGATCCAGTGGCTGCTGGCGGATTCGTCGGTAACGACGGTGCTGCCGAACATCTACGACTCGGCCCAGCTGCACGAGTTCGCGGCTGCACCGGACACGCCGCCGCTGTCCGCAGCCGAACTCGACCGCGTCGCCGAGCTCTACGCGAGCGACTTCGCGGTCGCCGCCGCGACCACCGGCGCCTGAGCCGCCCGCGGCTCGAGGCCGGCGAACAGGTCGGAGAGCTCCGCCCGCTCGGGAGGCGCCGACCAGCGCCGGCGCACGACGCCGGCCGCGTCGACGTAGAGCACCATCGGCGTCGCCCGCATCCCCAGACGCGCGTGCCCCGGCCCGCCGCCGATCTCGATCACCGTCACCCGCCCGTGGCTGTGCGCGGCGACGGCCGCGAGCCGGTTGAGCGAAACCCGTGACGACGTCGAGTAGGGCGTCGAGAACTGGACGAACGCGCCGCCCGACGGGAAGCGGTCGAGACCGACCTGGCCGGGCGTGATCCGGTCAGGCAGCATGGCAATCGTGCGCCGCCGCCTTCGCGTGGAGACGGCCCGAACGGCACCGGCGACGCCGGCGCACCCCCCGACCAGCACCAGCCACTCCTCGATCACCCCAACACCATAGCCGCACGCGGGCGTGGCCAGAGGCCACGGGGTGTCACAAACTGGTTACGGATCGACCCCGGCGCCGCTTCGGGGTCTGACCCCGCTCGTGGGTGGCGGGCCGCCGCCGTTGGCGGCCCGGGCCAGAACGGCCTCGATCTTCCCGGCCTGGACCGGGAGGGCGTGCTCGGCCGCCGCCCGCACGGCCTCCCTGGAGGGAACCGGCAACGCGGCCGCCGCCAGCATGCCCGCCGCGATCGAGTCGACGTCGAGCGGATCGACCAGAGCGCCGATGTCCGGCGTGATGACCTCGGCAGGGCCGCCGACGCGGGTGGCCACCACCGGCCGGCCGCAGGCCAGCGCCTCCAGCATCGCCTGGCCCTGCGGCTCCTCCAGGCTCGGCAGGCAGACGACGTCGGCCTTGGCGAGCTCGGCGGCGACGCCGTCGGGCGAGAGCCGCCCGGCGAAGCGCGTCCCCACCGGCGCCGTCTCGCGCAGCCGCTCCTCGAGCGGGCCGCCGCCCACGATCGTCAGCGTGCCCCCGCCCAGCTTCGCGAATGCCTGCTGCAGCCGCTCGACGTTCTTGCGGTGGGTCAGCGAGCCGATGTAGAGGAAGCGCGGCCCGGTGCCGTTGCCCTTCGCCCGCGGCGCCGGCTTCAGCCGCTCGGTATCGACGCCGCAGTCGATGACCTCGACCTTCACGCCGTCCGGCGCGGACAGCTGCCGCGACACGTACTCCGAGACGCAGATGACGGCCGCGGCGCGGCGCAGCACCGGCTTCGTCAGCGCGGCGACCACTGGGCTGCGGCGGATGTTGCGCACGTCGGCGCCGTGAGCCGTGATCACGTACGGGACGCGGGTCGCGATCGCGACGAGGCCGGTCGGCACGAGGAAGTGCGCGTAGACCACATCCGGCCGGTGGTCGGCGACGGCCGCACGGGCCTGGCGGGCGAGCCCGGCGTAGGCCCGCGGCGTCGAGACCGGTCCGCGGTCGCCGGCGTGCAGGACGACGTCGCGCACGTCGTTGCCGCGCGCCCGCAGCGCATCCGCCAGCCGAGCGACGAACACCCCGTACTCGGGCCGCTCGGGGCTCGGGTACATGTTGCTCACTAGCAGGATCCGCATGCGCCAAGTCTAGATTGGCCTGGTGAAGAACATCCCTTGCGAGATGTTTGCATCCGGCAAGGTCACACCAGATCGCGCGGAAATGCGTACGTGTACGTCTGCGCGAAGGCGCACGCCTCGCCCTCGTATGCGCGCACGACGACGGTGACGTGGAACGTCTCGGCGTCGCAGGTCATGACGCTGTCCGTCTCGCTCCGCACCTGCCAGTCGCCCCGCCCGACCGAGCCGACGGTGCGGCAGTGCACCCGGGCCGACAGCGGGTCGCCCTCGACGATCGAGAACGTGGTGCGGTTGGAGTCCTCGACCTCGAGCCCGTTCGGCAGGCGCGTGCGGCCGCCGACGTCCCAGTCGTAGACCAGGTCGACGCGGCCGGTCGAGAGGTCGCGGTGGAGGCTGCGCCCCGCCGGTCCGCCGTGAACGACCTCGACGGGCAGCGGCGCCGACTCCTCGGGCTCGCCGAACCCCGGGAGGTCGGCGTCGTCCGGCCGGGGCGCGCGGACGGGGAGGACGAGCGAGCTCTGACCGGCGACCACGGTCAGCGTCGCCGGCTCCGGCGACGGCCACGCCCACGGCCAGTACGTCGGCGAGATCCCGACCCGGATGCGGCTGCCGGCGGCGAATGCGTGCCCGGTGGCGTCGAGCCGCACGGTCGCCCGGAAACGCTCGCCGGGCACGAGCGGGGCCGGGTGCTCGTCGCTCTCGCGGTGGGTCAGGTTCAGGAGCGCCCGGGTGACCAGCGCCGACGATCCGTCGGAGAACACCTCGCACAGGCGCACGCACACGAGCGCGTTTCGGCGGTCGGAGGCGAGCACGAGGTCGACGTCGGGGAAGCCGAGGATCTCGAGCCGCTCGGCCAGCGGCTCCGACGTGAACGTGAGGCTCATCCCGTCCATGTCGCGCTGATCGCCGGGCCAGTCGGCCGGCTCGCCGTACGGGCACCAGGAGCCGGCGTCGAGCCCGGCGGTCTGGACGCCGGCGATGTCGAGCCCTGTCTCCGTACCGGCGGACTCCCCCAGACCGTCCGCGTTCAGGTGCAGGCGCCGCGGCGTCACCCCGGGGGCGGGCCAGTCCGGCTCGGCCACCCAGCGGCCCGGCCGATCGGTGTAGCAGACCTGGGGCCGGAAGGAGTCGTGCATCCAGGCCCGCAGCATCGGCTCGTCCATGATCCCGGTGTCGGCCGCGGCCAGCCAGTGGTCGAACCAGCGCCGCATCTCCTGCAGGAACCCGATCGTCGGGCCGGGCGGGCCGGCCTGCGGCCAGGCGTGCGCCCACGGCCCGATCAGCCCCTTGCGCGGCCCGGGCAGGCCCTCGAGCAGGCGCGGGATCGCGTTCGTGTACCCGTCAGACCAGCCGCCGACCGCGTAGACCGCCGCCTCAATGGCGGTGAAGTCCTCGCACACCGAGCCCTGCTTCCAGTAGCCGTCGCGGCGCTGGTGCGCCAGCCACGGCTCGATCATCGGCGGCGCCTGGCGAAGCCGGTCGAGCCACATCTCGCGCCACCGGTCGCCGACGATCGCGGGATCCGGCGGCCACCCGTTCCAGCCGAGCATCGACGACGCCCACTGGAGCATGTCCGACCCGATGCAGCCGCCGTCGTAGTGGACGTCGTCCGCGTAGCGGTCGTCGGTCGAGCACAGCGTCACGATCGCCTTCAGCGCCGGCGGGCGGTGTGCGGCCACCTGCAGCGAGTTGAACCCGCTCCACGAGATCCCGATCATGCCGACGGCGCCGGTGCACCAGGGCTGGGCCGCGATCCAGGCGATCACCTCGCATGCGTCCGCCTGCTCCTGGGGCAGGTATTCGTCGTCGAGGATCCCGTCGGACTCGCCCGTGCCGCGGATGTCGGCCCGCACGCACGCGTACCCATGTCCCGCCAGGTACGGGAAGTGGTGCGAGTCGCGCACGGCCGTGCCGTCGTTCAGGCGGTACGGCAGGAACTCGAAGATGGCCGGGACGGGCCGCTCGGCGGCGTCCTCGGGCAGCCAGATCCGGGCTGCGAGGCGCGTTCCGTCGGTCATCGCGACCCGCTCGGTCTCGATGGTGCGGACACGCCGCGGAAACTCGGTCACAACCCGCATCGGGGCATTTAACCCGACCGGCGCGGGGGCGCTCGCCGGTGGGGGGCAAAAGTCCCCCCGATGACACTCCATCACAGGGGTTGCCGAGGAGCCCGGGCACGGTCAAAGTGGAGTACATCCTCACGCGCGCCGCGATGGGGGTGCCTCCCTGACATGCGCCCGCCTGGCTGGACGTCCACCACCGGGCGGGCGCGGAGGAGGGACGCTGGGGTGCGGGCGGTCAGGCGTCGGCGCGGGCGGCCGCGAGCAGCTCGCGGAAGCAGTCGAGCTCCTCGCAGGAGCTCTCGTCCATGCCGTTCAGGGCGATCTGGAGCTGCAGGCCGAATGCCTCGAGCAGCGACTCGGGGCCGTCCTCGAGCGCGAGGGAGAACGAGAGGTACTCGCGACCCGACCGCTCACCCAGGATGCGGAAACGGCGCGACGCGAGCTCACCGCCGGTCGGTGCGCCGAACACGAGCAGCCGCTCGCCGGCCCGCTCGGCATCGGTGGCCGGGTCGGCGATCAGGGTGCGGACGACGCCGGTGAGGCTGCCGTCGACGTCGGTCGCGGCCCGCTCGATCAGGCGCGGGAGCATCAGCTCGGGCATGCCCCAACGGTAGACGGGCGCCCCAGCCGGCACACCCCCCGTATTGGGGAGATGCAGGCAGATTCTCAGGGCGACGACGACCCGCTGCCGACGCCGACGGTGGTGCCGCGGTCGACGGTCACGATCGTCGTCGAGCGGGGGGCAGGCCGCGAGTCCGCTGCGGCGAAGGCGAGCCCGAATCCGATGCCGATCCCGAAGATCACGACGCAGCCCAGGATCAGGCGCAGGTGCTCGTGCGCCCATGCGGACGCGCCGCGCCACAGCGCGCCCGCGATCGTGCCCGATCCCGCCTCGCGTTCCTTCACGCTGCCGCGCAGGTTAGCCCGGCCGACCTTACGGCCTTTCGCCTCGTTTCGATCTATATATTTTGCATATCAACTATTTTGCCAAGGATTCCGATACCTGTGAGAGCTGCGCTGCGACCCCGACCTTCCGAGGTGTCACGTGACCGACGGCGGCCAGGTGCCGATCCGATCGACCGCTGTCCTCCTGCGATCGCTTGCCATCGCAGCCGCCGCATGCGCGCTCGTGGCCTCCCCCGCCGGCGCCTACGTGCTGCGGCCGTTCGCGGCGCCGGCGACGACGGTCAAGATCACGACGCACCCGCCGGCCGCCTCCCGGAACGCGGCGGCGAAGTTCGCATGGAAGGCGACCGGAAGCAAGATCAAGGTCAGCTGCCGGCTCGACTCCGGGCAATACGCCTCGTGCTCCAAGTCGCACTCCTATTCGCATATCGCGCAGGGGACGCACACGTTCACCGTGCGCGTGATGGGCGGCGCCACCAGATCGGCGTCCTACCGGTGGCGGGTCGACACGACCGCCCCGACCGCCCCCGCGGTCGGCGGCGGCACGGGCGCGTGGTCGGCCTCCGCCGTCACGATCTCGGCGACGGCCGCCGCCGACACGGGCGGGAGCGGCGTCGCCTCCTACGAGCACCGCAGCTCGACCGACGGCGGCGTGTCGTTCGGGGCGGTCACCGCCGGCGCAAGCCTCAAGGTCAGCGCCGACGGCACCACCTTCGTCCAGTTCCGGGCGCTCGACAAGGCCGGGAACATCTCGGCATGGGCGCCGGCATCCCCTGACGCGGCCGCCACGGCGATGGTCGACACCACCGGCCCGTCGCTCCCGGTGCTGACGGGCGGCTCGTCGACCTGGCTGAACGCCACATCCGCGACCGTCCAGCCGACGGGCACGCCGACCGACGCGGGCTCGGGCTTCGCCGGGTACGAGTACCGCACCTCGACCGACTCGGGCGCGACGTGGTCGCAGGTGACGCCGGGCGCGGCGGCGACGATCTCGGGCGAGGGGACGACGCTCGTCGAGTTCGCGTCCCTGGACAACCTGGCCAACGCGTCGGCTTGGACGGCGCCGGCCCAGGTGCGGCTCGACCGGACGCCGCCCTCGACTCCGGCCGCGAGCGGCGGGTCGGCGGCGTGGCAGGCCGGGCCGTCGGTGACCGTGTCGGCGTCGGGGTCGACCGATGCAGCCTCGGGCGTCGCGGGCTACGAGTTCGAGACATCCACAAACGGGGGCAGCACCTGGTCGGCGCCGACGACCGCGGCCAGCGCCGTCGTCTCGGCACAGGGGTCGACGCTGGTGCGGTTCGCGGCCGTCGACGGCGTCGGCATCACGTCAGCATGGACGCAGGCAACCGTGAAGCTCGACCTGACGGTTCCCTCCGCTCCGACCTTGAGCGGCGGCTCTTCCGCCTGGGCGAACGCCGCGTCCGGAGCGGTGACGGCGAGCGGGTCGACGGACAGCGGCGGCTCCGGCTTCTCCGGCTACCAGTACCGGAGCTCCGCCGACGGCGGCACGACATGGACGACGGCAACGCCCGGCGCGACCGACACCGTCACGGCGGAGGCCGACACGTGGGTGCAGTTCCGCAGCGTCGACGTGGCCGGCAACACCTCCGCCTGGACGCCCGCGACGCAGACGGCGGCCGCGACCGTCCGGCTCGACCGCACCGCCCCGTCGATCCCCGCCGCGACCGGCGGCTCCTCCGGCTGGTCGAACGCGGCCTCGATCACCGTGACCGCGACGTCGACCGACGCCGGCAGCGGCGTCAAGAGCTACCAGTACCAGACCTCGACGAACGGCGGCACGACCTGGTCGGCCGCGACGACGGGCTCGTCGACCGCGATCTCCGCCGTCGGCACGACCCTCGTCCAGTTCCGGGCCACCGACAACGCGAACATCGCATCGGCCTGGTCGGGTGTGACCGTCGGCGGCACGGTGCAACTCGACCGCACGGTCCCGACCGCGCCGACCTCGGTCACGGGCGGGTCGCTGTCGTGGCAGCTGACGGCGCCGGTGACGATGTCGGCGTCCGGGTCGACCGATTCCGGCGGCGCCGGTCTCGCCGGCTATCAGTCCCGCACCTCGACCGACGGCGGCAGCACGTGGTCGGGAGCGAACACCGGCCCGGCGGCGATCTCGGCCGAGGGCACGACGCTCGTCCAGATGCGCGCCGTCGACGCCGCCGGCAACACGTCGACGTGGGCGCCGGCGCCGGCAGGCGCCGGCAACACCGTGAAGCTCGACACGACGCCGCCGACCGCACCGCTCGTCGCGGGCGGGACGGCCGGCTGGTCGACGGCTGCCTCCGTGCTCGTCAGCGCGTCGGGCTCGACCGATTCCCCCGGCTCGGGCGTCGCCGGCTACCAGCACGAGACCTCGACCGACGGCGGCGCGACCTGGTCGTCGCCGGCCGCCGGCGCGTCGACCTCGATCTCCGCCGAGGGCGCGACGCTCGTCCGCTTCCAGGCCCTCGACAACTCCGGCCGGGGATCGGCCTGGACGCAGACGAGCGTGCAGCTCGACCGCACCGCGCCGTCGCTGCCGGCCGTCGCGGGCGGCGCGCTCACCTGGAGCACCGCGGCGTCGCGGACGGTCTCGGCGTCGGGGTCGACCGACGCGGGCTCCGGCCTCGCCGGCTACGAGCACCGGATCTCGAGCGACGGCGGTTCGACCTGGTCGACGCCCGCCTCGGGCACGTCGCTGCCCGAGTCGGCGGAGGGCGAGACGCTGGTCGAGTTCCGCAGCGTCGACACGGTCGGCAACGCCTCGGCGTGGACGCCTGCTCCGGTCACCGCGGGCGGCACGGTGCGGCTCGACCGGACGGCGCCGAGCACGCCGACGACGAGCGGCGGCTCGGCGACCTGGCAGAACGCGACCTCGCTCGCGATCACGGCGAGCGGGACATCGACGGACACCGGCGGCAGCGGCGTGGCCTCGTACCAGCACCGCACGTCCACGAACGGCGGCTCGACCTGGTCGGCGGCGGCGACGGGCGACACCGTCAACGTCAGCGCGCAGGGCACGACCCTGGTCGAGTTCCGGGCCGTCGACGGCGTCGGGCTGACGTCCCTGTGGTCGGCGATCTCCGCCGGCGGCACGGCGAAGCTCGACCACACCGACCCGACCGTCCCCACGATCACGGGCGGCTCCAACTCGTACAAGAACTCGCTGTCGACGACGCTGACGGCAGCCGGCTCGACGGACACCGGCGGCTCGGGCCTCGAGGGCTATCAGTACCGCTCGGAGTTCGACCTCTCGAACGTGTGGTCGGGCGCGACGGACGGATCGCAGGAGACGGTCTCGGCCGAGGGCCTGACGATCGTCCAGTTCCGGGCGGTGGACAACGCCGGCAACATGTCGGACTGGGAGCCGTTCGCGGCCTATCCGGGCAACATCGTGAAGCTCGACCGCACGCCCGCATCGGTCCCGACGGTCACCGGCGGGTCGCTGAGCTGGTCGGCGGCGGCCTCGGCCACGGTGACGGCGAGCGACTCGACGGACGGCGCGAGCGCGTTCGTGTCCGGCCTGTCGGGCTACCAGTACCGCACCTCGACGAACGGCGGCTCGACCTGGTCGGCGGCGGTCTCGGGCTCATCCGTGGCCGTGACCGCACAGGGCACCACGCTCGTCCAGTTCCGCTCCGTGGATGCCGGCGGGAACACGTCGGCGTGGACGCCGGCCACGCCGGACGCCACCGACACGGTCAAGCTCGACCGCACGGCGCCGACGCCGCTCACCGTGGTCGGAACGCCGAGTGGCTGCGTGGCCGGGCCGGTCACCCTGACCGCGACCGGCTCCGGCGACACCATGTCCGGCCTCGACCACTACGAGTCGACCGTGAACGGCGGCAGCACCGTCCAGGGCGCGGGCGTCGTGCTCTCGGGCCACGGGACGTTCACGGTGAAGCTCCGTGCGGTCGACGCGGTGGGCAACGCCACCGCCTGGGTGACGACGAGCGTCTGCCTGACCTAGGTCGCGCCGGCCGCCGGTCATAACTAGACATCCAGAAGTTGACAATTGGCGCGGAGACGGTAGCGTTGCCCTTCCCTCGTGACGGATTGGACGACCGAACGCGGTGAGAACGGGGCGGGTGGCCGCCTCGGCATGCGCGCGTTCAGGGGGACGACGCTCCTCATGTCGACCGAAGAACTCCTCGCCGTCCTCCACGATTGGCCGGACGCAGCGACTGCGCCCAGCGAGCCGCCGGCCGCCCCGCCCAAGCCAGCCGACCCGATCAGAGTGCCGCGCGTCGTCCGGGCGACGGTGCCGCCGCCCGCCCCGACACGGGAACCGAGCGTGCTGCGGCGATGGAAGTGCGGCCGCCGCGGGCACGATCCGCGCCCGCACCGCGCGCAGCCGCACGACGAGGTCGTGTACCGGTGCCTGCGCTGCGGCATGCCGATGCCGGCGCCCGAGCGTCCCGCGCGCTAGACACCCGCCCGGCGATGATGCAGTATTCGCCGTCTCAGGTGTTTGCAGTGCTGAGAGTCTGGGCTTCACGGGTGGTGTTTGTGGCGCGGCGCGTCTGGCCGGCAGCCGCTCTGGCCGTGCTTGTCCTCTCGCCGGCCGCGAGCACGGCCGCACAGGCACCTTCTCCGGCGCCGGGGACGTTCTGGCAGGGCGTGCCCGTCGTCCGTGCCGCGCGCACAGGCACGGCTCAGCAGCCCGAGACCGGGCGCCTCGCGGCGGCGTTCTGGGCCCGGCCGCAGGTGCGCTGGGCTGTCTCGAACGGATGGGTCACGAAGGCGGGCCCCAACAACTTCGGCCCGTCGACGCTCATCCATCGCCTCGGCGCCGCGAAGGTGCTGGCGCTCGCCTACCAGCAGCGCACCGGCACGGCGGTCTGGCCGGATCCGTACCGGGAGGCGGTCACGCTCGGCTGGATCGGCCCCGGCCGCGGCCCGACGGGCACCATCACCCAGCACGGGTTCGACAGCGGCATCGTGAACATGCTCGGGATGCACGCGGCCGCGGCGCGGTACGGAACGTTGCACGAGGCCAACGGCCGGAAGGCGCGCGTGCCGCTGGGATTCGGCGCCGAGCAGATCGTCCGCCACCTCGGCGTTCGCCTGAACGCCCCCGCCGGCGACGACACCTGGGAATGGTGGCCGCAGGATCGCCTGGTGCGCGCCGAGCTCGCCATCGAGGCCTACCAGCTGGCGCACCTGCCGTCGTGGGCGCCGGCCTGGGCGGCGTCACAGGCGGCCGTGGCCGATCAGCTGCCAACCTGGACCCCGCTCCAGCGCCAGGTGCTCGGCTACGCCATCCGCTTCGCCGGGGCGCCGTACGTCTGGGGCGGCACGTCGGACCGCCGCCAGGTGCTGTTCGGCCGCCCGGCCGTGGGAGGGTTCGACTGCTCCGGCTTCGTCTGGTGGGTGCTGAAGCTCCACCGCTACCGGCTTGCCAACGGCCACGCGTGGAGCGCGGACATCGCCGGACGCACGACGTACTCGATGGCCCGGGCGCTCCCGGTCTCACGCCGGATCCCCTACTCCCGCCTGCGGCCCGGCGACGTGCTCTTCTGGAGCGACAAGACGCCGCACGGCGTGAGCACCCACTGGGAGCACATCTTCCACACCGGGATCTACCTCGGGAACGGCTGGACGATCGACAGTCACGGCCTCGGCGACGGCGTCACGATCGACCAGATGACCCCCGGCTCCGGCTGGTACCACGACTTCTTCGCGTTCGGCTGGCGGCTGCTGCCCCGCGGGCAGTGAGCCCGACCTACGGCGAGTGCAGGACGATGCTGTAGTTGACGCCGCCACCGAGACCGAACGCGCCGGTGATCCCGGGGATGCGGACGGGCGTCGAGCGATTCGTCTTCGTGCCGTCGCCGAGCTGGCCGTCGGTGTTCAGGCCCCAGGCCCAGGCCGAGCCGTCGCTCTCGATGGCCAGGCTGTGCAGGCGGCCGTTGCCGATGTCGATCACGTTTGCGATTCCTGACACCTTCACCGGCTTCAGGCGGTTGGTCTTCGTCCCGTCGCCGAGCTGGCCGTCGTTGTTCTGGCCCCACGCCCACACCGTGCCGTCGCTCCGCAGCGCCATCGAGTGATCGGCGCCCGCGCTCACCATCGTGACGCCGGTGAGCCCGCTCACCTGGACGGGTAGGAGCTTGTTGGCGCCCTTGGTGCCGTCGCCGACCTGGCCGTACTGGTTCCAGCCCCACGCCCACACGGTGCCGTCCGCCTCGAGGGCGAGGCTGTGGTCGCGCCCGCCGGCGATGGCGACCACGTTCGCGACGGTGTGCACCTGCACCGGCGTCGTGTGGTTGGTCGTGTTGCCGATCCCGAGGTTCCCGAACTCGTTGTCGCCCCACGCCCATACGCTGCCGTCGGCCTCGAGCGCGAGCGTGTGGTCGCGGGCACCCGCGATCGCGATCACGTTGGAGATGCCGGTGACCTTGACCGGCGTCAGCCGGTTCGTCGTCGTGCCGTCGCCGAGCGTCCCGAACTTGTTCCAGCCCCACATCCAGACCGTGCCGTCGCTCTTCAGCGCCATCGAGTAGTAGTGGCCGGCCTCGACGGCGATGACGCCGGTGAGGCCCGAGACCTGGACCGGCGACTGACGGTTCGTCTTCGTGCCGTCGCCGACCTCGCCGTACTGGTTGTGGCCCCACGCCCAGACCGTGCCGTCGCTGCGCAGCGCGACCCCGTGCTCGCGGCCGCCGTCGATCTGGATGACGTTCGTGAGCCCGACGACGGCGACCGGCGTCGCGCTGCTCCCGCCGGAGCCGTTGCCGAGCTGCCCGAACTGGTCGTTCCCCATGGACGACACCGTGCCGGTGGTCACCGCCTGCGCCGCCCCCCGAGAGGGCGATCAGCATGACGAAGAGCACCGAGACGAGCAACACACCTGCCAGACGCAGTCGCCTCACGACGCCGAGAATACGTCATCCTGCGGACGTTGTCGAGGGCGCCGGCGCCCTCGGGGTCAGCGCCCGCGCCGCCTCGGGGTGACGGCCAGCCCGGTCGCGGCCAGCCAACCGGCCACGAGCACGAGCACACCCGCCGCCGTCACGGCCAGGTGCGCCGTCGCCAGGCCGAGGCTCACCACGACGACGCCGCCGCTCATGAGCGCGACCGAGAGGCGCGCGTACTCGAGCTGGTGCGAGCGGGGTTCGTGGGACTCGTTCACGGAGATCTGCTCCTGACGCGCTGAAGGCCGCCGGTGAGCTTTCGCAGCCCCCTGCGTCCGGCGGCCCTCTGGCGTCAACCACCCGGCTGAGGTCGCAGCGGGGGTCGGAGCCAATCTATGCGAGCCGAGCAGGCCGGCTCAATGGGTGGAAACACCCAACCGGCGGGGCGTTCGCCGACTCAGCAGCGTTGCGTTATGACGCTTCCGGCCGCGGCGCGGGGCCGATCCGCGGGATGCTCTCGGTGTCGCCCTCGACGGTCGCGTTGTACCCCTCGCCCCTGCCCTCGACGCGCTGATCGCGCGCATAGACGGAGCGTTTCGGGCGCAGGATCTCGCTGTCGGGCGGGCGCTTCGCCTTCACCATCGCGACCAGGATCTCGTACACGACGGTGCGCACCGGCAGCGGCAGCCGGTTCTTGCGCACGACGTTCCCACGCCGCATGTAGCGGTTGTTGGGGATGATGTACACCTGGTCGATGCCGACGCCGTAGTGGTCGGCGTAGCGTCTGCGCATGCTCTGCTTCGCGCCGAGGATGACGATGATCCCCTCGCGCACCTTGGTGGACATGCCCATCCCACGGTAGGCGTCCATGGTGCTCATGAGGTCGTCGCCCTCGCCGGTGGGGTCGTCCTTGCCGAAGTCGACCACCGAGTCGGCGGCGTTCACGTTGCCCATGAAGACGAGCGTGTCGGCGATCTCGACCGCCGACCAGTTGCCCTGGCTCTTGATGCTGTTGCCGAGGTCGCAGAAGACGCTGTGGACGCTCTCGGCGAGCTGCTCGAGCCCTTCCTTCACGCGATCGCGCCCGCCGGGGTCGTCGGTCGTGTTCGCAACCGACTCCGAGGAGATGACGAAGAGGCCGGCGTCGCGCGTCCACTCGAGGTCGCGGCCGATGCTCTCGGCCGTCGGCCGCTCCTCGCCGCGGTACTTGCGCAGGTAGTCGCGCAGGTTGAGGGTGTCCGTGCGGCGGATCCCGAGCCGCCTGGCGGTGCCGCCCGGCGAGTCGTTCATGTCGACCGCGACGCAATCGCGCCGGATGGCGTCGGCGAACAGGACGCCCGTCGTCGTGGAGCCGGCCGTCTTCCCGCTCGATCCCTTGCTGTTCAGGAAGGCGTAGATCTTCTTGGTCGTGCGCATGCGCCACAGCGTCTCGAGCGCGGCCTTCTGACGCTTCCGCAGGTTCCACCGGAACGTCCACTCGATTGCGTAACGCAGGTGGCATCCGAGCACGATCACGCGCTCGCTCAGGCCCGTGCCCGGATCCGGATCCTCATCGCTCTGGAGCGGGGGCGCGACGATGTCCGGCGCGTTCGCGGGAGTGATCTCTGTCGACGTCGCCGGTGATTCGGCCGGCGAGAGGCGTCCGTTATGTGACCCCTCCGTGGCGACGTTGCGCTTCGAGTCATACGTCGTCACGTCGGTGCCTGGCGAGGTGGAAGGCGAATCGGGCCCAGTTTCCATATCGGCCTCCGTTTCGTGGGCACGACCGAGGTTAGCAGCCGAGCATGTGGCCGATCAAACCCACCCGGCGACAGATATCGGCCGCCTTGCCCGACTGACCGCGCCGGCGGGGCCGGCCCCGGTGCCGTCATTCCGCAGGCTCGGAGATCTTGAAGTACCCCGAGGGCGCGAAGCCGGCGAGCCACCGCGAGACGCGGTCGGGGCGGCGCCCGGCATCGTCGGCCCGCTCCTTGCGGTCGACCGCGGCCCGCACCGCGAGGCTGCCGGCGTAGCGGGCCGGCTCCGGCGGGAACCTGTCGTGGCTGTCGGACACGAGGCCGCATGTCGCCCATTCGTCGTCGAGGCCGCGGGCGAGCGATGCCAGGATGCGACCGCCGAGCTGCGTCGGCCCGACGCCGTTGCCCGAGAAGCCGACGCCGTAGACGACCCGGCCGCTCCCGCGCAGCCGCCCGAACACCGGCAGGCCGGTGACACTGCGGTCGACCCAGCCGCTCCACTCGGCGTCGATCGGCACATCGGCAAGCATCGGGTAGATCGTCCGCATCCGCCGGGCCGCCTCGGCGGCATGCGCCCGGTCGAGGTCGAACGGGGTCACCCGTCCCGCCGGCGCGAGCCGCCCGCCCCCCTTGCCCCAGGCGATCCGGCCGTCGCGGGTGGTGCGGTAGTAGTTGACCATCAGGTGCGAGTCCGAGATCGCCTCGCCGCCGGTCCAACCGATCTCGGCGAGGCGCTCCGGAATCGGCGCGGTCGCGGCGATGTCGCTGCCGAGCGGGACGATCAGCCGCCGCAGGTCCCGCATCCGCGCCGCCCAGGCGTTCGTCGCGATCACAACCGCGTCGGCGGTGATCGCGCTGCGCGGCGTGCGAACGACCGGCGGCGCCCCGCGGTCGAGCGCCACCATCGGCGAATGCTCGTGGATCCGCACGCCCCGCTCGAGCGCCACCCGCCGCAGGCCGCGGGCCAGAAGCCCCGGCTGCACGGTGGCAGCGTTCGGCTCGAACACGCCGTTGATCGTCACCGGCGAGCCAGACCGGGCCTCGATCTGCTCGCGCGGCAACCGCTCGAACGCGTCGATCCGGTGCTCCTCGCATGTCCGCACCGACCCCTCCCAGGCACCGTCCTGGGCCTGCGATGTCGCCACCCACAGCCAGCCGGCATGGGTGTAGTGGGCGTCGATCCCGTTCGCGTCACAGAACCCGCCGATCTCCTTCACGGCCTCGTCGCTCGCCCAGGCGAGGCGGATCCCCTCCCCCTCGCCGAACATCTCGATCAGCGTCTCGAGCTTCGGCCACCACGAGAGCACGAAGCCGCCGTTGCGGCCGCTCGCGCCACCGCCGCAGATGTCCGACTCGACGATGACGACATCGAGGTCGGGCTCGCGCTCCTTGAGGTGCAGCGCCGTCCAGAGGCCCGCGTAGCCGCCGCCGACGATAACGACGTCGGCCCGCTGGGCGCCCTCGGCAGCCGGGGCGTCACCGCCGGTCTCGCCACCGAGCGCCTCGCGCAGCCAGAGCGAGCGATGGGGACGGACGATGGTCACGACTCGCGAGTGGTGGCGGCCCGGATCACGCCCAGATCGTACCCATGCGGTGACAGCCGAGCCGCCCTGGCGGTCGCGCCGAGCGATAGAGTGTTCGTGGCAGGAGACACGAGCGAGCGACATGCGTCGTCGTCTGGATAGCGTAATGTGACATGATGGAAATCTAACTCGTTACGTTACGACGCTGTGCGTAGTGTATTTGACCGTGATCACACTCCGCGCGTGCACTCGCGCACAGACCACGCTTCGCCGCGGCCATAGGTTGCGCGCGCTGCACCACAACGAAAGGGTCCTAGATGTTCAGAACGCATCGAATCATCCTGGCGGGCCTCGTGGGCGCGCTTGCCGGGGCGACCTGCCTGACGGGAGTCGCGTCCGCGGCTCCGTGGACGAAGCTCGCGGCCGTCAACCCGCTCACCGGCCCGTCTGACTGGAACCTGTTCAACGCCGTCACGCGGCCCGCCGCGAACGACGGTTGGGCCGGCGGCTACAAGATCAATTTCCCGAACCCCGATCGCCAGAAGATCCTGCTCGAACGCTGGAACGGCACCAGCTGGAGCGTCCATGCGACGCCGACGACGCTCGGGCCCGACAGCGAGATCGAGGGTATGTCGAGCACGGCGCCGAACGATGTGTGGGCGGTCGGGACGACCGGCGACCTCGTCAACGACGCGTATGAGACGTTCGCGATGCACTGGAACGGCTCCTCGTGGACGCTCGTCCCCACGCCGGCCTTCCCGCTGAGCGACGTCGGCGTGCTCCAGTCGGTCGCGGCGCACAGCGCGACTGATGCCTGGGCGAGCGGCGGGACAGCGGCGGGCGGCCTGCTCGAGCACTGGAACGGCAGCACATGGAGTACGTCGGCCGGCGCTTCAGGATCCGAGTACCTGAGCGGCGTCGGGACGGCCCAGGGCGCGGTCTGGGCGGTCGGATCGGCGTTCGACACGAACACCGGGGTGACGAAAACGTTCGCCGAGCACCGCGTGAACGGCAGCTGGGTGCGGACACCGACGCCGAACCCGCTGAACACCCAGGATGAGGACGTGAACGAGCTCCACAGCGTCACCGTCCTTTCGAAGACCAACGCTTGGGCCGTGGGGATGGTCGGCAACGAGGACGCGGCCGAGCCCTACCGGCCGCTCATACTGCACTGGAACGGCACGGCATGGCATGTCGTCAGCGCGCCGTCGCCCGACACCGGCGGCGACCCGCTGTACGGCGTCCTCGCCCGCAGCGCCAAGGATGTATGGGCGGTCGGCTACGGCGGCAGCACGATCACGACGAGCAACACCCATGCCGTCGTCGAGCACTGGAACGGCTCGAAGTGGACAGAGTCGGCGGCCGGCCCGAGCGTCTTCTTCTCGATCGCCGAGAACCCGGCCAACGGCCGGCTCTGGGCGGCCGGCTACATCAACGCCACGGATCACGTCAACGCGCTCGTGAAGGCGCATTCGTGACCTGAGCGTGTGTGGGGCACGCGCACCCCGGGGCGGCTGCGGCCGCCCCGGGATGTCCGCGCGAGGTCGGAAGCGCCCTGTGGCGGATCTTCCCGGGATCGAAGTTAGGGTTCCTCTGAAGTGGACGCTCCCGAGCATCGATCCGAGTCCGCGCAACCGCCTCAGGCGACCAGACCGACCACGCCGCCCGTTGTCACCGGCAGGCGGTCGGAGGGCCACGGCATCATCGTCCGGGCACTGTGGTTCGTGTTCATCGGCTGGTGGCTGACCGCGGCGGTGAACGTGGTCGCATATCTGATTGCGCTGACGATCATCGGCCTCCCAGTGGCGTTCATGATCTTCAATCGCCTGCCGAGCGTGCTCACGTTGCGACCACGGACCGTACACACGACGCACGAGGTCAAATCAGGTATCGCATACGTCACCGAGTCGACTGTTGCCCAACGCGGGTTCCTGGGGCGCGCGGCGTACTTTATCCTGATCGGGTGGTGGTTCGGCGCGTTCTGGTCTGCGCTCGCATGGCTGTTGTGCATCCTGCTCCTCACGCTCCCACTCGGCGTGATGATGTACAACCGCCTGCCAGCCGTGATGACGCTACGCCGGTATTAGATCGCGTCCTGGTTCCCCGGTCACAGATCGTCCGGGGAGGATCAGTAAGCCGGGAGCGGGGGTCGAACCCGCGACATCCGCTTTACAAGAGCGGTGCTCTGCCAGCTGAGCTATCCCGGCACGGACGGAGCGCAGGGGCGTGGCCCCGCCTGGGGCCAGGCCCCGTTTCCCTGCGTTGATCCTACCGGCTGGTTGGCCGCTCAGCCCAGCGCGCGGCGCGTCTCTAGGTGCGCGAGCACCTTGCGCTTGACGCGCTGCAGGGCGTTGTCGACCGTCTTGGGGTCGCAGCCCAGGGCCTCGCCGACCGCCTCGTAGCTGCGGCCCTCGAGGTAGCCGGTCAGCACCTGCGACTCGAGCGACGAGAGCGTCGAGCCGAGGCACGAGAGCAGGCTCTGGAGCTCCTCGCTCGAGATGACGCACGTGGCCGGGTCGTCGACGGCCGGCCCGGGAAGGGCGTCGCCGAGCGTGCAGTCGGCGTCGGCCTCCTGCCCCGCGGGCGTGTGGCTGAACGACACGTAGGTGTTCAGCGGCGCGTGCTTGTACCGGGTGGCGGTCTTGATCGCCGTGATGATCTGGCGGGTGATGCACAGCTCGGCGAATGACCGGAACGACGTCTCCTTGTCGGACCGGAAGTCGCGAACGGCCTTGAACAGGCCGATCTGCCCCTCCTGGATGAGGTCGTGAGAGTCGCCGCCGGCTAGGAAGTACGAGCTCGCCTTGAGCCGCACAAACCCCTGATAGCGGCGAATGATGTCGTCCATCGCCCGCTCGTCCCCGTTGCGCGCAGCCGCGATCAGGGACAGCTCCGTGGGCTCTCGCAGGACGCGCCGCTGGAGCTGCACCGCAGCACTCGACCTGGGCACCGCCTACCTCCGGGGGAAAAGGGAAAGCCGTGAGTCTCGATCAGTGTCAATCTGACCTTCAACCTCAGCTTTAGGGACGGCGCGAACTATTACACCAAGATCCTCCCGTGTCAAATTGATCGAGGCGAGGTCCGTCACCCGCCGCGGCGCATGCGCTCGAGCGCCTCGCGCACCGCGGGGTCGAGCGCGTCGCCCAGGAGCCGGCGAGATGGCCCCTTCTCAGGCTGGAAACGTTCCCGGGGGGCGGCCGAGAGCCGATCCGAGAACTCGCGCGCGCTCATCGCGTGAACGCCGCTGCGCTGGGCGACGTGCCGCAGCACCGCGTCGGACGAGACGACCGTCACCTCCCGGCCGTCGCCGCCGCGATGGGCGAGGCGCTCGATGATCGTGTCGGCGGTCTCGCGCCCGGAATATGTCACCCTCGTCCGGGCGATCGACCGGTTCTGGCCGTGCCCGTCGAGGACGACGACGGCGTCGATGCCGGTCTGGGCCATGTAGCCCGCGATCTCGGTGACGAGCAGCTCGCGGGCACGGGCGTAGTCCTCCCCCGGCCCGCGCAGATGGCAGACGTTGTCCCCGTCGACGATGTAGAGCTCAGCCGCCACCGCGCTGCCTGACGGCCTCGAAGAGCAGGACGGCAGCCGCCGTCGACACGTTCAGCGACTCCACCTTGCCCAGCATCGGGATCGCGACCGCCGCGTCGCAGGCCGCGCGCACCCGGGGACGGATGCCGCGCCCCTCCGCTCCCAGCACGAACACCGCGCCGTCGCGGTAGTCCGAGCGGTCGTGCGGCGCGGCGCCGGGCGCAGCTGCGTACGTCCACAGGCCGGGCCGGCGGGCGGCCAGCAGGAGGTCGGCCAGGTTCTCGACGCGGGCGATCCGCAGATGCTCGACCGCACCCGCCGAGACGCGGCATACGGCGGGTGTCACCCGGGCCGAGCGCCGGGCCGTGATCACGAGCCCGTCGGCGCCGGCGCACTCGGCCACGCGGGCGACGGCGCCGAGGTTGTGCGGGTCGGTCACCTCGTCGAGGGCGACGAGCAGCGGCCGCTCGCCGGCCAGCACCTCCTGGGGGTCGGCGTAGGGGTATTCGGACACCTCGGCGACGACGCCCTGGTGGTCGGGGCTCCCGGCCCGCTCTGCAAGCGCCGCCGGCGTCGCCTCGTGGGCGCCGCGCGGCAGCCAGTCGATCCTGCCCTGCAGGCCGGGCGCGCACCACACCTTGCCCACGTCTCGGCGGCCGCGCAGCGCCTCGCGCACCGCCCGGCGACCGTAGACGACGTCAGCCATCGTGCGGGTAGAGCTCGAACTCCTCGCCGGCATCGCGCACCTCCCACCCGCGCCCGGCCAGCTCGTCGCGGAGCCGGTCGGACTCGGCGAAGTCGCGGCGCGCCCGCGCCGCCCGCCGCTGCTCGGCCAGCGCCAAGACGTCGGTGGGCGGCGGCGCGTCGTGGGCGAGACCGCCCAGGCCGAGCACGTCCAGCACCTCCGCGACCGTGTCGCTCGCCTCCGGCGGCGCTGTGAACAGCAGCGCGAGCGCCTCGGGTGTGGCGAAGTCGTCGTCGAGCGCGGCGATCACGGCGTCACGCAGGCCCGCGTCTCTCCCCGACCCGGCACGCAGCTTGTTGCGCAGCGTCGCGCAGGCCGCCCGCGCCCGCTCGAGGGCCGCGTCGTCGTAGTCGACCGGGCTCGCGTAGTGGGCCTGGAGCAAGAACATGATGATGGTCTCGGCGCCCCACCGATCCAGCGCGTCGGCGAGCAGGTCGATGTTGCCCTTGGACTTCGACATCTTCTCGCCGGACAGCCGCAGCATCCCGTTGTGCGCCCACACCGACGCGAAGGGGCGGCCGGCCGCCACCGACTGGGCGATCTCGTTCTCGTGATGGGGGAAGATCAGGTCGCGGCCGCCTCCATGCACGGCGAACTGGCGCCCGAGGATCTTCTCGGCCATGGCGGAGCACTCGATGTGCCAACCGGGCCGGCCCTCGCCCCACGGTGACGGCCAGGCGGTGTCCTCGGCGGGCTTCGTCGCCTTCCACAGCGCGAAGTCGACCGGGTCGCGCTTGTGCTCGCCCGCCTCGACCCGCGCCCCCGCCCGCAGGTCGTCGGGCCGCTGGCCGGACAGCTCGCCGTACGGCGGGAAGCTGCGCACCGCGAAGTTGACGTCGCCGTCCGCCTCGTACGCATGCTCGGACGCGACCAGTTCCCCGATCAGGCCCACGATCTCCGGCAGCGTCTCCGACGCGAGCGGCTCGTGGTCGGGCCGGCCGATGCCGAGCCGCTCGGTGTCGGCGATGTACGCCGCTGCCATCTCGCGCGCGAGGTCGTCCGAGCGCACGCCGGCGCGGGTCGCGGCGGTGTAGATCTTGTCGTTGATGTCCGTGATGTTCTCGACCAGCGTCACCGGCCGGCCGCGCCACTCGAGGTAGCGTTTCATCAGCCCGAACACGACGAACGGGCGCGCGTTGCCGACGTGGATGGGCCCGTACACGGTCGGGCCGCAGGCATAGATCCCGATCGTGCCGTCGGCGCCCGGCTCGAGCTCGACCAGCTCGCCCGTGCGCGAGTCGCGCAGCCTCATGCCGCCCTCCGGATCGCCTCGTCACGCGGCAGCGCGGCGAACACGGCCCAGAGCTCCGGGCCGCGGTCACGGCCGGTGAGCGCCCGCCGCGCCCGCCGCAGCGGCACCTCGGCCCGGCGCAGCTCGTCGACAAGCGCGCGCGCCCCCTCCTCGTCCAGCCGCTCGGGGTAACGCGCCCGGATCGCGGCGAGCTCGGGCAAGGGCTCGGGGGCCGGCGTCACCAGCACGCACTCGACCAGCTCGACGGCCTCGGCCAGCGTGTGAACGCCGCGCAGCGCCGGCTCGAGGGCTCGCACGGCGTCGGGCGGCGTCCCGGGTGGGCAGCGGTCGAGCACGCGGGTGATCAGATCGTCGGCCGGCAGGGCCGCCAGATGGCGGGTCGAGAGGGCTCGCAGCCGGGCCGGATCGACCTTGAGCGTGCCACGGGCGAGCCGGCTCTCGTCGAAGCGCTCGACCAGGCCGTCCATGGTCAGCACGTCGCCGGGCCCCGAGGTCGCGATCAGCCCCAGGTAGTTCACGACCGCCTCGGGCGGGTAGCCCTCGATACGCAGATCGGCGATCGACCCGGCCCCCTCGCGCTTGGAGAGCTTGCCCGCGTCGCCGGTGATCACGGCGTGGTGCAGGTAGCGGGGAGGCTCGCCGCCGATCGCCCGGATGGCGGTCTCCTGCAGCGGCGTGTTCGAGAGGTGGTCGTTGCCGCGGATGACGTGCGTGACGCCCTCGTCGAGGTCGTCGACGGCGGTCGCCCAGTTGTAGGTCGCCCGGCCGTCGCCGCGCAGGATCACGAACGGCGCCAGGCCGGGAGGACGCAGCCAGCACGCGCCCTCGCGGATCTCGACGCCCTGCGCCGCCGCGGCCGCCTCGCGGTAGCGGTCGAAGCGGTCGCTCTGGCGCACCGGGCCGTCGTCCCAGGCGATGCCGAGCCAGCGCAGGTCGCGCAGGATGCCTGCCTCCAGGCCGTGGCCCGAGCGCTCGGTGTCGGTGTCGTCGATGCGGAGGAGGAGCGTCCCGCGGTGCCTGCTCGCGAACAGGCGGTTGGCGAGTGCCGTCAGCGCGCCGCCGAGGTGGAGCGACCCGGTGGGGCTGGGAGCGAAACGGACGCGGACGGACACGGCATCCGTCAGTCGAGCGCGGTCGGCTGCAGGTCGCGCACCCGGCTGGCGAGAACGCGCAGGATCTTCGACTCGACGCCGGGGTTCTGGCTCAGCATCGACGCGAACCCGGCCCTCGTAAGGACCATCAGCGTGACGGGGCCGTCGGCAGTCGCGGTCGCCGTTCGTTTGCCCTGGTCGATCAGCGCGATCTCGCCGAGGAAGTCGCCCTCGCCGAGCCGGTTGATCTCGCGCCCGCCGCGCTCGATCCGCACCGTGCCCTCGAGCACGATGAAGAACTCACCCCCGATTGCGCCCTCCTGCGTCAGCACCTTCCCGTCGGAGACGTCGACCTCGTCCATCAGCTTGCCCAGGAACTCGACCTCGCGCCGGTTCAGGCCGGAGAAGAGCGGCACCGCCGCGATCAGGTCGAGCTTGGGGTCGGTCGAAGGCACGGCGTGATGATACCGGTATGGAGGTGGCCAGGTCGATCTCGATCTGGCGCAGCCAGACGGCGAACCGCTGGACGTCTGCATCCCGCGCCACGAGAGGGCTGGCGGGGTCTACCAGGAGCCGGTTGATGCGGGCCACTGCCGAGATCGGCGTGTCGCCGGCACGCAGCCGGCGAGCGACCGCGCAGAGGCGGGCGGCATGCATCCGGACGAGCCCCGTCTGGAAGCATTCCGCCCGCCCGCCGCGGCCCGAGCGGACGACGAGAGCCTCCAGCCTCGTCGCCAGCCCGGCGCGTGCGCGCGGCGACCCGATCCGGCAGGCCCGCATCGCGGCCCTGCCGTCGTACGACGCCGGCGACGCGGCGATCAGCCACGCGTCGAGCGCGCGGTCGCGCTCGCGCCGGGCGCCGAGGGCGGCGGCGCCGGCGAACGCCGACGCGCCCGCGGCGATCACCGCCGCCCAGTCCCAGAAGGATCCGAGCGGCGGCTCGACCCTCCCGGCGACGGCGCTCGCAGCAGCGAGCACGAGCAGCACCCACGCCAGGTCGTACCGCGCGGACAGCGCCTCCTCCAGCCGCGCCAGCCGCGCTCGATCGGGTGCGATGCTGCTCATGGCATCACGGTAGGCACCGGGGGGCCTGCCGTCGTTGACCGAAACGCACGAGGGTCCGTGACATCCGTCACACGATGAAGTAGAGTCGGGCACGTGGGTCCAGACGTCTTCGGGGCGGTTCCGGAGGAGGAGCTGCGGCGGGCGGGACGGCGGAGGCGATTCGATCGAGGCGAGGTCGTCTTCCACCGCGACGATCCCGGCGACAGCCTGCACCGGGTCGAGTCCGGGCGGTTCGCCGCCCGCGTCATCACGCCGCTGGGCGACTCGGCCACCGTGTCGCTGCACGGCCCGGGCGACGTGTTCGGGCTGCTGGCGGTGCTGAGCCCGCAGGGCCGGCGGACGGCCACGGTGGTTGCGCTCGAGCGGGCCGAGACGCTCGCGATCCCCCGGTCGGCGTTCCTGCAGCTGCGCGCGTCGCACCCCGAGGTGCGCGACGCCGTCGAGCAGGTGCTCGTCATGCAGGTCGCCGCCACCACCGACCGCCTGGTGGAGGCGCTCTACACGCCCGTCGCCGTGCGCGTGCGCGCCCACCTGATCCAGCTCGCCGCGCTCTACGGCGACCTGGCCGTCTCCGAGGTGACGATCCCGCTCAGCCAGGAGCACCTGGCCGGGCTCTCCGGCACGACGCGCGAGACCGTGAACCGTGTTCTCAAGCAGGAGCAGGAGCGCGGGTCTGTCCGGCTTGCCCGCGGCCGCATCGTCGCGATGCCGGCCCTGCTGGAAGGGCGTCCGGCCCTCGGGAGCGATGTCGTCGCCGCCGGCGGCCCACGGTAGGACCTGCCGATCACCCGTGAGGTTCGGGACGAGGGGCCGGCCGTCGCCGACCCCTCGCCTATCCGGGGTCCAACGTGAGGGCCCGATCGCACGGTCACCGTGGATCCGACCCCGACGTGGACCCAGGCTAGGCGGCGGGCGCGGGAGGGTCGTTGCGGCGGATCACGGCCGGTGTGTGACCGCCGTCAACCGCCCTGCCCGCGCCGCTGCGGGCTAGCGCCGCCCCAGCTCCGCCAGGAAGCGGCGGAGGGCGGGATCCACGGGCTCCGAGCAGGCCTGATCGGCCTCGCCGTCGGGGTGCTCCTGGCCGGTGCAGAAGCGACCGACGAGGGCGGTGTCGGGCAGCTCCGCAGCCTGACCGTCGGCGAACGATCCCAGCCGGAGCTCGTGCACGACATGGCGTTGCATCGTGCCTCCTTCCATCGTACTGCCATATATCGTACTACGATGCTTTGTGATCGGCAAGCCACGCCGTAGGATTGGCCCATGCCCGATCCCGGCCCGATCCCGCAGGAAGAGGTGCTCCAGGCCGCCGAGTTCCGCCGCCTGCTGCGGCGGTTCCTGGCGCACGGCGACTCGGGGTGCGGCGGGCCGGCCTGACGCCGCAGCGCTACCTCCTGCTGCTGGCGGTCAAGGGCGCGCCGGACCGCACCGAGACGCGCTCGATCGGGCAGCTCAGCGACGACCTCCAGCTCGCCCGAGCTCGGTCACCGAGCTCGTCGACCGGGCCGAGGCGGCGGGGCTCGTCGCCCGCGCGACCGGGAACTCGGACGCCCGCACGGTGCTCGTCCGGCTGCAGCCCGCGGGCGAGGAGCGGCTCATGGCCGCGCTCGCAGCCGTCCGGGCCGAGCGCGAGCAGCTGCTCGAGCATCTCGACCGCGCCCGCCACCACCTCTAGGCCGGCTCCCGGACCCGTGCTCGCCGGCCACCGGCGGCGACAATAATTGCGGTCCGACCGGTTTACGTTAGGCAACATATACCAATCGAATTAGGTGCGTTGCCGCATGACAAAACGGTTGTTATGCTCTGGCGAATGGGGCGAGCGCGGCCTACTCACGTGCCAGATCCGAAAGCATTGGGCGCCCGGCTGCGCACGTTGCGCGAGCGCCGGGGCCTGTCGCTGCGCCAAATCTCGTTCCCCGGATGCTCGCCGTCATACCTGTCGCGCGTCGAGTCGGGCGACCGGGTCGCGTCGCTCACGATCCTGGCCGAGCTCGCCCGCAGGCTCGATACGTCGATCGAGGAGCTCCTCGGCCGCTCGCTTGACGGCCGGGTCAGCGAGGCCGACCTGGCTGCCGCCGAGGTGGCCGCCCGCCTCGGCGAACCACATGCGCGGGACGACCTCGAGTCGCTGCTCGCCGGCGCCCGGTCGCTCGGCGACCAGCGGGCCGAGAGCCGCGTGCTCGAGTACCTCGGCCTGCTTGCCCTCGACGCCCGCGACGACGCCCGGGCGGTCGAGCTGCTGGAGCAGGCCCGCGTCTGCGGCCCGCCGCCGACGGCCCGCGAGCGCCCCGCGCTGTACCGCGCCCTCGGCCGCGCCCACGCCGGCACCGGCGACCTGATCCAGGCCGCCGCGGTGCTGCAGACGGCCTTCGACGAGGTGTCCGACGTGCCCGTCGACCCCGCCCTAATGGTGCAGTTCGGGTCGTACCTCGCCAACGCCTACACCGACCGCGGCCGCTTCGCCGACGCCGAGCAGGTGTTGCGGCGGGTGCTGCGGCACGAGCGTGAGATCGACGGCGCCAACCTGATCCGGCTCGACTGGGCGCTCGCCCGCACGTACGCGGAGCAGGGCCAGTCGCGGATCGCCGAGATGTACGCCAACCGCGTGCTTACGCGCATGGAGCGGGGCGAGGAGCTGCGCGCGCAGGGCCGGGCGCACCTCCTGATCGCCGGCGTGCTTCTCGACCAGGAGCAGTTCGGCGAAGCCGCCGAGCACCTCGACCGCGCCGCAACCCTGATGAGCGAGGAGGCCCCCGTGGAGCTCGCGCTTCTGAGCTACGAGCGTGCCCGTGCCGCCCTCGCCTCGGGCGACCTCGCCGCCGCGAAGGATCACGCCGAGACGTCGGTCAAGCGCACCGAGTCCACCGAGCCCGGCTCCGCCGGGATGGCGTACGCCGTCCTGGCCGAGGTCGCGCTCGCCGAGGGCCGGCTGGACGATGCCCGGTTCCTGTGCCAGGAGGGCATCCGGCTGATGGCCGACCGGGCAGCGCCCACCTACATCGCCCGAGCGTACGAGACGCTCTCCCGCGTCGAGGAGCGGGCCGGGAACCTCGAGGCCGCGCTCGAGGCCCTGCGCACGCGTCCCGACGTCGGCGTCGCGAAGACCTAGAGGGCCGAGCCGCCAACTCCGAGCGCGACCGGCGGCTCCGGGCCAGGCGCCGTCAGCGGGAGCTCGGCCGTCACGGTCGTGCCCGCGCCCGCGGGGCTCGCGACGCGCAGGACGCCTCCGAGCGCATCGACGCGATCCGCCAGCCCGCGCAGGCCGGTGCCGGTTACGGGATCGGCGCCGCCGACGCCGTCGTCCCGCACCTCGACCCGCGCGCCTCGATCGTTGCTGCGGACGACGACCTCGACGACGGTCGCGCCGGCGTACTTGGCGATGTTCGTGAGCGACTCGGCGACCACGTAGTAGGCGGCGGCCTCGACCGGCGGCGGCAGCTCCGCGCCTAGCTCGACGTCGAGCCGCACGGGCACGGGCGAGCGGCCGGTGAGGGCGCCGAGCGCCGCCCGCAGGCCCTGGTCGCTCAAGACGGCCGGGTGGATGCCGCGGGCCAGCTCGCGCAGCTCCTCGAGCGCGTGCATCAGCTCATCCCCGGCGGAGTCGAGCAGCTCGGCGGCCGGGTGGTCGGCGGCGACGGTCGCGCGGGCCATCCGCAGAGCCAGCGACAGGGCGACCAGGCGCTGCTGGGCGCCGTCGTGCAGGTTGCGCTCGAGCCGCCGCCGCTCCGCGTCGCCCGCGGCCACGATGCGGGCACGGGACGCGGCCAGCTGGGTGCGGGCCTCGGTGCTCGACAGGCACAGGGCCACCAGCTCGGCGAACTGGCCGATGCGGGCCTCGGCGTCGCGAGCCAGGATCGAGTCGCCCGTCGTCGAGACGATGATCGCGCCCCACAGGCGGCCGTCGGCGGCAACGGGTGCGGCCACCGACGAGTGCACGCCCAGGCCGCGCAGCCGCTCCGCCAGCTCCCCCCCGATGCTCGCGTAGTCGTCGATCCGGGCCGGACGGACGGTGCGGACGGCCTCGGCGATCGCGGTCGGGCCGTCGAAGGCGACCTCGGCACCGATCGGCATCGGGATCTCGGACTCCTCCGCCCAGCCGGCGACGACCGTGGCGGTGCCGGGCCCGTCGCCGAAGCGCACCAGGTTCCCGGTCTGGCCGCCGAGCAGCCGTGCCACCTCCTCGCAGACCGCGGCGAAGATCTCGTCGGGCTCGGCGCTGCCGGCGACCATCGTCGCCAGCCGTCGCAGCGTCTCCTCCTGGCGCACGCCGCGGTTGCGGTCGGTGACATCCTCGCCGATGCTGGTTGACCCGACCACCCGCCCGGCCGCGTCGCGGTCGAGGGTGTTGCTCCACGAGATCGCGCGCTCCTCGCCGCTCCGGGTGCGGAGCGGCATCTCGTCGTGGACGAGGATGCGCTCGTCGCGGACGCGGTCGAGGTAGTGCGGGTCGCCGGTCGGGAAGCGGTCGAGCCAGGTGCTGCCGACGAGCTCCTCACGGCTCCAGCCCGTGACGTCGGCGAGGTGCTGGTTCGCGAACGTGATCCGCCCCTCGAGGTCGAGGCTCACCGCCAGCAGATGCACGTTCTCGAGGACGTCGCGCAAGCGCCGCGCCGACGCGGTCACCTCCTGGATCTGGGCGCGCAGGTCGGCCTGGAGGCGCTCGTTGTCGATCGCCATCGCCGCCGGGCCGCAGACCGCGTCGATCAGGCCGGTCTCGTCCGGTGGCACCGGGTCGTGGACGAGGACGGCGACGACCTCGCCGTCGTGCTCGATCTCCGTCGTCGCTCGCCCGCCGACGGCGCGGAGGTCGACGTGCCCGCCGTTCGCGTCCAGGTACTCGTCCGTTCCCGGCCGCCGGTACGCGACCTCGAGGGTGGGGTCGCTCAGCGCCACCCGCAACGCGTCTCGCAGGCCGCCCGGGGTGCGCTGGTCGCGCAGGGTCGCGACCAGCGTCTGCACGGCGCTGCCGCTGTCGAGCCGGGTCCGCAGGATGCCGAACAGGTATCCGATCGGGATCGCCGTGAACGAGATGCAGAAGACGTAGAAGGCGAGCATGTTGCCCACCACGCCTGCGATCTGGAGGATCGCGACGACGAGCAGCGTCACCCCGATCGCGATCGCGCCGGTCAGATACATCGGCGCGAGCACGCGCCGCATCGGCGGCGTCGCAGCCCGCCAGCGCTGTCCGAGCACGACCAGGGCCGCGCCGAGCACGACGAGCGCGACCACGAACGCGATCACCTGGACCACATTGATGAGTCCCGTCTGGTGCGAGACGAGCAGGAGATTCTCGGCCGACCGCGGGCTCGCCCCCAGGCCGTCGCTTCGCGGTTGCGAGAAGGGGACGAGCAGGAGCGAGACGCCGAGCGTGTCGATGTAACCGGCCGTCACGATGATGCGCGAGCGGTGGTCGAGCTTCCCGCTCGGGATACGACAGCAGGAGGTGGAGCATCAGTCCCGGCCAGATGTTCGAGAGCACCATGCCGAGCGTGAAGACGACATCGCTGCGGCCGTCGGTCAGCGCCGACGCGAGCCAGCCGAAGCCGATCGCGATCATGAGCACGCCGGTGCGGTTCCCGGGCCGGCGGCGCAGCGCGATCAGGCCGGCTATCACGAACGCCCACACCACGGGTAGGCCGAAGCCGAGGTACATATCGCCGTTCCGATGCGTCCTGGTCGTCGCCTCCACCTGGGAGATCGCGACCGTGGCCAGGACGAGCGCCGCCAGCACGGCGATCGTGATGCGACGTGCGTTCACCGCAGCAGCGCGGCCACCCGCGCGCCCGAGAGCTCCGCCTTGGCGATGAAGCCGCAGCGCGCCGCAGGAGCCGACCAGGGCGCCGAAGTCGCTGCCGTCGCGGCTCGAGGTGAGCACGACCTGGACGTCGCCGCCGTCTCCGGTGACCGCGGACGCGACCGCGAAGCCGTCGGTGTCCGGGAGCTGGATGTCGAGCAGGACGACGTCGGGCGCGAGCTCACGGGCGGTACGCACGCCGTCGGCGCCGCTCCCGGCCTCGCCGACCACCTCGAAGCCCTCCGATTCGAGGAGCGCCCGCGCCCGGGCGCGGAAGCCGGGGTGATCGTCGACGATCAGGACGCGGAGCGCCATGCGGCCATCGTTGCATATGCCGGGTTTCCAGGCGATACGGGTAGCCACACTCTTTTCGGAGAGCGCGCTCATGCCGCCCCGTACGCGTACGGATGGCGGAAGACCTCGAGCGGAGGGCGACCGCCGACGGGCACCAGCAGGGCCGTCGCGTCGCCGTCCGAGACCTCGACGGTGAGGTCGTCGCCGGCGGGGTCCCAGATCAGGCGCACGTCGATGCCGCAGCTGCGGCGATGGGCCAGCTCGCGCCGGCGGGGGCCTTTGATGATCTCGTCGATGGTGTTCATGGCTGACTCCAAGGTGGCGTGGTCGATGAGGTGAAACAGCTCCTCGCAGCTTCGTCGAGGCACGTGCCGGGCGCGGTGGGGCAACCCGGCATCCGGGCGCGGACCACCCGGCCGGCCGCGGTGTGGGTAACCCCACGGCCGCCGGAGTGCTGACCACCCTCCGTCCACCTGCCCGCAACACCGCGCCGGGAGGCCGGGTGGCCGAGTCTTGCCGCATCAACACCGGGGCGCCGTCCCGGTCTTCGATCCAACAAGGAGTCATCCACATGTTGCGTGCAGGAAGCAGACGAGGAGTCGCCGCCCGGGTAGGCAGCTGGAGCGCGCGGCACAAGAAGTCGGTCCTCGCGGGCTGGCTCGTGTTCGTCGTCGCGTCCGTCGTGATCGGCGGCATGGTCGGGACGAACAAGCTGAGCCAGGCAGACCAGTACACCGGCCAGTCTGGCCGCGCGGAGAAGACGCTCGAGCAGC
The DNA here is from genome assembly GCA_963708365.1 of uncultured Actinomycetes bacterium. Taxonomy (GTDB): domain Bacteria; phylum Actinomycetota; class Thermoleophilia; order Gaiellales; family JAICJC01; genus JAICJC01. The sequence goes on from CAVPSM010000001.1 coordinate 316,126, forward strand.
ACTTCCCCAAGCCGGCCCAGGAGGAGGCGCTCATCTCGAGCCCGACCTTGAAGGCCATCGGATCCGGCGTTCGCTGCCGCGATCCGCGACGTCCGCGCCCGGGTGGCGCAGGTCGCCGTCGTCCGCAACATCAAGGCGGCGACCGACAAGGGCGAGGCCGGTCTGGTCTCGAAGGACGGCCACTCGGCGCTCGTCGAGTTCGACATCAAGGGCGCTGCGGCCACCGCCGGCGACCGCGTCGCCCCCGTGCAGAAGGCCATCGCCCAGGCGCCAGCGGGCACACCCGCGAGCTGCGGATCGAGGAGTTCGGCGACGCGAGCGTCGGCGCGGCAGATCGACAAGTTCCTGGCAACGATCTGAAGCGGGCCGAGACGCTGTCCCTGCCCGTGACGCTGATGATCCTCGTCATCGCCTTCGGCGCGCTCGTCGCCGCCGGGGTCCCGGTGCTGCTGGCCATCTCGGCAGTCATCGCCACGATCGGGCTCGTCGCCGATCCCCAGCCACATCTTCCCGATCGACGACAACACCTCGATCGTGATCACGCTGATCGGCATGGCCGTCGGCGTCGACTACTCGCTCTTCTACCTCAAGCGCGAGCGCGAGGAGCGCCGCGCCGGCCGCGACGAGACGTCCGCCGTCGAGATCGCCTCGGCGACCTCGGGCCGGGCGATCCTCATCTCCGGCCTCACCGTCATGGTCGCCATGGCGGGGCAGTTCCTGACCGGCGACAAGAGCTCCGCGTCGTTCGCGGTCGGCACGATCATGGTCGTCGCCGTCGCGATGCTGGGCTCGCTGACCGCCCTGCCCGCCATGCTGGCACTGCTCGGCCGGCACGTCGATAAGGGCCGCATCCGGATCCCCTTCGTGCGCCGTCGCAGCACGCGCACCGAGTCGCGGGTGTGGTCGTTCGTGCTCGACCGGGTGCTGGCGCGGCCCGGCCTCTCGGCAATCGCCTCGGTGGCCGTGCTGCTCGCCATCGCGTCGCCCGCGCTGCACTTCAAGGTGCACACCACCGGCCCCAACGACCTGCCCCCGAACCTGCCGGGCATCACCGTCTACCACCACCTGGAGCAGGCCTTCCCCGACACCGAGATGCCCGGCCGTCGTGGTCGTCCAGGCCAACGACACGAAGGCTCCCGAGGTGCGCAGCGCCATCGCGCAACCTCGACCGCAAGGCGATCGCCGCGGGCATCGCCCACGAGCCGATCAACGACCGACACCAACTCCGCCCATACCGTCACCACGGTCGCCCTGCCGCTCGTCGGCAACGGCACCAACCGCGCATCCAAGACGCGCTCGCCCAGCTCTGCGCGACGAGCTGATCCCGAGCACGGTCGGCCAGGTGGGTGGCGTGACGGCGAACGTCACCGGCGACACCGCCATCGACCACGACCAGACGTCGATGCTGGCGCGCAACACACCGCTCGTGTTCGGGTTCGTGCTCGGCCTGGCGTTCCTGCTGCTGCTTGTCACGTTCCGGTCGATCGTGATCCCGATCAAGGCGATCGTCCTCAACCTGCTCTCGGTCGCGGCCGCCTACGGCGTCCTCGTGACCGTGTTCCAGGACGGGCACGGCTCGTCGCTGCTCGGCTTCACCCCCACCGGCGGTGTCGCCCCTGGCTGCCCCTGTTCCTGTTCGTGATCCTGTTCGGGCTCTCGATGGACTACCACGTGTTCATCCTGAGCCGGGTGAAGGAGCTCGTCGACGGCGGCATGCGCACCGACGAGGCCGTCGCCCAGGGGATCAAGTCGACGGCGGGCGTCGTCACCAGCGCCGCCGTGGTCATGGTCGGCGTGTTCTCGATCTTCGTCACCCTGAGCCTGGTCGACTTCAAGGAGTTCGGTGTCGGACTGGCCTCGGCGATCCTGATCGACGCCACCATCATCCGCGGCGTGCTCCTGCCGGCGACGATGAAGCTGCTCGGCGACTGGAACTGGTACCTGCCCCAGCCGCTGCGGTGGCTGCCGCGGGTCGGCGCCGAGCCCTCCCTGGAGGCCGCCGGCGACTGATCCTCACTCACACACATCCCGACGCATCAAAGCGGCCCGCCCCACGGCGGGCCGCTTTGCGTTCGGTCGGTCAGCCCTCCAGGAGCGTCAGGACGGCACGCACGCGGCGGTGGTCCTCGGGCGTCGCCGACAGTCCGAGCTTGGCGAAGATGTTCGTCACGTGCTTCTCGACGGCGCGCTCCGTGACGACGAGCCGGGTGGCGATGCCGTGGTTCGAGAGCCCCTCGGCCATCAGCTCGAGCACCTCCCGCTCCCGGGCGGTCAGTGCGGCCAGCGGATCGTCGACCCGGCGGCGGCCGACGAGCTGGGCGATCACCGCGGGGTCGAGCGCCGATCCGCCGCTCGCGACCCGGCGCACCGCGTCGGTGAAGTCGTCCACCTTCGCCACCCGGTCTTTGAGCAGGTAGCCCGTGCCCTCCGTCTGCTCGCTGAGCAGGCCGGTCGCGTACTCGGCCTCGACGTACTGGGAGAGCACGAGCACACCGACACCGGGATGGCGCTCGCGGATCCGCCGCGCCGCCTGCAGGCCCTCGTCCGTGTGCGTGGGCGGCATGCGGATGTCGATGATGGCCACGTCCGGCTTCGCGAATCCGACCCTGCGGACAAGGTCGTCCGCATTGTCCACCTGGCCGACGACCTCGAAGCCTTCGCTCTCGAGGAGACGGGCGATACCCTCGCGGAGCAGGACGGAGTCGTCGGCGAGCACGATCCGCAGGGCGGCCGGCCCCGCCGGAGCCACCTCCGGGACGCCTTCCGCCAGGACCTCGTATACCGGCTGGGGGCGGTCGAAGTCCTTGAGCGCGCGCTCGCCGAGGCCGACGAGCGAGACCCCGGCCGGCAGGTCGTCGGCGATCACCGCACGGGTGGACTCCGAGAGCAGGATCTGCCCGCCCCGACCCGACTGGCACAGGCGCGCGGCCAGGTGGACGCCGAGGCCGTGGTAGCCCTGCTCCGCCAGCCGGGGCTCGCCGGTGTGGAGCGCCATCCGCATCCGCACCACCGCCTCCGCCGGCCAGGGGTGATCGGCCATCGCCTGCTGGGCCGCCACCGCTGCGCAAACCCCGTCCCGTGCGGTCGCAAACGCGACGAAGCTGCCGTCGCCGGCAGTGTCGACCTCGGAGCCGCCATGCCGTTCGACCACGTTGCGGAGCAGCCGGCGCTGGTCGTTCAGGAGCTCGCCATAGCGATCGCCGAGCTCGCGGATCAGGCCGGTCGATCCCTCGAGATCCGTGAAGAGCAACGTGACGGTGCCGGTGGGCAGTACGGGCAAGCGAACCTCCGTCGGGGCGCCGATCGTACCGGCCGCCTGCGAGTGCGCGCAATCGCGGCGGGGTAGCGTGAGGCCGTGACGACGATCGTGTGGCTGCGCAACGACCTGCGCCTGGCCGACAACCCGGCGCTCGCCGACGCCGCCTCGCGCGGCCCTGTCGTGCCGGTCTACATGTGGGCGCCCGAGGAGGAGGGCGACTGGCCGCCGGGGGCGGCTTCGCGGTGGTGGCTGCATCACTCGCTGGCCGCGCTCGACGCCGCCCTTCGCCGCCACCGCGCGCGGCTGGTGATCCGGCGCGGGCCGGCGCTCGAGACGCTCCGCGACCTGGCGGCCGAGACCGGCGCCGACGCGATCGTGTGGAACCGCCGCTACGAGCCCGCGGCAGTCGACCGCGATGCCGTCGTCAAGCGGGAGCTGCCCGACTGCCGCAGCTTCGGCGCCGCGGTGCTGCGCGAGCCGTGGACGCTGGCGACCGGATCCGGTGAGCCCTATCAGGTGTTCACGCCGTTCTGGCGTGCCCTGCGGGAGATGGGAGAGCCGGAGGAGCCGCTCCCCGAGCCGGCCCTGCACGCGCCCGACTCCTGGCCGGAGTCGCTCGCGCTCGAAGAGCTCGGCCTGCTCCCCGACATCCCCTGGGACGCCGGGCTGGCCGAGGAGTGGACGCCGGGCGAGGCCGGCGCGCACGAGCGGCTGGACGACTTCGTCGCCCGCGCGGCCCGGTATGAGGGCGACCGCGACCGCCCGGCCCGGCGACGTCGCGGCTGTCGCCGCACCTGCACTTCGGCGAGATCTCGCCGCGCAGATCGCACTGCGCTGCGACCGACGCGATGCCCGGCGCCGCCAGGCGACGCGGAACCGTACCTGCGCGAACTCGGCTGGCGCGAATTCGCGCATCACCTGCTGTACCACTTTCCGCACACGCCGCAGGAACCGCTGCAACCCACGCTTCGACGCCTTTCCCTGGGCGCAACGACGGCCAGAGCTCGCGCGTGGCAGCGCGGCCGCACCGGCATCGCCGCTGGTCGACGCCGGCATGCGCGAGCTGTGGCACACCGGCTGGATGCACAACCGCGTGCGCATGGTGGTCGCCAGCTTCCTGACCAAGGACCTGCTGATCACTGGCGGCAAGGGGCGCGCTGGTTCTGGGACACGCTGGTCGATGCCGACCTCGCCAACAACACGCTGGGCTGGCAGTGGGTGGCCGGATGCGGCGCCGACGCGGCCCCCTACTTCCGCATCTTCAACCCCGACCTGCAGGCGTCCCGGTTCGACGCGGACGGCGCCTACGCCGCCCGCTGGCTCGGCGACGGGCCGCGGCCGGCGCCGCTCGTCGACCACGCCCGGGCGCGCCGGCGGGCGCTCGACGCCTACGAGAAGGTCAGGCGTTCCCGGGCTGTGCGGGGCAGGTGACCTGCACGCGGCCGTCCGGAGACGTCATCGCGACGAAGCCCGTGGACGATCCGACACCGCGCCCTCGCGGCTCGACGCCCCCGCCCCCAGCCGGCTTGCCGCTCGGCGTGAAGCACCGGATCGCCTCGCCGATCCGTACGTCACGCCCGAGGCGATAGGTGTAGTGGCCCGGCTCGAGACGCAGCACCTGCATGCGGGGCAGCGCTGCGGGGGCGGAGGCGGGCGACGAAGGGCCGGAGTGAGGCGACGCCTGGCTCCCGCAGGCGGTGGCCATCACCAGGGCGATCACGAGCGATGATGATCTGATCCACATGGCCATTCGACCACGCGGCGGCCCGGATGGTTCCCGCGGGGCCGGCCGGAGCCGGCCCCGCGTGATCCGGTACGTGAGGTGTCACGCCGCGGCGGGCTGCGGGTCGGGCCGCACGATCACGGTGTCTGCGACCGGGATGATCTCGTCGACCGGCAGGTCGGCGCGGCTCGCATGCTTGCGGATCGCCTCGGGGCTCTCGGCCTCGTAGATGCACACGGTGCCCACCGACCCGGCACCCTCGTCGAGCACGTAGCTGCGGATCCAGCGGACGTCGTCGGGCATCTGCTCGCCGACGCGCGTCGAGCGCTCGGCGGCCTCGCCGAGCTCCGCCGCCGACGACCAGCCGCTCCGGCGCAGGATCACGTACAGGTTCATGGAGCCTCCTCCGTTCGTGGGCGTGTCACGTTACGTGCGACAGCCGCGGGCCACATCGGGAGGTCTGCCTATCTTTTTCCGATGCCCAGCCGGGACGCCTCCGCTACCGCCTGGCCCCGCGTCGGCACCGCCAGCTTGTGCAGGATGGCCGAGACGTGGTGGTGGACCGTCTTCTCGGACAGGTGGAGGCGGGCGGCGATCTCGCGGTTCCGCAGCCCTTCGGTCAGGAGTTCCAGCACGTCGAGCTCGCGGCCGGTGAGGCCGCCCGGGTTGGCGCGGGTCGCCGGCCGCGGCCCCACGGCCAGGCCGCGGACGCCGTGGCGGCTGCGCAGCATGCGCGCCACGCAGGCGGACGTCCGGGTCGCGCCGAGCCGCTCGAGCTCGGCCAGGCTGCGCCGCAGCGGCTGCTCCGTCTCGGCGGCGGTGAGTGCGAGCGCGGCCTCGTACGGGCAGCCGAGCTGCGACCAGCACCGCGCGGCGGCCTCGCCGTCGCCGGCGAGCTCGAGCGCCCACGGCTCGGCCAGTCCCCGCCTCGGGCAGGTGCTCGCCGACGCCCGCCCGCCGCCGCCACATCGCGAGCTCTCCCGCCGCCCACGGATCGCCGGACTCGAGGGCGACGGCGAGCGTCTCCCCGGTCTCGCCCGCAACGAGCTCGAGCTCGCCGTCGAGCCAGCGGGCCTCGGCCCGGGCGACGGCGACCGGCGCGAGCCGCTGCAGCTCGGCCATCCCCTCGGCCAGGCGCAGCGCCTCGTCGAGCGACTCCCACGCCTCGGGATCGCCCCGGCGGGCACGCAGCCGCCCGACCACGGTGAGCGGCTTGATCCGGCTCGGCGCGGCCGGGTTCGGGTAGCGCAGCACCGTCGTCGCGGCGTCGGCGGCCTCGTCCCAGCGGCCCTGGTCGAGGTGCGAGCGGGCCAGCCAGCCCGTCATGTAGAGCCGCCAGGAGTCGACATCGTGCTCGCGGCAGTAGGCGATGCCACGCTCGAGGTAGGCGTCGGCGACGGCGTAGTCGCGGCTCTCCACCATCTGTGACGCGAGATTCGTGTAGGCGCGGGCGGCGTGCTCCTCGAGGCCGGCCGCGAGCGCGAGGTCGAGGCTGCGCTCGAGCGTCGCCCGGCCTTCCGGGTCGCCGCGCTGGCAGTGGGACGCGCCGACGTTGTTGAGGGCGTGGACGAGGATCTCGTCCTCTCCCAGCCGCTCGGCGAGCGCGATCGCCCGTTCGCCCCAGGCGATCCCGGCGTCGGAGTCGCGGGCGAGCATCCGCAGCTGCGACATGTTGCTGTAGGCCATCGCCAGCTCCGGGCCGGGCGGCGGGCCGTCGAGCAGGTCGAGCGCCGCCTGGGCCTCGCGCTCGGCCGCCTCGTTCTCGCCCAGGAACCACCGCAGACGCGAGACCCAGCGGTGGGCGTCGCCTTCGCGCAGACGGTCGCCGCGGCGGCGATGCTCTGTCAGCGCGTGCAGCCGGGCATCGAGCGCCTCGGGCATCTGGTCGGTCAGATAGCACTCGTAGGACCGGCGCTCATGCAGCTCCGCCCGCTGCTCCGGCCCCAGGGCGTCCGCCTCGCGCAGGGCGCGGGCGTACTGCTGGGCCGCCTCGCGATGGGAGCCGAGAGCGGCCGCCCGCTCGGCCGCCAGGGGCGCCCAGTGCAGCACCGCCTCGCGATCGCCGGCGCCCTCCGCGTGGTAGGCGAGCCGGGCCGGGTCGGGCGGCAGCGCCCGCGAAAGCGACAGCAGAGCGGCGCGGTGAAGCGTCACCCGCTCGTGTGGCGGCAGCTCCGCGTCGAGCACGAAGCGAGCGATCTCGTGTCGGAAGGCGACCGCCGCACCCTCGGGGTGGAGCATGCCCGCGGCCAGACACTCGTCGAGGCCGTCGGGATACCCCGGCACGCACTCCTCGAGCAGGGACAGCTCGGCCCGCGGCGGGAAGATCGAGACCGCGTCCAGGATGCGGCGGGCCTGCCCGCCGAGCCGAGCCGCGCGGCCGAGCACCGCGTCGCGCACCGTTGCGGGGATCTCGGCGCCGCGTGCGGCGAGCACCTCCGTGACGAAGAACGGGTTGCCACCGGTGCGGCGGGCCAGGGCGTCCGAGTCGATCTTCTCGTCGGCCCGCGAGCGCTGCGACCGCGCCGGCCGACAGCGGCCGCAGGGCGAGCCGCGTCGTGCCCGACGTGGGCAGGTCGCCGAGCACGAACCGCAGCGGATGGCCTCGGTCGACCCGCTCGTCGCGGTAGCTGAGCACGACGAGCGAGCGGGAGCGACGTCCAGCCTGCGGCCGAGCAGGCGCACCACGTCGAGGGTGGCCTCGTCGGCCCAGTGCAGGTCTTCGACCACGAGCAGCGCCGGACGCCGCCGGGGCAGCTCCTCGACCAGCGTCCCGAGCACCTCGCCGGGGTCCTCCCCGCGAGAGCCGTGCGGCGAGCCGCCCGCCGGCGGCGTCCGCGAGCTCGATAAAGGGCGCCAGCGGCCGCGGCGTGAACAGCGGATCGCACCCGCCCCGAAACGTTGCGACATCGCCGTGCGTCGCGCAGAAAGCGCGCAGGAGCGACGTCTTGCCGATCCCCGCCTCGCCGGAGAGCAGGACGAACCGGCCCTGTCCGGAGCCGCGTACCGCCGCGAGCGCCTCGTCGAGCGCCGCCAGCTCGGCGGCGCGCTCGAGCAGGCCGCCGCACCAGACGGGGTCAGACCCCTTCTGGTGCATCCTCGGGCCAGGTCACGCGGAGCTCCTCCCGGAACGCGAACCGCTCGAGGTGCCTGCCGACGACGCTCGCTTCAGGTAGATGCTCGCCTCCGGGGTCGGGACGGTCGTCGTCGATCGCATCCAGGCAGTATCGCCGCGGGCGGCCGGCGCCGCCGCGACCTGGATCAGCCGTCGGCGGCGTACACGATCTGGCCGTCCACGATCGTCATGTGCACGGGCAGGTCGGGGAGGTCGTCGGCGGCCACGAGCACGGGATCCTCGGCCAGGATCGTCAGGTCGGCGCGCAGGCCCGGCGCGATCCGCCCGCCCACCGCCGCCTCGCCGACCGTGGCCGCCGCGCCGGTCGTATACCCCTCCAGCGCCTCGAGGCCCGACAGGCGCTGGTCGGGCTCGAACGTCCGCCTCCCGGTGGCCCGGGCTGGCGCCGCAGCCGCGCCCACGCCATCCCGATGCGGGGGTCGTTCTGCGCCACCGGCCAGTCGGAGCCGAGCGCCAGCGTGACGCCCGCCCGCAGGAGGTCGGCCGTCCGCCAGGCCCGGCCCGCCCGCTCGGGCCCCAGGCGAGCCGCCCAGGAGTCGCCGAGTCGTCGTCCTGGCGCCACTGCATATGCAGCGGCTGCATCGAGGCGATCACGTTCTCGCGCGGGAACCGGGCCAGGTCGGCGTCGGTCACCGTCTCGATGTGCTCGATGCGATGACGGACGTTCGCGGTGCGCGCCGGCCGCCGGATAGGCGTCGAGCGCGGCCCGTACGGCGCGCTCGCCCGTCGCGTGCGTGACGCACTGGAACCCGGCCTCCGCGAACATGCGCACCGCCTCGGCGTAGCGGTCGGGATCGGGCCAGAACGGCTCGAGGCCGTCGCCGCAGCGTGTCGGGCTCGTACAGCCACCCGGTGCCGGTGTCGATCACGCCGTCGATGAAGAACTTGGCGACGCCGCCCCGCCACAGCCGGCCGCGCTCGCCGACGTGGCGCGAGCTGGTCGCGCATCTCGTCGAACGGCGTCTCCGGCTGCTGCCACAGCGGCACGATCGCGCGAACGGTGAGGTCGCCGGCCGCCTCCAGCTCGCGCAGCAGGCCGAACTCGCGGGCGAGCCCTCATCGCGTGGACGCCGGTGACACGCCGCAGGCGTTGAGCGTCCGGATGGTCTCGACGATCCGGGCATACCGCTCGCGGTCGGTCGTCGCGGCATGGCCGCCTCGACGAGATCCATCGCCGCCGATTCGCGCAGCTCACCGGTCGGAGTCCCCTCCCGGACGACGACCTCTGCCGCCTCTGCGAACTCGAGCGGCACCCGCGACGCCCGCGAGCGCGAGCGCGCGCCCGTTCGCGAGCGCCGTGTGCTGATCCATGAACGTGATCACCGCCGGGGCGCCGCCGGCCGCGTCCTCGATCAGGCCGGACCCGATCTCGCTGCCGCGGAAAGCCTCGTAGCTCACGCCCCAGCCGAGCACCCAGTCGTCCGGCCCACCGCGCCGCCGCTCGGCCTCGAGAGCCGACTGCACCTCGACGAGGTCGCCGCAGCGGGTCAGGTCGGCGCCCATGACCATCCCCGGCTCGAACGGATGGATGTGCGCGTCGACGAGCCCGGGCACGACGGTCGCACCTCCGGCGTCGACGACCTCGGCCGAGCCTGCCGCCGCCCGAGCCTCGGCAGCCGACCCGACGGCCGCGATCAGGCCGTCGCGGATCGCGACGGCCTCGGCCGCGGGCCTGGCCGGGTCGAGTGTGCGCACCGAGGCGTTGACGATCGCATGTCCGGCCACGGCGGTCAGGGTACAACTCCGGGAGGCGTGATCGAGCTCGCCACAGGAGCGGAGACGCAGCGCTACCTGCTGGAGGCACGGCAGATGCAGGCGCTCTCCTTCGCCGTGCACATTCCGCTCGTCTGCTTCGGGATCGCCTTCCCGGTCATGGTGCTGCTGGCGGAGTGGCTGCACCTGCGAACGGGCGATCCGGTCTACCGCACGCTGGCGCGGCGGTGGAGCCGGGTCATGCTGGCCCTGTTCGCGGCAGGCGTCGTCACCGGCACGGTGCTCTCGTTCGAGATGGGCTTGCTCTGGCCGCAGTTCACGGCGGTGTTCGGGAGCGTGTTCGGGCTCGGATTCGCCGTCGAGGGCTTCTCGTTCTTCATGGAGGCGATCTTCATCGGGATCTACGCGTACGGCTGGGACCGGCTGCCGCCCCGGCTGCATCTCGTGTGCGGCATCCCGATCGTGATCGCCGGGGTTTTGGGATCGCTGATGGTGATCTCGGTGAACGGCTGGATGAACCACCCCGAGGGCTTCCGGCTCGTGCATGGCCGCGCCGTCGACGTCGACCCGGTGCGCGCGCTCTTCCTGAACTCGAACTTCTGGCACGAGCTCGTGCACATGTACATCGCCGGCTACATGGTCACAGGCTTTCTGGTGGCGGCCTGGTACGCGGTCCGGCGGCTGCGGGGCAGCTTCGGCCGGTACGAGCGAACGGCGCTTGCGATCTCGCTCTCGATCGCCGTCGTCGCCTCGATCGTGCAGGCGCCGGTGGGCGACTGGGCCGGCCGCGTCGTCGCCCAGAACGAGCCGATCAAGCTGGCGGCGTTCGAGGGCGTCGGCCACACGACGAAGGGCGCGCCCGAGCACCTGCTCGGCTACTACGAGGACGGCGAGGTGAAGTACGGGATCCCGATCCCCGACATGCTCTCGCTGCTCGCCTTCCACGATCCGCACGCCGTCGTCCGGGGGCTGGACACGGTGCCGCCCGCCAACCGGCCGCCCGTGAACGTGGTGCGCTTCGCCTTCCAGACGATGGTCGGGATCGGGACGCTGCTCTTCGCGCTCGCGGTCGTCGTCGTCTACGTCCGTGTGCGCCGGAGAAGGCTGCCCGAGTCACCCTGGTTCTACCGGGCGCTCGTGCTCGCCGGGCCGCTTTCCGTCGTCGCGTTGATCGCCGGCTGGGTGACGACCGAGGTCGGCCGGCAGCCGTGGGTCGTCTACCACGTCATGCGCACCTCGCAGGCGGTCACCGGCGCCGGAGGCATCCCGATCGGATATGCGACGCTCGCCGCCGTCTACCTGGCCTTGGCGATCGCTGTCGGCTGGGTGCTCGTGCGGCTCTCCCGGATCCCGATGGAGGACGTCTGACGATGCTCGACACCCTGCCGATCGTCTTCGTCCTGGTCGGGCTCGTCTTCTACGTCGTGCTCGCCGGCGCCGACTTCGGGGCGGGTCTCTGGCAGCTCATTGCCGGCCGAGGAGCGCCGGCGCAGCGGATCCGCGACCACGCCCACCACGCGATGGGGCCCGTCTGGGAGGCCAACCACGTCTGGCTGATCTTCGTGCTCACCGTCCTCTGGACCGGCTATCCCACGGTGTTCGCGTCGATCGCATCGACCCTCTCGATCCCGTTCTTCCTCGCCGCGATCGGGATCATCCTGCGCGGCGGCGCGTACGCCCTGCGATCGGGGACGCGCACGGCGCGGGAGCAGCGGACGGTCGAGATGGTCGTGTCGGTCTCGTCGATCCTGACGCCGTTCGCGCTCGGCCTGATCGTGGGGGCGATCGCGGGCGAGCGGGTGCCGGAGGGGAACGCCGCCGGCGACCTGGTGACGAGCTGGCTGAACCCGCTCTCGATCACGATCGGGCTCATCTCGGTGACCTTCAGCGCGTACCTCGCCGCCGTGTTCCTGAGCGGCGACGCGGTCCGCCGCGGCGAGGCCGGCCTGGCCGAGCGCTTCCGGGCGCGCGCGACCGTCTCGGGCGCGATCGCCGGCGTCGCCGCGGTCGCCGGCCTGGTCGCGCTGCGCAGCGACGCACACCGCGTCTACCACGAGCTCGTGTTCGGCCGCGGTCTGCCGGCGCTCGTCGTCTCGGCCGTCGCGGGCCTCGCCACGCTCGGCCTGGTGCGGCGGCGGCGCTACGAGCCGGCCCGCTACACGGCGGCGCTGGCGGTCGCGGCGGTCATCGCAGGCTGGGCGCTGGCGCAGGAGCCCTACCTGCTCCAGGGAGTCACGATCAGCGACGCCGCCGCGCCGCGCGACACGATGATCGCGCTCATCGTCGCCGTGATCGCCGGCGGCATCATCCTGTTCCCCGCGCTGGCGGTGCTCTTCCGGCTGACGCTGGCAGGCCAGCTCTCACCCGGGGAGGCTGCGCCGGACGCGCCCGGCGCGGGCCGGCCGCCGGCCGGCGGGGCCCTGGTGGCGCGCGTCGCCGCCGCCTGCCTGGTCGTCGGCCTCGGCTTCCTCACGGTCGCCGACGCGGGCTGGGCGCACGCGATCGGTGTCGCGGCGCTGTTCGGGTTCGCGATCCTCGGCGCGGCGGCGCTGATCGCGCCGGAGGTGGGCGAGAGCCAAGGGGTTGACATCCCGGATCGGTAAGTCTAGCGTGACCGTTCGTGGAGACTTACCGACAGGAGGTGCTGCAGGCGCTCGGCGATCCGCACCGGCGGGAGATCTTCGAGCGGCTGAGCCAGAGCCCGCTCGCGGTCGGCCAGCTTGCGGACCAGCTCCCGATCAGCCGGCCGGCCGTCTCGCAGCATCTGAAGGTGCTGAAGGAGGTCGGGCTCGTCTTCGATCGTCCGGCGGGCACGCGTCGCGTCTACCACGTCGATCCACAGGCGGTCGCCGCACTGCGCGAGTACTTCGACGCGTTCTGGGGTCACGCGCTGAAGAGCTTCCGCGACGCCGCCGAGGCACCCGCACCCGAACACGAGGAGACGGCGGAATGAGCACCGAACACGGCACGGTCGTACGCCACTCGATCACCCTCGACGTGTCCCAGGAGCGCGCGTTCACGACGTTCACGACCGGACATGACCGGTGGTGGCCGCGGGAGTTCCACATCGGCGGGGCCGCGATGGAAGAGGCCGTGATGGAGCCGAGGCAGGATGGTCGCTGGTACGAGCGCGACGTGGACGGGAGCGAGTGCAACTGGGGGAAGGTGCTCGTCTGGGAGCCGCCCGCGCGGATCGTCCTCGCCTGGCAGATCACCGGTGAGTGGGCCTACGACGAGGACATCCTGACCGAGGTCGAGGTCCGGTTCGTGCCCGAAGCGCCGGGCCGCACCCGGGTCGAGCTCGAGCACCGCGGCCTCGACGCCTACGGCGAGGCGACGGATCAGATGCGCGACCTCTTCGACTCGGGCTGGCCCGGCATCCTCCAGGGGTTCGCGGCGGCCGCGGGCGCGGAATGAGCGCACAACCGGACAGGAGCGGCGTGTGAACACCGATCACGTGATCCTGTACGTGCATCTGCTGTCGCTGTTCGCGATGGTCGGCGGAATCACGATCTTCGGCGTGTGCTACTCCCGGCTGCGTTCGGCGCGGTCTGGCGAAGCGGCGGCGCCCTGGATCAGGCTCGCCGAACAGTCGGGGTGGCTGTTCCCCTCTCGATCCTCGGGCTTTTGGCGAGCGGGGCCTACCTGACGTTCCACGCGTGGACGTGGGGCACGGCCTGGATCGACGCGTCGATCGCAGGGCTGATCGTGGTGGCGCTGCAGGGCCCCTTGGTCGGAGGCCCACGCACACAGGCGCTCAAGGACACGATCGAGGCGAACGGGCCGGGCTCGCTCGGCGAACCGGCCCGGCGGCTCACCCGTGACCGCGCGCTCTGGATCGTGCTCCTGGCGAATCCAGGGGTGGTGCTCGGCATCGTCTGGAACATGACGGCGAAGCCCGACGCCCTCGGTGCGATCGCCGCGATCATCGTCGGCTATGCCGTCGGAGCGGTCGCAGCGCTGGCGTACAGCCGGGCGGCGCCGGGCTAGTCATGGTGGGCGGCCGCCGTTCGTCGGGCGGCCGCCCACCATGGGCGATCAGTCGGTGGCAGGCACCGGCTCGCCGGTCGCGATCGGCGGCCGGTCGGGCCGCCGCTCCTCCGGCGGCTCGATCGTGACGTTGGGCAGAGCACGGTCGAGCCAGGCGGGGATCGTCCACGACCGGTCGCCGAGCAGCGCGAGCAGCGCCGGCACGAGCGTCAGCCGGATGATCAGCGCGTCGGTGAGGATCGCAACGCCCAGCAGCAGACCGAACTCCTTCGAGACCCGGTCGGGGTTGAGCAGGAAGGCGAAGAACACCGCCGACATGATCAGCGCTGCCGCGACGATCACGCGGCCGACGCCGGCCATGCCGTCCCGCACCGACTGGAACGTGCTGCTGCCGTGGACGTGCTCCTCACGGATCCGGCTCATGAGGAACACCTCGTAATCCATCGAGAGCCCGAACAGGATGGCGAACGCGATCGGAGGCACGAAGCTCTCGATCGGCCCGGTGCGATCGAGCCCGATGACGCTCATCCCGTGACCAAGCTGGATCACGACCGTGAGCACCGCGAAGCCGATGACCGCCGAGGCGAGTGTCGTGACCGCCGCCTTGACGGCGACCACGAGCGAGCGGAACGCCATCGCCATCACCAGGAAGGTGATGCCCAGGACGTAGAGCAGGAACCACGGCGCCCGGGAGAAGATCCGGTTGCCGATGTCCGTGAACGCGGCGTTCGACCCCGAGACGTACGCGTGCGCCGACGATCCCCGCAGGGTGTTCGGGATCACCGAGTTCCGCAGCGTGGAGACGATGTCGTCGGTCTGCGAGTCCTGCGGCTTGTACTTCGAGTAGGTGTTGACGATCGCCACCGACGCCTGGTCGGGTGTCTTGGCGTTGTAGATCGGGCTCACCACCTCGGCGATGCCCGGGACGCGCTTGAACGCGGCATCGAGCTTCGCCGCCGCGTCGTGATCGGACTGCAGGTCGACGACGACCGGGATCGGCTCCGTGAAACCGGGGCCGAAGCCCGCCGAGAGCAGGTCGTACGCCTGGCGCGTCGTCTGGCTCTTGGGCGCCGTGCCCGCGTCGGCGAGGCCGAGGCGAGCCTTCACGATGGGCGAGGCCACAACCAGCAGGACGGCCACGGCCACCGGAAGGACGTACTTGGCCCGGCCGGAGACGAATCGGCCCCATGCGGCGATGGGGGTCTTCGACTGTCCCTCGCGGGAGTCGTCGGAGGCCCGCATACCCAGCCGGCCGCGGTCGACCTTGTGGCCGAGCAGCGACAGCACCGCCGGCAGGAGCGACTGCGCCAGGAGCACGGCCGTCAGCACGCCGAGCGCGCTGCCCAGGCCGAGCTTGGTGATGAAGTCGATCCCGATGAACGCGAGGCCGGTGATCGAGATCGCCACCGTGGCGCCGGCGAACAGAACGGCCCGACCGGCGGTCGCGCCCGCCGCCGCAGCGGCGTCCTGTGGCGAGAGCCCGTCGTGCAGATACTGGCGGAATCTGGTGACGATGAACAGCGTGTAGTCGATCCCGACGCCCAGGCCGATCATGGGCACCAGGATCTCGGTGACCGTGTTGAAGTTGGTGAACCGGGCGGCGAGGTACAGGAGCATGAACGCCCCGGCCACCGCGGTGATGGCGAAGAGCAGCGGGATGACGGTCGGGACGAGCGCCCGGAACAGGATCAGCAGCACGATGAACGCGGCGATCATGCCGATGATCTCGCTGCCGCTGCTCGAGACGTCGCCCTGCTCGGCCTCGCCGGTGAACTGGACGTCGATGCCGGCCTTGTCGCCGATCGACCGCATCTGGTTCTCGACATCGACGATGCCGGCGCGTGGGATCTTGAAGCTCTCCTTGTCGTACTGCACGTCGAAGAACGCGATCCGGCCGCTTCGCGAGAGCTGGTGCGACCTCCCGGTGAGCGGGTCGGTGATGCCGCTGATGTCCTTCGCCGCCTGATCGATCGAGTGCTGCGAGGCCGTCCCGGCGCCGAGCATCCGCTTCACCGCGGCCGCGCGGGCGGGCGTGTCCAGCCGCTGGCCCGGTGGCGCGGCCACGACGACACGCAGCGCGGCCCCCTTCTGGCCGCCGAACTTGGCGTTGACCAGATCGGTCGCCTTCTGGACGTCCGACCCGGGGAGCTTGAACTCATCCGTGAGCTTTCCGTGGAAGGCCGTGTTCAGGCCCGCCAGGACGACGAAGATCGCAAGCCACGCGCCGATCACGCGCCACGGACGGCGTGCGAACGCGCGGTACATACGAGCCAGGCTGCCGGTGTGTGCGACACGCGGGCCCGTGGTGGTTTCCGAGTGGAAGGATGACATCCCTCCTCCTTCACGATTCCGAGATATGCAGGGTGAGACCTACTGAGAGGTCGTAGGGTGCGCGATCCGCGTCCGCGGCGCAGTGGGGGTGCCCAGTGTGGTTGGGGTGGGGTTATCCGTACTGGTAGGGTCGGTCCGTGACCCTGGCCGGCCGCAACGCGCTGGTGACCGGGGCCGGCCGTGGCCTCGGGCGCGAGATCGCCCGCCTGTTCGCGGCCGAGGGTGCGCGCGTTCTCTGCCACGCCCGTACCCGCGCGGCGGCGGTGGACGTGGCCGAGCCGCTCGGCGGAGAACCCGTGTGGGGCGACCTCTCGACGAACGACGCGGTGATCGCGGTCGCCGGGCAGGCCGCCGCGGTGGCCCCCGAGCTGCACGTCCTGGTGCACAACGCGGGCATCGGAAGCGCCGGCGGCCTCGAGGACCACTCGCGGGAGCAGTTCGACCGCGTGATGGCGGTGAATGCGGCCGCCCCGCTCTTCCTCACGCAGGCGCTGCTGGGGCCGCTGCGGGCGGCCGGCCGCAAGGGCAGGATCGTGATCGTGAGCTCCGACTCGGGGCGCTTCACCGTCCCCAAGAACGGCGTCGCGTTCCCCTACCGGATGTCGAAGGCCGCCGTGAACATGCTCGCCCTCAACCTCGCCGCTGCGCTCGCCCACGACGGGATCCTCGTGAACGCGATGCACCCGGGGTGGATGTGCACGCGGATGGGCGGACCGGAGGCGCCGGTCACGCCAGAGCATGCCGCAGAGACCGCGCTCCACCTCGCGACCCTCCCCGACGGCGGGCCAACCGGCCTGCTGTGGGAGGACAAGCGGCGCATCCCCTGGTAGCGACCGCCCCCGACGGCGAGCCCTCTCCTGGGCCTGCCGAGGGGGGTATCCTCGCCGGAGACGCCTCCTTTCTCACGCCCGTGACCGACGGCGGCTGCGCCTGAGAGGTCTCATCCGGATCTGGACGCCGAGCGCTGCACGAGAGGAGCACCCGATGAGTGCATCCGCGACAGCACGGCCCGCCGGCAGCCGCCTCGCGCGCGCTCCGGGCTTCCCCGTGCTGTCTGCGCTGGCGATCGGCGGCCTCGTGGCCGGGGCCTCGTCGCTCGACTTCGCGCTCGCGAACGACGGCATAGGCGAGGAGCTCGGCGAGCCGCTCGTGATCGCGAGCATCTGGAGCTGGACGATCGTCGCGTACTTCCTCGGCGGCGTGTTCGCCTGGTGGCGACGGCCGGCGAGCCGTTTCGGCCCGTTGATGGTCAGCACCGGCGTCGTCTGCTTCCTGGTGACGCTCTCGTGGACGACAAGCGACGTGTCGTACACGACCGGTCAGATGCTCGACAAGCTGCCAACGGCGCTCTTCCTGCATGTCTTCCTCGCATTCCCGACCGGCCGTCTGAACGGGCGCCTGGAGAAGGGCGTCGTCGCCGTCGCCTACGCGACAGCGATCCTGCTCGAGCCGGCCCGGATGGTCGTCGGCGACTACGGCCCGCACAACCTCTTCGGCGTCGTCTCCGCCCACGCGGCGTTCAACGTCGTCCGCGACGTCCAGCTCCTGGTGCTCTCGGGCTGCTGTGTGGCCGGCGTCGGCGTCCTCGCAGTCAGGCGCCGGCGGGAGGGCCGGCCCCTGCGGCGCGCACTCGCACTCCTGAACGACGCGTTCGCGCTCGGTCTCGCGATGATCGCCGTCTTCTTCCTCGCGAACGTCGTGGACGCTCCTGCCGTCGCCCAGATCCGGTGGGCCACGTTCGTCGCCCTCGGACTGGCACCCGTGGCATTCCTCATCGGGCTCGTCCACGCGCGCCTGGCGCGGTCGTCGGTCGGCGATCTGCTCGTCGAGCTACGCGCCGACCCGGCGCCGGCCGGTCTGGCTCCGGCGCTCGCGCGCGCCCTCCGGGATCCCTCGCTCAGGCTCGCGTACTGGCTCCCGGCGTTCGAGAGCTGGGCGGATCTCGACGGTCACAGGGTCGAGCTGCCCACCGGGGACGCCGGCCGCATGACGACGCTGATCGAGCATGACGGCGCGCACGTGGCCGCGCTCCTGCACGACGGTGCCCTGAAGGACGAGCCGGAGTTGCTCTCGGCGGTCGGCGCGGCGGCCGCGATCGCTCTCGAGAACGGCCGGCTGCACTCCGACCAGCGCGCGCATCTCGAGGAGCTCCGCGGCTCGCGCGCCCGGGTCATCGAGGCGGCACAGAAGGAACGACAGCGCCTCGAGCGCGACCTGCATGACGGAGCGCAGCAGCGCCTGATCGCCCTCTCGCTCGAGCTGCGACGCCTCGAGGACAGGCTGGACTCGGATCCGGACGCCCGATCGCAGCTGGATCAGGCGCGAGGCGAGATCGAGAAGTCCCTCTCCGAACTCCGCGCCATCGCGCGCGGGCTGCATCCAGCGGTGGTAAGCGGTCACGGGCTCGGAGTCGCGCTCGAGCAGATGGCCGCCCTGGCCCCCGTTCCGGTCCTGCTCCAGGTCGATCTCGAGCGGCGTCTGCCCGATCGGGTCGAGGTGGCGGCGTACTACGTCGTCTCGGAAGGGCTCGCGAACGTCGGCAGGCACGCCGACGCAACCTCGGTCTCGATCGAGGTCTTCCGGGCGGGCGGGTGCCTGGTGGTCGAGATGACGGACGACGGCGTCGGGGGTGCCGACACCGAGCGCGGATCGGGACTGCGAGGACTGGCCGATCGCGTCGAGGCGCTCGACGGCCGGCTCCGGGTGTGGAGCCCGGGCGGAGGGGGCACGAGGCTCCGCGCGGAAATGCCGTGCGAGTAGCGATCGCCGAGGACAGCGTGCTTCTGCGGGACGGGCTCGCGCGCCTGCTCGGGGACTCGGGTTTCGAGGTCGTCGCGCAGTGCGAGACGGCCGACGACCTCCTGCTCAAGGTACGCAGCTACGAGCCCGACGTGGTTGTTGTTGACATCAGGCTCCCACCCACGCACAACGACGAGGGCCTGCGCGCGGCGGTCGCCATCAGAACGCACTATCCAGCGGTCGGCGTGCTGGTGCTCTCCCAATACGTCGAGCTCGGGCTCGCACTCGAACTCCTCGCCGACTCGGCCGAAGGGGTCGGATACCTGCTCAAGGATCGCATCAGCGACGTGACGGAGTTCGTGGGCGCGGTGGAGCGTGTGGCGACGGGAGGGTCGGCGCTCGACCCGATCATCGTGTCGACCCTGCTGTCGAGGCAACGGCCGGACGATCCCCTCGCGCAGCTGACCCCGCGCGAGCGCGAGGTGCTCGAGCTGATGGCGACCGGGAGATCCAACCAAGGGATCGCCGACAAGCTCGTGATCACCCTCCGTGCGGTCGAGAAGTACGTCTCGAGCATCTTCACCAAGCTCGGCCTGCCGTCGAGCGGCAGCGAGTCCCGGCGCGTGCTCGCGGTGCTCATGTACCTGCGCTCCTGACGGTTCCCTCCTCGGGCGATCCACCAGAAACCCGCCCCCGGTCCGACGGGCATGCCGTCTGTCGCCGCCGGCTCCCGGCTGCGACGTTGAGGCTCCACAGAGGAGAGAGAGGAGCCGAAGATGAAAACCCCTGTCATCCAACGCCCGCCGGGCGATCCAGGCCGGCCGCCCGACGACGTGACGGCTGTGCCCGGCCGGAAGGCCGCCACCAACCTGGCGTCCCGGATGGGCCACTGGAGCGCCACCCACAAGAAGACGGCGATCTTCGGCTGGCTCGGGTTCGTCGCCTGCATGTTCATCGTCGGGAACCTGGTCGGGACCAAGCAGCTCGACCCGAAGACATCCGGCTCCGGCGAGTCCGGCCACGCCGACGCCGTGCTGGCAAAGCACTTCAAGCAGCCGCAGGGCGACTCCGTGCTGATCCAGAGCACGAGCAAGACCGTCGACGACCCGGCCTTCCGGGCCGCGATCGCCGACGTGACGAGGTCGGTCTCCGGGCTCGCGCAGGTGCAGAAGACCACCTCGCCGCTCACGCCCGGGAACGCCGATCGGATCTCGCACGACCGCCACAGCGCGCTCGTGACCCTTGAGCTGGGGACGACCGACCTCGAGAAGGCCAAGACGCTCGACGAGCCGGTGGAGAAGGCGCTCACCGCGGCGGCGGCACGGCATCCCGGCATCGAGATCGAGGAGTTCGGCCTGAACGCCGAGAAGCAACTCGACAAGGCCATCCAGGACGACTTCCTGAAGGCTGGCGTGTACTCGATCCCGGTGACCCTCGTGATCCTGGTCATCGCGTTCGGCGCGCTCGTCGCGGCGGGCTTGCCGCTCCTGCTCGCCCTCTCGGCCGTGTTCGCAACGATCGGCCTGCTCGCGATCCCGAGCCAGGTGATGCCGCTGGACGCGGATGTCGGCGTGGTCGTGCTCTTGATCGGCCTCGCCGTCGGCGTCGACTACTCGATGTTCTATCTGAAGCGTGAACGCGAGGAGCGGGCCGCCGGGCGGAGCGAGCGCGCGGCGCTCGAGGCGGCGGCGGCCACATCCGGACGATCGGTGCTCGTCTCGGGCCTGACCGTACTGATCGCGATGGCCGGGATGCTCTTCACCGGAGACAAGACGTTCATGGGGTTCGGCGTCGCGACGATGTTCGTCGTCGCGATCGCGGTGCTGGGCTCGCTCACGGTGCTGCCGGCGACGCTGGCCGCGCTCGGCGACAACGTCAACCGGTTGCGGATCCCGTTCCTGCAGAAGAAGCCAGGCCGGGGCTCGGGCGGCGGCCGGGTCTGGAGCGCGATCCTCGATCGCGTCCTGCGCCGTCCGCTCCTGTCCGCAGCGTTGGCGGCCGGGTTCCTGGTCGCCCTGGCGATCCCGGCCGTGCACCTGCACATCGCGAGCCCCGGCTTCGACACGCTGCCGCAGAATCTGTCAGCGGTACAGACCTACAACAAGCTGCAGAAGGCGTTCCCCGGCCACGCGGTCTCCGCGCAGGTCGTGGTGAAGGCCGACGACGTGACGAGCCCGCAGGTCACTGCGGCCATCGCCGATCTTCAGCGGCGCGCCGTCGCGACCGGGCAGCTGGCAACGCCGACGAGCGTCGAGCGCAACAAGCAGGGCACGGTCGCCGTCGTCTCGATCTCGATGCCGGGGACTGGCATTGACTCGAAGTCGATGGCCGCGCTCGCCACGCTGCGCAACACCGTCGTTCCCGCGACCGTCGGCGGTCTGAGCGGCGCCGACGTGGCCGTCACCGGCGAGACGGCGGGCGAGAAGGACACCAACGATCAGCTGACCGGCGCTGCGCCGTTCGTCTTCGCGTTCGTCCTCGGCTTCGCGTTCCTGCTCATGCTCGTGACGTTCCGTTCGATCGTGATCGCGACGAAGGCCGTCGTCCTGAACCTGCTCTCGGTCGGGGCCGCGTACGGAGCGCTGGTGCTGGTGTTCCAGGACGGGTGGGGCAAGAACCTGCTCGGCATCACCGCCACCGGGGGCATCATCGGGTGGCTTCCCGTCTTCCTGTTCGTGATCCTGTTCGGGCTTTCGATGGACTACCACGTGTTCATCCTGAGCCGCATCCGCGAGGCACACAACCGCGGTATGTCAACCGACGACTCGATCGCGTTCGGGATCAAGGCCACCGCCGGAGTCGTCACGAGCGCCGCGCTCGTGATGTTCGCGGTGTTCTCGATCTTCGCGACCCTCCAGTTCATGTTCCTGAAGCAGTTCGGCGTCGGCCTCGCCGTCGCGGTGCTCGTCGACGCCACGGTCGTCCGGGCCGTGCTCCTGCCTGCGTCGATGAAGCTGCTGGGCGACTGGAACTGGTACCTGCCCACATGGCTCGAATGGCTGCCGCACCTGGGTGACGAGGGCGAGGCCGCCGCGCCAATCGTTCCCGACCGCCCACGGGCCGCGCACGCCCCCGTGCCCGAGCCCGCAGACGTCATCTAGCGGGACACCGGCCGAACGATGGGAGAGCCCCGCGCGGGCGGGGCTCTCCCGTACGGTCTGCACTCGGGCGTCGGGCGCCGACGATGCCCCCAGGGGTTGAGACCCGAACGTGACGGTGGGTCAGCTCGGTGTCAGCAGGGGCCGGTACCACTGGCCGGACCAGACGTTGCCGTGCGCGATGAAGACCGCCGAGTGCATCTGGATGTCCTGGCCGCCCGGATCGATGAGCTCGACCGGGGCACCGATGGCCGGAATGGCGAACATCCCCTGGGTGTTGCCGATGTCGGTGGTCGCGACGCAGTAGTAGATCCCGGTCGTCGGGTCGACCCTGCCGTGGGAGGCGATCCGGTAGTACGCATCGCCGGGGGCTCCGCCCGGGACGGGGATCTGATAGTGATGCGTCGGGGAGGCCGTCGCCGCGGTGATCGTGGTCCGGTCGACGACGACCGCCGTGTCGACGTGGTTGTCGGCCGCAAGCCAGATGGTCGTCGCGTCGAACGAGATCTGGCTCGACTGGTAGCGGCCCGTCGCGAGGACGACTTCCCATGTCCCGGGATCCCCGGCCTGGGTCGACCGCCACAGGGCCGCTCCGGTGTGGATCCCGAAGTCTCCGGTGGTGATGTAGACATGGCCCGCGTTGTACGGGTCCACCGCCACCGCGTGGATGTGGCGAGCCGTCCTGCCGATGGCAGCCAGTTGATCAGCCCCGGAGAAGACCGTCTCCCATGTCGTGCCGTCGAGCGACCGGTACAGGTTCGGCCCATTGGGTGGATTTCCGTACTCACCGGCATACAGATACCGGTCGTCGTGGGTGAGCTGCGTCCCCGACTTCGCACTTGTGAAGTCCTGGGCCAGAAGCGGCGTCGCGACCCACTGAAACGGGGTGTCGCCGCCCGCGAGCGGCGAAGTCCACACGCTGAGCCTCGCGCTGGCCGTGTCGCGGCCGGCGCAGAACAGCGCGGCGTTGTGGCGAACGACCACGGTGACCTCGTCCGCACGCGACTTCGGGGGCAGCGACTTGGGTGCGCTCCACGTGGCCGCCCAATCGGCCGATTGACGGATCGCGTCGCTGTCGAGGTCGCTGGCGTACAGGACGTCGTCGATCATGTCGATTCCCCGCAGGAGGAAGGTGAAGTTGGGGTCGAGCCGCGTCGACGTCGGCGTGGACAGAGCCTCGGACGCGAAACCCGCACCCGCCCCGTACGCCAGAACGGACGCGCCCGTGGCGAGCAGCAGATCTCGTCGCGAGAGCCGTGGCACGAGAACGGCTAGAGGCGCTGATGCCGCACGCCATCCCGCTCACGCTCTGCGTGGATGGCATGCCGGATCGACGAGGCCAGGACGATTCCGACGAGGGCCGGCAGAACCCACCACGCCGGCACGCCGGCATGGGCGATGAGCGCCGAGACGATGATCGCGAACGCGATGCCGACCGCGCACCGCCAGTCCTCTCCGACAACGAAGTCCCACCAGAAGAGGCCGAACGCCGACAAGCGGCTCATGCCGCAGCTCCCGAGCGCATCGGACGAGCCTGGTCGCGTGACCACTTGGTCAGCGCGGCGGCCACGAGGGCGAGGAACGCGAGGATCACCGGCAACGCCAGGTCAGACCCGGGCCAGTGCACCCCGATGCCCTCACCCGCCCAGAACACCCCGAACGTCGTCAGGAGAAGCCCGACCACGAACTTGATCGTGTTCTCGGGGACGCGCGCCAACGGCGCCCGAATGACCAGGCCGGCGGCGAGCACGACGACAAGCGCGAGCGCGGCGGCGACTACCGCGACGTCCATACGCCGCTGCGTACCGCCGAACGTGACGACGATGAACGCCACCTCCAGCCCCTCGAGCAGCACCCCTTTGAAGGCGACGGTGAACGAGTACCAGTCGATGCCGTCACTGCCCGCGGGGGTCGCGGCTTCTGCATCTGCCCGGCCTTCTCTGAACGCCTCATCCTCGTCATGGAGAGCCTTGTACCCGCCGGCACGGAGGATGGCCTTGCGCAGCCATTGCAGGCCGAAGGCAAGGAGCAGGACTCCGACGACCAGGCGCAGCGTGTCGATCGGCACCAGCCTCAGGGCCGGACCGAGGATGGCCACGATCAGCGCCAGCACGCCGGCAGCGGCGGCGACACCGAGTAGCGGCGAGCGCCAGCCACGCACCACGCCCACGGCAAGAACGATCGTCAGAGCCTCGACCATCTCGACCAGGCATGCGAGGAACGCCGCCAGGAACAGGATCGTCAGGGCGCTCATCGACACCCGATGACCATACTGGCAAACATTCTGGAGACGTCAGGCGTCTCGCCGGGTGAGGAGGAGCGCGCTGACGGCCAGGGCGCCGATCGTGTATCCGCAGAAGAGCAGGTAGCCGGGCCAGGCCGTGAGCGTGTGAGGGTCGGCGTGCAGCGCGATGATCGATGTGCCGGCGTTCAGGGGGAGGTACGGCGAGATGCTGTCTCCCCAGCTGTTCGGGAGGATGGCGGTGATGCCCGGGAGGACGAACATGATGCCGGCGAACGTGGCGATTCCGCCCGCGGTGTTGCGGACGAGCGCCCCGAGCGCAAGGCCGAGCACCCCGGCGGCGGTCATGAAGAGGGCCGCACCGACGACACATCTGGCGACGTTCGGGGCGGAAAAGCTCGTCTGAACGTGGTGTTGACTGAGGATCGGCTGGGAGACGAAGAAGGCGATCAGTGAGGCTGCCAGCATGAGGACCATGGTCACGCCGGCATAGACGATCGTCTTCGCCCAGAGAACGGGCAGCCGATGGGGAACGGCGGCGAACGTCGAGCGGATCTGTCCGGTCGAGTACTCGCCGGTGATCACGAGGACGCCGAGAACGCCGATGGCCAGCTCTGCGATATGCCAGCCGCCGAGGCTCACGTCGATCGCGCTGAACGTGGCGCGATCGCCCGGGCTCATCTGGTTCCAGTGCGCCATCTGCACGGCCGAGATCAGGATTCCCAGTCCGGCCATCGAGATGACCGACAGAAGGAGCGCCCATCGAGTCGAGCGGAGCGACCAGAGCTTGGTCCACTCGGACCGGATGACACGGGCCTGCGTGACGCCGATCCGCGCGCCTCCGGGTCGCCGGCGTCGCGGTCGGGGTGGTCGCGGCGGCGTTCATACGGCGACCTCCTCGGCCGGCTCCACGGGTTCGGCGGTCTGATACTCGAGCGCGTCGCGCGTGAGATTCATGAACGCCTCTTCGAGCGAAGCGCGCACCGGAGTCAGCTCGTGGAGGACGATGCCGCGCTCGGATGCGAGCTCGCCGATCGCCCTGCTCGACATCCCGCGGACGGTCACTGCGTCGTCCTCCTCGTCGTCGATCGTCGTCGCGTCCCGCCTCTGCAAGGCCTCGCGAAGCAGAGCGACATCGGGTGTACGAACGAGGACGGCGTCGTCCGAGGCCTGGCGGACGAACTCCCGGACGGTCGTATCGGCGATCAGGCGGCCGCGGCCGACGACGATCAGATGGTCGGCCATCTGGCTCATCTCGCTCATGAGGTGCGAGGAGACGAAGACGGTCTTCCCTTCGGCCGCGAGTGACCGAAGCAGGTTCCGGATCCACCGGATGCCTTCGGGGTCGAGCCCGTTCGACGGCTCGTCCAGGATGAGGGTCTTCGGATCGCCCAGAAGCGCGGCGGCGACACCGAGGCGCTGACCCATGCCCAGCGAGAACGTGCCGACGCGCCGGCGGGCGACGGCCTCCAGCCCGACGAGCCGGATCACCTCGTCGACCCGGGCACGCCGGATCCCGTTCGACTCCGCCAGCGCACGCAGATGCAGGTACGCCGAGCGGCCCGTGTGGATCGCCCGAGCCTCGAGTAGGGCCCCGACCTCTGCCAGGGGGGCGTGAAGATCCCGGTAGAGCTTCCCGTTGACCGTCACGGATCCGGCGGTTGGCGCGTCCAGCCCCAGGATCAGCCGCATCGTCGTTGACTTCCCGGCCCCGTTCGGGCCGAGGAAGCCTGTCACCACCCCCGGCCGGACGACGAAGGAAAGGTCGTCGACCGCGAGGGTGGGTCCGTACCGCTTCGATAGCCTCTGTGCCTCGATCACAAGTGTGCTCCTGGGTTGGTCGTCTTACCCAGGATCGCGGAGTCCGGTGAGAGCATCCTGAGACGCCCCTCTACGCGGCTGACCGAGTAACCCGCATGCCGGACCAAGGTTTGCGGCTAGGAGGGCTGGACGGTGCGGTCCTGACCGGCGTGCCAGGCCGTGCGGGTGCCGCGGGGATTCCGGCGCACCGCGGCGCCGCGGACCGGGCCTGCAAAGGAGCCCCTGGCTGAGCTGGACGCGCCGGCGCTAACGCTGGATCAGTGCGTAGACGCCTACCGCAACGAGGATCGCAAGCGTTGCGGCGGCGGCAGCGATGAGGGTGTTGCCGACCGCGACCGCGCCGTCGTCACGGCGATCGAGTCCGACGATTCCCACGGCGACCGCAGTGGGTGCGACGAGCGAAGCTAGCAGAGTCGCGGCGACGATTCGCGCCAGGTCACCGGCCGGTAGGTAGCTCGAGAGCGAGAGGAGTGTCATGGGGTGACGACGACAGGCACGAACGGCTCGTCTGGGGTGGTCGGGACTTCGAGTTCGTCGAGGACGTTCTCGGCGGTGACGTTGCTGCGATGAGCGATCCGAAAGACGACAGCCAGAGCCACGGCCGTGATCACGGAGACGGCGATGACTCCCGTGGTCGCGCTCGGGAACGCCGACACCAGTTCGTCGGCTGATGCGCCGATCAGGCCGGCGGCGGGAACGGTGAGCAGCCAGGCGACCACCATGCGGCGAACGACCAACCAGTGGATGATCCGGTCGCGCGGCGCGAGACCTGTGCCGATCACGCCGCCCGAGACCACCTGGGTTGTGGACAGTGAGAACCCGAAAAAGCTTGATGCAAGGATCGTCGTGGCGCTCGCGGTCTCCGCGGAGAACCCCTGGGGCGGGGCGATGGGTGTGACCTTCGTCCCCAGAGTGCGGATGACGCGCCAGCCGCCGGAGAACGTTCCGAGCGCAACCGCGATCGCGCAGCTCACGATCACCCAGGTTGGGATTGAGGATCCCGGCGCGAGACGCCCGCCGGCCACCAGCGTCAGCACGATCACGCCCATCGTCTTCTGGGCGTCGTTGGTGCCGTGCGCGAGCGCGACCAGCGAGCTGGAGAGGATCTGGCTGAGGCGGAAACCGCGCTTCACGCTGGCCCTGCTCCGTCGCCGAGTCGACCGGTACGCCACACGGGTGGCGACCAGTGCGGCCAGGCCACAGACAAACGGCGCGACCAACGCGGGGACGATCACCTTCGACGCCAGACCGCTCCAGAGTACGCCGGCGGTACCCTCGGCCACCAGCACGGATCCGACCACACCTCCCACCAGCGCGTGCGAGGACGACGACGGTATCCCGGCATACCACGTGATCACGTTCCACACGATCGCCCCGATCAGCCCGGCGAAGATCACCGGGACCGTGATCATCCCTTGATCGACGATCCCGCTCGCGATCGTCGCAGCGACTGCGACCGACAGGAACGCGCCTACCAGGTTCAGCACGGCGGCGAGACCCACCGCGCCGCGGGGCGGAAGCGCCTCCGTCGCGATCGTGGTCGCCATCGCGTTCGCCGTGTCGTGAAACCCGTTGGTGAAATTGAACACCAACGCCGTAGCCACGGTCAGGATCACGAGTCCAAGCACGAGTCAGTTCTACCACCCAGCGCGTGGCGCGGCTATCCCCGAGCCCGCAGTTCATCCCCTCTGGGTGATTCCGGTCGCGCGGTGCTACGCGGGAAGTGCGGGGCCGCCGATGGGCCGCTCGCGATCGCCATCCGCCCGGGGCCGGTAGCCTCCACTCGATGCAGGAGGCGCTTCTCCGCTGGTGGAGCCAGAATCGGGCCGACCTGCCCTGGCGCCACACCCACGACCCGTACGCGATCCTCGTCAGCGAGGTGATGCTCCAGCAGACCCAGGTGTCGCGGGTCGTCCCCCGCTACCGGGCCTGGCTCGAGCGCTGGCCGACCGTCGAGGCGCTGGCCGCGGCCAGCCCTGCAAACGTCATCACGGAGTGGGCGGGCATGGGCTACAACCGCCGCGCCGTGCTGCTGCACCGGTGCGGGGTCGCCGTGGCGGACATGGGCGGCTTCCCCCGCGAGCCCTCCGAGCTGGAGCGCCTGCCCGGAGTCGGGCCGTACACCGCAGCGGCGATCGCCTGCTTCGCGTTCGGCGCCCAGGTCGCAGCGCCGGACACGAACGCGAAGCGGGTGCTCGAGCGGGCGTTCGGCGATCCCACGCTCGCTCCGCCGGCGGGACAGGCGTACGAGTGGAACCAGGCGCTCTTCGACCTCGGTCGCGAGATCTGCATCGCCCGCCGGCCGCGGTGCGAGATCTGCCCGCTCGCGTCCGGGTGCCCGTCGCGTGGGCGCACGTACGCGCCCCTTCGGAAGCAGTCACGGTTCGAGGGCTCCTTCCGGCAGCGGCGGGCCGAGCTCCTGCGGGCGATCGCCACCGCCGGCTCGCTGCCAGACTCCGAGGCGGACGCGGAGGCGCTCGTCTCACTGGTGCGCGATGGCCTGGCCGAGGTGTCGGGCGGCTACGCCCGCCTGCCAACGTAAACGGGTGGCAGCGGCGCGCGATGGTACATTCGCGCGGCGATGGGGGAGCGAGCGGCAGGCGCGAGCTGGCGGGACGTCCTCCGGCGCGCCCTCGCAAATCCGGCGCTCCGGCGCGTGCAGTTCGCCTACGCGGGATTCAACGCCGCGGAGTACGGCGAGTGGGTCGCCGTACTCGTCTACGCCTATGGCCACGGCGGCACGACCGTCGCCGCGCTCGTGGCAGCCGTCCAGCTCGTTCCGTGCGTGATCGCGGCGCCCGTCTTCGCGGCGTACGCAGACAGGCACCCGCCGGGGCGCGTGCTGGTCGCGGGCTATCTCGCCATGGCCGCCGCGATGGCGCTGACGGCGGCCGTCATGCTGCTCGGGGCTCCGCCGCTGGTGGTGTACGCGGCCGCAATCGTCGCCGCCCTCCCGTTCACGATCACGCGGCCGACGCAGGCGACGCTGCTCCCGAGCGTCGCGCGCACCCCGGATCAGCTGACCGCGGCAAACGTCGTGTCCAACTGGGCGGAGGGCGCCGGGACTGTCGCCGGACCGATCATCGCGAGCGTCGTCCTCAGCGTGGGACAGCCGGGAGACGTGTTCGCCGTGCTCGCCGTGGTCACGCTGCTCTGCGCGGTCGTCGTGTGGCCTGCAAGGAATGCGGCGCAGGCCGGAACCAATGCATCGGAGGCAGAGACGTTGTCGAGCGCCGGCCGCGGGATCAGCGCGCTCCGCGAGGATCGCTTCGCGGGATTCCTGGTCGGCATGGTCGGCGTGCAGGCGGTGGTCATCGGCGCGCTCGATCTGCTGAACGTACTGCTGGCGTTCGAGATCCTCGCCGGGGGCCGCTCGACGGTCGGGTACCTGAACGCCGCCTTCGGCGCGGGAGGTATGGCCGGCGGGGCGGTCGCCGTCGTGCTGGTGGGGAGGCGCAGACTTGCGCCGCCGCTCGCGATCGGCGTCGCGGTCTGGGGCGCCGCCTTCGTGATCCTGGGGGTGCAGAGCTCCACCGTCGGTGCGCTGGTCTTGCTCGCCGTTTCCGGCGGAGCGCGCAGCCTGGTCGACGTGTCCGGGCGAACGCTGCTCCAGCGCGTGGCCGACCCACGGGCGCTCGCGAGAGTCTTCGGCATCCTCGAAGGACTGGACATGGCGGGATACGCACTTGGGAGCCTCCTCGTGCCGCTCCTCGTACTCGTCGGCGGCTCGCGGGGCGCCGTGATCGGAGTGGGCCTCGTCCTGCCGGCCGCACTGCTGCTTGGCTGGCGGCGTCTCCGACAGATCGACGTGCACGCGACGGTGCCGATCGTCGAGATCAGCCTCCTCCGCCTGACCACGCTCTTCGCGCCCCTCCCCGCGCCGGCGCTGGAGGGTGTCGCGCGGAGCCTGACACCCGTCGAGGCTCCGATCGGCGCGACCGTCATCGCCGAGGGAGAGGTCGGCGATCGGTACTACGTGATCGCCGATGGCAACGCGGAGGTGGCGCGACACGGCGAGGCGGTGGCGACGCTCGGGCGGGGCGATGGGTTCGGCGAGATCGCGCTGCTACGCGACGTCCCACGTACCGCAACCGTCACCGCAACGAGTGACCTCTCGCTCTACGCGCTCGCGAAGGACGATTTCCTGGCTGCGGTCACCGGGCATCTGCAGGCACACCAGACGGCGCAGGAGCTCGCCGAGGAACGCCTGGCGGCGGGCGGATACCCCGCTGAATAAACGGGGTCTGACCCCGTTTATTCAGCCAGCAGCTTCGTCACCAGCTCGTCGAGCCCGGCCAGCGACGGCAGCTCGGCGTCCGGGGCGTATCCCTCAGGCAGCGGGATGCCGGCGCGGTTGATCCACACCGCCTTCATGCCGACCGCCTGGGCGCCCGCGATGTCGGTGTCGAGGCCGTCGCCGACGTGGACCCACCGGGCCGGATCGCCGCCGCACAGCTCGACGGCATGCCGGAACGGCGCGGCGGCCGGCTTCATCTCCCCCAACTGCTCCGCATGCACGATGAACGCGAAGCGGCGGGCGACCGCCAGCTCGGCGAAGGGGAAGTTGCCGTTCGTGATCGCCCCCAGCAGCCGGCCCGACGCGACCAGGGCGTCCAGCTCGGGCTCGACGTCGTCGTGCAGCCGCACCGTCTCCGGCCGCGCCGCCATCCAGGCCTCGACCATCCATGCCGGCAGATCGGGATCGTGCAGGTCGTGGGCGGCGAGCACCCGCCGGAACGACTCGAGCCGCAGCTCCCGGTAGGTGCCCTCGCGCTCCTCCGCCACCCGTTGCCGCTCGTCGTGCAGCCGCTCGACGGAGATCCGGCCGGCGACAGCGGGATGGCGCTCCTCGAGCGCGGCGATCGCCGCGGCCAGCGACCCATCCATCATCGGCATGAACGCCCACAGCGTCTCGTCGAGGTCGAACGAGACGACAGCCGCCGTCATGCCGCCTTCCGCAGCAGGGCGACGGCGTGGCAGGCGGCGCCCTCGCCGCGGCCCGCAAAGCCGAGGTGGTCGGTCGTCGACGCGCGCACCGTGACCCGCGAGCGGTCGGCGCCGAGCGCCGCGGCCAGGCACTCCCGCATGGCGTCGCGGTGCGGGGCCAGACGCGGCGCCTGCATGATCACGATCGCGTCGAGGTTCACGAGCGCCCACCCGGCCGCGCGCACCCGCTCCCATGCCTGGCCGAGCAGCGCGATGCTGGACGCGCCCTCGAGCGCGGGATCGTCGGATGGGAACAGGTGGCCGATGTCCTCCATCCCCGCCGCGCCGAGGAGCGCGTCGGTGACGGCATGGCTGACGAGGTCGGCGTCGGAGTGCCCCGCCAGGCCCCGGTCGGCCGGGATCGTGACGCCGGCGAGCACGAGCGGCCGGCCCTCGCCGAACGCGTGCGCGTCGAAGCCGATCCCGACCCGCAGATCGTCGGGACCGCTCATGCCAGCCGGGCCTCCGCCCGTGCCAGATCGGCGGCCGTCGTGATCTTCACGTTCTCGGGCTCCCCGGCGACGGCTGCGACGGCAAAACCGGCCGACTCGACGAGCGACGCGCAGTCGGTGGCGTCGCGCACGGCATCCCCGGAGGCGGCGTAGGCCCGGCGCAGCGCCTCCGCCCGGAAGGCCTGCGGCGTCTGCACCGCGCGCAGCTCGCCGCGGTCGAGCGTCTCGGCGACGACGCCCTCGCGCACCCGCTTCACCGTGTCGGTCACCGGCAGCGCCGGGATCGCGCCGTCGTGCACCCTCGAGCGCGCGCCAGCACCCGGTCGACCAGCTCGGCCGAGGCGAACGGCCGGGCCGCGTCGTGGACGAGGACGGCCTCCGCGTCGCCCGCCACCTCGGCGAGGCCGGCGGCGACCGAGAGCGCCCGCGTCGCGCCGCCGGGCACGGCCGCCGCGACCTTCCCGGCTGCCAACTCGTCGGCCAGGAGCGTCGCCGGCTCCTCCCACTCGGCCGGCACCACGAGCACGATCCGGTCGACGGCCGGGTGATCCTCGAACAGGTCGATCGACGGGGCCAGGAGCGGCCGGCCGCCGAGCCGCATGAACGCCTTCGGCCGGTCGCGCGCCCAGCCGCGCGCCGTCGCCGCCCGCGACCACGATCGCCCAGGTCGGGCTCATTCCTCTTCCGCGCTCACCTTCGTGAAGATCATCTTGCCTGAGGGCGACTGCAGCACCGACGTCACCTCCACGGCGGTCGTCTCGCCGAGCATCTTCCGCCCGCCCTCGACCACCACCATCGTGCCGTCGTCGAGGTAGCCGACGCCCTGGTCGTGCTCCTTGCCCTCGCGGATCACGCGCACGTCGAACGACTCGCCCGGCAGCACCGCCGGCTTGAGCGCGTTCGCGAGCTCGTTCACGTTCAGCACGACGACGTCCTGGATCCGGGCCAGGCGGTTCAGGTTGAAGTCGGTCGTGAGGATGCGCAGCCCGCGATCCTTGGCCAGCTTGAGCAGCTTGGCGTCGACGTCGTCGAGCTCGGGGAAGTCGACGTCGGGCGTCGTGACCGTCACCTCGGAGCGCAGGCCCTGCACGACCTCGAGCCCACGGCGGCCGCGGGCGCGCTTGAGCGAGTCGCCCGAGTCGGCAACGTGCTGCAGCTCGCGCAGCACGAACTCGGGCACGACCAGCTCGTCCTTGAGGAAGCCGGTGCGGACGATGTCCGCGATCCGGCCGTCGATGATCGCACTCGTGTCGACGAGCGTCACGAACCCCGCCAGGTCGGCCTGGGTGCCGGGCTCGGTGATGTGCACGCCGACCAACCGCAGGATGCCGCGGTGCTTCTTCGCCGCCGTGAAGGCGAACAGGTAGCCCACCACCAGGAACAACGGCAGGATGACCCACTTGCCGATGTACGGCAGGGTGTGGACCGGAAACCACAGGAGCGCGGATACGAGCAGCCCGACCAGCAGGCCGATCGCCGCAACGGTCAGCTCACCCGCGCTGCGGGTCTGGACGGCCCGCTCGACCCTCTTGAACCCGCGTACCAGCCCCTTGCCGACCAGGCCTCCCACCATCCAGCCGACGGCGAAGACGAGGAGAACGACGACGGCGAAAGCGGGGTACGCGTATGAAGCCGGATAACGATCCTCGAGACTAAGAGACAACCCCGCCTGGATGGCACCCAGGACGCCCAAGAGGGACAAGACGATCCGTGTTGAGAACACCATCGTCCGCTCCTCTCTAAGCCCGTCGCAGCCCACGCCGGATGGGCGAAGACCGCCGCCCGGCGAGAGTGCATGCGTGATGCTTGGCTAGGCCCGCGCCTTGCGAGCTTCGCCGATCTCCTCGAGCACCTCCTCCAGGAACTCGCGCG
This sequence comes from uncultured Actinomycetes bacterium, assembly GCA_963708365.1. Lineage (GTDB taxonomy): Bacteria > Actinomycetota > Thermoleophilia > Gaiellales > JAICJC01 > JAICJC01. Next base: position 349,485 of record CAVPSM010000001.1, read on the forward strand.
CCTCGTCCTCGTCCATATTCTTCGCGTACATCAGCTCGCTGGCGAGGATGCGCTTGGCCTTCGAGAACATCTGCTTCTCACCCGTGGAGAGACCCTTCTCCTGGTCGCGCTGGGCGAGGTTGCGTACGACCTCGGCCATCTCGAAGATGTCGCCGGTCTTCATCTTGTCGCGGTTGTGCTTGAAGCGGCGGTTCCAGTTCTTCGGCATCTTGGTGCCGTCGCCCTGGAGCACGGTGAGGACCTCCTCGACGGTCTCCTCGCCGATCACCTTGCGCAGACCGACGCGCTCCGCGCTGTCCAGCGGAATCGTGACGGTCATGTCGTTGTGGAGGATCTGGATCGTCAGGTACTCCCGATCCCTGTCCCCAACGACACGCATGTCCCTGCTTGTGATCGTCCCAGCCCCATGGTGGGGGTACACGACCTTGTCGCCAACTTCATACAAAAGTCGCTCGACCTCCTCGGCAAAAATGCGCCTGCACGCCCGCGAAACCCCTCGCGCCTAGGGCGTAGATTCTATCAGATCTGACACCTTGAGGCGAACGGATCACAGCATTCTGTAGACATCGCAAACGAATTTCGGCACACAGCGCCGAAGTTCGATTCTTCGCCTTGCGAGAGATGCCGGAAACGATTCGCGTCTTACAGGTTCAGGTAGCGGTCGACGAGGTTCTGTTCCTGCAGCCGGCGCAGTCCCTCGCGGATCTCCCGGGCCCGCACCGCGCCGACGCCCTCGACCTCCTCGAGCTCGGCCTGGGACGCCCGCACGAACGCCTCGAGGCCCTCGAAGTGCTCGACGACGTGGGCGATCACGCTCTCCGGCAGCCGCGGGATCTTCGAGAGCACGCGGTGGCCGCGCGGGCGTCACCGCGTAGTCGACCGGTGACACGCTGCGCGGGTAGCCCAGCACCTCGGCCAGCTGCTCGAGCTCGAGGAGCTGGTTGTCCGGCATGCGTCGCGCAGCTGGTCGAGTGCGCGCCGGTAGCCGCCGGTGACCTCGGACAGCTCGTAGTCGCGCACCATCGCCACCTCGTCGCCCGGCACCCACTCGGTCATCTCGTCGAGCTGGATCTTGATCAGCCGGCCCTCGACGCCGAGCTCGACGACGTTGCGCTCGATCTCGTCGACCATGCGCGATCGTCATCTCGGCCCGCTGCAGCGCGACCAGGACGTCGTCGAGCATCACCGCGCCCTGGAACTCGAGCGCCGTGAGGCGGGTCGACACCTGCTCGAAGCCGGGTGCGGTAGGTCTCGAGCGTCGTCACCGCCTGGTTGGTCTTGGCCAGCACGTCGGAGATCTCCTCGAGCTGGTAGCGGACGTCGCCGACGTAGATCGTGACGACGTCGCGCTGCTGGCTGATCGAGATCACGAGCGCGCCGGTCTGCTTGGCCACGCGCTCGGCGGTGCGGTGGCGCGTGCCCGTCTCGGCCGACGGGATCGTCGGGTCGGGCATCAGCTGGACGTTCGCGTAGACGATCCGGCTGGCGACCGCGTTCAGGATGATCGCGCCGTCCATCTTGGCGAGCTCGTACAGGAGGTACGGCGAGAACGCCTGGTCGAGCCGGATCCCGCCCGAGAACAGGAACGAGAGCTCGGCCGGCTCGCCGATCACGATCAGCGCGCCGAGGCGCGCGCGCAGGATGTCGTTCAGCCCCTGGCGCATCGTCGTGCCCGGCGCGATCCGCCGCAGCGCATCGAGCATCTTGGGATCCTTGCGAACGTCGGGAAGAAGCTCGGTCATGCCCGCCCCTCGGTAGTCGCGGGCCGGCCGAATGCCAGTCCGATCGCTTCCTCCAGAGTACCGGCGCAGCGCAGCGGCGGCCCACCCGCAGGGCCGGTCGTGCCCGGCGGGCAGACCAGGCCTGCCACGCCCAGCTTGGCCGCCTCCGCCAGTCGCGGCGCGGTGTGCGACACCGGCCGCACCCGGCCGGTCAGGCCGAGCTCGCCGAAGCACGCCGAGCCGGTCGGGCGCCGCCCGGCCGAGCGCGGAGGAGACGATCGCGAGCGGCGACCGCGAGGTCGGCGGCCGGCTCGTCGACGCGCACGCCGCCGGCAACGTTCACGAAGACGTCGCGACGAGCCCAGCGCGACGCCGGCGTGGCGTCCGAGCACGGCCACGATCATCGACAGCCGGTTGCGGTCGAACCCGGTCGCCTGGCGGCGCGGCATCGCCAGGTCGCTCGGCGCCACCAGCGCCTGCACCTCGAGCACGATCGGCCGGGTGCCCTCGATCGCCGGCAGCAGCACCGATCCCGGGCCGGCCGGCTCCGGCTCGGCCAGCGCGGCCGAGGGGTCGGCTACGGGCTCGAGGCCGGCGTCGGTCATCTCGAAGATCCCGATCTCGTCGGTCGAGCCGAACCGGTTCTTGACGGCGCGCAGCACGCGCAGGTGGCGGTAGCGATCGCCCTCGAACTGGAGCACCGCGTCGACCAGGTGCTCGAGCACGCGCGGGCCGGCGACGGCGCCGTCCTTGGTCACGTGGCCGACGAGCACGATGGCCGTCGATCCGCCCTTGGCGACGCGCAGCAGCCGCTCGGCCGCCTCGCGCACCTGGGCGACGCTGCCCGGGCGCAGACTGGAGATCGGCGCTTCGCAGCGTCTGCACCGAGTCGACCACGCACACGGCGGGCGCCTCGGCCACGATCGCCTCGCAGACGGCCTCGAGGTCGGTGTCGGCGAGGACGCGGATCGCCTCGCCCGCGCCCAGCCGCTGCGCCCGCAGCCGCACCTGCGCGGGCGACTCCTCGCCGCAGACGAGCAGCGTACGTGCCGCCCGCGGACGCGATCGCGGCGAGCGCCTGGAGCAGCAGCGAGCTCTTGCCGACGCCCGGCTCGCCGCCGATCAGGACGAGCGAGCCCGGGACGAGGCCGCCGCCGAGCACCCGGTCGAGCTCGCCGACGCCGGTCGGGAGGCGTGCCGCCGCGAGCACGTCGACGTCGCCGAGCAGGCCGACCGCGGGCGCGGCAGCCGCGCGCCGGCGAGCGCGCCGGCGACGGCGCCCGCACGACCTCCTCGTGGAGCGAGTTCCATTCGTTGCAGCCCGGGCAGCGGCCCAGCCACTTGGGGCTCTGGTGCCCGCAGTCGGAGCAGACGAAGGTGGTTGCCGAACGTGCCACGGACGGACAATTGTCGCAGCCGGGTCGGCCGTCACCGGCGACGCGCCGTAATCGCGGCCCGGCCCCGCCAGGCGGGTTCGGTGCTAGGTTGGCGGGCATGCGAATCCCATTGCTCCACTCCGCCGCGACGGTCGCCGTCGTGGCCGTGCTCGCCGCAGGCTGCGGCGGGTCGTCGGGCGGGGGCGGCTCGTCGTCGGCGGGATCCACGCCCGCCAACGCGCAGGTCGTGGAGATCGACGTCGCCCAGAGCGGCTTCGCCTTCACGAAGACGACGGCGACGGCCAAGGCCGGCAACGTCGAGCTGCGCTCGATGAACCCCCAGTCGGTGTCGCACGACATCTCGATCCAGGGGAACGGCGTGGACGAGCACGGGAACCTCGTCTCGGGCGGTGGCGTGTCCACGGTGACCGCCAACCTGAAGCCCGGGACGTACACGTTCTTCTGCTCGGTGCCCGGCCACGAACAGGCCGGCATGAAAGGCACGCTCACCGTCAGCTAGATCATCCGAACGACCGAGGGGCGCCGTTGCGGGCGCCCCTCGGGTTCATCTCGGTCTCTCGGTGGGGAGCTGCTACTTGTCGGAGCCCTCCGACGAGGCGTCGTCGCCCTCATCCTCGGACTTCGGGTCTTCGGACGGGCCCTCGGCGGGCACGAGGTCGGCCGGAGGCGCGTCGGGCACCTCGACCGGCTCGATCATCTGCAGCGAGATCTCCTCGTCGCCGTCGAGGTGGTCGACCAGCACGGTCGACCCCGGCTGCAGCGACCGGCCGAGAACGAAGTCGGCCAGAGGATCCTCGATGAAGCGCTGGATCGCGCGCCGCAGCGGCCGGGCACCCATGGTCGGGTCGTAGCCCTTGTCGACCATGAAGTCCTTCGCCTTGTCGGTCAGCTCGATCGCCACCTCGTGCACCTTCATCTGCTCGCGGAGGCGCTTCATCAGCAGATCGACGATCCGCTTGATCTCCTCCTTCGTCAGCTTCTGGAACACGATGATCTCGTCGATCCGGTTCAGCAGCTCGGGCCGGAACATCTTCTTCACGTCGCCCATGATCCGGTTCTTCATGTCCTCGTAGGAGACGCCCGTCTCCGACTCCTCCACGCTGAACCCGAGCGAGGTGTTCTTCGCGATCGAGGCGGCCCCGATGTTCGAGGTCATGATCACGATGGTGTTCCGGAAGTCGACGTGGCGGCCCTGGGCGTCGGTCAGACGACCCTCCTCCAGCATCTGCAGGAGGATGTTGAACACGTCAGGGTGCGCCTTCTCGATCTCGTCGAGCAGGACGACCGAGTACGGCTTGCGGCGAACGGCCTCGGTCAGCTGGCCGCCCTCGTCGTACCCGATGTAGCCCGGCGGCGAGCCCACCAGCCGCGACACCGCGTGCTTCTCCATGTACTCGGACATGTCGACCTGGATCATGGCGTCCTCGTCGCCGAACAGGAACTCGGCCAGCGTGCGCGCGAGCTCCGTCTTGCCGACGCCCGAGGGGCCGAGGAAGATGAACGAGCCGGTCGGCCGCTTGGGATCCTTGATCCCGGCGCGGGCGCGACGGATGGCCTTCGACACCGCCTGAATCGCGACGTCCTGGCCGATCATCCGCTTGTGGAGCTCCTCCTCCATGCGGATCAGCTTCTGCGACTCCGCCTCGGTCAGCTTGAAGACGGGGATGCCCGTCCACATCGAGACGATGTCGGCGATCTCCTCCTCGCCGATCTCGGCCTGGTCGGCCTCGCCGGAGGACTTCCAGTTCTCCTCCATCTCCCGCTTCTTGAGCGACAGCTTGCGCTCCTTGTCGCGGAGGTTGGCGGCCTTCTCGAACTCCTGCGCCTCGATCGCGGCCTCCTTCTCCTTGCGCACCGTCTCGATCTCGTCGTCGAGCTCCTTGTGCACCGGAGGTGCGGTCATCAGCTTGATGCGCATGCGCGAGGCGGCCTCGTCGATGAGGTCGATCGCCTTGTCGGGCAGGTGCCGCTCCTGGATGTAGCGGCTCGACAGCTCCGCCGCGGCCTGGAGGGCCTCGTCGGTGATCGCGACCCGGTGATGGGCCTCGTAGCGGTCGCGTAGCCCGCGCAGGATCTGCACGGTGTCGTCGATCGAGGGCTCGTCCACCTTGATCTGCTGGAAGCGGCGCTCGAGGGCGGAGTCGCGCTCGAGGTACTTCCGGTACTCGTCGAGGGTGGTCGCGCCGATCGTCTGCAGCTCGCCGCGGGCGAGCGCAGGCTTCAGGATCGAGGCAGCGTCGATCGCGCCCTCGGCGGCGCCCGCACCGACGAGATTGTGCAGCTCGTCGATGAACAGGATGATGTCGCCGCGCTGGCCGATCTCCTTCATGACCTTCTTCAGCCGCTCCTCGAACTCGCCGCGGTACTTCGAACCGGCCACCAGGGCGGCCAGGTCGAGGGTGTAGATCTGCTTGTTCTTCAGCAGCTCGGGCACCTGGTTCGACGAGATCCGCTGGGCGAGGCCCTCGACGACGGCCGTCTTGCCGACGCCGGGCTCGCCGATCAGCACCGGGTTGTTCTTGGTGCGGCGGCTGAGGATCTGCATCACGCGCTCGATCTCGTTCATGCGGCCGACGACCGGGTCGAGCTTGCCTTCGGTGGCGAGCTTCGTCAGGTTGCGGCCGAACTGGTCGAGCAGCTTGGAGCTCTTCTGGCCCTTCTCTGCGGCGCCGGCACCTGCGGCCGTGCGCCGGCCCGGGCCGGACAGCATCCGGATGATCTCGTTGCGGATCTTCTCGGCGTCGGCGTCGAAGTCGAGCAGGATGCGCGCTGCGACGCCCTCGTTCTCACGCACGAGGCCGAGCAGGATGTGCTCGGTGCCGATGTAGTTGTGGCCGAGCGAGAGCGCCTCGCGCAGCGCCAGCTCGAGCACCTTCTTGGCCCGGGGCGTGAACGGGATCTGGCCGGTGGTGACCTCGTCACCCTGGCCGACGATCCGCGCGACCTGCGCGCGCACCTCCTCGACGGTGATGTCGAGCGTGTCGAGGACGCGGGCGGCAAGGCCCTCCTCCTCGCGCAGCAGGCCAAGCAGGATGTGCTCGGTGCCGATGTAGTTGTGCTTCAGGGTGCGGGCCTCATCCTGGGCCAGCACCACCACCTGGCGGGCACGTTCGGTAAACCTCTCAAACATGCTCGTGCCCCCTTTCTGCCGGTCGTGAATAGAACTGGATCAATGGCTCTGGCCGGAGCGTCAAATAGGAACCCCTAAATGACGACCCGGACTGGGAGTGGACGGTCGGGACTATAGCACCGGCACTCCGCGATTCCTGGTTCGCCGTCGGCCTTGGCGTTGGCCACCCATCGGCGCTCCGAGCGCTCGACTTGAGCCTGAATTGTGACGGGTGGACACGGGCCTCCAAATGCGCGACGATCCGGCCGTGCACTACACCGTGGAGCACTTCCGCGCCATCGACGACGAGGACTCTCCGCTGGGGGTCGCCTACGTCCCGACCGGCCGCGTCGACCAGGTCGACGCCCACGACGAGACGAGCGCCGCCGCGATCGCCCTCTCCGGCGATGCGGAGGTGCTCGACGCCGACATCGTGTCGTACAACCCCGGCCAGGGGCTGTACGGCGTGGCCGGCGAGGACGAGGCCGTGAAGGTCTCGTCGACGGCGTGAGGGTCGACGAGGGACGCGTCGCCGTCCCCGGCGGGAACGTGTGGTACCGCAGCGTGGGCGAGGGCGGCGTGCCGCTGCTCTGCCTGCACGGCGGGCCGGGCGCACCCAGCGACTACCTGACGCCGCTGGAAGGGCTGGCCGACCGCCGCCGGGTCGTCTTCTACGACCAGCTCGGGTGCGGCAACTCCGACATCCCCGACGACCGCTCGCTGTGGACGGTCGAGCGGTTCATGGACGAGCTGGACGCCGTCCGCGACGCCCTCGGCCTCGACCGGGTGCATCTCTTCGGCAGCTCGTGGGGCGGCATGCTCGCGATGCAGTACGTGCTCGACAAGGGCCGGCCGCCCGTGAGCATGATCACCGCCGGGAGCCCGGCCAGCAGCCGCCGCTGGAACGAGATCTGCCAGGAGCTGCTCGACGAGATGCCGGCGGAGGAGCGCGAGCTGATCGAGCAGCTCGAGGCCGACGACAAGATGCTCTCCCCGGAGTACGAGGAGGCGATGCTGCCGTTCTACCTGCGGCACGTCTGCCGGCTCGATCCGTGGCCGGACTACGTCACGCGCTCGTTCGACCGCATGGCGACGCCGATCTACCACTACATGGCCGGGCCGAGCGAGTTCCGGATCATCGGGACGCTGCGCGACTGGGACGTCATGGACCGGCTCGGCGAGATCCGGGTGCCGGCGCTGATCACGTGCGGCGAGTTCGACGAGTGCCGGCCCGTCCACACGCGCGAGGTGGCGGAGCGCATCCCCGGCAGCCGGCTCAAGATCATCCCCGACGCGTCGCACCTGTGCTTCGCCGAGCGGCCCGACCTCGTGGTTGCCGATCGCGAACGACTTCATGGCCGACCGCCGAGGCGTAGCCATCTGTTAAGGGGACAGTCCCCCAACAATCGGTGTCAGCGGGGGCGGAGCGTCGGGAAGAGGATGACCTCGCGGATCGAGCGCACGCCCGTGAGCAGCCATCGCGAGCCGGTCGATGCCGATCCCGACGCCGGCCGTCGGCGGCATGCCGTACTCGAGCGCGAGCAGGAATTCCTCGTCCATCGGGTGGGCCTCCTCGTCGCCCGCCGCGGCGGCGACGCGGGCCTCCTCGAACCGGGCCCGCTGCTCGGCGGGGTCGTTCAGCTCCGAGTAGCCGTTCGCGATCTCCATGCCGACGCAGAACGCCTCGAAGCGCTCGACCAGGCCCGGGGTCGTCGGCGACGCCTTCGCGAACGGCGACAGCTCCACCGGGTAGTCCACGAGGAACGTCGGCCGCTCGAGCGCCGGCTCGACGAAGTGCGAGAGCAGGTGGTCGACCGCCTGCGCCCAGGTGACGTCGCCGGACGTGTCGATGTCACGCTCGCGCATGAAGTCGACCAGCCGGCCGCGGTCGCGGTCGGCCATCGGGTCGATCCCGGCCTTCTCGTGGATCGCGTCGCGCAGCGGGATCCGCGGCCACGGCGGAGTCAGGTCGATCTCGCACCCCGACGCCGCGCCGGCCGCGGCGACGAGCCGCTCGGTGCGCGTCCATCGCGACCTCGTAGTCGGCGTAGGCCTCGTACCACTCGAGCATCGTGAACTCGGGGTTGCGCTTGAAGGAGACGCCCTCGTTGCGGAAGTCCTTCGCGATCTCGTAGACGCGCTCGAGGCCGCCTACGATCAGGCGCTTCAGGTAGAGCTCGTCGGCGATGCGCAGGTAGAACTCGCGCTCGTACTCGTTGTAGTTCGTGACGAACGGCCGGGCTGCGCCGCCGCCGTAGATCGGCTGGAGCGCCGGCGTCTCGACCTCGACGAAGCCGTCGCCGTCGAGCACGCCGCGCACCGCCGTCACGATCGCCGTGCGGGCGAGCGCGATCCGCAGCGCCTCGTCGTTCACCAGCAGGTCGAGGTAGCGCTGGCGGTAGCGCTGCTCGACGTCGGCGAGGCCGTGGTGCTTCTCCGGCAGCGGGCCGCAGGCACTTGGCCAGCGGCCGCCACTCGCGCACGCGCAGGCTCAGCTCCCCGCGGCGGCTCGAGAACACCTCGCCGTGCACCGCGACCACGTCGCCGAGGTCGCAGTCGGACACCGCCGCGAGCCCCTCCTCGCCGAGCACGTCGAGCGTCGCGTGCAACTGCAACTGGCCGGTGCGGTCCGTCAGGTCGAGGAAGATCGCCTTGCCGTGGCCGCGACGGCCGGTGATGCGGCCCGCCAGCCACAGCGACTGGCCCGACTCCGCCCCCGCCTCGAGCGCGCCGTGGTCGGCGCGCACCTGGGCCACCTCGGCCCGCGCAGGCGTGCGGGCGGGGTAGGGGTCGACGCCGGCCCGGCGCATGGCCTCGACCTTTGCGATCCGGCCGTCCCGGATCTCCTGCTCGACGTCGCTCGACACGGCGACCAAGGATATGCGGACGCGCCCCGGAGGGCGATCAGGGCGGCTTGATGTCCATGATCTTCAGGCGGATCGCGCCGGCCGGCACCGCCACCTCGACCGTCTCGCCCTTCTTGTGACCGAGCAGGGCGCGGCCGACGGGGGACTCGTTCGAGAGCCGGCTGTTCGAGGGATCTGCCTCCGCCGAGCCGACGATCTCGTACGTGTCGACGTCGCCGTGGTCGACGTCCTTCACCCTGACGCGCGTGCCCACGGACACGACGTCTTTGGGGACGTCCTTGGGATCGATGACGCGGGCCGAGCGCAGCTGCTCCTTCAAGCGCGCGATGCGGTGCTCGAGGAGCGCCTGCTCGTTCTTCGCGTCGTCGTACTCCGAGTTCTCGCTGATGTCGCCGAACTCGCGCGCCTCGCGGATGCGGTCGGCAACTTCGCGGCGCTTGTTCGTCTCGAGGTCCTCGATCTGCTGCTTGAGCTTCTCGTAGCCCTCGCTGGTGAGGATGACGTCTTTCTCCACTGTCTTCCCATCGCCCTTCGGGTGCGTAAACGGAAAATCGGTGTCGACCGGGAGTGCGCCATTTGCAGCGCAATTCGCGGCTGACACCGAGCGACGGCGGATTATAGGTCAAGTGGTCGGCGAGCGGCAACAATCGGAAACGGTCAAGCTGCCCGCTCCGGGGCGGACGCCGTGCGCCGGTACCATGCCGGGCATGGCGGACATGACCGTGCCCTGGTCGATCGGCGGCGTCGAGATCCCCTCGCGGATCGTGCTCGCGCCCATGGCGGGCGTCTCGGTGCAGGCATTCCGGCGTCAGGGACGGCGGTTCGGGGCCGGCCTCGTCTGCAGCGAGATGGTGTCGTCGTGCGGCCTCCAGCACCGCAACGAGCGCACCCTCGGCTACCTGCGGATCGCGGCCGACGAGCACCCGCTCGCGGTGCAGATCTTCGGCTCGGATCCCGCCCCGATGGCCGAGGCGGCCCATATGGTCGTGGCCGCCGGCGCCGACATCGTCGACATCAACTTCGGCTGCCCGGTGCGCAAGGTGACGAAGACCGGCGCCGGCGCGAGCGCCCTCGAAGACCACGAGCTCGCCTGCGCGCTGGCGGGTGCGGTCGTCGACGCCGTCGACGTGCCGGTCACCGTGAAGATGCGCCGCGGCATCAAGAACGGCTCGCGGGCCGCGCTCGACCTGGGCCCGAAGCTCGAGGCCCGGGGCGTCTCCTCGCTCACGATCCACCCCCGCTCCGCCCAGCAGATGTACACCGGCACGGCCGACCACACGTTCACCGCCGAGCTGGTCGAGCGGGTCGGGATCCCGGTGATCGCGTCGGGCGACATCACCGACCGCGCGAGCGCCGAGCGCGTCCTCGACGCGACCGGCGCTGCGGCCGTCATGGTGGGGCGCGGCGCGCAGGGCCGGCCGTGGGCGCTGCGCGAGATGGCCGGCGAGGGCGCCGCCGACGCGGACGTCGCCGAGGTCGTCGCCGAGCTGATCCGGTTCATGCGCGAAGTCGAGCGCGAGATGGGCGACCGCGCCGTCGGCTTCCTGCGCAAGTTCTACGGCTGGTACCTGCGCGGTGCGCCCGGGGCGAAGGCGATCCGCGGCGCCCTCGTCACCTGCGCGACGGTCGAGGACGCCGAGCGCGAGCTGCTGGAGTTCTGCCCCGAGGCGCGCGAGCTCATCGCCGCCCACGAAGCGGAGCTCGAGCTGCTCCCCGACAGCGACACCGATCGCCTGCTCGAGCTGCCGATCTCGATCTACGGCGGCGGCTGAGCCGCTCCCCGGGGCGGCCGCCACATGGTCGTGACGCTCGGGCCGCCGGCCAGCTCGACCCGCGCGCACGGCGCGAACCCGCGACTCATATAGCGGGGCTCGTTGGCCGGGTTCGTCGACTCGAGGTACGCAGGCGACGCGGCCGCGTCGACCCGCTCCAGGCACGCGTCGAGCAGCGCCATCCCGATACCGCGGCCGCGGTGGTCCTCGTGCGTGCCGAACAGGCTCAGCTGGTGATGCGGCTCGTCACGGGGATGGGCGGCCTCGAGGCGCTCGATGACGTCGAATACGATCCCCGCCTGGGCGTCGCCGAGCAGCTCGCGCAGGAGCGCTTCGAGCTCGTGCTCCTGCTCGTCGGTCAGCTCCCGCTCGCCGGGCGGCACCCAGACCGCCGCCGACTCGTCGCCGGGCGAGAGGAACGACCAGCCGTGGCGGAGCATGGCGCCGAGGTAGGCGTGCCAGAACGCTGCCGCAGCGTCGAGTCGTTCGCGCGAGCCGGGGAACGAGTACTCGCCCCAGACGGGGTCGTTGCGAAAGGCGGTCGCCATGATCGCCGTGAGCGCGTCGAGGTCGTCGAGGCCCGCCACGCGGATCTCCAGTGCCATCCGCCGATCCTACTCAGGCGTGGGCGGGGGCCGCTGCCGGTTCGGCCGCCGGCTCCGGCGGCGCGCCGGCCACGGCCAGCAACACGCCGAGCAGGCCGGTGACGAGACTCATGACGACGATCAGCAGGCGGTAGTCGACCACCGTGATCAGGAGGGCGCCGAGGGCGATCGAGATCGTCTGCGGCACGCCGATCAGGGTGTCTGCAGCCGAGTAGACGCGGCCCTGGAGGTCGGGTGGCGTCCGGGTCTGCACCGCCGTCCCGAACGCGACCACCGCCCAGGAGATGCCGACCCCGGCGACGGCGAAGCCGACCACGACCGGGACGATCGCCGGGATCAGGAAGAGCGAGTCGCCGGCCGCGAACAGGAGGATGCCGATGCCGAGCGCACGCCCGTCGCCGATCCGGCGCAGCGCCGCTGCCGCCGTGAGCGCGCCCGCGATCGCCCCGACCCCCTGGGCGGCGCTGAGCACGCCGAGGAACGCCGGCGGGCGGTGCAGCCCCGACTGGAGGACGGCGAAGATCACCGTCTCGGCGAACCCGACGACGAGCAGGGCGATCGCGAGCGCGCCCACGATCCGGCGCAGGCCGACGCTGGCGGCGATGTGGCGGGCGCCCGCGGCGATCTGGACGAGGATGTGGTGCTCCGAGGGCCGGGGCCGCTCCTCGTCCATCCTCACGGCCGCCAGGCAGATCGCCGACGCCGCGAAGGTCGCGGCGTCGAGGAGCGCGACGGCCGCGCCGCCGAAGGCCGCGAAGAGCGCCGCACCGACGAGCGGGGCGATCAGCCGCGACCCCTCGCTGACCGTCTGGATGGCGGCGTTTGCGTCGACGAGCTGCTCGATCGGCAGGAGCTGCGTGAGCAGCGCCGAGCGGGCCGACGAGAACAGGTACCCGGACGCCCCGTAGAGGAACGTGACGGCGTAGATGATCCAGACATCGCCGCGGTCGTGCACGAACAGGAGCGAGAGCAGGACAACCCCGATCGAGACGTCGGTCGCGATCATCAGCGGGCGCTTGCGCCTGCGGTCGACGACAAGCCCGAACACCGGCCCGATCAGGCCCGGCGCCGCCAGGACGAAGAACACGAGCCCGGCAGCCGCGTTCGAGCCCGTCAGCGTCTTCACCCACACGCTCAGGGCCAGGTACATGGCCCGGTCGCCGAACAGCGAGAGCGACTGGCCGACGAGCAGCAGCCGGGCATTGCGATCGGCCAGGATCGCCCGCACAGGGTCAGTTTCCGGTCTCGGTGGGCGGCAGCGGGAAGCCCGATGCCAGCACCTGGACCGGCGTCGACCCTGCGGGGCGCAGAGCGGGGTCGATCCGCTCAGCGAAGGTGAGCATGAGCTCGGTGACCATGCGGCCGACCTCGGCGAGCTCCTCCTTGGTCAGGTAGAGCAGCGACTCGTTCAGGAAGGCGGCGCGGCGCCAGTTCGGGTCGGCGGTCGGCTCCCGCTCGAGCCACTCTCGCAGGCGGCCGATGTCGCGCTCCAGGAAGACCGAGGTGAGCGCGGAGGCGGCAGCGCTCGTCTCGGCGTCGGCGCCGATGCCGTCCCAGGCGTGGCCGACCGACCGCACCCGCCATGGCCGCGCCCGGCCGGGCACCGAGGATCCCTCCTCGAGGAAGCCGTGCTTGGCCAATTGGCGCAGGTGAAACGAGCAGTTCGCCGGCGTGAGGCCAAGCCGCTCGGCCGCCTGGCTCGCCGTCAGCTCGCCCTCGCGCGCGACCAGCTCGTGGAGTGCGATCCGGGTCGGGTGGGCGAGGGCGCGCAGGACGCGGGCGTCGGTGAGTCTACGTGGTTCGAAAGACATGTTTCGAAACATATCTTTCGATACATTCAGACGCAAGTTGACGGGAATACCCGGTGCCAGGCACCGGATATTCAGGCGATGCGATCGCGGGCGGCGTCCACCGCCTGCGCGATGCGGTGGGCACGCGTCTCCGGGCGCTTCGCCCCCTCGATCGCCTCGGCCCACTCGCGCCGGTGCGTGTAGGACATCGCATCGAAGGCGGCCCGCGCGCCCGGCTCGGCGGCGAGCGCGGCCGCCAGGTCTTCCGGCAGGTCAACCGTGCGCGGCGCGTCGTCGCGGTCGATCTCGATCGCCACCGTGTCCCCCACCTCGACGCGGGCCTGCGCCTGGATCGCCCTGCGGAACCCGACGCAGTGGCGGCCGTCGCCCATCGGCATGGTCGAGCCGCGGAAGGCGACGCCGTTGATCGTGCCCATGACGGGGATGCGGGCCCTCCCGCCCATCGCCGCCGCCACCTCGGCTGGGAGCACCACCGCCGGCAGGTCGCCGGCGTCGGCGCCGAGCACGACTGCGAACCGGTGCGTCACGCCGGGATGATCACCCAGGCGGCCGGTCGAGCTCGGTATCCGGCGCGAACGCGAAAGCAGCGGCCAGCGAGGCGAAGGCGAGCACGGCCGCTCCGGCGGCGACGGCCACGGCGTACTCGTACTCCGGCGCCCCGAGCGCGGTCGGGAGCACGAACGCGAGCACCGGCACTGCCACCCCGAACGCCGCGACCGCCAGGTGCGGGCTCCAGCGGCCGGCCAGGAACCACGCCAGGACGAGCGCGCCGAGCGGCCAGAACGTGACGGTCGTCGCCCAGTAGGCGATGTGCAGGATCGCGAGCACCGCCGGCAGGGCCAGCCAGGCGAGCGATCGGCGAGGCGTGCGCCGCCCACCGGTGCGACCCGCCACCCAGAGGAGCGCGGCCGGGGCCGCCAGGAACGTCGCCGTCCCGAGGCGGTAGGCATTCTCGAGCCACGACTGCCCGGGCGTCCAGGTCTGGTAGCCGGCGGCACCGGCGAACCCGACCACGCCGCTCAGGTAGAGCGCCGTCGCCGCGAGCGGCGCGACGAGTGCGACCAGCCGCCGGCCGCGGCAGATCGCGAGCGCCGCCGCCCACGGCAGGAGGGTGGCGGTGAGCACGCGGGCGAGGCCCGCGGCCGCCAGAGGCGAGGGGGTGTAGTCGCCGATCGGCCAGCGCATGCCCAGACGCGCATACCAGATGTCCCACCCGAGCTCGTATGCGGACGCCGTCGCCGCCAGCAACAGGAGCAGGAGGGCGCCCAGCGCGCATCCCTCCGCCCACATCCCGCCGCGGGCCCCGCCGGTGATCCGACGGCTCCGCTCGGCCATGCCGGCCGCGACGAGCGCCCCGAGCTGGCGCGCGTCGGGCGCGCTACGGCCTGCCTGCATCTCGCCGAGAGTGGCGAGGATCTCGGGCCCCCGCTCGCGCCGGTAGTCCGGGGGGTACGCCCGCAGCGCGAGCCGGTAGGCGCGCCCGGCGGCTGTCATGCCGCCGGCTCCGGCGCCGCGGACATGCGCGAGACGACGACCGCCGCGGCCCCCGCGAGCCGCTCCGCCTCGGCCTCGAGCGCCCGCCGCCCGGACGGCGTCAGCCGGTAGTAGCGGCGGGCGCGTCCATCGACGACCTCCTCGCCGTCGACGGCCACGAGCCCCTGGCCGAGCAGACGATCGAGCGCGGAGTAGAGCGTGCCCGCGGTCAGGCGCACGCGCCCGTCCGAGACGACCTCGGCCCGCTTCGCGATCGCGTATCCGTGGAGCGGGCCGTCGAGCAGTGCGGCGAGGGTGAAGTAGGTCGGTTCACGCATCGGCTGCATGAGCGATATATACCGTGTATCGATATATGTGTCAAGCGACCGTTGCGCGCTAGAGTTTGGATCCAAAGTGGACGAGCGACGCGCACACCCCTACCGCGACCTGGACGTGATCGATGCACGCGCCCCGCGGTTCAACCAGGCGGCGATCGGGACGCTCGCGCTCGTGGCCGTCGTCACCGGCTGGTGGCCGCTGCTCGGACTGCTCGCGCTCCAGTTCGCTCTCGGCCTGACGCTCGGCCGGCGCTGGTGCCTGCCCTGCCTCGTCTACTTCGAGCTCGTCCAGCCGCGTATCGGCGAGGGCGAGCTCGAGGACGCCCGGGCGCCCCGCTTCGCGAACATGATCGGCCTCGGCGTGCTGACGGCGGCCACGGTCGCGTACGCGTTCGGTTTCGACATGCTCGGTACGGCGCTGGCCGTGCTGGTCGCCGCGCTCGCGCTGCTCGCCGCAGTGACCGGGTTCTGCACGGGCTGCGAGATCTACCGGCTGGGCGCGCGTCTGCGCGGTATCGGCCACGGCGACCTGCGCCGCGTCGATCCGGCCGACGTCGGCCTAGCCGGCTCGGGCGAGGGCGCCGTCGTCCAGTTCACCCACCCGCTCTGCTCCGAGTGCCTGACGCTCGAGCGGCAGCTGCGCGAAGCCGGCCGCGACGTCGTCACCGTCGACGTGCGCACGCGGCCCGACCTGGCCCGCAAGTACGGGATCGGCATCGTCCCCACCGCCGTCGCGGTCGACGCCGCCGGCACGGTCACCGCGCGCCTGGCCTGAATAACCGGTGCCTGGCACCGGTTATTCAGGCGTTCCGCTCCCAGATCATCCGCAGGCCCTCTAGGGTCAGCCACGGCTCGAGGTGCTCGATCGTCTCGCAGTGGGGCGCGACCAGCGCCGCCAGCCCGCCCGTCGCGATGGTTGTTGCCTCGACGCCGAGCTCGCGGCGGAAGCGGCGCACCAGCCCGTCAACCAGCCCGGCCCAGCCGAACACGGCGCCGGACTGGACGTTGGTGTCGGTGTTCGTGCCGATGGCGCGGGCCGGCGCGACCAGCTCGACCTTCTGCAGGCGGGCGGCGCGGTCGCCGAGCGCGTCCAGCGCCACCTGCAGCCCGGGCGCGATCGCCCCGCCGATGAAGTCGCCGGCGGCCGAGACGGTGTCGAAGTTGATCGCCGTGCCGAAGTCGACCACGATGCACGGCCCGCCCTGCAGGGCGTACGCCGCGACGCAGTTCGCCACCCGGTCGGGGCCGACCTCGAGCGGGTTGTCGACCCGCAGGGCGACGCCCGTGCGCACGCCAGGGCCGACGACGAGCGCCTCGTGGCTCAGATGCTCGCGGCTCATGGTCGCGTACTCGACCGCCAGCTGGGGAACGCTCGAGGCGACCACCATGGCGTCGATCGAGGCGAGCGTGTGCTTGCGCAGCTCGAGCAGCCCCGCAAGCATGAGCGCCAGCTCGTCGCCGGTGTGGGTGCGGACGGTCGTCGTCCGCCAGTGGTCGCGGAGCGTCGCGCCGTCGTACATCCCGACGACGGTCTGCGTGTTACCGACGTCGAGTGCGAGCAGCATCACTCATCGCTGAGCTCGAACCCGGGCGGGAACGTCGTCTCGATCTCGCTCTCGGGCCTGAGCTCCTCGACCGTGACGTCCTGCGTCGTGTGCACCTCGGCCCTGGGGATGATGCGGCTGGGCCGGTTCTTGTCCCAGACCCAGACGTCCTCCATGGTCAGGTGCACGAGCGGATAGGCGGGGGAGTTCGCCGTCTCCATTTCCAGCCGGTTGCACAGGTACGTGGCCTCGGCCGTCAGCACGCAGTAGCGGAACAGGCCGAACACCGTCGCGTACTCGCGCTTGAGCCGCAGCTCGAGCTCGGCATCGAACTCCTCCAGGTCTTCGATGTAGGACATGGCGCGGAGTCTAATGCCCCACCGTGGCTGTCAGAGAACGCCGGGGATGAGTCGCCGGGTGCGCGCGGCGTACTCGTCGTACTGGGGAAACTCGGCCCGGATGTTGCGCTCCTCGTAGCTCGTGCGGGCCAGCTGGAGGCCGACGCAGCCGACCCAGGTGACGGCCGCCCACAGCGGCTGCGGCGAGCCGAGCACGATCCCGAGCACGGCGCCGTCAGCTCGCCCAGGTAGAGGGGGTGGCGGACGAGCCGGTAGGGGCCGCGCGTGACCAGTCCGCGAACGTCGGGAAGGATGCCGAAGCAGCGTCCGAGGACGGCCACCGAGCAGATGGCGAACGCGAGGCCCGCGATCAGCAGCACGTCCGACGCGAGCACCGCGACGCCGCCGTCGGTGCTGGCGCCGAACAGGCCGACGGCGATGACGGCCAGCTGCGAGACGAGGGCGACGACAACGCCGACCGACGAGCGGTTGCGCCGTAGCGGCGCGGGGCGGATGTTGATGAGGACGATGAAGAGGCCCCACAGTGTCGCGGAGAGGGCGTGGAAGGCCGCGGCGCTCAGGCCGGGGGCCGTGCCGATGCCGAGTATGGACACGGTCGCCATCGTCGTGAAGAGCAGCGTCGGGATGAGCCTCGACCCGACGAGCGTGAAGAGGTCGGAGACGCGCGCGATCGGCGTGGCCGCGAGTTCGGTCATACATGGGTCATCGGCGGCGGCGCCCGTCTACATGAGCGCCGACCCGGTCGGCTCGACACCCTGCGGGGCGAGGCCGGCCAGCCAGTCGCCGGCGGGCTTCCCCCGCAGCACCAGGTCAGGATCGAGATCGGCGAGCGGCCGCAGGACGAATTCGCGCTCGTGCGCGCGCGGGTGCGGCAGAGTTGAGGCGCTCACTCGCGCGCTCCTCGCCCCCGTACCAGATCAGGTCGAGGTCGAGCGTCCGCGGCCCCCAGCGGACGTCGCGGACGCGGCCGAGCGCCCCTCGACCGCGTGCAGAACGTCGAGGAGCGCCGCCGCGGCGAGCGTCGTGTCGACCCGGGCGACCGCGTTTGCATAGTCCGGCTGACCCGGCGGCCCGATCGGGCGGGTGCGGTAGATGGGCGAGCCGGCGACGAGGTCGACGCCCGGCCGGCGGCCGAGCGACACGGCGGCCGCGCGGAGCGTCTCGGCCGGCTTGCCGAGGTTCGCGCCGAAGGCGACATATGCCGGGATCACCCCTCCGGGGGCACTTTGCATGGATCACCCTTACAAATCCTTCACATATTGCCCGATGCATGTGCGACGGTGCGTTGGGGCCGGTTCCGCTCCGCTCCGCTCCCTCCACGCTCCCGAAACCAAGGATGTGCCATGTCGACCCTCATGGAACTCGCCGTCGTGCTGGTACTCTGCCCCGCGGCGCTGGCGGTGTGGGCCGATACCCGCTATCCCAACCTCCGCCCCAAGGAACTCCGCCGCACCGACCGTGCACCTCGGGCATCGGCGGCCTGCTCGCGTCTCGTGCTGCGCCCGGCGCTGTCGGCGTCGCGCGATGCTCATGGCCGGCGCCGCCGGCCGGCGGTCGCGGTCGGCATCGCCTGCACCGCCATCACCTACGGCCTGACCGTCTCGGTCTGGATCGTGCGCACGCCGCCGACCGGCGATCCGCATCGGCGGTTAGGAGTCGCTAGGCCATCACCTCGCGCAAGGGCCGCTGCGGCCTCCGCGCGGGTGCGCGCCTGCAGCTTGCGCAGGATCGCCTTGACGTGCCAGCGCACGGTCTCGGGCGAGAGGAAGAGACCGCTGGGCGATCTCGGTGGTCGTCCGCCGGCCGCGATCAGCTGCAGGATCTCGAGCTGCCGCGGGGTGAGCCGCTCTCGATGCGGCAGCTTCGTGGCCAGCGCCATCCGCCGCTGGGTGTCGCGGACATCGGCGATCAGGTGCGCGGCCATCCGCCGCGACAGCGCCGACCTCGCCGCGCAGCACGCCGCGCAGCGCCTCGGCCAGCCGCTCGGGGGCCTGATCCTTGGTCAGGTAGCCGACGGCGCCCGCCCGCACCGCCGCGATCATGTCGGCCGGGTCGCGCGACTCGCTGAGCATGACGACGCGGACTCGCTCGCCGTGGAGCTCGAACAGCTTCCGGGTGGCGTCGATGCCGCTGCCGTCGGCGAGCTGCAGGTCCATCAGCACGATGTCGGGCGCGCGGGCCGCGACGACCTCCATCGCCTCGCGCACCGTCCCGGCCGAGCCGTCGACGCGGAACCCCTCAGCGGCGAGCAGATCGATACAAGCCGCGCCGGAACAGTGGCTGCGTCCTCGACCACCACGATGCTCATCCCGTCCATGAATCCGTTATACGGGTGCTTCCAGGCCGCCGATAGCCTGTTTACCGATCAACCATCTCGACCGAGCCGCGCTCGATCGTGACGGCAACCTCGGCGACGTCGTGCTTCACCGGGGCGTGGGGCTTGGCGATCCGCACGCGCACGCCGGTGACCGGATAGCGCTCGAACAGGTCGTCGCCGATCACCGTCGCCAGCCGCTCGAGCAGCTGGTGCGGCCCGCCGGTGGCGAGCCCGGCGACCCGGTCGCACACGGCGGAGTAGTTCACGGCGTCCTCGAGGTCGTCGGTCTGCCCGGCCGGCGACGGCTTGCAGCGGAGCCAGACGTCGATAACGAACGGCTGCCCGCGCTCGCGCTCGAAGTCGCGCACGCCGTGGTAGGCGTACACGCGCAGGCCGCGGACCTCGACGAGCGGCCCGCTCATGCGACCGCCTCGATCGCCGCGGAGACGGCCAGCGCGTCACGGGTCGGCCTGACCGCGTGCACCCGCAGCATCCACGCCCCCCGCCGCACCGCGGCCAGGTTGACGGCCACCGTGGCCACGTCGCGGCCCTCGAGCGGCTCGCCGGTGAGCACGCCCAGGAACGACTTGCGCGAGGCGCCGAGGAGCACCGGCGGGCCGATCGCGGCCATGCGGTCGAGGTGGCGCAGCAGGGCCAGGTTGTGGTCGACGGTCTTGCCGAATCCGATCCCCGGGTCGATGCAGATCTGGTCGGGATCGATGCCGCCGCCCGGGCGAAGGCGACCCGCTCGGTCAGGAACGCGGACACGTCGGCGACGACATCGTCGTAGTGCGGATCGTCCTGCATCGTCTTCGGCTCCCCCAGCATGTGCATCAGGCACAGAGGGACGCCGGCCGAGGCGACCACCTCGGCCATGGCCGGGTCGTGGCGCAGCGCCGAGACGTCGTTCACGAGCGCCGCCCCGGTCCGGATCGCCTGATCGGCGACCTCGGCCTTGACGGTGTCGATCGAGACCGGGACGTCGGTCGCCCTGGCGAGGCCGTCGATCACCGGCAGCACCCGCTCGAGCTCGACCTCGAGCGGCACCGGATCCGAGCCCGGCCGGGTCGACTCGCCGCCGACGTCGAGCACGTCTGCACCCTCTGCGGCGAGCTGGAGGCCGTGTGCGATCGCGGCGGCCGGGTCGAGGAACGTGCCCCCGTCCGAGAAGGAGTCGGGGGTCACGTTCACCACGCCCATCACGGCCGGAGCCGGGAACCTCTCACGCAGCGGCAGCACGCTGCGGAGCCTAGATCAGCGGGTCTGGATCAGTGGTACGCGAGCGCGGTCGCCTCGGTGATCTGGCGCTCCCAGCCCGGGGAGAACGTCCAGGTGCCGTCGCCGGGGACGTACATCTCGGTGGACGAGTTGTTGTCGAAGCCGATTGCGTTCTGGGCGCCGAGCTGGACGAGCATCTTGCCCCAGTTCCAGCCGTAGACGCCGTCGCCGTACCTGACGCCGCCGGTGATGATCATCCAGCCGCGCGTCGCCGTCTCGGCCACGGCGGGGCGCCAGTGGGGGTAGTCCCACTGCCAGCCGTCGCTCGACATCATCGGCGGGTTCACGTGCGCCAGCGGGTACTGCACCTTCCCGTCCTTGACGAGCCGGGGCTTGCCGCCCATCACGTCGGTCACGCCGGCCCAGCGCGGGGTATCGGTCGAGATCGTGAAGGCGTGCGCCGCGGCGTTCGCCTTGTGCTCGAGGCCGGAGTCGGCGAAGTGCCCGGCCTTGGTGATCATGAGCACCTGACCGGGCGCCAGCGGGACGTCGATCTGGCCGGTGCAGACGTAGCCGCCGCAGGTGATCGTGTTCACGACCTGCAGCTGCGTGGTCGTCGTCGTGCCCGTGCCCTCGCCGAAGCGGAAGCCGCGCACGGTCTCGCCGGTCTTCAGGCCGGTCGAGTTGTTCACCTGCGCGCTGCCCTGGAGCATGTTGTCGAAGAAGGCCGGGTTGGCGTTCGCGACGACGAACCCGACCCAGCCGGCGGGGACGCGCGCCAGCGAGCCGGTCTTGACCGCGACCTGGTCGCCCTTCACGGAGGTCAGTCCGGCCGAGCTCGGGTTGAATGCGGCGATCGTGGCGGTGTGGCCCTCGAGCAGGTTGATCTTGGCCGGGCGGGCGAGCGGGGAGCCCATCACCATGCGCCCGGCCGACTGGTAGCCGACGGCGGGGCCGCCCGTGCCGAAGTCGACGATGCGGCGCCCCTGCACGAGCATCCCGCTCGGCTTGCCGTAGCTCCAGTTGCTGCCCTGGCCGAAGAAGTCGGCGTTGATCGCGCCGAGAAGGCCGGACGGCCCGGCCGCGCGAGCCCAGTTCGAGATCGTGTTCAGCCGGATGCTGCCGGTGGCCGTCGGGTGGTTGAGCGCCTCAGCGGCGAGCTGCACATGCGGGTCGCCGAGCTTCCACGAGAGCTTGTAGATGTCCTGGCTGGTGCCCGTGCGCATCTTCGCCCGCCAGTGAGTGAGCGTGACGCCCGGCTTCAGCGTGCGCGTGCAGAAGAGCGGCGCCGGCGGGCACTTGTAGGAGACGATCGGCCCGCTGATGTGGGGCGTCGTCGCGAGCGCCTGCTGCGCCGTGACGAGGCAGCCGGCGATGCCGACGGCGAAGGAGAGTGTGACCCGGACGAAGCGCACGCAAGACCCCTGGAGACGGTGGACGGGACGGCTGTCCACGTGATCGGCAGGCACGGGTCATCGCGCCGACCCCCTTTCCGGGGATCTCACGCTGGAACGCGGTGAGATCGAGCTGGGGCCTGGCCCCAGATAGGCCTTTACCCGGTGCTGCTCAGGAGGGCTGCGGCGACTCCGGCGGCTGGCCGGAGGCGATGTTGCCGGGGAGCGGCAGGCCGATCCCGCGCGGCCGCGAGGCTTCCTTGCGCGGCTGCTCGGCCGCCGTCTCGGTCGGCTTCGGCTCCTGATCCTTGAAGACGTCCTCGGGAGCCTCGCCGGCGAGCAGGCGCTGGAACTGGCTCGCGTCGAAGGTCTCGTACTGGATCAGGATCTTCGACATCCGGTTGAGCTCGTCGATGTTGCCGCCGAGCACCTCACGGGCGCGCTCGTGGGCCTGCTCGACGATGCGCCGGATCTCGTCGTCGATCTCGCGCGCGATCTCCTCGGAGTAGTCGGCCTCGTGGCCGAAGTCGCGGCCCAGGAAGGGCTGGCTCGAGTCGCGGCCGAACGTGCGCGGGCCGAGCTTCTCGGACATGCCCCAGCGGGTGACCATGCGCTTGGCCGTGTCGGTCGTCTTGTTCAGGTCGTCCTCGGCGCCGGTCGTGACCTCGCCGAAGACGAGCTCCTCGGCGGTGCGGCCGCCTAGGTTCTTGGCCAGGCCGTCCAGCAGCTCGGCGCGCGAGCGCATGAACTTGTCCTCGGACGGGAGGGTGACGACATAGCCGAGGGCCATGCCGCGGCCGACGATCGAGATCTTGTGCACCGGGTCGTTGTGCTCGAGGAAGTGGCCGACGAGCGCGTGGCCCATCTCGTGCACGGCGGTGATCTCGCGCTCCTTGGGCGAGAGCAGCCGGGTCTTCTTCTCGGGCCCGGCGATGACGCGCATGATGCCCTCTTCGAGCTCGAGGTTCCCGATCTGCTTGTTGCCCTTGCGGGCGGCGAGCAGCGCGGCCTCGTTCACGAGGTTGGCGAGGTCGGCGCCGGTGAAGCCCGGCGTCTGCCCGGCGAGGGCCTCGATGTCGACGACCTGCGACATCGGCTTGCCGCGGCTGTGCACCTCGAGGATCTTCTTGCGGCCGACCCGGTCGGGGCGGTCGACGACGACCTGGCGGTCGAAGCGGCCCGGGCGCAGGAGGGCCGGGTCGAGGATGTCAGGCCGGTTCGTGGCCGCGATCAGGATGACGTTGTCCTTCATCTCGAACCCGTCCATCTCGACGAGCAGCTGGTTCAGCGTCTGCTCGCGCTCGTCGTGGCCGCCGCCCATGCCGGCGCCGCGATGGCGGCCGACGGCGTCGATCTCGTCCATGAAGATGATGCAGGGCGAGTTCTGCTTGGCCTGCTCGAACAGGTCGCGGACGCGGCTCGCGCCGACGCCGACGAACATCTCGACGAAGTCGGAGCCGGAGATGGAGAAGAACGGCACGCCGGCCTCGCCGGCGACGGCCCGGGCGAGCAGCGTCTTGCCGGTGCCCGGAGGCCCGAACAGGAGCACGCCCTTCGGGATGCGGGCGCCGAGCGCCTGGAACTTCTTCGGGTTCTCGAGGAACTCCTTGATCTCCTGCAGCTCCTCGACGGCCTCGTCGACGCCGGCCACGTCCTTGAACGTGATCTTGGGCGAGTCGACGGACATCCGCTTGGCCCGGCTCTTGCCGAAGCTCATCACCTTCGAGCCGCCGCCCTGCATCTGGTTCATCAGGAAGATCCAGAAGACGAAGAAGAGCAGGAAGGGCAGGATCGTGATCAGCGCGCTCCACCACGGGGAGCCGCCGGCCTTGGCGCCGTCGATGGCGACGTTCTTGGTTTTCGCGAGCGCAAGCTCCTGGTTCAGGAGCGCCACCGACGGGACGCCGACGCTATGCGTCGACTTGTCCGTCTGCGTGTAGGTGACGCTGTTCCCGGTCGGATCCGACTTCAGCGTTTGAACGTTGCCCGCGCTCGTCGCGTTGACGAGGCTGGTCCAGTTCACGCTGGGCCCACTGCTCGACGAGTTCACGATCTTCAGCGCGAAGAACGCAAGTACCAGCACGACCAGAATCGGAAAGAGTGCGCTCTTGAAAAGTCTGTTCACGACGTGTCGCCTACTTCACCCGGGGATAGAGTCGGACGGCCCTGCCCGCGGTCGCCGGGAGCCGGATTACCGGTCCGAACGATACCACGGGGGTCTCGCAAGCCCGGGTATCGGCAGGGACGGGAGAGTCCTGTAGCCGTCCCACGACCGAGGGGTCTTCCCCTTATTCGGAATTCGTCGGGGAGTTTGGATTCATCGAGCGCCGCGACGTAGGGAAGGCCGCGGTAGCGCTCGCCGAAGTCCAGGCCGTAGCCGATCGCAAACCGGTTCGGGATCTCGAAGCCGACGTAGCGGCAGACGATGTCCGCCTTGCGCCGGGCGGGCTTGGTCAGGAGGGCACACACCTCGACCGACGCCGGCCGCCGCGCGCGTAGGTTGCGCAGCAGGTAGGAGAGGGTGAGCCCCGAGTCGACGATGTCCTCGACCACGATCACGTGGCGGCCCTCGATGTTTGCCTCGAGGTCCTTCAGGATCCGCACGACGCCGGAGGAGTCAGTGCTGTTGCCGTAGCTCGAGACGGCCATGAAGTCGATCTCGCACGGCACGGTGATCCGCCGCACCAGGTCGGCGAGGAAGAAGACCGCGCCCTTGAGCACGCACACGAGCAGCGGGTCGAGCCCGGCGTAGTCGCGGGACAGCTCCTCGCCCAACTCGTTCACGCGGGCCCTGACGGCGTCGGCCTCGACCAGCGTCTCGGCGATCAGGGGATCGTGCGCGAGGCCGGACTGCTCGACGTTCATCCTGGCGGAGGATACCTAGTTCCGGGCGGGACGAAGGCGAGCGTGCCGCGGTCGCGCACCGCCTCGAGGTCGCGGCCGAGCGACAGCCGCTCGACGCCCTTGCGGCGCGCCGCCACGGCCTCCAGCTTGGCGGTGAGCGCACGCGGGAGGCGCAGCGGCCGGCCGGCGGCGCGCTCGGCGGCCTCGCGCAGCACGAGCACTCGCAACGCGCGGGGCATCTCGTCGAGGTCGGCGAGCGCGATGTGCGGCTCGACGTGCTCGCCGGCCAGCTCGCGCAGCAGCTCGTCCACCTCTCCGAGCAGCTCGGCCGAGCGGGCCAGGTTGCGCTCGGCCCCGGGGTGGACGCGCCGCAGCGCGGGCATCACCTCGCGCCGGATCAGGTTCCGGCGCAGGCGCTCGTCGGCGTTCGTGCGGTCCTCCGGGGCTCGATCCCGTGGGCTGCGCACCATGCCCGGGTGTCCTCGGCGGTGGCGCACAGCAGCGGGCGGACGATGCCTCCGGCGGCGGGGCGCATGGCCCGGATGGCCCGCGCGCCGGACGACGACACGAGCCGGTAGAGCACCGTCTCGGCCTGGTCGGACAGCGTGTGCCCGGTGACGATCGAGCGCTCGCCGGCGTGGTCGCGGGCCGCGGCGTAGCGGGCCGCACGGGCACGGGCCTCGAGGTTCGGGCCGTCCTCGACGTCGACCGCGACCACCGCGGCGCCGAGACCGGCGCAATGGGCGGCGTCGGCCAGCCCGTCCGCCCCGCGCAGACCGTGCTCGACGTGCAGCGCCTCGACGTCGTAGCCCAGCTCGCGAACCAGCCCCCAGGCGCAGGCCGAGTCGGCGCCGCCGGAGACGAGGACGAGCACCGCCTCGCCGGGATCGAGCAGGGCGTGCTCGGCGATGTAGGCGGCGACCCGGCTAGCCAGCGGTTCCGGATCGGTCATTCTCGACCAGCACGAAGCGACGGACGAAGGTGGTGCCAAGCTCGATGTAGCGGGCGTGGGCGGCCTGGGCGGCGTCGTCGTCGCCGGCCGCGCGGGCGCGCTCGATGTCGTCCTGCAGGCCCGCCAGGCGTCCCTCCAGGCGCAGCTCGAGCTGCTGCTCGCGGGTCAGCTCGTCCTCGCGGCCGAGGAGCACGAGCGCGCGCGACCGCCACAGCTTCGCGAGCCGCTCGAGCCGGGGATCGGCGCTCGCCTCGAGCACGGCCCAGCCGCGCTCGGCCGTCGGCCGCAGGGCATCGGCCTGGAACCGGGGTCTGACCCCGAACGTCGGCTGTTGCACTTCCGTCGCAGTTCCGTTCGGGGTCAGACCCCGGGTGAGGCGGCCGCCGCACTCGCACGGGGCGAGCAGGGGCTCCAGGTGAGATTCGATCCCCTCGCTGCCGAGCCGGAAGCCGCCCTCGCCGTCGACGGCGAGGCGCACCAGCCCGACCTCGAGCGACCGCGTGGCGAGCTCGTAGCCGGCCCCGCAATCACGGCACCGCCAGACGTCGGAGCGGGCGGCCGGAATCATGCCCGCACGGTAGCCGACAGGAACCGGCGGACGGCCGTCGTGAAGGCGTACGGGGCCTCCAGCATCGGCATGTGGCCGACGCCCGGCAGCACCTCCTCGGCCCCGCGCAGCGCGGCAGCCAGCGCCGGCCCGCTCTCCCAGCCGCTCGCATCGAGGTCGCCCCACAGGACCAGCGCCGGGGCGGACACGGCCCTCGCCGTGGCGGCGAGGTCGAGCGCCGCGAGCGGCGGCAGGATGCTCGGCACCACCCGCGCCGCCCGGGCCGCGTCGCGGAGTATCTGGCGGCCCATGCCCGGGTCGAGGCCCTCCAGTCCGGCCATGCCGACGAACCAGCCGAATATCGCCCGACGGGTGGGCGGCCACGAGACGGCGGCGGCTCCCCAGGCCGGCTCGGTGATGGCGAGCGCACGATGGAAGGGCAGCACCAGCCGGGCGCGGTGCAGCTCGAGCGGCACGATCCCGACCGGCGAGCACGCAACGATCCCGGCAACCGGCCGCTCGGCCGCCCATGCGACCGCGAGCGGCGCCCCGAACGAGTGGCCGAGGACGACCGGCCGCTCGACGCCGGCCGCCTCGACCGCGCCGGCCATCGTGCGCACGGCCTCGGAGAACGAGAACGGCTCGAGCATGTCCGAGCCGCCGTGCCCCGGCAGGTCGACCGCGATGACGTGGTGGGTCCGGGCCAGACGCTCCGCGTAGGGGCACAGGTAGGCCCGCGAGCCCGTCAGCCCGTGCAGCAGGACGACCGCCGGGCCCTGCCCCCACTCGGTCAGTTTGACACGCCGGCCGGCGACGGCCAATGTCCGCTCATGCACTCCGAGGACGCTACCAGCGCCGCCGAAGACGCCGAGTACCGCCGTCGCAGTACCGTGAACTGGGAGACAGCCGCGTCGGGCTGGGAGTCCGAGCGCGACCGGATGCGGCAGGTCTCGACGCCGGTCACCGACTGGCTCGTCGACCACCTCGAGCTGGCGCCCGGCCTGACGGTGCTCGAGCTCGCCGCGGGCCCCGGCGACGTCGGCATCCGTGTGGCCGACGAGCTCGCCGGCAACGGACGCGTGATCGTGTCCGACCGCGCCCCGGCGATGGTCGAGGCGGCCGGGCGCTGGGCGGCCGAGCGGGGCACGGCCGGGGTCGAGCTGCGCGTGCTCGACGCCGAGTCGCTCGACCTGCCGGACGCGAGCGTCGACCGGGTCGTGTGCCGGTTCGGCTACATGCTGGTGCCCGACCGCGACGCGGCGCTTCGGGAGACGCGGCGAGTGCTGCGGCCCGGCGGCCGGGTCGCGTTCGCCGTCTGGGCCGATCGCGAGCGCAACGACTGGGCGACGACGCTCTGGGACGTGCTCGAGAGCCGCGCCCCGCTCCCACCGGCCCGTCCCGGCGGCCCGGGCATGTTCGCGCTCGCCGACAGG
Source organism: uncultured Actinomycetes bacterium (assembly GCA_963708365.1). Taxonomy (GTDB): domain Bacteria; phylum Actinomycetota; class Thermoleophilia; order Gaiellales; family JAICJC01; genus JAICJC01. Next base: position 377,186 of record CAVPSM010000001.1, read on the forward strand.
CGCGTCGTGCACGACAGCCTCGCCCGCGCCGGCCTCGAGCCCGCAGCGATCGAGGAGATCCCGGTCGAGTGGCGCTACGCCGACTTCGCCGAGTACTGGCGCACCGCCGCGGCGATGAACGGCGGGCTGACGCGGCTCCTGCCGACGATGTCGGACGCCGACCAGGCCGATCTGACCGCCGCAGTGCAGGCCGCGGTGGAGCGGTTCCGTGACGGCGAGGGCTACCGCCTGCCCGGCCTCGCGCTCGGCGTCGCGGCCACGGTCGCCGGCGCCGGCTGACCCGACCCGGGCGATCACGGTAAGCTCTGCGGCCGTGCCGATCCACCTGCGCGCGAACCAGGGCGACTACGCACCCGCCGTGCTCCTTCCGGGCGACCCGCTGCGAGCCGAGCGGATCGCGCGCGAGTTCATGGAGGACGCCCGCCAGGTGAACGGCGAGCGAGGGATGCTCGGCTACACCGGCAGCTTCGACGGCAAGCCCGTCTCGGTGCAGGCGACGGGCATGGGCTGCCCCAGCGCGGCGATCGTGATCGAGGAGCTGATCCAGCTCGGCGTCCGCCGCCTGATCCGGGTCGGCACGTGCGGCGGCCTGCAGCCCGACCTGCGCCTGGGCGACCTCGTGGTCGCGCTCTCGGCCGTGCCCGGCGACTCGACCGCGCTCCGCTACACCGGCGGCGAGGCGCACGCCCCGACGGCGCACTTCGGCGTCACGCACGGCCTGATCCATGCCGCCAAGGGACTCGAGCTGCGCCCCCACGTCGGCGCGATCGCGAGCTCGGACACGTTCTACGACCCCGATCCCGGCCGGCACAAGCGCTGGGCCGAGCGGGGCGTGCTCGCCGTCGAGATGGAGGCCGCCGTGCTGTTCACGATCGCTGCGATCCGCGGCGTCGAGGGCGCGTGTTTGCTGACCGTGTCCGACATCATCTCGGGCGAGGACTTCACCCGGATCTCGGACGACGAGCTCGCGGCGGCGGTGGAGCGGATGACGCGGCTCGCACTGCGCGCCGCCGTGGACGAGCACTGACCGGCCCGATGCGGGCAGTCATGATCGTGAACCCGGCGTCCGACAGCGGGCGGACGGCGAAGGCCTGGCCCGAGATCGCCGGCCGTGCACGCCACCACGGGCTCGACGTCGACGCCCGCCTGACCGAGGCGCCCGGCCACGCGGCCGAGCTCACCCGGGCAGCGCTGCGCGAGGGCGCCGACCTGATCGTCACGGTCGGGGGCGACGGCACGGTGTCCGACGCCGTGAACGGGTTCTACGACGACGGGCAGCCGGTCTCCGAGACCGCCGAGCTGGCCGTCGTCATGCGCGGCAGCGGCTGCGACTTCGCCCGGACGTTCCGCATCCCCAAGCGCACCGACGCTGCCCTCGCGGTCGCCGCGACCGGGGCGACGCGGGCCGTCGACCTGGGCCGCGTGACCTACACCGCTCACGACGGCGGCCAGGAGACGCGGCTCTTCTGCAACATCTCGAGCGCCGGGCTGACCGGCGAGGTGGCCGAGCGGGTCAACCGCTCCGGGAAGCCGCTCGGCGCGACGGTCGCCTTCGCCTGGGGTGCCGCCGCAACGTTCTTCGGCCACCGCAACAGCCGCTTCCGGGTGCAGATCGACGAGCGCGAGCTCGACCAGATCTCCAACAACGTCATCATCGGCAACTGCCGCTACTTCGCCGGCGGCATGAAGATCCTGCCGATGGCGGAGCCGGACGACGGCATGCTCGACGTGCTGGTGTGGGGCGACGTCGGCAAGCTCGACCTGGCGATGAACCTGCACCGGCTGTACCGCGGCACGCACGTGAACCATCCCAAGGGCGACTTCAGCCGCGCTGTCCGAGTGGTTGTCGAGCCGGAGTCGCCGGTGCCGATCGAGGCCGACGGCGAGCAGCCGGGCGTGACGCCGGCAACCTTCGAGGTCGTCCCGGCGGCGATCCGCCTCCGCGTGCCTGGCTAGGCGCTCGGCGCCTTCGCCTTGGCCTTCGCGCTCGTCGTGCGCGCGGTGCGCGGCCGGGCGGGCTTCGCCTCGGGGACGCGCTTGGCGAGATCGTTCACCGCCGCCTCGATGCGGTCGAGCGAGGCCTGCAGGCGGGCAACGTCTTCGCGGGTCGCCAGGTGCAGCTGCGAGAGCGCGGCGGTCTGGGCGCGATGGCGGGCGGCCGACGCGCGCTCCTTGGTGGCAGAGACGCTCGGGCTCTGGGCACCCTGCTGCACGCGGTTGACCGTCGCGTCCCGCGCCTCCATAACCCGGTCGATGATGCTCTTGCGGTCGTCCATGCGGAGGGTCCTCCCTACCTCTTCCAGGGTTCCCTACAAACGGTACCAACGACGTCGGCTGGACTGCCACCCCCGGAAGCGGCATCCCCGTCGCGTATCGTTCGGATGTGACCTGGAACGACAGCTCCTCCGAGCTCGAGACGATCCGGCGCTGGTTCGAGCAGCGCGGCCTCGAGCTCTCGCTGCAGCCGTGGGGCGAAGGCGGCTGGCGAGCGTGGGTGACCGCGACCGACTCCTCGTCCGGCGCGGGCGAGTTCGTCGACGGCGCATCGGAGCTCGACGCCGCCCAGCGCGCACGCCGCCACCACACCGGGCGCCGGTTCAAGTCGGCCGTGTCGGCCCTCGGCGACATGGCCCAGACCGAGGTCGGCCAGCTCCTCATCGCCGAGGTGGCGCTGACGAAGCTGCCGCTCGGCAAGCGCCCGTTCGCCCGCCAGACGATGCTCGCGACCGGGATCTGGATGCTCGACTCGCGCCGCCGCGGCGTCGCCCGCGAGCTGGGCAGCGTCGCCGGCGACTGGATCTCGATCCAGGCGGCCGAGCGCGGCATCGGCCGCCCCCGCATCTCCGACCATCCGGCACTCCCGGCGGCCCGTCAGGCGGCCGACGACGGCCTCCGCCTCCTCCGCCGAACCCTCCGCGGACGTTAGGTGGCTGATCCCGCGCCCTCGCACGCCTGGACGTCAGACTGCAGCAAACGTCCGCGTCGCGGTTGGTCTGCGGCTGCGAACCGTCGCATCGCGGCGTCCTCGGTCGCGCCCATACAGCCAGGTATGACCGCTCCCTGCGTCCTTGCGCTGCTCGGCTCGCAGCCGCCCAGAACGCACGAGCGCGCGGGCTCAGTCACCTAGTGGCCCACCGCACCTGCGTGCCCATGCGGGTGCGGTTCTCCGAGACCGACGCCATGGGTGTCGCCAACAACGGTGCCTATCTGGCCTGGTTCGAGGTCAGCCGCATCGAGTACCTGCGAGAGATCGGCCACAGCTACGCCGAGGTGCACTCCGGAGGGATGGACATGGTCGTCGTCGAGGCGCGCATCTCCTACCTGCGTCCACTCACCTTCGACACCGTCTTCACGATCGAGTGCGAGTGCGCCGGGATCCGCGGCGCGACCTTCACCTTCGCCTACGAGCTGCGCGACGACGAGGGCGTCTGCACCCGCGGGGAGACCCGCCACGCCTGCGTCGACCGCGCCCGGATGCGCGCCGTGCGCGTGCCGGAGTGGCTGGTGAACGCCGTGCGCGAGACGGCGTAGCTCGCTACGAGCCGGTGTCCCAGCTGCCGCCGCCGTCATCCGACCGCAGCAGCCGCGCGCCGGACGTCGCCGCGTAAGCCAGCCGCCAGTTGCGCAGATCGAACGCGATCGCGCGCACGTCGCCGAAGCCGGACGTGTGCGTGAACGTGTGGCCACGGTTGCGCGACAGCTCGATGCCTTGCGGCGAGGCGACGAGCAGGAGCCGCTGGTCGTCGGTCGTCGCGGCCACCGCCGTCGCGTCCCCGGCCGCGGCGACGCGCTGGAACGTAGCCCCGAAGTCGCGCGAGCGCCACAGGCCGTGGGCGCCGCAGGCGACGTAGATCGTGTCCGGCTTGTGGACGTCGTCGCGGATCGCCGCGATGGCCACTGCCCCCGTCGGGAGCCCGGTCGCACGCAGGCGCGCCCACCGCGCCGCGTTGCGCACCGACACCCACAGCCTGCCCTGGCCGTCGATGCCGTACAGACGGCCCGTGCGGTAGTACGGCGTCGCGACCGCAATGAGGGGCACCCCGACCGCGCGCGGCACACGCAGCGTCGCCGCGCCGAACCCGCCCGTCTGGACGCCCCGCACCCCCACGGTCACGACCTTCGTCGAGAGAAACGCGACGCCGGTCGCCCCGCCCCGGCCCGGCACGACCCGCCAGCTGTGGCCGCCGTCGTGGGAGCGGTACACCCGCTTGCCCGTCGCCTCCCAGATGGTGCCCGAGAAGTCCGGCGCGACCGCGAGCGCCGACGCCGTCGTCGGCATGGTCACCGAGGGCTCCCCCGCCCGGGGGGTGCACGCCGCGACCAGGAGCGCGACGATCAGCGCAAACGCACGAAACCGCTCAACCGATCCGGTCATTCACCCGACAAAACTAGAGGACGGCACGCCCCGTGCGCGCCAGGTCGACGGCCTCGGCCGGCGGCGGCCGGCCAGACCCCGTCGTGGCCCCACCTGATCCCTCAGCCATCGCCCGCCTGCGCGCCCTCCTGGACGTGACCAGGCTCGTGCGCGCCGAGACCGACCCGACCACGATCCTCCAGGCGATCGCCGACTCGATCGCCACGTCGCTCGGGTTCGCGACGGTCGTCATCAACACGTACCGGCCGGCCTGGAACGACTTCGAGGTGACGGCGGTGTACGGCAGCGACGAGGCGAAGCGGACGCTGCTCGGCGACGCTCTGCCATGGGATGGGTGGGAGCCGCTCCTGGACGAGCGCTTCGCCCTCGGCGGCGCATACATGATCCCGCATGGCGCGTTCGACTGGGAGGACGACGTCGGCGCGCGCTACATCCCCGACTGGGAGCCGAGCTCGAGCCCTGACGCCTGGCATCCCGACGACGAGCTCTTCGTGCCCATGCGGCACACCGACGGCCACCTGCTCGGGATCATCTCGGTGGGCGAGCCGCGGTCGGGCACGCGCCCTTCGGCCCACGACGTGGCCGGCCTCGTCGCCGTCGCCGACCATGCCGCCCTGGCCCTGCAGAGCGCCCAGGAGGCGGCCGCTGCGGCCTTCCACCGGGCGGCGCTGCGCCAGCTGCTGCAGGTGTCGTCACGGCTGACCGAGACGCTGTCGGCCGGCGCGATCCTGCAGTCCGTCTGCGAGGGCATCTCCGAGGCGCTCGGATTCGACAAGGTGTGCATCGACCTGCCCGACCCCGTCACCGGCGTCTTCACGACCCGCGCGGCCACCGGCTGGACGCTCGAGGACATGCGCCAGAACACGCCGCTCACGCTGTGGGAGCTGGCCCCGCTGCTCGACCCGCCGTTCGAGCGCCAGGGCTGCTTCCTGCTCGGCCTCGAGGACGCGATGGCGCGGCTGCCGAACGCTCTGCGGATGCGCCGCTCCGAGATGAACGGATGCGGCCCGCACGCGTGGAACCGCCACTGGCTGACCGTTCCCATGTACGACCGCGACGGCGAGGTGATCGGGCTGATCTGGGCCGACGATCCCCGCAGCCGGCTGCTCCCGTCGACCGAGCTGCTCCAGGCCCTGCGCGTGTTCGCGAACCAGGCGACGGCCGCGCTCGACTCGGCTTCCCGCTTCGAGGAGATGCGCTTTCTGGCCGAGCACGACCCGCTCACCCGCCTCTACAACCGGCGCGCGTTCAACCACCGTCTCCGGGTGGAGGCGTCGCGTGCCCGCCGCTACGGCACCCCGTTCGCCCTCGTCGTGCTCGACGTCGACGGCTTCAAGGGCATCAACGACGTCCATGGCCACCTCGCCGGCGACGCCGCGCTGGCCCGCGTCGCCGACCTGCTCGGTCACCTGCTGCGCGCGGCGGACGCCGCGTTCCGGATCGGCGGCGACGAGTTCGCGCTGATCCTCCCCGAGCTCGACCAGGGGACGGCCGAGACCGCCGTGCGCCGCATCGCCGCCCACCTCGAGCAGGTGTGCGCGGCGGAGGGCCATCCCGTCACCGCCAGCTTCGGCGTGGCCGTCTTCGGCGGCGGCGTGCACGACCCCGAGGCGCTCCTGCGCGCGGCCGACGCCGCCATGTACGCCGCGAAGCGCTCCGGCGAGCGCGTCCGCCTGGCCGCGTAACTCCGCTCGGGTTCCCCCGAATGAGGCTTTACGGGCGCCGGTGCGGCCGCCACACTGAGCCTCGGGACACGCCCCCAGTCCCTGCCTGCTTCTCCATATGCCTACACCACACCTGCAGCAGCTTTCCCGTCTGCGAGGCTTCCTCGAAGTCACGCGTCTTGTTCGCGGCGAGGATGAGCTCGACGACCTCCTCGCGGCCATCGCCCGCGCGATCTCGACGTCGCTCGGCTACGCGACCGTCGTCGTCCACCTCTACCGCCCCGCCTGGGACGACTTCGTCGTCACCACCGTGCACGGCGGCGAGGCCGCCTGCGAGCAGCTGATGGGCGACGCCCGCCCTGCCGCAACGTGGGATCCGCTCCTTGACGAGCGCTTCGAGGCCGGCGGCGCCTACCTGATCCCGCACGGCGAGTTCGACTGGGCCTCGTACGCGCCCGGGTCGTACGTCCCGGACGCGGAGCCGCGGGGCGACGACGGCGCCTGGCATCCCGAGGACGCGCTGTTCGTGCCGCTGCGCCACTCCGACGGCCACCTGATCGGGATCCTCTCGGTCGACGAGCCCGAGTCGGGCCTCTTGCCCCGAAACGAGGAGCTCGAGGTGCTGGTCGCGATGGCCGACCACGCGGCGATCGCGGTGCAGAGCGCCCAGGAGGCGTCGGCCGCCGCCCGCCATCGGGCCGCGCTCGAGCAGCTCCTGGCCGTGTCGTCGCGGCTGACCGAGACCTTCTCGATCGACGCGATCCTGCAGTCGGTCTGCGGCGCGATCCACACCGCCCTCGAGTTCGAGAACGTCTGCATCGACCTGCCCGAGCCCGACACCGGGATGTTCCGCGCCCAGGCCGCCCACGGCTGGGCCATGTCCGACGAGGCGGTGGCAGTGCCGATGAGCCGCCCCGAGCTCGAGCGGCTGCTGCAGCCGGAGCACGAGATCGAGGGCTGCTACCTGCTCGAGCACGACTCCGCGATGCGGCTGCTCGCGCCCGAGCACGACACCTACCACTCGAAGATCAACGGCACCGGGGCGCAGGCGTGGCGCAACCACTGGCTGCTCGTGCCGCTTTGGAGCCGCAGCGGCGGCCTCATGGGCATCATCTGGGCCGACGACCCGGTCGACCGCATGATCCCGGCCGACGCCAAGCTGCAGGCGCTGCGTGTGTTCGCCAACCAGGCGACGACGGCGCTCGACACGGCCGCGCAGTACGAGGAGATGCAGTTCCTGGCCGAGCACGACCCGCTCACCCGGCTCTACAACCGGCGCGCATTCAGCGATCGGCTCGACCTCGAGGCGGCCCGGGCGACCCGATACGGCAGCCCGATGTCGCTCGTCCTGTGCGACCTGAACGGCTTCAAGGCGCTGAACGACGCCCACGGGCACGCTGCCGGAGACGCCGCACTGGAGCAGATCGGGGCCGTCCTGCGCAACGGCCTGCGGCGGGCGGACGCCGCCTACCGCATCGGCGGCGACGAGTTCGCGCTGATCCTGCCCGAGACCTCGGCCGAAGACGCTGCGGGCGTGTCGGGACGGGTCTCCGCCGCAATGTCGGCCGCCTTCACCGGCAACATGGCCGGCCTCGGCGCCAGCTTCGGCATCGCCGTCTGCGCCGCCGACGGCACGACGCCCGAGGCGCTCTTCCGCGCAGCCGACGCGGCGATGTACGCCGCCAAGCGCCCCGGCGAGGGCTTCGCCCTCCCCCGCGCCAGCTAGACGAGACCGGCGAGGTGGGCGAACGGCTGCCCGGCACCGGTCCGGCTGACGAAGCCAACGGCGCAGCCCACCCGCCAATAGGGGTCAGACCCCGTCTGGCGGGTCCACGGCCCGGCCGCCCGAGGCGTACAGGAAGTGCCCGTTCGGCGTCACGGCGGCGGTGACGTCCCAGCCGAGCGCGGCCAGCTCGCCCTCGAGCTCCGCCGGCGACCAGAACCGCTTGACGATGTCGAACTCGCGGCCGTCGGCGAGGCTGCGGCGCGCGACCTCGTCGCCCATGCCGATCGTGTGGCCGGAATCGCCGGTGCGCGCGTTGTCGATCAGGAAGACGCGGCCCTCCGGCGCGAGCGCGCGGCCGACCAGCTCCCAGAACTCCGCCACGCGCTCGCGCGGCACGTGGGAGAGCCAGAAGGCGAAGAAGCAGGCGTCGAAACAGCGCGGCGGCTCCCAGGCGAAGATGTCCGCGACGACGTGCTCGGCAGCGGCGCCCACCCGTTCGCGGTTGCGCTCGAGCACCTCCGGGGCGGCGTCGACCGCGGTGACCCGATCGGCGTACCGCACGAGTCGGCTCGTCCAGATCCCCGTGCCCGCGGCCAGCTCGAGCAGGTCGCCGGCCGCATCGAACTGCCGCAGCTCCGCCTCGAGCGCCGCCACATCCGCGAACCAGCCCTGCTCGGCCTCGGTATCGAGCGCGTAGCGCCCCCGCCGAAACCACCAGTCGTCGTACTCCGGGGCCCGGGCGCGGTAGTAGCTGCGCTGCTCGGAGAGGAGGTCGTCGAGGGCGGGCTCGTCCACGCCTCCGATGCTAACCGCCTCCCTCCTCCGAGGTGCCCGATAGGATCACTCGCCGAGAATCCGGCGGTGAGGAGCGGGTGTGGACCTACAGTTGACCGACGACCAGCGCGCGATCCAGGAGACCGTGCGCGAGTTCGTCGACCGGCGCGTGCTGCCGGTCGCACAGGAGAACGACATCAACCATCACCTCGACATGGGGATCATCGAGGGGATGGCCGAGCTCGGCCTCCTGGGCGCGCCGATCCCGGTCGAGCATGGCGGCGCAGGCCTCGACTACGTGTGCGAGGCGCTGATCTGCGAGGAGATCGAGCGGGGCGAGTCCGCGTTCCGCACCCTGATCTCGGTCCACGTCGGCCTGAACTCGCTGTCGCTGCTGCGGTTCGGCACCGACGAGCAGAAGAAGACCTACCTGGAGCCGATGGCGAAGGGCGAGAAGCTCGGCTGCTTCGGCCTGACCGAGCCCGCGGCCGGGTCGGACGTCGCGGCGATGCTGACGACGGCGATCCGCCAGCCCGACGGCACCTACCTGCTGAACGGGCAGAAGAACTGGATCTCCTACGCGACCGAGGCCGACTACGAGCTCGTGTTCGCGAAGACGGATCCCGGCGCCGGCCACAAGGGCATCTCGGCCTTCATCGTCGAGCGCGAGTGGGAGGGCGTCGAGGCGCGCCGGATCCCGAACAAGCTCGGCATCTGGGCCGGCTCGACGGGTGAGCTCTTCTTCTCGAACGTGCAGATTCCGGCCGAGAACCTGGTCGGCCAGGAGGGCGAGGGCTTCAAGATCGCGATGCACTCGCTCGACCAGGGCCGCTTCACCGTCGCCGCCGGCGCCGTCGGCGTCATCCGGGCCTGCCTGGAGGCGTCGGTCAAGTACGCGAACGAGCGCAAGACGTTCGGCAAGCCGATCGGCCAGCACCAGTTCGTGCAAGACATGATCGCCGACATGGTGCTCGGCTACGAGACCTCGTGGCTGCTGGTCATGCAGGCCGCCGACGCCAAGAACCGCGGTGTCCGCAACACGCGTGAGACGTCGCTCGCCAAGTGGCACGCCACCGAGAGCGCGTTCAAGGCCGCGAACCTCGCCATCCAGGTGCACGGCGCCTACGGCTACTCGGCCGAGTACCCGGTCGAGCGCTACTTCCGCAACTCCCGCGCGCCCATCATCTACGAGGGCACCACCCAGATCCACAAGATGATGCAGGCCGAGAACGCCCTCGGCTACCGGAAGATGAATGGCTAGCGACGGTCGGCTCGTCTCGCTCGAGGACGGCGGCGAGCTCTACATCGTCGAGCACGGCTCCGGCTATCCGGTGATCCTCCTGCACGGCGGCCCGGGGCTCGATCACCACGAGTTCCGGCCGTGGCTCGACCCCCTCGGCGACATGGGCCTGCGCCTGATCTACCTCGACGAGCGCGGCCAGGGCCAGTCGCCCCGGGTCGATCCCGCGACGCTCTCCGTGCGGAGCTTCGCCCAGGACATCGACCGGCTGGCGGAGGCGCTCGAGCTCACCGAGTACGCCGTTCTCGGCCATTCCTTCGGCGGGATCATCGCCCTCTCGCACGCGCTCGAGCGCGGCAGCGCGAGCCAGTACATCATCTCGGCCGGCGTGGCCTCGAGCGAGGCGCTCATGGCCGACGTCGAGCGCGAGATCGACCGCTTCGAGCCGGCCGCGATGCGCACCCAGATCCGCCGCTCGTGGGCCGAGGAGGCGAACCTGACGACGGTCTCGCAGGCCCGCGAGAATACGGCCGCCCAGATGCCGTTCCACTTCTGGGAGATGGGTGACGCCTACAGCCGGTTCATGCAGGCCGACGAGACGGTGTATGCGCCCGAGGTGCTGGCCCACTTCGCCGCCCAGGGCTACGGCGGCTTCGAATGGCTCGACCACCTGCGCTGGATCCGTCGGCCGATGCTGGTCGTGGTCGGGCGCTACGACCGCACGTGCACCCTGGCGCGCTCGGAGGAGATTCACAACGAGGTCGAGGGCTCGGAGCTGATCGTGATCGAGAAGGCCGCCCACATGGCCCACGTCGAGCAGCCGAAGGCCTACATCGACGCCGTCCGGTGGTGGTTCATCCGCCAGGGCGTGCTGCCCGACCCGACGGCGCCTCCGCCGGCTTGAGTCATCCGCTCGCCGCCCTGCTGGACGAGGCGGCCCGCGGCCGGTTCCCGCCGCCCGACGGCACACTCGCGGTGCTGCCGGCGCCACCCGGAGCATCGATGGCGGTCGTCGGATTCACCGCCCATCACGTCGTCGCCGCCGACGTCGAACCGGAGTGGGTGGCGGCCCAGCTGCCCGGCGACGATCTGAGCGCGCCGATGAGCGCGCGATTCCTCGTGGCGCTGGGTGACCGCATCGGCCGTCAGGCGGGCAGCCTGGACGTCGTCCTTGCGGTGGGCGGCCTGGCAGGCGAGCCGCGGCTCGTGGAGGTGGCCGGAGCCGACCATCCACGAGTCGTTCGCGCGCACCGATACCGCAGCGGGGTGCGGGTGTTCGAGGCCGCCGGCGGCGCCGCGGTCGTCGTCGTGGGGCACGGCCTGACGCTGCGCAGAGAGATCGCGGTCGAAGTCGATCCGGCGGCACGGAACCGCGGGCTCGGCGCTGCGGCGCTGCTCGAAGCCCGCCGACTCAGCCCCGAGGACGACGTCCTCTACGCCCAGGTCGCTCCCGGCAACGCCGCATCGCTGCGGTCGTTCCTCCGCGCCGGGTTCGAGCCGATCGGCTGCGAGGTGCTCTTCCTCTAGCCCGTAGACGGGCGACGCCTGCAGCCGGTGCATGCAGTCCGACGGATCGGTGTACGCTCACGAGGTTCTCGCCCATTTCGCCGCCCAGGGTTACGGAGGCTTCGAATGGCTCGACCACCTGCGTTGGATCCGCCGGCCGGTGCTGGTGATCGTCGGCCGCGGCGGGCGGCGGCGGTGCTGGCCGCTGCCTGCTGTCTGGTGCTGGCCGCGGGGACGGTGCCTGCACTGGCCGACTCCCCGCTGGGAGCAGTCGCCTTCGTCGGCCGCCTGCGCGGACACGTGGGCGTCGCACGCGGCATCGTCGCCACCGCGGACGGCGGGCGCACGTGGCGCCTGCAGCGGTACACGAGCCACCGCGTCCACGAGGTGCAGTTCCCCACGGCGAAGGTCGGCTTCGCGCTGTCGCGCCGGGGCGTGCTGGCGACGACAGACGGCGGCGCCCACTGGGCGCACCGCGGGCTGCGCACCACGCTTGCCGAGGTCGACTTCCTCGGCCCCCATGTCGGCTGGGGCCTGGCCATGACCGCGGGCGGCCTGCAGGTCGTTCGCACCCGCGACGGCGGCCGCACCTGGAAGGGGCGGGGCGAGCAGGCCCGCTCGGTGTGCTTCAGGACAGGGAAGGTCGGCTGGATCGGGAAGGGCAGGAAGGTGCTCTTCACCGACGACGGCGGCGCGACCTGGCAGCTGCAGTTCATGCTCGCGCACACGGCCGGCCAGGCCGTCGTGCACTGCACGGGCGGAGGCAGCGTCTGGGTGCTCTTCACCGACGGCGCGGCGACCAGTCACCAGGCGTATGCCGTCTACGCCAGCTTCGACGGCGGCGCCCACTGGCTTCCCGAGCTGGCCCAGTTCATCCACACCCCCCGCAAGGTGCCCCGCATCGACGACTACCCGGGCCCGTTCGACGTCGTCTCTGCCACCGTGGAGAAGTTCCTCGGCCTGTGCGTTGCGTGCGGACGCGGCCGGCCGTCGCTAACCGCGACGGCGACCCACGGGCGGGTATGGGTGCACCGCCGGATGTCGGCGCCCCGCGGGGTCGGCGACTACTCCGTCATGTTCGTCGACCGGCTCCGAGGATGGGTGGCCGAGGCGGATGGGACGACCACCCGCATCGCGCACACCGGCGACGCCGGAGTCACGTGGACGCTGCAGTACCGGGGCTGACCGCGGCCTAGCCGGGAACCGTCGCACGCACGGCGTAGGCCTCCGGCCGGCGGTGGCGGAGGGCGGGCAGGCGCTCGCGGATGTCCGCCAGGGCGCCCATGTCGAGGTCGGCGACGATGACGCCGTCGCCGTCCGGCGCCTGGGCGAGCACCGTCCCCCATGGGTCGATGATCATGCTGTGGCCGTAGCTCGGCTTGTTCAGGCCGCCCGGATAGCCGTGCTGGCCGGTGGCGAGGACGAACGCCTGGTTCTCGACCGCTCGCGCGCGCAACAGGAGCTCCCAGTGGGCCATGCCGGTCAGCAGCGTGAAGTTGGACGGGACGGTCAGCACCGTCGCGCCGCCGTCGAGGGCGAGCGTGCGGTAGAGCTCGGGGAAGCGCAGGTCGTAGCAGACGGTCAGCCCGAAGCGGACGCCGTCGATGTCGGCCACGACCGGCTTGGAGCCGGGCTCGGTGCCGTCGGACTCGCGGTAGCCGATCCCGCCGACGTCGACATCGAAGAGGTGGATCTTGGTGTAGGCGGCGACCTGTCTGCCGTCGCGGTCGTAGACGATCGAGACGTTGCCGACCCGGTCGCCGTCGCCGACGATGGCGATGCTGCCGCCGATCAGGTTCACCCGGTGGGTGCGGGCCCAGTCAGACATGACCTCGACCGTCGGGCCCGCGTCGAGCCGCTCGGCCTGGTCGCGCAGCCCAGGCCCGTCGAGCCAGGCGTTCCACTTCTCCGGCAAGAGCACGACATCGGCACCGCGCTCGGCGGCCTGGGCCACGAGCGGAGCCATGTCCTCGAGGTTGCGGGCCTTCTCTGCCCGCGCCTGGAACTGGATGCAGGCGGCTCTCACGCCTCGAAGCCTACCCCGGCGTCGCCGGCCTCGTCCTCCGCCATGAGCCGGAAGAACACCACCGAGCAGGCGGCGAACAGGATGGCCGCCTGCTCGACCGCCATCGCGATCGCGCCCAGCTGCTGGTCCTCGAGCGGCGAGATCCCCCACAGGCGCGGAGCGTGGACGTAGAAGCTGTACTGGGGATGGGTGAGCGCGAGGGCGAGCGCCACCGGCGCAGCCGCGATGAACGCGCCGAACAGGTAGAACAGCTTCGGCCCGGGCTGCATCCGGCCGGGCGCGAGCACCGGCCACCAGAACGCGATCCCCGCGGTGAGGAAGACGAGGTGCTCGACGCCGAGCGCCCAGCGGTGCGTGAGCGCGTAGCCGTACACCGCAGGTAGATGGAGCACGTACCAGGCGGCCAGCCAGTAGGAGATCGCGAACGCGGGCGACGTGAGCAGGTGGATCGGTCGGCGGCGCTCGCAGGCCGCCAGCATCGCCGGCGTGAGCCCGAGCACGAGCAGCGGCGGAGCCCAGTCGGCCAGGATCACGTTCTGGAGCAGGTGGACGGACAGCAGCGAGGTGAGCGCGATGTGCTCGAGCGGCGAGAGCAGCGCGACGGCGATCAGAGCGAGGCCGGCGGCGAACGACGCGATCCGCCACGTCGGCGTGTCGACGCCGCGGCGGCGGTTGGCCCGCACGACCACGGCGTAGTCGATGGCGACGATCGCGATGGCGAACGCCCACTCCGGGTCGGCCTGGATTCGCCAGGGGTCGACCATCGGCGGGTCAGCCCGCGGGGGTGAGCGGGGCCATCGTCAGCCCGAAGCCGGCCAGCTGCTCCCAGTACAGCTCCGCTCGCTCCTTCTCCCCGGTCCACACGACCGCCTCACCGCTCGTGTGGATCGTGTTCGCCATCGCCTGGCCGCGCTCGAACGACACGCCCGGGATGGTCCGGGCGAGCGCGAACGCGACCCCGTCGAACGTGTTGTGGTCGTCGTTTCGGACGATGACCATCCACGGCCTGCCGGAGCCCGACCCCGGCCCCGAGCGGCGCGGCTTCTGCTTGCGGACGGGCGGTGCGACCGTCGTCGCCATGCGCTCATGGTACAGGTGCCTGGCACCGGTACCGGTGCCGGGCACCGGCCCTGAATAAAAGGGGTCTGACCCCGTTTATTCACGACCCCAGCCGCCGCCGCCGGGCGTGCGGATCTCGAGCACGTCGCCGGCGTGGAGGTCGAGGCTGCACTTGGCCGGCAGGCGGCGGCCGTTGAGCGTGTTGCGGCCGGGGGAGCCGTCCTCGCCGCCGGCGGCGCCGTTGGGGCGGTGGCGGCGGCGCTCGCTCATGATCCCCAGGCGGCAGTCCTCGAGCACCCGGTAGACGCGCACCACGCCGTCGCCGCCGGGGTGCCGGCCCGCGCCGCCCGTGCCCGGCCGGCGGGCGTAGCGCTCGATCCGCAGCGGATACTCGCGCTCGAGCGCCTCGATCGGCGTGTTCAGCGTGTTCGACATCGCCACGTGGACGCCGCTCGGCCCCGGCCCGGCCGGCGAGCCGCCCTGGCCGCCGCCCAGCGTCTCGTAGTAGGTGAACGCGGGCGTGCCGAACGTGACGTTGTTCATCGTCCCCTGGCCGTGCGCCGGCACGTCGACGGCCCGGCCCATCGCCGACATGACGACGTCGACGATGCGGCTCGACGTCTCGGTGTTCCCGGCGACCACCGCGCCCGGCGAGACGGCGTTCACGAGGCAACCCACCGGCGCGACCACGCTGACCGGAGCGAACGCGCCACCCGACGCCGGGATGTCCGGATCGCAGACTGCCCGCACGACGTAGTAGACGGCCGAGCGGGTGACCGAGAGCGGGCAGTTCACGTTCCCCGCCGCCTGCGGGGCGGTACCGGCGAAGTCGGCGGTCAGCTCCTCGCCCGCGATCCGCACCTCGACCTCGATCGGGATATCGCGCGTGTGGATGCCGTCGCCCTCGATCACGTCGCGGGCGCTGAAGCTGCCATCCGGCAGCCGGCCGATCGCCGAGCGGGTGCGGCGCTCGCTGTAGCGGTAGAGCTCGTCCATGCCCTCGGCCAGCCGGCGGCGGCCGAGCCGGCCGGCCAGCTCGCGCAGCCGCTCCGCCCCGACCAGCATGCACGCCTCCTGCGCGCGCAGGTCGGCCAACCGCTCGGCGGGCTTGCGCATGTTGGCGACGAGCACGCGGCGCACGTCGGCGGTCAGCTCGACGGGCGGGATGACGACGCCCTCCTGGATCAGCTCGGTCGCCCCGGCGGGCATGCTCGCCGGCTGCATGCCGCCGACGTCGGCGTGGTGCGCGCGGGAGCACACGAGCCCCAGGTCGTCGACGACCGAAACGAGCGTGATGTCCGGCAGGTGCGTCCCGCCCGTGTAGGGGTCGTTCAGGACGTAGACGGCCCCCGGCCGCGGGCCGAGGGCACGCACCGCGGCGACGGCGTCGGGCATCGCGCCCAGGTGGACGGGCATGTGCTCGGCCTGGGCGATCATGCGCCCGTCCGGGTCGAAGAGCGCCGTCGAGCAGTCGCGCCGCTCCTTGATGTTGGTGGAGTGGGCCGAGCGCACGAGCGCCGCGCCCATCTCCTCGGCGACGCCGCGCAGCGACGCGGCCAACACCTGCAGTGTGGCCGGGTCGGTCATCGCGTCACCCTCCAGGAGCCGTCGTCGCCGCGCCGCGCCGTCCAGCCGTCGGCGACCCACAGCGTCGCCCCCTCGAGCGGCACCGATGCGGGCCCGCGGACCGCCGGCACGCGACCGCTGCGCTCGAGCTCGTACCCGCTGCCGGGCGCCACCACGGACGTGCGCACGCTCGTGACCTCGATCCCGGCGTCCGGGTCGTCGAAGCCGTAGCGCTCGCGGTGGCGAGCGTGGAAGCGGGTCGCGAGCGACGACCGCGGCCGTAGTGGGACGGTCAGCTCGTGGGCCTGGCCGCGGTAGCGCAGCTCGCACTCGACCTCGACCGCCCCGCCGCGAGGGGCGCGGGGCGGGTCGGGGAAACCAGCCGCGAACCGCTCCAGCGGCGCCATCACGCTCTGGACCGTCGAGCGGCGGCGCTCGCCCGCGGCGATCCCGAGCGCCGAGAGCACGCCGCCCGCCGCCGGCACGACGACCGCGCGCATGCCCAGGCTGTCGGCCACCTCGCATGCGTGCAGCGGCCCTGCCCCGCCGAACGCGACCAGCTCGAGCTCGCGCGGGTCGTGGCCCTGCTCGACGCTGACGACGCCGATCGCGCGCACCATCTCGGCGTTCGCGACGGCGACCACGCCCTCGGCGGCGGCGCGGACGTCGGCGAACTCTCCGGCCACCTGCTCCATCGCCGCCCCGGCGGCGCCGGCGTCAAGCCCCAGCCCGCCCGCCAGCGGCACGTCGGGATCGAGCCGGCCCAGGATCAGGTTGGCGTCGGTCACCGTCGGCCGCTCGCCGCCGCGGCCGTAGCAGGCCGGGCCTGGATCGGCCCCGGCGCTCTGCGGCCCCACCCGCAGCGCCCCGCCCGGGTCGATCCAGGCGATGCTACCGCCGCCGGCGCCGACGGTGTGGATGTCGAGCTGCGGAAGGCGCAGCGGCAGGCCGCCCACCCGCCGCTCGGCGCTGCGCCCGGCGACCCCATCGCGGATCAGGCACACGTCCGTCGAGGTGCCGCCCATATCGAAGCTGATCGCGTCGCGGATGCCGGAGGCGACGACGGCGGCGACGCCGCCCGCGGGGCCGGAGAGGAGCAGCCGCGCCGGATGCTCGGCGGCCTCGTCCAGGTCGCACACGCCGCCGTTCGACTGCATGACCGCGGGCGCGGGCAGCCCCTCGCCCGCGGCCGTCGCCGCCAGCCGGCGCAGGTAGCGCCCGGCGACCGGGCCGAGGTAGGCGTCGGCGATCGTCGTCGAGGCGCGCTCGAACTCGCGGAACTCGGCCGCCACCTCGTGCGACGCCACCACGTGGACGTCCGGCAGGGCCTCGCGCAGCGCGCCGGCGACCGCCCGCTCGTGGGCCGGGTCGGCGTAGGCGTGGAGCAGGCAGACCGCGGCCGCCTCGACCCGCTCGCGGCGCAGCCGCCGGGCCGCGGCCGACACCGATCGCAGGTCGAGAGGCTCGATCGGCCCCTCGGGCCCCATCCGCTCGTCCACCTCGGCCGTGACCTCGGCCAGCGGCGCCGGCGGCGCGACCTCCGGCCGGTAGAGGTGCGGGCGCGCCTGCCGTCCGAGCGCGGGCACGTCGCCGAACCCGCGCGTGGCGACGTAGGCGGTCCGGGCGCCGCGGCGCTCGAGCATCGCGTTCGTCGCGACGGTCGTGCCGTGGCCGAAATGGGACACGTCTCCGGCGCCGAGCCCGGCCTTCTCGAGCGCGACCCGTACGCCCTCGATCACGCCTACCGCCGGGTCGGAGACGGTCGTCGCGACCTTGGCCGTGACGAGCCGCCCACCGGCGATCAGGGCGACGTCGGTGAACGTGCCGCCCACGTCGACTCCCACGATCGCGCGCATGCCCGGGAGAGGATACGCGCTGCCGCCCGTCCCCTTTCGGACTGGTGCCGAACACGAGTATCCTGCGCCGATGGACGTCGCCCGCCACCACTCCGCGGAACGCACGCCGGGGGCGCGGGGGGTCACGTTCGGGCGCGCCCAGAAGGAGCGCATCGCGCTCGTCATGAACGTCTACCGGCGCCTCTTCGCCGTGAACGCGGGCCTGACCGGCGACGACCTGCGTCGCCTCGGCTCGCAGGCGCTCGACCGGATCGCGGCCTGGTCGCCGGCGCTGCTCGAGGAGATCGACGGCATCGCCCACGGCAGCGGGTTCGAGGTCGAGCTGATCGGCGCGCTGAACGCGCGCACCGAGCTCCTCGCCGCGGCCGCCGGCGAGTGCTCGACCATCGCCTGCCTGGGCACGGCCACCGCGTCGGGGAGCGCGTTCGGCGTCCAGACGTGGGACTGGCACGAGGAGCTTCGCGAGGGCTGGCTGTGTGGACGATCGACCACGCCGACGGCCGCCGCGTCGAGACCGTCACCGAGGCCGGCATCGTCGGCAAGATCGGCGTGAACGCCTCGGGCGTCGGCGTGCTCCTGAACATCCTTGGCCACCACGACGACCATCCGCCGGTGGCGTGCCGGTGCACGCGCTTTGCCGGCGGGTCCTGGACGAGGCCGACGGCGCAGTCGCCGCCCTGAGCTATGGCGGCGAGCGCCACGATGTCGGCGTCCGCCGCCGTCACCATCGTCGCCGACGACGCCGACGGCGGCGTTGCCTGCACCGTCGAGCTGTCGCCGGCCGGGCCGGGCTTCGTGATGCCGGACGAGCGCGGCGTACTCGTCCACACGAACCACTTCCTGGCCGAGCCCGGCCGCGAGGGCGACACGATGGTGCGCGAGTCGCCGGACACGCTGCTGCGGCTCGACCATGCCCGCCGCCGCGTCGCAGCCATCGAGGGCCCGATCGACGCGGAAGACGTGCTCGACGCGATGGACAGCCACCGCGGCGGCTCCGGCGCGATCTGCTGCCACCCCGCCCAGGGCGCCGTCTTCGGCGACCGCTGGACGACGCTCGCGACGATCGTCGTCGAGCCGGCCCGGGCCGAGCTGCGGGTGTCGGCCGGCGGCCCCTGTCAGAGAGCGGCGGCCTCGACGGCCGCAGCGGCCGCGAAGCAGTGATCCTCGCGCCAGGGCAGCGCCGCCAGCTGGATCCCGGCCGGTAGGCCGGCGTCGTCGCGGCCGCAGGGCACGCTCGCGGCCGGCCAGCCGAGCATGTTGAAGATCAGCGTCAGCCCGCACATCGCCGACGTGACGTCCATCTCCGGATCGCCGGCGTACGGGATCGTGAGCGCGCCGATCCGCGGCGGCGTGTGCGCCTGCGCCGGCGACGCGATGACGTCGATTCCGGCGGCGCGCACCTTCTCGAGCATCCGGCCGGCGTAGTCGAGCCGATACTGGTTGACCGCCGCGAACGGGACGGCGGCATGCCGTCGGAGAGGACGAGGTCGCGGGCGACGTCGGGCCCGATCTCGTCCCGGCGGGCCGGCCAGAACTGCTGCAGCGTGGCCGCCCCCTCGGGGATGAACGGGTCGCCCTCGCCCATCGGGGTCGGCCACTCGAGGTCGATCTCGACGATCTCGGCGCCGGCACGGGCGAGCGCGTCGACCCGCCCGCGCCGGCGTCGGCGACGTCGGCCGCCGTGTGCTCGAAGAAGTAGCGCTCGGCAACCCCGACCCGCATCCCGTGAAGCGTCGCCCGAGAGACCCTCGCTCCAGCGCTCGACCGGCACCGGGGCACCCGCGCGTCGCGCGCCGGGCCGCCGGCCATGGCCTCGAGCTGGAGCGCGCAGTCGCGCACCGTGCGCGCCATCGGCCCGCAGTGGTCGAGGGTCGTGCACAGCGGGCGCACGCCGGCCAGGCTGACCCGGCCGTAGGTCGGCTTCAGGCCGACGATCGCCGCAGCACGAGGCGGGGCAGCGGATCGACCCGCCGGTGTCGGTACCCGGCGCGGCCGCGACCATCGCGGCCGCGAGCGCGACGCCCGAGCCGCCGCTCGAGCCGCCGGGGACGCGGGTCGGGTCGTGCGGGTTGCGGCACGAGCCGAAGTGCGGGTTCTGGGTCGTCGTCCCCCAGGCGAGCTCGTGCGTCGCGAGCTTCGCCACCGTGATCGCGCCGGCCGCCGCGAACCGCTCGACCACCTCGGCGTCGCGGTCGGGGACGTGGTCGCGGTAGAGGGCGCTCCCGTACGTCGTGCGGTCGCCGGCCGTGTCGATCAGGTCCTTCCACCCCACCGGGACGCCCAGCAGCAGATGGTCGCCGGGCGTCGCCCGCGGCGAGCGCCGCGTCGATCGCGGCCGCCTCGCGCAACGCCCGCTCCTCGGTCACGAGCCAGACGGCGCCCCACGAGTCGGCGCGCGACGCGCTCCAGCGCGTCCCTCGGCCACCTCGGTCGCCGAGACCTGGCGGCCGCGGACGGCGCGCGGAGATCTCCCAGCCCGGCGCGTCGAGCAGCGCCGTTCACGCGCTCGCCGCCGGCAGCCGGTCGGCACGGAACCGGCCGGCCTCGGGCGGGAGCGGACGCCCCGATGCCATGTCGGCGATCAGGCGCCCCAGAAGTGGCCCGAACTTGAACGCATGGCCGCTGTCCCCGCCGCAGACGATCACGCCGTCGATCCTATCGAGGATGAAGTCGCCGTCGGGTGACATGGTGTACAGGCAGGCCTCGGCATGGATCGGCCGCGGGTCGAGCCCGGGGAAGGCGTCGCGCACGTCGGCGGCGAGCCGCTCGAGCAGCGCCCGGTCGACCGGGCGGTCGCCGCGGTCGGGATCCCACGGGTCCGGGCCGGGCGCCGTCCTCGCCGACCTTGTAGCCGACACCGGGGGCGATCAGGCCGTAGTGCAGACGCCGGTCGGGCGCGCCGTGGTCGATCACCGACGGGCGCGTGTCGGGCGCGCCTGCGAAGTACGCCACCTGCTCGATCCGGGGCGACAGCGGCAGCCCGAACATCGGCCCCAGCCACGAGCCGGGGCAGGCGCAGACCACGTCGGCCTCGAGCTCGCGGGGATCGGCGACCGTGTGCCCTTCGCGCACGTCGAGGCCCTCGGCGAGCGCGCGCAGAGCGTCGTCGGCCATGACCGCCCCGGCCTCCTCGTCGTAGAGCACCGGGCCGTCGAAGCGGGCCTCCGGGAAGAGCGCCGGCGCCTCGGAGGGCTCCAGCCATCGATAGGCCTCGCCGCAGGCCTCGAGCGCCTCGGCGTGCAGCTCGACGCCCGAGCCGTACTCGAGCAGGCCCGTGTTGCGCAGAAGGCCAGGGTCGAGCCGCTGCCACTCCTCGATCGCGCGGCGGGCCAGGCGCACGTAGTCCGTCATGGCGGTAGCTGCGCCGGTAGATGCGCGAGCGGCCGGGCGAGGAGCCCAGCCGGGAGCCAACCCGGTCGCGCTCGTACACCGTGACTGCGAAGCCGTCCTCGCGCAGCGCGCGGGCGGCCGAGAGGCCGACCACGCCGGCCCCCACCACCGCTGCCCGATCAGGCAGCCGGCGCCACCATCTTCGCGAGCTCACCCGACTGGTAGAGCTCGGTCACGATGTCGCAGCCGCCGACGAGCTCACCGTCGATGAAGAGCTGCGGGATCGTCGGCCAGCCGGACTGGGCCGTGAGCTGCTGGCGGATGCGCGGGTCGGGCAGGATGTCCATCGCCGCGTACTCGGCGCCGGTCGCGTCGAGGCACTGGACGGTGCGGGCGGAGAACCCGCAGCGGGGCATGTCCGGTGTGCCCTTCATGAACAGCATGATCCGGTTTCGCTGGATCGTCTCGGCGATCTCGTGCTGAATCTGGTCTTCGGTGACGATCATGTGACCTCCGTTGTGATCTGCAACGCGTGGATGGTGCCGTCCGAGATGAGGTGCTGTACCGGCGCGTACACCAGCTTGTGCTGCTCGATCAGCGACTTGCCCTCGAACCGGTCGGAGCGGACGCGCGCGGACAGGTGGTCGCTGCCCGAGAACGCCGACACCTCGACGTCTCCGCCGGGGAACGCTCCCTCGAGGAGCTCGCGCACTTGATCGGTCAACTGCATGTAGGTGGAGATTACCCTCCGCAGGCCAAGCGCTCACCCGGCTCTTAGCCTGATTGCCTATCCTTGAGGCAGTTCCGACAACCGCGCCTTAGGAGGGCGCACCATGTACTTCTACCTCTTGCTCGCAATCCCGCCGCTCGTCGCCGGCCTGTTGGCCCAGGCTTGGGTGCGGCGGACGTTCACCGAAGCCTCCAAGATCCCGGCCGTCTCCGGCCTCACCGGCTCGCAGGTGAGCCGGCGCATGCTCGACGAGGGCGGACTCGACAGCGTCACCGTCGAGGGCATCTCCGGCGAGCTCTCCGACCATTACGACCCGCGCACGAAGACCATGCGGCTGTCGGAGCCCGTCGGCGCCTCGAGCTCGGTTGCGGCCGTGGCCGTGGCCGCGCACGAGACCGGCCATGCGTTCCAGGACGCGCACCACGAGGCCGGCTTCCGGTTCCGCGGCGCGCTCGTCCCGGCGACGGGCTTCGCCTCGCAGGCCTGGTTCCCGATCTTCCTGATCGGCCTGTTCGCGGGGGTCACCAACCTGGCGCTGCTCGGCGTCGCGCTGTTCGCGGCGATCGTGCTGTTCCAGCTGGCCACCCTGCCCGTCGAGTTCGGCGCAAGCCGCAAGGCCATGGCCATGCTGACGACCCAGGGAGTCATCAGCCAGGCCCAGACGCCGGTCGCCCGCAAGGTGCTGACCGCCGCCGCGCTGACCTATGTCGTGGCCACGCTGGCCGCGATCTGGCAGCTGGCGATCCTGCTCATGCAGGCGCGTCGGTAACGGACTGGGGCCAGGCCCCGCCAGGTGGCGGGGCCTGGCCCCGATTTCGTTTTCCCTACGAGCTGTGGCCGGAGGAGACCATCGTCTCCTCATCGGTGCGGCTCGGCGGCGTCTCCTCCGCCGGCACCGGACGCAGCGGCCGTGCCGCCGGCGCCGCCTGCGTGCTGCGGCGCTCGAGCAGGCCCTGGGCCTGCGCGCCGAGGTAGATCGCGAACGCGCCTGCGCCGTAGAAGTCGGCGATCCAGCGCGCGGCCGTCTTCCCATCGGTACCCGGCAGCGGCGTGAAGCCGCTCGACGACCAGGTCGGATGCAGGGTCGGGCCGATCACCAGCCAGACACCGGCGACGACGGCCACGAGGCCGGCCAGCCAGCCGATCGCCCGGCTGCGGCGGGTCATCAGAAGGCCCGCGCAGAAGAGCGCGATGCCCGGCGCGAGGCTCAGCGTCCAGTGGGCCTGCGAGAAGCGCCACCTGGTCGACGTGTCGAACCCGAAGCTGAAGTACGGCCCGATCAGCGGGGCCAGGAACACCCAGGCGCCAAGCGCCATCAGGAGCACGGCGGGGACCAGGACAGCGCGCGTCCACGCGCCGGTCTCGATGACCGGTGCGGGGGCGCGGGGCGTCCTGGGAAGCGGGTCGGAACCTGCGGAACATGCTGCACCTCCTTGCGGACCCCGCTGATTCCCGAAATCGGGCCGGCGTAACCGGGCCAACGGCCGGCTGGTAGCATCGCGACCCGATGGCGCTGCCGCTCGAACCGCCCGTGATGCCGCAGCTGGCGCGCTCGTCCGGGGAGCTTCCCGACGGCGACGGCTGGCTCTACGAGCCGAAGCTGGACGGCTTCCGGGCAGTCGCGTTCGTCGACGGCGACGACCTCTTCGTCCAGTCGCGCAACGGCAAGCCGCTCGGCCGCTACTTCCCCGAGCTGCGCTTCCCCGGGGGCCGCTACGTGCTCGACGGCGAGCTCGTGATCCGCGCCGACGGCGGCGGGGAGAACTTCGAGGCGTTGCAAGAGCGGATCCACCCCGCGGCATCGCGGGTCGCCCGCCTGGCCGAGGAGATTCCGGCGACGTTCGTGGCGTTCGACATCCTCGCCCGCGACGACGAGGCGCTCCTCGAGGCTCCGCTCACGGAGCGGCGGGCGACGCTCGAGCAGGTCGTCGGAAGGCCGGTGGAGCTGATCCCGTCGACCGCCGACCGGTCCGAGGCCGAGCCGTGGCTGCAGACGGCGGAGGGCGTGATCGCGAAGCGCGCCGACGCGCCGTACAAGCCGGGCGAGCGGGTCGGGATGGTGAAGGTGAAGCGGGTGCGCACGATCGACTGCGCGGTCGTCGGCTGGCGCCCCGGGAAGGCCGAGGGCACCGTCGGCTCTCTCATCCTGGGCCTGTACGACCCGGACGGGAAGCTCCATGTCGTCGGGCACACGTCAGGCTTCACCGCCAAGTACGCCCGCGAGCTGGTCGGCATCGTCACCCCGCACGAGACGGGCGAACACGGCGCCTCCGACCCGAACCGGTGGAGCGCCGACCGCGACCGGGAGTGGCGCGGCCTCCAGCCCGACCTGATCGCCGAGGTCAGCTTCGACCATCGCAGCGGACACCGCATCCGCCACGGCGCCAGGCTGCTGCGCTTCCGCGACGACAAGCGCGCCGAGGAGTGCGCGCTGGAGCAGCTCGACAGCTGACCGGCCACTCAGGCGGCTCTCACGCGGCGACCGTACGGTGGCGGCGTGCTCGTCCGCCGCTTCACCCGCTCCGAGCTCGCAGTCCACTGGCTGCTCGCGCTGAGCGTTCTTTCGATGATCGCAACCGGGCTCGCGCTCGGTATCAACATCGCCCACTCGGCCGTCTTCCCGGTGCACGTCGGCAGCGTGTTCGTCCTCGCCGGCGGCCTCGTGGCCGTCGCGGCGGCCGGCGACCGGCGGGCGCTGGGCGCGTCGGCGCGCGACCTGCGCACGCTCGACGGCGACGATCGCCGCTGGCTCGCCTGGGCGCCACGGGCGGCACTGCAGCGGGGCGGCGATCCCCCACCGGTGGGCCGGTTCAACGCCGGCCAGAAGGCGAACGCGATCCTCGTCACCGTGCTGCTCGTCGCCGTGACCGCGAGCGGGCTCTACCTGTGGGCGCGCATCCACGGCCTCGTGTCCAACTCGAACCTGGACGGCGCCGTCCACAACGTCGCGGCGGGGGCGATCATCGTGCTCGTCTGCGGCCACCTCTACATGGCGGTCCTGAACCCCGGCACCCGCCGCGCCCTCGGCGGCATCGTCACCGGCCGCGTCGACGCGGAGTGGGCGGCCGAGCACCACCCCGCGTGGCAGCCAGAGGGGAGCCCGCCGGACGGCGTCAGCCGTCGGTGAGCAGCTCGAGCACCGCCTCAGGCTCCTTGAACGGCGGCACGAGGTAGGCCCCGGCGGCCAGGTCGCGCACCGCCGCCAGCAGGTCGCGGGCGACCGCCATCCCCTCCCGCGCCGCATCCGCTCCGGCCCGGTCGAGCCGGCTGAGCACGTCGGCGGGGACGCTGATGCCCGGGACCTCGTTGTGGAGCCGCAGCGCCAGGGCATGGCTGCGCACAGGCCACACGCCGACCATGAGCGGCACGGCCGGCGGGCCGCCGAGCCGCTCCAGGAAGCGCTCCAGCTGGGCGGCGTCGAACAGCACCTGGGTCATGGCGAAGCGGGCGCCGGCCTCGACCTTGGCGGCGAAGCGCTCCATCTCCCAGTCCGGGTCGTCGGCGACCGGGTTCACGGCCACGCCGACGTGGAAGCTGGTCGCGTCGTCGATCGCCTTGCCGGCGTAGTCGACACCCGCGTTGAGGGCCGTCATGAGCCGCGTGAGGCCGATCGCGTCGACCTCGTAGACCGCCTCGGAGCCGTGCGGGTCGCCCGAAGGCGGCGGGTCGCCGGTGACGGCAAGGACATTCCGGATACCGACCGCGTGGGCGCCGAGGAGCATCGACTCGATCCCACGCACGCTTGCGTCGCGCGGGGTCACGTGCGGGATGGTCTCGGTACCCACCTGCTGCTCGATCAGCGCGGAGGCGATGAGCGCGTTCATCCGCGCCCGGGCCAGCGGGTTGTCGTTCACGTCGAACAGGTCCACACCGCCGGCGGCGGCCAGGCTGCGCGCGGAGGTGATCAGGCGCTCGACGTTGCCGCCCTTGGGCGGGTCGAGCTCGACCGAGACGACGAACTCGCCCCGGCGCAGCTTGGCTTGCAGGAGCGTCTCGGTCTTGTCCGACTCCGCCTTGATCGGCAGCTCGCGCTCGACCAGCTGCAGCGCCACGGCCGGGGGGCGCCGCTCGCTCACGGCCCGGCGGATTGCGGCCACGTGCTCGGGTGTCGTCCCGCAGCAGCCGCCGATCACGACGGCCCCGAGCGCCAGAGCGTGGGCGGCGTACTCGCCGAAGTACTCGGGGCTCGCGTTCGGGTAGACGAGGCGCCCGGTGGAGACGTTCGGCATGCCGGCGTTGGCCTGGGCGGTCAGCGGCAGATCGGTGGCCGCACGCATGCTCTCGAGGCCGGCGAGGACGGTCTGCGGCCCCAGGCTGCAGTTCACGCCCACCGCGACGGGCTCGAGCTCGGCCAGTCCGGCGGGAACGTCGGCCGCCGCGAGGCCGGCGGCGGTCTCGGCGTCGTCGCCGACGGTCACCTGCGCGATCAGCGGCAGCGCCGCCACCGATCGCGCCGCCCGGGCGGCGATGCGAAGCTCGTCGAGCGAGGTGAACGTCTCGAGCACGAAGAGGTCGACGCCCCGGCCCTCGAGCGCGGCCGCCTGGGCCGTGAACGCCTCCGCCATCTGCTCCGGCGAGAGCCGGCCGGGCGCCGCCCCGAGCGGCCCGATCGATCCGCCGATGAGCACGTCGCGACCGGCCACCTCGCGCGCCTCGCGGGCCAGCTTGACGCCGGCCTGGTTGATCGCCTCGAAGCGGTCGTCGAGCTTGTGCGGGGCGAGCTTCGCCGGGTTCGCGCCGTAGGTGTTCGTCAGGATCAGATCCGAGCCGGCGCGGATGAAGGCGACGTGCAGCGCCACCACCTGCTCCGGCGCGATCAGGTTCGCCTCCTCGGGGCAGCGGGCGCGGACGACCGCCGTCTGGAGCAGCGATCCCATGCCCCCGTCGGAGACGAGCGGCTCGGTGCCGAGGCGTTGCAGCGTGCGCGTCATAGGCCGGGAGTGTACGAGCGCGTAGAGTTCGGCCGGAACGTTTGCCGGGGAGCCTCCGCGGAGGCTGAGAGGGCGCGCACGCGCGCCGACCCGCGAACCTGATCTGGGTCATGCCAGCGAAGGGATGCAAGCCATGGCGAGCGCGGCCCCCGGGGGCATCGAGCTCTCGGGAGTGAGCAAGCGGTTCGGCGACGTGGTCGCCCTGGAGGACGTGTCGCTGCATGTGTCCGCCGGCGGCGTGACCGGCATCGTCGGGCCGAGCGGGTGCGGGAAGTCGACCCTGCTCGAGATCGTCGCCGGCCTCGAGGCGCCGACCGCCGGGTCGGTCGCCGTCGCCGGCGCGGCCGATGCCCCGACCCGGCTGGAGCGGTGCGCGCTCATGCCGCAGAGCGACCTGCTGCTCCCGTGGCGCGACGCCCTCGGAAACGCGAGCGTGGCCCTGGAGAACGCCGGCGGCGGCCGCCGCCGCGCCCGGGCCGAGGCGGCGCCGCTGTTCGCGCGCCTGGGGCTCGACGGGTTCGAGCGCCGGCGCACCTGGGAGCTGTCCGGCGGCATGCGTCAGCGGGTGGCGTTCGCACGCACGCTGCTGGCCGGCAAGGACGTGCTGCTGCTCGACGAGCCGTTCGGCGCGCTCGACGCCATCACCCGGGCCGAGCTGCAGGACTGGCTGCGGGCGGCCCTGGCGGCCGAGCCGCGCACGACCGTGCTCGTCACCCACGACGTCGAGGAGGCGCTGCTCGTCTGCGACCGCGTGGCCGTCATGTCGGCCCGCCCGGGGCGGGTCGTGCTCGAGCTGGACGGCGGCTTCGGCGGCGGCGAGCGGGCCGAGACGATCGCCTCGGAGCCGTTTCTGGACGCGCGGGGACGCGCGCTGGAGGCGCTACGGTGAGCCGCGTCCGCTCGCACCTCGCCTGGGTCGCCGTGCTGATGGCGCTGATCGCCGCGTGGCAGGCATGGGTGCGCCTGCGCGGCGTGCCCCAGTACGTGCTCCCCGCGCCGACAGACGTCGCCCGGACCCTCTGGGACGAGCGCGGCCCGCTCGCGTCGGCCGCGGGGGTGACGGCCCGCGAGATGCTGGCCGGATTCGCGCTCGCCCTCGCGTTCGGCCTGGCAGCGGCGATCGCCCTGCACGCGTCGCCCACGCTGCGACGGGCCGTCTACCCCCTGCTGGTGGCGTCGCAGAGCGTCCCCGTCGTCGCGATCGCGCCGATCCTCGTGATCTACCTCGGGTTCGGCCTCGCGCCCAAGCTCGTGATCGTGGCGCTCGTGTGCTTCTTCCCGGTGACGGTCGCAGCCCTCGACGGCTTCCGCTCCGTCGACCCCGAGCACGTGCGGGTGATGCGGACGCTGCGGGCGTCGCGGACCGCGATCTTCCGCCGGGTCGAGCTGCCCTGGGCGCTCCCGTCGATCTTCACGGGCATGCGCGTCGCCGCCTCCTACGCCGCCGTCGCCGCCCTGTTCGCCGAGTACGCCGGCTCCGGCTCGGGCCTGGGCGATGCCATGCGCGAGGGCACCGCACAGTACGACGCGCCGCTCGTGGGCGCCGCCGTGGTCGTGCTCGCCGCGCTCGCGCTGGCGCTGTTCGGCGCCGTGACCCTCGTCGAGCGGCTCACGATCCCGTGGGCGCGGCGGATAGACTGACGGCTGAAAACCGTTTGCCGGGGAGTCCCGAACGGGGCTGAGAGGGCGCAGGAGCGCCGACCCGCGAACCTGATCTGGGTCATGCCAGCGAAGGGATGCAAGCCATGCGCCACCGATTCGCCCTCCTCGCCGTCCTCGTGCTCGCCGGCTGCGGCGGCAGCTCCGGCGCCGCAACCACGAGCGGGCACACGACGGATGTCAGCCTCGCGCTCGACTGGTACCCGAACGCCGACCACGTGGGCATCTACACCGCCATCGACCACGGGTTCTTCCGCCGCGCCGGACTGAACGTGACGCCCCACGCGCCGTCGGATGTGTCCGACCCGATCCGGCTGGTCGCGGCCGGGACGACAGACCTCGGAATCGACTACGAGCCGGAGCTGTTCTACGCCCAGCAGGAGCACGTCCCGGTCGTCGCCGTCGCCTCGGTCGCGCCCGAGGCGCTGAGCTCGATCATCGCGTCCCGCGCGAGCGGGGTCACGTCGCCGGCCGGCCTGCGCGGCAAGACGATCGGCGTCGACGGCTCGAGCAGCACCACCGCGTTCGTCGACACCGTCCTGCGCCACTCCGGCGTCGACCCGTCCGACGTTCACCTCGAGAACATCCACTTCAACCAGGTGCCCGCCCTGCTCCAGCACCGCGTCGACGCGGTGGCCGGCGTGTTCCAGAACATCGAGGGCATCCAGTTCGCCAAAGAGGGGCTGCACCCGGTCGTGTTCCCGTACGACCGCTTCGGCGTCCCCGGCTACGACGAGCTGGTCATCGTCGCGAACGCCGGCAAGCTCCACGACGACCCCGGCTACCGGCGCACGGTGAGCCGGTTCGTGACGTCCCTCGGAGCCGCCACCCGATGGGCGCAGGCGCATCCCGCCGCAGCCGTCAAGGTGATGCTGGGCCACGCCTACCGCGATTACCAGGGCACGATCCGCGCCAGCGTCCCCGCGACGCTCAAGCTGCTGCGCACCGGGCCGTTGGACGCCTCTGCCTGGCAGCGGTTCGGCGACTGGATGTACCGCTCCGGCCTGCTGAAGTCCAGGCCGGACGCCTCCACCCTGGTCGCTCGTCCCTAGGTGGATGATCGGGAAGTCCGCGCGCGCCTGGACGCAGGAAGGTTTCAGTTTTGCGTGGTGCTGGTGGGGCTGCGGCTCGGGACTTACCGATCATCCACCTAGACTCCGACGCGTGGCCGAGCCGTTTCTCAAGGGCAAGCTGCTGATCGCCGCCCCGCTGCTGGTCGACCCCAACTTCCACCGCACCGTCGTGCTCGTCATCGAGCACTCGGTCGAAGGTGCCCTCGGCGTCGTCCTCAACCGGCCCACCGAGCTGCCCGTCGCCGAGGCGGTGCCCGAGCTGGCCGACCTCGACGACGGCTGCCTGTTCGCGGGCGGGCCCGTGCAGCCACAGGCGGTGATCGCGCTCGCCGAGTACACCGGCCTGCCGCCGGAGGACGCGGTCTGCGGGCCGATCGCGCCCATCGGCGTCGAGTCGGACATGGACTCGCTCACGGACGACGTGACGCGGGTGCGGGTGTACGCCGGGTACTCCGGCTGGGGCGAGGGACAGCTCGAGGGCGAGCTCGAGGAGGACGCCTGGTTCGTCGAGCCCGCGCTCCCGGGTGACGTGTTCTGCGCGGACGCCGACGCGCTCTGGAGCCAGGTGCTCGAGCGCAAGGGCGGCGAGTACCGGCTCGTGGCCCGGATGCCGGAGGATCCGGGGCTCAACTGAGATCAGCCGGGGCGCCAGGCTAGTATTTCGACGGCTCATGGCGACCACGACCACCGCTGTCCCGCTCCACCTCAGCTCTCCGCCGATGGAGGGCGGCGACGTGGCGCAGGCGCAACGGGTGCTGCTGCACAACTCGTTCGGGACGTTCGACCCGGGCCCGATCGACGGCGTCTACGGCGAGCGAACCGCGGCGGCCGTGCGGCGAGCGAAGTACTGGCTGGGGTACCCGGAGAAGCAGATCGACGAGATTGCCTCGCCCGACATGGTGGCGATGCTCGCGGGCGGCGTCGCCCAGCCGCCGGGGTTCAAGGCCACCCACACGCGGCGGCTGCGGCGAGCGCAGGACGTGGGTTTGTGGAACACGGCCTACGACGTCGCCATCTCGAACGTGGGCGAGCGGGAGACGCCCGCCGGGTCGCGCCGGATCGAGTGCACCGACTGGTACGGCGTGCCCGCGCCCTGGAGCGCGATCTTCGTGTCGTGGTGCTACGCCCGGGCCGGCTCGACGGCGTTCTCCGCCGGGGCCCGCTACGCGTACGTGCCGCACATGCTGTGGGACGCCCAGCGCGGTGAGAACCAGCTCTCGATCACCCGCCGGCCGCTCCCGGGCGACCTGCCGGTGTTCGACCTGGACGGCGACGGGGTCGCCGACCACGTGGGCATGTTCGACGACTGGACCGGCCAGCCCGGCACCACGTTCTGCACCATCGAGGGCAACGTCACCAGCTCCGGCGAGCCGAACGGGGGCCGGATCGCGCAGCTCGAGCGCCGCGCCGATCAGCGCGTGATGGCCTTCGTGCACGTCCGCGGCTGACCGCGGCGGCGACCACGACCGGTGCCAGGCGCCGGGACGGTGCCTGGCACCCGCAGGCCGTACCTATGCGATATGGCGGAAGAAGCGCACCGCTTCGCCGCCCAGGCCGCGCGTCGAGCGCAGGTTGTAGCCCGCGGCCAGGCCGATGCCGAGCAGCGGGATCTCGCGGCCGAGGATGATGTGCGCCCGCCGGCGCGCCAGCCGCCCTGTGACCTGCAGGGCCAGCCGGCCCGAGACGCTGGCGGAGAGGGCGTCGCCCCGCGCCCCCCGCAGCTCGGCGGGCTGGTACCGCGTCCCCATCGTCTCGACGACGCCTCCGCGGCGCAGCCGCACCGCGCCGACGTCCATCCCCAGCACGAGCAGCACGTCGAGGAGCCGCGCGTCCTGGTCTGCCAGCGGCCGGCCGAACAGGTGCGCGCCCAGCAGGATCAGCTCCACCTGGGCGGCGGTCAGGAGGGCGACGTCGCCGAGGGCTGCGCTGATCTCGGCGACCGTCCCGGGGCCTGGCACGAGCGCGGGGATCGCGCTCGCCGCGCCGGTGCCGGCGAGGTGCCACGACCGGCGCGCGGCGGCGACGCGCAGCAGGTGGGCCGGATCGGCTCCGGGGTGCTCGACGAGCAGCGCGTTGCCCGCGGCCGAGATCGCCGGTCCGCGGTGCTTGACGACGGTGCGAATCGCGCGGTCGGTCGTCGTCGTCAGCCGCTCGCTGAGCGCGGCGACCAGCCGGTCGGACGTGCGTGCCATCGCGGGAGTCTAGAGACGGGGTCGATACGCTCCGGCCATGGCCGTTCGCACGCCGCTCGAACGCCGGCTGCGGTGGGCAGTGGTGGGGCTCGCAATGCTGTGCGCGGTGCTCGTCCTGGCAATCGTGGCCGTGCTGGTCTACTGGAAGCTCTACCTGCTCTCGCCGAGCTCCGACCCGTTCAGCCGCGGGCCGTTCGTCGTCCGGCTGAGCCAGACCTCGGCCCAGCTGGCCTGGACGCTTCCGGGGCAGCGCCGGGTAGAGATCGTCGCCACGGCGCCCGACGGCACGACCGCGACGGCCGCGAACGGCCGCTTCACAGGGCTCGAGCCCGGCGTCCGCTACCTGTGGACGGCCTCGGCCGGCGGGGTCGGCCGGGCCGCCGGGTCGTTCCACACGGCCCCGAGCGACCCGCAGGCGCCGGTCACGTTCGCCGCCATCGCCGACTACGGCTCGGGCACCGACCACGAGTGGGCCGTCGGCCGCACCCTCGCCTCCGAACAGCCCGACTTCGTGGTCACGGCCGGCGACAACAGCTACCTCGTCGGCGCGCCGGTGCTGCTCGACCGCAACATCTTCCGGCCGCTCCACGACGTGATGCTGGAGGCGCCGCTCTACGCGACCATGGGCGAGCACGACCTCTTCTACAGCAACGGCGCGGCGGTCGCCGACGCGCTCCACCTGCCCAACAATGCCGGCCGCTACGTCGTCGACTACGGGCCCGTCCAGGTGGTCATGCTCGGGCTCGACGACGGTCCGGCCGAGGTGGCATTCGCGCGCCGGGCGCTGGCGCAGCCGGGCCCGCGGGTGCGCTTCGTCGTGCTGCACCGGCCGGTCCAGCCCGGCGACAGCATCCTGCCGCTCCTGCGCCGATATCACGTCGCGGCGGTGATCGCCGGCCACCTGCACCGGTACGAGCGCCGCGTCGTCGGCGGAATCCCCGAGTTCGTCGTCGGCACCGGCGGCGAGGGGCCGGGCGCGGCGGAGTTCACGAAGCGCAGCCCCGACGCGATCGTCTCGCTGCTCAACTTCGGGTCGCTGCGGGTCACGGTGACCGCGGCCGGGATCGGCTACCAGTTCATCGACGAGCGCGGCCGCGTCCTCGACCGCTACTCGACCCGATGACCGGGCTGCGCGTGACGCTCGGAATCGTCGGAGCGGCCGGCCTCGCGGCGGGCCTGCTGATCGACCGGCCGACGGTCCTGTTCCCGCTGCTCGCCCTCGGGATCGTCGCCTTCGTCGTCGCGGCCGGCTGCCTGGCCGCCGACCTCCTGCCGCTACGTCCGGTGTACGCAGCCACGTCGGGGCTGGCGCTGCTCGACGCCGTGCTGCTCGCGGTGGCCGGCCAGGCATCGCGGCTGCTGGCGCTCGTGGCTGCGCTCGCGCTCGTCCTTCTGAGTGCCGCGCCACGGCTCATCCGCGCCGGCGGATGACCTGGCGCGCGGCCCGCGCGGCCACGAGCTCCTCACGGGCACGGATCACCGCCACCCGCACCGCGGATGTCGCAGCGGCGATGTCGCGGTCGCCGTCGGAGGCGTTCAACGCCGGGTCGACCTCGACGCCCAGGAACGCGAGCCGGCCGCACACCCGCTCCCGCACCTCAGACGAACGCTCGCCGATGCCGGCCGTGAAGACGAGCACGTCGAGCCCCCCGGCCGCCGCCGCCATCGCCGCGACCGCGCCGGCGACCCGGTGCACGTAGACGTCCACGGCCAGGCGGGCCGCCTCATCGCCGGCCGCCGCACGCCGCTCCAGCCCCAGCTCGAGGCCGTCGCCGCCTGCCAGCCCGCGCATGCCCGACTCCTCGTTGAGCGCGTGGTCGAGGGCGTCGGGGTCCATCCCCGACCGCCGCAGCACTGCCACGATCGCGCCCGGGTCGACCGACCCCGAGCGAGTGGCCATGGGGACTCCCTCGTTCGGGGTGAACCCCATCGTCGTGTCGACCGACCGGCCGTCGGTGACCGCCGTCACGGAGCTGCCGCCGCCAAGGTGGCACACGACCGTGCGCAGCCCGCCCGCCGGCCGCCCGACCACCTGCGGCACCCGCTCGACCGACCACGCCACCGAGAGCCCGTGGAAGCCGTAGCGGCGGATGCCCCACTCCTCGCGCCACTGACGGGGCACTGCGTAGGTTGCCGCCGCCGGCGGGATCGTCGCGTGGAACGCCGTGTCGAACACGGCCACGTGCAGCAGCTCGGGGAACCGCTCCCGGGCGGCGTCGAGCTCGCGCAGCGCCGGCGCGTTGTGCAAGGGCGCGAGCGGCTCCAGCCGCCGCAGCTCGGCGTGGACGTCATCGTCGACGACCACCGGGGCGCGGAACCGGTCGCCGCCGTGGACGACCCGGTGGGCGACCACCTCGACGGCGGCAGAGTCGACCTCGTCGAAATCCTGCAGGCGCGTCGACTCGCCCGCATCCGAGACCAGGTACAGCTTCAGGCTGGTCGAGCCCGCATTGACGACCAGAACGCCGCCCACTCGTCAGCGCGGCCAGGTCCAGTCGCGGATGTCGGGCGCGTCTTCGCCGTGCTCGCGCGTGTAGGCACGGGCGCGGAGGCGGGCGTCCTCCATCTCCTGGCGCAGCTCGGCCGCGCGGGCGCCGAGCCCGGGGACGCGGTCGATCACGTCCATCACCAGGTGGAAGCGGTCGAGGTCGTTGAGCATCACCATGTCGAAGGGCGTCGTGGTCGTGCCCTCCTCCATGTAGCCGCGCACGTGCATGTTGGCGTGGTTGCTGCGCCGGTACGTCAGCTTGTGGATCAGCGATGCGTAGCCGTGGTAGGCGAACACCACCGGCCGGTCGCCGGTGAAGATGGTGTCGAACTCGCGGTCGGACAGGCCGTGGGGATGCTCGGTATCGGGCTCGAGCCGCATCAGGTCGACCACGTTCACGACCCGCACGCGCAGGTCGGGGAGCCGCTCCCGTAGGATGGCCGTGGCCGCCAGCGTCTCCAGGGTGGGAACGTCGCCGGCGCAGCCGAGCACGACGTCGGGCTCGTCACCCGCGTCGTTCGACGCCCACTGCCAGATGCCGATGCCGCGCGTGCAATGGACGATCGCCTCGTCCATCGTCAGGTAGTTCAGGGCCGGTTGCTTGCCTGCCACGATGACGTTCACATAGTGGCGGCTGCGCAGGCAGTGGTCGGCGACCGACAGGAGGGTGTTCGCGTCGGGCGGCAGGTATACGCGGATGATCTCGGCCCGCTTGTTCACGACGTGGTCGATGAACCCGGGATCCTGATGCGAGAAGCCGTTGTGGTCCTGTCGCCACACGTGGGAGGAGAGCAGGTAGTTGAGCGAGGCGACCGGCCGCCGCCAGGGGATGCCCCGGGTCACCTTCAGCCACTTGGCGTGTTGGTTGAACATCGAGTCCACGATGTGGATGAAGGCCTCGTAGCAGTTGAAGAGACCGTGCCGGCCGGTCAGCAGGTAGCCCTCGAGCCAGCCCTGGCACTGGTGCTCGGAGAGCACCTCCATCACACGGCCGTCGCGGGCGAGGCCGGTGTCGGTTTCGAGGAGCTCCTCCTCCCACGTCCGCGAGGTCTGCTCGAACACTGCCCCCAGCCGGTTCGACTCGGTCTCGTCCGGCCCGAACAGGCGGAAGGTCTCCGGGTTTCGCGCGATCACGTCGCGGAGGAAGCCGCCCAGCACGCGGGTCGCCTCGCTGGTCGTCGCGGCCGGGGCGGGGACGGCGACGGCGTAGTCGCGGAAGCCGGGCAGGTCGAGGTCACGCAGGAGCACCCCGCCGTTGGCGTGCGGGCTCGCGCTCATCCGCCGCTCCCCCGCCGGCGCCAGCTGCGCCAGGTCGGCGTTCGGCGCGCCATGCTCGTCGAAGAGCTGCTCGGGCCGGTAGGAGCGCATCCACTCCTCCAGCTGGCGCAGGTGCTCCGGGTTCTCGCGCACGCCCGCCAGCGGCACCTGGTGCGAGCGCCACGACCCCTCCACCGGCAGGCCGTCCACGACCCGCGGCCCCGTCCAGCCCTTGGGGCTGCGCAGGACGATCGCCGGCCAGCGCGGCCGCTGCTCGTCGCCGTCCTCCCGCGCAGCCTGCTGGATCGCCGCGATGCGGTCGAGCGCGTCGTCGAGGACCGCGGCGAACCGGCGGTGGACGTCGGCATGGTCGTCGTCGGCCGTGGCGTGGACCCGCAGCGGCTCCCACCCGTATCCGCGCACGAGGTCGTCCAGCTCCCCGTCGGGGATGCGGGCAAGCACCGTCGGGTTCGCGATCTTGTAGCCGTTCAGGTGCAGGATCGGCAGGACCGCGCCGTCGCGGCGGGCGTTCAGGAACTTGTTCCCGTGCCAGCCGGTCGCAAGCGGGCCGGTCTCGGCCTCGCCGTCGCCGACGACGCACGCCACCACGAGGCCGGGGTTGTCGAAGGCCGCACCGAATGCATGGGAGAGCGAGTAGCCGAGCTCGCCGCCCTCGTGGATCGAGCCCGGCGTCTCCGGCGCGACATGGCTGGGGATGCCGCCGGGGAACGAGAACTGGCGAAAGAGCGCTTCGAGACCCTCCTCGTCGCGGCCGATGTGCGGGTAGACCTCGCTGTAGGTGCCCTCGAGGTAGGCGTTCGCGACCAGCCCCGGCCCCCCGTGGCCCGGCCCGGTCACGTAGAGCATCTCCAGGTCGCGGCGCAGGATCGCCCGGTTCAGGTGCGCGTAGATCAGGTTCAGGCCGGGCGTCGTTCCGAAGTGCCCGAGCAGGCGGGGCTTGATGTGCTCGGGCCGCAGCGGCTCGCGCAGGAGCGCGTTTCGGAGCAGGTAGATCTGCCCCACCGAGAGGTAGTTGGCCGCGCGCCAGTAGGCGTCCAGCAGCCCTACCTCCTCGGCCGAGAGCGGATTGGCCAGCGTCGCCATCTCGTCCCCCTTCCTCGACGAGGACAGCCTACTTGCAGACCTCGTGAGAGCGGCCAATACCTGGCACACGGTGTCGCCGTAGCGTGCCGAGATGCCGACCCGCTCGCAGTCGATCACCCCGGGCATGGCGCTGCTCCCCGTCCGTCTGTTCCTCGGCCTGACGTTCGTCTACGCCGGCTATCGGAAGCTGTCCGACCCCGGCTTCCTGACCCCCGGCGCGCCGACCTACATCGGTACTCAGCTGCACGGCTTTGCGTCTGGGACGCCCGGCGGGTTCCTGCTGCGCTGGTTCGCACTCCCCTACCCGCGCGCCGCGGGCGTCGGGGTGGCGCTGGCCGAGATCGCGATCGGGCTCCTGACGGCGGCCGGCCTGCTCACCCGGGTGGCCGCGGCCTCCGGCCTTGGGCTGAACCTGGTGCTCTTCCTCACCGCCAGCTGGAATACGACGCCCTACTTCCTCGGGTCGGACATCGTGTTCTGCTTCATGTGGTTGCCGTTCGTGCTCGTCGGCGCGACCGGTCAGCCCGCAGTGGACACGCTCATGTTGGGGCGCCAACGCGGCTCCGAGCGCGTGCAGGGACGCACCCGCACAGGCGCACATGTATACGGCCCGGCTGACCCGGAGCCACATACACGGGCCACGCACCTGCGGCGGGGTCTGATCGCGGCCGGGGGCGCAACGCTTGCGATCGCAGGTCTTGCCATTGCGACGCGCGGCAGCGTCCGCCCGGACTCGCAGACGGCAGCGCTCTCGGGCGCGGGCAGGCGGACACCTCGGCACCACCACAGGGCGGCGCGGAAACAGGGCACGGACAGCGGCGCGACATCGGAGCCGGGAACGAGCGGCACGACTGCCGACGGGGGGGTGCCCGCCGGCGCGGTCAGGCTGGGACCGGCGTCAGCCCTGAGCCCCGATGCGGCCGTGCTCTACCACGACCCGTCCGACGGCTCCCCGGACATCGTGGTACGCCACCGCGACGGGTCGCTCGCGGCGTTCAGCGCCGTCTGCACCCACGCCGGCTGCGACGTGGAATTCCAGTCCGGGGTGCTGCTGTGCCCATGTCACGGGTCGGAGTTCGACGCCTCGACGGGGGCCGTCGTCCGCGGGCCGGCGCTCACCGCGCTCGCGCCGAAGCGCGTGATCCAGCGACGCGGTTCGATCTACGCCCTGTGACGTCCGCGGCGGGCTACTCGTGGATGCGCCGGCCCTCCCGTAGCATGACCAGAAACGTCTCCAGGCGGCGTGCCCTGGTCTCCGGACGGCGCGCCTCCTGGAGGCGGTAGAGGATCGCGTAGCGGTTGGCGCGGTCGAGGCCGGCGAAGAACTCCCGCGCGGCCGGGTCGGCGTCGAGCGCCGCCTGCAGGTCGGGCGGCACCTCGGCCGTTGTCGACGAGTCGTAGGCGGCCTCCCAGCGACCGTCGGCGCGGGCCGCCTCGACCTCGCGCAGTCCGGCGGGCGCCATCTCGCCGCTTTTCATCAGCTCCTCGGCACGGCCGCGGTTGCGCTTCGACCAGCGGCTGCGCGGCCCCCGCGGCGTGAACCGCTGGCGCCAGTGGCGATCGTCGATCGCGCCCTTCTGGCCGTCGATCCAGCCGTGGCACAGGGCGACGTCGAGGGCCTCGGCGTAGGTGACCGAGCGGACGCCGCCGTCCTTGCGCGCCAGCTTCAGCCAGACACCGGCCGACGAGTCGCAGTGCTCCGCGAGCCAGACCGCCCAGGCCTCGCGGTCGGGGAACTCGAGGAGCGGAAGGTCAGCCGGCATCGACGTCGTCCAGCAGGGCGCGCAGCTGGTCGAGGCTGATGTTGCCGCCGCTCGCGACCAGCGCCACCCGGCGGCCGGCAAGGCGGTCGCGCAGCGCGAGCGCCCCGGCGAGAGCGGCGGCGCCGGCCGGCTCGACGAGGTTGCTGGTCGCCGCGATCATCCGCGCCGTCGCAGCCCGCAGGTCATCGTCGGAGACGAGCACGAAGTCGTCCAGAAGCCGCCACAGGATCTGCTGCGGCAGCTCGAACGCCGTCCGCGTCGCCAGACCCTCGGCGAACGTCCGCATCTCGCCGCCGACGAGCGCGTGCTGCTGCCACGAGCTGTGCGCAGCCGGCGCCGCGGAGGACTGCACGCCGATCACCGTGATCTCCGGCCGGATCGCCTTGGCGGCGATGCACGCGCCTGCCGCGCCGCTGCCGCCGCCGATCGGGACGACGATGACGTCGATGTCCGGGACGTCCTCGAGCATCTCGAGCGTCGCGGTGGCGACGCCGGCGATCAGGTCGGGCTCGTTGCCCGAGTGCACGTAGCGGAGGCCGTCGCGGGCGGCCAGCTGCTCGCAGTGCTCGCGCGCCGCGTCGAAGTCGGGGCCGTGCGCGACGATCTCGGCACCGAGCGCGCGGATCGCGGCGACCTTGAGCGGGTTCGCCCCCTCCGGCACGCAGATCGTCGCCCGCACCCCGTGGAGGCGGGCGGCGTACGCGATCGACTGGCCATGGTTCCCGGTCGACGCGGTGACCAGGCCGCGCTCGCGCTCCTCCGGCGCGAGCTGCGAGACCAGGTTGACGCCGCCCCGCACCTTGAACGCGGCGGTGGGATTGTGGTTCTCGTGCTTCACCCACACGTCGGCGCCGACGGCCTCGGCGAGCGCCGGATACTGCCGGAAGGCGGTGCGGCCCAGATGCGGCGCGATCCGCGTCCGGGCGGCGAGGATATCGGCGAGGTTCGGCTCGTCCATCCCGGAATCATTACCATCGGCGCGTGCGCTGGCTCGCGAAGGCAGCTCTCCAGAACACGATCTCGGTGCTTCCCAGAGGCGTCGAGGTGAACGGCCTCCTGCAGCGATACGGCACGCGGTCGGTCGTCATGACGCCCGATCGGGTCGTCGGGAAGCTCGCCCGCGTCGGCGGCCGCCACCTCGACCACCAGCGCCGCTTCGGCGCCCGGCCGCTCGCCGAGACCGACGTCGTCGAGATCGGCACGGGCTTCGCGCCGCTGCTCCCCGTGGGTCTGCACCTGGCGGGCGCGCGGGCGGTGCACACGTTCGACATCGTCCGCCTCGCGAACACCGCGCGGACGTGCGACATGCTGTCCCAGCTCGTGGCGACAGCCGACTCGGGCGCCCTCGAACGCGAGTGTCCCTGGGTGCTCCCCGAGCGGCTCGACCGCGTCCGGGCGATCGCCGCCGATCCGCCGCTCGACCTGGACGACCTGCTCGCCGAGATGGGCATCACCTACCACGTCGGCGATGCGTCGCGGTCGAGCCTGGCAAGCGAGAGCGCCGGCCTCTTCGTCACGAACAACGTGTTCGAGCACGTGCCCGCCGACGGCATCCGCGCGCTCCTGCGCGAGGCCCACCGCACCGGCACGCCGGGCGCGCTGATCAGCCACCACATCGACCTGCGCGACCACTACGCCAAGTTCGACCGCAAGGTCGGCGTCTACAACTCGCTGCGCTTCTCCTCCCGGCAGTGGCGCTACCTGAACAGCCGCCTGGAGCCGCAGAACCGGCTGCGCCGCCCCGACTTCCTGCGGCTCGTCGACGAGTGCGGCTTCGACCTGGTCTGGGAGGACTCGCACGACGGCAACGACGCCCACTTCGCCGCAATCCGGCCGGCGCCGGAATTCCGCCGCTACGACGAGGCCGACCTGCGCATCGTCGACATGTGGACCGCCGCGCGCCGGCGCGCCTAGGGCGGCGGGAGCGGCGTCCCCAGCGCCTCGAGGCTCTCGCGCTCGGACTCGACCGCAGCGGCGTCGAAGCGGAAGTACGACCGCGGCGGCAGCGGCCCCCACGTGTTCGACGAGAAGCGGTCGTCGGGGAAGGTGCGCGGCTCGTGCTCCGGCTCGAGCTGCTCCATGTCGCAGTAGCACTCGACGTGCAGCGGCTCCTCGGTGATGCGCACGTACCCGCACATGTTCTGGGCGATGCCGTGCCGCACCGGACCCCACGACAGCCAGCGGCCGTGCTGGCCGAGGTTGTCGAAGAGCGTGCGAAGCGCGCCGAAGTCGACGTAGTCGAGCGCGATGTGGTGGAAGTGCGCCGCGCCCGAGCCGACGAGCGCCATCTGGTGGTGCTCGGAGCTCACGTGCAGCCACGTCCCGGCGTCGCCGAGGTAGTCCGACACCTCCATCCCGAGCACGTCGGTGTGGAAGCGGGTCACGGCCTCCATGTCGGCCGTCAGCCGGTTGATGTGCCCGAGCTTGCGGGGCCGGAGCGCCGGCAGGTCGCTCGTCCGGCGCGCCACCGCGGGACGGCGGTCGTCCTCGTGCAGGTAGGGGATGAGGTGATGCTCGAAGCCCTCGGGGTCGGCCACGACGAGGTGGTCGCCGCGGTCCTCCCAGGTCTGCCAGGTCGACGCAAGCCAGTCGCGGGCCGCCTCCATCGGCACGCTGCGGCGCAGCTGCCACGCGCAGTGCGCGTAGCCCAGCTCCTCGCTGGGCCCCGCGGCGACGAGCTCGAGCGAGTACGGCTCGTAGTCGCAGGCAAGCGTCGCCCGGTCGGAGGCGAGGTCGCGGATCGTGAGGCCGAACTGGATCGCGTAGCGCGGCGCGGCCTCGGCGACGTCGCCGACCCGCAGGCAGACATGGTCGATCTTTCGCAGCCGGATCACGCGCGTCTCTCGCGCCATGATAGATCGACGATGATGCAGGCATGAACGACACGCCGCTCGTACTCGGCGAGGCCCGCACGGAGACGCTCGAGCACGGCCTCGCGCTCATCCTCGAGTCGTGGCGCGGGTTCGACCGCGCCCGCTCCTACCAGCCCCCGATCACGGACCACATCCGCACGCTGCTCGGCGAGGGCCTGCCGGAGGCCGGGATCGGCCCGCACGCCGCCCTCGACGAGGTGTCCGAGATTCTCGACGAGAGCCTGGCCCACTCGCGACCCCGCTTCTTCGGCTACGTCGGCTCGTCCGGGCTCGAGCTCGGGGTGCTCGCCGACGCGCTGGCCGGCTCGCACGACATCAACCTGGCCGCGAGCGCGGCCGCCGCCGACCTGGTCGAGCGGCAGACGCTCGAACTGGGTCGGGCGAGCTCTTCGGCTACCCGGCCGCACTGGGGGACGTTCACGAGCGGCGGGCATGCTCTCCAACCTGACGGCGCTGGCCGCCGCCCGGGAGCGCGCCCAGCCGGGCAGCCGCATCGACGGTTGCGGCGGCCGCGGTGTCGTCTACACGAGCGCCGAGGCCCATTCGAGCGTCGAGCGGGCGGTGGAGGTGCTCGGCCTCGGCCGCAAGGCGCTGCGGACGATCGGGATCGACGCCGCCCGGCGCATGCGGGCCGAGGTCTGCGCCGCCGCCATCGAGCCGACGTCGCCGCCGGGCTGCAACCGGTCGCCGTGGTCGCGACGGCGGGGACGACGCTCACCGGCGCGGTCGACCCGATCCGATCCGTCGCCGAGGTGTGCGCCGCGCGCGGCGTGTGGCTGCACGTCGACGGCGCCTACGGGCTGCCGGCGGCGGCCACCGCGTCGGCGCGGCACCTCTTCGACGGGCTCGAGCTGCGCCGACTCGGCTGACCTCGACGCGCACAAGTGGCTGTTCGTCCCCAAGGCCTGCGGCGTGCTGCTCGTGCGCAGCCGGAGCCGACCTCGAGGCCGCGTTCACCCACGAGGCGCCGTACATCCCCGAGATCGAGTTCGGCGAGCACGCCGGTCGAGTGGACGCTCGAGTACTCGCGGCCGTTCCGGGCGCTCAAGCTGTGGCTGGCGCTGCGCGTGCACGGCGCCGAGGCCTTCCGCGAGGCGATCGAGCACAACCTCGACCTCGCGCGGCTCGTGGCCGACCTCGTGCGGGCGGCCGACGACCTCGAGCTGATGACCGAGCCTTCGCTCTCGATCGTGCCGTTCCGGCGGGTCCCCGCCCAGGGCGATGTCGACGCC
Organism: uncultured Actinomycetes bacterium; assembly: GCA_963708365.1. Taxonomy (GTDB): domain Bacteria; phylum Actinomycetota; class Thermoleophilia; order Gaiellales; family JAICJC01; genus JAICJC01. The sequence goes on from CAVPSM010000001.1 coordinate 419,610, forward strand.
CACAACCGCCTCCTGGTGGGGGCGCTCCAGCGCGACGGCCGCGTCTACGTGACCGGCGCCGTGGTCGACGGCCACTGGTGCCTGCGGCCGTGCATGGTCAACTACCGCACGACCGAGGACGACGCCCACGCGCTCGTCGACATCGTGCGCGAGGTCGGCCGCCGCATCGAGACCGAGGAGTAGCGAAACGCGGGGCCTGGCCCCGGTTGTCGGGCGGTTACTGGTCGCGGCCAGACCAGGGCGCGTGCCAGCCGCCGTGACCGGCCGTGATCCGGTCGGCCTCCTTCGGGCCCCACGTGCCGCGCTCGTAGACCTGCACCGGCGGCGGCTTGTCGAGGGCGGGCTGCACGATCCGCCACGTCTCCTCGACCGCGTCCTGGCGGGTGAAGTGGCTGCGGTCGCCCCGCAGCGCCGCCGCCAGCAGCTCCTCGTAGGCGGTGGGCGCGTCGATGCCCTGGGCGGCCAGCTCGAGGTCGAGGTCGACCGTGTGGATGCCCGGCTCGCCCGCCCGCAGCGACTGCAGCTGCAGCGTCGTGCCGGGATGCGGGTCGATGCGCAGGACGAAGTGGTTCGGCGCCGGCCGGTCGACGCCCGCCAGGAACCCGAGCCGCGGCGGGCGCTTGAAGATGACGCGCACCTCCGTCGCCCGCGTGGCCAGCCCCTTGCCGGCCCGGATGCAGAACGGCACGCCCGACCAGCGCCAGTTGTCGATCTCGACGCGCAGGGCGATGAACGTCTCCGTGTCCGACCCCTTGCGGACGCCGTCGACGTCGAGATAGCCCTTGTACTGGCCGCGCACGATCCGCTCGGGGTCGACGTCGGGCATCGCGGTGAAGACGTCGTGCTTGCGGTCGTCGATCGCCGCCAGGCCGCGGCGGGCGGGCGGCTCCATCGCGATCAGCGACAGCACCTGCATCATGTGGTTCTGGACGACGTCGCGCAGGGTCCCGACCGCGTCGTAGAACCGCCCCCGGTCCTCGACGCCGAAGTCTTCGGCCATCGTCATCTCGACGGAGGCGACGTGACTGCGGTTCCACACCGGCTCGAGCAGCGAGTTGGCGAAGCGCAGGTAGAGGATGTCCTCGACCGGCATCTTGCCCAGGAAGTGGTCGATCCGGAACAGCTGCGACTCGTCGATGACCTCGTGCAGGTCGGCGGCCAGCTTGCGCGCCGACTCCAGGTCGTGCCCGAAGGGCTTCTCGACCACGACGCGCGCATTCTCCGTCAGGCCGGCTCCGGCGAGGCCCTTCACCACCGTCGCGAACAGCGACGGCGGCACCTCCAGGTAGAAGACCGGCGCCGACACGCCCTTGATCGCCTTCGCGACCGCCGCATACGTGGCCTCGTCGGCGAAGTCGCCACGCACGTAGGACAGGCGCTTCGCGAACTCGGCGAACTCCGCGTCGTTCGCCTTCGTCCCGGCATCGGCGATCGCCTCGCGGGCGCGCTCGCGCAGGTCGTCGTCGCTCAAGTCGTCCATCGCGACACCGACCACGGGGCATGTCAGCCCGTGGTCCTTCGAGAGCAGGTAGAGGGCCTGGAACGTCATCTTCCGGGCCAGGTCGCCGGTGATCCCGAAGATCACGAGGGCGTCGGCATCCGCGGAGCGGCTCACGACCGCTGAGCCTAGATCAAACGCCACTCGCCAAGCAGCGCCGCCTCCCGCTCCTGCGTCATCGCGGGGCCGGGATCGGGCGCCGCATCCTGCGCCCAGCGCAGGGTGTCGGCCGCCGTCTCGGCGATCGGGCGGATCTTCAGGCCGGCCCGTAGCGCCCGTGACACGTCGGAGCGCTGGAAACCCGCCATGTCCTCTCCGGGCGTCCACAGCGGGAGCTCCGTCCAGGGCTCGACGCCGCGCTCGAGCAGGAACGCCTCGTCGACCCAGACGGGCCGCACACCGCCCCCCGCCGCCGCGACGCAGGCGTCGAGCACGCCGCCGAAGGTGAGCATCCCGCCGGGGCTGACGACATCGAACGTCCCGCCGGCGTCGCGCTCCAGCAGATCGAGGGCGAACGTGGCCAGGTCGCGGGCGTCGACCACCTGGACCGGCTGATCGGGTGGCGCGGGCGCGAGCATGTCGCCGCCGTCGGCGGCTCGCACCGGCCAGTACGTGAACCGGCCAGTGGGGTCGTGCGGCCCGACGATCAGGCCGGGGCGCAGGACGACGGCGCGGTCGCCGAAGGCGGCCTGGGCGGCCCGCTCGCACCCGAGCTTGAGCGGCCCATAGCTCTCCTCCGTGATCTCGTCGTCCGGCGCGCCGGGCGGCAGCTCGCCGACGGGCGAGTCCTCGTTCGCGCCCGGCCGTGAGTGGTCGGAGTAGACGCTGCGGCTCGAGACGAACAGGTAGCGGCCGGCCGCATCGGCGAGCAGGCCCGCCGAGCGCTCGACGTCGGGCGGGAAGTAGCCGGACATGTCGACGACGGCGTCGAACGTCCGCCCGCGCAGGCCGTCCAGATCGCCGGCCCGCTCGCCCGTGACCCGCTCGACGCCGGGATGGAGCTCTGCGCCGGTGCGGCCCCGGTTGAACAGCACGAAGTCGTGCCCGCGGACGCGCCCGAGCTCGACCAGATGGCGGCCCGCGAACGACGTCCCTCCCAGCACCAGGATGCGCACCGCGCCAGTATACGCAACCGCAGGGTTGCGCCTCTTAAACGCGGCGAGGCCGCAACCTCGCGGCCTCGCTGCTATCGGGGCGCCGAGATTCGAACTCGGGACCTCACCGACCCGAACGGTGCGCGCTACCAGGCTGCGCCACGCCCCGGGGGACGCAGGATTATCGCACAGGCGGCTTGGACGGCTGCCCGCTCCCGCGGGCAGCGTCGCGCCGGGCGCAGTAGGCGTCGAACGCCATCATGCGGCGCAGCCAGCGATGCTGGGCCTCGACCTCGATGTCGTAGAGCAGTCGATCGACCTCGAAGATCTCGACCGCCTGGTCGATCTGGGCCAGGATCCGGGCGCGCAGACCGCCGCCGGCCGGGCGCGTGAACGCTTCCCGGCGGAGGTTCGGTGATGGCGGCGGGAGGTGGCCCTCCAGGCGCTGTTGCAGCGACACGCGCTCTTCCATGCCCGGAAGCATGGCGCAGCCGGTAGCCCCCGCGCAACGGGTGGGGTGGTGGGACCACCCGTTCGGGCGGTAGCGTACGGCCGTGGCCGGCAGAGACGAGATCGTCGCGTTTGCGGATGGGCTCCTCCAGGCCGACGCGTACCCGGACGCCCTCCCGGTCGGCCTGCAGGTGGCCGGCGCCGGCGAGGTGAGGCGGATCGCCACCGGCGTCAGCGCGTCGCTCGAGCTGTTCCGCCGGGCGGCCGACGCGGGCGCGCAGATGCTGATCGTCCACCACGGCCTGTTCTGGAAGAACGATCCGCGCCGGATCGGATCGCGCGAGCGCGACCGGCTGAAGGCGCTCTTCGACGCCGACCTCTCGCTGGTCGCCTACCACCTCGCGCTCGACGCGCACCCGGACGTCGGCAACAACGCCCTCCTGTGCCGCCTGCTCGGGCTGGACGACCTCGAGGAGTTCGGCCGGATCGGCGACCGCACCATCGGGTTCATCGGCCGGGCCGAGCCGCCGATCACGCTCGACGAGCTCGTCTCGCGCGTGCGCAAGGAGGTGACGCCCGAGCCGCTCGTCTTCGCCGACGGGCCGGACGCCGTCGCCCGGGTCGCGATCATCAGCGGCGCCGCCGCCGGTGAGCTCGAGGCCGCAGCCGACGCCGGCGCGGACTGCTTCATCACGGGCGAGCCGCGCGAGCCGGTCATGGCCGCGGCGCGCGAGGCGGGCATCCACTTCGTCGCCGCCGGCCACTACGCGACGGAGGTCTTCGGCGTGCGCGTTCTGGGCGACCTGATCGCGGGACGTTTCGGCGTCGAGCACGTCTTCATCGACCTCCCGAACCCCATCTGAGAGAGCCCTGAGACGATTGACGGCGTCCGGGCACGTCGCTAAAGTGTGACCATGGATGTCTGCGAGGAGCGCGCCTGAATTGCCCGAGGCGCGCGCATACGAAGAGCGGCATCGCTGAGCCCACCGAGGATCCCGATCGGTGGGTTTTTCAATTCCCGAAGACCATCAAGGGGGCAGGCATGGCAAACCACCTGACGCCGGACGAGCTATCGAAGGAGTACGGCATGAAGCGGGAAGATGTGATCCGCCTCTGCCACGAGCAGTCCGTCCCCATCTACCACGGCAAGATCGACAAGAGCCTCTTCCACGCCGTCCGCGAGGAGCTCACGCTCGCCCGTTAGCGGGCGAGGGCTGCTGCTGGCTTCTCCTTCGAGCTCGTGACGGCGTCGCGGATTCTCGCCGCCGCCTGCGCGCTTCTCCTGGCCGCTGCGCCGCCGGCCCTGGGCGCGTCGGCCCTCGATCGCACGGTCGACGGCATGGTCGCCTCCTCCTCGTTCGCGGGAGGCCAGACCGGCATCGCGATCATCGACCGCGGCACGGGTCGCCTACTCGCCGTCTACCACGGCCGGGTCGAGTTGCGGCCCGCCTCGAACATGAAGCTCATGACGAGCGCCACCGCGCTCGGTCGGCTCGGCTTCGCCAGCCGGCTCTCCACCCGGGCCATGGCCACCGGCGCGCTCACCGCGGGAACGCTGCACGGCAACCTGTGGCTCGTCGGCGGCGGCGACCCGTCCTTCTCGACCGTCCCCTTCTCGCGGGTCGCATACGGCGGCGCGTCCGGCCTCGTGCACGACCTGGCGGCGCGTCTGCGCGCGGCCGGCGTACAGCGCATCACCGGCGCCGTCGTGGGCGACGAGAGCGCCTTCGACACGATCAGGCGGGGGCCGGACTGGAAGAACGACTCGTGGATGGACTGCCCGCCGCTCTCGGCGCTCACGGTCAACGAGGACCTGCTGCAGTTCGGCGAGTTCGCGACCGCGCCCTCGCCCGCGCTGCGCGCGGCGCAGCAGTTCACGCTCGCGCTCCAGCGTCAGGGGATCGCCGTCGGCCACCCCGCCCACACCGGCACGCATCCGGGCGCGGCCCACACGATCGCAGCCGAGCCGTCGCCGACGATCCACCGGCTGGTGTACGAGATGGATCAGGTCTCGGACAACTTCTACGCCGAGACGCTGACGAAGGATCTCGCCGTCGCGGCCGGGAAGCGCGGCAGCACCAGGGCCGGGACCAGCATCACCCATCGCTATGTCCACAACCTCGGCGTCGACCTGGCCGGGGCGCGGATCTGGGACGGATCCGGGCTCTCGAAGGGCGATCGGGTGTCGGCCAGGCAGATCCTCGGCGTCCTGCGCCGGGCGGCGGACGAGCCGTACGGCTGGTACTACCGCCACGCCCTGCCGCTGGCGGGTGTGAGCGGAACGCTGACCGACCGCATGCGCTCGGGCCCGGCCTTCCGAAACGCGCTCGCGAAGACCGGCACGCTGAACGGCGCCTCCGCGCTGTCCGGCTTCGTCACGGCCCGCAACGGCCATCATCTCGCCTTCTCGATCGTGATGAACCGGCACGACATCGACATCCCCGCCGCGCACCGGCTGCAGGACCGGATCGTGCAGCTGCTCGCCGCCTCCGCCCCGCGCTAGGCGCCTGAGCCGGCGGCCAAGTCGGCCAGCTCGGCCTCGGAGATCACGGGCACGCCCAGCTCCTCCGCCTTGGCCCGCTTCGAGCCGCCGCCGGCGCCCGCGAGCAGGTAGTCCGTGCCGGCCGAGACGCTGTTCGTCACCTTGGCGCCGAGGCCGGCCAGGTGCTCGGCGATGGCGTCGCGCGAGAAGCCGTCGAGCGTGCCCGTGACCACGAACGTCTTGCCCGCCAGCGGCCCGGCCGGCGCCTGCGCCCGCTTCGGCCCCGTCATCGTCAGCCCCGCCTCGGTGAGCGCGTCGACGATGCCGGCATGCTCCTCGTCGACGAACCATCCCGCCACCTGCTCGGCGATCACGGGGCCGACGCCCTCGACGCCGGCGATCTCATCGGCCGTCGCCCCCCGGAGCGCCTCCATCGACCCGAAGCCGTCGGCGAGCGCCTGGGCGGTGACGGAGCCGACGTGCGGGATGCCGAGGGCGAAGAGCACGCGGCCGAACGGCTGCCGCTTGGACGTCTCGATCGCCTGGATCGCCTTCTCGGCGGAGCGATCCTGGAACCCGTCGAGCGCCAGCAGGTTCTCGACCGTGAGCGCGTAGAAGTCCTGCGGCTGGGCGACCAGGCCGACCTCCATCAGCCTGCGCACCAGCTTCTCGCCGACGCCGTCCACGTCCATCGCGCCGCGCGAGACGAAGTGGCGCAGGCCCTCGTAGCCGCGCGACGGACAGGCCCGGTTCGAGCAGTAATGGCGGGCCTCGCCCTCGGCCCGCACCACCGGGTGGTCGCAGACCGGGCACCGTTTGGGCATCGACCACTGGCGGCCGCGCTTGCCGGACTGGTCGGGCGCGGGGCCGACCACCTGTGGGATCACGTCGCCGGCGCGCTGGATGATCACGCGGTCGCCCTCGCGGATGTCCTTGCGGCGGATGTCGTCCTCGTTGTGCAGGGTCGCCATCGACACGGTGACGCCGCCGACGTTCACGGGCTCGAGCACGGCATAGGGGTTCATCGCGCCGGTGCGGCCGACGTTCAGGCCGATCCGCTCGAGCGTCGTCAGCGCCGTGGTCGGCGGGAACTTGAACGCGACCGCCCAGCGCGGGATCGCGGCCGACCGAGCCCAGCTGCCGCTGCTGGGCGAACGACGACACCTTGACGACCGCGCCGTCGACGTCGAATCCCAGCTCGGCCCGCCGCGCCTCCCACTCGTGACAGGAGGCCAGCGCGTCGGCGGGATCGTCGTGCAGGCGCACACCGGGGCTGACCGGGAAGCGGTGATCGCGCAACCAGGCGAGCGCGTCCCAGTGCGACTCGAGCTCGAGGCCTTCGCTCGTGCCGATCGCGTACGCCCACAGCGCCAGCGGCCGCCGCGCCGTCACCGCCGGATCCTTCTGGCGCAGCGATCCGGCCGCCGAATTGCGCGGGTTCATGAACGGCTTCGCGCCGGCCGCGACCTGCTCCTCGTTCACGCGGGCGAAGCCCTGCAGAGGCAGGTACACCTCGCCGCGCACCTCGACCCGCTCGGGCAGCGGCCCGGCGTCGTCGGGCAGCGCGAGCGGGATCGACCGCACGGTGCGCAGGTTGGCGGTGACGTCCTCGCCGATCACGCCGTCGCCGCGGGTGGCGCCGCGGGCGAAGCTACCGCGCTCGTACAGGAGCGAGATGGCGAGGCCGTCGATCTTGGGCTCGGTCACGAGCTGGAACGGCTCGCCGTCGAGCAGCCGGCGCAGGCGCTCGACCCAGGCCCAGAACTCGTCGTCGGTGCGCGCGTTCGCGAGCGAGAGCATCGGCTGGGGGTGCTCGACCTGGGCGAACTGGCTCGACGGCGGCGCGCCGACCCGCTGCGTCGGCGAGTCCGGCGTGACGAGCTCGGGGTGCTCGGCCTCGATCGCCTGCAGCTCGCGCACCCAGCCGTCGTACTCGCCGTCGGACACCGTCGGCGCATCGAGCACGTGGTACTCGTGGTTGGCCGCGGAGACCAGCTTGCGCAGCTCGACGGCGCGCGTGTCCGGCTTCACCATGCCAGCGCCTCCTCGGGACGGGCCAGCTCGCGGTCGGGCCCCTCGGCGCGCAGCACGGCAGCCGGGAACGCCCCCCAGAGCGCGGCCGCGGTCCGCACCCCCGCGGCCCGGCCGGCGCGCACGTCGTAGGGCGAGTCGCCCACGTAGACCGTGGTACCCGGATCGGCGTCGAGCAGGGACAGGCCGTGCAGCACCGGGGCCGGATCCGGCTTGTGCCGGTCGGTGTCCTCACAGGTCACGATCGCGTCGAACTCGCCGAGCGGGACGAGCGCCATGCCGGCGTCGACCGCGGGGCGGCCCTTCGAGGTGACGATCCCGATGCGGGCGCGGCGGCCGCGCAGGCCCGCCAGCATCGCCGCGACGCCCGGATAGGGACGCAGCAGGTCGCCGTGGCGGCGCATGTTGTGCTCGCGATAGACGGCGACGAGATCGTCGGCCCGCTCGGCGTCGAGCTCACGCATGTGCTCGTCCAGCGGTCTCCCGACCCGCGCCCGCAGGACATCGTCGGGGACGACCCGGCCAAGTACCGTCCGGGTGGCGTGCCGGAGCGAGTCCAGTATCAGCTCCACCGAGTCCACGAGCGTGCCGTCGAAGTCGAACAACCATGTCGCCGGGGGGTCTCCGGACTTCGTGACGCGACTCACACCGGAGAAACCAATCTTTGGATGGGAGCGTACAACCGCACATGAGAAGCCTACGCCTTGCGGCCGCCGCGGCCGCCCTCACCCTCGCCCTCGCCGCCTGCGGCAGCGGATCCTCCTCCAGCACCCCGTCCACGTCGACGGCGGCAGCCGGTGGAGGCGGCGGCGGGAGCTCCGCCTCGATGCCGGTCGCGGCGTCGGGCAAGAAGATCGACGTCACGGAGAAGGACTTTTCGATCACGGTCGCGGGCGGGTCGACGGTGAAGCCGGGGACGTACACCTTCGTCGTCACCAACAAGGGCCCGTCGAGCCACAACCTGACGATCAACGGCCCCGGCGTCGCCAACCAGGCCACGCCGACGTTCGCGCCGGGCACCAAGACCCTCACCGTCACGCTGCGGAAGGGGACGTACGACCTGTTCTGCTCCGTCCCCGGGCACAGGGCCCTGGGCATGGACACGAAGCTGACCGTCGGGTCGGGCGGAAGCTCGGGCACGGCGGCGGCATCGACGACGAGCACGTCGTCCGGCGGCGGCTCGAGCAGCAGCGGCGGCAGCTGGAGCTGATCGCAGACAGCCGGCCGCCGTGCCGCCACAGCTGGGCGCAAGCCGGTGGATGAGCGCAGAACCCTGCCACCTGCGCTCTTCGCCGGCTTCGCCCTCAGCTGCGTCGGCGGCCCGCTCGCGCTGGCGGCTCTCTACTTGCCCGACGCCGTCGGCAGCCGGGCGATCCCGGCGATGGGCCTCACCGTCGCCGCCGGGGCGGCGCTGTTCGGGTTCCCGCTGCTGATCTGGTGGCGCTACTCGGGCGAGATCGCGTCGTCCGGCGGCCTGTACACGTTCGTCGAGCGCGCGGCCGGCCGGCGGGTGGCGCTCGTCCAGGGCTGCATCTGGACGCTCAGCTATTTCCTGTATCTGCCGTTCACGGTCACCTACCTCGTCTACGACCAGCTTCCGGAATCGTTTCCGGGAGTGAAGCCGCACCAGGCGGCCCTGCAGATCGCCCTGCCGATCGCGATCGCCGGGGCCGTGCTCGTGGCCGAGCGGCTCATGTTCGTCCTCGTCGCCGTCATCGCGGTCGTCCAGGCCGCGCTGACGCTCGTCCTCGCCGGCGTCGTCGCCCATCACGCCGGCGTCCACCCGGCGGCGTTCCACGTCCACGCGCACCCGCCCGCGGTGCTGCGCGGGGCCGGCAACGTCGCGCTGCTCTTCATCTGCGCCAGCCTCCCGCTGTACCTGGGCGCGGAGGTGGCCGGCGGCGGCCGGGCGGTGCGGCGCACGATCGTCGCCGCCGTCGTCGTGACGGCCGTCCTGATCCTCCTCGTGGCAGTGCCGATGGCGGAGCTCGCCGGGTCGCAGCTGGCAGTCCTGGAGGCGCCCGGCTACACGCTCGTCAAGGCGTACGAGGGCAACGGCGTGGCGACGGCGATCGCCCTCGGAGCGGCGGCGAGCGTGGTCGCGGTCATCATCGCGGAGTTCATCGCGCTGACGCGGCTCATGCGGGCGATGCTGGGCGTTTCGGTGCGGCTGGCAGGACGGGCGATCGCGGTCCTGTTCATCGCGGCCGACGTCGTCAGCCTGGTCGATCCGGAGAAGGCGTACTCCTACGCGCTCACCCCGTCGCTGGTCGCGCTCTACGTCTCACAGGCGATCGTGTTCCTCGTCTATCCGATGTTCCGCGGCCGGCCGACGAAGCTCGAGTGGGTCGCCGTCGCCGCGGCCACCGGCCTCGCAGTCTTCGGCCTCGAGGTCGTCATCTCGCAGCAGCCGTACACGTAGACTGATCGTATGGACGACTATCGCATCCCGGCGGGCACGGGCATCGGGCACGTGCACCTGAAGGTCTCCGACCTCGACCGCGCCGTCGCCTTCTACGGCGGCGTGCTCGGCTTCGAGTTGCGCCAGCGCTACGGCAACCAGGCCGCGTTCATGGCCGCCGGCGGCTACCACCATCACATCGGCCTGAACACCTGGGAGAGCGCCGGCGGGCAGCCCCCGCAGCGCGGCGCGACCGGGCTCTACCACCTGGCGATCCTCTACCCCACCCGGGCCGACCTGGGACGGGCCCTGCGCCGGCTGATCGAGCACGATGTCGGCCTCGACGGCGCCTCCGACCACGGCGTCTGCGAGGCCCTCTACCTGCACGACCCCGACGGCAACGGCATCGAGCTCTACTGGGACCGGCCGCGTGATGAGTGGCCGCAGCGCCCGGACGGGACGCTCGCGATGGTGACCGAGCCGCTCGACCTGCCCGGCCTCCTGGAGGCCGCCGAGGCCGGTTAGCCGGGCCCGAGCGGCCACGCCCCGACCTCGGCGAGGCCGGTGCCGCTCGTCAGGTCGAGATGCACGGGCGTCACCGCGATCCGGCCCTTGGCGATCGCGTGGAAGTCGGTGTCCGGCTCGTCGTGATACGACGGGTCGTCGCCGTAGATGTGGTACCGGCGCCGGCCCTGCTCGTCGGAGTCGAGCTCGAGCCGGTCGCGGTAGATGCGCCGCCCGAGGCGGACGACGGAGACCCCCGTAACAGGCGGGGGCGGGGCGTTGACGTTCAGGATCGTCCGCGGCGGCAGGCCGCGCTCGTCGATCAGCGTCACCAGCCCCGGCAGGAAGCCGGCGGCGGGCGAGAAGTCGTAGCCGGATTGGCGGCGGAAGTGTGTGCCCGCCTCGGTGCTCTGCTGCGACACGGCCACAGCGGGGATGCCGAGCACGATGCCCTCGAACGCGGCGGCGACGGTGCCCGAGTAGGTGACGTCGTCCCCCAGGTTTACGCCGTAGTTGATGCCGGCGACGATCAGGTCGGGCGGCTCGCCCAGCAGGCCGAGGACGCTGAACCGGACGCAGTCGACGGGCGTGCCGTCGGTCGCGTAGGCGGTGGACCCGTCGCGCAGCGTCCGCTCGACGAGGGTCAAGGGCCGGTCGATCGTGATGCCGCGACCGACGGCGCTGCGGTTCGAGTCGGGCGCGATCACCAGCGACCGTCCCGACCGGGTCGAGGGCCTTCTTGGCGGCCAGGAGCCCGCGGGACGTGACCCCGTCGTCGTTCGTGAGCAGGATGCGCATGCCGGCGACCGGAAGCCTAGATGGCCGGCCCGGGTAGCCTCATGCCATGCAGACCCGCGGCAGCAAGGCGTTTCGGATCGAGACGGCGCGGCTCGTGCTGCGGTGCTGGGACCGGCCGACGCGGGGCTGATGAAGGACGCGATCGACACGAGCCTCGACCATCTGCGGCCGTGGATGCCGTGGGCCGAGGGGGAGCCGTCGACGCTCGAGCAGAAGCGGCAGCTGCTGAGCCGCTTCGCGGAGGACTTCGCCCGCGGCGACGACGCCGTCTACGGCATCTTCGAGCCGGACGAGCGCCGCGTCGTCGGCAGCACGGGCCTGCACCCGCGCCTGGACGGCTACGCGCGCGAGATCGGCTACTGGATCCGTGCCGACGCGATCGGCCACGGCCTGGCCCGCGAGTCGACGGCGGCGCTCACCCGGGTGGCGTTCGAGGTGGACAGGGTCGACTGGATGGAGATCCACTGCGACCCCGCCAACGTCCGCAGCGCCGCCATCCCACGCCGGCTCGGCTACGAGCTGACCGACGGCCTGGACGGCAACGGTCACCTCGTCTTCCGGATGCCGCGCCGCGCGTATCCGTCCTCGCCCGCGGCGAACGCCACCGCCCATGCCTACGACGACGCCGGTGCCCGCGTGCTGTAGCCGAACCGCTGTAGGAGCAGCGCGGCCAGCAGCAGCACGGAGCCGGTGACGATGAACGAGATCGCACGCGCCATCGCGGTCAGGAACGCCAGGTCGTAGAGGAAGAGCTTGCCCAGCGCCACGAACAGCAGGGCGATGCCACCGGCCCGCAGCAGCCCGCGGTGGCGGCTGCGAAGCGACGCCACGACGAGGGCGAGGCCGATCATCACCCAGGCCACGGACACGGCCACGTGACCGCGCTGGAAGCCGTCGTGCACCGCCGTCGCCACGGCGCCGTCGACGGACAGCTGGAAGGCGCCGAGGATGGCGGCGGCGAGCGTCCACAGGATCGCGGCGCCGGCCAGGTACGTCGAGCAGCACCCGGGCGTCGATGCCGCGGAGGGCCGGAGCGGCCACGGCCCGGGCCGCGAGCGCAGCCAGGACGAGCGCGGCCGAGGCGGCCGCCGCCGCGGCCAGACCGGACGCCGGCGTGTGCGAGGTATGGAACAGCATTCGGGGCGTCTCGTAGCCCATGAGGACGGCGGCGCCGGTAGCGAGCGAGGCGACGATGCCGATCCGGCCCAGGATCGTCCGGTCGAGGCGGCCCGGCAGCGGCCGCCGCCAGATCACGGCCCCCGCCGCGACGAGCGCGGCGAGCGCCGCGGCGGCGACGATCGGGTACTGGCCGGGCAGGAGCATCGCCGCCAGCTGCCCCAGCAGGAGCAGCGGCACGACGAGCGCGAGCGTGCGCCTGCGGGCGTCGAGCAGGGCGGTCGCGAGCACGAGCGCGGCGGCTGCGGCGATCGCGATGCTCTCCCAGCCGGCGTTCGTCCCGTGCGCCGAGAGGGCACGCAGGGACTCGTCGTGCGCCCATGCGGACACGACGCCGAGAGCGAGCAGACCGGCGCCGCCGGCGACGAGCGCGGACGCGCCGATGCGGCGGCGGATCGCCGGCACCTGCACGAAGGCGGCCAGCGCGCCCGCCAGCCCGAGCCACGCCCAGAACGCGTACGGCACCGTCAGGGCCTCCGCGATCAGGTATGCGGCGACGGCCACCGGGACCAGCGCGGCCAGCTCCACGTGCGGCTGCCGCGGCCGGCGCACCGACCAGGCGCCCACGGCGGCCGCGAGGCCGAGCACGGCCAGGTCGGCGAGGCCGCTGCGGGCGCCAAGCCCGCCCCAGCCGGCCCGCACGAGGTCGCCCGCCGGCGCGGTCAGCTCCAGCGCGACGCAAACGCCCGCGAGCCACCAGCCGGTCGCGATCACGATCGCGGCCTCTTCGCCCAGCCAGGAGACCATCGCCGGCGATCGCCGGTAGAGGAAGAGCGCCGCGGCGAGCCCGGCGTAGGCGGCGACCGCCCACTGGGGCGCGACCCCCCACGCGGGCAGGTAGCCGAGCGCGAGCGCCGGCACCGCCCAGGCCGCATCGCGCTGCGGCCGGTCGATGAAGCGCACCCCGAAGCAGAAGACGATGCCGGCGGCGGCGACCGCCGCGAGTGCGATGGAGCCCTGCCACGAACCGGCGCCGATGTGCGCCAGGTGCTGCGCGGTCGGCTGCACCTGGACGTACGCGGCGATCGCCGCCAACGCGAGGTAGGCGCCCGCGGACGCCGTCAGCCGGCGCCGGCGCACGCCGCTGCGGCGGGCGATGCGCTCGGCGAGGCCGATGAGGGCCGCCGACTCGGCCGACCACGCGCACACAAGGGCCGGACCGCCTGCGAGCAGGCCGGTCGCCGTCGCCCCGGCCGCCAGGGCGAACGCCGCCAGCAGATCCGCCAGATCGGCGTGCGGCCGGCGGACGAGCGCCGGGACACAGGCGAGCAGCGCCCAGATGACGGCGATGCCGGCCAGCGTGTAGCCCGCGAGCGAGTGGCCGCCGACCGTGCGCGTCCCGGCGAACAGGAACGCGTCGGCCATCGAAAGCGTGAACGCCGCCGAGACGATCTGGCCGCCGAGCCACGTCAGCCGGCGCCCGGTGACGGGCAGCAGCTCCGCCAGGAGCGCCGTCGCGGCCAGCAGCGCGGCGACGACCGCGATCGCGATGACCGCCAGGCCGAAGCGAGGGTGGGTCAGCCGACACGCCCAGCAGGGCGAGCGCCTCGGCGAAGCCGATCGCCGACGAGGCGATGACGAGCCACGACCAGCGCTGGTAGGCGTAGATCGGCAGTACGGCGGCCATCATCGCGGCGGCGAAGAGAAGGCCGGCCGCGGTGACGTCCAGGCTGACGAGGACCGGCGCGACCATCGCACCGGTGATACCGAACACGGCCAGCGGCTCCTGCCGGATCCGGATCGCGACGGCGACTGCGACGCCGGCGATCACCGCGGCTAGCGGTGAGGCTGCAGCGCCGGAGAGCAGGTGGTAGAGCCACGTCGATGCCCAGAGGCTGGCGTAGAGGCCCGCGATGCCGGCGCCGGCCGCCGCCAGGATGGCATCCGCCCGCCACGAGCGGCGGTCGAGCTCGAGCGCCGCCGCCAGCAGGGCCACCGACACGATGACGCCGATCCCCACGCGCATCGACGGCGTCACCCAGCCGCGGCTCGCGGCCATCACGAAGAGCAGGACGATCCCGAGCACGGTGGCGATGCCGCCCGCCCATGCCAGCGTCCGCGCGGTGAACACGCGCGCGGCGAGCGCGCCCCAGTCGATCGGTTCGCGTGCGGGCGCGGGGGGAGGCGGCGGCGGCGGCGTGGGCCGCACCGGGGCCTGCGTGGGCTTCCACGCCGCGGAGTCGGCCCACAGGTCGCGCGTCGCCTCAACCTCGGCTTGCGGCGCTCCTCGCAGCTCGCCGACGGCGTGCTCGAGCTGCTCGACCCGCCGCGTCAGGTGCTGGACATCGATGCGCAGTGTCTGGTCTTCCATGCTCGCTACCCGGCCTCGTATGATCGCAGGAACGCTATATATCACTGATGCTATTGTGATGTGCTCCGGCTGTCAACCTCGGGGAGCACGATCCCAGCGTGCCGCGGCCGCGACGTCGCGGCGTCAGGGATACCCCTACGTTGCGCGGATCAGTAGCCGACGGCGACGAGCGTCAGCGCGTGGGGAGGCGCCGTGCGGCCGGCGGCCGAGCGGGGCGCGCCGGCGCAGAGCTCCGCCAGGTATGCCGGATCGGGCCGCTCGAGCATCGTGCCCACGAGCACGCGCACCATGTGCCGCAGGAGGGCGTCCGCGGTCAGATGGAACACGAGCCGGTCGCCGTCGCGCCGCCACCCGGCGGCGAGCACGGTGCGGTCGAAGAAGACGTGCCCGGTCTCGGTGGGGGTGAACGCCCGGAAGTCATGCTGACCGACGACGGCCGCGGCGCAGGCCTGGAGCACCGTCTCGTCCAGCTGCCGTGGGTAATGCAGCTCGTAGCGGGCCCGGAACGGGTCGGGCCGCTCCGCCAGGAGCATGCGGTAGACGTAGCTGCGCGACCGGGCATCGGCGCGGGCGTCGAAGCCGTCGGCGCGCTCGGCGCCGAGCAGGGCGATGTCGCCCGGCAACCGCCGGTTCACCGCCCGCAGCGAGATCAGCCGGGGAGCGGCGAGCGAGACCACGTTGGCCTCGGCATGCACCCCCGCGTCGGTGCGTCCCGCGACCGTGAGGTTGCCCGGCTCGACGGCCAGGGCGGCGGCCAGGGCACCCGCGACCGAGCGCAGGCCCGGCTGCGGCGCCCACCCGTGGAAGTCGGTGCCGTCGTAGGCGACCGTCAGCCGGTAGGTCGGCACCGGCCGGTGAGGCCGTTAGCGGGCCGGTTCGTGGTCGACGAGCTCGATGTACGCCATCGGAGCTGCGTCGCCCAGGCGGGGGCCGAGCTTGATGATGCGGGTGTAGCCGCCGGGGCGCTCGGTGAAGCGCGGCCCGACCCCGTGGAACAGGTTGTGCACGGAGTCCTTGCTGCGCAGGAACGCCACCGCCTGGCGCTGGGCGGCGACGTTCATCGGATCCTTGCGCGCGAGCGTGATCAGCTTCTCGGCGATCGGGCGCAGCTCCTTGGCCTTGGCCTCGGTCGTCTCGATGCGGCCGTGCTCGAACAGCGCCCCGCACATGTTGCCGTAGAGCGCCTTGCGGTGGGACGCGTCGCGCCCCAGCTTGCGGCCTTTACGCCGATGCCTCACTCGGCGCCCTTCAGGTTCAGCCCGTGGGCGGCCAGGGTCTCCTTGACCTCCTCGATGGACTTCTTGCCGAAGTTCGGGATCGCGGCCAGCTCGGCCTCGCTCTTGGAGATCAGGTCGCCGATCGTCTCGATTCCGACCCGCTTCAGGCAGTTGTACGAGCGCACGCCCAGCTCGAGCTCTTCGATCAGGATGTTCTCCATCCCGTGGGCGCTCGGCGCGGCGGCCTCGACCGCGGCGCCGTCAGGGCGCAGGGCCAGGTCGGCGGCGTCGATGTCCGTGAAGATCGACAGGTAGCGGATCAGGATCTCGGCCGCGTCCTTGACCGCATCCTTCGGGGTCATGGAGCCGTTCGTCGTGACCTCGAGCTTCAGCTTGTCGAAGTCGGTGCGCTGGCCGACGCGGGCGGCGTCGACGTCGTAGGCGACGCGGCGCACGGGCGAGAAGATGGAGTCGACGGGGATGACGCCGATCGTCGTCTCGGGGCCCTTGTTGCCCTCGGCGGCGACGTAGCCGCGGCCGCGGGCGATCGTCAGGGTCATCTCGAACCGGGCCTTCTCGGCCAGATGGCAGACGACGAGGTCGGGGTTCAGCACCTCGAGGTCTGCCGGCGCCTCGATGTCGGCGGCCGTGACCGTCCCCGGGCCGTCCTTCTGCACCTGCACCTCGACCTCGCCGGACTCGCCATGGAGCCGGCAGATCAGGCCCTTCAGGTTGAGGATGATGTCGGTCACGTCCTCGCGCACGCCCGGCACGGACGTGAACTCATGGGCCACGCCCTCGATCTTGACCGAGGTGACGGCGGCGCCCTCGAGGGACGAGAGCAGCACCCGCCTCAGGCTGTTGCCGAACGTGTACCCGAACCCTCGGTCGAGCGGCTCGACCACGAACGTGCCAAGCGTGTCGCCGACGTCCTCGGACGTGATCTTCGGGATGATCTCAAGCAATTCGTATCGCCTCTTTTGGTTGCATATGGGGCCAGCAGGCCCCAGGCGGGGCCTGGCCCCGGTACTTACTTGGAGTAGAACTCCACGATCAGCTGCTCCTGGACCGGAGTGTCGATGTCGACCCGGTCGGGGAGGCGGAGCACCGTGCCTGTCAGGTTGTCGTGGTCGGCCTGGAGCCAGGGCGACACCGACGCCGTGAGGTCGGTCGCGTCGGCGACGACGGCCTTCGCCGGCGAGCCTTCGCGCACCGGGATGACGTCACCCGGCGCTACCTGGTAGGACGGGATGTTCACCTTCTTGCCGTTGACCGTGAAGTGGTTGTGACGCACCAGCTGGCGGCCCTGCGAGCGCGAAGCCGCGAAGCCGAGCCGGTAGACGACGTTGTCGAGCCGCAGCTCGAGCATGCGCAGGAAGTTCTCGCCGGTGATGCCGCTGCGGCGGCTGGCCTTCGCGTAGTAGCTGCGGAACTGCGACTCGAGCACCCCGTAGTAGCGGCGCATCTTCTGCTTCTCGCGCAGCTGGAGCAGGTACTCGGACTGCTTGATGCGGCCGCGGCCGTGCTCGCCGGGCGGGTAGGCGCGCCGCTCGATGCCGCACTTCTCGGTCAGGCAGCGCTCGCCCTTCAGGAACAGCTTCATGTTCTCGCGCCGGCACTGCTTGCACTTGGGCCCGAGCATGCGGGCCATCAGACACGCCTCCGCTTCCGCGGCCGGACGCCGTTGTGGGCCTGCGGGCTCACGTCCTTGACCCCGAGGATCTCGAGGCCGGCCGCCTGCAGCGACCGGATCGCCGTCTCGCGGCCCGAGCCCGGGCCCTTGACGAACACCTCGACCTTCTGCAGGCCGTGCTCCATGCCCTCGCGCGCGGCGGCGTCGGCGGTCACCTGGGCCGCGAACGGCGTCGACTTGCGCGAGCCCTTGAAGCCCACAGCACCCGCGCTCTTCCACACGATCACACCGCCGTCCTTGTCGGTCAGCGCGACGAGCGTGTTGTTGAACGACGTCTTGATGTGCGCCTGGCCGATGGCGATGTTCTTGCGGGCCTTGCGGCGGACGCGGCCACGCGTGCCGCCTCTACGGGGTGCAGGAGGCATTCAGTCCTTTCCGTGCGCTACTTCTTGCGCTGCTTGCCGACGGTCTTCTTGGGCCCCTTGCGGGTGCGGGCGTTGGTGCGCGTGCGCTGGCCGTTACCGGCAGGCCGCGGCGGTGGCGCAGGCCGCGGTAGCAGCCGATCTCCATCAGCCGCTTGATGTTCTGCGAGCGCTCGCGGCGCAGGTCGCCCTCGACCGTCAGGTCGAGTCGATGTGCGTTCCGCAGCCGCGTCACCTCTTCGTCGGTCAGGTCGCGAACCTTGGTGTCGGGCTCGAGATGCCGAGCTCGGGCAGCACGAGTTCGACGTGGACCGGCCGATCCCGAAGATGTACGTGAGGCCGATCTCGACCCGCTTCTCGCGCGGAAGGTTGACGCCTGCGATACGTGCCATCAGTGACCTCTACTGTCCCTGACGCTGCTTGTGTCGCGGGTTGGTGCAGATGACCAGCACGTTTCCGTGCCGGCGGATGATCCGGCACTTCTCGCACATGGTCTCACGCTCGGTCGAACCTTCACTGGGAGACTCCAGAGGGACGCCACGGGCCGCGCGTCGCCGCACGCAGCGGCGTACTCCGACCGGCCAAACGGGAACTCTATCACCGCTCCGGCTCCCCCTGCGCGGATGTGCGGCTGGTCAGTACGCGCGGGCCGTTGACGGTGATCGCAACCGTGTGCTCGCAGTGCGCGGCCAGGCTGCCGTCGCGTGGTGTAGATCGCCCAGCCGTCGTCGCCGCTCTCGACGTCCAGTCGACCCGCGGTGATCATCGGCTCGATGGCGAACACCATGCCCGGCGCCAGCTTGGGGCCGCGGCCGGGAGGGCCGTAGTTGGGGATCTGCGGGTCCTCGTGCATGTCGCGGCCGACGCCGTGGCCGACCAGGCTGCGGACGACGCCGAAGCCGTGGGCCTCGACGACCTCCTGCACCGCGTGGGACACGTCGCCCAGCCGGTTGCCCGGCGTGGCACTGGACGATCGCCGCCTCGAGGGCCTCGTCGCAGGCGGCGATCAGATCGGCCGGCCTGCTCGGACACGCTCGCCGATCGTGAACGTGATCGCCGAGTCGGCCACGTAGCCGTCGAGCGTGACGCCGACGTCGACCGACAGCAGGTCGCCGCGCTTCAGCTCGTACGGGCCGGGGATGCCGTGCACGACCATCGAGTTGGGCGACGCGCAGATCGAACCCGGGTAGCCGCGGTAGCCCTTGAACGTGGGCACGCCGCCGCGAGACTGCGGATGTACTCCTCGGCGATGTGGTCGAGCTCGCCCAGCGTCACGCCCGGGCCTGGCCTCGCGACTCGAGCAGGTCGAGCGTCGAGGCGACCACGCCGCCCGCCCGGGCCATGGTGTCGACTTCGGCGTCGGTCTTGCGGACGATCACGACCGCCGCCCGAGCCCGTCGAGCAGCGTCGTCGATCTCCGCGCGACACCGCTCGCGCGGCAGCGCGGCGTCGATGAACGACGACCAGGCCGTGGCCGCGGTAGTAGTCGATCACCGGCGCCGCCGCCTCCACCCACTGCTTCTGGTAGCGGTTGCGGATCACGTCCGGCTGGTCGTCGTCGCGCTGGTACAGCTCCGAGCCGTCGATGTCGCACACCCCGTCGGCCGCGGGCGGGTTGGACTCGACGTGGTAGACGTGGTCGGTTGGCGCGGCACATCGCGCCGCCCGGACAGGCGCCGACCAGCGGACTCCTCGTCGATGTCGAACACGATCACCGCAGCGATCGATGCGGCCGAGCCCGACCAGCATCTCGTCGAGGGCGACGGCCTGCGCCTCGGTGCGGGGGAAGCCGTCGAGGAGCACGCCCGGCGCTCGGTGTCGCCGCCGGCCAGCCGCTCGCGGAACATCGCCGATGATCAGCTCGTCGGGGACGAGGTCGCCGCGGGCCATGATCGCCTTCGCCTTGAGCCCGAGCGGCGTGCCGTCACGCACCGCCGCGCGCAGCATGTCGCCGGTGGCGATGTGGGCGAGCCCGCGCTCGGCGGCGATCCGGGCGGCCTGGGTGCCCTTGCCGGCGCCCGGAGGGCCCATCAAGATCAGGTCGAGCGCCATCCGGCTCTACTTCAGGAAGCCCTTGTAGGCGCGCATGGACAGCTGCGACTCGATCTGCGCGCATCGTGTCGATGGCCACGCCCACGATGATCAGCACCGACGTGCCGCCGAGCGCCCGTGCCGGTGGCCTGGGTGAACCCGCCGTACTTGATGAAGAGCGACGGCAGGGCGGCGACCAGGGCCAGGAAGAGGGCGCCCGCGACTGTCAGGCGAACCAGCACGCGTTCCAGATACTGGGCGGTCGGGCCGCCCCGGGCTCACGCCGGGGATGAACCCGCCGTATCTTCTTCAGGTTGTCCGCCTGCTCGATCGAGTTGAAGATCACGGCCACGTAGAAGAACGTGAACGGAAGATCAGCACGCCTCGCCGATGAGGAACCACCACGCCCCGTGGTGCAGGAGCCCGGCCAGCGAGTGCGTGAACGCGCCACGGCACCAGCTGGCCGACCGTCGGCGGAGAACGCCATGATCGCGGCGGCGAAGATCACCGGGATCACGCCCGCCATGTTCACGCGCAGCGGCAGGTAGGTCGAGCCGCCCGTCGTCATCCGCCGCCCCACCATCCGCTTGGCGTACTGGATCGGGATCTTGCGGATGCCCTCCTGCACGTAGACGACGGCGACGATCACGCCGAAGACGACGATCGGCAGCGACAGCTTCTCGAACGTCGAGCCGTTCCACCAGGCCGAGATGCCCGCCGGGGCCGATGTCAGGATGGAGGCGAAGATCAGCAGCGACATGCCGTTGCCGACGCCGCGCTGGGTGATCAGCTCGCCGATCCACATGAGCAGCGTGGCGCCTGCGGTCAGGGTGATCGACGATCAGGATGACGTTCCCGAGCGACCAGTTGATCAGGCTGCCCGTCGTTGTGACGCCGAGCGCGTTCGAGTGGAACGCGTACGTGTACCCGAGCGCCTGCAGGCTGGCCAGCGCCGACCGTCAGGTAGCGCGTGTACTGGGTGATACGGCGCTGCCCCAGCTCGCCCTCCTTCTGCAGGGCCTGGAGGGTGGGGAAGACGGGCGTCATCACCTGCAGGATGATCGAGGCGGTGATGTAGGGCATGATCCCGAGCGCGAACACGCCCAGCCGGGCGAGGCCGCCGCCGGAGAACACCGAGAGCAGGCCGAAGATGCCGCCCTGGCTGGAGAGCGCGCTCGAGAGCGCGTCGGAGTTCACGCCCGGCGCGGGCATGTACGAGCCGAGCCGGTAGATGGCGAGCATCGCCGCCGTGAAGAGCAGCTTCTTGCGCAGATCCGGAGTCCGCCACGCATTGATCAGGTTCTGCAGCACGTCGGCTCCCGCCTACTCCTCGGTCTCGGTCTCCGTCTCGCCGCCGCCCTCGGGGGCGTCGGCTTCGGCCTCCGCCTCGGGCGCGGCGTCCTGCGCCTCGGCGGCCGCGCTCCTCCGCGGGCGCCGGCTTCGGCTTCGCGGCCTTCTTCGGCTTCGGCTCGGCCACGGCCGGGCCGCCGCCGATCACGACGGCTTTGCCGCCGGCGGACTCGATCAGCTCGGCAGCACGGCGCGAGAACGCGTGCGCATGCACGGTCAGCCCTCGCGAGAGCTCGCCGTCGCCCAGGATCTTGACCGGGTGGCGCAGCGTGCGGACGACGCCCGCCGCCTTCAGCAGGTCGGGTGTGACCTCGACGCCGGCGTCGAAGCGCTCCAGGTCGCGCACGTTCACCGGCGTGGTGTGCGTGCGGAACGGGCCCATCGGCATCGACTTGCTGTGGTTGGGGCCGCGCAGCTTGCCGAGGCGCATGTAGAGCGGCATCTGGCCGCCCTCGAACCCGGCCCGCATGCGGTGGCTGCCCGACGCGCGACTTCTGGCCCTTCTGGCCGCGGCCGGACGTCTTGCCGTTGCCCGAGCCCTCGCCCCGCCCGACCCGCTTGCGGTCGCGGTGCTGCCCTCGGCGGGGCGCAGCTCGTGTGAGCCCGGGCGCGGCGGTCGTCTCGTCAGCCATCGACTCTCCTCCACCTTCACGAGCGCGTTCACGCGGCGCAGCATGCCCTGGAGCACCGGCGAATCCTCGCGCGACGGTCTCGGCGTTGATCTTGCGCAGGCCGAGCGCGCGCAGCGTGCCGCGGTGCTCGGGCCGTACGCGGATCAGTGCCGCGCACCTGGGTGATCCGGAGCTTCGCCATCAGGCGTCGTCACCGCCGTCGGTCTTCTCGGGGTCGCCGTCCTTGTCGGCGTCGGCCTTCGGCGTGCGCTTGCGCGGAGCGCGCTTCGGCCTCGCCTCTTCGGCAGGCGGGGCCTCCGCGGCCTCCGCCTCGGCGGGCTGCGCCTCGGGCTCGGCCGCGGCCGGCTCCGGCGCGTCGTCCTTCGGCTCGGCCTTGGGCTCTGCCTTCGGCTTGGGAGCCGCCTTCGGCTTCGCCGCGGCCTTCGGCTTCGGCGCCGCCTTGGGCGTGGCCGGCTCCGCCGGCGCGGCGGGCGCCTCGGGCGGGGCCGCCGCGGCTGCGGCATCTACCTTGGCCTGCGCCTCGGCGACGACCTCGGAGTGCGGCTTGATCACGTCGCGGATCTCGTTGCCGCGCAGCTTGGCGACGTCCTCGGGCCGCTTCAGCGACTTCAGCCCCTGCACGGTCGCCATCAACAGGTTGATCGGGTTCGCCGTGCCGAGCGACTTGGCCAGGATGTCGCGCACCCCGCCCAGCTCGAGCACGGCCCGGACGCCGGCGCCGGCGATCACGCCGGTGCCCTCGGAGGCGGGCTTCAGCAGCACGCGCCCGGCGCCGTAGCGGCCGGTCACCTGGTGCGTGATCGTGTTCTTGTACTTGGGGATCTGGAAGAGGTTCTTCTTCGCGTCCTCGACCGCCTTGGCGATCGCCGACGGCACCTCGTTCGCCTTGCCGTAGCCGACGCCGACGTGGTCGACCTCGTCGCCGACGACCACGAGCGCCGTGAACGAGAACCGGCGGCCGCCCTTGACGACCTTGGCGACGCGGTTGATCTTCACGACCCGCTCCTGCAGGTCGCGGCCGGCGACCTCCGACCCGCGGGCGGCGGGGTTGCGCGATCCCGGTCTGGGGGCTACAGCCACTAAAACTCCAATCCATTTCTCGGGCGGCGTCGGCGAGCGCCTTGACCCGCCCGTGGTAAAGGTAGCCGCCGCGGTCGAAAACCACCGTGGCGACGCCCGCATCCTTCGCCCGCTCGGCGACGAGCTTGCCGACCGCCGCCGGGGCCTCGGCCCGCTTCGCCTTCGCGAGCGACTTGTCCTGGCTCGAGGCGGCCGCGATCGTGCGTCCCGCGGCGTCGTCGATCACCTGGGCGGCGATGCCGCGGTTCGAGCGGTACACGGCCAGGCGGGGCCGCTCGGCGGAGCCGGCCACCTTCGCGCGCACGCGCCGGTGCCGGCGCAGGCGGGCCTGTTGCTTCGTCTTGATCGCCATGCTCCTACCTACGCTCGCTTTCCAACCTTGCGGATGACGTGCTCGCCGGCGTAGCGGACGCCCTTGCCCTTGTAGGGCTCAGGCGGACGCCACTTGCGGATCTGGGCCGCGATCTCGCCGACCTGCTGCTTGCTCGAGCCGCTGACGACGATCTGGGTCGGCTGCGGCACCTCGAACGTGATTCCCTGCGGCGCCTTCACCGTGACGGGATGGCTGAAGCCGAGCTGCATCTCGAGGTCGGAGCCGCGCAGCGCCGCGCGGTAGCCGACGCCCTGGATCTCGAGCCGCTTCGAGTACCCGGCCGTGACGCCGGTGACCATGTTGGCGACGAGCGTCCGGGTGAGGCCGTGCAGCGCGCGATGCTCGTTGCGATCGGTCGGCCGCGTCACGACGATGCTGCCGTCCTCCTGCGAGACGGTCATGTCCGGCGAGATCCGCTCCGAGAGGTCGCCGAGCGGGCCCTTGACCGACACGCGGCCGGGCGCGATCTCGACCGTGACCCCTCGGGGACGGCGATCGGCATGCGTCCGATTCTGCTCATCGATCACCACACATAGCACAGCACCTCTCCGCCGACCCCCTGCTCCTGGGCCTGGCGGCCGGTCACGACGCCCTTGGACGTCGACAGGATGGCGAGGCCCATGCCGCCCAGCACGCGGTGCGGGCGGTCCTTCTTCGCGTACACGCGCCGGCCGGGCTTGGAACGCGCTTCAGGCCCGAGATCACGCGCTCGCGGCTGGGGCCGTAGCGCAGCGTCACGGTGAGCGTGTCGTGCGTGTCGCCCTTGGAGATGACCCAGTCGTCGATGTAGCCCTCCTCCTTGAGGATGCGCGCGATCTCGCGCTTCATCCCCGACATGGGCATCGCCACCGACTCGTGCAGCGCCGTGTTGGCGTTGCGGATACGGGTGAGCATGTCGCCGATCGGATCAGTGATCATGACTCGCTCCTCACCAGCTCGACTTCGTCATTCCCGGGATCACGCCCTGATGGGCGAGCTCGCGCAGGCAGATCCGGCACACGCCGAACTTGCGGAAGTACGCGCGCGAGCGCCCGCAGCGCGAGCAGCGGTGATACGAGCGCGTCTTGAACTTCGCGCCCCGCAACTGCTTGACCCTGAGTGATTCCTTCGCCATACCTGGTCTCGTCCTTCCTCCTGCGGGCTCAGCCCGCGAACGGCATCCCCAGCGCCCGCAGCAGCTCGCGCGCGCCCTCGTCGTCGGTCGCCGTCGTCGTGATCGTGATGTTCAGACCCCGCACCTCGGAGACGTCGTCGTAGTTGATCTCCGGGAAGATGATCTGCTCGCGGACACCCATCGAGAAATTGCCACGGCCGTCGAATGAGCCCGGATTGATCCCGCGGAAGTCGCGGATCCGGGGCAGCGCGATCGTCGTCAGCCGGTCGAGGAACTCGTACATGCGGGCGCCCCGCAGCGTGACCTTGCAGCCGATGGGCATGCCGTCGCGGATCTTGAAGCCGGCGATCGACTTCTTCGCCCGGGTCACCACCGGGCGCTGGCCCGGAGATGATGGCCAGCTGCTCGGTCGCGTCGTCGAGCGCCTTCGGAGTTGACCTTGGCCTCGCCGACGCCCATGTTGAGCGTGATCTTCTCGAGCCGCGGGACGGCCATCGTGTGACGACAGCTCGAGCTGCTCCTGCAGCTGGCCGCGCACCTCGGCGTCGTAGCGCGACCTTCAGCCGGGGCGTGGGGATCTCGGTCGCGCTCACTTGTCGATGTCCTTCCCGCAGTTGCGGCAGACGCGCACCTTGTTGCCGTCCTTCTCGTTGATCCTGTAGCCGACCCGGCTCGGCTTCCCGCACGCTGGGCACACCAGGGCACGTTCAGATCTGCAGCGGCGCCTCCCGCTCGAGCACGCCGCCGGGGATGATCTGCTGGCTGCCCGACTTGCGCGGCGCCGGCCGCGGCTTCGTGTGCCGCTTGACCATGTTCACCTTCTCGACGACGATCCGGCGCTGCGGTGGGCAGCACGCGCGTGACCGTGCCGCGCTTGCCGGCGTCCTTGCCGGTGAGCACCTCGACGCTGTCGCCTGTCTTGATCTTGAGCTTGGTTCGCCATGGTTCAGAGCACCTCTGGTGCGAGCGAGACGATCTTCATGAAATTGCGCTCGCGCAGCTCGCGGGCGACGGGCCCGAAGATGCGCGTGCCCCGCGGGTTGCGCTGGGCGTCGATGATCACCGCCGCGTTCTCGTCGAACGCGATATACGTGCCGTCGTCGCGGTGATGCTGCTTCGTCGTGCGCACCACCACGGCCGTCACCACCTCGCCCTTCTTGACGGCGCCGTTCGGCGTGGCCTGCTTGACGGTGCCGACGATGATATCCCCGACACCGGCATAGCGACGCCGGCTGCCACCCTTGATGCGGATGCAGAGCAGCTCGCGGGCGCCGGTGTTATCGGCGACGCGCAGCCGGGTCTCGACCTGGATCACTTCGCCACCTCGACGATCTCGGCGACCCGCCAGCGCTTCGTCGCGGACAGCGGCCGAGTCTCGACCAGACGGACGATGTCGCCGACCTTCGAGCTGTTCGCCTCGTCATGGGCGTGCAGCCTGATCGAGCGGCGCAGCATCTTGTGGTACTTCGGGTGCGGCTTCACGACGTCGACGCGGACGACGACGGTCTTGTCCATCGCGTCGGAGACAACGATGCCGCGGCGCTCCTTGCGGCGGCCGCGCGGCTTGGGCTCGGCGGCGCTCACGAGGCGCTCCTTGTGCGCGCGCCGTCGCCGGCCATCGTCAGCAGGCGGGCGATGTCGCGCTTGACGCGCGTCAGCGCGGCGGTGTTGTCGAGCGCCCCGGTGGCGTGCTGGAAGCGCAGGTTGAACAGCTCCTGGCGTGTTTCGGCCAGCTTGCGCTCGACCTCGTCAGGGGTCAGCTCGCGGATCTCACTGGCCTTCAAACAGATCACCCTCCCGGGACACGAACTTCGCTTTCACCGGCAGCTTCATGGCGGCCAGCCGGATCGCCTCGCGCGCGAGCGGCTCGGGGACGCCGGCCAGCTCGAACATGACCCGGCCCGGCTTCACGACCGCCACCCAGTGCTCGGGCGACCCCTTGCCCGAGCCCATGCGCGTCTCGGCCGGCTTCTGGGTCACCGACTTGTCGGGGAAGATCGTGATCCAGACCTTGCCGCCGCGCTTGATCTTGCGCGTCATCGCGATACGGGCGGCCTCGATCTGGCGGTTGGTGACCCAGCCGGCCTCGAGCGACTTCAGCCCGTACTCGCCGAACATGACCCGCGTCCCGCCCTTGGCGTCGCCGCGGCGGCGCCCGCGATGGACGCGGCGGTACTTGGTGCGCTTCGGGAGGAGCACTACTCGGTTCCCCTCCGCGGGGCGGGGTGGGCTTGTCGGCGGGCTTCTCCGCCGGCGCCTCGGCCGGGGTCTGCGAAGCCTCGGGCGGTGGAGTGCTCTCGGACTGGGCCGGGCGCGGACGCGACCGCGGACGGCGACCGCCGCCCGGGCCTCCGCCCTGGCCACCGGAACCGCCGCCACCCTCGCCGCCCCGCCCGCCGCCGGGCCGGCGGCCGGCGCCGGCGGGCCGCCGGGGCCGTCGCCGCGCCTGCCGGGCCGCGTCGGGCCGAGCTGCTCCATCTCGCCGGGCAGCGCCCCGCGCCGCCGGCGGCGGCTGTCGACCTCGCCGAGGCGGGTCGACGGCACCCTCGTGCTCGAAGCCCTCGGGCATGATCTCGCCCTTGTTGATCCACACCTTCACGCCGATCCGGCCGAAGGTCGTCTTCGCCTCGGCGAACCCGTAATCGATGTCGGCGCGGAGGGTGTGCAGGGGCACGCGGCCCTCGCTGTACTGCTCCGAACGCGACATCTCCGAGCCGCCCAGGCGGCCGCCACAGCGGATCTTCACGCCCTGGGCGCCGGAGCGGATCGACGACGACAGCGACCGCTTCATCGCCCGCCGGAACGAGACCCGGTTCTGGAGCTGCTCGGCGATCGACTGCGCGACCAGCTTGGCGTCGAGCTCCGGGCGCTTGATCTCGGTGATGTTCACCTGGACGTTCTTCGTGGTCATCGCGTGCAGCTCACGCCGCAGCGCGTCGACCTCGGAGCCGGACTTGCCGATCACGATGCCCGGGCGGGCCGTGTAGATGTCGACCGTGATCCGCTGCTTGTCCTTGCGGATGTGGATGTCGGACAGGCCGGCATGCGACAGCTTGCCGTAGATGTGGTCACGGATCTTCACGTCCTCCATCAGCGCGTCCGGGAACTCCTTCGCCGGGACGAACCAGTTCGACTTCCAGGTGTGGATGACGCCGACCCGCAGGCCGCCAGGGTGGACCTTGTGTCCCACTACTTCCCCTCCTCGGAGGCCTCGTCCGCGGCCGGCTCATCGGCCGCCTCGGCCGTGGCCTCGGGTGTCTCGGTCTTCTTCGCGCGCGGCTTGCGGGCGCGCTTGGGCTTCGGCTTCTCCTCGGCCTTCGGCTCCTCCGCCGCGGCCTCGTCGGCCTCGGCCGTCCCCGGCGCCGTCTCGTCGACGGCAGGCTCGGGGGCCGGCTGGGCCTTCGGCGTGGCCGCCGGGCGGCGCCGGACAGGCTTCTTGATCTCGCCGGGCTCGGCCACCGCCAGCTGGATCGTGATGTGGCAGGTGCGCTTGCGGATCCGGTTCACACGCCCGCGCGCGCGAGGCCGCCAGCGCTTCAGCGTCGGCCCCTCGTCGGCGTAGGCGGCGACCACGACCAGGTCGTCGGCGTCGTAGCCGTTGTTGTTCTCCGCGTTCGCGATCGCCGACGCGAGCACCTTGCCGGCGTCACGCGCTGCCGCGCGGGTCTGGAAGGCGAGGATCGCCGCGGCCTCCGCGGCCTGCTTGCCGCGAATGTGCTCGAGCACGAGCCGGGCCTTGCGGGCCGAGCAGCGCACGTAGCGCGCCTGCGCCCGCACGGTGTCGCGATCCTGAACGGCGACGGCCACGGCTAGTGGGCCCTCTCGTGATGTTGGGCTGGAAGATGGCGAGCGAAAACCGAGCGATGCAAGGACGCAGGGAGCGCCGATACCTGGTCGTATTGGCGCGACCGAGGACACCGCAGCGCGATGGTTTGCAGCCGCCAGAACGGTTCAGACATTGCGAGAGGGCCCACTAGCGCCCCTTCATCCTCGAGGTGCGGTCGTTGCCGTGCCCGCGGTAGGTGCGGGTGGGGGCGAACTCGCCCAGCTTGTGGCCGACCATGGACTCGGAGATGAAGACCGGCACGTGCTTGCGGCCGTCGTGCACCGCGATCGTGTGGCCGACGAACTCCGGGAAGATCGTCGACGCCCGCGACCATGTCTTCAGCATCCGCTTCTGACGCGTCTCGTTCATCTGCTCGACGCGCTTCATCAGCTTGGGCTCCACGAAGGGGCCCTTCTTGCTCGATCGGCTCATCGCCTCCCCTTGCCCCTCCGGCGGGCGCGGACGATGTCCTTGCCGCTCGCCTTCTTCTTGTCCCTGGTGCGGAAGCCCAGGGTCGGCTTGCCCCACGGCGTGACCGGGTGGCTGCCCTTGTTCTTGCCCTCGCCGCCGCCGTGCGGGTGGTCGACGGGGTTCATCACGGTGCCGCGCACGGTCGGGCGCTTGCCCTGCCAGCGCGAGCGGCCGGCCTTGCCCCCGGACTCGATCTCGTGGGTGACGTTGCCGAGCTGGCCGACGGTCGCCCGGCACTGCTCGGGGACGCGCCGCATCTCGCCGGACGGCAGCCGCAGCAGCGCCTTGCCGCCCTCCTTGGCGACGAGCTGGGCCGACGATCCGGCCGAGCGGGCCATCTTGCCGCCCTGGCCGGGGCGCAGCTCGATGTTGTGCACCGTCGTGCCGGTCGGCATCGACCGCAGCGGCATCGCATTGCCGGGGCGGATGTCGACGGCCTGGCCGGACTCCACCATCTGGCCCACGCGCAGGCGCACCGGCGCGAGGATGTAGCGCTTCTCGCCGTCGGTGTAGTGCAGGAGCGCGATCCGGGCCGACCGGTTGGGGTCGTACTCGATCGAGTGCACCTTCGCCGAGACGCCGTCCTTCATCCGCTTGAAGTCGATCAGGCGGTAGCGGCGCTTGTGCCCGCCGCCGCGGTGGCGGGTCGTGATGCGGCCGTTGACGTTGCGGCCGCCGGTCTTGTGCAGCGGCGCGAGCAGCGTCCGCTCCGGCTCCGAGGCGGTCAGCTCCTCGAAGTCCGACACCGTCATGAACCGGCGCCCGTCGGACGTGGGCTTGAATTTTCGGACTGCCATGCCTAGACCCCCGGCCCGAAGGCCTCGATCGACTGTCCCTCGGCGATCGTCACAACCGCCTTCTTCCACCCGGCCCGCTGGCCGGCGTGGACGCCGCGCCGCTTCGGCTTCGGCGGCACCTTGGAGATGTTCACGTGGGTGACGCTGACGTCGAAGATCTCCTCGACGGCCTGGCGCACCTGCGTCTTGTGCGCGCTCGAGTGCACGCGGAACGTGTACTTGCGCCGGTCGGCGATCTGGCCGTAGCTCTTCTCCGACACGACGGGTGCGATCAGCACCGAGCGCGGGTCGCCGTTCACGAGCTCTCACCACCCTCGAGCATCACGAGCGCCGCCTTCGAGACGACCAGCGTGCGGGCCATGACGACGTCGTAGGCGTCCAGGTTGTTGGCGTTCGCGACGTAGACACGGTCGAGGTTGCGCACCGACTTGGCCAGGTTCACCTCGTCGGGGGCGACAACCACCCACACGGGCGCCTGCAGGCCGGCGCCGGCGAAGAGCTCGGCCGCCTGCGACGTCTTCGGCGCGTCGAAGCTGCCGCCGTCCAGGACGTGCAACGACCCGGCCCCGGCGTGCGCCGAGAGGGCGATGCGCAGCGCCTTCAGACGGGCCTTGCGGTTCACCTTGCCGGTGTAGTTGCGCGGGTGCGGGCCGAAGACGACCCCGCCGCCCGTCCACTGCGCGGCTCGGGTGGTGCCGGCGCGGGCACGCCCGGTGCCCTTCTGGCGCCACGGCTTGGCGCGGCCACCGGACACGAGGCCGCGGGTCTTCGTCGACGCGGTGCCCTGGCGACGGGCGGCCATCTCGGACTTCACAACGTCGTGGACCAGCGCGTCGTTGCGCTCGAGGCCGAACACGGCCTCGTCGAGCTTCGCCTTCGCGCCGCCGGTGAGCACGGGTGCGGTCGGGGCGGCCACTACGTGTCGCTCCGGATCTCGACCACGCCGCCCACGGCGCCGGGGACGGCCCCGCGGACCAGCAGCAGGTTCTTCTCCGCGTCCACCTCGACGACCCGCAGCCCGCGCTGGGTGACGCGCTCGGAGCCCATCTGGCCGGCCATGCGCGTGCCCTTGTAGACGTGCGAGGGCGTCGCGGACGCGCCGATCGAGCCCGGGGCGCGGACGTTGTGCGACCCGTGCGACGCCGGGCCGCGTGAGAAGCGGTGCCGCTTGATGGTGCCGGCGAAGCCCTTGCCGCGGGAGATGCCGCTGACCTTCACCTGCTCGCCCTCCTCGAACGCCTCGACCGTGACCGTGTCGCCGGCGTTCCAGCCGTCGGCGTCGCGGAACTCGATCAGCGTCCGGTGCGGGGCGACCCCGGCCGCCTTCAGGTGGCCGGCCCGCGGCCGGGTCAGCTTCCTGTCCTTGACCGGGCCGAAGGCGAGCTGGACGGCCGCGTAGCCGTCAGCCTCGGGCGTGCGCACGGCGACGACCGGGCACGGGCCCGCCTCGATCACCGTGACCGGCGTGACCTGGCCCGACTCCGCGTCGAACAGCTGGGTCATGCCGAGCTTGGTTCCGATGATGCCTTTCGCCATCTCCCGCCCTACAGCTTGATCTCGATGTCGACGCCGGCGGGAAGGTCGAGCCGCATGAGCGAGTCGACCGTCTTCGGCGTCGGCTGGTGGATGTCGATCAGCCGCTTGTGCGTGCGGATCTCGAAGTGCTCGCGCGAGTCCTTGTCCTTGAACGGCCCGCGGATGACGCAGTAGACGTTCTTCTCGGTCGGGAGCGGCACGGGGCCGGACACCGTGGCGCCCGACCGCTGTGCCGTGTCGACGATCGAACGCGCGGACAGGTCGACCAGCGTGTGGTCGTACCCCTTCAGTCTGATGCGGATCTTCTGCTGCGCCACGGTGCCTCGGTTCCTTCGCTACTTGATGATCTTGGTGACGGCGCCGGCGCCGATGGTGCGGCCGCCTTCGCGAATCGCGAAGCGCAGGCCCTCATCCATGGCGATCGGCTGGATCAGCTCGACGGACATCTCGGCGTTGTCGCCGGGCATGACCATCTCGACGTCCTGCTTCAGCTCGACGACGCCGGTGACGTCCGTCGTGCGGAAGTAGAACTGCGGCCGGTAGCCCTTGAAGAACGGCTTGTGACGGCCGCCCTCGTCCTTCGAGAGGACATAGACCTGGGCCTCGAACTGGGTGTGCGGCGTGATCGAGCCGGGCTTCGCGAGCACCTGGCCGCGCTCGATCTCCTCGCGCTTGACGCCGCGCAGGAGGGCGCCGATGTTGTCGCCGGCCTGGCCGGAGTCGAGCAGCTTGCGGAACATCTCGACGCCGGTCACGACCGTCTTGGAGGTCTCCTTGTGGATGCCGACGACCTCGACCTCCTCGCCGGTCTTGATCTGGCCCTGCTCGACGCGGCCGGTCGCGACTGTGCCGCGGCCGGTGATAGTGAAGACGTCCTCGACGGGCATCAGGAACGGCTTGTCGATGTCGCGCGGGGGCTCCGGCACGTAATCGTCGACGGCCGCCATGAGCTCCAGGATCTTCGGCGTCCACTCGGCGTCACCCTCGAGCGCCTTCAGCGCCGAGCCGCGCACGACCGGGAGGTCGTCGCCGGGGAAGTCGTACTTCGAGAGCAGCTCGCGCACCTCGAGCTCGACCAGGTCGAGCAGCTCCTCGTCGTCGACCGTGTCGGCCTTGTTCAGGAACACGACGATGTACGGCACACCGACCTGGCGGGCGAGCACGATGTGCTCGCGCGTCTGCGGCATCGGGCCGTCGGCGGCGGACACGACCAGGATCGCACCGTCCATCTGGGCGGCGCCCGTGATCATGTTCTTCACGTAGTCGGCGTGGCCGGGGCAGTCGACGTGCGCGTAGTGACGGTTGGCCGTCTCGTACTCGACGTGAGAGGAGTTGATCGTGATCCCGCGCTCGCGCTCCTCGGGAGCCTTGTCGATCTTGTCGAAGTCGGTGAACTCCGAGCCCGTGCCGGACTCGGCCAACACCTTTGTGATGGCAGCGGTGAGCGTCGTCTTGCCATGGTCGATGTGACCGATGGTGCCGATGTTGAGGTGCGGCTTGGTGCGCTCGAACTTCTGCTTGGCCATGTCTTCTCCCAGTCTCCTTTTCGGGGGTTACCCCTGGCTCTCCGTGAGCTTCTCTGCGATGGAATGCGGAACTTCTGCGTAGTGCAGGAACTGCATCGTATAGGTGGCGCGACCCTGGCTCATCGTGCGCACATCCGTTGCGTAACCGAACATCTCGGCGAGCGGGACACGGGCGCGGATGACCTGCGCGTTGCCCCGCGGCTCCATGCCTTCGATCTGCCCGCGACGCGAATTGATGTTTCCGATGACGTCACCCATGTACTCCTCGGGCGTCACGACCTCGACCGCCATGACAGGCTCGAGCAGCACCGGCTTGGCCCGCTTCGACGCCTCCTTGAAGGCCATCGAGCCGGCCACCTTGAACGCCATCTCCGAGGAGTCGACGTCGTGGTAGGAGCCGTCGACCAGCTTGACGGTGATGTCGACCACGGGGAAGCCGGCCAGGATGCCCGCCTCCATCGCCTCCTTGATGCCGCCGTCGACCGACGAGATGTACTCGCGCGGGACGGCGCCGCCGACGATCTTGTTCTCGAACACGTAGCCGCCGCCGGGCTCGCTCGGCGACATGTCGATGACGACGTGGCCGAACTGGCCGCGGCCGCCGGTCTGACGCACGAAGCGTCCGTGCACTCCCTGGACGGCGTTGCGAATCGTCTCGCGATACGCAACCTGCGGGCGGCCGACGTTGGCGTCGACGCGGAACTCGCGCATCAGCCGGTCGACGATGATCTCGAGGTGCAGCTCGCCCATGCCGGCGATGATCGTCTGGCCGGTCTCCTCGTTCGTGCGGACACGGAAGGTGGGGTCCTCCTCGGCGAGCCGCTGGAGGGCCTGGGCCAGCTTGTCCTGGTCGGCCTTCGTCTTCGGCTCGACGGCGACGTCGATCACCGGGTCGGGGAAGTCGATCGACTCGAGCATCACCGGGTGGTCGGGGTCGCACAGCGTGTCGCCGGTCGTCGTCTGCTTGAGGCCGACGGCGGCGGCGATCGCGCCGGCGCCGATCTGCTGGAGATCCTCGCGGTGGTTCGCGTGCATCTCGAGCAGACGCCCGACGCGCTCCTTGCGGCCGGTCGAGGCGTTCAGCAGGTACGAACCGGAGTTGAGCTTGCCGGAGTAGACGCGGAAGTAGGTCAGCTTGCCGACGAACGGGTCGCTCATCACCTTGAACGCGAGCGCCGAGAACGGCTGCTCGAGATCGGCCGGCCTGGTGACCTCCTCGTCGGTGCGGGGGTCGATCCCGGTGACGGCCTCGACGTCGACGGGCGACGGCAGAAAGTCGATGACCGCCTCGAGCAGGGGCTGGACGCCCTTGTTCTTGAACGCTGAGCCGAGCAGGACCGGCGTGATCGAGATGTCAAGCGTGCACTTGCGGATGGCCGCGCGCAGCTGATCTGCCTCGACGGGCTCGTCCTCGAGGAACGCGATCATGATGTCCTCGTCGTGATCGGCGACCGCCTCGACCAGGTCATGCCGGTACGTCTCGGCCTGCTCGCGCATGTCCTCGGGCACGTCGCCCTCTTCCCACTTCTGGCCGAGCGGATCGACGTAGCGGATCGCCTTCATCGTCAGCAGGTCGATGTGGCCGATGTAGGCGTCCTCGCTGCCGATCGGGATCTGCACGGCGATGGGGCGGGCGCCGAGGCGGTCGATCATCGTCTCGACGGCGGCGTAGAAGTCCGCGCCGGTGCGGTCCATCTTGTTGATGAACGCGATCCGGGGGACGCCGTACTTGTCGGCCTGCCGCCACACCGTCTCGGACTGCGGCTGGACGCCGGCGACCGAGTCGAACAGCGCGACCGCGCCGTCGAGCACGCGGAGGCTGCGCTCCACCTCGACGGTAAAGTCCACGTGCCCGGGCGTGTCGATGATGTTGATGCGATGATCACGCCAGAAGCAGGTCGTGGCGGCCGAGGTGATCGTGATGCCGCGCTCCTGCTCCTGGACCATCCAGTCCATCGTCGCGGCGCCCTCGTGCACCTCACCCATCTTGTGGGTGCGGCCGGTGTAGTAGAGGATGCGCTCGGTCGTGGTCGTCTTCCCGGCATCGATGTGGGCCATGATGCCGATGTTGCGGACCCGGTCGAGCTCCTCCATCTTGGGCACGCGTGTGCCCGTTCTGGTCTCTGTAACTGACATTCTGCTAGCGCCTCACCACCGGTAATGCGCGAAGGCCTTGTTGGCCTGCGCCATCCGGTACATGTCGTCTTTACGCTTGAACGCGCCGCCCTGCTGGTTTGTGGCGTCGAGGATCTCGCCGGCCAGCTTCTCGAAGGCCTGCTTCTCGCGCCGCTGGCGGGAGAAGGTGACGAGCCACCGCACGGCGAGCGTGCGGGCGCGCCGCTGCGGGACCTCGATCGGCACCTGGTAGTTGGCGCCGCCGACGCGGCGCGAGCGGACCTCGAGCACCGGCGTCACCGACTTGATGGCACGCTCGAGCACTTCGACCGGGCTCTGGCCGGTCTTCTGCCCGACGGACTCGAGCGCCCTGTACACGATGTTCTCGGCGACCGACTTCTTGCCGTCCTGCATGACGCGGTTCACGACCTGCGTCACGAGGACGGACTCGTAAACGGGATCGCGGAGCAGTGCCCGCGGGGTGATCTCGGCACGACGCGGCACTACGAGCTCCTCTTCGCCCCGTACTTCGAGCGCGCCTGCTTGCGGTCGTTGACACCGGACGTGTCGAGCGCGGCGCGGATGATCTTGTAGCGAACGCCAGGCAGGTCCTTGACGCGGCCGCCGCGGATGAGGACGACCGAGTGCTCCTGCAGGTTGTGGCCGACGCCGGGGATGTAGGCCGTGACCTCCATCTGGTTCGTCAGGCGCACGCGGGCCACCTTGCGCAGGGCCGAGTTCGGCTTCTTGGGCGTGACCGTGTACACGCGCGTGCAGACGCCCCGCTTCTGGGGTGCGCCACGCAGGGCCGGCGTCTTGGTCTTGCCGACCACTTTCTGGCGAGGGTGTCGCACGAGCTGATTGATCGTAGGCATACGCTGTGAAAACTCCCGGCGTCCGAGGGCAGACAGGGAAGGGCCGCCCGGGCGGCCGCGACGGCGAACACTAGCACAGGGCCGCCGTTTTCGACGGGCACGGGGACCTCCCGGCGCCGTCCCGCTCCAGGCACCTGTGGCTGCTGTCCTCTACGCTCTGCCGATGCGCTGCCAGGCCTGCCTGAGCGACAACCGGGAGGGGCGGCGCTACTGCGCGGGCTGCGGCGCCGAGCTCGTGGTCGAGTGCCCCGCCTGCGGCTCGGCGAACGAGCCGGGCGACCGCTTCTGCGGCGCCTGCGGGACGGCAATGGCGCAGGCGGCCGCCCCGGCGGCCGCGGCTACGCCACCGCCGGCCACCGAGCGACGGACGGTGTCGGTGCTCTTCGCGGATCTGGTCGGGTTCACGGTCCTCGCGGGCGCGCGCGATCCCGAGGAGGTCCGTGAGCTCCTGACGAGCTACTTCGACGCCGCCCGCAGCGCGGTCGAGCGCCACGGCGGCACGGTCGAGAAGTTCATCGGCGATGCCGTCATGGCGGTGTGGGGCGCGCCCACCTCGCAGGAGGATGACGCCGAGCGGGCGGTGCGGGTCGCCCTCGAGCTGGTGGACGCGGTGCACGCGCTCGGCGAGCGCACCGGAATCGAGCTGAGCGCCCGGGCGGCGGTCGCGACCGGCGAGGCGGCGGTGACGGTCGGGGCCGTCGGCCAGGGCATCGTGGCCGGCGACCTCGTGAACACGGCGTCGCGCATCCAGGGGGCGGCGGAGCCGGGTTCCGTGCTCGTCGACGACGCCACCCGGCGGCTGACCGAGGCCGCGATCGTGTGTGAGGCGGCCGGCACGTTCGACCTCAAGGGCAAGCCCGAGCCGGTCGCGCTGTGGCGGGCGATGCGCGTGTCGTCCGCTCGGCGCGGTGTCGGCCGCAGCGCGGGGCTCGACCCGCCGTTCGTCGGCCGCGACCGGGAGCTGCGCCTGCTGAAGGACGTGTTCCATGCCACGGAGGGCGGCCGGGCGCATCTCGTGTCGGTGACGGGTATCGCCGGCATCGGCAAGTCACGGCTCGCCTGGGAGTTCGAGAAGTACGCCGACGGCCTGGCCGGCGAGGTGCTCTGGCATCGCGGCCGGTGCCTCTCCTACGGCGAGGGGGTTGCGTTCTGGGCGCTCGCCGAGATGGTGCGCATGCGCGCCCAGATCGCCGAGGACGAGCCGGTCGAGACGGCCGAGCGCAAGCTCGCGGCAGCGGTGGGCGAGTGGGTCTCCGATCCGGCCGACCGCGAATGGGTGACGCCGCCTCTGCTCCACCTGCTCGGGGTGGCGGCCGTCGCCGACGCCGACCGCGAGCGGCTCTTCCCCGCGTGGCGGCGGTTCTTCGAGGCGATGGCCGAGCAGCTGCCCGTGGTGCTCGTGTTCGAGGACATGCACTGGGCCGACCAGTCGCTGCTCACGTTCATCGAGTACCTGCTCGAATGGTCGCGCGATCACCGCCTCTTCGTACTGGGCCTCGCCCGGCCCGAGCTGGCCGAGCGGCGACCCGGCTGGGGTTTGACGCCGCGATCGTTCATGTCGCTCGCGCTCGAGCCGCTCCCCCGCGACGCGATGGGAGACCTGGTGGCGGGGATGGTGCCGGGGCTGCCGGCCGAGGCCGTCGCGCAGATCGGCGCCGCGGCGGAAGGGGTGCCGCTCTACGCGGTCGAGACGGCCCGGATGCTGCTCGATCGGGGCGTGATCGTGCGCGCCGGCGACGGCGGCTACCGCATGACGACCGCCATCGCCGATCTCGAGATCCCCGAGACGCTCCACGCGCTGGTCGCAGCTCGCCTCGACGGGCTGTCCGAGGACGAGCGCAGGCTCGTGCAGCAGGCCGCCGTGCTCGGCAAGACGTTCACGCTCGACGGCGTCGCCGCGGTGAGCGGCCTCCCGCTCGAGCCGATCTCCGAGACCCTCGCCGGCCTGGCCCGCAAGGAGCTCGTCGCCGCCCAGACCGATCCGCGCTCCCCCGATCGCGGCCAGTACGGCTTCGTGCAGGACATGGTGCGCACCATCGCCCGCGACACGCTCGGCCGGCGCGAGCGCAAGCGCCTGCACCTGGCCGCCGCCGATCACCTCACCCTCGTCGGCGGCGACGAGCTGGCCGAGCTCGTCGCCGCCCACCGGCTCGACGCCTACCGCCTTCTGCCGGACGATCCCGATGCCGCCGAGCTGCGCGAGACCGCCCGGGCGGACATCCTGCGCGCGGCCGACCGCGCCGCGTCGCTGGCCGCGCCCGAGGAGGCCTACCGGCTCGTCACGGAGGCCATGGATCTCGTACCCGACGGGCCCGAGCAGGCGCTGCTGCATGAGCGGGCGGGGCTGCTGGCGCTCCAGAAGGGCGAGGTCGCGGAGGCCGAGGACGAGTTCACCCGGGCGCTCGCGATCCACGAGCGCGCCGGCGACGCGTACGCGGCCGCCCGAGTCCGCGCCCGTCGCGGCGACGTCCTCTTCCTCGAGGGGCGCGCCGAGCAGGCGGTGATCGAGATGGAGGAGGCGTACGCGGTGCTCGCCGACGGGCCGGCCGACGCCGACCTCGCCCACCTGGGCGCGCAGGTCGGCCGGCTCTGCGGGATGATCGGCGAAGAGGCCCGCGGCCGCGACGCGCTCGAGCGCGCCATCGACATCGCAGAGACGGCTATCGCTGCCCGAGGTGCTCTCGAACGCGCTCAACACGAAGGGGCTGTGGATGATCGCGTTCACGCACCGGCGCGAAGAGGGGCGTTCGCTGCTTCTCGGCGCGCTGCGGGTCGCGCTCGAGCACGACGAGGCGCAGGCGGCGATGCGCGCCTACTTCAACCTCTCGTTCGAGCGCCAGGGCGTGGACGACTACGCGCACGACTACGACCGCGACGGCCTCGCGCTGGCCGAGCGCGCCGGCGACGAGCAGTGGAAGCGAAGCTTCCTGCTGCACACCTCGCCCGCTGCGCTCGAGCGCGGCGACTGGGACGAGGCGCTGCGGATCACCCGCGAGGTCGGAGGAGACGCCCGGCGCCGAGTCCGACATCTTCGCGCGCGCCATCCTGCTCACCCGCGCCGTCGTGCTCGCGCGGCGGGGAGAGGTGGCGCCGGCCCGCCAGGCCATCGAGGCGGCCGGATTCGACGAGTCGGTCGAGCGACGAGCAGAACCGGGCCATGCTCTGGTCCGCGCGGGCCGAGGTGCTGGCTGCCGAGGGCCGCTACGCCGAGGCCGCCGCCGCCGCGCACCGCGGCGCGTGGGCCGCGGAGACGCTCTGGCTCGGCCACCCGGCCGTCAAGGCGTCGATCATGCTCGAGACGTGGTGCGCGCTTCGGGCCGGCGAACGCGGGCCCGCGGTGGCGATGGTCGAGCGCCTCGAGCGGGAGCCGCTCGGCGCGCTCTCTCCGCGGCTTCGAGCCCACCGCGCGCTCCTGTGCGCGATGCTCGCGGCCCCGGCCGACGCCGGTGCCCTCTTCGCCGAGGCGGTCGCGCTCGCCCGCGAGGCCGAGAACCCGTGGCAGCTCGCCATGGCGCTGGCGGAGCAGGCAACGGCGGGAGTCGACCGCGACGAGGCCCTGGCAGAGGCGCGCGCGATTCTCGGACGGCTCGGCGCGGAGGCCGCCCTCGAACGGCTCGTGCCGGATGCCAGCCCGGCCCGCGCCGCGGCCAAGTAGGCACGCGGAAGCGGGGACAGTCCCCATCCGGGGACTGTCCCCGACCCGTGTGGCCTAGTCCTCCTCGGGGACCGGCGGGATGAACGGCGGCTCGGCGCCCGGCTTGGGCGTCAGGTCGATCTCGCCGTTGCCCGCGGCCTGGCCGTCGCCTCCGACCAGCGCGTCCGTGTAGACGGGCGGCTCGCCGAAGTCCTCGACGTAGAACCGGGGAGCGTCCTCGGACGGCTCGATCGTGACCGAGCGGTACTCGCGCAGTCCGGTCGACGCCGGGATCAGCTTGCCGATGATGACGTTTTCCTTCAGGCCGACCAGGTGGTCGGTCTTGCCCTCGAGGGCGGCGTCGGTCAGCACCTTGGTGGTCTCCTGGAACGAGGCCGCAGACAGGAAGCTCTGCGTCGCCAGCGAGGCCTTGGTGATGCCGAGGATGAGCTGGGTGTGCGTCGGCCGCTCCTTCTTCGCGGCCTTCAGCTGCTTCTTCGTGCGCTCGAGCTCCGGCCGGTCGACGAGCTCGCCCGGCAGGTACTCGGACTCGCCCGAGTTGTCGATCCGCACCTTCTTCAGCATCTGGCGCACGATCAGCTCGATGTGCTTGTCGTGGATCTCCACGCCCTGGCTCTTGTAGACCTCCTGCACCTCGGCGACGAGGTAGCGGGCCGTCTCGGTGTCGTCGCGCAGGTCGAGCACCTCGACGGGGGCCAGCGGGCCCTCGTTCAGCGGGGTGCCCACCTCGATGACCTCGCCCTCGGACACACGCAGGCGGGTGCGGCGGGGGAAGCCGTACTCCTTGGCATCCCCGTCGCCGTCGCCGTTCGGGGTGATCGTGACCGTGTAGCCACGCTCGCCCTCGTCGATCGCGACCCGTCCGGCCAGGTCGGAGAGCGTGGCCGCGGCCTTCGGCTTGCGGGCCTCGAACAGCTCCACCACCCGCGGCAGGCCGTGGGTGATGTCGAGGCCGGCAACGCCGCCGGTGTGGAACGTGCGCATCGTGAGCTGCGTCCCCGGCTCGCCGATCGACTGCGCCGCGATGGTGCCGACGGCGTCGCCGATCTCGCTCATCTTGCCGGTGGCCATCGACCAGCCGTAGCAGGCCCGGCAGACGCCGATCTCGGCCTCGCACTTGAGCACCGTGCGCACCGGGATGGCGACGCTCTTGTCGTCGCCGGCCGCCTCGGCGAGGTCGCGCAGGCGGGCGCCGTTGATCTCCTCGCCCTTCTTCAGCTTGAAG
Source organism: uncultured Actinomycetes bacterium (assembly GCA_963708365.1). Lineage (GTDB taxonomy): Bacteria > Actinomycetota > Thermoleophilia > Gaiellales > JAICJC01 > JAICJC01. The sequence continues at coordinate 460,233 of CAVPSM010000001.1, forward strand.
CGTGCCGATCTTGGTCTCGGTGGCGACGACGCGCCCGATCAGGCCCGACCGGTTGGCCGCGCCGTCCGGCGTGCGGGCCGGGATCAGCATGTGCCGCTCGTGCCGCAGTCGAGCCGGCGGATGATCACGTCCTGGCTCACGTCCACGAGCCGCCGCGTCAGGTAGCCCGAGTCGGCCGTGCGCAGGGCGGTGTCGGCGAGGCCCTTGCGGGCGCCGTGCGTGGAGATGAAGTACTCCAGCACCGACAGGCCCTCCATGAAGTTGGACTTGATCGGCCGCTCGATGATCTCGCCCTTCGGATTCGCCATCAGGCCGCGCATGCCGGCCAGCTGGCGGATCTGCTTGAACGAGCCTCGGGCACCCGAGTTGGCCATCATGTAGACCGGGTTCAGCTCGTCGAGGTTGCGGTTCATGGCCTCGCCGACGTCGTCGGTGGCCTTGTTCCACAGCGACACGACCTGCTCGTGCCGCTCGTCCTCGGTGATGAGGCCGCGGTCGTAGCTGCGCTGGGCCTTCCCGACCTCGTCCTCGACGTGGCCGAGGATGTCCTCCTTGTCGGGTGGGATCACGATGTCGTTCTTCGAGATCGTCACGCCGGACATGGTGGCGTACGTGAAGCCGAGCTCCTTGATCGTGTCCAGCACCTCGGCGATGGCCGTGGCGCCGTAGCGGTCGACGAGCTCGGAGACGAACTCCGTCATGTCGCGCTTCGTGAACGTGCGGTTCTGGTAGCCGTACTCGGTCAGGTCGTAGCGCTCCCCGACTGCGCGGCCCAGCGCCCGGCTGACCTCGTCGTTGAAGATGGCCCGGCCGACCGTGGTCACGATCCAGTCGCCGCGCTCGCGCAGCGTGATCGGGGCCTGCAGGGTGACCTGCTTCTGGTCGTACGCCGTCTCGACCTCGTCCAGCGAACCGAAGTACGGCAGCTTGCGCTCCCGGGCGTCGGCGATCGAGACCTTGGTCAGATCCTCGGGGGCGTAGGTCAGGTAGTACGTGCCGAGCACCATGTCCTGGGTAGGCGTGGCGAGCGGCTTGCCGTGCGCAGGCGAGAGGATGTTGTTCGAGGACAGCATCAGGATGCGGGCCTCGGCCTGGGCCTCGGCCGAAAGCGGCAGATGGACGGCCATCTGGTCGCCGTCGAAGTCGGCGTTGAAGGCGTGGCACACCAGCGGGTGCACCTGGATCGCCTTGCCCTCGACGAGCACGGGCTCGAACGCCTGGATGCCGAGGCGATGCAGCGTCGGCGCCCGGTTCAGCAGCACCGGATGCTCGGCGATGACCTCCTCGAGCACGTCCCAGACCTCGGGCACCATCGTGTCCACCATCTTCTTGGCGGCCTTGATGTTCTGGACCAGCTTGCGCTCCACCAGTCGGCTCATGATGAACGGCTTGAAGAGCTCGAGCGCCATCAGCTTCGGCAGCCCGCACTGGTGCAGGTACAGCGACGGCCCGGCCACGATGACCGAGCGGCCCGAGTAGTCGACGCGCTTGCCGAGCAGGTTCTGGCGGAAGCGCCCCTGCTTGCCCTTGAGCATGTCGGAGAGCGACTTCAGCGGCCGGTTGCCCGGGCCGGTCACCGCGCGGCCGCGGCGGCCGTTGTCGAACAGGGCGTCGACGGCCTCCTGGAGCATCCGCTTCTCGTTGTTCACGATGATCTCGGGAGCGCCGAGGTCGAGCAGCCGCTTCAGGCGGTTGTTGCGGTTGATGACGCGCCGGTAGAGGTCGTTCAGGTCGGAAGTCGCGAACCGGCCGCCGTCCAGCTGCACCATCGGGCGCAGCTCCGGCGGGATCACCGGGATCGTCTCGAGGATCATCCACTCCGGCTTGTTCTCGGACTTGGTGAACGCCGACACGACCTTCAGCCGCTTGATCGCCCGGGCCTCCTTCTGGCCCTTGGACGTGCGGATCGTCTCGCGCAGCTGGGCGGCCTCGGCGTCGAGGTCGCGCGAGCGCAGGAGCTCGCGGATCGACTCCGCGCCCATGCCGCCGGTGAAGTACTCGCCGAAGCCCCACGAGCTGCCGAAGCGGTCGCGCAGCTCGCGGAAGAGGGCCTCGTCCGAGATGACCTCCTGGACGTCCAGCTCCTTGAACTTGATCCAGGTGCGGTCGAGCCGGTCGACAGCCTCCTTGGCATGGTCGTCGACGTCGCGGCGGCGGGCCTGGATGTCGTTGTAGGTGTCGCGCACCTTCAGCGCCCAGGCCTCGATCGCCTTCACGTCCTCCTTGGACATGCGGCCGTCCGTGCGCAGGCAGAGGTCGTTCGCCTGCTCGCGCAGCTCGGCGCGGTCGGTGCCCTCGCCGGTCTCGATCACCTCGCGCAGGATGCCCGCGCCGATCTGGCGCGTCTTCTCGAGCGCCGCCGCGTTGCCGGGGCCGGCCTCGACCAGCTTGTCGACCCACTCGCGGTCGGGGTCCTTGAGCCGGCCTCGCCGCCGCCCAGCCAGGCCATCCGGGCCTTGATCACGTTCTTGGCCTTGGTCTTCTCGGGGCCCTTGGACTCCTCGATCGCCGTCAGCTCGGACGAGAGCAGCGTGCGGGCGGCCGCGCCCCACGCCGCCACGTTGTCGAGGTCCTTGGGGGCGAGCTTGCGGTCGTCGCGCACCGCGGACTCGCGCACGAGCTCGCGCACCTTCTTCGGGTCCTCGCCGCCAATCCGCTTCGCCACCTCGGGCAGCAGGCCGCTGGCCAGCGTGCGGGCCTCTTCGAGGACGGGGATGCCGGCCTCCTCGGCCCAGTTCGAGAGCGTGCGCGACCAGTAGTCGTCGTCCTCGTCGAAGTCCTTCATCGCGCCGTCGATCAGGAACTGGCGGCGCCGCTGCATGCGATCCTCGAGGGCGGCAAGCGCCTCCTCGCGGTCGAGCATCAGCCGCTCCTTCTCCTGCTCGACCTTGCCCTCGAGCTCGGGGACGTCGCGCTCGCGCGCCTCCTTGTCGACCGAGGTCACGATCGAGGCGGCGAAGTAGAGCACCTTCTCGAGCTCCTTCGGCGCGATGTCGAGCAGGTAGCCGATCCGCGACGGGACGCCCTTGAAGAACCAGATGTGGCTCACGGGGGCGGCCAGGTCGATGTGGCCCATGCGCTCGCGGCGCACCTTCTGCCGGGTCACCTCGACCCCGCAGCGCTCGCAGATGATGCCCTTGTAGCGGACGCGCTTGTACTTGCCGCAGTAGCACTCCCAGTCCTTCGTGGGACCGAAGATGCGCTCGCAGAAGAGCCCGTCCTTCTCGGGCTTCAGCGTGCGGTAGTTGATCGTCTCCGGCTTGGTGACCTCGCCGGACGACCACTCGCGGATCTGCTTCGGGGAAGCGAGTCCGATCTTGATGGCATCGAAGTCGTTGATGTCGATCAACGCGTCAGCTCCTCTTCAATGAACGCTGTGGCTAGTTCCTCGCAGGTGTGACACCGGTGTGCACGCGCAACGTGAATAGCGGTGCCTGGCACCGGTTATGCACCTCACTCCTCGACCTCCTCCAGGCCGAGGTCGCCGACAGGCAGTCGCCGGCGTTCTCGTCGTTCTCGTCCTTTCGTCCTCGTCGCCGTCTCCACCGAGACCGCGAGGTCGTCCTCGACGAGCTCCTCGCCGAGCAGCTCGTCGTTGGGGACGGTGAGCTCGCCGTCCTCGTCGGTGCGGTCGGCGCCCTCCTCGAGCTCCTGTGCCCCGGGCGCGCGGGCGGCGGCCCGGTCGGCGACCGGCCGCAGGTCGATGCCGAGCTCCTCCGCGGCGCGCAGCAGCTCGTCCTCCTCCTCGCGCACGGCGACGTCGCCGCCGTCGACCGAGACGACCTTGACGTCGAGCGCCAGCGACTGCATCTCCTTGAGCAGCACCTTGAAGCTCTCGGGGATGGACGGCTCGGGGATGTTCTCGCCCTTCACGACCGCCTCGTAGGCCTTCACGCGGCCGATCGTGTCGTCGGACTTGATCGTGAGCATCTCCTGCAGCGTGTAGGCCGCGCCGTACGCCTCGAGCGCCCACACCTCCATCTCGCCGAAGCGCTGGCCGCCGAACTGGGCCTTGCCGCCCAGCGGCTGCTGCGTCACGAGCGAGTAGGGGCCGGTCGAGCGCGCGTGGATCTTGTCGTCGACCAGGTGCAGCAGCTTCAGGATGTACATGTAGCCCACGGTCACGGGCTGGTCGTACGGGTCGCCCGTGCGCCCGTTGAAGAGCCGCACCTTGCCGTTGCAGCGCGCGCCCTCGGGGGCCTTCTTGTCGATGTCGAAGCGGATCGGGCTCGACTTGTGGTCGTCCTGCCAGTCGATCAGGGCGCGGTCGACCTCGTCCGGCGTGGCGCCGTCGAAGACCGGTGTCGCGATCCACTGCCGGTCGCCGTTGTCGCCGCCGTGCATGGCCGCCCAGCCGAGGTGCGTCTCGAGCACCTGGCCGATGTTCATGCGCGAGGGGACGCCGAGCGGGTTCAGGATGATGTCCACCGGCGTGCCGTCCTCGAGCATCGGCATGTCCTCTTCGGGCACGATCTTGGAGATCACGCCCTTGTTGCCGTGCCGGCCGGCCAGCTTGTCGCCCTCGGCGATCTTGCGCTTCGTGGCGACGTACACGCGCACGAGCTCGTTCACGCCCGGCGACAGGTCGTCGCCGTTCGCGCGCGAGAAGGTCTTCACATCGATGACCTTGCCGCCCTCGCCGTGGGGCACCTTGAGCGAGGTGTCGCGCACCTCGCGCGCCTTCTCCTTGAAGATCGCGCGGATCAGCTTCTCCTCGGCGGTGAGCTCGGTCTCGCCCTTCGGCGTGACCTTGCCCACCAGCAGGTCGCCCGACCCGACCTCGGCGCCGATGCGCACGATGCCGTTCTCGTCGAGGTCGCGCAGCGACTCCTCGGAGCGGTTGGGGATGTCGCGCGTGATCTCCTCGTCGCCGAGCTTCGTCGAGCGGGCGTCCACCTCGTACTCGTGGATGTGGATCGACGTCAGGACGTCGTCCTTCACGATCCGCTCGGACAGGATGATCGCGTCCTCGAAGTTGTAGCCCTCCCAGGACATGAACGCGACGAGCAGGTTCTTGCCGAGGGCCAGCTCGCCCATGTCGGTCGAGGAGCCGTCGGCCATCACCTCGCCGGCGGCGATCTTCTGGCCCTCGTACACGATCGGCTTCTGGTGGATGATCGTGCCCTGGTTCGACCGGCGGTACTTGATCAGGTCGTAGGAGTCGTTGCCGTCCTTCGCGGCGACCACGATGCGGTCGGCGTCGACGTACGCGATCTTGCCGGCGCGCTTGGCCAGGGTCACGTCGCCGGTGTCGACGGCGGCGCGGTATTCGAGGCCGGTGCCGACGAGCGGCGCCTCGGGCACCATCAGCGGCACGGCCTGGCGCTGCATGTTCGAGCCCATCAGGGCGCGGTTGGCGTCGTTGTGCTCGAGGAACGGGATCAGCGCCGTCGCCACGGACACGATCTGGGCCGGGTCGACGTCCATGTAGTCGACCTGCTTGTCGACCTGGACGGGCACGCCGTCGCGGGTGCGGCAGAGCACCGGCGAGACCAGCTTGCCGTTCTTGTCCACCTCGGCGTTCGCCTGGGCGATCGTGAACTTCTCCTCCTGGATCGCGTCGAGGTATTCGACGTCCTCGGAGATCTTGCCGTCCACGACCTTGCGATAGGGCGTCTGCACGAAGCCGTGCTCCGACACCTTGGCGTAGGAGCCGAGCGAGCCCATCAGGCCGATGTTCGGGCCCTCGGGCGTCTCGATCGGGCACATGCGGCCGTAGTGGGTCGGGTGCACGTCGCGCACCTCGATCGGCGCGCGCTCGCGCGTGAGGCCGCCGGCGCCGAGCGCCGACAGGCGGCGGCGGTGGGTCAGGCCCGAGAGCGAGTTGGTCTGATCCATGAACTGCGAGAGCTGCGAGGAGCCGAAGAACTCCTTCAGCGCCGCCGCGACCGGGCGGATGTTCACGATCGTCTGCGGCGTGATCGCGTCCTCGTCCTCGGTGGTCAGGCGCTCGCGCACGACCCGCTCCATGCGGTAGAGGCCGATGCGGAACGCCTCCTGGATCAGCTCGCCGACCGTGCGCAGGCGGCGGTTGCCGAAGTGCTCGTACTCGTCGAGGTCGTGCTCGGCCTCGCCGCGCGGGATGACGATCGCGTCGGCGGCGAAGTCCTTCGAGTCCTCGGGCACGCCGAGCTTGACCGGCAGCGTGACCAGCCGCCGCACCAGCTCGACGATGTCGCCGGTGGTGAGCACGCGGCACTCGGGCGAGACCTCCATGCCGAGGCGCATGTTCAGCTTGTAGCGGCCGACCCTGGTCAGGTCGTAGCGCTTGGGGTCGAAGAAGAGCGCGCGCACGAGGTTGCGCGAGTTCTCGAGCGTCGGCGGCTCGCCGGGGCGCTGCTTCTTGAAGACCTCGATCAGGGCCTCCTCCTCGCGCTTGGCGGGGTCCTTCTCGAGCGTCATGCGGATGAAGGGGTTCTCCCCCGAACAGCGCGAGGAGGCCCTCGTCGCTCTTGTCGATGTGAAGCCGGTGTTCTCGTCGACCTCGGGGAGCGCGCGCAGGAGCGTCGTCACCGGCAGCTTGCGCTTGCGGTCGATGCGGACGTTGACCATGCCCTTCTTGTCGATCTCCATCTCGAGCCACGACCCGCGCGAGGGCATCAGGTTGGCGACGAAGACCTGCTTGGTCGCGTCCTTCGGCTCCATGATGTAGGCGCCCGGCGAGCGCACCAGCTGCGTCACGACGACGCGCTCGGTGCCGTTGATGATGAACGTGCCCTGCTCGGTCATCCAGGGGAAGTTGCCCAGGAACACGGTCTGCTCGCGGATCTCGCCCGTGTCGAGGTTCGTGAACGAGACCTTCACGTTCACGGGCACCTCGAACGACTGGTCCTTCTCGCGGCACTCGCGCTCGGAGACGACCGGGTCGCCGATCGTGTACTCGCCCAGCCGCACCTCGAGCCGCTCCGAGTAGTCGCGGATCGGCGAGATGTCGTCGATCGTCTCGCGCAGGCCCGAGGCGGCGAGCGACATCGATCGGCAGGGTCGCCCATGAACCACCGGAAGGAGGCCTTCTGGATATCGATCAGGTTGGGGACGTCCAGCACCTTCTCGAGCTTGGAGAAGGTGCGACGGCTTCTGGGCGCATGGGTGCTTGCAGGCAAAGCGTCGCCTCCCGAGGGGCTAGTGGAAAAAAAATCAAAGGCGTGGAACCGGACAACGGCGCAACCACGAAGGGTATCAGCACGACAGGTTCCCCGCAAACGCGGACGCGGTCGCCACCGCCCGCAGGGAATTCTCAGATCGGGAACTCCACCTGCAGAGGCGTGCCTCTCGATAACTATACCCAACC
>CAVPSM010000002.1:0-338112 GCA_963708365.1 uncultured Actinomycetes bacterium
TCCTTCATGGTCAGAGACCGGCCGACGATCCCATTTCGCGCCACACGGGGCTAAGGCCCTTCTTGGTGCACATGGGGGAGGCCGTTTTCGCAACCTGTTCTCGGAGAGTTTGATCCTGGCTCAGGACGAACGCTGGCGGCGTGCCTAACACATGCAAGTCGAGCGGAAAGGCTCCTTCGGGAGTACTCGAGCGGCGAACGGGTGAGTAACACGTGGGTAATCTGCCCAAGACACAGGAATAACCAGTGGAAACGCTGGCTAATGCCTGATGACGTGCAGACCTCTTGGGGTTCTGTACCAAAGGTAGCTTCGGCCTCCGGTCTTGGATGAGCCCGCGGCCCATTAGCTTGTTGGCGGGGTAACGGCCCACCAAGGCGACGATGGGTAGCTGGTCTGAGAGGACGATCAGCCACACTGGGACTGAGACACGGCCCAGACTCCTACGGGAGGCAGCAGTGGGGAATCTTGCGCAATGGGCGAAAGCCTGACGCAGCAACGCCGCGTGCGGGAAGAAGGCCTTCGGGTTGTAAACCGCTTTCAGCGGGGAAGAAGGCGAGCGGGTTAATAGCCCGTCAGCTGACGGTACCCGCAGAAGAAGGTCCGGCTAACTACGTGCCAGCAGCCGCGGTAATACGTAGGGACCGAGCGTTGTCCGGAATCATTGGGCGTAAAGAGCGTGTAGGCGGCCACTTTAAGTCCTGCGTGAAATCCTGCGGCTCAACCGCAGGCGGTCGTGGGAAACTGGGTGGCTAGAGTGCGGGAGAGGAGAGTGGAATTCCTGGTGTAGCGGTGGAATGCGCAGATATCAGGAAGAACACCCGTGGCGAAGGCGGCTCTCTGGAACGCAACTGACGCTGAGACGCGAAAGCGTGGGGAGCAAACAGGATTAGATACCCTGGTAGTCCACGCCGTAAACGATGGATGCTAGGTGTGGGCGGTGTCGACTCCGTCCGTGCCGAAGCTAACGCATTAAGCATCCCGCCTGGGGAGTACGGCCGCAAGGCTAAAACTCAAAGGAATTGACGGGGACCCGCACAAGCAGCGGAGCATGTTGTTTAATTCGATGCGACGCGAAGAACCTTACCTGGGCTTGACATGCGCCCGTAATCCTGGGAAACCAGGCCCCTCTTCGGAGCGGGTGCACAGGTGGTGCATGGCTGTCGTCAGCTCGTGTCGTGAGATGTTGGGTTAAGTCCCGCAACGAGCGCAACCCCTGTCCTGTGTTGCCAGCGGTTCGGCCGGGAACTCACAGGAGACTGCCGGTGACAAACCGGAGGAAGGTGGGGATGACGTCAAGTCATCATGCCCCTTATGTCCAGGGCTACAAACGTGCTACAATGGTCGGTACAGAGGGCTGCGAGGCCGCGAGGCGGAGCGAATCCCAAAAAGCCGATCCCAGTTCGGATTGAAGGCTGAAACTCGCCTTCATGAAGTCGGAGTTGCTAGTAATCGCGGATCAGCAACGCCGCGGTGAATACGTTCCCGGGTCTTGTACACACCGCCCGTCACACCACGAAAGCCGGAAACACCCGAAGTCCGTGAGCCAACCCGCAAGGGAGGCAGCGGCCGAAGGTGGAGTCGGTGATTGGGGTGAAGTCGTAACAAGGTAGCCGTAGCGGAAGCTGCGGCTGGATCACCTCCTTTCTAGGGAATGCGGCGGCTCCAACCGCCGCAGGCGCCCGGCGTGTCGATGGCACTTGTGCCGTCCTATGACCGGGCTCGCCTGGAACAACGTCGACACCCACGTTTCGCCGCCGGCACGCCGGCAGCGGCCCAAACTGTTGAGTTTTGAGAGACCGGGAGCCCCCTCGTGGGGCTTCACGCGTCCCTCGGGTCGACCGGGCCATCATCCCGGCGTGCACCCTGAAAACTCCATAGCGGTTTAGTGGTGTTCTCTACTAAATCAAGTGAATAAGGGCACACGGTGGATGCCTTGGCACCTGGAGCCGATGAAGGACGTGGACGGCTGCGATAAGCCTCGGGGAGCTGCTGATCAAGCTTTGATCCGAGGATTTCCGAATGGGGAAACCCACCCGTGGTAATGCGCGGGTACCCTCACCTGAACACATAGGGTGAGTGGAGGTAAGCCGGCGAACTGAAACATCTTAGTAGCCGGAGGAAAAGAAAGAAATTCGATTCCCTGAGTAGTGGCGAGCGAAACGGGAATAGCCCAAACCGAGTCGGCGCGATAGCCTGCGGGCGTTGCCGAACCGGTGTTGTAGGACCTGTCTTGATCGTCCCGCAGGGCGGTCGGGGAGTTACAAAGTGGCGTGCTAGCGGAAGACGGTGGAAACCGTCGCCACAGAGGGTAAAGGCCCCGTACGCGAAAGTGCGTCGCCTCCCTGGACAGGAACCTGAGTACGACCGGGCACGGGAAACCCGGCCGGAATCCGCGGGGACCACCCCGCAAGGCTAAATACTCCCAGGTGACCGATAGTGAACTAGTACCGTGAGGGAAAGGTGAAAAGCACCCCGGAAGGGGAGTGAAATAGTACCTGAACCCGTGTGCCTACAAGCGGTCGGAGCGGCCTTGTGCCGTGACGGCGTACTTTTTGCATAACGGGCCAGCGAGTTAGTCGTCTGTGGCGAGGTTAAGGAAACGGAGCCGAAGCGAAAGCGAGTCCGAATAGGGCGTTTAGTCGCAGGCGCTAGACCCGAAACTGGGTGATCTATCCATGGCCAGGTTGAAGCGGGGGTAAGACCCCGTGGAGGACCGAACCCACGTCGGTTGAAAACGGCGGGGATGAGCTGTGGATCGGAGTGAAAGGCTAATCAAACCCAGAGATATCTGGTTCTCCCCGAAATATATTTAGGTATAGCCTCATGCGTTCAGTACCGGCTGTAGAGCACTGTTTGGCCTAGGGGCCCTACCAGGTTACCGAAGTCAGGCAAACTCCGAATACCGGTACTCCAGAGCATGGGAGTCAGACTGCGGGGGATAAGCTTCGTAGTCGAGAGGGAAACAGCCCTGACCGCCAGCTAAGGTCCCTAAATCCTGACTAAGTGGTAAACGATGTGCGGATGCACAGACAACCAGGAGGTTGGCTTAGAAGCAGCCACCCTTGAAAGAGTGCGTAATAGCTCACTGGTCAAGTGTTCGCGCGCGGATAATGTAGCGGGGCTCAAGTCAGGTACCGAAGCTGCGGATTCTCGCGTAAGCGGGAGTGGTAGGGGAGCGTCCTGACGCCGACTGAAGCGGCGGGGTAACCCAGCCGTGGAGGCGTCAGGAGTGAGAATGCTGGCATGAGTAACGAAAGAGGGGTGATGAAACCCCTCCGCCGAAAGCCCAAGGGTTCCTGAGTAAAGCTAATCTTCTCAGGGTTAGTCGGGACCTAAGCCGAGGCCGAAAGGCGTAGGCGATGGACAACGGGTTGATATTCCCGTACCACGTCGGATCCGTTAACACCGATGGGGGGACGGGGTAGGACAAGGGATCCCAGCCGTTGGTTGTGCTGGGGCAACTGCGTAGGCCGGCCGGGCGAAAACCGGCCACAAGGCTGAGACAGGATGCGGTGACGTAATGTCGGAAGTCCCTGAAACCATGCCCCCGAGAAAAGCCCCTAGGGAGGGTCCACGTGCCCGTACCAAAACCGACACAGGTGGGCGGGTAGAGAATACCAAGGTGATCGAGAAAACCCTCGTTAAGGAACTCGGCAAAATTGCCCCGTAACTTCGGGAGAAGGGGCGCCCCGTTAGGGTGTAGGACTTCGCGTCCGAAGCCCGAGGGGGCCGCAGTGAATAGGCCCAAGCGACTGTTTACCAAAAACACAGGTCTCTGCTAAGTCGAAAGACGACGTATAGGGGCTGACGCCTGCCCGGTGCCGGAAGGTCACGAGGAGAGGTTAGCCTTCGGGCGAAGCTTCGAATCCAAGCCCCGGTAAACGGCGGCCGTAACTATAACGGTCCTAAGGTAGCGAAATTCCTTGTCGGGTAAGTTCCGACCTGCACGAATGGCGTAACGACTTGGGCGCTGTCTCAACGAGGGACTCGGTGAAATTGTAGTATCGGTGAAGATGCCGATTACGCGCAGCTAGACGGAAAGACCCCGTGAACCTTTACTGCAGCTTGATATTGGAGTCTGGGACATTTTGTCCAGGATAGGTGGGAGGCTGTGAAGCGGTGACGCCAGTCGTCGTGGAGCCAACCTTGGGATACCACCCTTGGTGTTCTGGGCTTCTAACCCCGATCCGTGATCCGGACGGGGAACAGTGTCAGGTGGGCAGTTTGACTGGGGCGGTCGCCTCCTAAAATGTAACGGAGGCGCGCAAAGGTTCCCTCAGCACGGTCGGAAATCGTGCGAAGAGTGTAAAGGCACAAGGGAGCTTGACTGCGAGACCCACAAGTCGAGCAGGTACGAAAGTAGGTCTTAGTGATCCGGCGGTTGAGAGTGGAATTGCCGTCGCTCAACGGATAAAAGGTACTCCGGGGATAACAGGCTTATCGCTTCCAAGAGTCCACATCGACGAAGCGGTTTGGCACCTCGATGTCGGCTCGTCGCATCCTGGGGCTGAAGTCGGTCCCAAGGGTTGGGCTGTTCGCCCATTAAAGCGGTACGCGAGCTGGGTTCAGAACGTCGTGAGACAGTTCGGTCCCTATCTGCTGTGCGCGTTGGAGAGTTGAACGGAGTCGACCCTAGTACGAGAGGACCGGGTTGAACAGACCTCTGGTGTATCAGTTGTCCTGCCAAGGGCATTGCTGGTTAGCTACGTCTGGACGGGATAACCGCTGAAAGCATCTAAGCGGGAAGCCCACCGTGAGATGAGCTCTCCCATCCCCTCGAGGGAGTAAGGATCCTGGAAGACGACCAGGTTGATAGGCGGGATGTGCAAGCGCAGTAATGCGTTCAGCAGACCCGTACTAATCATCCGAGGACTTGATTTCGAGAACACCACAAACCGTCTATGGAGTTTTGAGGGTCGCGCGAGACCGCGCTAGACCCTGACAAGTTTCCGGTGGCCATAGCGAGGGGGAAACACCTCTTCCCATTCCGAACAGAGAAGTTAAGCCCCTCAGCGCCGATGGTACTTGGCTTGAGAAGGCCTGGGAGAGTAGGTCGCCGCCGGGATAAATAGAAAAGGCCGCCTTCGGGCGGCCTTTTCTATTTATCTGGGCTGGTGGTAGCCGCCCTGTCCCAGGGGGACAGTGCTCCGCACATCGTCACCGCGCCGGCCCCCGCACACCGCGCTCTTGCGTGCGGAGGGCTGTCCCCCCCGAGCCGCCCGTTATCGAGAGGCCACCAACCTCCGAGGCGACGCCCCTACAGGGTGGCGCCTACCGCAAGCGCGTCAGGCGAGCACACCCTCAGCCGGCGTCATCATCGCCGTCGCGGTCTTCGCGCTCGTCGTCGAAGAGCCCGCGCGGCGGCCAGTCGTCCTGCGCGTCACAGCGGCTGGTGCAGTGCAGGCTGGCGACGTTCTGCAGCGGCACGAGGATGTGCCCGTTGAGCTCGACGTGGGCGACGTCCTCGATCAGGCAGTACGCGGTGAGGATGCCGTCCTGATACTCGCCTCCGAAGAGGGCGATCTCCACGGCCTCGCCCTTGTATCTGGACGTGTAGTCCTCCATCGCGCGGAACCTTAGACCAGATGCCCCGTCTCGTTGAACGTCACCAGGGCAATGCGGCCGTGGAGGCGCTGGAACGCGGTGATGCTGCAGTTGGCGGCGGCGCCGATCCGCCAGCGCTGGTCGGCGCCGAGCCCCACCACCTCGGCGGCGATCGCGCGGATGTTGCCACCGTGGCACACCACGGCCGCGGTGCGCCCGTCCGCCTCGTCGAGGATGCGCCGGAAGGCGGCGACGGAGCGGCGGTGGACGTCGAGGTACGTCTCCCCGCCCGGGTAGCCGGAGACCGCGCCGTCGCGCCACTCGCGGTACCAGGCTGGGTCGCGCGCCTCGGCCTCGGCGCGCGAGCAGCCGACGAGCTCGCCGACGTCCACCTCGCGCAGCTCTGCGTCGACGGCGACCTCGAGACCGGTCGCCGACGCCACGGCCGCCGCCGTCTCGCGGGCGCGGGCGAGGTCGCTCGAGTAGAGCAGGTCGATCCCGACCCTGGCCAGGTGCACGCCGAGCTGGCGCGCCTGCTCGCGGCCGGCGTCGTCGAGCGATCGATCCGAGTGCCCCTGCCAGCGGCCCTCTCTGTTCCAGTCGGTCTCGCCGTGGCGGGCGAGCAGGATCATCGTCATCTGCGCAGATCATAAGATCCGGGGTCATGGACTTGGAGCTCAAGGGTCTGCGGGCGCTCGTCACCGGCGGAAGCGAAGGGATCGGCCTCGAGACCGCGCGGTTGCTGGTCGCCGAGGGCGCCGCCGTCGCCATTGCGTCGCGCAAGCCGGCCGCGGCCGTCGGAGTCGATCGGTGCGACGCCGGTTGCGGTCGACCTCTCCCGGGAGGGGGCGGGCGAGCGTGCAGTGGCAACCGCGATTGAGGCCCTCGGCGGCCTGGACGTCCTCGTGAACAACGTCGGCGTGGCGCGTATCGCGGGCTTCGAGCAGCTGACCGAGGACGACTGGCAGCAGGCCTGGGAGCTGAACGTGATGAGCTACGTGCGCTGCATCCGCGCTGCTCTTCCGGCCCTCCGGGAGTCGCGCGCGCCGGCGATCGTGAACGTCGCCTCGACGTCCGGGAAGCGGCCCAGCGCCGGTATGCCGCACTACTCGGTGACGAAGGCGGCGGTGCTCTCGCTGTCGCGCCTCGTCGCCGACCTCTACGCGTCGGCCGGCATCCGCTGTAACGCCGTCTGCCCGGGGCCGACGCTGACGGCCGCCTGGACCGGCGTCGGCGGCCTCGCCGACCAGACCGCCGCCGACTCTGACCGCAGCCGTGACGACGTCCTGAACGCCGTCGGAGCAGGCCGACCGCTGGGGCGGATGGCGACGAGCGACGAGATCGCCCACGTGATCGCCTTCCTGTGCTCTCCGCGGGCATCGTTCGTGACCGGCGCCGCCTGGAGCGTCGACGGCGGCACCGTGCCCGTCATCATCTAGTCCACCTCGGCCGCCTCGACGGCGCGCACGGCGCGCTCGGTCGCGTTTATGCCTTCCGTGCGCTCGCGGATGGCGACCGCCGTCGTGCGGATCGTCCTCGTGCGCTGCCCGCTCCGCAGCGGACGCGTACGTGAACCGCCACCGGGCCGCCCGCTCGGCGATGAGACCGTCGTCCGGCTCGATGCCGGTCGCCGCGAACACGCGGCAGTCGTAGGTGCGGCACGTCCGCGGTCGGTCGTCGTAGATCGAGCAGCGGCCGTCGACCAGCATCGGACAGTGGCCGCGGGCATCGTGGGGGATGACCATGTGGCCCTCCGGCATGAGCGGGGCCGGAAAGAGCAGCCTGCGCGGGATCCGGGCGAGCGTGGCCGTCTCGTCCGGGCCGATGTGGACGAACTGCCCGGCGGTGCAGCAGGCCGTGCACCCGTCGCAGGGCACGTCGGCGTCGCGCTCGCCCCGGATCGCCGCCCGCACGGCGGCGAGCCACTCCCGAAGTCGCCCGCCGCGAGGTCGCCTTCTGCACCCATCCCGCGATCGTAGTATGATCGATTCCACGCCCCGCGCGCCTGGACGTCAGGCTGCTGGCGGGAGGTTCGCTGATGGGCTGCGGCTGCGAACCGTCGCATCGCCGCGTCCTCGGTCGCGCCCATAGTTCACCCACTATGAACGCTCCCTGCGTCCTTGCGCTGCTCGGTTCGCACCCGCCCAGGACATCACGGCAGCGTGGAATCGATCATCTGGCCCCGAGGCAGATCGGTACACTCGGATACCGATGGCACACCCCTCCGGCCCCGTCGCAGACGCCTTCGGCGAGCGCATCCGCGAGCTCGAGCGAATGTCGCTTCAGGAGCTCGCCGTCCGCTCGTACGAGACGGCCGGGCGGGTGCGGCCGGAGCCGGACGAGTGCTCGCTGCGCACGCCCTTCCAGCGCGACCGCGACCGCATCGTCCACTCGAAGTCGTTCCGCCGCCTGAAGGGCAAGACCCAGGTCTTCATCGCCCCTCAGGGCGACCACTTCCGCACGCGGATGACGCACACGCTCGAGGTGGGCGGGCATCTCTCGCGGTGTCGCCCGCGCGCTGCGCCTGAATGAGGATCTGGCCGAGGCAATAGCGCTCGGCCACGACCTCGGCCATCCGCCCTTCGGCCACACGGGCGAGGAGGCGCTCGACCGCTGCCTGAAGCGGCTCGGCGCCGGGGTTCCGGCACAACCAGCACTCGCTGCGCATGGTCGACGTGCTCGAGCACGGCGGCGCGGGCCTGAACCTGACCGGCGAGGTGCGCGACGGGATCCTGAACCACACCGGCACCGGCATCCCGGCCAGCCTCGAGGGCCGGATCGTGCGCCTGGTCGACCGGTTCGGCTACGTGAACCACGACATCGACGATGCCGCCCGCGCCGACATCCTCGACCCGGCCGACCTGCCCGGCGAGCCCGTGCGCACTGCTCGGCGCGACCTCGTCGCAAAGGATCGACGCGCTGGTGCACGACCTGGTCGAGACCTCGGCGCAGGCCGGCGACATCCGCCAGTCGCCGCCGTACGAAGAGGCGCTCCTGGGCCTGCGCTCGTTCATGTTCGAGCGCGTCTACCTCGGGCCGATCGCCCGGGCCGACAGCGCCCGCGCGGCCGCGATGGTCGAGGAGCTCTTCGCCCACCATCTGGCGGTCGGCGACGCCCAGTCGGCGACCGACTGGGTGGCCGGTATGACGGACGGCTACGCGCTGCGGGCGCACGCCGAGCTCGTCGCGGCGGAGCGCTCGCCCGCGTGAGCCGGATCAGCGAGCAATCGCTCGAGAACGTCAAGGCGGCGGTGGACATGGTCGATCTGGTGAACGGCCGCACGCCCCTGCGCAAGGTCGGCGCACGCTACACCGGCCGCTGCCCGTTCCACGAGGAGCGCACGCCGTCGTTCTCGGTCGACCCGGTCGACAAGCAGTACTACTGCTTCGGATGCCAGCGCGGGGGCGACGCCATCCGCTTCGTGCAGGACACCGAGAACCTCGACTTCGTCGCCGCCGTGGAGTGGCTCGGCGACCGCTACGGCGTCGAGGTGGCCTACGACGAGACCTCTCCCCAGGCCGAGAAGCGGCGTGACGAGCAGCGCAGGCTCCTGGCCCTGCTCGAGGACGCGGCCGGCTTCTACTCCCGCTACCTGTGGGAGTCCGGCGAGGCGACCGCCGCCCGCACATATCTGGAGGAGCGGGGCCTGACCGAGGAGACCGCGCGGTCGTTCCGGCTCGGGTTCGCGCCGACGGCCTGGGACCGGGTCTGCGCCGCCGCGCGGGCGAAGGGGTTCACGCCTGCCGAGCTCGAACGCGCGGGCCTCTCGAGCCGCGGCCGCCGCGGTCCGCTCGACCGCTTCCGCGGCCGCCTGATGTTTCCGCTGGCGGACGCGCGTGGGCGGGTGCGCGGCTTCGGTGCCCGCCAGATGCCCGGCGGCGACCCGCCCAAGTACCTGAACTCGCCCGAGGGCGTGATGTTCCACAAGTCCGAGACGGTATACGGGCTCGACCACGCCCGGGCGACGATCACGACCCAGAGCCGCGCGATCGTCGTCGAGGGCTACACCGACGTTCTCGCCCTGCATCAGGCCGGCATCCCCGAGTCCGTCGCCTCGATGGGCACGGCGCTCACCGAGCAGCAGGTGCGCGAGCTGGCGCGCGTCTGCGGGAGCGGGACGCTCTACCTCGCCTTCGACGCGGACGCCGCCGGCGAGGAGGCGGCGCTGCGGGGCATGCAGATGGCCGAAGCGACGGGGATGGAGGTGCGGGTCGTCGCCCTGCCCGACGGACGTGACCCCGCCGACGTGGCCGTGTCCGACCCCGACGCGTTCCGGACGGCGCTCGAGGGCTCATCCGGCGTGCTCGGCTTCCGGATCGGGCGCGTGCTCGCCGCGGGGGGCTCGCGCGATCAGGTCTACCGTCGCGCGGCGACCGTTCTCGGCGCAGCGCCGCCGTCGGTCGAGCGCGACGAGCAGGTGCGGCTCGTCTCGGGCCGGCTGGGGCTCACGCCCGACCTCGAGGCCGGCCTGACCCGCCGCCAGGCCGAGGGCCAGAGGGCTTCCGCACCGCCTCCGCAGCGGGTGCGGAGGTCGCCGAGGGAGCGGGACGAGCGCCTGTTTCTGGCCATGTGCCTGGCGATCCCGGATCGCGGTGGGGTTGTACTTGGCGACCTCGAGCACGTACACTTCTCCGATGCGTCGCACTGGGAGGCCGCGACGCACATCCGCCGCATGCTGGCGGGTGAGGACATTTCGGAGGCATCCGCACGGTGGGCACCGCTGATTGGAGAGCTGAACGCACTCGCTGCCCGTGAGGCTGCCTCCGAGTGGGCATTGGAGGAGCTGTATTGGAAGCTGCATCTGTACCGAGCCGAAGACGGGCTAAAGGCGATGCGCGAAAACGCCGACTTGAACTTGAGTCGGCAACGGGAGCTGCAGGGTTTGGAGGAACTGCGGTTATCGGTGCTGGCGAGGCTGGACGCCATTCGCGCGCAAGCGCCAGACCGATAGTAGGCCCCGCAGCAATGTCCCAAAACGCCCCCGACCCGCAGGGAGATCCGGCGGGTTTCGATTCGCACGACGAGCTCGACCTCGAGCCCGACGCTACACCAGGCCTGACCGAGGACACGGTTGGGATGTACCTGCGCGAGATCTCGCGGGTGCCGCTCCTGACCGCCGCCGAGGAAGTGTCGCTGGCCAAGGCGCTCGAGCGCGGCGACCTGCGCGCACGCAGGCGCCTGATCGAATCCAACCTGCGACTCGTCGTCTCCATCGCCCGGCGCTACTCCGGGCGTGGACTGTCCTTTCTCGACCTGATCCAGGAGGGCAACGTCGGCCTGATGAAGGCCGTCGAGCGCTACGACTGGCGGCTCGGACACCGGTTCTCCACGTATGCCACGTGGTGGATCCGCCAGGCCGTGACCCGCGCGCTGGCAGACCAGGGCCGCACCATCCGCGTGCCGGCGCAGGTCGTCGACACCATCAACCGCATGGCCCGGGTCGAGCGCCAGCTCACCCAGAAGCACAACCGCGTGCCGACGCACGAGGAGCTGGCCGACGAGATGGGCATCAAGGCCACCAAGGTGGAGGAGCTCAAGCGCGTCTCCCAGGAGCCCGTGTCGCTCGCCTCGCCGGTCGGCGAGGACGCGACCGAGCTGGGGGAGATGATCGAGGACGAGCGCCAGCGCGGGCTCGGCTCCGACATGGCCGCCCGCCAGCGCGACGCGCACATCTCCGACCTGATCAGCCAGCTCCCGTATCGCGAGCGACTGATCCTCGAGCTCCGCTACGGCCTGGGCGGCGAGCAGCCGCACACGCTGGAGGAGGTCGGGCGCAGGTTCGGCGTCACCCGCGAGCGCGTTCGGCAGATCGAGACGCGCACGCTCCGGCGGCTCGCCGCCGCGGGCGAAAACGCGGAACTGAGGCTCCTGATCGACTAGTCTCTTTGTTCGTCCCGATCCGCGGTAGCTCAATGGCAGAGCATCCGGCTGTTAACCGGAGGGTTGTAGGTTCGAGTCCTACCCGCGGAGTTCGTCGCAGAACCCGATCAGCGGCGCGCTACTCCTCGACGACTATCACGAGCGTCTCTGGCAGCACGCCGTCATGCTCCATCGCCGGCCGCGGCCCCGGTCTGCATGAACGCCGCGAGAGCATCCATGTCGGCGACATCCATGAGCACCGCAACCTGCGTCGGATTCTGAGGATCGACGAATGTACGGATGTTCGTGACGCCGAGAGGGCCGAACACCTCTTCGCGCCTGGACGAGGCGAGCCAGTGCTTGGTGTCCTTGACGTCGTGACGGCCGATCACGGTGGGCATACGCTCTCCTGGCTTCAACGCCCGGCGGGAGTGACGGACGACGGGATGGAGATCGTACGCCCTTTCGCTCGTCGGCGAGCGTTGAGCACGGAGGGCAACAGGACGTCGGCCACGTTGCCCTCTTCTCAGACGCCGGCACCCGGCGTTCGCAACGCGTTGCACGGTCGCGGAAACGGTCGGATCGGTGGACGGGGCGCCGCACTGCACTTCCCAGAGGACGTCCTTCGTGCCGGGCGCTTGCCGGACACCCCGCCTTCGCTCGAACTCTACGGGGCTACATGTGTCGGTCGTCACCCGCTGGGGGTGATCGAGCGACGCTACTCGTTCCCCACCTCTTCACCGTGGGTTCACCGCGGTTGCACCGCCATGTGTCTACGCTCGGTCATTGAGGGCGGAACAAGGAGGCGTGGTGACAGTGAAAGCGAGGTTTCTTGTCCAGCAGCGTGACGGTCGGGACCGTTGGGGGACGGTGACCGTGGCGCCTACGCGGCCGATGGCCAACAGGTTGGCGCAGGAATTGCGTCGCGCGTTGGTTGCGAATGCCTACTCGCCATCAGCGACGGTACGCATCGTCACCGACGCCGAGTTCGCGCGCGAGATCCGGCTGGGCCGTGGGGCTGGCGTCGCCGCGGGGGTTGAGGGGTCGCCGGTCGTCGTGAACCGGCCGGCGACCCCGTCATTGGTCTAGATCCGGCCGGCTCCCGAGCTTCAAGGCCTACCCGCGGGGCTTACGAGGCACGCGACCGGCCGTAGTAGGAGAAGTAGCGGCGAGATCCCACCAGCATCGCCAATCCCACCGCGCCGAGCAGGAGGCCGAGCACCGTGTGGGGGTGACCCGGCGGGTGACCGCTGCAGACGTAGTTCACCCCGGAGGAGCGGCAGTCCAGCGATCCCTGGATCGGCACGGTGTGGACTCCGAGAACGATCAGCACCACGCCGGCGATCGTCCCGAGCCACCGGAACACTGTTCTGCGCGAGTCCTGCATGTACCCAATGGTACGCAGGTTGATCCGGCCTATCCAGTAGCCGGACGTCGTTATCCTGCCGCGCATGGCAGCGGTCGAATGAGGGCCGAGCGGTGATCCGGGTGACGCTGAAAGGCCTGCGCGCTCGCAAGCTCCGCCTCGCGCTCACATCGCTCGCAATCGTCCTCGGCGTGGGGATGATGTGCGGCACGTTCATCCTCACAGACACCGTCGACGCCGGCGTGCGGGGCATCATCGGCGGCGCATACGCGAAGGCCGACGCGGTCGTGTCCGCCAAGGCCGTGTTCGGCGGGGGGAACGTGAACTCGTTCCCGGCGACGACGCTCGGCCGGATCCGGGGTCTGGGCGACGTGCAGTCGGCCGGCGGGGAGGCCGCCGGGCAGGCCGAGATCATCGGCACGAACGGCAAGGTGGTCTCGCGCGCGGGCGGCTCGGAGTACGGGCTCAGCATGGATCCCGCCTACGAGCACTTCTCGGCACTCCATCTGATCGCCGGCTCCTGGCCGCACGGGCCGGGCCAGGTGGCGATCGACCAGCAGACCGCGGACTCGCAGCACTACGGCGTCGGCGACCACGTCGAGGTGATCGCCAACGGCGCGCGGGAACGCCGCTACGACGTCAGCGGCGTGGTCGACTTCGGGACGGCGACCTCGCTCGCGGGCGGCAGCATCTCGGTGTTCGACCTGCCCACCGCACAGCGCCTCTTCGGCGAGCCACGCGAGCTCGACCAGATCGACGTCGCCTCCCGGCACGGCATCTCGTCGAACACCCTCCTCGCCCAGATCCGCTCGGTGCTGCCGCCGCACACGCGCGTCCGCACGGGCGGCCAGCAGGCGCAGTCGGAGTTCAGCAACTCGGAGGGCGTGCTCAACACCTTCCGCGACTTCCTGCTCGCCTTCGCCGGAATCGCCCTGTTCGTCGGTGCGTTCGTCATCGCGAACACGCTGTCGATCACCGTCGCTCAGCGCGCCCGCGAGCTGGCGACCCTGCGCACGCTCGGCGCGACGGCGCGCCAGATCCGGTTCACCGTCGTCCTCGAGGGATTCGTCACCGGGCTCGTGGCATCGGTCGTCGGCCTCGTCGTCGGCCTCGGGCTCGCCAAGGGGCTCGAGGCGCTCTTCAACGGCCTGGGTGCCGACCTGCCGCTGACCGGGCTCGTGTTCGCGACGCGGACGATCGTCGTGTCGCTGGTCGTCGGCACGGTCGTCACGGCCCTCGCCAGCCTGCTGCCGGCGGTGCGCGCCACCCGCGTGCCGCCGATCGCGGCGGTACGCGAGGGCTCGATGCTGCCGCCGTCACGCCTCACCCGCTTCGGCCCGGCGGTCGCGGTGATCGTCGGCGGCGTCGCGATCGCCCTGATCTGCGTGGGCGCCTTCGTCTCCGGGATCGCCACCGGGCCGCGCCTGCTGCTGGTCGCGATCGGCGTTCTGGCCCTGTTCCTGTCGATGGCGATGGCCGCGCCGAGCATCGCCCGGCCGCTGGCGCTGGCGCTCGGCTGGCCTGCCGGCCGGGTGGGCGGCGCCGCGGGTCGCCTGGCGCGGGCGAACGCCGTGCGGAACCCCGCCCGCACGTCGTCCACCGCGGCGGCGCTCATGATCGGCCTCGCGCTGGTCACCGCCGTCGCCGTGCTCGCCCAGGGGCTGAAGCAGTCGATCGTCGGCGCCGTCGAGTCGGAGTTCCGCGGCGACTACGTCATGACCTCGGTTAACGGGTTCACGCCGATGTCGATCGCCGCGACCGGGGCGCTCCACCGCGCCGGCGTGGCCACCGTGATCGCGGGCGAGCGAGCCGGCGACGGCCGCATCTTCCGCCACACCGTCCAGGTGGCGGGGATCGATCCCGGCCTCTCGCAGCTCCTGAACCTGCGCTGGCAGGCCGGGTCCGACGCGTCCATGGGGCGGCTGGGCGCGACCGGCGCGATCGTCGACCGAAGCTTCGCCCGATCGCACCACCTTGCCGTCGGCTCGCCGCTCCACCTCGAGACGTCGACGGGCAAGACGCTCCAGCTGCGGGTGACGGCGATCAATGACCCACCCGACTCCGAGAACCCGCTCGGCACGATCTCGATCTCGTCGCACACGTTCGACTCGGCCTACACGAACCCGGAGAACATCTTCACGCTGATCGCGACCCGGGGCGGCGTCACCGCGGCGAACACGCACGCCCTGAACCGGGTGATCGCCCGCTTCCCCGACGCCCAGCTCCAGAGCGAGGCGCAGTTCCTGAGCTCGCAGGAGGGGGCGATCCAGAGCGAGCTCAACCTGCTCTACATCCTGCTCGCGCTGTCCGTCATCGTGAGCCTGTTCGGCATCGTCAACACGCTCGTGCTGACCGTGTTCGAGCGCACGCGCGAGCTGGGGATGCTGCGGGCGATCGGCATGAGCCGGCGGCAGACGCGGCGGATGATCCGCCACGAGGCTGTGATCACGAGCCTGCTCGGCGCCATCCTGGGGATCCCGGTCGGCATCGGCATCGCGGCCATCCTCGACCGGGCGCTCCAGGGCGGCATCCCGTTCACGCTCCCCGGCGGCACGATCGCGGTGTTCGTCGTCTCGGCGATCCTGGTCGGCCTCTTCGCGGCGATCTTCCCCGCCCGGCGGGCGGCCCGGCTCGACATCCTGCACGCGCTCCAGTACGAGTAGCGAGCGCCTGCCGGGTTTCGGATCGCGCTCACCCGGGCACCGTGAACGCGGCCGCCGCGAACCCCCGCGCGCGGCGACCCGCTACCGGAGGTGACTTATGACCCCCGCCGTTCTCCCTGTCTTCGCGCTCGGCACCGGCGTCGGCATCATCGGCCTGATCATCATCATCGTGATCGTCGTGATCGTGCTGAGGATCCTGTGACCCGCCGGTAGGGGTCTGACCCATCTGGCGGGGCCGGGGTGCTACGCGACGCGGCGGCGGCGCTCCTCGGCCATGATCAGCTGGTTGATCGCGGCCCGGTCGGCGCGGGTCGGCTCGCAGAACTCAAGGTCGAAGCCGCGCTCGTCGCGGCGGCCGACCCGGGCGAGGATGCTGAGCTCGCGCCCGAACCACTCCTCCGAGAAACACACCGTGACCTCTTCGCCGCGATCCGCGGCCCACGGCGCGGTGACGCGGGCCCCGTCGGCGCAGATGTTCACGGTCGAGGCGCGATGGACCGAGCGGTCGTTGCGCTCGAGCCGGGTGGGGATGGCGATGTCGATGCGGACGTTGCTCACCCGCTCGGCCATCTCCCGCTCCTTCATGAAGCAGAACTTGACGAGGTCGCGCTCGGCCTGCGACCCGAGCCGCTCGAAGCAGACACCGGACAGCCACTCGCCCGAGGTGGTGCGCCAGCTGCGCACGATCCGCGCCCGGCTGCGGAGCTCGAGCGGGGGCAGGGACGAGGTGACCACGACCTCGACCGGCTGGCCCGTCGGCACGTACTCGCCGCCCGAGAGCAGCAGGCCGCCCGCGGACAGGTCGACGGTCTCGCCGGAGAACTCGTCCCAGGCGTTTCCGTCGCGGTCCAGGCGGTGCACGACGACGGGCACGACGGCGTCGATGCGGAAGAAAGCGCGCTGGTTCTCGCTCATCACGGTAGTGATCGCCCTGAAGGGGCGTTGCGAAACCCCTCGATCGGGGGAGCGTGGGGCGGTTCGGGCCTCTTCCAGCCCGGAATCACATCGGCCGGCGGGCGAGGAACTCGCGGTGGGCCGCCTCCTGGCCGAGCCGGCGCGCCTCCGAGAAGAGGAAGCGCGTCCAGGTCGCCTTCACCTCGAGCGTGAGGTCGGCGAACTCGACGCCCCACCGCGTGGTCGTCCGGCCCTCGTCGCCGTAGTCGAGGAACCGGCGCACGACGGCCGGCACGGGCGTCCCGGCGTTGGGGAAGACGATGGACATCGTCTTGTCGACCCACAGGTTGGCCTGCACACCCGTCTCGAGGAGGACGCCGCTCATCGAGATGTTGAGCACCCGGCCGTCGACCTCGGACACCGCCCCCGTCTGCTCGACGGCGGCGATGCGGACGTTCCACTCGCCCTCGACCCGGAAGTGCCGACGTCGATCCGGCCCCGGGAACCTGTTCCCGCCGCTGGCCATCGGGGCAAGCTTACAGACTGCGAAAGGCAGGTATGTCATTCTTCGTCGGAATGCTGGGTCATTTTGACGATTGACGTGGTTACGGTGCTTCAAGGCACCACCCGCGGAGTAGTGTTTCCCGCGTCGGCCGCACAGGGTCAGATGCGGGGAGTCCGGACATCGACAGGGCGTTCTACGTGCAGGTGCGCTATCCCCAAGGTGAGCGGTGGGAGACCGTCGCCGTGTCGGCGCACAGGGGCATGGCCGCGAGCCTCGCGGGAGACATGTACCGCGACCTGCGCGACGACGCCGGCCGCTCGCCCGTGCAGGTGCGGATCGCGAGCGACGAGATGCTGCGCCGGGCCGGTGGCGAGGCTGCCGTGCACGACGCGGCGGCCGATCTGTGGCGGCGCGCCCAGGCGGCCGCTCGCGACCACCCGTGATCCGCTAGGGTGGTCGCGGGTCACAGCGTGGCAGACAGAGAAACCGAGGAGGAACGGGTCCAGCGCATCGAGACGACCGCTGAGGCGCTTGGCCTGCGGTTCGTCTTCTACGCGAACACCGGGCACTTCATCCGCCAGGACGGCGGCAAGCCGTGGGGCTACGTCGTGTCATCACGCGACGTCACGTCCGCGCTGGACGACGCCGAGAGCCAGCTCGAGGCCGAGCAGCATCGCCGGTCGACCGCGAAGCGGTAACGCCACGAACCGCTAGACGCGGCGGAGGAGCTCGGCCTTCTTGCGGGCGAACTCGCGGTCGGTGAGGACGCCCGCGGCGTGCAGCTCACCCAGCTCGCGCAGCGCCGCCAGGGCCGCGTGGGTGGACTCCTCGTCGGGCTCGGCGCCGTTGTCGGTCACGACCGCCGCGGCGCTCTCGGCCTCGGCAACGGCACCGGGCTCGGCCTCGTGGCGGGGCTCGGCCGGCGCGGGCGGGAGCTGCGACGGCTGGGGCTCGATGCGGCGCACGGGAACGACGTCCGGCGCCGCCTCTGAGGCGGTCTCGAGCTCGGCGTCGGCGATGATCGCGCCACAGCGCAGGCACCGCTGTGCAACGTGCGTTCCGTCCACCATGTAGGGCCGGACGTCGTGTCCGGAGCGGGCGCACTGGAGCTGGTAGCGGAGCCGGCGGAGCGACACGCCTCCACGGTACCGCGACCGGCCTGTGCGTGCGCGCACCGATGCCCCGCGGACGGCCCGGAAAACGGGTTGACGATGCCCCGAAACGGCCGTAAATTCGGTCGCGGGCTCGTCTCTTGCGGCTATATTGGAGCCTTCCCCGGGCGAAGCACGCGCCCGGGAACCCAGCGTCTTGCAAGGCGTGCGCAACCCTCGGCGCCGCCCTCTTCCTGCCGGCATGCGGATCGGTCCGCGAAAGGAACCCTTTGCCATGAAACGCGCGCTCGTCCTCCTACTCGCAGTCGCGGCGCTGGTCGCCGGCTGCGGCTCCAGCTCGGGCTCGGGCTCCGGCGGCTCCACGTCGGGCGGCTCCTCGTCGGTCAGCGCGACGACGGCCGCGAGCGTGCTCGACGCCGCCTCCGCCGCCACGAAGGACGCCACCTCGGCCGCGTTCGACGCGAAGCTCGGCATCAAGCTCGGTGGCCACGTCGCCGGCGCCGGTGCGGCGGGCGCCGCCCTGCTGCAGGGCCCGCTCACGCTCGAGCTCAAAGGCCACGCCGGCAAGGCGACGGGCGGCCAGGCCAAGTTCGACGTCGACTTCGCCCTGAACTACACGGGCGGGTCGTTCAGCGGCGAAGCGTTGTCGCCGGACGGCAAGACGCTCTACGTGAAGATGCCGCTCCTGATGGGCCCCGGCTGGCACTCCCTGCCGCTGAAGGGACTGACGTCCAGCGGCGGGGGCTCGTCCTCGTCGCCCTCTTCGACGAGCAGCGGGCTCGACGCGCTCAAGGCGGAGGGCGCCGATCCCAGCAAGTGGCTGAAGAACCTGAGCCTCTCGACCTCCGGCGGCCAGGACACGATCTCGGCCGACGTCGACTTCGCGCGGCTCTTCGCGGATATCTCCAAGGTCAGCCAGAGCGGCATCACCGCCAAGGACAAGGTCCAGATGGCCCAGGTGCAGCGGGCGGTCAAGACGGCCCACGGGTCGCTCTCGTTCGACAGCTCGACCCACCTGCCGACCAACGAGAACCTCAAGTTCTCGATGGACGTGCCGCCCTCCCTGCAGGGCCAGGCCAGCGGCCTGAAGAGCGTCGACCTGAACCTGGACATCTCGTTCAGCGACTGGAATCAGGACTTCACCGTGAAGGCCCCCGCCGGCGCCACGCCGTTCAACTCGGCCGGCCTGCTCGGCGGCCTCGGCGCCTAGCCTAAGCGGCCGCAAACCCGTTCTGGACCTGGGTTTGCGGCCGCCTGCCGTTTCATGGGGGCGGCTGGATTCGAACCAGCGACGAACGGATTATGAGTCCGCTGCTCTAACCAGCTGAGCTACACCCCCGGCGAAAATTTGGCTCATTCCATCGAGCGGGTCCATGCTACCGATGCAGCTCGGTAAGAACCGGTCCGCCTCGACGTCCGTAGTAGCAGAGGAACGAACGAGGATCCGTGAGCCAGACCGCAGACCAGATGTTCGATAGCGAGATCTTGGAGGGCCTCTCCGAACGGGTCCTGGCCGATCTCGGTGGACGCTTCGGGGCAGCGCGGTTCCGCAAGGGCGAGCTGATCTATTCGCCGTACGACCGGGCGGATGCGATGTACGTCGTGAGATCGGGCCGCGTCCGGCTCTACCGCAGCGCCCACGACGGCCGTCAGCTCACGCTCGACGATGCTCGACGAGGGCGAGGCGTTCGGCCGATCTCGGTGCTCAGGGCGAGGCGCTCCACGACGCGTACGCCGAGGCCATGGTCGACGCGGTGCTACGGGTGCTCCGGCCGCCGAGCTGGAGCGCGCGATCGCCGAACACCCGCGGGTCGCGCTCAACCTGATCCGGTCGCTGGCGGAGCGGCTGCGGCTCGGCCGAGGATCAGATCGAGAGCCTCGCCTTCCGTGGCGTCCCCGCCCGGCTGGCCGGGCAGCTGCTGGCGCTGATGGATCGCTACGGCCGGGTCACGCGCACCGGCATCCGCATCGACGAGCGGTTCACGCACGTCCAGCTGGCCGAGATGATCGGCACCAGCCGCGAGACGCTGACCAAGGTCATGAACGAGCTCCGCGACGGCGGGCTGATCGACGTCCGCGAGCGGCTGATCTGGGTGCTCGACGCCGACGGGCTCGAGCGCTCAGAAGCAGCGGCTAGCCGCCCGCAGCAGGCCCGGCGTCTACACATCTGGCGAGAGAATTCTCGCCAGAGAAGGGGACGAGCTGCTGTGGCTGAGACCGGAACCATGCGAGTCAAGAGCGGGCTCGCCGAGATGCTCAAGGGCGGCGTGATCATGGACGTCACCAACGCCGAGCAGGCGCGCATCGCCGAGGACGCCGGCGCGTGCGCGGTGATGGCGCTCGAGCGCGTTCCCGCGGACATCCGCCGCGACGGCGGCGTGGCCCGCATGGCCGATCCGGCCAAGGTCCGCGAGATCCAGGAGGCGGTGACGATCCCGGTCATGGCCAAGGCCCGGATCGGCCACTTCGTCGAGGCGCAGATCCTGGAGGCCCTCGAGGTCGACTACATCGACGAGTCCGAGGTGCTGACGCCGGCCGACGAGGCCAACCACATCAACAAGTGGGAGTTCACCGTCCCGTTCGTCTGCGGCGCGACCAACCTCGGCGAGGCGCTGCGGCGGATCGCCGAGGGCGCGGCCATGATCCGCTCGAAGGGCGAGGCCGGCACCGGCAACGTCGTCGAGGCGGTGCGCCACATGCGCGCGATCCTGGGCGAGATCCGGCGGCTCCGGCTCGATGGACGAGGACGAGCTGTACGCGGCCGCCAAGGAGCACCGCGCGCCCTACGAGCTGGTGCGCGAGGTCTGCGCCGCGCACGGCCGGCTGCCGGTCGTGACGTTCACCGCCGGCGGGCATCGCCACCCCGGCCGACGCGGCGCTGATGATGCAGCTCGGCGCCGACGGCGTCTTCGTCGGCTCCGGCATCTTCAAGAGCGACGACCCCGGCCGCGCGCCGAGGCGATCGTCAAGGCGACGACCCACTTCAACGACCGGCGATCCTGGCCGAGGTGTCGTCCGGGCTGGGCGAGGCGATGGTGCGGCACCGAGATCGCGGAGCTCGGCGAGAGCGGTCTGCTGCAGACCCGTGGCTGGTAGAGGTCGGCGTCCTCGCCCTGCAGGGGGCGTTTCGCGAGCACGTCGGCGCGCTCGCCGGCGTCGGCGTCGAGCGCGGTCGAGGTGCGGCGGCGCGCGACAGCTCGACGGACTCGACGGCCTGGTCATCCCGGGCGGCGAATCGTCGACCACGATCAGCAAGCTGATCGAGGCCTACGACCTGGAGGCGCCGATCCGCGACCTGCACGCCGGCGGCGGCGCCCTGCTGGGCACCTGCGCCGGCATGATCGTGCTGGCCCACCACGCCGGCGACGGCCGGCCCGACCAGCACTACCTGGGCCTGATCGACATCGACGTGCGCCGCAACGCCTACGGCCGCCAGGTGGCCAGCTTCGAGGCGCCGGTGCGGCTCGTCGGCGAGGACGGAGCCGATGACCGGGCGTGTTCATCCGGGCGCCGCGGATCGAGCGGCTCGGCGACGGTGTCGAGGTGCGTCGGCCGAGCACGGCGGCACGCCGGTCGCCGCGCGCCAGGGCCGCGTGCTGGCGGCGGCGTTCCACCCCGAGCTGACCGGCGACCTGCGGCTGCACCGCCGCTTCGCCGTCGATGCTCGGCCCGGCGCGGAGGAGGTGGCGGCGTGAGCGGTCACTCCAAGTGGTCGACGATCAAGCACAAGAAGGGCGCCGAGGACAAGAAGCGCGGCAAGCTCTTCACGAAGCTCTCGCGCGCGATCATCGTCGCGGCCAAGGAGGGCGGGCCCGATCCCGAGGCCAACGCCACGCTGGCGGCGGCGATCGCGAAGGCGCGCTCCTACTCGATGCCGAAGGACAACATCGAGCGCGCGATGTCCAGCGGGCGCGGGCGGCGGCGAGGGCGCCGACGCCTACGAGGCGGTCACCTACGAGGGCTACGGGCCCGGAGGGGGTCGCGATCATCGTCGAGGCGCTGACCGACAACCGCAACCGCACCGCCGCCGACGTCCGCGGCATCTTCACGCAAGCTCGAACTGCGAGCCTGGGCACGCCCGGGCTCGGTGGCCTGGCAGTTCGAGCGCAAGGGCGTGATCCTGGTGCCCGCCGACGAGGTCGACGAGGACGACGTCGTGCTGGCGGCCGCCGACGCCGGCGCCGAGGACGTCGGCCAGGACGAGTCGAGCTGGCAGGTGACGACCGACGCCGACCGATCTGGCCGCGGTCCGCGACGCGCCTCGAGGCCGCCGGCATGCCGATGCACGTCGGCCGAGCTGACGATGGTGCCGAAGACCACGGTCGAGCTCGACGAGGACGGCGCTCGCAAGCTGCTGCGCCTGGTCGACGCGCTGGAGGACAACGACGACGTCCAGGAGGTCTACGCGAACTTCGACATCCCCGAAGCGGTGCTGGAAGCCGTCGCCGGGTAGACGCCGGCAGGTGGGACTGTCGCCGACGGGCACGTCAGTTTCGCCCTGTCGGTGCCTGGCACCGTCGATTCGCGAACGCGCGTTCGGCCGACGTCCGGTCCGGGCGGTACAGTGGGCGCATGATCGTGCTGGGCATCGATCCGGGCACGGCCGCGACGGGCTTCGGCGTCGTCCGGGCAGACGGCAGCCGGCTGGAGCCGTGGACCACGGCGTGATCGCCACGTCCGCCGGCGAGCCGATGGAGCAGCGGCTCGCGCACATCTTCGCGAGGTGGCGGACCTGATCGAGCGGCACGAGCCGGCGTCGGTCGCGCTGGAGGACCTGTACGTCGGCGGCAACCCGCGCACGATGCTGTCGGTCGGCCAGGCCCGCGGCGCCGTGCTGACCGCCTGCGGGCGGCGGGGCTGAGCGCCGCCGGGCTACCCGCCGGCCGAGGTCAAGATGCACGGTCTGCGGCTTCGGCCGCGCCGACAAGGCGCAGGTGCAGCGGATGGTGCCGGCGATCGCTGCGGCTCGACGCGCCCGGCTGACGCCCGACCACGCCGCCGACGCCCTGGCGGTGGCCGTGTGCCACGCGCAGGTCGCGCCGTCGCCGCGCCTGAAGGCGGGCGGCCGGATGATCGCCTCGCTCCGCGGCCGGGTCGTGTCGAGCCGCGGCCGGCAGGGTCGTGCTCGACGTGGCGGGCGTCGGCTACGACCTGCTCGCCACCTCGTCGGCGGTGCGGCTGCGCGGCCGCGGCCGGCGACGGCGAGATCACGCTGGTCACCACCTGCACGTGCGCGAGGACGCGCTGCAGCTGTTCGGGTTCGCCCAGGCCGCCGAGCGGGAGCTGTTCGAGCTGCTGCTGGGCGTCTCCGGCGTCGGCCCCAAGGCCGCCCTCGCGATCGTGTCCGGCTACGAGCCCGACCAGATCCGGCGGGCGGTCGCCGACGGCCGACCACGCGCTCTTCACCAGCATCACGGGCATCGGCCGGAAGACCGCGGAGCGGGTCGTGATCGACCTCAAGGACAAGGTCGGCGCTCGCTGCCGGTCGCCGTCGCCGACGGAGCGCCCGCCAGCCGGTGACGGCCACACCGCCGCCCGCGACGCGCTGGTCGGGCTGGGCATGACGGTGTCCGAGGCCGAGTCGGCGCTGCGCGAGGTCGACGACGAGCTGCCGGTCGAGGAGCGGGTGCGCGCGCTGGCGCTCGGCCGGGCGGGCGCATGAGCGCCGAGGCCGGCCCGCGGATCCCCGACCCCCTGCTGGCGCCGGGCGAGGAGGAGCTCGACCGGACGCTGCGGCCGCGGCGGCTGTCCGAGTTCGTCGGCCAGGAGCGGTCAAGGAGCAGCTCGCGATCTTCCTGGAGGCCGCCCGCGCGCGCGGCGAGCCCTGCGAGCACGTGCTGCTGGCCGGGCCGCCCGGCCTGGGCAAGACGTCGCTGGCGGGGATCATCGCCGCCGAGATGGGCTCCGTCGCCTGCGCGTCATGTCCGGGCCCGGCGATCGACCGCAAGGCCGACATGGCGGCGATCCTGACCGCGCTCGAGCCGACCGACGTGCTCTTCATCGACGAGATCCACCGCCTCAACCGGGCGATCGAGGAGCTGCTCTACCCGGCGATGGAGGACGGCTGCATCGACATCGTCATCGGCCAGGGCCCCGGCGCGCACTCGCTGCGGCTCGAGCTCAAGCCGTTCACGCTGGTCGGCGCCACCACCCGCACCGGCCTGCTGACGACGCCGCTGCGCGACCGCTTCGGCATCACCCACCGGCTCGACTACTACGGCGCGGCGGAGCTGGGCCGCATCGTGCGAGCGCTCGGCGCGGATCCTCGGCGGTGCGGATCGACGCGGGCGGCGCCGACGAGATCGCCCGCCGCTCGCGGGGCACGCCGCGGGTCGCGAACCGGATCCTGCGCCGCGTGCGCGACTTCGCCCAGGTGCGCCACGAGGGCGAGGTCACGCACGCGGATCGCGATCGAGGCGCTGGAGCTGTTCGAGGTCGACGGCGCCGGGCTGGAGCGGATGGACCGCGAGATCCTGCGCGCCGTCGCGGAGACGATTCGCGGGCGGGCCGGTCGGGCTCTCGACGCTGGCCGTCGCGATCGGCGAGGAGCCGGACACGCTGGAGGACGTCTACGAGCCGTACCTGCTCCAGCTGGGCCTGCTCCAGCGCACGCCGCGCGGGCGGGTGGTGACGCCGGCCGGCTACGAGCATCTCGGCCTGCCGCGCGCCGGCGCGCGACCCGCGCCTGTTCTGGACAGACGTGCTCCAGATCGGTCGGATGCAGCGGTACATCCGGGCCGCCCATCGCGCAGTGGGCGCTGCTGATCCCCTGGTGCCGGCGCGCGCTCGCCGTCGCCGCGTCGGCCGCCATCGGCCTGCGCGTCGATCGAGAAGGGCTCGAAGGGCCCGGCCTTCCAGGTCTCGTCCGCGTGCCTGCGCCTGAACCGACCGGCCGCCAGGAGCTCGGGGTCGTCACCGGCTTCGGCTTCGCCGTCAGGGCCCGGTCGTCCAGAACGCCGACGGCACCGGGAACGCACGGCTCGACTTCACGGCGATCGGCTCGTGGCGCAACGGCCACGTCCACATCCGTGCGGTCGAGCGGCGCCGGCGCTGGTACCTGGCCGGCCCGGCGAGCTGTTCGTCTCGGGCGTCCAGGCGCCGTTCCGGATCCATCCCGACCACCTCGACATCATCCCCGGCCCCGCGCGGAACCGCTACGTGCTCCGATGCGCACCGACGACCTCGACTACGACCTTCCGCCCGGGCTGATCGCCCAGACCGCGGCCGAGCCGCGCGACAGCGCCCGGCTGCTCGTCTACGACCGGGCGACCGGCGCCGTGCGCCACCGCCACTTCCGCGACCTTCTGGACCGAGCTCGCGCCGGACGACCTCGTCGTCGCTGAACGACACCCGCGTCCTGCCGGTGCGCGTGCGGGCGCGACGGGAGACCGGGGGCGCGGCGGAGGTGCTGCTGCTCGAGCCGCAGCCCGGACGGCACGCTGGGAGGCGCTGGCCCGTCCCGCCCGCCGGCTCCGCGACGGCGAGACGGTGACCGCCGGCGACCTCGAGCTCACGATCGAGCGCCACCTCGACGAGGGCCGTGTGCTGGTCACGCTGCGGCCTGCGGGGACAGTCCCCATAGAGACGCTCCTGGAGCGGGTGGGGGAGATGCCGCTGCCGCCGTACATCCACGAGCAGCCGGCCGATCCACAGCGCTACCAGACCGTCTACGCACGCCACCCCGGCTCGGCGGCGGCGCCCACCGCGGGCCTGCACTTCACGCCCGAGCTGCTCGACCGGCTGCGCGCCCGCCACGAGGTGGTGGAGGTGACGCTCGGCGTGGGCCTCGACACGTTCCGGCCGGTGACGCGAGGCCGACCTGGACGAGCATCCGATGCACAGCGAGGCCTACGCGGTCGGCCCGGCCGCCGCCGGCGCGATCGACGCGGCCCTCGACGCAGGCCGGCGCATCGTCGCCGTGGGCACCACGAGCGTGCGCGTGCTGGAGACGGTGTGGGGCGGAGCGGAGCGCGGCCCGCTCGACGGGCGCACCCGCCTCCTGATCGAGCCCGGCCATCGAGTTCAGGGCCGTCGGGCGCGCTGGTCACGAACTTCCACCTGCCCCGCTCGACGCTGCTCGCGCTGGTGATGGCCTTCGCCGGAACCGACGCAGATCCGCGCCTCTACCGCACCGCGGTGGAGCGGGAGTACCGCTTCTACAGCTTCGGCGATGCGATGCTGCTGCTGTGAGCTCGCCCTTCCGCATCACGGCCACCGACGGCGGCGCCCGCGCGGGCGTCCTCGAGACGGCGCACGGGCCGGTCCAGACGCCGGTCTTCATGCCGGTCGGCACGAAGGCGACCGTGAAGGCGATGCTGCCGTCCGAGCTGCGCGACCTGGGCGCCAGGATCGTGCTCGCGAACGCCTACCACCTTTATTTCCGCCCCGGCGCGGAGCTGATCGACGAGATGGGCGGCGTTGCACCGCTTCAGCGGCTGGGACGGCCCCGTCCTGACCGACTCTGGCGGCTTCCAGGTGTTCTCGCTGCTGCACACGGCCGACGCGCATCGACGACGAGGGCGTGCGCTTCCGCTCGGTCTACGACGGCTCGCAGCACCGCTTCACCCCCGAGGTCGCCATGCGCGTGCAGCGCCTGCTCGGCTCCGACATCGCGATGGCGTTCGACGAGTGCCCGCCCGCCGGCGTCGACCGCGCCCGCGTCGAGGCGGCCGTGCGCCGCACCGGCATCTGGGCCGCGCCGCAGCCGCGCCCAGCCGCGGGCAGAGGGCCAGCTCGGCGTTCGGGATCGTCCAGGGCGGTACCGACCTCGAGCTGCGCCGAGCGAAGCGCGGAGGAGATCGTCGGCATCGGCTTCGACGGCTACGCCGTCGGCGGCCTGTCGGTCGGCGAGAAGCGCGAGCCGATGCTCGAGACACTCGCGGCAACGACCGAGCTCCTGCCCGCCGACTCGACCCCGCTACCTGATGGGCGTGGGCGACCCGCAGGGCCTGATCGAGGGCGATCGCCCGGGGCGTCGACATGTTCGACTGCGTGCTCCCGACCCGGCTGGGCCGCACCGGCTCGGCGCTCGTCCCCGGCGGGCCGGATCAACCTGCGGAACGCCGGCTTCGCGACCGACCCGCGGCCCGCTCGTCGAGGGATGCGCGTGCCCCGCGTGCACCGGGCTTCTCCCGCGCCTACATCCGCCACCTCATCGCCCAGTCGGAGATCTCGGGGCTGCGCCTGCTCTCGATCCACAACCTGCACCATCTGCTCGACCTGGCCGCGCGCGCCCGGGCGGCGATCGCTGCCGGCCGCTTCGCCGAGCTGCGCGCAGAGGTGGCGGGAAACGCCAACTCCGGGCACCATGAGTCGGTGAGCAACGCTTCGCCAGCATCTACACTTCCCGACTCGTGAGCGAGAAACGCCGGAACCTGGGCATTTTGGCGGTCGTGGTCGTGCTGATGGCGGCCGCGCTGACGACGGTCGCCGTGCGCGGCTTCACGCTCGGCCTCGACCTGCGCGGAGGCCTGGAGGTGGTGCTGAAGGCACGCCCGATCCACGGCAACTCCGTCTCGGCGACGGACCTCCAGACCGCGGCCGACGTCATGCGCAAGCGCATCGACCCGCGCGGCATCCTCCAGCCCGAGATCCGCACCTCGACGGCGGACAACACGATCGACATCTCGATCCCGGGCGTGAAGGACCCGAACGCTGTCGCGAACCTGCTGGTCGCCGGCCAGCTGCAGGCGTTCGACTTCTACAAGACCCTGACGCCCGTGTCGCGGGTCTCCGACTTCCAGGCCCACCCGCGATCGCTCTACTCGATGCTGACGGCCGCCGAGCCGACGCTGAAGAAGGGCGTCACCCCGGCCGGCTGGGCGCTCTTCAACAAGACGTCCCATGACCTCGTCAGCCGCGGCGGCATCCGCTCGCGCATCGAGCCGCGGAAGGCGCAGGTCCTGAACGACCTGCATCTGCACACCCAGCCCCCGCACACGATCTGGCGGGCCGTCCCCGGCGGCGACGCTGCGGTCAGCTGCGACGTCAAGAACGGCTGCCCGGACGCGCCGACGAACGCCGCGCCGACCGTCTGGTATCTGTTCCACCTGCCGACGGGCGACCACGAGATCGTGACCGGCAACGAGATCTCGAGCGCCCAGGCGACGACCGACCAGAACGGTCAGCCGATCGTCTCGCTGCAGTACAAGAACGGCGGCGGCACCGACTTCCACAACATCACCCGCCAGATCTCTCAGGCCGGCCTCCTGGCCGGGCGGCCGCTGCCGAACGCGATCGTCGTCGACAACCAGCTCGTCGCCGCGCCGACGATCGACCCGCAGCAGTTCCCGGACGGCATCGCCGCCGACTCGCCGACGAGCCCGGGCAGCGAGATCACCGGCCTGACCACGTCGGATGCGAACCGGATCGCGCTCGAGATCCAGTCGGGCACGCTGCCGGTCAAGTTCTCGCCGTATTCGCAGCAGCTCGTGTCCGCGTCGCTGGGCAAGGACTCGCTCCGAAACGGCGTCATCGCGGGGATCGCTGGGCTCGTGTTCGTGATGATCTTCCTGCTCGTCTTCTACGGCTTCCTCGGCCTGATCGCCGACATCGCGCTAATCATCTACGGGGTGCTGCTGGCGGGGATCGTTGCCGCCCTGCCGGTGACGATGACGCTGCCGGGGATCGCAGGCACGATCCTCACGATCGGCGTCGCGGCCGACGCGAACATCGTCATCTTCGAGCGCATCAAGGAGGAGGTGCGCGCGGGCAAATCGATGCGGGCGGCGATCGCCACCGGCTACCGGCGCGGCTTCCACACGATCATCGACGCGAACGTCGTCACGCTGATCGCGGCCGGCGTGCTCTACGCCGCGGCGACGTCGAGCGTCAAGGGATTCGCGCTCATGCTGCTGATCGGCGTCGTCACGTCGATCTTCACGGCCGTCGTCTTCACCCGGGCGATGCTCGGCGTGCTGAGCGGCTTCGACTTCATGAGGAGCCGGTGGGTGCTCGGGTCGGTCGGCACCGGCGACCGCTGGAAGAAGTACGACTTCATCGGCCGCAAACGGCTCTGGTTCACCATCTCCGCCGTGATCCTGATCGCCGGCGCGCTCAGCCTCGGCGTGAAGGGCCTGAACCGCGGGATCGACTTCACCGGCGGCAGCAAGCTCACCTTCGTGACGCCGAGACCGGTGTCGGTCGGAGCGGCGACGAATGCCGTGACGAGCGCCGGAATCAGCCAGCCGCAGGTGCAGGGGGTGACGTCGACGCAGGCGCCGCAGGGAACGACCTACACCCAGTTCCAGGTCGAGTCGCAATTCCTCTCGCACCCGACCCAGGACAAGCTCCTGACGCAGCTGAAGACGCGCTTCGGAGAGGCGACGAAGATCACCGACTCCGCGGATGTGAGCTCGTCGTTCGGCCAGTCGGTGCTCGACTCGGCCTACCTGGCGGTGCTCTTCTCGCTGATCATCATCTTCATCTACGTGTCGTTCCGGTTCGAGTGGAAGTACGCGCTCCCGGTGATGATCGCGCTCGGCCACGACATCCTGCTCACGATCGGCATCTACTCGCTCTCGGGGAGGGTGGTCACCGCCGACACCATCGCGGCCGTCCTGACCGTGCTCGGCTACTCCATGTACGACACGGTGATCGTGTTCGACCGCGTGCGCGAGAACATCCCGATCCTGCGCCGCTACACGGCCTCGAAGATCGTGAACGAGTC
This sequence comes from uncultured Actinomycetes bacterium, assembly GCA_963708365.1. GTDB lineage: Bacteria > Actinomycetota > Thermoleophilia > Gaiellales > JAICJC01 > JAICJC01. Next base: position 29,613 of record CAVPSM010000002.1, read on the forward strand.
GCTGGCCGAGACGATCACCCGATCGCTGAACACGTCGCTGGTCACGCTGATCCCGGTCGTGCTGCTGTTCGTCTTCGGGTCGGGCTCGCTGAAGGACTTCGCCTTCGCGCTCATCGTCGGCATCGCCTCAGGCGCCTACTCGTCGATCTTCATCGCCGCGCCGCTCCTGGCGATCTTCCTGGAGCGCGAGCCCGGGTTCGTCAAGCGCCGCCACGACCTGGAGCGCTCGGGTGAGGTCTCCCCGCCGGTGCGTCGCCGCAGCCCCGAGCCGGTTCCCGTGCCGGCCACTGCAGGCGCAGGCGACGGAGGCGCGCCGCCCGTCCCGGCATCGGAGGCGCCGTCGTCGCGCCGCCGCCGCCGGCGCGCACACGGCCGCTCCCGCTAGATCACAGCGGCGTCCGCGGCCGTGACCAGCCGGCCGCCGCGATCGGCCACCCACTCGAGGACGTCCGCGTAGACGCGGTCCCAACCGCGCGCGTACTCGCGGCTGAAGCGGTCGGTGTGCCACAGGATCGCCACCGTGCCGCCGACGTCCGCCACCCGCTCGAGCAGGCCCAGCGTGCGCTCGAGACCCGCGCGCGGGGTGAGCCCCAGATAGCGCTGCTCGGCGAGCGTCGCGTCCATCACGGCCATGGGCAGCTCGACGAGGTCGAGCGGCCGCCGCTCGGCCAGGTGGAACGGCCGGTAGGGGAACGAGAACCCGGCGCGGAGGCCGATGGCGTCGCCGTAGCCCTGGCTCGAGTCGTACGCGAAGCCGAGCCCCTCGAGCTCGGGCAGCGTCGCGTGCGTGTCGTGGCGCAGGTAGTGGAACCGCACGCCGGGCACGCGGGCGCCGGTGAGCGCCTCGAGCCGCTCGCGCTCGTCGGCCAGCAGCTGCGGCCGCTGTGATGTGAGGTAGCTCGGGTGCAGGCCCACCTCGTCACCCTGGGCGGCGACCTGGGCGACGATCGCGGGGCGGAAGCGGTTGTAGGCGGCCGGGTCGGGGCCGTCCGCGGCGTGGCCGTGCCCGGCCATGACGAAGTATGTCGAGCGGCCGCCGTGGGCGCGCTCGATGGCCGCGATGCGCTCGTACGACCAGTTGGGGTCGGTGCGGGAGAGGCGCCGGATCGGCGCGGCGGCCAGGCCCGCCGCCTCGGCCGCGAGATCGCGCGTGCGCCGCTCGCGGGCAGCGGCCCGCGCGCGGGCGGCCGCCCCGCGCAGGGCCTGCGGCCGGCTCCAGCGCCAGGGGATGTCGACGTCGTGCGTCAGCGCGACCGTGAACGGCGTCGCGCCGTGATCGCCGACGTGCGCGCGGAAGCCCCGCAGGAGCGAATCGACCGCCGGCCGCTCGGGATCCGCCAGCGCCGCCCGGGCGGGGAAGCGGCCGTGCTCGTCGCGGGCGCCGCCGCGCTCCTCGTAGCGGGACAAGTGCCAGAACGCGCTTGCGACTAGGTCGCGGGCGCCGTCGCCGAAGTCGAGCATCCCGTCGCCGGCGGGAGTCGGCGTGACCGCACCCCCCGCGGCGAACAGCTCCCAGGCCCGCTCCGACACCTCGAGCCCGCCGGCACCCCCGTAGCCGACGGCCTCGGCCGCCGGGGCGGCGCACGCACGAAGCAGCGTCTCGAGCGTCCAGCGGGCCTCGGCGGCGAACCCCTCGGGAACGTCGAGCTCGAGCCGCGGCGCCGTCACTCGTAGCCGAGGTCGCGCAGCCGCTCGAGGATCCCCGCCTCCTCGTCGGCGCTGTAGACGCCCTCGTCGCTCCCGTCCGTCCCTCGGGCGGCGACGCGCACCGCGTCGCCCTCCCCGGCCAGGATCGCGTCGATGGGGGCGCCGTCGAGCCCGTCCGCCTCGATCCCGTGCAGCCGCAGGATGGTCGCGGCCATCTGGACGATGCCGGAGCCGCCGGGCACGTGCCCGGGCGGATGCCGGGACCGCGCGCGCCGAGGATGCCGTCGATGCCGTGGTGGCCCGAGTAGCCGTAGGCGTTTTCCGGGTCGAGTGTCGCGTGCACCTCGATGGCGGGCGTGCCGCTGCGGCGCAGCGAGTCGACGTGGATGCGCTCGTCGATCGAGAGCACGATCAGGTCGGGGGCACGGTCGATGTGGGGGCCGTGGTAGATGTCGGGCTTGCGCAGCACCCGCAGCATCGGCTCGCCGGTCTCGGGATGGCGCTCGGCCTCGAGCTCCGTGGCGATTCGCTCCGCCAGGGCGGGATCGGCGGAGGCGCCGCTCGACTCGCCCAGATACACCTGGCCGCCGGTCGCGAACGAGTAGGCGCGGGTGCGGGGGAAGTCGATGTCGGCGAACGCGCGGTCGGCGGCGGCCCGCGGCACGAGCGGGAGCGCATCGGCGATGCGGGTGTAGATCCCCGACGTGCGCGCCAGGCGCTGGTCGACGCCTGCCAGCGAGCGCAGGCGCGTGCCCTTCATCCGCTGCAGCGAGCGCGAGCGGTAGCGCAGGTAGCCATGCTGCTCGAGCCAGCGGTTGAGGTGGAACACCCAGTACATCGGCTTCATGCCGTGGTCGGACATCATCAGCACGGTCGGCTCCTCGCCGAACCGCTCCCGGGCCGCGTCGATCAGGCGGCCGCATGCCGCGTCGACCGCCTCGTAGACCTGGACGAGCTCGTCGCCGGCGTTGGCGGCGTCGTGGGCGGGATGGCCCGGGTCGAGCCGGGCGTAGCCGAGATGCCCGGCGAAGTCGGTGCTCATGAAGTCGACGACGAGCACGCCCAGGTCGGGCTCGAGCTCGAAGCACTGCTCGCATACCGACTCGATCTCGCCGACGTGCTCGACCAGCAGCCGGGCATAGCGGTCGAAGTCCTCCCACCAGCGCTCGCGCATGGGGTGGTGGGCGGTGACGAGGCCGGGGTGGCGGGCGTGGATCGCGGCCGCCGCCGCAGCGGGGACGATCTGCGGCTCGGGCGGGCCGCCGTAGCCGGACACGATGATCCCGTCCATCTCCTCAGCCGGGTACGTGAACGGCACGGTGACGAACGCCGAGCGCACCCCGGCGGCGCCCAGCGTCCGCCACAGCGGCACGCCGGAGCGGCTGCGCGCGCTCTCGAGGCGAGACGGCGCCCGGTTCGCGTTCGTCGAGAAGTTGAAGATGCCGTGGCGGGCCGGGTTCAGGCCGGTCAGGAACGATGACCAGGCGGTGGGGGTCGCGGCGGGCACGGTCGAGCGCAGCGGTCCGTAGGCGCCGTCGCGGACGATGCCCGCGAGCGTGGGCAGCCGGCCCTGCTCGAGCAACTCGCCGACGAGGCCGTAGTCGGCGCCGTCCATGCCCAGGCAGAGCACCCTCATCGGCGGCCGAGCATGTCGCGGTAGAGGTCGACCAGCGCGGGCCCCGGCGGCGGCAGCCGCTCGCGGGTCACGCGGATGTTGCGCTCGCCGTAGCGGGACCGCAGATCCGGGTCGCGCACGAGCTTGAGCAGTGCGGCGGTGACGGCGTCCACGTCGCGGCAGTCGACGACCTCGCCGCCCTCGCCCGTCGTGACCCACTCGTCGATCGTGATTGCGTCGCCCATCACCATCGGCAGGCCGGAGGCCATCGACTCGATCATGGAGGCCGGAGTGGCGTCGGTCGAGGCGATCGAGACGCCGATGTCCGACGACGCGCACAGCTCGGCCAGCTCGTCCGGCGCCGCGAACATCTGGGCGACGCGGTCGCGCAGCTCGAGCTCGTCGAGCACGGCCTCGATCTCGTCGCGGATCCAGCCGCCCCGGGCGGCCATGATCAGGCGCACGCGCGGCTCCTCCCTCGACACGCGGTCGAACGCCCGCAGCAGCACGTCGAGGTTGGTGTTGGGGCGGTAGTTGCGCAGCGACAGGATCACGAGCGAGTCGTCGGGCCAGCCGTAGCGGGCGGCCAGGCCGGGCCGGCGGTGCTCGGGGCCGAACGGGCGCAGGTCGACGTACCAGACGATCCGGTGCACGCGGTCGGGATCGGCGCCCAGGCGAACGGTCTCGTCGGCGTTACCGATCGAGCTGACGACATAGTCGTCGCCTGCCGCGACGGCGGCACGGACGCGCTTGCGGCCACGGGCGCGGTCGCGGCCGTACGTGAAGATGTCGGTGTTCCAGGGGCTCATCACGAGCGGGTGGACGCCCGCCTCTGCCGCCCAGTAGCCGTACGGCAGCAGGTAGTGGGCATGGATGAGGTCGACGTCGAGGCTCCTGGCGAGGTTGCGGATCGCCGGCGCGAACCGCATCCGCCGCACGCCCTTGAGCCGCGTGCCGAACTCGAGCTCCTGGACGCGGTGGGCGGTGATGCCCTGGAGCTCCTCCGACCGGTCGGTGAACGTGTCGGAGACGACGTGCACGTCGTGGCCGAGCTCGGCGACCCGCCAGGCCCAGCGCAGGAAGATGATCGAGCGGCCGTTGCCGACGCCGAGGACGCGCAGCGGCTTGTCGCCGTTGCCGCTAGCCATGCCGCTCCACGTGCCGGGTGAGGCGTGAGACCGCCGTGCTCGCAGCCGCCCGGCCGCGGGCCGCGCGCACGCCGCCGCGGGCGACCCGCCCGAGCTGGACGAGCGCCGGCCTGGGGTCGTCGCGCGCGAGCAGCGCGTCGGTGTAGGGCGGCTTCTGGATCGCGTGGCCGGCGCCGGTCATGAAGGTGATCGCCCAGCGCCGGCCCTCGTTCGTCATCCGCTGCGGCGGGGGCGGGCTGCCGATCAGGTCGAGGTAGGCGATGTGGGTCAGGTCGACGCCGCAGGCGGTGGCGAGGCCGTGCCACTGCCACAGCCGCGGGTTCACCTCGATCAGCTTGTACTCGCCGGTGCGAGGGTCGCGCTTGAACTCGACCTGTGAGATGCCGCGGAAGCGCAGCGCCCGCAGCAGCGCAAGCCCATGATCGGCCACCTCGGGCACCCACACCGCCTCGGCGACGCGGCACACGCCCATGTGCTGGCGGGTCTGACGCAGCTTGCGGCCCGTGAAGATCCCGAGCGCCTCGCCGTCGCCGGTGAGGTAGCTGCCGAGGGTGTAGAGCTCCTCGTCGCCGCCGGGGATGTACTCCTGCACCATCGGCTCGAACGGCTCGGCCCCTGCGTAGGCGGTCTCGACCTCGGCGGCCGACTCGCACCGGAACGCCTGCCGGTTGTGGATCCGCTTGAACCCGACCGGATCGGACGGCTTCACCAGCACCGGGTAGCCGATCTCGTCGGCGGCCGTGCGCGCGTCGGCGGCAGAGCGGGGGTGGCGGGTGGCCGGCACCGGCACGCCGGCCTCCGTCGCGACATCGAGCTGGTGGCGCTTGCGCTGGATCGCCTCGAGCACGTCCCACTCCGGTGAGCACGGCCGGAACACCGGGCCGATGTCGGCGCTGCGCCTGGCGAGCACGTTCACGTGCTCGTCGTGGGTGGCGAAGGCGGGCACCGGGCCCTCCAGCGTCCGGCCCAGCCGGGCGAGCGCCGCGACGAAGCCGTCCTCGTCGGCGACGGGGTCGGGAGCGGCCACGGGCGTCGCATAGCGCGACCGGAAGCCGAGCGCCCAGGGGCGGTGGTCGACCGCCAGCGCCCGGACGCCGCTACGCCCGAGCGAGCGGATCGCGGCCAGGCCGTTCACCCAGCCGACGTCTGCGACGACGGCGGCCGGCCCACGTGGTGCGGATGCGCTCATGAGCGGGCGATTCTACCGGCCGCCCCGTCCGCAACCGCCCGCTTGAACCAGCTGCTCAGGCGAACTCGACCTGGTCGAAATAGCGGATCGCGCGTCTACCGATCGGGACGCGCGGCCGCAGTCGGCGCAGCTCCTGGGGGTCCGTCGTGCCGAGGGCGAGGCCGACGGCGAGCGCCGGCGGGTTGACGTCGGGCGTGTAGACGATCGTCGAGACGCGCGGGTTGATCTCCATCAGCTTGCCGCCCTTGAACTGGACGGACAGGAAGTAGTCCATCCGAAGCACCTCGGACAGCCGGGCCGAGTGCGCCTCCTCCTGCGGCCGCTCGAGCAGGGTGAAATCCATCGCGAGGCCGGCGCGCAGCGCCTCACGCGTGCGGGTCATCGGCAGCAGCAGCTCGCCGCCGAGGCAGATTGCGTCGACGGTCTCCTCCGGCCCGTCCAGGTACTCCTGCACGATGTAGGCCGGAAACGAGCCCCGGCCGAGCAGCTCCAGCACGTCCTCGAGCCGCTCCGGCGCGGCCTCACTCGGCCGCGACTCGAGCAGCCAGCGACGCCGGTCGGCGGTCGGATCGAGGATGCGGAAGCCCCGTGAGCCCTTGGCCTGGGTCGGCTTCATGACGACGCGCCGCTGCGGGTAGCCGAGCTCGCGTACCGCGGCCGCGAAGGCGTCGGGGTCGTCCACCTCGATCGTGCGCGGGTGGGGGACGCCGGCGCGGTCGGCGACCCGGAACGTCTCGGCCTTGTCCGAGGCCGCCTCGACGCCGGCAGCCGGCCCCGCCAGCACGGGGAGGCCGAAGTCGTCTCGGGCGCGCGCCCAGGCCACGATCTCCGACGACGAGGTGGGGAAGACGACGTCGGCGCCCAGATCGGCGGCGGCGGCCTGCATCCCCGAGATGAAGCCCGGATCGTCGCCGCGCGGGACGACGGCGAAGCGGTCGCACAGCCGCGAGCCGGCCGAGCGCGGGTTCGCGTCGGTGCCGACGACGGTGTGCCCGGCCTCGCGCAGCGCCCGGATCAGGCGCGGGCAGCCGGGCGCACCGGCGGCGGTGACGAGAACGGTGGCCACGGTGCCTCCAGTCTGGCACACCGTCACGCGCTAATGTCCTGCGATGCCCGCGACCCAGAGCCCGAGCGGAATCACCGGCGAGGCCCGCCTCGCCACCCAGAAGGCCCTCCAGCGCGCGTTCGGGACGATCGAGCCGATCGTGCCCGTCCCCGTCAAGCGGCGCGTCCGCAAGGCGCTGCCGCGACAGGTCTACAAGTACGTCGACCCGGGCTGGCACCGGCGCGGCATCGGAGGCATGTGGGAGGAGCTCGGGACGCTCCAGTTCCAGTACCTGCTGGATCACGGCCTCCAGCCGCAGCACTACCTGCTCGACGTCGGCTGCGGGCCGCTGCGCGGCGGCTGGCGGTTCATCGAGTACCTCGAGACCGGGCACTACTACGGGATCGACCGCCGTTTCGACCTGATCGAGGCCGGCCGTGACTTCGACCTGCGCCCGCGGGGCCTGATCGAGAAGCAGCCCGTGCTGCGCGAGCTGCACCACTTCGAGTTCGACACGCTCCACCGGCCGTTCGACTTCGCGCTCGCCCAGTCGGTGTTCACGCATCTGTCGATCAACGAGATCATGCGCTGCCTGGTCGAGATGGACCGGGCGCTGGCGCCGGGCGGCAAGTTCTTCGCGACGTTCTACGAGGACGAGCGCGGCCCGCGCGAGATCTCCGACGTCCAGCAGAAGCCGGGCCTCGTCACGCATCTCGACCGCGACTTCTTCCACTACCACCGCGGCGTTTTCGAGTGGCTGTGTGAGGGCACCGGGCTCGAGGTCGAGTACATGGGCGGGTGGAACAACCCCCGCAACCAGAAGATGCTCTGCTTCACGCACCGCGGGGAGTAGGCGTGACCCGTCCCCGGCGGCTGATGATCGTCGGGCCTCGACTGCGTCGCGCCCGAGATCGTGTTCGACGACATGCGCGACGAGCTGCCGGTCCTCTCCGGGCTGATGGAGCGGGGGGCGTGGGGCAAGCTCGAGTCCTGCGACCCGCCGATCACCGTGCCGGCGTGGTCGTGCATGATGTCGTCCAAGGATCCGGGCACGCTCGGCTTCTACGGCTTCCGCAACCGCAAGGACCACTCCTACGACGGGCTGGCCTTCGCGACGTCCGAGAAGGTGCGCGACGACCGCCTGTGGGACATCCTCGTCGCGGGCCGGCAAGCACGTGGTCGCCCTCGGCGTGCCGCAGACGTTCCCGCCGCGGCAGGTGAACGGCGAGATGGTCGAGCTGCTTCCTGACGCCCTCGACGGACAGCCGCTACACCTACCCGGAGGCGCTCAAGGAGGAGATCCGCGAGGTCGTCGGCGACTACATGGTCGACGTGCCCGACTACCGCACGGACAGAACGCGAGCGGGTGGTGCGCGACATCCACACGATGACCGAGCGGCGCTTCGCGCTCGCCCGCCACCTGCGCGACACCCGCCCGTGGGACTTCTTCATGCTCGTCGAGATGGGCCCCGACCGCCTGCACCACGCCCTCTGGCGGTTCTACGACCCCAACCACCCCGACTACGTGCCGGGCACGCCGCTCGAGGCGGCGTTCCGCGACTACTACCGCTACCTCGACTCCGAGGTGGGGTCGCTGATCGAGGGCCTCGGCGACGACACCGCCGTCATGGTCGTCTCCGACCACGGCGCCCAGGCGATGTACGGCGGCATCCAGATCAACGAGTGGCTGATGCGCGAGGGCTACCTGACGCTGGTCGACCCACCGTCGGAGCAGACGCCGATTGGCCGCTGCACCATCGACTGGCCACGGACGCGGGTGTGGGCCGACGGCGGCTACTACTCGCGGATCTTCCTGAACGTGAAGGAGCGCGAGCCCGACGGCGTCGATCGAGCCGGCCGACTACGAGCCGCTCCGCGACGAGCTGATCCGCAAGCTCGAGGCGCTCGGCGACGAGGAGGCGCAGCTCGATCGGCACGCGCGTCTACCGGCCCGAGGACCTCTACCACGAGGTGAACAACGTCGCCCCCGACCTGATCGCCTACTTCGGCAACCTCGGCTGGCGCTCGATCGGCTCGGTCGGCGACGGCCGCGTCCACGTGCGCGAGAACGACACGGGGCCGGACGACGCGAACCACGCCAAGTTCGGGATCTCGATCTTCGCCGGCCCGGGCATGCCCGCGGCGGTGCCGCCGGACGCGCGCCTGTTCGACATCGCGCCCACCGTGCTGACCGCGCTCGGACTGCCCGTGCCCGCGGACATGCAGGGCCGGAGCCTCGTCTGATCGACCCGGCCGCGCTGCTGGACGAGCTGCGCACCCTCGCCTACGAGGGCCGGGCCTATGCCGAGACCGAGTTCGACCGGGTCCGCTACCTGCGGATGTGCCAGATCGTCGACGAGTTCTACGCCGAGCTTGCGGGCCTGCCGACGGCCGAGGTGGGGGAGCGGTTCGCCCGCGACCTGGGCACGCCGACGCCGAAGGTCGGAGCGACCGCCGTGATCCCCGACGGCGAGGGCCGGGTCCTGCTCGACCGCCGCGCCGACGACGGCCGCTGGGGCCTGCCGGGCGGCTGGCTCGGGTCGAACGAGTCGCCGGCGGAAGGTGTCGTCCGCGAGGTGGCCGAGGAGACCGGCCTCGGCGTCGAGGTGGTGCGCCTGGGATCGGTCGAGTTCCGGGCGGCGTCGCTCCCGGCCGCTCCGCACGGCCAGGTGGGGCTCGTCTACGTCTGCCGCGTGACCGGCGGCGACCTGCGCCGCAGCCACGAGTCTCTCGAGCTGGCCTGGCGCAACCCGCGCGACCCCGCGATCGAGTGGCACTTCGATCACGGCGAGCGGACGCTCCGCGCCCTCGCGTCGGAGTAGCCCAACCGGGGCCTGGCCCGCCTTCCGGGGCCAGGCCCCGTCGGGAGCGCGAGCGCCTAACATTGGCCGCGATGGCCACGCTCGCGGACAGGCGGCGCACGATGGGCCGCCTGCGTGAGATCGCCCAGGTTGCGACGAAGCACGGGTTCGGCTTCGTCTTCGAGCGGCGGGCGCTGCGCCGCTCCACCGTCATCGAGGCCCAGAACCTGCCGGCCCTCGGCCGGCATCTACGCGAGATGCTCGACGAGCTCGGGCCGACGTTCGTGAAGTTCGGCCAGCTGCTCTCGACCCGCCCCGACATCGTCCCACCGGAGATCCTGTCCGAGCTGCGGCTGCTTCAGGACTCCGTCTCGCCGGTGCCGTACGCCGAGATCGAGCACGTGATCGCGGCCGAGCTGCGGTCGCCGATCGAGCGCCTGTTCGTCGACTTCGACCCGGTGCCGGTCGCCGCCGCCTCGATCGGCCAGGTGCACTTCGCCGAGCTCGCCAACGGCCGCCGCGTGGCGGTGAAGGTGCAGCGGCCCAACGCGGCCCGCCAGGTCGAGTCCGACCTCAGCCTCCTCTACCAGGTGGCCCGCATCGTCCGCCGCCGCGTCGACAGGCTCTCGTTCATCGATCCGGTCGCGGTCGTGGACGAGTTCGCCCGCTCGATCCGGCGTGAGCTGGACTACCGCATCGAGGCCCGCAACGCCGAGATCTTCCGGCGCAACTTCGCCGACGAGCCACGGGTGGCGATCCCGCGCGTGTACGGCACGTATTCGAGCGAGCGGGTGCTGACGCTCGAGCGGCTGGAGGGGCTGCAGCTCGGGTCGATCGACCTCGAGGCGACGCCGATGGACGAGCGCCGCCGGCTCGCGATCCTGATCGCCGAGGCGTGGCTGGAGATGATCTTCCGCCACGGCGTGTTCCACGGCGACCCGCACCCGGCCAACATCATGGTGCTCCACGACGGGCGCCTCGGCCTCGTCGACTTCGGCATGACCGGCTCGCTCAGCGAGGCGGACATGCGCCGGCTGACGCGCCTTCTGCTCGACGCCGTCAACGAGAACGTGGATGCGCTGCCGCGGCGGCTCTACGACCTCGGCGTGCGCTTCTCGAAGGAACAGGAGGAGGAGCTGCGCATCGAGCTGCGCGAGGTCTACTACCGCTACTACGGCTCCTCGATGGGGCAGATCGACCCGCTCCAAGTGATCCGGGAGGCATTCGTGCTCGTGTCGCGCATGCACCTGCGCCTGCCGACCCGCTTCGCACTCCTCGACAAGGCGCTCGCCACGCTCGGGAGCGTCGGCACCGAGCTCTACCCCGACTTCAACGTGTTCGAGGTGGCCGAGCCGTACGCCGCCGAGCTGGTGGCCCGCCGCTACTCGCCGCGGCGGCTGCTCGACCGGTCGAAGGAGGAGCTCGAGAGCTACGGCGGCCTGCTGATGGAGCTGCCCTACCAGGTGCACGACACGCTGGAGCAGCTGCGCGACGGCGAGGTCGAGGTGCAGTTCCGCCACAAGGGCCTGGACGATCTCACCCGCCAGGCCGACATCGTCTTCAACCGGCTGGTCATCGCGATCGTCATGGCCGCACTCCTGGTCGGCTCCTCGCTGATCGGGATCTCCGCACAGGGCGGCTGGCACGTGTTCGGGATCCACGTGCTCGCGCTGGCGGGCTTCCTCACCGCGAGCGCGCTCGGCTTCGTGCTCGTGCTGTCGATCGTGCGCAGCGGCCGGCTCTAGGCGGCGGCGTTCGACTGGCGGGCCAGCCAGTCGTCGAACGTCGTCCCGGCGACGCGGGCGTCCGGGCCGGGGAGGAGCACCTCGCCGGCCATCTCGACGCCGAACGGCTCCGCCCACCCGGTCGTGAGCCGCACCTTCTCGCCGCGGGCGGTCAGGGTGCGCCGGGCCATGTCGACGAGATCCTGCTGCTCCGGTCCTGCGATCTCGATCGGACCGTTCCCGTGGGGCCGGCCCGTCGCGACCTCGACGAGCGTGTGGGCGACGTCGTCCACGTCCACCGGTTGAACGAGCAGCGGCGGCACGAACGCGCCTTCGTCGCCGTTGCGCGTCCATGAGGCCACCATCCCGGCGAAGTCGTGGAACTGCGTCGCCCGGACGATCGTGGCCGGCACCGGCCCGGCAAGCGCCAGCCGTTCCTGGTGCTGCTTGCCGACATAGTGCGGGTTGTCGCGGATGCGGTCGACGCCCGCGATCGAGAGGACGACGTGGTGGGACACGCCCGCCGCCCGCTCGGCCACGAGCAGGCTGTGCGTCGCCGCCGTGAAGAACCGGCGCGGGCCGTCCGGGTCGGCGTCAGCGGTGTTGAGGACGTCGACTGCGGCCTCGCAGCCCTGCAGGGCGGTCTCGAGCCCGTCGCCCGAGAGCACGTCCACGCCTTCGGAGCGGGAGATCGCCACCCCATCGTGGCCGTCCCGCTCGAGAACCTCGAGAATTGCCCGGCCGACAAGGCCGGACCCGCCGATGACCGCAACCCTCATCGGCTCCTCCGTACACCCATCAACCGTCGCCGAAACCCCGATTGGCGGCCCGCCAGAACTCCGCGACGCGGCGGTTGAACGGCTCACCGAGTAGCTGCGGCTGGTGCGCCGCCCGGGGAAACACGGCCATCTCGGCGCCCAACGTGCGAGAGACGACGTCGCAGACGGCGATGAAGGCATGGCCGCCGATCTCACGCGCCGAGGCGGGCACTGCGTCCCAGGCGCCACGGGCGACGAGCACCGGGAACGGGGCCGCTTCGAGGGCGGCGAACGGGATCACGGCCTCGTGCGGCGAGCGCTCGCCCACCGAGCGGCGCACCGACCGGCGGGCGGTGTCGTTCAGGCGCGGGCCGGGGCCGAGGTCGAAGCCCCACGCGTCCAGAAAGCCGCGCAGGTAATCCTCCTCGACGAGGCCGGCGCCGTCACGCTTGTGCGCCCGTAGCCGCTCGACCAGGACGTCGACCGCCGGATCGCCGCGGACGAGGCCGAACGCGGGCGGCTCGACCACGGTCAGCGAGCGGACGGCGCCGGGCCGAAGCGCCGCCGCGAACATGCAGACGATCGCACCGTAGGAGTGGCCGAGGAGGTGGGCAGGAGGGTCGAGCAGCGCCGCGATTTCCGGCGCCTCGGCCTCGAAGTCGACCGGGCCGGTTCCGTCGGGGCTGTGGCCGAAGCCGCGCCGGTCGACGACGTGCATCTCGAACTCCCCGGCCAGCGGCCGCTGCTCGGAGAACGCAAGGGCACCGAAGCTGAAGCTCCCGTGCACGAGCACCGCAGGCGGCCCCGCCCCGGTGACGTCGACGTGCAGGCCGGGCATGCCGGGATTCAAGCACGGGCGAGATGATCGATTCCACGCCCCTGTGTGGTCTGGGCGGTTGCGAACCGAGCAGCGCAAGGACGCAGGGAGCGTTCATATTGGGCCGAAATATGGGCGCGACCGAGGACGCCACGATGCGACAGTTCGCAGCCGCAGCCCCACCAACAACGCAAAACCCCCAAACGAACAGCCTGACGTCCAGGCGCGCGGGGGCGTGGGATCGATCATCTGGAGCTGGGGCCCGGATCACGTCCGCACCTCTCCGTAGCATGGGTGCATGGACGCGCCGCGCTGGCTGATCGACCCCTGCCCACTCCAGGTTGCCGACGATCTCGCGGCCGGGCTCGGCGTGCACCGCACCACGGCCGAGGTGCTCGTCCGCCGCGGCCACGCCACTCCCGAGGCCGCACGGGCGTTCCTGGAGCTCGACGGGCCGTTGCACGACCCGCTGCTGCTCGGCGACATGGCAGCCGCATGCGAGCGGATCGGGCGAGCGATCGCAAGCGGCGAACGCGTCTGCGTCCACGGCGACTATGACGCCGACGGGATCTGTGCCACGGCCCTGGCCGTGACGGCCCTGCGCGAGCTGGGCGCCGACGTCGACCGGCACGTGCCGAGCCGCTTCGACGAGGGCTACGGCCTCGCGGCAGAGACGGTCGAGCGACTGGCGGCCGACGGCGTGCGCCTGCTCGTCACCGTCGACTGCGGGATCACCGCCGCCGACCAGGTGGCGCGCGCGAAAGAGCTCGGGATGGACGTGATCGTGACCGACCATCACCGCCCGGGCGACGTGCTGCCGGAGTGCCCGCTCGTGTGCACCCGGCCGTCGGAGTATCCGTTCCCGGAGCTCTCCGGCACCGGCGTCGTCTTCAAGCTCGCCCAGGCGCTCTTCGCCGCGGCCGGCCGCGACCCGGCGGCGCTCGAGGCGTATCTCGACCTGGTCGCGCTGGCGACGATCGCCGACGTCGTCCCGCTCGTCGATGAGAACCGCGGCCTCGTCCGTGCCGGCCTGCGACGCCTGGCGCGGACGACGCGACCGGGGCTGCGGGCCCTGATGGCGACTGCCAAGGTCGACCGCGCCCGTGTCAGCGCCTCGGACGTCGGCTTCCGGCTCGCCCCTCGCATCAATGCCGCCGGGCGCCTGTGCCACCCGGACGAGGCGCTCGAGCTGCTGCTGACGACCGACGAGTCACGGGCGCGGGCGCTCGCGATCCGGCTCGAGGGACTGAACCGCGAGCGCCAGATGGTGGAGGACACCATGGTCCGCGACGCCGTCGAGCAGCTCGAGGCCCGCGGCGCCGACTGGCGCGCGCGCAAGGCCTACGTGCTGTCCTCGCCGGAGTGGCACGAGGGTGTCGTCGGCATCGTGGCCTCGCGGCTCGTCGAGCGCTACGGCCGACCGGTCGTCCTGATCGCCGAGCGCGGAGACGAGGCGAAGGGCTCGGGCCGCAGCATCCCGGCCTACGACCTCCATGCCGGGCTCACCGCCTGCCGCGAGCACCTGCGCCGCTACGGCGGCCACCGCGTCGCCGCCGGGGTCACGCTCGCGCCCGAGAACGTCGAGGCGTTCGCCGACGCCCTGGCCGAGCACGCCGCCGCCGCGCTCACCGACGCCGACATGCAGCAGCGCCAGCGCGTCGATGCCGTCCTGGCGCCGGCCGACGCCTCGCTCGAGCTGGCCGACGAGCTCGCCCGCCTGGAGCCGTTCGGGCTCGGCAATCCCGGCGTCACGCTGCTCGCGCCCGCCGCCTCGGTGCACGGCGTCGAGCGGATGGGCGACGGCCGCCACCTGCGCATGGCGGTCGAGCTGGGCGGGTTCCGCTGCCGGGCGGTCTGGTTCGGCCGCGGGGCGGCCGCCGACGACCTGCGCGCCGGAGGCCGCCACGACGTCGCCTACCGCCTCTCGCGCAACGAGTGGAACGGCGCGGCGTCGGTGCAGATGCTCGTCCGCGCCGTCGGTGTCGCGCCGGACGGCCCTGCCCCCGAGCCCGTCCGGGTCGCCACCGTGGCCGCCGACTGCGATCCCCGCCCGGCCGCGGTGGAGGACATGCGCGGCCGCGGTGTCCAGATCGCGACGATCGCGCGGCTCGTGGCCGCCGGCGAGCGGGTCTTGCTCCTGGTCGCCGACACGGATCGGCGGCGGCGGATGCTGGGCGGTCCGCTCGAGCCGGCCCGGCTCGGCTCCGGCGCCGTCGTGCTCGCCGACTACGCCGAGGCGGCGCTGGTGGGAGATCCCGAGCGCCGCTTCGGGGCCGCGGTCGCGCTCGACCCGCCGTGCGACCGGGCCGGCGGCGAGCTGCTGGCCGAGCTCGGATCGCGCATGCCCGTCCATCTCGTCTGGGGGGCGGCCGAGGTCGAGTTCGCCCGCCGCGTGCTCGAGGCCCGCGAGCCGCTTCGGCCCGCGCTCGTCGTCGTCTGGCAGGCGATGCGCAAGGGCGAGCAGCCCATCCCGCTCGCGCCTGACACCGTCGCCCGCTGCCGCACCGTGCTGAACGAGGTCGGGCTCGACCCGGCAAACGGCGGCGGCGTTCAGATCGATCTGAACGCCTCGCCGACCTATCGTGCCGCCCTCGAGCGGGTGGAGGACTCGCTCCGCTTCCTGCAGTCGCAGGCGGGGTGAGGGACTCTCGAAGCCCCTCAACTACCATACGGGTATGGCAACGGTGCCGAGAAGCGCCGAGGCCGAACGGCACGACCCTCTTCTGCAGGAGCTGCTCGGCCGCATAGCGGCGTACAACCCGAATCTCGACGCGGAGGCGATCCGCGCCGCGTTCGACTATGCCTGCGACCACCACGCGGGCCAGATGCGCAAGAGCGGCGAGCCCTTCGTCGTCCACCCGTGCGCGGTCGCCGAGATCTGCGCCGAGCTCAAGCTCGACTCGGCCACGATCACGGCCGCCCTGCTGCACGACACGGTCGAGGACACCGAGGCCGAGCTCGATGACGTCCGCACCCGATTCGGCGAGGACGTCGCCCTGCTGGTCGACGGCGTCACCAAGCTGACCCGGATCAGCTTCGCCAGCCGCGAGCAGGCCCAGGTCGAGAACTACCGCAAGATGATCGTGGCGATGGCCCACGACCTGCGCGTGGTGCTGATCAAGCTGGCCGACCGCCTGCACAACATGCGCACCATCTCGGCGCTCGGCAAGCAGAAGCAGGTGCAGACGGCGCGGGAGACGCTCGAGATCTACGCGCCGCTCGCACACCGGCTCGGTATCCATTCGATCAAGTGGGAGCTCGAGGACCTGGCCTTCGCATGCCTCCACCCACGCCGCTACGCCGAGATCGGGGCGATGGTGAACCAGACCCGCGCCGACCGCGAGAAGTTCGCCGGCGAGGCGAGCACGATCCTGCTGCACGAGCTCGAGGAGGCCGGCATCACGGCCGACATCGCCGGCCGGGCCAAGCACCTGTACTCGATCTACGCCAAGATGGCGCAGGGCGGCAAGGAGTTCAACGAGATCTACGACCTGACGGCGATCCGCGTCCTGGTCGACTCGGTCAAGGACTGCTACGGCGCCATCGGCGTCATCCACTCGCTGTGGAAGCCGATGCCGGGCCGGTTCAAGGACTACGTGGCCATGCCCAAGTTCAACATGTACCAGTCCCTGCACACGACCGTGATCGGGACGCAGGGCAAGCCGCTCGAAATCCAGGTGCGGACGCAGGAGATGCACCAGACGGCCGAGTACGGCATCGCCGCGCACTGGCTCTACAAGCAGCCGTCAGCATCGGGGAAGGATCAGGCCAACGCCTGGGTCGCCCAGCTGGCCGACTGGCAGGGCGACGCGCGCGATCCCAAGGAGTTCATGGACACGCTGCGGGTCGACCTGTTCTCCGACGAGGTGTACGTGTTCACGCCCAAGGGCGAGGTGAAGAGCCTCCCGGTGGGCTCGACGCCGCTCGACTTCGCCTACGCCGTCCACACCGACGTCGGCCACCGCTGCGTCGGGGCGAAGGTGAACGGCCGCATCGTCCCGCTGCACTACACGCTGCAGTCCGGCGAGTTCGTCGAGGTGCTGACGTCGAAGCAGGAGCGGGGTCCGTCGCGCGACTGGCTGAACCTCGTGAAGTCGTCGCGGGCCCGCAACAAGATCCGCCAGTTCTTCACGCAGCAGGCCCGCGAGGACCTCGAGCACCGCGGGCGCGAGTCGCTGCAGCAGGCGCTCAAGTCGCACGGGCTGCCGCAGCAGAAGGTGTCCTCGTCGCCGCTCCTGCCCGGGATCATCCGCGAGATGGGCTTCAAGAAGGCCGACGACTTCTACGTCGCCATCGGGGCCGGCAAGATCCAGGTCGGCCAGGTCGTGACGAAGCTGATCGGGCGGCTGAAGACGGTCGAGGTGGTCTCGCCCGACCAGCAGTTCATGCCGGCGCGGCGGCCGCAGAAGCGCCCCGTCGCGAGCTCCGAGTACGGCATCGTCGTCGACGAAGCTGGCGATCCCGACGTGCTCGTGCGCATGGCCAAGTGCTGCACGCCCGTTCCCGGCGACGAGATCTGCGGTTACATCTCGCTCGGCCGCGGCATCACGATCCACCGCGACGACTGCCCCAACGTGCGCGCGCTGCGGCGCACGCCCGAGCGGTTCACGCCGGTGCACTGGGACACCTCCGACGCGGCCGCAACGAGCTCGTTCCGGGTCACGATCGCGCTCCAGTCGTGGGACCGCCCGCGCCTGCTCGAAGACGTCGCCCGCACGTTCGCAGAGCACGGGGCGAACATCGTCGAGTACGGCGGCCACGTCGCCGACCAGATGGCGCGCAACTGGTACACGGTCGAGGTGGGCGACGTGAAGGAGCTGCGCAGCCTGCTCACGGCGCTGCGCAACATCGACGCGGTGTTCGACGCCTACCGGGTGACGCCCGGCGGCTGAGCGCCGGCCGGTGGTTGATCGGTAACTCCTGCGATCAACCATCTAGACTCTCGCGCGTGAGCGGGTACGACGGCGAGACGACGGTGTGGCAGGGCCACCCAAGCTGGAAGGCGATGCTGCTCTTCTACGTGAAGTGGACGCTGATCGCGCTGATCCCCGTCGCGATCTGGGTGGTGCTCGACGTGGCCGGGCAGAGCTTCGCGGCCACCTGGTACGGGGCGGCGACCATCATCCTCCTGATCCTGACCTACGCAGTCGGCTGGGTGCGGCGGGTCACGACCCGCTACCTGGTCACCGACCGGCGCATCCAGATCCGGTCAGGGATCGCCACCCGGCGCGAACGCACGACGCACATCGACCGCGTCCAGAACGTCAACCTGACCCAGACGCTGTTCCAGCGCATCCTCGGCATCGGCGACGTCGACTGGGACACCGCCGGCACCGATGCGCCCGAGTCCGACTTCACGTTCCGCGGGATCGACGACCCGAGCGCCCTCGTCCGGCTTGCCGATCGCTTCCGCCTGGAGGCGATGCGCGAGCCGACCGGCCCGCCCGCGGTGCCGCCGCCGCCGGCGACCTGACGGGCGATGAAGGCCGCCGCCGACGCAACCGCGATCCGCGAGCTCGCCCTGTCGTTCCCGGACGCCCGCGAGGACCATCCGTTCGGTCCGGACTCGCATGTCTTCAAGGTGGGCGGCGGCAGCCGCATGTTCGCGATCCTGGGTGACGGGCCGCCCGTGGTCGTGACGCTCAAGCTGACCAGGGAGGAGCGCGAGATCGCCCTGACGCTCCCGTTCGTCTCCGAGGCGAAGTACGTGGGCCGCTACGGCTGGGTCACGGCCCGGATCGAGGACGCCGACTGCTTGGAGGCGGCCCTGGAGTGGCTGCGGGAGTCGTACTGGATGCGTGCTCCCGAGACGACGCGCGAGGCCGCGTGGACGTGACGCAGGTGCCCTCCCGCCCTCCCGCGGTGCGTTAGGGTCACCCGCGCGGCTGCCCAGTCCAGGCGCCGCATTTGCACGACACCCGAAGCAGGAGGCAGGCATCGATGCGTAGTGGGACGAGTGGGGGCTTCATGCCGCGGGCAGCAGCGGCACTCGTGTTGGCAGGGATCGCGCTACTCGGAGCGACCGAGACGGCCGGCGCCGTGACGACGCCGGTGCCGTGCGGGACGCGGGCCGGCGCCGCGCCGGCCAGGTACAGGCACGTGATCGTGATCATGGATGAGAACAAGAGCCTGCCGGATGTCATCGGCGGCGCGGGCTCGGCGGCCCGTCAGGCGGCGCCGTATCTGAACCACCTGGCGACGGCCTGCGGCCTGGCCACGAACTACCACAGCGCCACGCACCCCAGCCATCCCAACTACATGGCCGTGACGGGCGGGGTCGCCACCGACGCGACCAGCGTCACCGCGCCGAACATCCTCCAGCAGGTGAAGAACGCCGGCGGCACCTGGCGGGTGTACCAGGGCTCGATGCCGTCCAACTGCCTGCGCGCCTCCTCGTTTCCCTACAAGCCGCAGCACAACCCAGGGGTCGCCTACACCGGCCTCGCCGCGGACTGCCCGCGCTGGGACACGGGCATGAACGGCCTGACGCACGACCTCAGTACGGGGCTGCCGACCTACGCGTTCATCGCGCCCGACCAGTGCAAGGACATGGAGATCGCCTGCGTCAGCGGCACGAACTCGATCACCACCGGCGACAACTGGCTGAAGGCGTGGATCCCGAAGCTCCTGCGCACGCAGGGCTACCGCACGGGCCACACCGCGATCTTCATCACGTTCGACGAGGGCACCGGCGGCACCGGCGGCACCGGCGAGGACTGCCAGGCGGCGGCCAACCGCACCGACCGCGGCTGCCACGTGGCCACGGTCCTGCTCTCGCCCTACATCAGCAAGGGCAAGCGCAGCTCGGTCTATTTCGACCACTACTCGCTGCTGCAGACCACCGAGCGGATGCTCGGGATCAAGACCTTCGTCGGCCACGCCCACGACTCCGCCACGAAGGGGATGCGCTCGGCGTTCGGCTTCTAGAGGGAGACCCGCGGGGATCGGGCGTGCGCCCGCGTCAGCCTTCGACGCGGAGCGCGCGCTCGATCCCCTTCGGGTTGATGTCGACCACGTAGCCGCGCAGGATGCCGTGGTTGGCCTCGCTCCCCGGGTTGATGCACAGCGTCTGGCCGATGCGGCGCTCGCCGCCCGACTCGTGGATGTGCCCGTGCACGCCGAGCAGCGGCTGGTACTTCTCGATCACCCGCCGCACGGCCGTGGAGCCGACCGGGCCGCGCAGGACGTCGCCGGCCGAGATCGTCGGGCGCAGGTTCTCGTCCAGCATCGGCGCCGTGTCCAGGCCCGAGTCGTGCGGCGGGACGTGGATCATGAACACCGCGCGGCGTGGGTCGCGCACCTGCGCCGCGAGCGCGTCCAACCGCTCGAACAGCTCGTCCTCGGTCACCTCCCGGGGCGTGTCCCAGGGGGTGTTGTTCGACCACCCGTAGGCGAGCAGCTGCAGGCCGCCGGGCATGTCCAGCACCTTCCCGTCGGCGTTCTGGGGGAAGTAGGCGGCGTTGTCGATGATCGGGTCGATCCCGAAGTCGTCGTCGTTGCCCGGAATCACGTACAGGGGCACGTCGCCGCCGCCGAGCCGCTCGGTCGCAAGCGTCATCCATTGCTCCATGCGCTCGTTCATCAGCCGGTGCAGCAGCTCGTCGCGGGCAGCCGGATCGCCCACGAGCCGGTCGGTCTCCTCGCCGCTCGTGACCACCGAGTAGTAGCCGACGTCGGCGATGTCACGCTCGAGCGTGGCGAGCTCCTCGGCCGAGCCGGCCCGGCGCTGGACGCCGAACAGCTCGGCCGAGTAGCTGCCGCCGTTCTCGACGATCGGGACGATCGCCTTTCCGGTGAAGTCGCCGGCCACGAGCGCGATGTCCGCCTTGTAGACGTTCAGCTTGATCGCGTTCAGGAACTTCCGCCACGCCTTCTCGGCGGCGTGGAAGTCGCTCGCGAGGTAGATGCGGGTCGTGTCCGCCACCTAGTCCGGCGGGATCTCCGCGAACAGCATGCTGGTGTCGACGCCCTTGCTGCGCTGGATGAGTTTCATGATCACCCAGATCACGAGCCCGGCGGCCGTGAACACAAGTGAGCCCGTGATGCCGCTGTTGTTCAGATAGTCCAGCCTGCCTGAGCCGGAGTTCGTGAGGTTGTCGTAGATCGGCTTGACGGCAGCGAACCAGTAGATCCAGAGCGGGAACACGAGCCAGCCGATCCCGAGCAGCCAGAGCCACTTCTTGTACGGGGCGTTGCGGATCAGATCGGGTCTGCGGAAGCGGATCAGGATCGCGTTCACCCCCGGCATGATCCACGTCAGGGCGGCCATGAAGATCGAGAACCAGAGGGTCGCGACCAGGTTCAGCTTGCCGTCCGGCGGAGCGATCGACTTGGGGAGGACGGCGAAGTTCTGCCACCAGAGGAAGACGGCGGTCATGCCGATGGTGGCGAGGATCGCGTTGAGCGGCGCGGCCATGCGCTCGTTGACCTCGCCGAACCACTCCGGCAACTGCCGGTCGAGGCTCCAGGCGAGCCCCATGCGGCTGATGAAGTTCACGTAGACCGGGCACAGCAGCAACGGGAACATCGCCCCGGCCAGGCTGATCAGCGCCCACAGCGGCCACAGGGTCTTGTTCGCGATCACTGCGACCAGCGGCATCGACGGCGGCTGGCCAAGAGGGAGCGCGATGTTCGTGACGCCGCCCCAGTAGTTGTAGCCCCACGCCGTCGTCGTGTTGAAGCCGATGTGGTTCGAGAAGAGATCGACGTAGACCGAGTTCGCGATGACGCCGACCAGAAGCGCCCCGAGCAGGGCGATCGAGACGCCCCGCTTGACGTTTCCGCGCACCTCGCCGGAGATGTATGCCGAGTACTGGAAGCCGATGAACTGCAGGAACACGATCCCGAGCATGAACGGGAAGACCGTCCGCGAGAAGACGTCGCTGAGGAAGTTGTTCGTGTGGCCCGGCAGGATGGCGCTGCCGGAGGCCGCGATCTTGTCGGCCGATACCCCGTTCGTGTACTTCGGCAGGTTGTGCTGGAAGTCGGACGGGTGCGTGGCCAGGAGCCCGAAGACGAACATCAGGACGAAGCTCGCCACGCCGATGGCGGCCATGATCGTGACCACCTTGTGGAACCGCCGCGTCGGCAGGAGCACGATGCCGAGGATGACCGCGAGCACGACGAGCGACCAGATCAGGCCGTTCCAGCCCGTGATCTCGCCGGACGAGTTCGTGAACCAGTTGTTCGCGTTCTTGAAGAAGTGGCCGCCGGCCCCGATGCCGATGATCCGTCCCGTGATCTGAAGGTTGCGCAAAACGAGCGGGACCTCGAACGCCATGATCGCGATCGAGGCGATGACGAGCGTCCACGACTCGAGCCACCCCAGGAACGGCCCGATGATGCGCGTGGTGAAGACGTAGTCGCCGCCCGAGCGGGGCATCACCGACGTCAGCGACGCGAAGATCAACGCCAGAAGCACGCAGAAGATGCCCGTGATGATCGCCGCCCAGCCGTACTCGGAGAACGGCCCGAAGCGCCACACGGGGACGAACGCGAGCGAGTAGAACGCCGGATAGAGCGTCAGCCCGACGCCGACGAACGCGGCGATGTTGAAGAACAGGGCGTTCGTGACGCTGACGTCACGGACAAGGCCCGACGACTGCCGGACGAAGAGCCGCCTTCCGCTCCCGGACTCGGCCATTTCCGCCATGTCTCACCTTTCCCCTCATGCGCGCGGGCACCCGTGACCCGTGCTGATACCGCGCAGGTATACCACGGCTCGCGGACGGGCCTCAAGGGAGGGTGATCACGCCCAATTCTCGGGTGCGTCCCAGTCCATGCCGCCGGTGTCCCAGCCCACCAGGCAGGCGGCCGAGATGGCGGACGCGACCCGCTCCAGGAACGCACGATCGGCCTCCCCGAAAGCGGCGGGCGCGTCCGAGTCGACGTCGATCTCGGCGACGACCGAACCCTCGTAGAGGACGGGGACGACGATCTCGGAACGGGTCGACGGGAAGCAGGCCAGATAGCGCGGGTCGGCGTTCACGTCGTCAACGATCTCGGTGACGCCGCTGGCGGCAGCGGCCCCGCAGACGCCCTGGCCGATGGGGATGCGGACGTGGTCGGTCGCGTTCGGGCCCTTCCACGGGCCGAGGACGAGCTCCTCGCCCTCGACGAAGTAGACGCCGACCCACGAGTAGGTGTCGAGCCGGTCGTGGATGGCCTCGACGGCGCCGCGCACGATCGCGTCGGAGTCCTCCTCGGTCGCGGCCAGCCTGCTCGATGTCCGCTGCGACCGCGTCGTACTCGGCGGCGGCCGGGCTCACGCCTCGACCCCCTGCTCCTCGAACCGCGCCACCGAGTCGCGGAACACCGCGGTGGATCTCGACCGGGCGGCGCTCGACCGGGTCGATCGGGACGACGGTCTGGGTCGCGCTCACCAGATGCTCGCCGGTGTCGGCCCGGTAGGCGTCGAACGCCCAGGTGACGCTGGTGCGGCCGAGCCGATCGACGCGCACGAACACCTCGAGCTCGTCGTCGAAGCGGGCGGGCGCGTGGTACTCGACGTGCTGGGCGCGCATCACGAACTCCGGCTCGCCGGGCTCGTGCGTCAGCCGGCCCAGGCGGCGCAGGTACTCGACCCGGGCGCGGTCGAAGTAGGGCATGTAGCGGCCGTAGTAGACGACGCCCTGGGCGTCGGTCTCGTCGAACCCGACCCGCGATCCGGTGGGCGAAGCGGAACGGCGGTGGTCGGCGGCCGGATCAGCGTCACGACCCTGGATCAGCGCGAGCACCTCGTCGCGGCGCTCGCTCCATCGTGGCGGCGTCGAGCGCCTCGAGGTTGAGGCGCAGGAGCGGCTCGGTGTTCGAGGGGCGCACGTTGAAGTGCCAGTCGTCGAACTCGAACGAGATCCCGTCCAGGTGCGACACCCGCTCCGCCTCGGGGCCGTAGCGCTCCTTCAGCTCCTGCAGCTTCAGCGGGACGTCGGTGACGGTCGAGTTGATCTCGCCGGAGATGAAGTAGCGCTCGCGGAACGGGCGCGAGCAGCTCCGACAGCGACTTGCCCGCCCGCGACACCAGCTCGAGCATGCACGAGCGCCGGGACGATCGCCGGTGTCGCAGTAGTAGAAGTCGCGGAAGTAGTAGTGGCCCGACACCTCGCCGGCGAAGACCGCGTCCTCCTTGCGGATGCGGGCCTTGATGAACGCGTGGCCGACGCGGTTCTCGAGCGCCCGGCCGCCCGCCTGCGCGACGGTGTCGCGCACGGCCCACGAGGCGCGCAGGTCGTAGACGATGGTCGCGCCCGGGTGCGCGCTCGAGCATCGTCTCGGCGATCAGCGCGGTGATCAGGTCGCCGGGCACGAACTCGCCCGTGTCGTCGATGAAGAAGCAGCGGTCGGCGTCGCCGTCCCAGGCGATGCCCAGGTCGGCGCCCTCCTCCCGCACCCGCTCGATGATGAACGCGCGGTTCTCCTCGAGCAGCGGGTTGGGCTCGTGGTTGGGGAAGGTGCCGTCCGGCTCGAAGTTGTGCGCCGGGCCTGCGATCGGCAGGCGCTCCAGGAGCGGCGCGATCATCGGCCCGGCCATGCCGTTGGCGCCGTCCAGCACGACCCGCAGCGGCGCGCACCGCGCGAGGCGTCGATGAACCGCAGCACCCGCTCGCGGAAGCCGTCGTAGACGTCGCGCCGGGTCACCTCGCCCGGTGCTGCGGACGGCAGCTGGAGCTCCTGCCGAGCGCCGCGCTGCTTGATCTTGTCGAGGCCGGTGTCGCCGCCGACCGGCAGCGCGCCGCGGCGGACGATCTTCATGCCGTTGTACGGCGGCCGGGTTGTGCGAGGCGGTGACCTGCATGCCGCCCTCGTAGCCGTACTCGCCGACGGCGAAGTAGAGCATCTCGGTGCCGATCTGGCCCAGCTCGACGACGTCGGCGCCCTGGTCGGCGGCGCCCGCGCACGGCGCCGCGGCCAGGTCGGGCGAGGACAGTCGCATGTCGTGGCCGATCGCCATGACCGCGGCTCGAACGCGTCGACGTAGCCGCGCCGAGCCGGATAGGCGCCGTCGGCGTCGAGTTCGTCAGGCACCACGCCGCGTACGTCGTAGGCCTTGAACACCGAGGGGGCAGAGCATCGGGCGAGCAGTCTACGGCCATATACACAATACTGGGCAGCTGGCGGCCGGTCACGGCTGGAGGACGCTGCCGTCCTTGCCCGCATCTACGTCGAGAACCGGGCGTTTCTCGCGCCATTCGACCCTCCGCGGCACGGATTCTTCACCCAGGAGGGCCAGCGGCCGGAGCTCGAGCAGTCGATCGCGAGGCCGCGGACGGCGCCCGGTTCCGCTACGTGATCCTGGCCGACGGCGACGATCGTCGGCATGATCTCGATGTCCAACATCGTGCGCGGGCCGTTCCAGAGCGCCAACCTCGGCTACTGGGTGGTGCAGGAGCACAACGGCCGCGGCGTCGGCACCCGTGCCGTTGGACTGGTGCTGGAGGGGGCGTTCCAGGAGCCGGCCTGCACCGCCTCGAGGCAGGGACGCTGCTCGACAACATGGGCTCGCAGCGGGTGCTCCGCAAGAACGGGTTTCAGGAGATCGGTATCGCTCCCCCGCTACCTGTTCATCCACGGGGAGTGGCGCGACCACCTGCTGTTCCAGCGGATCGCTGAGGGCTACGAGAGCCTCGAGGTCAGCGAGGCCAGGCGGCGCGCACGCGTTCCAGCGTGCGCTGCAGGTGCTCAGGCATCACCTTCACGTCAGCCAGCACCGGCATGAAGTTCGTGTCGCCGTTCCAGCGCGGCACCACGTGCAGGTGCAGGTGGTCCTCGATGCCTGCCCCGGCAACGCGGCCGAGGTTGAGGCCGGCGTTGAACCCGTGAGGCGCCATCGCCTGCTCGAGCGCCGCGATGCCCGCCGTCATCAGCTCCCACAGCTCTGCGCGCTCGGCGGCGTTGAGCTCGGCCGGCCGGGCGATGTGGCGGTAGGGCGCGACCATCAGGTGGCCGTTGGAGTAGGGGTAGAGGTTGAGGAGGACGAAGCATGCCTCGCCCCGGTGCACGATCAGCGAGGCATCGTCGTCCCCCGCGGCCTGCTTGGCGCAGAAGATGCACTCCGTCGAGTCGCCGCCTGCGGCGGCAACGTACTCCAGCCGCCAGGGCGCCCACAGCTGCTCGGTCACGGCGTCAGAACCACCGCTTGTAGCGGAAGTAGCCGAGCATCGTGCAGACCAGGATGATCATCAGCGCCGCGATCTCCCAGAAGGCGCCTGCGTGGTTCTGCAGGGGCAGCTGCACGTTCATGCCGTAGATGCCGGTCAGCACGGTCAGCGGGAGCAGGATCACGCTGAAGATCGTCAGCACCCGCAGGATGTCGTTCTGCTTGTGGGCGATCACCAGCTCGTTGGTCTGCTCGAGCGCCTCGACGACCTCCTTGTAGTTGTCGAGCTGATCCCAGATCCGCTCGGCGGAGTCGACGATGTCGTCGAAGTAGATCTCGAGGTCCTCGGACAGGTAGCGCGCCCGCAACGCGCTCGAGCTGGCGGAGCGTGACGCGCTCTGGCTTGATGATCTTGCGGTAGGCGATGATCTCCTGCTTGACGTTGGAGATGTCGCGGGTGACGTCCTCGCCGCGCTCGTCGAAGATCGAGTCCTCGAGCCGGTCGAGCTTGAACCCGATCTTGTCGAGGATCGGGAAGCAGTAGTCGAACAGCTCGGACAGGATCTCGTAGAGCAGGTAGCCGGGGCCCTTGGAGAAGTAGTCGTCGCGGGTCTCGGAGTCGGCGGCCAGAGCGGTTGAACATCCGCGACAGCGGCTTCAGCGGCACGTTCGGGAGCGTGATCAGGTAGCCGGGGCCGATGAAGACGTTGACCTCGGCCGCGTTCAGCCGGCCGACCGTCTTGTCGAACCGGGGCACGTGCAGGACCATGAACAGGTACTCGTCGTACTCGTCGATCTTGGGCCGCTGGCGCGTCGAGAGAACGTCCTCGAGGTCGAGCTCGTGGAAGTCGAAGTGCTCCTCCAGCCAGGTCGTCTCGACCGAGGTCGGCGCCTCGAGGTTCAGCCAGCGCAGCCCGACGGACTCGAGCTCTGCAACCTCAGGCTCGCGTCGGGCGATCGACCCCTCTGGCGCCCGTGGGCGTCGCCGGACTGTCCTCGGGATCCGGGGCAGGTTCGGCATCGCAGCTCACAATCGCGGGCAGGGCATCCACGCCGGCCATTCTACTTGCCGAATCGGCTATCCGCAGCCCCCGGGCGGCCCCGCAGCAGGTAGGCGGCGAGCAGCAGGCCCGAGATCGGCGCGACGGCGAGCTTGACCGGGATCGAAGCAGAGGACGGCGTCACGAACCCCTCGATGGTGCCGGCGACGACGAGCAGCGGGATCGTCCCCAGGACGACGGCCACCGACCGGCGGCCGTGCTCGCGCAGCACCTCGGAGCGGGGCCGCGGCCGGGCGCGCACGAGCGCGTCGGCCAGCGACAGCCCGGCGGCGGCCGCGATCGTGAACGCGGTCAGCTCGATCACGCCGTGGGGCACGATCAGCGACCAGTAGAGGCCGTTCGCGCCATGCTGGTTCTCGACCCCCGAGAGCACGCCGAGCAGCATCGAGTTGAAGTAGAGGCTGTAGATCGTGCCGAGCCCGAACAGGATGCCGCCCGCGTAGTCGAAGAAGCTGACGACGATGTTGTGCGACCAGATCGCCACCGACGTCGGCACCATCACGCCGGCCGGGATGCGCGTGGTGCGCGCGGTGGCCGGCGTCGCGCAGGTCGGGCGGCAGGAAGCTGCCCGCCGTGGCCGGGTCGGCCAGCGCCCACACGAAGCCGCCGACCGCGATCACGATCTGGAAGACGCGCCGCGGCGAGGATCAGCCGGCGCAGGTCCCAGACCGCCCGCGGGTAGCCCGATCCACAGGAACCGGCCGAGCGCGCGCAGCGGCGCCCGCGCCGGCCGGTAGAGCACCGCGTGCGCCCGGGCGACGAGATCGTTCAGCCGCGGGAGCACGGCGACCCGGCTGCTCGGCGCGGAGCCGGGCCAGGTCGGCGGCCGCCTGCTGGTAGCGGCGCGCGAGCAGCGCCCACCTCGTCGGCCGAGAGGGCGCGCTGGTCGCGGCCGGCGCGTGCGACCAGGCCGGCGAGCTCGTCCCAGAGCGGCGCGCGCGTCGCGCTCCAGGTTCGCTCGGGATCCGCCGATATCATCGCTCGAGGGTTCGAGACCATCGTCACTCGAGGGTATCGGACGCCAAGGGCGATGCTGGACGACCGGATCGAGATCTCCACACCCGAGCGCGTACCGTCGCCTACGAGCTGGCGGGCGTCGGCAGCCGCATGCTCGCGCAGGCGATCGACGTCCTGATCGTCATCGCCATCCTGACCGGGATCTTCGTCGCCGCCGGCACGATCGCGGCTCGCTCGCGCTCGCGATCGCCATCGGCGGCGTCACGCTGACTCCGGTCGCGTACTTCCTGCTGCTCGAGTGGCTGCGGCACGGTTCGACGCCCGGAAAGGCCGCCCTGCGGCTGCGCGTGCTGCGCCACCGGCGAGCCGCATCGGCCTGCCGGAGTCGGCCGTGCGCAACATGGTCCGGATCGTCGACTTCCTGCCGTTCGCCTACATCGTCGGGCGGGATCTGCGCGATCGTCTCGAAGGACGGCCGCCGTCTGGGCGACATGGCCGGCGAACACGGTCGTCGTCCGGATCGACGAGGGCGCGCGACCGCGCGGTTTGCCGGCACGTTCGCCGCCGCCGCCGCCGATGCCGAGCGCGAGCCGATCCCGGCCGAGCTGATGGCGTCGCGGTCGCCTACCGGCGCCGCATGCGCGCAGATCGAACCGGAGCCGCGCGCGGCGCTCGCCGCGCGGATCCGAGCGGATCGAGCCGTACTGGCCCGGCCGGAAGGGATGGGCGAGGAGGAGTACGTCGTCCGCGCGGCCACCCAGACACTGCCGGGGCGGGCGCAGCGGATGAGCACCATCGCCGGCCAGCGCCCGCTGGACATCGGCCGCGCCCTCGACCTGCCATCGCCGATCTACCGGCGCTACTTCGTCGCCATCGCGGCGGCGATGGCGGTGGCCGTCGTGCCGCTGCGGCTGCTCACGCTGGCGCCGCGGCCGTGGGGGCTGGCTCGGACGTGTTCCGAGACGGCGGTGCTCGGCGGGCGTCACGCCCGGCGTCGCCACCCTGGTGATCGCCGACGTGCGCGCCGGCGTCGAGCCCACCGCGGCGAGCGTGTGGCGGCCTGCTGGCGCCGATCCTGGCCGGGCTCGTGCTCTCGGTCGCCCTCGCATGCCTGCTCGCGGGCGTGTCGATCATCCTCCTCGTCGTGCCGTTCCTGCTTCTGATCGTGTGGTTCCAGTTCGTCGGCCAGGTCGTCGTCGTCGAGCGGCGCCGGTTCTTCGCGGCGATGGGGCGCAGCCGCGACCTCGTCCAGGGGTCGTACTGGCGCGTGGCCGGGTACGCGATCCTGGCGGCGATCATCACCGGGTCGTCTCGGGAGCGCTCGCCGGCGGCGCCCGCCGCGGCGCGATGCCAGTTCGGCCTCCACCTCGCGGCGACGACGAGCGATCGGCGACGCGATCGACGATCGTCTCGCGCGTGCTGGTGGCGCCCGTGCGGCGCTGCTGATGGCGCTGCTCTATTTCGACTGCGCCTGCGCCGCGAGGGTGGCGACATCGCCCGGATGCTGGACGCGCTCCCGGTGCCCGCCTCGCCGGGGCCGCTCGCTGACCGTCGCCCAGGAACTGGCCGGCACCGGGGCGGCGGCCGGCCGGGCCGACCGGCGCCTCGATCGGCCCGGGCCGCCGCCCGGGCGACCTTCTTCCATCCGTCGCCGGGAGGCGGCTCGAGCCTGCTGGGCCGTCCTGCGCTGGCCTGAGCGAACATCTCGGGCGGGTTCGGCCTGGCGCGCTCCTGGATCGTCGGCTGCTTCGGCTCGGGGCCTGGCGCTGCTGGTCGCGGGCGGCGATCGGCGCTCGTCGCCGGCGGCTGGTGCCGCGGCGAGGGCGGGCCGGAGCGGCGCCGCGAGCGCGCGCCACGCGCCATGACCGCGGGCTACGCGGCGGCCCGCGCGGCGGCGCTGCGGCTCGGCGGACCAGGATCCGCGCGCGGCGCCTGCGGATGCTGTACGCCGGCGGCTCTGGGCGAGCTCAGCCGCCGGCGCGGCTGGCGGCCGCGGCCGGGCCGCACCAACTGGGCGCTTCGTGCGGGCGCTCGGGCCGACGACGCCCAGGCGGCCGCGCTCGGCCGAGCTGCACCCAGCTCTTCGAGCGGGCCGTCTACGGCGACCGCCGGTCGCCGCAGACGACGTCCGCCGCGCCGACGGCCTGGCCAGGCGATGCTGCGGTGAGGGCGTCGCGGCGACATCTGGATCGGCGCGGCGATGCTCGCGGTCGCGGCTGCCGGCATCGGCCTGCTGGTGCACATCGCCGCGCACCGCCGGGCCGCCGTACCGGCTGGACGGCCACGGCAGCTGGGCCTGTCCGGGCTCGGCGCGGGCCTCAAGCGCTGCCGGGTTCGGCGTCGACGAGCGGCTGCCGCCACGATCCCCGATCATGGGCTGACCGTCTCGGTCGAGCCGGCGGCGGTGAGCCACGACGAGGCGCGTGCGTGGCTGGGTCGATCCGTGCCGGCGCGGTGCTCGCTGCTCTGCGACCGACGCACCCGACCCGCTGACCCAGGCGCTCGGGCCTGAGGTTCGGGCTCATCCCCCGCCGAGGCGCGCCCGACGCCGCGTGGCCTGCACGCGTTCCCCGGCCTGTCGCCGGACCGCGTGGCCGTCGGCTCCACCATCGTGACCGCATTCCACGCCGTGCCGCCGCCCTCATCGGGCACGCGCGCGGCGGCGGCCGACGGTGGTCGTGCCGCTCGGGACGCGGCAGCGTCTGGGCGTCTCCGGCCCCTGGATCTGACGAACGCCGGCATCGCCGGTGACGGTCTGGCGGTGGCGCTCCCGCTCGCCGAGCCGCCGGGGCGGCACGGTCGGCGGTGGACGCGTTCCACCAGGGCGGTTCGCCGACCCTCGGCTCGCTCGCCGTACCTGCCGCGCTGGGTGCAGCTCCAGATCCTCGAGGTCGCGGCGGTCGCGATCCTGGCCGCCGTGGCCGCTGCTCGCCGCCTCGCGCCGGGTGGCCCCGCGATCCGGGCCGCGAGCACCGGACCGAGATGGTGCGTCGCTGGCCGCGATGCACCGCTCGGCCGGGCGCCTGGCGGCGGTCACCGGCCGCTCGCACAAGGCTACCGTGCCCGCCTGGGGCGGCTCGCCGGAACCGGCCGAGGGGGTCGCTGCACGCAACTCGAGTACGCCGCGTCCCCGGGGGCCGCCGTGCGAGCATGTGTCCGCATCGAGGAAATCACGAGGAGGGTGACGGGTGGCGATCGCTGACTTCTTCGGGCGTGGCCGGGAGGCGCTCCACCGGGTCGTGGTGGGCAACGACGAGACCATCGACGGCCTGCTGGCCGGCGCTCGTGCTCGAGGGCCACGTGCTGCTCGAGGGGCCGCCGGGCATCGCCAAGACGCTGCTGGTGCGCGGCGCTCGCGCAGGCCTCGCCGGCTCGAGCTTCGGGCGCATCCAGTTCACGCCCGACCTGATGCCGGCCGACATCACCGGGCACGACTGCTGCTACGACCCGGACGACGGCGCGTTCGACGCTCGCGCCGCGGCCCGGTGTTCGCCGACCTGCTGCTGGCCGACGAGATCAACCGCGCGCCGGCCAAGACGCAGGCCGCGCTGCTCGAGGCGATGCAGGAGGGGCAGGTCACGATCGAGGGCGAGACGCTGCACGCTGCCGCGCGCCGTTCATGGTGCTCGCGACCCAGAACCCGATCGAGCTGGAGGGCACCTATCCGCTGCCCGAGGCGCAGCTCGACCGCTTCCTGCTCAAGGTGCAGCTCGGCTACCCCGAGCGGACGCCGAGGCGCGAGATCCTGCGCCGGTACCGAGGCAGGGTTCCGGCCGCGCGAGCTCGACCGCGACGCGGTGCGCCGCGCTGATCGATGCCCGCCGGCGGAGGCGCTGCGCGATGCAGCGGCCGCGGCGGCGTCGTCCGCGAGCGACGGTGCTCGACTACGTCGCCGCGGCTGGCGCGCGGCCGCGCGGCGGTCGCCGGTCGTGATCGGGCGCCGAGCCCGCGCGGCGGCGATCGCCCTCGTGCTGCGCGGCCACGCGCGCGGCGGCCGCTGCTCGCGGCCGCGATTCGTCACGCCCGACGACGTGCAAGACGCTGGCGCCGGCGGTGCTGCGCCACCGGATCGTGCCTGGCGGCCGACGCCGAGCTCGGCGGCCGTGACGCCCGACGACGTGGTGGCCGCGGCGCTGGCCGCGGTGCCGGTGCCGCGGTCGAGCGTCGACGCTCACGCGGCGCGGATTCGGGTTTTTCGCGGCCGCCGCGGTGTCACGGCCGCGGCGGCGGCGGCCGGCGAGGCGGTGCTCGGCTTCGTGGCCGCAAACGCGCTCGCCGCGGGGATCGTCGTCGCCGACTGGCTCGCGACCGATCCCGGCACGATCGAGCTCGAGCGCGAGCCGCCGGTGCCGCTCTCGATCGGACGCCAGAACCCGGTGCCGCTGATGGTCAGAAACACCGGCGCCGGCCGCGCGCGGGTGACGGTCGCCGACCGCCCCCGAAGGCGTCGGCCTCGATCCTGAGCGGCTCGACCTCGAGCTCGGCCCCGGCGAGGAGGTTGTGATCGGACGACCGCGGTGCCCGCGCGGCGGGGCCCGATCGCGGTTCGGCGCCGGCCGGGCGTGCGCGTGCCCGGCCCGCTCGGCGTCGGCCTTCCGCCAGCGCAGCCACCCCGCGACGGCGGTGGCGCGGTCGCCTGGCCGGACGTGTTGCAGCTGCGCGACGCCACCCTCCTGCCGCCGGGGCGCCGCCGCCAGGGCGAGCGACCGTCCGCGGCGAGGCGGCGGCGCGCGAGTTCGAGAGCCTGCGCGACTACGTCCGCGGCGACGAGTACCGCCGCATCGCCTGGAAGGCGACCGCCCGGCGCGGCCGGCCGGTCGTCGCCAGCACCAGCCGGAGCGGGGGCAGACGCTCATGCTCGCCCTCGAGGCGGGCCGGCTGATGCACGGCGCCGGCGGCGACGGGCTGGGAAGATCGACCGGTCCGTGAACGCGGCCGTGATGCTGACCGCCGTCGCCCGCGAGTTCGGCGATGCGGTCGGCCTGGTCGCGTTCTCGGGCCGCGCCGCTGGCGACGCTGGCGCCGTCGGCCCGGCCCGGACAGCTGCGCCGCGTCGTCGACACGGTCGCGCCGCTCGAGCCGGATCTCGTCGAGCCGGACTGGCGCACGTGCCTGCGGCCCTCATGCGCATGTCCCGCCGCCGTGCGCTCGTCGTCGTCTTCTCCGACGCGCTCTACGCGCAGGCGGACGACCGCCTCGCCGCCCTGCTCGGCACGCTCGCACGCCGGCACACCGTCGTGTTCGCATCGATCCGCGACGCCGAGCTGACGGAGCTCGCGGCCCAGCCGGTGATCGACGCCGGGACGCTCTACGAGCGCGGCGTGGCGACCCAGGTGATCGAGGACCGGGGGGCGGCACTGGCGGGGATCCGCCGGCGCGGCGTCCACACCGTCGACTCGAGCCCGGAGCGGCTCACCGAGGCCGTCACCGAGCGGTTCCGCGCGCTGCGGGCCGCCGGCGCTCCGTGACACACCTGAGACGCGCCGGACGCAGATCCGCCCGGACCGGGTAGGGCACCATGCAGGGATGGCACGGATCGGTCGCATCGGATCGCGGGTGGCGCTGGTCTGCGTCGTGCTGGTGGCCGCGGGATGGCGGGCGCCGACCGTCGCCGACCAGCCGCCGCCGCTCCAGCTTCGCGTCGACGGCGCGACGCGCCAGGCGGTTGCGCACTCGACGCTGGCCGACGCGATCCGCGACCTCGACCTCCGGCCACGCCCGGGCGACCTGGTCGACGTCGGCGGTGTGACGATCGCCGCAGGCCGCTACCCCGGCCGGGTACTCGTCAACGGCGCGCCGCTCCCCGGCGGAGAGCCGCTGCGCTCCGGCGACCGCCTCCGGCTCGTGCCCGGCCCCGACCGCACCGAGCCGGTGACCGTGCGCCGCGTCCCCGTCCCCGGCGGCGAGCCGGCTGACCCGGAGTACACGCTCGGGCGCGTGCCCGGAGTCGAGGTCACGGTGCGGGGCAACATCTCGGGCAAGGTGGCCTCGACCGCGTTTCGGCCCACCGGCCCGCCGCGTGTGCCGCAGGCCGTCGCGCTCACGTTCGACGACGGGCCTTGGCCGGGGCAGACGGTGCGGATCCTCGCCATCCTGCGCCGGTTCCACGCACGGGCGACGTTCTTCACCGTCGGCAACCTCGCCGAGCACTTCCCCGGGATCATCGCGGCGGAGCGGGGCCAGCACGGCGTCTTCGTCGAGGACCACTCCTGGAGCCACCCGCTGACGCCGCCGTTCGGCGAGCAGCGCCCCGGCGTCGTGCGCGCGCAGATCGCGCTCGCCCGGCGCACGCTGATCGCCGAGGGCGTCCACCCGACCCTGTTCCGGCCGCCGGGCGGGGGCTGGTCGGACCGCGTCGTCGCGATTGCGTCCAGCCTCGGCTGCCGGGTGGTGCTCTGGTCCGTCGACCCGCGCGACTGGGCTCCGGGACGCACCGCGAAGGGCATCGTCCGCTCGGTGCTCTCGCACGTCCACGCGGGCTCGATCGTGATCATGCACGACGGCGGCGGCGACCGGACGGCCACGATCAAGGCCCTCCCCCGGATCATCCGCGGCATCCGCCGCCGGGGTCTGCGAATTGTGACCGTGGAGCAGTAGGCAGAGGCGCCGGCAGGGGTACTCTTCGGAGTGCAGCCCACGGGGCGACTGGGAGGCACCATGGCCGAGGATCGCGAGTACTGGCTCGGGCACTGCGAGGGATTCGACGTCCGCGCAGGCGAGCGCCGCGTGGGGGTGGTGGAATACGTCCGCTACGGGTCGGCCCACGACCGTCCCGACGCCGTCTTCGCGCTGAGCGGGACGTTCCGCACGCGCGTGCTCGAAG
This sequence comes from uncultured Actinomycetes bacterium, assembly GCA_963708365.1. Lineage (GTDB taxonomy): Bacteria > Actinomycetota > Thermoleophilia > Gaiellales > JAICJC01 > JAICJC01. The sequence continues at coordinate 64,294 of CAVPSM010000002.1, forward strand.
TGCCGGTGGACGCCGTCGAGGCGCTCGACCCGGAGGACGAGACGCTCTGGATCAGCGACGCGCTGGCCGCGACCGAGGCTTTCGCGCCCGCCGGCATGGAGGCGTACCTCGCAGGCGTGCAGCGATGGTGGTCGGGGCTGCGCGGCGGGCTGCGGCGGACGCACGACGCCTGACGGGTATTGCGGCCTGTTCAGCGCTGCGCCCGTATCACCCGAGCGCGCGCCTCCCTTTCGCGAGCCTCGCCGTGGGCGCCGTCGCGTCGGATCAGTCGGCCTCATAGTGCTCGACGACGTCGCTGCGCTCGACCAGGAAGCGATCGTCCTCGGGGTAGTAGACCGCCCGTGACGGGTCATCACCGGCGAACGCACGGACGGCGTCCATGCTCTCCCAGAGCGAGAACGCGACGATCTCCGTCATGTCCCCCGCAGGCCGGCGGAGGATCCATGCCCCCCGGTTCCCCGGCGTCGACTTGTACTGGTCGACGCCCGTGTCCCGAACGTAGGCGGCGTACTCGTCCGCATCTCGTGAGCGCACCGCGCCCCGCCAGATCCGCGCGATCACAGGTCCCTCCCCTGTCCGTGGTGGATCATCGTGGTCGACAAACGAGCTCCCGGCGGCCGCCTCGCGAGCTTTTCTGACTCTCTCGAGATCTCTCGCGTATGACCGCCCAATGGATATCGAATAGTCGATCCTGTTGCAGAGGCGGTGGGCAAGGACCGCGTTGTCGAGACTTCTATGGCCCCCTTCTCGCTTTGGGCGTGGGAAATGCTCGTGGGTCGGCATCCAGTCGGTCAGTTCGTCAGTGACCGGTTCGAAGTAACAAGCACCGCCCAGCTCTTCGGGACAGAAGCACTCGGGCATCCTGCACGTCACCTGCGTGATGTAACCAAGCTCTGCAGCCTTGATGAGGATGCCCTTGACGCCCAAGGATTTGAGTTTCCTGGCCGCTTCCGCACCTCGCGCCGGGTCCAGCGGTGGTCTTGTCACACGGAAAGGCTATCGGCATGGAGCGCGCCTGTGCCGGCTTTCACCTCAACCACGAGGGTTTTCGCGGGCGTTGAGCCGAATCGCCCGGACTGCCCAAAGGCACCTGGTAGGAACCGAGCGCCGCGACCGCTGGCCTGGCTCATCAGCGCCGATTGACCGGGTCGTGGGTGTATGGCCTAGCTCATCAGGGCGAGGCGGCCAGGTCTCGCCGACGGGGCGTTGTGCCCCGTTTGGCGAGCCACTCGGCGTCGGACTGGATCAGCGATCCGTCCAAGCGACTGTGCGCACCGCACGAGCAGCGCCAGTACCAACGCTTTTGGGGCTCGGTTATCACGCCGCCTTTTCGGCGTCGCCGGCCGAGCCGAGCAGGGCTTGGGCGAGGTAGCGGGCGGCGTCGAGCGACAGGTCAAGCCGGACCTGGCCGAGCGCATCGCCGGTGTTGGTGATGGTGATGCGGATGACCGAGGTGGCCTTGGCCGACGATGAGCCGGCGATGGCCGAGGTGGTGATGCGGGTGCCGTCGGGTTGGCGGTACGTATACACGTGGTGCCTTTCTCGTGGGTGTTGGCCTGGCTTCGTCAGGGCGAGGGGGGCCAATCGCTCGCCGAGCCCGCGGTGCGGGCTTTCGCCTTGGGTCAGAGCACCGCCTTGCCGGAGGTGTGGCCGTTGAGGAAATCGACCGAGTAGCTCGACGGTTGCGAGCTATCCGAGAGCCAAAAATCCCAAGACCACGTAACGGCGGTCAGGCCGGCAGTCTGGGACCGGATGATGTTCTTGGGCTTGGGCTTGCCGAGCATCGCCGCCACCTGGGTCATGGTCATGCCGCCCTTGCCGGTGAGGGTGTTGCCGATGCGCACCCGCTCCCATTTGGCTTTGAAGGCACGAGCGGCGGTGGTGTCTTTGGCCTGGGCCTTGTCGATGGCCTTGGCGGCCTGATTCGCGCCGGCACCGACCAACGCGGTGCACCCCGCGATGGTGATGACAAGCAGAATCATGCCGGCAAGCACGATTTTGAGCACTAGCTTCATTGGTGGGTTGCCCTCCTGGGCTCGTGGGTGTCGGCCTAGCTCGTCAGGGCAGGGCGGCCACTGCCTGCCGACGGGGCGTTGTGCCCCGTTTCGCTAGATGCGGTGCTTGGTCCAGTAGCCGACATGCACCCCGTGCACGTCGAGCGCGGCCCAATCGCCGGTCGAGGCGGTGAAGAGCACGCCCCAAGAGGTGCGCACCGCGGTGTGGGCCTTCGGGCCATGCAGGTCGGCCCCGGCGTCGCGGTTGGCGCTCATCGAGTAGCGCACCCCGTAGGCGTTGCTCGGCACGCCGACTCGCCACGTGGCGGTGCAGGTGTCGCCCCACGAGTCAAGCTCAAGGGTGGGCCAATTCCACGTTCGAAGAGGCACCCCGAGCCGCCCTTGTGCCGGCTCGTGGTGTTGACGCCGGTGCGGTCGATGGCGTGATGCACGGCTCGCCACCCGGTGCGCACCACCGTCGAGCGGAGGCCGCCCGAGACCGAGCCGGTGCTCGTGCCGGCGACGCCGTGAGCGATGACCCGGAAGCGGTAGGTGCCCGACTTGACCTTGGTGCCGAGCGTCGAGCGGCCGCGCCAATCCTCGGCGACCGAGGTGCGGTTGGTAAACGGCCAGGCCTTGACCACGCGGCCGACCGAGTTGAGCACCTGCACCTTGCCGGTGGCCGGCTCGGTGAAGCTCGCCGAGTAGCGGGTCACGTCGAGGTAGCGGTCTTGCACGAGCGGATAGAAGCTCGCCCGGCTCACCGCGCTCGACCCGAGGTGCATGACCGGCAGGGGCGGGGCAACCGCGGTCGCGCTCACGGGCACCACGAGCGTGCCCACGGCGGTCGCGGTCACGGTGTCGGTGCCGTTGACGCGGACCGTGCCCGACCACGAGCCGAGGCCCCACCTCGGGTCGAACTCGACCATGAAGTAGCAGGTCGAGCCGGCCGGCATCGGCACTGCGCTCACGCATGTGGTGTAAGTGACGGCAAACGCGGCGGCGTTGGTGTTGACGGTGGTGATGTGCACCGGGTTGGGGCCGGTGTTGGTCACCGTCACGGTGGCCTCGGTGGGGGTGGGGTCGCTCGTGGTGCCGAGGTCGACCGAGGCCGGCGACGCCGTGAGCGTCGAGGTGGTGGCCGCCGAGGCGACCGATGGGAGCACCGCGCAAGCGGCGACCACCGCGGCGGTGATGAGGGTGGTGCGGCGTTTCATGGGTGTTGCCCTCCTGGGCTCGTGGGTGTTGGCCTGGCTCATCGGTGCCGGGCAGCCGAGCCGGAGTCCTCCGCTACCTACTTCAACTCAAATCAACTCGCCTCGCTTCCATTCGAACAAAAGGGCCAGTAACTTGAGCGGAACCGAACGGATGGGTGGTGTTACCCATGGCGATCGTGTACGCGTACGGGGAGACGCGCAGCGCCCCTCGGCCACGGCTAGGCGACCTCGCCGCCGTCGAGGTCGGACGAGGGTGAGAAATAGGGTTGCCCCGGCCGGCGCGGGTCATACCGTTGATAGCGCATCGAGCGCGGGTCGGTGTAGTCGCGCACCTCGACCACGCCGGTGGTGCGGTCGATGCGGTACTCACACCGCTCGATGATGAGGGCGTGGTCGCCGGCTCGGAGTTTGAGGGTGTCGGCGTCGGGGTCGGCGATCCACCGGATGCCGGCTCGCCCTCCGGCAAGCCGGCATCCATCGGGCGAGGTGCCGTTCGTCGCCTAACCGAGCCGATCCCGCCTGGCCGAGCACACTTGAGCGACGATGAGGCGGGCAGAGATATGCGCCTGGTAGGAATCGAACCTACGCCCCTTCTGTACGACCGCGGCGTGATCCCGACCAACCCCACCCGTCCGATCCGGCGTCTACGCCGCCAGCCGGTCACCGGTCTGCGCGCCTTAACCGTCCTTCAGCTGTTCTAGGAAGCCCACTTCACCTTCGACTCCCCAGACGCTGCCGATGGCCTCGTAGACCGTGGCATCACGTTGGCAGTCCTCCTCGGCAGCATCAGCCGTAGAATGAGCGGCGGGAAGCTTCCGATACAAGGCGTTCGCGGGCGCCGCGCGCGCGATCGGGATGGGAGGAGACCGATGAAACTGAGCGTCCTCGGCGCCGCTGGCGCGACCGGCATTCCGCTGGTCGAACAGGCGCTCGCCGCGGGACATCGCGTCACCGCACTCGTTCGGTCCGGGCAGAAACTGACCATCACCAATCCCAACCTCCATGTTGTCGAAGGCGACGCAACCGACCGCGCAGCGGTCTCCGAGGCCATGAACGGAGGCGACGCTGTCATCAGCGTCCTCGGCGCGAGAGGACCGGTGATGGCCGAGGCGACGCGCGCCATTGTGGACGCGGCCAAACAGAAGGGGCCCGAGCGGGTCGTCATGTTGTCCTCCTTCGCCGTCGCACGTGACCGGCTCACTCCCGTCGCCAAGGTCGTAACCGGCATAGCAATGGGTAGTCAGATCAAGGACAAGACTGCCGGTGAGGAAGTCCTGCGCGCCAGCAGCCTCGACTGGACGATTGTCTACCCCACCAAGCTGACCAACGGGCCCAAGTCCGAGGCTAGGGTCGTCCCCGAAAGCGAGAAGGTCGGGATGTCGCAGAAAATCTCACGCGCGGGCGTCGCCTCGTTCCTCCTGCAGGCGGCCACGGAAGACCTCTACAGCCGCCGCAGCGTCGTCATCACCGGATGACACGGCCGTGAGGCAGATCGGGATCACGTCCTAAGAGCCCTCCGACGGTTTGCACCGTCGCCCCCTCCTTACCATGATGCGTGCCCCGTACAATCGAGCTGGGACGGCTTTGGTTCGATAGCTCTCAAGGCGACCGGAATCCCGCATGGTTGAGCGGAAAATGCGCCTGGTAGGAATCGAACCTACGACCTTGCGCTCCGGAGGCGCACGCTCTATCCCCTGAGCTACAGGCGCGTTCGTGGACGGCGGATTCTACCGGCTCGTCAGTCGGTGAACGGCGGCAGGGTGAGCGCGCGCTCGAACGCCGCGCGATCGTGCACAGGTTCGCCATGCGAGACGATCACATGCTCGAACGGCACGTCGAGCATCGCCCGCAGCGCCGGGAGCACCCGCTCCTCGTGCCACGGCGTGCCCCAGACGAGCAGCTCGCCGTCGCGCTCGGTCAGGGCGTCGGCGAATACGAGAGCGCGCTGTTCGGGCAGCCAGAGCGGCGTCTCGTTGCGCCCGCGGCCGTCGTAGAGCGCGACGAGCCCGCCGGGGAGTTCGCTGCCGGGCTCGATCCCCTCGAGCTCCGCCTCGGGGATGTTCTCGCGCCAGAACAGGTACGGGCCGTATCCGCGCACGCCGTATCGGGCGACGAACAGGTCGACGTCGCGGACGTGGTCGGGTTTGAGGATCACGGCAACGCTCGGCGGGCGGGCGTCCAGCCGCGCCCATACCTCGTGGTCATCTCCGGGATCCATCGGATCGATGACCGTGACGACCCCGTCCGACTCGACGCATGTGGAGGTGACAGCGGGCGGCCAGCCGGCGTCCTCGTGCCAGTCGGGGTGGGCGACCTGCCAGACCCACAGGCCCTCCGCGACGTCGTGGATCCGGGCCGCCATGCACCCATCATCGCAGAGCGTGCGCGTCGGATAGGCTGGTGCGCGTGGAGCTCTCCTGCCGCGTATTCGAGCTCGAATACTCCGAGCCGTTCGTCATCTCCCGCAGCGCCGACACGAGCTCGCGAGGTGGTGCAGGTCGCGATCCGCCACGGCGACCTCGTCGGCTACGGCGAGGGCGCGCCCGACAACCACTACGACGAGTCGATCGAAAGCGCGATGGCGCTTCCTCGGCCGGGTCGAGCCGCTGCTCGGCGACGACCCGCTGGCGATCGGGGCGATCCTCGGCCGCATCGGCGAGATCCCCGGCGAGATGGCCGCGAAGTGCGCCGTCGACGGGGCGCTCCACGACCTGCTCGGGAAGATGTGCGGCCAGCCGCTCTGGCGTATTTTCGGCCTCGATCCGACGCCACCGCCGACCAGCTACACCATCTCGATCGACACGATCCAGGGCACGGCCCGGCGCGCAGCCGCGGCCTCGGCGTACCACGCACTCAAGATCAAGGTGGGCGGGCCGGCCGATCTCGAGCGCGTTCGCACCGTTCGCGCAGAGGCGCCCGACTCGCTGATCCGGGTCGACGCGAACGAGGCCTGGTCGGTGCACTCGACCGTGGAGCTCGTGCCTGAGCTTCGGTCGCTCGGGGTCGAGCTGATCGAGCAGCCGCTCCCTGCCAAGGAGCGCTCCGGCTACTGCCGCCTGCACGACAGCTCGCTCTCATCCCGATCGTGCTCGACGAGAGCTGCCACACCCTCCCCGACGTCGCGAAGTGCGCCGAGATCGCCGACGGCGTGAACATCAAGCTGACGAAGTCCGGCGGGATCCGCGAGGCCGTGCGCATGATCCACGCCGCCCGCGGGCTCGGCCTCAAGGTGATGCTCGGCTGCATGAACGAGTCGTCGCTCGGCATCGCCCAGGCCGCCCAGATCTCGCCCCTCGTCGACGTCGTGGACCTCGACGGCCACCTGCTGAACAGCAACGACAGCCACACCGGCCTCGGCCTCGTGAACGGCCGCGTCGTGCCCGGCGACGGGCCCGGCCTGGGCGTCACGCCGGTGGAGCCCTGGCCGTGAGCGAGAAGCGCTATGCCGTCCTCGCCGAGGGGTGCTTCGACGAGGACGCGAAGACGGCCACCGGCGTCATGCGCTACGCCGAGGCGCCCACCGTCGCCGTGATCGACTCGACCAGGGCGGGCACATCGGCGTCCGACCATGTGCCGGGGCTCAAGTCCGACGTCCCTGTGGTCGCCGACATCGACGACGGCCATGAGTCTCGGGCCCGACGACGCTCCTCGTCGGCGTCGCCCCGGCGGGCGGGCACCTGCCGGAGTCGTTCCGGAGCAGCATCCTGCGCTCGATCGAGCTCGGCCTCGACGTCGAGAGCGGCCTGCACGAATTCCTGTCCGACGACGCCGAGATCGCCGGTGCGGCGGCCGCCAAGGGCGTCTCCGTGCGCGACCTGCGCAAGGTGCCGGACGACCTCGACGTCCCCACCGGCGCGAATCTCGACACGAAGGCCCACGTGGTGCTCACGGTCGGGTCGGACTGCGCCCTGGGCAAGATGACCGTCTGCCTCGAGCTCGACCGCGAGACGCGCCGGCGCGGCCACGCCTCGGTGTTCGTGCCCACCGGCCAGACCGGCATCGCCATCGCCGGGTGGGGGATCGCCGTCGACCAGGTCGTCTCCGATTTCGTCGCCGGCGCCGCGGAGCAGCTCGTGGTCGACGGCCACGCCCGCGGCGGCGACGGCGCGCTTCTCTGGATCGAGGGCCAGGGCTCGCTCAACCACCCGTACTACTCCGGCGTGACGCTGGGCCTGTTGCACGGCTCGGCCCCGCACGCCATGGTGTTCGTGCACGAGCCGGGCCGAGAGCTGATCGAGGGCGACCCGCGCTACCCGATCCGGGGCCTCGCCGAGCTGATCGACGACCAGATCCGGATGGCGCGGCACGTGCGACCCGGCCCCGGTCGTCGCGGTGGCCCTCAAGACGAACAGGCTGGACGAGGAGGCGGCGCGCACCGCCATCGCCCAGACCGAGCGCGAGACCGGCCTCGTGGCCGACGATCCGGTGCGGTTCGGCGCGGGGCGGATCCTCGACGCCGTGCTCTCGTCGCGCTGAGCGCCCCGCGAGTTCACCACCTGGAGTTACCAGGGCTAGTATCCCGCCCCGGTGCGCGACCCCCGACTGACCAGCCTGGCGAACCTGCTGTGCCGCTACTCGCTCGAGGTCGGCGAGGGCGACACGCGTCCTGATCGACGGCCCGGCCCTGGCGCAGCCCCTCTTCGTCGAGGTGGTGCGCAAGGTTACCGAGCTCGGCGGCCATCCGATGGTGCGGCCGCGTCTCGAGCGCGCCCAGGCGGCGTTCCTGGCCGATGCCAGCGACGAGCAGCTGCGCACGATCACGAAGCTCGACCGGATCGAGATCGAGGCGCCGACGCGCGCGCTCAGCGTCTGGGGGCAGCGTAACAACCGCTACGCGAGCGGGATCGACGCCGACCGCCAGGCGATCCGCTCGGCGGCCACCCGCGAGCTCTTCGAGCGCTTCTTCGAGCCGCGAGGCCGAAGGGCGAGGTGCGCTGGTGCGGCACCGCGTACCCATGCGACGCGGCGGCGCAGGAGGCCGGCATGTCCCTGACCGAGTGGGAGGACTTCGTCTACTCGGCCGGCCACCTCGAGGATCCCGACCCGATCGCGTTCTGGCGGGCCCAGTCCGAGCGCCAGGAGCGGATCGCGAAGCGGCTCGAGCATGTGCGCCGGCTGCGCATCGTCGGCGAGGACACCGACCTTTCGATCGACGTCTCCGACCGGAGGTGGATGAACGCCGACGGCCACCAGAACTTCCCCGACGGCGAGGTCTACACGAGCCCGCATCGAGGCGGCCACCGAGGGCCACATCGCCTTCAGCCTCGACGCGCCCGTACAACGGCAACGACGTCGCCGGCGTGCGGCTGTGGTTCGAGCAGGGCAAGGTCGTGCGCGAGGAGGCCGACGAAGGGCGCGCCGCTTCCTCAGCCAGATGCTCGACATGGACGAGGGCGCCCGCTACCTGGGCGAGGTGGCGTTCGGCATGAACGAGGAGATCCGCACCGGCACGCGCGACACGCTTTTCGACGAGAAGATCGGCGGCACGTGCCACGTCGCCCTCGGCATGGCGTTCCCCGAGGCCGGCGGCATCAACCGCTCCGGCCTGCACTGGGACATGGTCTGCGACCTGCGCTCCGGCGGCGAGGTGCACGCCGACGGCGAGGTCATCTACCGCGACGGGCAGTTCCTGTGACCGACCCGCGCGTCAGCCGGCTGGCCGATGTCGTCGTCGAACTACTCGACCGGCGTGAAGCAGGGCGACGTCGTGCATGATCCAAGGCCCGGAGCTGGCCGAGCCGCTGATCGTCGAGATCGTCCGTGCGACGGTCGCCGCCGGCGCGATCCCGCACGTGCGTGCGTCGGTGCAGGGCGTCGACGAGGCCTACCTCGCCGCCGCGGGCGACGAGCAGCTCGACCACCTGCCGCCGTACGCGCTCGAGGAGATGGAGGCGATCGACGCCCGCATCGCCATCATCGGCGCATGGAACACGCGCGAGCTGTCGGGCATCGACCCGTCCAAGCTCGCCCGCCGGTCGCGGGCCGCGCAGCCGGTGATGGGCCGGTTCATGGAGCGCTCGGCCGCCGGCGACCTGCGCTGGTGCGTGACCGCCTACCCGTGCGACGCGTTCGCCCAGGACGCCGACATGTCAATCGACGCCTACGCCGACTTCGTCTACCGGGCCGGCTGGCTGCACCTGGAGGATCCGGCGTCGGCCTGGCGCAACTACGCGGTCAAGCTGCGGGCGCTGGCCGACAAGATGGCCGACACCAAGACGCTGCGCGTCGTCGCAGAGGGCACCGACCTGACCGTCGGCATCGGCGGCCGCTCGTGGATCGCCTCGCGCGGCGAGCGTAACTTCCCCGACGGCGAGATCTTCACCGGCCCGGTCGAGTCCGAGACGTCGGGCGAGGTGCGCTTCTCGTTCCCGGCGGTGATGGGCGGCCGCGAGGTGCAGGACGTGCGCCTGCGCTTCGAGGAGGGCCGCGTCGTGCACTCGCGAGGCGGCGGCGGGCGGCGACTACCTGGAACAGATGCTGCGCATGGACGAGGGCGCCTCGATCCTGGGCGAGTTCGCGATCGGCACGAACTACATGGTCACCGAGTTCACCCGCCAGATCCTGTTCGACGAGAAGATCGGCGGGACGTGCCACATGGCGCTCGGCGCGGGCTATCCCGACACCGGCAGCCTCAACCGCTCCGGCCTGCACTGGGACATGGTGTGCGACCTGCGCTCCGGCGCCGAGATCCACGCCGACGGCGAGGTCATCTACCGCGACGGCGCATTCCTGCCGTCGTTCTTCGCCGAAGAGCTTGCCGTCCCCGCCGCCTGACCGCGCACCAGCCAGGCCATCCTGGCGACGTGCGCCATGAACGGCAGGTCGTGCACGCGCAGGACCGAGACGCCGACGTAGGCGGCCACCGCGACGACCGCGGCGGTACCCTCGATGGACGATTCCTCGAGCCCGAGCGGCTCGGCCGTCACCTCCTTGTGCGACGGCGCCAGCAGCAGCGGATAGCCGAGCGCCGCGAGCCGGGGGAGCTCGGCCAGGGTGCGCAGGTCGGTGGCGGTGTCCTTGCCGAAGCCGAGGCCGGGATCGACCAGGATCGCGGCGGGATCGACTCCCACCGCGCGGGCAGCCTCCGCGCGCGTGACGAGGAACTCGGCGATGTCGTCGACGGTCACCGCGTGGCGGCCCGTCTGCACCTGCTTCGGCTCGAGCGAGAGGTGCGTGACGACGAGCCCGGCACGGTGCGCCGCGATCGTCGCCGCCATCTCGGGGTCGGTCAGGCCGGTGTGGTCGTTCACGATGTCGGCGCCGGCACGGAGGGCCGCATCGGCGACGCGGGCGCGGTAGGTGTCGATCGAGATCGGCACGTCGAGCTGCGAGCGCAGGGCTGTGACGACGCCCTCGACGCGGGCGATCTCCTCGTCCTCCGTGAGGACGAGGCCCGGCTGGGCGGTCATCCCGCCGACGTCGACGATGCCGGCGCCCGCGCGGACGAGCTCGACGCCGCGGGCGACGGCCGCGTCCGGGGCAGCCGTGGCGCCGTGGTCGTAGAACGAGTCCGGCGTCACGTTGACGATGCCCATCATGCACGGCGGGCCGTCGGAGGGGACGCTGCGCTGTGCGAGGCGCAGCGTCATGCGCCGTCCGGGAAGCCGCCGCGGTGCAGCACGAGCGGGTGGTGGGGGAGGTTTCGGCGCGGATCGGCGAGGACGCGCTCGGCCTGGGCCAGGTAGGGAGGCCGCGCGCGCCAGCCGCCGGGACGCGGCGCGAGGCCTTCGGCGAACGCGGGAGCGTCGAGGGTGAAGGCGGCGAGCGCCTGCGAGAGCAGCGTCGGCAGCGGCGGGCGAGGGCCGGGCGGCGGGGGCACGGCGCCACCCTAACGGGCGCCGCAAGCCTCACCCGCAGGCGGCGAGCATCCACCCTTGACAACCGAACACCTGTTCGCTACCATCATCGAACACATGTTCGCCTCACTCGACATCCGTCGCCTCCTGACGCTTCTGGCAGCAAGCGCCGTCCTGCTCGCGCTGGTCATGAGCTACGCCGCCCCGAGCAGCAGCGGCGCGTCCCACCCGCGGCATCACGCGGTGCGGGCGGGGGAGACCCTGTGGTCGATCGCCCTGCGTGCCTACCCGTCGTCCGATCCCCGTGACGCCGTGTACCGGATCGAGCAGGCGAACGACCTCCACGACGCCGGCATCGTCGCCGGCCAGACGCTGGTGCTGCCATGAGCGCGGCGCCGCACATCGTTCTGGCGCCGGTGCCCGCCGCGAACGTGGTGTCGCTGGACGAGTGGCGTGAAGCCCGGCGCGCGCCGGGCGAGACAGACGTGCCCGCTCCGGCGCCGCTGCGGCTGCTCCGGTTGGTCGTCGACGGCGACGAGCCGCCACCGTTCCGCCTCGACGTGTTCCTGCGCCGGGCGAATGCCGTGATGGGCGATCCGGCCGACGAGCGGTCGTTCGACGCATTTCGCGACGCCGAGCCTGCCTGAACCTTGCCCACAGGCGTCGGGGAATCCCTGACGCCAGGCCACCGGGCTCCGGCCTACCTTCGAATCGTCTCGTTGACATCGAAGGAGGTCACCATGAACGCCACGTCCACACGCGCCGATCTGGCCGACGCCATCAGCCGCCGCGGGGTGGCGATCGCCGCGTACGCCGCGCTGGCCTGCGCCCTCTCGCCGATCCTGCCACTCCTCTCGGCTGTGTCATGGGAGGTGGTCTTCGACGGCACGTTCCCGGTCGGCATCGTCCTGACCGCGGTCGCGTTGTGGACGACGCGCGGGCGTCCGATGTACCGGCTGCGCCCGGTCGCCCTCGCCGCGCTCGTGGCGCTCTTCGCATGGGTGCTCATGTTCGTCGGCGTGATGCTGGCATTGCGGTTCGCGTAGACGGGCGGCCGTACAATCACGCGATGGATCTGAGCGTGCTCTTCCTCGGAACCGCCGCCTCGGCGCCGACGGCCCGGCGAGGTCTCGCAGCGTCGCTGGTGCGCCGCGGCGGCGACCGCATCCTGATCGACTGCGGCGAGGGCACCCAGCGGCAGATGCTGCGGTCGGGCGCGGGCCTGGTCGACGTGGAGGAGATCCTGCTCACGCACTGCCACGCCGACCACTTCCTGGGCCTGCCCGGGCTGTTGAAGACGTTCGGCTTGCGCGGGCGGGAGACGCCGCTTCGGCTCCACGGCCCAGTCGGCCTCGGCGCGCTCATGCAGACGATGGCGCCCGTCATCGGCCGGCTGCCGTTCCGGCTCGAGCTCGACGAGGTGCGCCCCGGCGGCGAGCTCCCGCACGACGGCTATGCGGTGGTCGCGTTTGAGACCGACCACGGCACCCGCAGCCTCGGGTACGCCCTGGTCGAGGAGGAGCGCCCGGGCCGGTTCGATCTCGACGCCGCACGCCGGCTCGGCGTGCCCGAGGGCCCGATGTTCGGCAAGCTCCAGCACGGCGAGCCGGTCACCCTCGACTCGGGGGAGACGATCGCAGTGAGCGACGTCGTCGGCCCCGCGCGTCCCGGACGCCGGATCGTCTTCTCCGGCGATACCCGCCCCTGCCGGCCGCTGTTCGACGCGGCGGTCGGCGTCGACCTGCTCGTGCACGAGGCGACGTTCCTCGAGGAGGAGCGCGAGCGCGCGGCCGAGACGGGGCACACGACGGCGCTGCAGGCGGCCCGGCTGGCCCGCGACGCGGGCGTGCACCTGCTCGCGCTCACGCACATCTCCACCCGCTACCTGGGCCGGGAGATCGCCGCAGAGGCGCGGGCGGAGTTCGCCGAGACCGTGGTGCCGCGCGACTTCGATTCGATCGACCTGCCACTGCCCGAGCGCGGTCGTCCGACGCTCGTCCGCGACACCGACCGGCCCGCCGCGCCGCCGGCGCCCGAGCCGGCCCCCGCCGGGTGACGCTCGACTTCGACCCGCTCGCCGCCGACTACGACCGCCTGCGTCCGGCGGGGCGGGCGTGGGAGGAGCTGTCCGAGCGGACGCTCGCAGTCCTCGGCGACTTCCGCCGCCTGGTCGACGTCGGCTGCGGCACGGGCCGGTTCGCGGCGTTCGCGAAGACCCGCCGCGGCGGCCGGGTGTGGGGCGTCGATCCGTCTCCCGAGATGCTGCGCCGCGCCCGTGAGCGGCCCGACGCCGGCGGCATCGGCTGGAAGCCGGCGACCGCGGAGCGGCTCCCGTTCACCGACGGCTGGTTCGACGCCGCCCACATGCACCTCGTCGTGCACACGCTGCCCGACCGCCCGGCCGCGCTCGCCGAGATCGGCCGCGTGCTCATGCCCGGCGGCCGGGTCGCGATCGCCACGTTCGCGCTGGAGCACTTCGAGCGGTTCTTCCTGAACCCGTACTTCCCGTCGATCGCGACAATCGACGGCGCCCGCTTCCCCGATCCGGCCGGCCTCGCCGGTGAGCTGGGGGAGTCGGGGTTCCGCGACACGGCGGTCGAGCGGATTGGTCAGCCGATCAGCGCGGACCCCCAGGACGTGCTCGAGCGTGTGCGTGGCCGCTACATCTCGACGCTGCACCTGCTCGATCCGGGCGAGTACACCGATGGCCTGGCCCGGCTCGAGCGGGACGTCGCCGCCGGGCGCGGCACCTTCGCTTACTCGCTCGAGTGGGCACTCGTCTCCGCGACGCGCTAGCCGAGGATCTCGCGCATCCCCGAGGCGAAGGCCGCCCCGCCGCCGTTGGCCGGGTGGCGCACGTAGGTCGCGCCGCCGCCGGCCACCGACTCCGCGATCCGGCCGACGGCGACCACCGTCTGCGGCCGGATGAGCTCGATCAGCCGTCGGGCGAACGCTGCGCCGGCCTCGACCTCGGCCACCGCCGGCCGCCGGTTCGAGAGCGGCTCGCCGGGACGGTGGGGATGGGTCGGGACCGTGTTCCACAGGATCACCCGCCGCTCGGCTCCGAGCTCGCCCAGTACCCGGTGCACGATGGTGCCCGACGGCTCGCTCCAGCGGCGGGCGCTGCAGCTCGGGCGGTACGGATCGCCCCAGCGGGCCAGGTCGCGCTCCGACGTGAACGCGATGCCCGACCAGCGCATGCCCTGATAGCCCGCCGCCTCACCCAGCGCCACCACGTCTGCACCGGCCCGCTCGGCCAGGTAGGCGCGCAGGTTGGCGACGCGCACCGCGGCGGCGCCGGCGACATCGTCGGGACCGGCCTCGGCATACTGGTTGAACGTCGCCCCGATGCGAGCGCGGGTGAGATCGGCGAGCAGGTCGTCCACGCCCGAAACGCTACCGGCGGCCAGGGCGTTCCGTCCGCGCAGGCTGGTATGGTCTCTCCCGGCGCCGCGAGCGGTGCCGCGGCCGAGTGCCACCTTTAAGTCCGCGCCCAGTGAGGCCGGGAAGGAGTTGTATGTCGACCACAGAGGCCGAACGCGTGCTGCTGAACGAGGACGACCTCCAGCGCACGCTCCGCCGTATCGCCCACGAGATCGTCGAGAGCCATCCCGACATCTCGTCGCTCGCGCTCGTCGGGATCTACACCCGCGGCGTGACGATCGCGCAGCGCTTGCGCGGGCTGATCGAGCAGTTCGCGGGGGCCGCCCCCGCGACCGGCGCGCTCGACATCACGTTCTACCGCGACGACGTCGCGGTCCGGTCGGGCGAGCAGCGCGCCCACCCCCAGCCGGTGGTGAAGGCGACCCGGCTCGATTTCCCGCTCGACGGCAAGTCGGTCGTCATCGTCGACGACGTCCTCTACACCGGCCGGACGATCCGGTCGGCGATCGAGGCGCTCTTCGACTACGGCCGCCCGCAGCGGGTGCAGCTCGCCGTCCTCGTCGACCGCGGCCATCGCGAGCTGCCGATCCGACCCGACTACGTCGGCAAGAACCTGCCCACCGCCCGCCGCGAGCGGGTCAACGTCGAGCTGCTCGAGGTCGACGAGGTCGACCGCGTCGTGCTCATCCACCCGGAATAGGAGCGTCGTGGAGCTCTATCCACCTAGACCGCCGCAGCAGCGCCGACACCTGATCTCCGTCGCCGATCTCGCCCGCGAAGACGTCGACCGCATCCTCGGGACCGCCGAGGGCTTCGAGGCGGTCATGCGCCGTGACCTGAAGAAGGTGCCGACCCTGCGTGGGCGCACCGTGATGACCGTCTTCTTCGAGGCCTCGACGCGCACGAGCTCGTCGTTCGAGCTCGCCGCAAAGCGGCTCTCGGCCGACGTCGTCAGCCTGAAGGCGTCCGGTTCGAGCGTCGACAAGGGCGAGTCGCTGCGCGACACGGTCCAGACGCTCTCCGCGTACGACCCCGACGTGATCGTCATCCGCCACTCCTCGGTCGGCGCCGCCGCCCGGGTGACCGAGGCCACCGACGCCCACGTCGTGAACGCCGGCGACGGCTGCCACCAGCATCCCACCCAGTGCCTGCTCGACCTGTACACGATGCGGGCCGCGAAGGGCTCGCTCGAGTCGCTGCACGTCGCCATCGTCGGCGACGTCACCCACTCGCGCGTCGCCCGCTCGAACATCCAGGGCCTGCTGCTGATGGGCGCGCGCGTGACCCTGGTCGGCCCGCCGACGCTGATCCCGCGCGACGCCGCCAGCCTCGGGGTGGAGGTCAGCCACGACATCGGCGTGATCGCCGCTGCCGACGTCGTCTATGTCCTGCGCATGCAGAAGGAGCGCATGGCCGCCGGCGCCGCCTACGTCCCCTCGCTGCGCGAGTACACGGCGCTCTGGGGCGTCACGAGCGCGCGCGTCCGCCCCGGCCAGCTGGTGATGCACCCCGGCCCGATGAACCGCGGCGTCGAGATCGCCGCCGACGTCGCCGACGGCCCCAACTCGAAGGTGATCGACCAGGTGCGCGCCGGGCTGGTCGTACGGATGGCAGTGCTCTACGACCTGCTCGCCGGACCGACGCCGGCCGGCGCCAAGGCGGCGCTGCGCCCGGTGGGGGTCGCGACCCAGGAGGTGGCGTGATGATCCAGCGCCTCTTCCAGGCTGACGCCGAGCCGGCCAACATCATCATCGCCGGCGGCAGGCTGGTCGATCCGACGGCCGGCTTCCACGGCGAGGCGGCCGACCTCCGCATCGAGAGCGGCCGGATCGTCGAGATCGGCCACGACCTGCACCATCTCGACGCCGAGCGCATCGACGCGACCGGGCTCACCATCACGCCCGGGCTGGTCGACCCGCATGTGCACCTGCGCACGCCCGGCGACGAGCACGAGGAGGACATCGCCTCCGGCACCCGGGCCGCGGCGGCCGGCGGCTTCGTCGCGATCCTCGCCATGCCGAACACGAGCCCGATCGTCGACTCGGCGGCCGTCCTCAGCGGCCTGGTCGAGACGGCCCGGACCGATGCGGCGGTCGCGACCGGGTTCATGTGCGCGATCACCCGCGGCCTCGAGGGCAGCAGCCTGAGCGAGATGGGCGAGCTCGCCGCCGCCGGCGCCGCCGCCTTCTCCGACGATGGCCGGCCGGTGGCCGACGCGGGCATCCTGCGGCGCGCGCTCCAGTACAGCGCCATCACCGGCCTGCGGCTCGCGCTGCACGAGGAGGACACCTCGCTCTCGGCCGGCGGCCAGATGCACGAGGGCGCCGTGTCGGCCGAGCTCGGGCTGCGCGGCTGGCCCGCCATCGCCGAGAGCACGATGATCGGCCGCGACCTGGGCATCGCCCGCTACGAGGGCGCCGGCCTGCACATCTGCCACGTCTCGGTGGCGGAGTCGGTCGCCGAGATCCGGCGTGCGCGCGACCTGGGCACCGATGTGTCGGCCGAGGTGACGCCGCACCACCTGTGCCTCACCGCCGACGCCGTCCGCGGACTCGACCCGGCGGCGACCAAGATGAACCCGCCGCTCGGCTCCGAGGCCGACCGGGCGGCGCTGATCGACGCGCTCGCCGACGGCACGATCGACTGCATCGCCACCGACCATGCGCCGCACGCAGACCACGAGAAGGACGCGCCGTTCGAGGAGGCGCCGTTCGGGGTGATCGGGCTCGAGACGGCGTTCGCGGCGGTGTACACGCACCTCGTCGAGCCGGGAATGCTGCCGCTGCAGACGGTGATCGAACGCATGTCGTCCGGCCCCGCGCGCGCATTCGGACTGACGGCGCCGGGACTGGCCCGGGGCCGCGCGGCCGACATCGCCGTCTGGGATCTCGCCGCCGCCCGCGTGATCGAGCCGCCGTACGCCTCGCGCTCGCGCAACTGCGCGTTTGCCGGGCGGACGCTGCGGGGCGTCTGCCGGCTCACGATCTCGCGCGGCCGGGTCGCCCACCGCCTGATCGAGGCGGTCGCGTGAGCGCGTTCCTCGTCTTCGAGGACGGCACCGTGCACCGGGGCCGCCCGTACGGCGGGCACGGCATCGCGGTCGGCGAGATCGTCTTCACGACGGCGATGACCGGATACCAGGAGGTCGTCACGGACCCGTCCTTCGCCGGCCAGCTCGTCACCTTCACGCAGCCGATGATCGGCAACTACGGCGTCGAGGCCGACGCGTCCGAGTCGGCTCGGCCGGCCGCCCGCGCGGTCATCGTCCGCGAGGGCCGAAACTCGATGCCGAACGGCCGCGAGGGGTTCTCCGACTGGCTGGCGGCCCGCGGCGTCGTCGGCCTGCAGGGCGTCGACACGCGCGCGATCACGCGCAGGCTGCGCGACGGCGGCTCGGTGCGGGCGGCGGTCTCGACCGGCACCGCCTCGATCGCCGAGGTGCTCGAGCTGGTGCGGGCCGAGCCGGCCATGCTCGGCCAGGCGCTGGCAGCCGGCGTCTCCCGGCAGGAGCCGGAGGTGGTCGCGGCGCGCGGGAAGGAGCTCGCCCATGTCGCGGTGCTCGACTACGGCGTCAAGTCGTCGATCGTCCGGGTGCTCAGCGAGGCGGGCGCGCGGGTGACGGTGTTCCCGTGGGACTTCGGCGCCGACCAGGTGCTGGCCACCGGCCCGGACGGGATCGTGCTCGGGAACGGCCCCGGCGACCCGGCCGCCCTGCCGGCCTGCGTCGACGTCGTCCGCGATCTCGTCGGAGCGGTGCCGGTGCTCGGGATCTGCCTCGGCCATCAGTTGCTCGGCCAGGCCCTGGGCCTCGAGACCTTCAAGCTGCGCTTCGGCCATCGCGGCGCCAACCATCCGGTGCTGGAACTGGACACCGGCCGCGTGCTCGTGACCGCCCAGAACCACGGCTTCGCCGTCCGCCGGCCCGACGAGGGCCGCGCGTTCGACACCCGGTTCGGCCCGGGACGGGTCACGCACGTGTCGCTCTACGACGGGACGGTCGAGGGCATCGAGCTGACCGGCATGGCGGTCTCGTCGGTGCAGTACCACCCCGAGGCGAGCCCCGGCCCGCACGACGCCCGGCCGACCCTGACGGAGTTCGTCGCCTCGCTCGCGAGCGCAGCACCGAGGGCCGTTGCCTAGGCGCGCGGACATCGCGAGCGTCGCCGTGATCGGCTCCGGCCCGATCGTCATCGGCCAGGCGTGCGAGTTCGACTACTCGGGCAGCCAGGCGCTGCGGGTGCTCCGGGCCGAGGGCATCCGCACCGTGCTGATCAACTCGAACCCGGCCACGATCATGACCGACGGCGGCTGGGCCGACCGCACCTACCTCGAACCGCTCGACGTCGAGGGGGCGGCGTCGGTGCTGCGGCGCGAGCGGCCCGACGCGCTCCTGCCGACGCTGGGCGGCCAGACCGCGCTCAACCTGGCGAGCGACCTGCACGCGGCCGGCATCCTCGAGGAGCTCGGCGTCGAGCTGATCGGCGCCTCCTACGAGGCGATCCGCCGCGCCGAAGACCGCGAGCTGTTCGCCCAGACGATGGCGCAGGTGGGGCTGCGGGTGCCGACGAGCGCGATCGCGACGAGCATGCAGGACGCCCGCGCGGTGCTCGCCTCCGGCGTGCTGCACCTGCCGCTCGTGATCCGGCCGGCGTTTACGCTCGGCGGTCATGGCGGTGGGTTTGCGAGCACGCCCGAGGAGCTCGAGGCGGTGGTCACCCGCGGCCTGCGCGAGAGCCCGATCAGCCAGGTGCTGCTCGAGGAGTCCGTCGCGGGCTGGGGGGAGTTCGAGCTCGAGGTCATCCGCGACCGCAAGGACAACGTCATCGTCGTGTGCTCGATCGAGAACGTCGACCCGATGGGCGTCCACACCGGCGACTCGGCCACCGTGGCGCCGGCGCAGACGTTGTCCGACCGCGAATACCAGCTGCTGCGCGACGCCGCTGCCGACGTCATCCGCGCGGTCGGTGTCGAGACGGGCGGATCGAACGTCCAGTTCGCGCTCAACCGCGAGCACGGCGACCTGGTCGTGATCGAGATGAACCCGCGCGTGTCGCGCTCCTCGGCGCTCGCCTCAAAGGCGACGGGCTATCCGATCGCCAAGGTCGCCACGAAGCTCGCGATCGGCTACACGCTCGACGAGATCCCGAACGACATAACGCGCACGACACCGGCCGCGTTCGAGCCGACGCTCGACTACGTCGTCGTCAAGCTGCCCCGGTTCGCATTCGAGAAGTTCCCCGGCGCCGACACCGGCCTGACCACGCAGATGAAGTCGGTCGGCGAGGTGATGGGGATCGGGCGCACGTTCGCCGAGGCGTGGGGGAAGGCGATGCGGTCGCGCGAGCTCGACGGCCGCCCGCGCACGTCCGGCTCGGTGGCCGAAGCCGAGTGGGACCGCTTCGACGCGATCCAGGGCCGGCTGACCGCCGGCGAAGATCCGGCCGCGCTCGCCGCCGAGTCGTCGGTGCACCTCTGGTTCCTCGACGAGTGGGAGCGGATCGCCCACTCCGAGCGGATGCTGCAGCGCACGTCGCTCGAGTCGCTCGTCGAGACCGAGTGGCGGCGGCTGAAGCAGCTCGGACTGGCCGACGCGCGCATCGCTGAGCTGGCAGGCACCGACGAGGCGACGGCGCGGAGGCTGCGGCTGGCCGCAGGCGTCCGGCCGGTGTTCAAAGCCGTCGACAGCTGCGCCGCCGAGGTCGAGGCCCAGGCGCCGTACTTCTACTCGACCTACGAGGAGGAGGACGAGCTCGAGCCGTCGGCGCGGCCGACCGTCGTCATCCTCGGCGCCGGGCCGAACCGGATCGGACAGGGCATCGAGTTCGACTACTGCTGCGTCCGCGCCGTCCAGACGTTCCGCGCGCTCGGCTACGACGCGGTCATGGTCAACTGCAACCCGGAGACGGTCTCGACCGACGCCGACTCGTCCGACCGGCTCTACTTCGAGCCGCTCACCGTCGAGGACGTGCTCGAGGTGGTCGAGCGCGAGCAGCCCGTCGGAGTCGTCGTCCAGTTCGGCGGCCAGACACCGCTGCGGCTCGCCCGCCGGCTCGAGCAGGCCGGCGTGCAGATCCTCGGGACGCCGTTCGCCGCAATCGACGTCGCCGAGGATCGCGAGCGGTTCGGCGGCATCCTCGCCGAGCTCGATCTGCGCGCACCGGACTGGGGGATCGCCGCCGACACCGACGAGGCCGTCGAGATCGCGAACCGGATCGGGTATCCGGTGCTGGTGCGGCCGAGCTACGTGCTCGGCGGCCGCGAGATGCGCATCTGCGACGACGACGAGTCGCTGCGGGCCGGCCCGGTGAAGCAGGGATCGCTCGTCGACCGCTTCGTCGACGACGCGATCGAGGTCGACGTCGACGCCATCTGCGACGGCGAGCGCACCGTCATCGGCGCGATCATGGAGCACGTCGAGGAGGCCGGCGTGCACTCCGGCGACTCGACCTGCGTCATCCCGCCGATGTCACTCGGCGAGCGCGTCGAGGACGAGCTGCGGCGGCAGACCGCCGCCATCGCCGAGGCCCTCGGCGTGCGCGGCCTCCTCAACGTCCAGTTCGCCATCCAGGGCTCGACCGTCTACGTGATCGAGGCCAACCCACGCGCATCGCGCACCGTCCCGTTCGTGTCCAAGGCGACCGGCCGCGACCTCGTCGGCGCCGCCTGCCGGGCGGCGCTCGGCCTGCCGATTGATCTGACCGAGGGCGAGGTCGCGCACACGAGCGTGAAGGCCGTCGTCCTGCCGTTCCAGCGCTTCACCGGGCGCCGACCCGACGCTCGGCCCGGAAATGCGCTCGACCGGCGAGGTGATGGGCATCGGGCCCGATTTCCCGACCGCGTTCAACAAGGCCGAGCGGGCCGCCGGCCGGCCACTCCCGTCCGGCGGAACGGCGTTCCTCTCGGTGCGCGACCACGACAAGCCGGCGGCGACGATGCTGGCCGCGCTCCTGCAGTCGCTCGGGTTCGACCTCGTGGCGACGGCCGGCACCGCCCGGGCGCTGCGCCGCATCGGCATCCCGGTGGAGGCCGTGCGCAAGGTGGTGGAGGGGTCGCCGAACGTCGTCGACATGCTGCACGACGGCGGCATCCAGCTCATCATCAACACGCCGGGCGGCCGCGGCACGCGCGCCGACGGCTACGAGATCCGGGCAGCCGCGATCGCCCACCGCATCCCCTGCATCACGACGATGGCCGGCGCATCGGCCGCGGTGCAGTCGATCGCCCAGGCCCAGGCGGTCGAGCCGATCGCGCTGCAGGACCTGCATCCGTACGAGGCCGTCGGTGCCGCCACCGACGCGTAGCCTCGAGGTCACCGGCGTCGAGGCGGTCGGCGCCTACACCCTGCTGCGGCTGCGCGACGACGGCGGCGACACGGGCGCGCCCGGCCAGTTCTTCATGCTGCGCGGCGAGCCGGCGCCGGCCGACGCCTACCTGCCGCGCGCGGTGTCGGCGGCATGGGCGGGCGACGGCGAGCTCGCGTTCCTGCTCGACGTACGCGGCCCGGGGACGCGGGCGCTCGCCGCGGCGAGGAAGGTGTCGGTGCTCGGCCCGCTCGGCCACGGCTTCGAGCTCGCGGCCGGACGGTCGATCCTCGTCGGCGGCGGCATCGGCGCCGCCATCCTGCCGTGGCTGCGGCAGCGGCTCGATCCCCTGGGCGACGTGCGCACGGTACTCGGGTTCCGCTCCGAGGCACACGCGGTCTGCGCGGGGCTCGTCGATCCGGCCGCCACCGTCGTCCTCGATCCGGTGCTCGTCACCGAGCCGCTCGCCCGCCTGTTGCCGGCGGACGCGACGGTGTATGCGTGCGGCCCCGACCGGATGCTCGACGCCGTGGCCGCGCTGTGCGCCGAGCACGACGTGCCCTGCCAGCTGGCGATGGAGGCGGCGATGGCGTGCGGCTTCGGCGCCTGCTACGGGTGCGCCGTGCGCATCGACGGCGCCTGGAAGCGGCTCTGCATCGAGGGGCCCGTCGTGGAGGCCGGGCGTGTCCTCGCCTGACCTGCGCGCCGAGCTCTGCGGCATCTCGCTCGCCAACCCGCTCGTGAACGGCTCGGGCACGCTCGACGCGCTCGCGGCCGGCACGCTCGGCCTGGGGGCGTTCGTGACGAAGACCGTGACGCTGCACCCGCGTGAGGGCAACCCGCCCGTCCGCGATCGCCGAGACGCCGGCGGGGATGGTCAACTCGATCGGCCTGGCCAACCCCGGCCTCGACGTGTTCTGCGCCGACCACCTGCCGCGGCTCGGCGAGCTCGGCGTGCCGGTGATCGTGAGCGTCGGCGGCTGGTCGCCGGCGGAGTACGCGACCGCCGTCGCCCGCATCGGCGCCCACCCGGCGGTCGCCGCGATCGAGCTCAACGTGTCCTGCCCCAACGTAGAGTCGGGCTGCATCTCGATCGGCACCGACGCCGGCGAGACGCGCGCCCTGGTCGAGCGCTGCCGCGCGCGAGACCGACGTGCCCGTGCTCGCGAAGCTCAGCCCGAGCGTCGTCGGACGTTGCTGCGATCGCGACGGCCGCCGCCGAAGGCGGCGCCCACGGCCTCGTCCTCATCAACACGGTGCGGGGGATCGCGATCGACCGCGACCGGCTGCAGCCGCTGCTCGGAGGGGGCGGCGGCGGGCTCTCCGGACCGGCGATCAAGCCCGTCGCCCTGCACGCGATCTTCCACGCCCGCGCCGCGACCGGGCTGCCGATAATCGGCATGGGCGGGGTCGCCTCCGCGCAGGACTGCATCGAGTTTCTCGCGGCCGGCGCGAGCCTGGTAGGAATTGGCACCTCGCTATTCGCCGAGCCCGGGCTGCCCGCGCGGATGCTCCCGGAGCTCGCACGGCTGATGCTGCAGCATGGCGCGGACGCGATCGGCGATCTGGTCGGCATCGCCCATCCTCAAGTCTCAAGCTCGACTCGAGCTTGATCGTTTTCGGCGCGAATTTCCCCTTTTCATGGGGTTTTCTCGTGGTTGCACGCCGCCTTCGCATGGGTATAATCGCCCCCTACCATGACAACCAGCACCCTCTCCCAGACGCCCTCCCGATCGCTCGATCAGCGCATGGAGGCGCTCAACCGGGCGAACCACATTCGGGTGCGGAGGGCGCAGCTGAAGCGCGACCTCAAGGCGGGGCGGGTGCGGATCGGCGACCTGATCGCCGACCCGCCGGACGAGGTGCTGACGGCGAAGGTCTACGACATGCTGGTTGCCGTGCCCCGGCTGGGGCGCGTGAAGGCGACCCGCCTGCTGACGCAGTGCCGCATCAGCCAGAGCAAGACCGTCGGCGGTCTCTCCGACCGCCAGCGCGGCGAGCTGCTCGACCTGTTTCGCGCCTGAGCGCGACCTCCGGGAGGTTGCAGTGAGCAGCCGCCTGTTCGTCGTCGCCGGCCCTTCGGGGGTCGGCAAGGGCACCCTGATCGCCCGCGCCCGCGACGTCGTGCCAGAGCTCGAGGTGGCGACCTCGGCGACGACCCGGCCACGCCGGCCGGACGAGCGGGACGGCCGCGAGTATCACTTCTTGACGGAGGCGGAGTTCGAGCGCCGGGTCGAGGCGGGTGAATTCCTCGAGCATGTATCGTACGCAGGGAACCGGTATGGCACGCTGCGCAGCGAGGTTGAGCAGCGACTCCGGGACGGCGGCAGCGTCGTACTGGAGATCGAGGTCGCCGGAGCTCGTGAGATCAGGCGGCAGATGCCGGGCGCGGTGCTCGTCTTCGTGGCCCCTCCGACGATGGCGGACCTCGAGGCCAGGCTGCGCGGCCGCCGGCAGAACACCGAGACTGAGGTCGGCGACCGGCTACGGATCGCGGCCGGGGAGATGAGAGCAAGGCCCGAGTTCGACCACACGATCACCAACGACGACGTCGACCGTGCCGCCGCCGACCTGGCGGAGCTGGTGCGATCGGCGATGAATGCTGAGGAGCACGAATGATCTATCCCAAGATCGACGACCTGCTGGAGAAGGTGGACAGCAAGTACGCGCTCGTGATCGCCGCCGCGCGGCGCACGCGCCAGATCAACGACTACCACCACCAGCTCGGCGAGGGCAGCTTCGAGAGCTTCGCGCCCCCGCTCGTCGAGTCGCGCTCGAAGAACTTCCTGACGATGGCGCTCGAGGAGATCTCGCAGGGGCAGCTCAAGGTCTCACCGACCACCAAGGAGTAGCCGGCCGCCGATGAGTTTCCCGGCCCGGGCGCGTCTTACCTACGAGACCCCGGACCGGGAGGTGTGCTGATGGCGACGCGCGTGGTGTTGCTGGTTGGAACGCGGAAGGGCTGCTTCATCCTCGAGAGCGACGTTGCCCGCCGCGACTGGGACGTGCGCGGGCCGTTCTGCGACGGCTGGCCGATCTACAACGCGATCCACGACGCCGAGTCGGGCGCGATCTACGCCGCCGCGGCGAGCGAGTGGCACGGGGCCGGCGTCTGGCGCAGCCCCGACATGGGAGACACGTGGGAGCTCTCGAGCGAGGGCCTCGGCTACGGCGAGCACGCCGAGCTGCGGCTCTCCAAGGTGGCCGGCCTGATGGCGGCGCACGGCCGCGTCATCGCCGGCGCCGAGGCGGCGGGGCTCTTCGAGAGCCGTGACGGCGGCGCCACCTGGTCGCTGCTGACGACGCTCGATGGCCAGCCCGGCCGGACGAAGTGGAACCTGCCGGAGAACCAGCCGCCCGGCCACCTCGGCATCGCCGGGCTGCTGCCCGACCCGAACGACCCCAATCGCTTCTGGGCGGTCGTGCAGGGGTGGGGGATCTTCGAGACCACCGACGGCGGCACATCGTGGGAGCCGCGGAACCAGGGCCTGCGCGCCGACTGGCCGCTCGAGGACCCGCGGGTCAACTACTGCGTCCACAAGCTCGTTATGTCGCCGGTCGACCACGACCGCCTCTACCAGCAGAACCACTGCGGCATGCACCGCAGCGACGACGGCGGTCGGTCGTGGAGCGAGATCACCGAGGGCCTGCCGAGCGACTTCGGCTTCGCGGCGGCCGTGCACCCGCACGACCGCGAGAGCTTCTACGTGATCCCGCTCGACGCCGGTCACGGCCGCTGTATGCCCGACGGCCAGGCGGCGGTCTGGCGCACCCAGGACGGCGGCTCGTCATGGCGCAAGCTCACGGCCGGGCTGCCCGAGCGGGACGCGTATCTGGGCGTGCTGCGGGAGGGGCTCGCGATCGACGACCTCGACTCGCCGGGCCTCTACTTCGGCACGAGCACCGGCCAGGTGTTCGCGAGCAACGACGAGGGCGAGTCGTGGACGGCGGCTGCGAGCTACCTGCCGGGCATCTCGTCGGTCGAGGTGGCGGTGATCGCCTAGCCGTGGCCGACCTCCACCTGCCCGTCACGCTGCCCACCGTGTACGCCGACCTGCCCCGTCGCCTCGACGTCGAGGCGACGACGGTGAGCGAGGCGTTCGACCGCCTCGACGAGCGCTGGCCGGGGCTTCGCGACCGGCTGTGCGAGCCCGGGCCGGCGCTGCGCCGGCACGTGAACGTCTACGTCGACCGCGAGCGGGCCGGGCTCGACACCGACCTGCGACCCGACTCGCGCGTCGACGTCATCTCGGCGATCAGCGGGGGATAGAGCCCAACGGTGCTCGTGGTACCAGCGCTGCATCGTGCGGACGCTGGGCGGCGTGACCGGGCCGCCGGCGAGCTCGCGGCGCAGCCGCCGTATCGTCGGGAGCGCCGCCCCGCCGCGCGCGAACTCGGCCTCGGCTCGCCGGCGCAGGTCGGCCCAGGCGTAGGACCCGGGCCGCTGCCGCGCGGCGGGCTCGCGGTTGACGAGCGCGACGTGGGCGGCCAGGGCGCGCCCCCGCGCCGCGGTCAGGCACCCGTGCGCCCGCCACAGCCGCTCAAGCGTCTCGGCCAGGTCGAGCCCGCCGCGGCGCATCTGGAACGCGGGCGAGGCGTGGCGCTCGCACAGCTGCACCGCGACCCCGTGGGTGAGCGGCAGGGCGACGGTGCGCCCGCGGGTGCGGTCGGCGCAGATCGCGCAGACGGGATCGAGGGGCTGATGCATGGGACGAGTGTGCCGGCCGAGGTCGTACGTGTGGGCAACGAGATGTGTCGAGTTCGTGCCGGATCCCGGCACTCGTTCTGCGAACCGCCAACCGACGGCGGCCGTACACGTCTCAATGGCAATCGACCCGCGTCAATTGGGACGCGGGCCGGCGCGCGGGGTACGAACCAATTGGCGTGCCCTTCGAATGTCAATTGCCCGAGAGACGACCAGCACGCGATGCCCACCACCACCCGAGCTCCGTTGCACCAGCCGCCCCGCCGCGGTTGCGCGGCCGCCCGTGAGGGGGCGACACTACGACCATGATCCTCGTCGGCGTCTGCGGAGGGATCGCGGCGTACAAGACGTGCGACCTCGTTCGCACGCTCGTGCGGGCGGGGCATGAGGTGCAGGTCGTGCAGACGCCGGACTCGCAGCGCTTCGTCGGGCCGACCACCTTCGCCGCGCTCTCGCGCCGGCCGGTGCTCGTCGACGGCGGGCCGGAGGTGTTCCCGCACCTCGACGCGTCGTCGCACGCGGAGCTCTTCTGCATCGCGCCCCTGTCGGCGACCACGCTCTCGCGCATCGCCCACGGCGAGGCGGCCAACGTGCTCACCGCGACGGCGCTGGCCTTCGCGGGCCCGATCGTGGCGGCGCCGGCGATGAACCCGCGCATGTGGGAGGCCGAAGCGACCGCCGAGAACCTGCGTCTGCTGGCCGCGCGCGGCGTCGAGCTCGTCGGCCCCGGCCACGGCGACACGGCCGAGGGCGAGGTGGGGGTGGGGCGGATGTCGGAGCCGGCCGAGATCGCCGAGGTGGTCGAGGCCCGGCTAAGCAGCGGTCGCAGCCTGGCGGGCGTGCGGGTGCTCGTCACCGCCGGCGGCACCCGCGAGCCGATCGATGCCGTCCGCTACGTCGGCAACCGCTCGAGCGGCCGGATGGGTGTCGCCGTCGCCGACGAGGCCAGCCGCCGCGGCGCGGACGTCACGCTGATCCTGGCGGCGGCGGCGGCGACGCCGTCTGCGCCGATGCGGATCCTCCGAGCCGAGTCGGCGGCAGAGCTCGAGCTCGCCACGCTCGAGGCGGCGGCAGCGGCGGACGTGATCGTGATGGCGGCGGCCGTCTCGGACTACCGGCCGGCCGACGCCTACGCGGGCAAGCGGCCGAAGAGCGGTGAGCCGTGGCACGTGACACTGGCCCCGACCACGGATATCCTCAAGGAGTTGGGGTCCAGGCGCACGGCCGGACAGGTGCTGGTCGGTTTCGCCGCCGAGCATGGCCCCGGGGGAGTGGAGCGCGCCCGAGCGAAGCTCGAGCGAAAGAGTCTGGACATGATCGTGATGAACGACGTCAGCCGCACGGATATCGGGTTCGACTCCATGGAAAACGAGCTGGTGCTGGTGACCGCGCGCGACGAGCACACGGTCTCCAGACGTTCGAAGCGCGCCTGTGCAGCCGCCCTGTGGGACGCCGTGCCGGCGCCCACGACGGCATCGCCGGCCCCGAGAGGGGAATGACCGAGAGCCCGCGGGCTCATGAAAGGACACGACTGGTGGAAGCACACAAACTCGGAGGGCAGGCTCCGACCGCTGATGTCGCCGCCGCCGCCGAAATCGCTCAGCGGGTCATCGAGAACGTCGCCCGCGTCATCCACGCCCCGCGGTCGCTGATCGCCCGCTGCGTCATGGGCGTCCTGTGCGAGGGGCACGTCATCCTCGAGGACTTCCCCGGCGTCGGCAAGACGATGCTCGCGAAGTCCCTGGCCCGCTCGCTCGACTGTGAGTTCGCCCGCGTCCAGGCGACGCCCGACCTGCTGCCCTCCGACGTCACCGGCGTCAGCGTGTTCAACCTCCAGGGCAACGAGTTCGAGTTCAAGCCGGGCCCGGTGTTCGCAAACCTCGTGCTCGTGGACGAGATCAACCGCGCCTCGCCGAAGACCCAGTCCGCCCTGCTCGAGTGCATGCAGGAGGTGCAGGTCACGGTCGACGGCGTGACCCATCCGCTTGCGCGCCCGTTCATGGTCATCGCCACCCAGAACCCGATCGAGTACGAGGGCACGTTCCCGCTGCCCGAGGCACAGCTCGACCGCTTCACGATGCGGCTGACGCTCGGGTATCCGGACGCCCGCCAGGAGGCGGCGATGCTGTCCGAGCACGCGGCCAGCGAGCCGCTCGACGCCCTCCGGCCCGTCAGTACGGCGGCCGAGATCGAGGCCGCGATCGCGGCGGTGAGGGGCGTCTTCGTCGAGGAGTCCCTTCATCGCTATGTCGTCGCCATCCTCACGCACACGCGCAGCGACACCCGGCTCTCGCTGGGCGCCAGCCCGCGGTCGGGGATCTCGCTGCTCCGCGTGGCCAAGGCGCACGCCGTCATCGAGGGCCGCGACTACGTGACGCCCGGCGACGTCAAGGCGGTCGCCGAGGACGTCCTCTCCCACCGCGTCATCCTCGCGCCCGAGGCGCGGACGGCGGGCATCGACGCCGCCGACTCGATCCGCGAGGCGCTCGAGCGTACGGCCGTCCCGGTATGACCACCCGCGGCCGCCGTCTGCTCCTCCTCGCCGCCGGGCTCTACCTGGTGTCGTGGGGGTTCGGGACGGCGGTCATGTTCCCGGTCGCGATCGGGCTCTCGATCGCGCCGCTGGTCGCGCTCGTCTGGGTGAAGGCGCTCGACCGGCCGATGCGGCTCCGCCGACGCACCGGCCACCTGGAGCTGACCGAGGGCCAGAGCGTCAACGTCGGGCTCGAGGTGCGTCCCGACACGGGTGGGCCGATCCCGGGCCGGGCGGTGATGGTCGACCGGCTCGGCAGCCGCGTCATCCACACCGAGCTCGCCCGCCGCGGGCGGGTGCTGCGCGGCCGCTACGAGATCGCCCATGCCCCCCGCGGGCGCTACCGGATGGACGGCGCCGAGCTCCTGATCGCCGACCCGTTCGGCCTCGCCGAGGCGCGCATCCCGATGGACCGGGCCGACCATATGCTGGTCTACCCGCGCGTCTACGAGCTCGAGGGCCTCTTCACCGACGGCGGCACGCCGGGCGGCGACCGCGGCCGCTCGATGCTGCATCGCACGGCCGGCTACGACCTGCACAGCATCCGCGAGCACCAGGTGGGGGAGAGCCTGCGCCGGGTGCACTGGCGCTCGACGGCGCGCCGCCGGCGGCTGATGGTGAAGGAGCTCCAGGACACGCCCCGCGACGAGGCATGCGTGCTGCTCGACGGCGACGCCGCAGCGGTCACCGGCACGTCGCCCGACTCGAGCTTCGACATGCAGGTGCGCGCGGCTGCGTCGCTCCTGCGGCGCATGTCCGACGCGGGCCAGCGCAGCTCGCTCGTGATCCACGCCGCCCAGCGCAGCCGCTACCGGCTCGGTTTCGGCGGCGGCGACTGGGCCGCCGTGCTGGGTGAGCTCGCGGCCGTTGAGGCGACGGCGCCGCGGTCGCTGGCGGAGTTCCTGGGCGAGAGCAGCCGCGGGCCGGATCCGGTCGACGCCGCCCGCGTCTTCGTCATCACCGCGGGGATGTCCGCCATCCTGGCCGAGCGCGTGCTCGCGATGACGTCGTCCCAGTGTGAGCCGGCGGTCGTGTGGATCGACGGCGCCAGCTTCGCGTCCAAGCGGCGCAAGGACACCGGGCCCGAGGCGGCCGCGCTGCGGCTCACGCGCTCCGGCGTCGCCGTCGCCCGGATCCGCGCCGACGACCACGTCGGCCAGGCGCTCTCGGCTCCCGTCCTGCGACTGGTGGTGGCGCGTGGATAGCCTGCCCCGCCCGCGCAGCGCGCCCGCCATCCTCGCCGGGGCGCTGCTCCTGTTCGGCGGCTGGCACTGGGCCCGGCTCGAGCAGCCGCACATGGGCGGCCGCGGGCTGCTCGTCCTGGCGCTGCTGGCCGCGCTGCCGACACTGGCGGCGCTGCTCGGGCGCAGCCGCGGCACCGTCCTGCTGACGCTCGTCGTCGCGTCGGTCGCGGCCATCGGCGCGATCACCCACACGTGGCCGTGGCAGACGCAGCACGGCATCTACCCGGTGCGCATCTCTCAGCTGATCGTGAACGGCCTGCGCGACTGGTTCGCGACGCACACGCCGATCGACGCCGGCCGCTTCCCGGGCGCGAACCACGACCTGCGGCTCGTGTTCTTCGTCGCCGCCGCCGCCATCATCTGGCTGATCGTGCGCCGCGGCGCCGCCCTGCCGGCGATCGGTGTCGCGTTCGGCCTCTTCGCCATGCCGAGCACGGTGCTCCCGCTGCACGCCGACGCCTTCCGGGCAGGCGTGTTCCTGATGCTCGCGCTGCTCACCCTGGTGGCCACCTCCGAGCGCAACGGCCGCCCGCTCGCGGGCGACGCGCAGGTGGTCGGGCTGAGCGTGGCCGTCGTCCTCGCCGGGCTGATCGTCGGCACGGCGCCGGGCGTGACGAAGAGCGCGTTCCTGTCGTGGCAGTCCTGGAACCCGCTC
The DNA here is from genome assembly GCA_963708365.1 of uncultured Actinomycetes bacterium. GTDB lineage: Bacteria > Actinomycetota > Thermoleophilia > Gaiellales > JAICJC01 > JAICJC01. Next base: position 95,123 of record CAVPSM010000002.1, read on the forward strand.
GCGCACGACGGTCCTCAGGTGAGTGTGGACTACATGTGGAACCAGACCTACGCGACACTGCGCTGGCCCAAGAAGCGCACGCAGGTGCTCCAGATCACCTCGAAGAAAGAGATGTACTGGAAGGCGGCCACGCTCGACACCTTCCTGATCGATCACTGGCAGTTCTCCTCGCAGGGCCAGGTCGTGGGCACGTCGAACGGCGGGTCGCTGTCGGAGCCGCTCGGCCAGCTGCCCCCGAGGGCCCGGTTCGCGCCGAAGCTCGACACGGTGAACGTGAAGGTGCTCGGCCTGGCCGACGATCACCTCGTCGGCGCCGGCCAGCCCGTCAGGTGGTCGATCCCGAACGGCATCCAGTCGCTGCTGGACGCCGACGGCACCGTGACGACGCTCGAGGATCTCCCCCGGCACACCCAGTACTCGGTGTCCGTCTACGACCCGCAGCCCACGCTGCGCCAGCTCACCAGCGACGGCACGAAGTTCCCGCGGGCCATCCGGGACGGCATCGTCGTCGGCAACATGACGATTCCGCCGTTTCCGAAGACGCTCCCCAAGGGGCTGCATCCGCTCAGCCCGGCGTTCATCCAGGCGTCGGACCAGGCGTGGCGCGACTCGGGCGCCGATCAGACCGAGAACGAGTACGAGGCGGCGGTCGTGCTCGAGCACTACTTCCGTGCCCACCCGTTCCGGTACACGCTCACGCCGCACCTGACGGGGAAGGTGCCGGCCCTCGCCGACTTCATGCTCTTCACGCACAGGGGCTATTGCCAGATGTTCTCCGGCGCGATGGCGCTCGTCCTGCGCCTCCACGGCATCCCCGCCCGGGTTGCGGTCGGGTTCACGCCGGGCAAGCTGCAGGGCTCGGACACCTACCTCGTGAACGACCGCGACGCGCACGCCTGGGTCGAGGTGTACTTCCCCGGCTACGGCTGGATCCCGTTCGAGCCGACGCCCGGGCAGCCACCTGCCGTCCGACACCTCGTCCTCGAACCCGAAGTTCGCGACGCTGACCACCGGTGGCGGCACGAACATCTCTCCGGCGGCCAGGGCGTTCCTGGGCAGCATCTTCGGCGGGAAGGGCAACGCGAATGCGCTGCTCGCGAAGCGAAAGGCCGACAGCGAGGGCCTGGGCGGGCGGACGCCCAGCTCGCAGGTCGCGATCCGTATCGCCGGCGGCGGCAACGGGCACGGCCGGTTCATCACCTGGCTCTTCACGATCTCGCTCGTCGTGCTCGTCGCCGTCCTGGTGCTGAAGGCGATCGCGGTGCGGTGGCGCTACCTGCGCCGCGGCCCGCGGGCGAAGGCCGCGGCCGCCTACCACGACCTGGCCACGTTCGTCGGCGACCAGGGCATGGAGATCCGGCCCGAGGACACCTTCGAGGAGCTGGCGGAGCGCGTGCAGAGCACGTTCGGCGTCGACGCAGCGGCGTTCGGCCGCAGCGCCACCCGCGCCCGCTACGCGCCGCTGCCGGTTGCCGAAGGCGATGCCCGCCTGCTGCGGCGGCAGCTGCGGACGGTCAAGCACGACGTGCGCGAACGGCTCACGCCGCGCGAGCGCCTCGGCGGCGCCCTGCGCCTGCGAGCGGTGTTGTCGCAGGCTACCCTCGGAAGCTGACCCGGCCGATGACAGGAGCATGGCGGAGCACGAGGACACGTACGACCTCTTCCAGCGCGGGCGCGAGCACATGCGCCGCGGCGACAACGCCCAGGCCACGGTGTCGCTGGAGAAGGCCAAGCGGCGCGAGCCCGACAAGGCCTCGATCCGCGAGGCCCTAGGCGTCGCCTACCTGCGCATGCACCGCTACCAGGAGGCGGCGGCCGAGTTCGAGCACATCCTGGCCGCCGCGCCGGCGAACGACTACGCGCACTACTGCCTGGGCCGCTGCCTCGACCGGATGGGCAACCGCCGCATCGCGCTCGGCCACTACAAGATGGCCGTGTGGCTGCGGCCGAGCGTGACGTACTACCAGGAAGCGGTCGACGGCCTGCTCGACTGAATACCCGGTGCCAGGCACCGGGTATTCACGGCCAGTCGAGCCAGATTGTGACGGGCCCGTCGTTCGTCAGCGAGACCTGCATGTGCGCGCCGAAGCGCCCGGTCGCCACGGGAACGCCCAAATCGCGCAGGGCCGCGCCGAACGCATCGACCAGCTGCTCCCCGATCTCCGGCGGCGCCGCGTCGGTGAAGCCGGGCCGGTTGCCGCGGCGGACGTCGGCGTAGAGGGTGAACTGCGACACCACGAGCGCCTCGCCGGCGACGTCGGTGATCGAGCGGTTCATGCGCCCCTCGGCGTCGGCGAAGATGCGCAGTCGGGCCACCTTCGCGCCAGCCGGGCCGGCGCGTCCGGGCCGTCCCCGGCGCCCGCCGCGACCAGCACGAGGAGGCCGCGGCCGATGGCGGCGATCCGCTCGCCGTCCACCTCGACGGCGGCCTCGGTGACACGCTGGATCAGCGCTCGCACGGGCTGCGCGGGTTTCTCATCGGAATAGGTCGGGTGCTACACTCAAAGTCGTTTCGAGGTGTGGAGAGCGGTCGTTCGAGGTGGGCTCTGACCCGCCTCTTTTTTCGCCCGCGATCGGCACATGAAGGTACATGCAGACATGAACGATCAGTTGCAGACAGAGATCGAGAAGATGCTCCGCGACGTGAGTCCGGACGTGGAAGTCGTGCTCGCCGAGCGGGCGGGCCCCGCCCTGGTCCGGGTGTTCATCGACCATCCCGACGGGGTCGACACCGACCTCTGCGAGCGCGTCAGCCGCGAGCTGTCTCCGCTCCGCGAGCGCTATGCGCTCGAGGTGTCGTCGCCGGGAGTCGAGCGGCCGCTGGTGCGGCCGCAGCACTACCGGCGGGTCGTCGGCCGGCGCGTCGACGTGCGCACGATCGAGCCGATCGACGGAAGGCGGCACTTCACCGCCCGGCTCACCGACGCCGACGATGCGGGCATCGATCTCGATCAAGACGGCCGGCAGGTGCGGATCGGCTACGACGCGATCCGCCGCGGCCGGTTGGTGTTCGACTCCTGGGGAGGGCGCTCGTGAGCAAGGAAATCCTCGAGGGCGTCAAGCTCGTCGAGAAAGAGAAAGGGATCGAGCCGGGCACGCTCCTGGCGGCGATCGAAGACGCGCTGCTGGCGGCGTATCGCAAGATGCCCGACGCGCGTCATCCGGTGCGAGTCGATCTCGACCGCGACACCGGCGACTTCACTGCCTGGACCGTGACCGAAGACGCCTGGACGGCGTATCTCGACGCGCACCCGCACCACCACGTGCTGGCCGAGGCGCCCGCCGAGGAGCCCGAGATCCCCGTGCCCGGCGAGGAGGCCGTCGAGGAGGAGCCGGAGCCCGAGATCGAGTGGGACTGGTTCACCGACAGCGTGCTCGTCGACGTCACCCCGGACAACTTCAGCCGCATCGCCGGCCAGACCGCGAAGCAGGTGCTGCGCCAGCGCATCAACGAGGCCGAGCGCTCGATGATGTACGACGAGTACGCCGACCGCGTCGGCGAGATCGTCACCGGCATCGTCCAGCAGGACGACCACCGCTACGCGTTCGTCGATCTCGGCCGCATGGAGGCGATCTTGCCCGGCTCAGAGAAGGTGCCCGGCGAGCGCTACGAGCAGGGCAGCCGCATCAAGGCCGTCATCATCGAGGTCCGGGCCGAGGGCAAGGGGCCCCAGGTCGTGCTCTCGCGCCGCTCCGACGAGCTGATCCGGCAGCTGTTCGAGCTCGAGGTGCCGGAGATCGCCGACGGCCTCGTCCACATCCGCGCCGTCGCCCGCGAGCCCGGCTACCGGGCCAAGATCGCGGTCGAGTCGCGCGTCCAGGGCGTCGACCCGGTCGGCGCGTGTGTCGGCCCCCGGGGATCGCGCGTGCGCATGGTCGTCTCGGAGCTCCGCGGCGAGAAGATCGACATCATCCCGTGGAACGACGAGCCGGCCCGGTTCGTCGCCAAGGCCCTCGCGCCCGCCAAGGTGCGCGAGGTGTACGTCGACGACGACAACCGCCAGGCGACCGTGGTCGTGCCCGACGGCGAGCTCTCGCTCGCGATCGGCAAGGAGGGCCTGAACGCCCGCCTGGCCCATCGCCTGACCGGATGGCGCATCGACATCGTCTCCGAGACCGAGTACTACACCGACGACTCCGACCAGCCGTACACGGGCGCCGAAGGCGAGGAGGACGAGTTCCCGGGCCGCTGCATCGCGGTCACGTCGTCCGGCAAGCGCTGCCCCAACCAGGCGCTCGACGGGAGCCGCTACTGCGGCGTCCCGGCGCACGTGGCGCTGGCCGCGGCCGAGGAGGGGCGCGCGCCGTCGCGGTGAACAGCCCGGTGCGCCAGTGCGCCGGCTGCGGCCGGCGCCGGCCGCAGCGCGAGCTGGTCCGGATGGTGGCCTCGGAAGGTGAGCTCGTGGTCGACCACGAGCGCCGGCTGCCAGGGCGAGGGGTGTACCTGTGCCCCGAGGCGCGCTGCGCCGTGCAGGCCCGGCGGCGGGGCGCGATCCCGAGAAGGCTACGATGTCGAGTGACCGTGCCGCCCGAGCTCGAGGGGTGGGTGGCAGTTGAGCGGCGGGATGCCGCATGGAAGGATTGACGCGGATATGGCGGACGAACCGGTAGACGACAAGGAGATGCGGCGCGAGTTCGGCGCGAAGGCGACGACGCCGGCCGAGGAGAAGCCGGCCCAGCCTGGCCGCCCCCCGAGGCCGCAGCGCGGCGCCTCGCCCAAGGGCAAGCGCCGGGTCGTCATCGACGCCCAGGCCGGGCGCAAGCCGACCCAGCGGCGCGAGCGCGGCGCCCCGCGGTCGGAGCCCAAGCGCGAGCCCGAGGCGCCGACCGGGCCCGTCAAGGTGCCGTCCGGCATCACGGTCAAGGACCTCGCCGAGAAGCTCGGCATCTCGCCCGCGAAGATCATCACGCTGATGATGGGCCTGGGCGAGATGGTGACGCTGACCGTCTCGCTCACCGACGACGCCGTCGAGCTGATCGGGACCGAGCTCAGCCGGGAGATCACGATCCAGCACACCGACGACGAGGAAGAGGAGGAGGTCGTCTTCGAGGACGATCCCGAGACCCTCGTCGACCGGCCGCCCGTGGTCACGATCATGGGCCACGTCGACCACGGCAAGACGACGCTGCTCGACGCCATCCGCGAGTCCTCGGTTGTGACCACCGAGGCGGGGGGCATCACCCAGCACATCGGCGCCTACCAGGTCGACGTGCCGGACGGGCGCAAGGTGACGTTCCTCGACACCCCGGGCCACGAGGCGTTCACCGCCATGCGCGCCCGCGGCGCCAAGCTCACCGACGTGGCGGTGCTCGTCGTCGCGGCCGACGACGGCGTCATGCCGCAGACGATCGAGGCGATCGACCACGCCAAGGCCGCCGGCGTCCCGATCCTGGTCGCGGTGAACAAGATCGACCGGCCCGACGCCGACCCCGACCGCGTCCGCAACGAGCTCGTGAGCCAGGGCCTGCAGCCGGAGAAGTGGGGCGGCGACACGATCTTCGAAGACGTGTCCGCCAAGGCGAAGACGAACCTCGAGGAGCTGCTGAACTCCATCCTGCTCCAGGCCGACGTGCTCGAGCTGAAGGCGAACCCGAACGCGGATGCGAGCGGCGTCATCATCGAGTCGCGCCTGGACGTCGGCCGTGGCCCGGTCGCGACGATGCTGGTGCAGCGCGGCACCCTGCGGGTCGGCGACGCCGTGGTCGCCGGCGACGCCTGGGGACGGGTGAAGGCGCTCAACGACTACAACGGCAAGCGGGTGAAGGACGCCGGGCCGGGTGTGCCGGTCGAGATCCTCGGCTTCGACAAGCCGCCGCCGGCCGGCGAGCTCGGCCGCGTCGTCGAGAACGATCGTGTCGCCCGCCAGACCGCCCAGCAGCGCGCCCAGCGCAAGCGGACAGAGATGCTCGCCAAGCGCAGCAAGGCCGTGAGCCTCGAGGACCTCTTCTCGCATATGCAGGAGGGCGCGATCAAGGAGCTTGCCCTGGTCATCAAGGGCGACGTGCAGGGCTCGGTCGAGGCGGCCGTCGACGAGATCTCGAAGATCCATCACGACGAGGTGCTCGTCCAGGTGATCCACTCCGGCGTCGGCGGCATCGTCGCCTCCGACATCATGCTCGCCGCAGCGTCGAACGCGATCGTCGTCGGCTTCAATGTGCGGCCGAACGCCGAGGCCAAGGCGCTGGCAGACCGCGAGGGCGTCGACATCCGCACCTACCGCGTCATCTACCAGCTGACCGAGGACATCCAGCGCGCGCTGATCGGCATGCTCTCCCCCGAGAAGGTCGAGGAGGTGCTCGGCGAGGTCGAGGTGCGGCAGACGTTCCGCGCCTCGCGCGTCGGCACGATCGCCGGGTGCATGGTCACCCAGGGCGCCGTCCAGCGCGGCGCGCAGGTGCGCATCGTGCGCGACGGCACCATCGTCCACGACGGCCGCATCGGCACGCTCAAGCGCTTCCAGGAGGACGTCCGCGAGGTGGCACAGGGCTTCGAGTGCGGCCTCACGATCGACGGCTACAACGACATCAAGGAGGGCGACGTCCTCGAGGTGTACGCCGTCCGCGAGGTCGCCCGCTCCGCCTAACCCGCGCCAAGCGGGTCAGACCCGTTTTGGTGCACCCGCGAACCGCGGCCGGGTGAAGACGTGCCGCAGGGCGGTCTGGTCGCCCGGATCCGAGAGCAGCACCACCTCGTCGCCGGGGTCGAGCACGAGCGAGCCGCGTGGCTGCTCCGTACGCCCTGCGCGCACGACGAGAGCGACCCAGGCGCCCTCGCCGATCGGCAGGCTGCGGATGCTGCGGCCGGCGGCCAGTGAGCCGGCGGCGACCGTGAGCCGCACGACGCCCTCGGGCTCGTGCCGGAGGGGGATGCGAAGCGCGAAGCCGCGCGGCCGGCGGCGCATCGTCATCGGCACGCGCAGGAGGCGCGCGACCGGCTCGAGCGCGAGCCCCTGGGCGACGACCGAGACCGCCACGACGACGAAGACAAGCCGGTAGATCAGCTCCGCGTGGGGGACGTCCTCGAGGACGACGAGTGCGGCCAGCAGGATGGGGACGGCGCCCTTGAACCCGTTCAGCGCGATGAACCCCTTCTCCCCGCGGCGCATCCGCTCCGGCGCCAGGAGCGGGTAGACCACCACCGGCCGCACGACCAGGACGAGCGCCGCCGCGATCGCCACGCCGTACCCAAACGTCGACCAGCCGATGTCGTAGAGGTGGATCGTGAGCCCGATGGCGGCGAACACGACGATCTCGCCGAGCGACCCGAGCGCCGCATGGAAACGCTCGATCTCGCGCTTGAACGGCATCCGGGCGTCGCCGATCCAGACGCCCGCGACGAACACGGCCAGGAACCCCGAGCCGTGCAGGAGGGTCGCCCCGCCGTAGATCAGGCCGGCGATCGCGAGCGTGCGCACCGGGTAGAGGCCCTCGCGGGGCAGCGGCGTGCGTCGCATCGCCCGCACCAGCACCATCGCGCCGGCCATGCCGACGAGGGCACCGACGACCATCTCGACCACGATGTCGGCGGCGCCGCCCCATCCGGAGGCGCCGGTCGTGGCGTAGTCGGCGATGGCGATCACGATCGCGATCGCGACGGGGTCGTTGGCGCCGGCCTCGCCCTCGAGGATCGTGGCCACCCGGCCGCCGACGTCGCGCCGCGCGAGCACCGAGAACATGACCGCCGGATCGGTCGGTGCGAGCGCGGCGCCGATGATCGCCGCGGTCGTCCACGACACCGGCAGGATGATCTGGGCGGCGACCGTGCCGAGAGCCGCGGTCAGGAACGTCCCGAGGATGCCGAGCACCGCGACCGGCCGCAGCGACGGCCGCATGTGGCGCCAGCCGACCTGGATGCCGCCGTCGAACAGGATCGCGATCAGGGCGGCCACGCCGATCCGCTCGACATCGCGGATCGAGACCGGGTCGGACAGGCCGGGAAAGACGTCGGAGATGGCCGCAGCGGCGATCAGGAACACGACAGGAGCGGGGATGCGCAGCCGGGCCGTGAGCCGCGTCGAGACGAGCGCCAGCCACAGCCCGGCGGACACGACGGTGAGCGCGACGGCGAAATCCTGCAGCTCTCTCATCTGAAGGGTTCTAGTGGATCGACGCCCTCGGATACCATCCGTCCCGCGATGGCGGCGGGCTTCGTGGGCATCCTCAGCTTCGAATTGCACCTGCCGGACGGCGGGTCGCTCAAGGCCAAGCGCCGCCACCTCCTCCACACGAAGGCGCAGCTCGAGCGCCGCTTCGGGGCATCGGTGGCCGAGGTCGACCATCACGACCTCTGGCAGCGGTCGCGGCTGACCATGTCGATCGTGCGCCGCGAGCATGCGAGCGCCCAGCAGGCGCTCGTCGACGCAGAGCGCTACCTGAGCATGCAGGAGTACGAGCTGATCGGCTCGACGCGCACCGTGCTCTCCGTGGAGAGCGACCTGCCGGTGGGGCTGCGCTGATGCCGACCGAGCGCATGCGTCGCGTGAACGAGGTGCTGCGGCAGGCGATCGCCGACGGCGTCGAGGGCCTCGGCGATCCCGGCCTCGGGTTCGTCACGGTCACGGCCGTGAGGGCCTCGCAAGACCTGTCGCAGGCGTCGGTCTTCGTCAGCGTGCTCGGGGCGGAGAAGCGGCGTGCGCGGTCGCTACGCGCCCTCGAACGGGCCCACGGCGTGCTCCAGGCGCGCATCGCGCGGGAGTTGCATCTCAAGCGTACTCCGCAGCTTTCCTTCCACTATGATGAGACTCTCGACCAGGCGATGCGGCTCGAGCAGCTGATTCGCCACGAGCACGAGCTGGTCGGGCCTGACTCCGGAATGACCAAAATCACCCTGGAAAACGACCTGGCGTCCGTGGTCGCCGCCATCGCTGCGGCCGACCGTGTGATCATCGCGACCCACGAGAACCCCGACGGCGACGCCATCGGCTCGATGGCCGCCGCAGCAGGGGCGATCCGCTCGCTCGGCAAGCCGGTGCGCACCTACCTCGAGCCGGAGTCGAGCATCCCGCACGAGGTCGCGTTTCTCGACACCGACGGCCTCGAGCGCACCGTCGACCCCGAGTCGCTCGAGGGTTGGACGCTGCTCGCGCTCGACTGCGGCAACGAGCGCCGCCTCGGCGCCCAGCACCCCGACCTGCTGTCGCGCTGTTCGCCGGTGATCGACGTCGACCACCACCACGACAACAGCCGCTTCGGCGGGGTGAACCTGATCGACGGCAGCGCGTCATCGACGGCCGAGATCCTGGTGCGGATCTTCGACGGCCTCGGCGTCGAGATCACGCCGGCGGTCGCCGAGGCGCTCTACGTCGGCCTCGTCACCGACACCGGCCGGTTCCAGTACCGCACCACCAGCCCGGCGGCGCTGCGACTGGGCGCGCGACTGGTCGAGTCCGGCGTCGACGTGCACAAGGTCTTCGAGCGCGTGTTCGAGAGCGTCCAGCCGGGCAAGCTGCGCCTGCTCGGGCGGGTGATCGACCACGCCGTGCCCTACTGTGACGGGCGCGTGCTGATCTCACATGTGAGCCGCGACGACCTCGCCCTGGTCGAGGGTGACGAGGCCACGACCGAGGGGCTGATCGACCACCTGCGGGCGGTCGAGGGCGTCCAGGTGGCCGGCCTGATCCGCGAGCAGGTGCCGCTCGCCGACGGTAGCCTCACCCCGAACCGGGTGTCGCTGCGCTCGCGCGGGCTGATCGACGTCTCCGCCATCGCCCGGCTGTCGAAGGGCGGCGGGCACAAGCAGGCGGCCGGGTTCTCCCATCCCGGCGACGTGGACGACATCCGGCGCTTCATCGTGTCGGAGGTCAGCGCCCAGCTCGCCGAGCCGGCCGCGTAGCGGCGGGCCATGGCCGAGGTCACCGGCCTCCTTCTCGTCGACAAGCCCGCGGGGCAATCGTCGTTCGGGGTGCTGCGCGGGCTGCGGCCGGTTCTGGGGCGCAAGCTCGGGCACGCCGGCACGCTCGACCCGTTCGCGACCGGCCTGCTGCTCGTGGTCGCCGGACGCGCGACCCGGCTCGCCACCTACCTGTCGGGGCTCGACAAGGACTACGACGCGGTCGTCCAGTTCGGCGCGGTCTCGACGACGCTCGACCCCGAGGGTGAGATGACGCCATCCGGGCCGGCGACCGACGCCGCGGCCGTGGCAGGAGCCGCGGCCGGCCTGGTCGGCGAGATCGTCCAGGCCGTGCCGGCCGCATCCGCCGTCAAGGTGGACGGCGAGCGCGCCTACGCGCGCATGCGCCGCGGCGAGGCCGTCGAGCCACCGCCGCGCCAGGTGACGATCCACCGCCTCGACGTGAACGGCTTCGACGCCGAAACGCAGCGGGCGTCGATCTCGGTGCGCTGCTCGAAGGGCACCTACGTGCGCCAGCTGGCTGCCGACATGGGGGCGGCGACGGGCGCCGGCGCGTACTGCCTCGAGCTGCGGCGCACGGCAGTCGGCGGCTTTGACCTGGCCGACGCAGGCACGCCGGAGCAGATCAGCGGCGACCCGCACGGGCCCTGGTACCGCTCCGCCGCCGACGCCCTGCCGCACCTGCCGGCACGGTCGCTCGACGAGGCGGAGCAGCGCGACGTGTCCCACGGCCGCGCGCTCGAGCGGCACGGGGAGGACGGGTTCACACGGCTCGTGCACAACGGCGAGCTGCGCGCCGTCGCGGAGCCTCGCGGCGAGCGCCTCCAGCCGGTGGTGGTGCTGTGATCGTGCGCCAGAGCCTGGCGGACGTCCCGCCGGGCGAGCGGGCCGTGGCGCTCGGGAGCTTCGACGGCGTCCACCGCGGCCACCGTGCGGTGATCGGTAACGCCGTCTCCGAGGCGAGGGCGCGCGGCCTGAAGTCCGCCGTGATCACGTTCCACCCGCCGCCGATCGCCGTGCTGCGGCCCGACGTGCGGCTGGTGCAGCTCTCGAGCCTCAGCCGCCGGGCGGCGCTGGTCGCAGAGCTCGGGGTCGACGAGCTCGTGATCCTCCGCTTCGACCGGGCGTTCTCGACCATCGACGCCGACGGCTTCGCCGAGCAGGTGCTGGCAGAGACGCTGGGCGCCCGCCACGTCAGCGTGGGCGAGAACTTCCACTACGGCCGGGGGGCGAAGGGCACGCCTGCCAAGCTGGCCGAGGACGGCGCCCGGCTCGGCTTCGACGTGCACGTCGAGCCGCTGCTGCAGGGGGCCGGCGGCACCATCTCGTCGTCGCGCATCCGCGAGCTGCTCGGCGCCGGGTCGGTCGAGGCGGCAGGCGACCTGCTCGGGCGCCCACCGTGGCTAGAGGGCGCCGTCGTGCGCGGCGACGGCCGCGGCCGCGAGCTCGGCTTCCCGACGGCCAACCTGGCGCTCGTCCCGCGCTCGCCGGCGCCCGGGATCGGCATCTACGCAGGCGCCGCCCACCTGCCGGGATCGAGCCATCCGGCGGCGATCAGCGTCGGCTACAACGTCACGTTCACGGACGACCGCAGCCAGGTGCGGGTCGAGGCCTACCTGCTCGACTTCGACGCCGACATCTACGGCTCGCCGATCCGCCTCGACCTCACACACCGGCTCCGCGACGAGCTGCGCTTCGACTCGGTCGACGCCTTGCTCGACCAGCTCGGCCGCGACGTCGAGGCCGTCCGCGCGCTGCCTGAATAACCGGTGCCACGCACCGGTTATTCACGCGTCCAGGCGACGACATCTACGCCGTCCCACCACCACGGCCGGCCGTCGGCCCGCCCGCCGATGCGCAGGGCCGGCGCCGCCTCGGCGTGAGCATCGACGAACGCGTCGACCGCGGCCCGCACCTTGGGCCAGTCGGCATTGTCGGCCACGATCAGCGCATGGCCGGCGAGGTTGGGGATGACCGCCTCGAACGCCGCCCGCGTGGCCTCGGTCGAGTGGTCGGCGTCGTAGAAGAACACGCCGACCGGCGGCAGATCCGCAGCCCGCAGCACCGCGGGAGCGTCGCCGTCCAGCATCCGCGTGCGGCCCGCCACGCCGAAGCGCTCCAGGTTCGCCTGCAGCGCCGCCGGATCCGAGTCGTCGAACGAGAAGTCGTCGATGCCGATGCACTCCGCGTCGCCGGTCAGGGCCGCGGCGATCAGGCTGCGGCCGCGGTAGGTGCCCGCCTCGACGTAGGCCTCGCCCGCCTCCAGATGCCCGGCGGCCAGGCCGATCAGCGCCAGGTTGTTCTCCTCGGAGAGGCCGTCGACCGCGTCCAGCACGGCCCGCAGCGAGCGGTCGAGCGGCACGTCGGAACGGGGGAAGTCGGCGAACGTCGCCGGCAGTGCGCGCAGGAACCCCTCGACGTCCACGTGCAGCTAGGCCGCGACCGGCGTGCGGCCCAGGCTCTCGATCGTGCGCCGCAGGCCCTCGTCGAGCGACACCTTCGGCTCCCATCCGAGGATCTCGCGGGCGCGGGTGATGTCGGGCTGGCGCACCTTGGGATCGTCAATCGGCAGGCCCTCGAAGACGATCTCCGAGCGCGTGCCGGTGAGGGCGACGATCTTCTCGGCCAGCTCGATCAGCGACATCTCGTTGGGGTTGCCGACGTTGACCGGCAGGTGGTAGTCGCTCATCGCGAGCCGGAAGAGGCCCTCGATCAGGTCTGCCACGTAGCAGAACGACCGCGTCTGGCTGCCGTCGCCGAAGACGGTGATCGGCTTGGCCTCGAGCGCCTGGCGGAGGAAGTTCGGGATCGCGCGGCCGTCGTGCTGGCGCATGCGCGGCCCGTAGGTGTTGAAGATCCGGGCGATGTGGGTGTCGACGCCCTGCTGGCGGTGGTAGGCCATCGTCATCGCCTCGGCGTAACGCTTCGCCTCGTCATAGACGCCGCGCGGGCCGACCGGGTTGACGTTGCCCCAGTACTCCTCCTGCTGCGGGTGCATCTCGGGGTCGCCGTACACCTCCGACGTCGAGGCGATGAGGAACCGGGCCCGCTTGAACTTGGCCAGGCCGAGCGCGTTGTGCGTCCCGTAGGAGCCGACCTTGAGCGTCGCCAGCGGCAGCCGCAGGTAGTCGACCGGGCTGGCCGGCGAGGCCAGGTGGAACACGACGTCGACCGGCTCCGACACGTCGATGAACTCGACGCAATTGTGGTAGCGGAAGTCGAACTCCTCGCCGCGCAGACGCTCGATGTTCTCAAGGCTGCCCGTATCGAGGTTGTCGAGGCAGATGACCCGCCAGTCGCGGTCGAGCAGGTACTCACACAGGTGCGAACCCAGGAATCCGGCGCCGCCGGTCACGACTGCAGTGCTCAAAGTGCCTCCAGGAGGGTGGTCGGGAACGGGAGTGTACGGGACTGCGCCCGAATGCCCCGCACCTGAGCCGAATAACACGTCTGCTACCCTGCTGGACGGCCGCACCGCGGAGCCTGCGAAGCTTGCCGACGGGGCTCTGGGATGCCGGCGACGATGTACACGAGGCAAGGAGGTGTGGGCGTATGCCGCTCACCCAGGAACAGAAAACGGAGCTGATCGGCAAGTTCGGGGCAAGCGCCGCCGACACCGGCTCGACCAAGGTGCAGATCGCCCTGCTCACGCAGCGGATCAGCGAGCTCACCGAGCACATGAAGGTGCACAAGCACGACCACCATTCCCGCCGGGGCCTGCTCAAGCTGGTCGGCCGGCGGCGCCGGTTGCTGACCTACATGCAGAGGCATGACCTGGAGGGTTACCGCGCGTTGATCAAGGAGCTGGGCCTGCGCCGCTAGGGCGCGACCAGACCGGAGGATGGCCCGCGAGCGCGGGCCCGAGGAGAGAAGAGAGAGAACATGAGCATTGCAGTGGAGCCCGGGGCAACACGTCTGGCCGTCACCATCGGCGAGAAGGAGATCAGCTTCGAGACGGGCGCGGTCGCCAAGCAGGCGCACGGCGCCGTTCTGGTGCAGCAGGAAGGCACCGTGGTGCTGGCCACCGCGGTCGGCCGGACGGAGGGCCGTGAGGGAGCGGATTTCTTCCCCCTCACCGTCGACGTCGAGGAGAAGAGCTACGCCGCGGGGAAGATCCCCGGAGGCTTTTTCAAGCGTGAGGGCCGCGCAGGCGAGAAGGCGATCCTGACCGCCCGCATGGTCGACCGCCCGATCCGGCCGCTCTGGCCGAAGGGGTACAAGAACGAGGTCCAGGTCATCGTGACGACGTTCTCGGCCGACCAGGTGCACCCGCACGACATCCTGGCGATCAACGGCTCGTCGGCCGCGCTGATGCTGTCGCCGATGCCGTTCCTCGGCCCCGTCGGGGCCGTGCGCATCGGCCGTATCGAGGGCCGGCTCGTCGTCAACCCGACGCTTCCCGACCTGAAGGATTCGACGCTCGACCTGATCGTCTGCGGCACGCCCGAGGCGATCACGATGGTCGAGGCCGGGGCGCAGGAGATCGGCGAGGAAGACCTGATCGCCGCGCTCGAGATCGCCCACGGCGAGATCAAGAAGCTGTGCCAGCTCCAGATCGAGCTCGCCGACCGCGCCGGTCAGCCCAAGTGGGTCGACGGCGCCGTCACCGAGTCGCTGCGCACATCGCACGGCGGGACGCTCCGCGACGCCGTCGCCGAGGGCGGGCTGGCCGCGCTCCCGGGCCGCATCGACGCGCTCACGCGCTCGGAGCTGCCCGAGATCGGCGGTAGCTCGACCGACGCGGACGTGCTCCAGCGCCAGCGGCTCCAGTTCGGTTTCGGCCAGCTCGGCACCGAGGTGCGCGAGGCAGCCGTCTACCCGCACGTGAAGGAGCAGTTCGGCGATGAGATCCGCGCGCTTACCGACGCCGAGCAGGACTCGAAGGATCTGAAGTCGGCGAAGCGGCACGCGCTCTACGAGCGCATCGCCGCCACCATCCAGCTGCCCTTCCCGTCCCGCACGGAAGGCGAGGGCGACGGCCAGGGACCGCTCGACGCGGCCACACGAAGCGCCGTCATGGCGACGTGCGACAAGCTCTACAAGGAGATCGTCCGCACCAAGATCGCCGTCGACAAGCGGCGGCCGGACGGGCGCTCCGAGACCGAGATCCGGTCGATCACGTCGTCCGTCAGCGTCATGCCGCGCACGCACGGCTCGGCGCTCTTCACCCGCGGTCAGACCCAGGCGCTCACGCTGTGCACGCTGGGGACGGCCAAGGAGGAGCAGCGCATCGACGACCTGTCGCTCGACGAGACGAAGCGCTACATCCACCACTACAACTTCCCGCCGTTCAGCGTCGGCGAGACGGGGTTCATGCGCGGCCCGAAGCGGCGTGACATCGGTCACGGTGCGCTCGCAGAGCGGGCGCTCGTCCCGGTCATCCCGAGCGCGGTGGACTTCCCGTACACGCTGCGGCTGGTGTCGGAGATCCTGGAGTCGAACGGCTCCTCGTCGATGGCATCGGTGTGCGGCTCGACGCTGTCGCTGATGGATGCCGGCGTCCCGATCAAGGCCCCCGTGGCCGGGATCGCGATGGGCCTGATCAAGGAGGGCGACGACTACGTCATCCTCACCGACATCCAGGGCGCCGAGGATCACCTCGGTGACATGGACTTCAAGGTGGCCGGCACAGATCAGGGCGTGACCGCGCTGCAGATGGACATCAAGATCACCGGCGTCACGACGGAGATCCTGCGCAGCGCGCTCAGCCAGGCGCGGGAGGCCCGGATCCACATCCTGGGCAAGATGCGCGAGGCGATCGCCGAGCCGCGCACCGAGCTCGCAGCGCACGCGCCGAGGATCGTCAGCACCAAGATCCATCCCGACTTCATCGGCATGGTGATCGGCAAGGGCGGCGAGACGATCCGCGGCCTCGAGGCCGACTACGAGGTGCAGATCGACATCGAGGAAGACGGCACGATCCGCATCTACGGCACCAACGGCGAGCTGGCCGAGCAGTGCCGGATCGCCATCGAGGCGATGACGAAGGAGGTCGAGGTCGGCGACGAGTACACCGGCAAGGTGGTCAAGATCACCGACTTCGGGGCGTTCGTCGAGCTCCGCAAGGGCGTCGACGGCCTCCTGCACGTGAGCCGCATCCTGCCGAAGGCCAACCGGCTGCAGTCCGCCGCCCAGGTCATCGACCGCGGCGACACGGTCAAGGTGACCGTGTCCGAGGTGGACAAGGACAAGGGCCGGATCGGCCTGACGCTCCTGGCCAAGCTCGACGGCGACACCGAGATCACGCCCGAGCAGCTGGTCGAGGTGGCCGAGCGCACCCCGGCGCCGCCGCGCGAAGAGCGGCCGCCCCGGCGTGACCGCGATCGTGACCGCGGCGGCCGTCGCCGCTAGGAACCGACCGGAGGGGGCGGCAGGCGCCGCCCCCTCCGTCGTCTAGCCTCCGCCGCCGTGCAGCGCTACACCGTGACCACCCTGGACAGCGGCGAGCGCGTCGTCTCCGAGCGCGTCTCGTCCGTGCGCTCGGTCTCGATCGGCATCTGGATCGGCGCCGGCTCGCGCGACGAGACGCCGTCGCAGGCGGGCGTCTCGCACCTGATCGAGCACCTGCTGTTCAAGGGCTCGGCGCGCTACTCGACGGTCGAGATCGCGCAGATCTTCGACGGCCTTGGCGGCGAGCTGAACGCCGCGACCGCCCGCGAGTACACGGTCGTCTACGCCCGGGTGCTCGACGCGCATCTCGAGACGGCGCTCGACGTGATGGCCGACATGATCCTCCAGCCGAAGTTCGACGCCGAGGAGATGGCGGCCGAGCGCGAGGTGGTGCTCGAGGAGATCGCCATGTACGAGGACGCGCCGCAGGACCTCGTGCACGACCTCATCGCCGAGGCGATCTTCGGCGACCATCCGCTGGGACGGCCGGTGATCGGGACGCGGGCCGTGATCGCGGGCGCCCCGGCCGAGTCGGTGCGCTCCTACCACGACGAGCGCTACGTCGGCCCGAACATCGTCGTCGCCGCGGCCGGCAACCTCGACCACGAGCCGCTCGCACACGCGGTCGAGACGCGCTTCTCGCCGCTCAGCCGCATCCCCGACGCCGCGACCGGCGTGCGGCCGGTGTGGGTGGGCGAGTCACAGCCGCGGGCGCTCTTCCAGCACAAGGAGACCGAGCAGTTCCACATCGCGCTCGGGGGCCTCGGAGTCCCGCGCTCCGACCGCCGCCGGTTCGCCGCGTCGCTGCTCGACTCGATGCTGGGTGGCTCCGCGTCGTCTCGGCTCTTCCAGGAGATCCGCGAGCGGCGGGGGATGGCGTACTCGGTCTACACGTACGCGTCGCAGTACGCCGACACGGGGATGGTCGGCGTGTACCTGGGGACGCGCGAGGACAACCTGGCCGAGTGCATCCGCATCGTCGCCGACCAGTTCGGGCTGATGGGGGAGGGGCGCTTCGAGCTCGCCGAGCTGGATCGTGCCAAGGAGAACCTGAAGGGCCGGATCATGCTCTCGATGGAGTCCACGTCGAACCGCGCCAGCCGGCTCGGGAAGTCGGTGCTGACCGACGCCGAGCTGCTCTCCCTCGACCGCATCTGCGCCGAGATCGACGCCGTCGACGCCGACGCCATCGCCGCGCTCGCCCGCCAGCTGTTCGCGCCGGACCGGCTCTCCGCCGCCGGCATCGGCCCGAGCGCCGAGCGCTTCTCCGACGCCGTCGCGCTGCTGCACCCGGGCCTCTCGGGCATCAAGGCGGCCTGACCAGCCACCGCCGCTGGGCGTGCCAGCGCTGGATGGTGCGCCGGCTCGGTGGGCGGGCGGGGCCGGCGCCATGGCGTTCGTTGACGTGGGTGCAAGCCTGTTGCGGCGTCGCGCCGTCCGCGTACGCACGCTCGAGGTCGCGGCGGAGGTCGGGCCAGGCGTAGCTGCCGGGGCGGGGCCGGGTGGGGTTGGGGTGGCGGAGGCTTTGGAGGTGGGCGGTGAGGGCTTTGTTGCGGGCGGTGGTGAGGCAGTCGTTCGCCTTCCACACGCCGGCGAGGGGCGAGACGAAGTCTCTGCCGCCTCTGCGCGTCTGGAACTGCGTGCTCGCGTGGTCTGCGCACAGCCACACCGACACGCGGTGGGTGAGCTGGACGCGTTGCGTCTTTCCGCGGGTGCGATCGACGCAGATCGCGCACACCGGCTGCTTGGTCGGCACCTGCCGCGCCTTGTAGAGCGTGGGCGGCGAGATCCAGGGCATGCAGGAGAGTGTGAGCGTCGAGGTGTGCCGTGTGGGTGGCGGCGTGTTGCGAGGGTGTCGGGGAACTGCAAATGACACATGTCGCACACGACAAGTGCCCGCTCCCCGCAGAACCCACCACCCACCACCCGACCGTCTGCCCGCCGACGCCGCCGTCCGGCCAGCTCTCCGAAGGAGCGCCGGCCGGCGCCGGCCCAACCGCCCAAAGCCATAACTCGCCACCCCGACCGCCCACGGCTATCATCGGTCGCGAGAGGTATGACGGCCCGTGTTGAAATCCGACCGCTTGGCCAGGGCGTACGACGCCCTTCCTCTCTTTGCCGACGTCTCGTTCGTTCTCGCTGACGGCGATCGCGTCGGACTGGTCGGCCCCAACGGCGCCGGCAAGTCGACGTTGCTGCGCGTGATCGCGGGGCTCGATCGACCGGATGAGGGCCATGTGGTGCTCGGCGACGGCGACACGGTCGGCTACCTGGCGCAGCAGACACCGCACCCCGACCTGACGCTGGCCGAGCACCTGAACGCCTCTGCCGGCGAGGTGTTCGACCTCCATCAGGAGCTGGGGCGGCTCGAGGCCGAGCTCGCCGAGGGGCGCGCACGCCGCCCGGTTCTCGACCGCTACGGAGATGCGCAGGAGCGGTACACGGCGCTCGACGGGTGGGGGTTCCAGGCGCTGGTCGATGATGTCCGCCGCCACCTGGACATCGCCCACATCGACATGCAGACACCGCTCCGAAGCCTCTCCGGAGGCGAGCAGGCGCGCGTCATGCTGGCAGGCGTCCTGCTCGCCCGGCCCACGGTGCTCCTTCTCGACGAGCCGACGAACCACCTCGACCTGGCCGGCCTGCGCTGGCTCGAGGCGTACCTGAGCGCGTTCGGCGGGGCGGTCATGGTCGTCAGCCACGATCGCCGCTTCCTCGACAACACGGTCTCGCGGGTGTTCGAGCTCGACGGCGTCAGCGATCAGCTGCAGACCTACGAGGGCGGGTACACGACCTACCGCACGGAGAAGGTGCGCCGCTGGCAGCGCCTGCTCGAGGAGCACCGCGCGCAGGAGCGCTACCGCAAACGACTCGAGGCCGACATCGCCAGGACCCGCCAGCAGGCCCTCGGCGTGGAGCGCACCGCGTCGGGGGCGGGCGCAGATCAGCTCAAGCGCTACGCCAAGAAGGTGGCCGCCAAGGCGAAGGCACGCGAGCGGCGGCTGCGCCGCCAGATCGAGGCGGCCGAGTGGATCGGCGATCCCACCAAGGCGCCCAGCTTCACGCTCTCGCTCGACGGAGTCTCGGTCACCGGGCAGCGACTGGCGGCGCTCGCGGACGTGAGCGTCCGCCACGGCTCGAGGCTCGTACTGGACGAAGTCGACCTGGTGGTCCGCGGCCGCGACCGCATCGCCGTCACGGGGGACAACGGCGCCGGCAAGACGACCCTGCTGCGGCTCGTCGCCGGCGAGCTCGCACCGACGAGCGGACGAGCCGAGCCCGCCGAGGCGGCCGGGATCCTGCCGCAGGATCACCACCGCATGCCGCTCGACCGGCCCCTGCTCGACTACTACCGATCCCAGGTGATCGGCTACGAGGACGACGCGCGCGCATTCCTCGGGCACTTCCTCTTCGACCAGGAGCAGATGCACCGGCCGCTGGGGACGCTCTCGCCGGGCGAGCGCTCCCGACTGCTGATCGCCGTGCTCGTCTCGTCCGGCGCGGAGCTCCTGCTGCTCGACGAGCCCACGAACCATCTCGACTTCGATTCGCTCGACGTGGTCGAGGAGGCCCTGCGCCAGTTCCGTGGCACCATCCTGGCGGTGTCGCACGACCGCGCGTTCGTCGAGAACATCGGCTGCGGGCGGCACATCGAGATCGAGGCGGGAAGGCTCCGCGAGCTCACATCGACAACGAACCCCGGGAGGCAACCATGACCCGTCTGCTGGAAGGCAAGAACGCGATCATCTACGGCGCGGGGGGTGGGATCGGGCGCGGGGTGGCGCGCACGTTCGCCCGTGAGGGGGCGCGCGTGTTCCTGGCCGGGCGGACGAAAGGCCGCCTGGATGCCGTCGCCGAGACGATCGCGAACGACGGCGGCCAAGCCGACGTCGCCGTGGTGGACACGATGGCCGAGGAGGAGGTGGCGGCCCACGCCCGCGACGTCGCCGACCTGGCCGGCACGCTGGACGTCTCGTGGAACCTGACGTCGCGCGGGGACGTGCAGGGGATCCCGCTGATCGACATGACGCTGGCCGACTTCATGCAGCCGATCACGGCGGGCACGACGACGAACTTCATCACCGCCCGGACAGCGGCGCGGATCATGGTCGAGCAGGGAAACGGAGTCATCCTCGCGATCACGAGCGGCTCGTCGGCGGGCACGCACCCGATGATGGGCGGCACCGGCCCGGCCGACGCGGCCACCGAGGTCTACCTCCGCTATCTGGCCAAGGAGATCGGCCCGCGCGGCGTGCGCGTGGTCGGCCTGTGGACGGCGGGCGTGCCGGAGACCTTCGGCCTCGCCGACGACACGAACGCGACGCGGCGCGGCAGCGGCATGGGCCCGGCGGACATCGACGGCATGCTCGGCCCGATGACGATGCTCGGCCACGCGCCCCGGCTCGACCAGGTCGCCGACGCCGCCGCGTTCCTGGCCTCCGACCGCGCGGGCGGCATCACCGGCACCCGGATCAACGTGACCTGCGGGCTCGTCCCGGGCTGACCGGTTAGCATCGGCCGCATGCTGCGGGTGGTGATCTCAGGCGCGACCGGCGCCGTCGGGCGGGCGCTCGTGCCCGCCGTCGAGGCCGAGCCAGACCTCGAGCTGGCGGCGCAGGCGTCGCCGTCCCTCGGCGTCAGCCTGGCGGACGCGCTCGCGAGCGCCGGCGCCGACGTCGCGGTCGACTTCACCGCCCCCGCGTGTGCCGAGGCCGCCTGGCGGGCAGCCATCGCCGCCCGGGTGCCGCTCGTGACCGGGACGACCGGCCTCACGCCGGACGATCGCGACCGGCTCGGCGACGAGGCCAAGGCCGCCGGCGTCCCCATCCTGTTCGCGCCCAACTTCGCCATCGGCGCTGTGCTCATGATGCGGTTCGCCGAGCAGGCCCGTCCGCACATGGACGCGGTCGAGATCGTCGAGCTGCACGCCGACACGAAGCGCGACGCCCCGTCCGGCACGGCCCTCGCGACCGCCGCCCGGCTCGGCGGCGACGTGCCCATCCACAGCATCCGCCTGCCCGGCCTCGTCGCGCACCAGGAGGTGATCCTCGGCGCCCGCGGCCAGACGCTGTCGCTGCGCCACGACACCACGTCGCGGGAGGCGTTCGTCCCGGGGATCCTGCTCGCGATCCGCCGCGTCGGGAGCCTGGAGCCCGGGATGACGACGGGGCTCGAGGCGATCCTGTGAGCCGCCCGCAGCCGGTCACCGACCTCGACTGGGACGCCGCGCAGGCCCGCGAGCTGACCGCTGCGGTCGTCGACCTCTGGGCCGAGCTGCTCGAGCGCATGCGCGAGCTGCCCGTCGCCCGGCCCGCCTCTGCCCCAGACGTCGCCCGCGCGATGGCGTTCCCCGTGCCCGAGCAGCCGCTCGCCGTCGCGGAGCTGGCCGAGCTTCTGCGCGCGATGGTGCTGGAGCACTCGACGCTGTGCGGCCATCCCGGCTTCATGGCCTACGTCTCCGGCTCGGGCACCGTGCCCGGCGCCGCGGCCGACCTGCTCGCGTCGGCGCTGAACCCCAACGTCGGCGGGTGGACGCTGTCGCCCGCTGCATCCGAGCTCGAGCTGCACCTGACCCGCTGGCTGGCGGAGCGGTTCGGGCTTCCGGAGGGCTCCGGCGGGCTGATGACGAGCGGAGGCGCCGCCTCGAACATGACCGCGCTCAAGGCCGCCCGCGACGCCAAGACCGACGCGGACGTCCGCCGCGACGGGCTCGGCGGACTGCCGCTCGTCCTCTACACGTCCGAGGAGGCGCACGCCACCATCGCCGAGGCGGCCGACCTGCTCGGCCTGGGGGAGCGGGCGGCCCGCGCGATCCCCACCGACGATGCCCTCAGCATGCGGATCGACGCGCTCGAGTCTGCAATCGCGGACGACGTCGCCGCCGGCCTGCAGCCCTTCGCCGTGGCCGCAACCGCCGGGACGACCGCCACCGGCGCGATCGACCCGCTACCGGCCGTCGCAGAGCTGTGCGCCGCACACGACCTGTGGATGCACGTCGACGCCGCCTACGGCGGTGCCGCCGTCCTCGCGCCCGACCTGCGCCCGCTCCTGACCGGGATCGAGCGGGCCGACTCGATCTCCTTCGACCCACACAAATGGCTCTACACGCCGCAGTCGAGCGCCTGCTTGCTCGTGCGCGACCCGGCGACCCTCCTGCGCAGCTTCTCGATCGATGCGGCCTACGTGCGCGACGACGCGAACCTGTCCGGTCGCGGGCTGAACATCGGCGAGCTGGGGCCGCAGTGGTCGCGGGCGTTCCTTGCCCTGAAGGTGTGGCTGTCGCTCGCCGCACACGGCACCGAGGCCTACGGCCGCCGCATCGCCCATGACGTCGCGCTCGCCCGGTACCTCGACGAGCGGGTACGAGCGCACCCCGACCTCGAGCCGATGTGTCCGGTCACGCTCTCGATCGCCTGCTACCGCTACGCCCCCGCCGGGGCCGGCCTGGACGACCGCGCCCTGGACGCCCTGAACGAGCGCCTGATGGTGGCGATCCGCCGCGACGGCCGCGCCTTCCCGTCGAACGCCGAGCTGGGCGGGCGCTACTGCCTGCGCGCCTGCCTCGTGAACCACCGCACGGAGGCCGAGGACATCGATGCGCTGCTCGAGGCGACCCTGCGCCTGGGCGCCGAGCTGGTCGCGTCAGGGGTCGAGGCGGCGTAGCAGCTCGAGCGCCCGCGCCGTGCCCTCGCGCGATGCGGGGGAGAGCGGCATGCGCACATCCGCCGTCGGGATCCGCCCGAGCGCATGGAGCGCGGCTTTGATCACCGCCGGGCTCGGCTCGGCAAAGAGCGCGCTCACCAGCGGCAGGAGCGCCTCGGCGATCGGCCGCGCGCCGGGCACGTCGCCGCGCAGGCCGCGCGTGATCATCTCGCAGAACAGTCCGGTGCAGACGTTCGCCGACGCGGCGATCGCGCCGGCGCCGCCCATCAGCACGAGCGGGAGCAGGAACGCGTCGTCGCCGCCAAGCACGGCGAACCGGTCGCCGGCCTCCGCGAGCACGCGCAGGGTGTCGGCGTCCACGCATCCCACCGCCTGCTTCACGCCGGCGATGTTCGGCGTCGCCGCGAGCTCGATCAGCGCCGAGGCGCACAGGCCACGCCCGGTGCGGTAGGGGATGTTGTAGACGACGAGCGGCACCGGCGAGCGCTCGGCGACGGCCTGGAAGTGGCGCACGATCGCGGCCTCGGACGGCCGCACGTAGTAGGGCACGACGGCGAGGGAGGCCGTCGCGCCGGGCACGTCCGCGAGCGCCTCGTGGCGGGCGATGGTCGTGCGTGTGTCGTTCGTCCCGGCGCCGACGACCAGGACGGCGTCGCGGCCCGTGCACACATCGGCGCACGCCGCCACCACCACGGCCCGCTCCGCGTCGTCCAGCGACGTCGGCTCGCCGGTCGTGGCCAGGGCGACCAGGCCCGCGGCGCCGGCGTCGAGCGCGCGCGTCGCAAGCCCCCGCAGCGCGTCGAGGTCGACCGCCCCACGCTCGTCGAAGGGCGTCACGAGCGGGACGAGGACGCCGGACGGCCGGAAGCTCGCGCTCACGGCAGGGGAGTCTACGCACCGCCTCGGGTAGACTTCTGGCATGGCCGTGCCGCTCGGCGAACTTCTCACCGCGATGGTGACACCGTTTCATCCCGACGGCTCCGTCAACTTCGCCTCGGCCCGCCGTCTCGCACACCATCTCGTCGAGACGGGCTCCGACGGCATCGTCGTCTGCGGCACGACCGGCGAAGGCCCCACGGTGAGCGACCGCGAGAAGATCGACCTGCTCGACGCGATCGTCGAAGAGGTGGACGGGAGCGCCCTCGTCGTCGCGAACACCGGCACCTACGACACCCACCACTCGGTCGCGCTCACCCGTGCGGCCGTCGAGGTAGGCGCCGACGCGTTCCTGGCCGTCACGCCGTACTACAACAAGCCGCCCCGGGCCGGGATCGTCGCCCACTTCGGCGCGATCGCGGACGCAGCCGAGGGCCGCCCCGTCGTCATCTACAACATCCCGCAGCGGGTGGTGCTGAACCTCGAGCCCGACCTGCTCGCGGAGCTTTCAGAGATCCCCAACGTCGTCGCCGTCAAGCAGGCGACCGCCGACATCGACCAGGCCCGGCGGATCCTCGCCGACACCGACCTGCTGCTCTACGCCGGCAACGACGACCTGCTCTACCCGTTCCTCGAGCTCGGCGGGAAGGGCGGCGTGTGCGTCGCCTCGCACGTGGCCGGGCCGCAGATGCGGCGCATGGTCGAACTGGCTCACGCCGGCGACCTGGCCGCGGCGAAGGCGGAGGACGCCGCCCTCCACGGGCTGTACACGGCGCTCGCCGTCACCACCAACCCGATCCCCGTGAAGGCGGCGCTGAACCTGCTCGGGCACGACGTCGGCGGCCTGCGACTGCCGCTCGTCGAAGCCGACCGGGAGCAGACGGCGACCGTCGCCGCCGCCCTCGAGGCGGCCGGGATCCGCTCTGCCGCCAACGTTTAGTGCTCTGTCTCGGGCGTTCTTGGTGATCGGGCGAGCGAAAATCGCGCGTGGCAAGGACGCAGGGAGGCCCGATATCGGGAATATCGGGACGACCGAGGACGCGGCCAGGCGAAGATTTGCAGCCGCACGAGCCCGAGAGACTCCCGGGACGGAGCGCTAGCGTGTCTTCACCGGTGCGGATCATCCCGCTGGGCGGGCTCGGCGAGGTGGGCAAGAACATGACCGTCTTCGAGCGCGACGGCCGCCTGCTGCTGCTCGACGCGGGCCTGTCGTTCCCGCACTCGGAGATGTTCGGGATCGACCTCGTCCTGCCCGACTTCAGCTACGTGGCGGAGCGGGCCGACCGGCTCGAGGCGATCGTCCTCACCCACGGCCACGAGGACCACATCGGCGCGCTGCCGTACCTGCTGCGCGAGGTGGGGACGAACGCCGAGGTGTGGGGGACGCGGCTCACGCTCGGCATGGTGAAGTCGAAGCTCGACGAGCACGGCCTCCTGACCCACACCGACCTCGTCGAGATCGACCCGGGGAACGGCACCGCCGAGGTCGGCCCGTTCACGGCCGAGTTCGTGCGTGTGACCCACTCGGTGCCGGACGCCGTCGCGGTCATCCTGCACACGGACTTCGGCCCGATCGTCCACACCGGCGACTTCAAGCTCGACGAGACGCCGGTGGACGGGCGGGTGACCGACCTGGCCCGGCTGTCCGCGCTCGGCGACGAGGGCGTTGCGCTGCTCATGGCCGACTCGACGAACGCCGAACGACCGGGGCATACGCCTTCGGAGCGCACCGTGGCCGCGTCGCTGCGCGAGATCGTCCGCGACGCGCGCGGGCGGGTCATCGTGACGTCGTTCTCGTCCCACATTCACCGGCTGCAGCAGGTGATCGACGCCGCCCAGGCGTCCGGACGCACGGTGTGCGTGATCGGCCGGTCGATGATCCGCAACATCAACATCGCCCGCAACCTCGGCTACGCGAACGTCGCCGACGACGGGCTGATCAGGGCGAAGCGGCTCGACGAGTTCATGCCGCACGAGCTCGTCATCATCTGCACCGGCAGCCAGGGCGAGCCCGGCTCGGCGCTGACCCGGATCGCGCTCGGCGACCACCCCGCGGTGCAGATCCACCACACCGACACGGTCGTCATGTCGTCATGGCCCGTGCCCGGGAACGAGGTGAAGGTGAACGAGACCGTGAACCGGCTCGCCCGCCTGGGCGCGAAGGTGATGACCGAGGCGACCGACTACGTGCACGTCTCGGGCCACGGCTCGGCCGGCGACCTGACGCGCATGCTGGAGACGGTGCGGCCGCGGAGCTTCGTCCCGGTCCACGGCGAGTTCCGGATGCTGCAGGCCCACGCCCGCCTGGCCGAGGCCACCGGCGTGCCCCCACACGCCGTGCGCATCGCCGACAACGGCACCGTGCTCGAGCTCGACGGCGACGGCATCTCGGTCGTCGATCAGATCGACGCGGGCACGATCCTCGTCGACGGCCTGTCCGTCGGCAACGTCCGCGACGTCGTGCTCCGCGACCGCCGCCATCTCGGTTCGGACGGCGTGATGATCGTGGTGGCGACGATCGCCGCCGACTCGGCGGAGGTGCTGGCCGATCCCGAGATCATCGTCCGCGGGTTCGACTCACCGGACGAGGACGGCGAGATGCTGCTCGAGCAGGCCCGGGCGGCGGTGGAGCGGGTGCTCGACGAGTGCGTGGCTCAGCGGGCGACCGAGGTGCACGTGGTGCAGCAGCGCCTCCACGACGCGCTGGCCGAGCTCGCCTCGCGCGCGACCGGCAAACGGCCGATGGTGCTCCCCGTCGTCGTCGAAGTCTGAGGCGCCCCGGGGACCGCCCATGCGCTGGACGGCCCCCGGGGTGATGCCTCCTCCGGCAATCAGGGCAGGCGCGCGGCCTGGTAGAGCGCCACTCCCTGCTGGTTGTGGCCGCCCATGCGCGTGAAGTAGCCGCCGAACCCGACCCGGCTGCCGCCGTTTGCGATCGCGAGCAGGCCGTGGTTCGAGTTCGCGCCCGGGTTCCAAGCCACCAGCGAGTTGTCGCGGGTGTCGAACGCCGCCACGTGGTGGCGGGTCGAGCATGGAGTGAGGTTGCCCGGCGTGCACTTCGGCCCGGCGACGTTGAAGTGGCCCCCGACGTAGAGGATGCCGTTGCGCATCGCGCAGCCCGGCGTGTCCCCGTCGTCCTGCTGGTTGAAGGCGCTCAGCAGGGTGCCGCTGGTCGGGTCGAACGCACTGACGTTGTACGAGGTCTTGTCGCCGTTCACCTTCCAGTAGCCGCCACAGGTGTAGATGCGCGTGGCCGTGGAGATGATGTGGTAGACCCGGCTCGTCTCGACCGTCGTGCACGTGGGGCAGTTCGCCGCCGCGTAGATGTTCGGGTTGAAGGCGAGCACCGTCTTCCCGGTGCTGATCGGAACGGCCGCGATCTCGTTCCGCGCCTCGCCGTCAACGGTGCCGAAGTGGCCGCCGAAGTAGACGCGCTGGCCGTTCGACGAGAAGGCGATCGTGAACACGCGCGGCGCGCACCGGGGCGGGCACGCGAAGCCGGAGATCTGGCCGATGGCCGGCGCCCATCCGGTGACGGGTGCGCTGGCGGACCGGCCGATCGACGCGATCCGATGCCGGACGAGCCCGTGGATGCGGCCGAAGTCGCCGCCGGCGAACAGCTTGCCGTTCGGCCCGACGCGGACGACGAACACGCTCGCGTTCGCGCCCGGGTTCCACGCCGCCACCTGACCCGTCTTCGTGACGGCGGCCAGGTACTTGCGAGCGTGGCCGCCGACGGACGTGAACGAGCCACCCAGGTACACGCGCGTGGAGGTGACCGCGATGGCGCGGACGGCCCCGTTCGCCCCGGGATTCCACTTCAGCAGGGCGCCGGTCGTGGCGTTGAACGCCGCCACGTTGCTCCGCGCGGTGCCGCCCGAGGCGGCCCCCGGCGCGCGCACGGCGGTGAACTGGCCGCCGACGTACATCACGTTGCCCGAGAAGGTGATCGCACGGACAGTGCCGTTCGTCTGCCAGGAGGAGCTGGGCGGGAACGGGTTCGCCGCGAGAGCCTGGCCCGAGCTTCCTGCCAGCATCAACCCTGCCCACGCAGCGCCGAGAAACAGTCTTCGTCGCATGGTCGGCACCGTACCCAGGATCCCGGACGGCGTACCAGTGACTTGGCTCACTTTTGCAGCAGTTTCACGGTTTCCCAACAACCCCTAACACCGGCACCAGAACCTGTCCGGTCATATCCAGTTGCACTTCGTGGACGGCGCAGGCAGGGGAAGAGGGCAGAGCGCCGAACTCCATCCCGATGACCAGAGCAACGACGCGAGCACGTGGTCGCGCCGCTGGCTCTCGCACGAAGACTCGGCGCCCGCGCACCCCCACCCGCCAAACGCCCCCCCGGCGGAAACGGGCGCCGAGTCGTTCGGCGCGGCAGCAGCGGACAGACCTGGTCGGTGGCGGGCTGCTTGCCCTAGGCGCGTTCCTGGCCTTCGTCGAGTACCTGGGCTGGGACGGGGGCGTGGTGGGCCTCAAGATCGATGCCGGGATTCATCTCGCGATCGGCCGCGCCGCAGCCGTCATCCCGCCGCTCCTGGTCGCCGTGGGAGCGGGGATCTTCCTGCGCAGCCCGCTCACGCGCCTGCGCCCGCTGCGCACGGGAGTGATCGTGTGCATGGCGACGCTCGTGCTCGCCCTCTCGACGACCGACACGAGCACCGCGGAGCACCACGGCGGGCTCACGGGCGCGTACGCCCGCATCCTCCTGAACGGCTTGGTCGGCCCGGTCGGCGTCTCGATCCTGGTGGCGCTCGGCACCCTCGCCGGCGTCGTCCTCGTCACGGGCGCCTCGCTCGGCGTCGCGATGCGCGCCTCCGGCCGGCACGTCGCCCGCGCCGCCGGCGCCGGAATGCGCATCTCCGAGGGCGTGGGCCGCCGCTATCGCGACCGCCCCGCCGGCCGCCCGACGCTGCGGGCCGTGCCGAGCCCCGAGCCGTCCGCACCGCCGCTCGACGGCTCCCACGCGTTCGCCGACCTGTTCGGCGAGGTGCCCGAGCTGGACGAGGCGCCGGAGCCCCCGCCCAACGTCGATCCCGATCCGGAGCCCGAGCCCGACGACGCCGTGGACGACGACCCCTTCGACGAGCCGACGCCCGTCCTTGCGCCGCCCATGCCCGCGGCGGGCCGCAAGCCGTACCGGCTGCCCAAGGCGTCGGTCCTCAAGCGCAGCGCGGCCAGCCGCGGATCCGGCCAGGATCACGAGAAGATCGCCCGCCAGCTCGTCGAGGCGCTCGCCAACTTCGGCGTCGAGGCGCGCGTAGTGGGTATGGTCACCGGGCCGCGCGTGACCCGCTACGAGCTCCAGCTCGCGCCCGGCATCAAGGTGAGCCGCGTCTCCCAGCTGCGTGACGATCTCGCCTACGCCCTGGCGACGACCGAGATCCGCATCCTGGCGCCGATCCCGGGCAAGCAGGCCGTCGGCGTCGAGGTGCCCAACCTGTCCGCGAACCTCGTCACGCTGGGGGACATCTACGCCGAGCCTCCGGCCGGCTCGAGCCCGCTCACCGCCTGGCTGGGCAAGGACATCTCCGGCCACGGAGTCGCCTGCGACCTGGCCCGGATGCCGCACCTCCTGATCGCCGGCACGACCGGCTCGGGCAAGTCCGGCTGCATCAACGCCATCCTGTGCTCGATCCTGCTGCGGGCCGCGCCCGACGACGTCCGCATGATCCTCGTCGACCCCAAGCGGGTCGAGCTGAACCACTACGAGTCGATCCCGCACCTGCTGACGCCGGTGGTCACCAACATGAAGAACGCGTCGCTGGTGCTCCAGAACGTCGTGCGCGAGATGGAGACCCGCTACGAGATCATGGGCGCCGCCAAGGCTCGCAACCTGTCGGAGCTGAACGTCTCGCGGGCCGAGCTCGGGCGCGACACGCTGCCGCACATCCTGGTCGTGATCGACGAGTTGGCCGACCTGATGATGGTCTCGCCGGCCGAGGTCGAGGACGCGATCATCCGCCTCGCGCAGAAGTCGCGCGCGGTCGGCATCCACCTCGTGCTGGCGACGCAGAGCCCGCGCGTCGACGTCATCACCGGCATGATCAAGGCCAACGTGCCCTCGCGGATCGCCTTCGCCGTGTCGTCGCAGACCGACTCGCGCGTCATCCTCGACACCGGCGGCGCCGAGGCGCTACTGGGCCAGGGCGACATGCTCTACAAGCCGCTCGGCACGTCCAAGCTGCAGCGCATCCAGGGCGCGTACATCTCCGAGGCCGAGACGCGCGACATCGTCGACGCCTGCCGCCGCCAGGGCGAGCCGACGTTCGAGGAGGAGCTGCTCGAGGCGCCGAGCGACGTCGAGCCGGAGGCGCTCGACGCCGACGACGACCCGGTGCTCGAGGACGCGATCCGGCTGGTCGCTCAGCACCAGACCGCGTCGGTCTCGCTGCTGCAGCGGCGCCTGCGCGTCGGCTACACCCGCGCGGGCCGGCTGATCGACATGCTGGAGCGGCGCGGCATCGTCTCCGGCTACGAGGGCTCCAAGGCGCGCAAGGTGCTGATCGCCGACAGCGACCTGCACCGCATTCTGGGCCACGGCGCCCAGCCGCTCCCCGAGCCGGTCGACGACGTCACGCGCTAGACGGCGATCCCGGCGCGGGCGCCGGATTAACATCCCGGGCGGTGACGGACGATTGGTACCCCCGGCTGCTCGCGACCGGCCTGCTCGACGTGCTCGCTCCGTACCAGCCGGCGATCGTCGGCTCGTATCCGCTCGGGATCGCCCCGGCGGACGCCCGGATCGAGATCGTCTGCCGCGCCGCCGACCTGTCCGCGTTCGCGCGCGTGCTCGAGAACACATACGGCGAAAAGGACGACGAGCTCGCGGTCTACCCCGGGACGCTGGACGCCGAGGAGGCGGTGTTCGCGGAGTTCACCCTCGACGGCCTGCCGCTCGAGGTGTCGGCCCAGCGTGAGCACGTCCACCGCCGCCTGGGCGCGGCCACGCTCGGCCTCTCCCGGGCGCTCGAGCAGGCCGGGCCGGTGACGAAGCGCGCGGCTCGCGGCAGCGGTCGCCGACGGCGGCGACTGGCTCGAGGCAGGCACCGCCCAGCTCGACCTCAGCCGTACGGCGCTCGAGTCGCTCTCCACCGCGAACACCGCCCTCGTGGCGCGCGTCATGGGCGTGCCCCGGCCCGGGCCGAAGCTCCGCGAGTACACGACCGCGATCGCCGTCTCGATCGGCGCCGACCTCCTGATCGTGGCCGCCGGCGCCGCCCGGGGCTCGCAGGAGTACACGGGCCTGATGTTCATGCTGGAGGCGGGCATCCTCGGGCTCGTGTTCGGCGCCCGCCTGGCGGTGGTGGCGACGCTCACGCCGCTGCTGGCGTTCGGGCTCCTGATCCTCTCGAGCATCGCGATCGGGAGCGAGACGTGCACCCCCGACTGCGCCCAGCAGGCCGCCGACTACCTCTTCGTCGCCGTGCTCGTCACGAGCGCGTCCGGCGTCGCCGGCCTCCTGCGCGACCGCTACTTCCCGCGAGCGGCGTGACCAGGGCCGTCGCGGCGCTCGCCCTGCTGGCCGCGACGGTGGCCGGATGCGGCTCCGACCTCGGCCCGGCCTCGACGCCGGCGGCGGTGCCGGTGCGCATCCAGCTCGTGCAGGGGACTCCGGAGCTGGCGACCGGCGTGAAGGACGCGATCGACCTGGTCGGCGCCCGCAGGGTGCACCGGACGTCCCAGGCCGACCTGGTCGTCACCGCGTCGCCCGCAGCGGCCGCCCGGGCGGCACGGGTGAACCCGGGGACGCACATCCTGCTCGTCACGCCGCGGCCGCCGAAGAGCCTCCCCGACAACGTGCGCGCGGTCGAGTTCGACCGCGGCGGCATGGCCTATCTGGCGGGTGCGCTGGCCGCCCTGCGCTCGCCGCACGTCGCGGTCGCGGAGGATGGGGGCGCCCTCGAGGATGCGTTCCGGGCCGGCACGCGGGAGATCACGGATCACGCCTCGGTCAGCTCCGTGCCGTGCGGGGCCGCCACGTCGGCGGCGGTCGTCTACGTCCCCGATCCGGCCTGCCGGCCCCGCGGCACGGCGGCGGCCCTGATCGCCCCGCGGCGGATCCCGGGCGCCGAGATGCTGGGGCTGCTCGGCCCGCGGCCGTCGGTCGTCGTCGCCGAGGGCGCACGCAGCGTCCAGGACGGCGTCTTCGACCCGGGGGTGTGGCTCGAGGGCCTGCGCGAGGACGCGATCGGGTTCTCCTGGGTCGCGCCGTCGCTCTCGCCGTCCGACCTCGACCGGCTCCAGCACGTCGAGGACCGGGTGCGGGCCGAGACGGCGCCGGTGCCTCTCGTCCCATCATGAGGCCGTTCACCGGTACACTCCCCGGCACGCTGCAGGGGGCGGCGATGTTGCCATGTTCGAGATCGGGAGCTCACTCAGGGAAGCCCGCGAGCGCCGCAACCTGAGCTACGGCCAGGTCGAGGCCGAGACCGCGATCCGCACGCGGTACATCCGCGCGCTCGAGGACGAGGACTTCCACATCCTCCCGGGCCCGACGTACACCAAGGGGTTCCTGCGCGCATACGCCGAGTACCTCGGCCTGGACGGGCAGCCGTTCGTGGACGAGTTCAACTCGCGCCACCACGACCCGCGCGGCTCGATCGAGCACACGCCGATCGCCTCGCGGCCGCGCTCGCGCCCGCCACGGAGGCGGCACAGGCGAGAGTCGAACCTGGTGATGATCGCGCTCGCGGCCATCGTCGCCGTCTCGTTCCTGGTCGTGCTCGCCCTGCGGTTCCCGCCCCAGCCGACGGCGCCGTACAACACGAACACGACGACGTCGCAGACCACCACCCAGGGGACGACGGGGAACGAGACGCTGCCGACGCAGCCGACGAGCGGCACCACCAGCAAGTCGGGCTCGTTCAGGGTCGTCCTGCACCTGAGCGGCCCCACGTGGGTCGAGGCGACGGTCGGCTCGCCCACCGGCCCCGGCGTGGTCGCGCAGGGGCTCGACCTGGGCGCGCCGCACGGGTTCACGATCGACCCGACCACCTATCCGACCATCACGTTCACCTCGCGCAAGCCCGTCTACCTGGCCCTCGGCGCGCCCGGCAACGTCTCGGTGGTCGTGAACGGCCATCGCGCGACCATGCCGCACGTCCCGGCCGGTAAGCAGGTGCGCCTGGACGCGTCGGGCGCCACCGCGGTGTGAGCAGGCCGAAGAGCCGCAATCCTCCTCACGGGGAACGAGCTGCTGCGCGGAGTCATCTCCGACCAGAACGCGCCGCACCTCGCCCGCGCGCTCGAGCGGCTCGGGCTTCTCTCTCGACGCGCACGGTGATCGTGGGCGACGAACTGGCCGACATCCGGGCGGGGCTGCGCACAGCGCTCGAGACGGCCGACCTGGTCGTCACCTCCGGCGGCCTGGGACCGACCCACGACGACCGCACCGTCGAGGCGATCGCCGCCGAGGCCGGCGTGCCGCTCGTGCTCGACGAGGAGGTGCTCGGCCGCATCACGGGCTGGACGAACGGCGTCGCCCAGCGGTACGGGTTCGAGCGCGGCCGCTTCGACGCCGGCAACCGCAAGCAGGCGCACATCCCCGAGGGATCCGAGGTGCTGGGGATCGCGGGCACCGCGCCCGCCCTGATCGTGCACATGGGCGACGCGCACCTCGTCGTGCTCCCCGGCGTCCCGTCGGAGCTGCGGCGGCTGTGGCCGCTCGCCCCCGAGCACCCGGCGCTGGCCGAGCTGTTCGCCCGGGCGCAGCCTCGGCGCCAGTGGATGATCCGCACGTACGGGATCGGCGAATCGCACGTCGCCGACCTCTTCGCCGAGGCCGGGGGCGACCCCGACGGCGTCGAGACGAGCATCTGCGCCCGCAACTTCGAGGTCGAGATCGATATCCGAGCCGAGGCCGGGAACGAGGCAGGCGGCGCGGCGATGGACGAGCGGATGACCGCTGCGCTGGGCGAGTTCGTCTTCGCGCACGACGAGCGGCCGCTGTCGGAGATCGCGCTCGGGCTGCTGCGCGAGCGCGGCTGGACGGCTGCCACCGCCGAGTCGTGCACGGGCGGCATGGTCGCGGGCAAGCTGACCGACATCGCCGGGAGCTCGGACGTGTTCGCCGGCGGCATCGTCGCCTACTCGAACGAGCTCAAGATGTCGCTTCTGGACGTCCCCGCCTCGCTGCTCGAGGCCCACGGCGCCGTGAGCGCCGAGGTGGCCGGGGCCATGGCCGAAGGCGCGCGGGAGCGGCTCGGGGCCGACGTCGCCGTGTCGGTGACCGGCGTGGCCGGGCCGAGCGGCGGCACCGAGGAGAAGCCTGTCGGCCTCGTCTACCTTCACGTCGCCTCTCCGGCCGGCGGCGAGGGCAGACGGATGGAGTGGCCGGGCGACCGTGCCATCGTCCGCGCACGGGCCACCGTGGCCGCCCTGCAGCTGCTGCGCGCCCATGTCGTTGCAGCCTCGGCACGCGCGCTGCCTTGAAACGCGTCCGACCGCGCCTCTAGGATATCCGAACATCTGTTCGGTAGCCCGTCGTCGCCGTCGGGCCCGGCTGCGACAATACGGACGGCGCGTCGTGGTGACGTGCCCGGAGGAAGGTGGAGAGACGCATGGAGCGAGAGCAAGCACTCGAGGCAGCAGTCAGCCAGATCGAGCGCCAGTTCGGCAAGGGCGCCGTCATGAAGATGGGCGACGCCCCAAAGGTGTCGATCGACGCCGTCTCGACAGGGGCGCTCTCGCTCGACCTCGCCCTCGGCATCGGCGGGCTCCCGCGCGGCCGCGTCTGCGAGGTGTTCGGCCCCGAGTCTTCGGGCAAGACGACGCTCTGCTACCACGTCATCGCCGAGGCCCAGCGGGCCGGCGGCCTGGCGGCGTTCATCGACGCCGAGCACGCGATGGACCCGGCATACGCCCGCCGCATCGGCGTGAACGTCGACGACCTGCTCCTGAGCCAGCCCGACAACGGCGAGCAGGCGCTCGAGATCGCCGAGCTTCTGATCCGCTCCGGCGCGCTCGACGTGCTCGTGATCGACTCCGTGGCGGCGCTCGTGCCGCGGGCCGAGATCGAGGGCGAGATGGGCGACTCCCACGTCGGCCTCCAGGCCCGGCTGATGAGCCAGGCGCTGCGCAAGATCGCCGGCACGCTCAACCGCACCGGCACGATCTGCATCTTCACGAACCAGCTGCGCGAGAAGATCGGCGTCATGTTCGGGTCGCCGGAGACGACGCCGGGCGGCCGGGCGCTCAAGTTCTACTCGTCGGTGCGGCTCGACATCCGCCGCATCGAGACGCTCAAGGAGGGCACCGAGGCCGTCGGCAACCGCGTGCGCGTCAAGGTCGTGAAGAACAAGGTCGCGCCGCCGTTCAAGCAGGCCGAGTTCGACATCGCCTACGGCGAGGGCATCTCCTGGGAGGGCTCGGTGCTCGACGTCGCCCTCGAGCACAAGCTGATCCAGAAGTCCGGCTCGTACTTCTCGTTCGGCGAGGAGCGGCTCGGGCAGGGGCGCACGAACGTGAAGGCGTTCCTGGTCGAGCATCCCGACGTCACGGGGAAGCTGCTCGAGGGCATCCAGGCGGCCGTGCCCGACACCGTCGTGCCGACCCGTGACGGGGCCGTCGCGCCGCCGGTCAAGCTGCCGACGTCCGGCGACGAGAGCGTGGACGACGAGGCCGCCATGTCCAACGGCGCCTCGCTGTCCCCGGTCGAGTAACCGCGACGGCAATGGAGAGGCCGCCCGGCTCCGCCGAGACGGTCGCCGGGCTGCGCCGCGTCCGTCCGGGCGACCCGGCGGTCGAGGTGGTGCTCGGCTCGGGCGAGCGCATCCGCGTGCACGACCGCCGGCTGGCCGACCATCGGCTGGCGGTCGGCGACGGAGCTCGGGCCGGCCGCGTGCGACGCGCTGCGCGACGCCGGGCGGGCCGACGCGGCCGAGCGGCGGGCGCTGCGGCTGATCGCGATTCGCCGCCGATCCCGGGCCGAGCTGGCCCGCAGGATGGGGGAGTGGGGCCTCGCCGAACCGGCAGCGTCGGCCGTCCTCGACCGTCTCTCGGCGATCGGCGCGGTCGACGACGGCGTGCTGGCCGCCGCCGTCGTGTCGAGCCGGCGCGGCGCATGCCTACGGGCGGCTGCGGGTCGATGCCGACCTCGAGCGGCTCCGGGTCGCGCCCGAGGCGCGCGCGGTCGCCGAGACATCCGCCGGCGACGAGGTCGAGCGGGCGCGGCTCGCGCTGCGCTCCCGCGGCGCCGCCCGGCTCGCGCGGGCCGGCCGAGCTGCGCCGGGCGGCGGGGTTCCTGCACCGGCGCGGCTTCGACGCCGACACCGTCGCTGCGGTGCTCGGCCTCGACGCCGACGGCTGACCCTCGCGCCGGCGCCGTCGGCGCTGCCAGCCGTTGCCCAATCAACGGTCGCTCGACTACGATCCATGTCGAGTCCGGCATTTTTGCCGCCGTTTCGTACCTCTCCTGCCGGAAGGCGGGTCGGTTGCACCGGTTCGCGTCTTCGATCAGTTCACGCCTCACCTTCGCCGATGCGGAGCGGGCGCGAGCCTCGGCACGCCCCGATGCGCGGTGGCGGCCGGGCGCGCATACCTGATTCGATGACGGCGGTCGCCCGAGGGCGACCGCCACGCACATAAGGAGACGCGGTGGAGGCTGTGCTGATCGCGCTCGCGCTGATTCTCGGCGTGGGGGCCGGATACGCCGTGGAGAACCGGCGCCGGCGCCCCCAGATCGCCGAGGCAGAGCGGCAGGCGCAACGGATTCTCGAGGACGCCGAGCGCCAGGCCGGTGCGCAGCTGAAGGAGGCCCAGGTGGCCGCCCGCGAGGAGCTGCTCGCCCAGCGCACCGAGCAGGAGCGCGACCTGGCCGAGCGGCGGGCCGAGCTGATCAAGGCCGAGGAGCGGCTCTCGGCCGCCCAGACCCAGGCCGAGGCCCGAGGCCGAGGAGCTGGCCCGGCGCGACCAGTCGATCGCCGATCGCGAGGTACACGCCAAGCAGCTCCAGGAGGAGCTGAAGGTCGGCCCGCGACGCCGAGCTCGCAGGGCTCGAGCAGGTCGCCGGGATGACCGCCGCCGACGGCCGCGCGACGCTGCTCCAGCCGGATCGAGCAGGAGGCGCGCACCGACATGGCCAAGCTGGTGCGCCAGATCGAGGAGGAGGCCCGCCTCGACGCCGACAAGCGGCGCCCGCAACATCCTCTCGGTGGCGATCCAGCGCACCGCGTCGCGGCCACACCGCCGAGACGACCGTGTCGGTCGTCGAGCTGCCCTCCGACGACCTCAAGGGCCGCATCATCGGCCGCGAGGGCCGCAACATCCGCGCCCTCGAGAACCTGACCGGCGTCGACGTCATCATCGACGACACGCCCCAGGCGGTCGTGCTCTCGGCCTTCGACGGCGTCCGCCGCGAGATCGCCCGGCTCACGATCGAGAGCCTGATCGCCGACGGCCGCATCCATCCCTCGCGGATCGAGGAGATGTACTACCAGTCCAAGGCCCAGATCGAGCAGCAGATCGTCCAGGCCGGCGAGCAGGCCTGCTTCGAGGCCAACGTGCACGGCCTGCACCCCGAGCTCGTGAAGATCCTCGGCCGGCTGCGCTACCGCACGAGCTACGGCCAGAACGTGCTCAAGCACTCGGTGGAGTGCGCCCACCTGGCGTCGATCATGGCGGCGGAGCTGGGCGCGAGCCAGAAGACCGCCCGGCGCGCCGCGCTGCTGCACGACATCGGCAAGGCGGTCACCCACGAGGTCGAGGGCCCGCACGCGGTGATCTCGGCGCAGATGGCGAAGAAGTACCGCGAGTCGCCGAGCGTCTGCCACGCGATCGAGGCCCACCACCACGACGTCGAGCCGCAGACGGTCGAGGCGGTGCTGGTGATCGCCGCCGACGCCGTGTCGGCGTCGCGCCCCGGCGGCCGCGGCGAGAGCCTCGAGCACTACATCAAGCGGCTCGAGTCGCTCGAGAAGATCGCGACCGCCAAGGAGGGCGTCGAGCGCTGCTACGCGATGCAGGCGGGCCGCGAGATCCGGGTGATGGTCAAGCCCGAGGAGGTCGACGACGACACGGCCGCGCTGCTCAGCCACCAGATCGCCCGCGAGATCGAGGACCAGCTCGAGTACCCGGGCCAGATCAAGGTGACGGTGATCCGCGAGTCGAGGTCGACCGAGATCGCCAAGTAGGCGTTTGCACCCTTTCGGGTTTACAGAAGGCTTACTGGACTCGACCTGTCGGGTGCCGATACAGGTCGCATGCGAAAGATTGCCCTCCTCACCGCCCTCCTCGCCGCCCTCGCGGCCGCCGCGCCCGCGTCGGGCGCAACCATGCTCGCCAAGTCGTGCGGGTCGAACTGTTCCACGTTCAGCGCGACCGGCAGCGGCGCCGTCAGCATCGTCGCCAACGGCGCCGAGTGGGGGACGATGTCGAGCGGCACGATCTGGCTGCGCGACCGCACCGGCAAGGTCGAATCCCAGGAACTGGGTGCACGGCTCGGGCCTGCACTGGACGTACCTCGGAAGGGACGGCTGGAAGGTCACGTCGTCGAAGACGATGAGCATCTCGGCCAGCACGAAGTTCTGGATCAAGCTCCAGGGCCGCGGGATCAAGGTGTGCGGCGTATTCGACGGGAGTGGCACGATCTCTGGCTCGGGCACGTACACCGCCAACGGCCACAAGCACAGCTGGCCCGGCCGCAACACCCGACTGCAGTTCTAGGCTCCGGCCTGGGCAGGCTGTAGGCTACGGCAATGGCCGAGAAGATCCTCGTCGTCGAGGATGAGCGCAACATTGCCTCATTCGTCGCGATGTACCTGAAGAATGCGCGCTATCAGGTGGATATCGCCCGCGACGGCACCGAGGCGCTCCAGAAGGCCGACAGCACCAAGCCCGACCTGGTCGTGCTCGACCTGATGCTGCCGGACATCGACGGCCTGGAGGTCTGCCGCCAGATCCGCTCGACCTCCGACGTGCCGATCCTGATGCTGACGGCGCGCGACGACGACGTCGACAAGATCGTCGGCCTCGAGGTGGGGGCGGACGACTACCTGACGAAGCCGTTCAACCCGCGCGAACTGGTCGCGCGGATCAAGTCGATTCTGCGCCGGTCGAGCCAGACGGCGCGCTCGTCGCGGCCGCAGGAAGCGGCGATGGAGCACGGCAACCTGCGCATCGACGCGGGCCGCCGCGAGGTGACGGTGTCGGGCCGGCATGTCCAGCTCGCGCCGAAGGAGTTCGACCTCCTCTGGGAGCTGCTCGACCACCGCGGGCTCGTGCTGACGAGAGACCAGCTGCTCGAGCGCGTGTGGGGCTACACCTTCGCGGGGGACACCCGCACCGTTGACGTGCACGTGCGCCAGCTACGGCGCAAGCTCGGCGATGACTGCCCGGTCGCCACCGTGTGGGGAGTGGGCTACAAGGTCGCTGACGATGCTGCAGTCACTTAGGGCGCGACTCGCCTTCCTCTTCGCAGGCACGCTCGTCCTGGCCACCGTCACGGCGGCGGTCGTCGTTGTCAGCCTGTACCAGTCGTACAACCGCTCGCAGACCGAGGCCGAGCTGCGCAAGCAGGTCACGGGAGTCGCCAGTTTCTATGAGCGCGCGTTCAAGCGCTCGACCCGTCAAGGGAAGGCACCCCCGAAGATCACGAAGGCAGAGTTCGAGCGTGTTGCCGACGCGAAGCTCTACCAGGTCGGCCCCGGGCTCTTCCCGAGCGCGCCGAACACCCTCAACAACGCACATATCCACCTGAACTACGGGCGCCTCCACAGGGACTCGCGGCCCGTCTACCAGTTCTCGTCGGGGGGAGCGACGTACATCGGCGTGGGCGCACCGATCTTCAGCGGGACACAGCCGATCGGCGCGGTCGTCCTGGCGAAGCCGCTCGCCGACGTCAACAATGCCTGGAAGAACGTCATCGGCCTCGTCGCCGCGGGCGTCGCGGTCGGCCTGATCGTGGCGATCATCCTGGCCACGTACGTCGCCCGCCGCATCACCCAGCCGCTGCGCGTGCTGGGGAGCGCCGCCGACAAGGTCGCGCGCGGCGACCTCGACGTGAACGTCATCGGGAAGCGCACGTCCGACGACGAGCTGGGCCAGCTCGCGACCCGGTTCCAGGGCATGGTCGACCGCCTGCGCGAGGTGGACGAGCTCGAGCGCAACTTCCTGATGCGCGTCACCCACGAGCTGCGCACGCCGCTCACGGCCATCTCCGGCCACGTGCAGGCGCTCGCGGAGGGCGTCGTCGGGCCGGACGACCTCGACGAGTCCCTGACGGCCGTGAACGAGGAGGTGCGCCGCCTCGACCGTCTGGTCGGCGACCTGCTCGACCTGACCCGCCTCGAGGCGCACCAGTTCCGGGTCGTGAGCGAGGAGGTGGGTCTGGCGGCGCTGCTCGAACGGGCTGCGGCATCCTTCAGGGAGAAGGCACGCGTGAACGACGTCATCTTCCACACGCCGATCGACCAGGCGCCGACCATCATCACCGACGGCGACCGCGTGCTCCAGATCGTGAACAACCTGCTCGACAACGCGTTCCGGTGGACGCCGCGCGGCGGCACCGTGCAGCTCGGCTGCTCGACGTCGAACGGCATCGCCGCCATCAGCGTCTCGGATACCGGGCGAGGCATCTCGCCGGCCGAGCGCGAAGCGGTCTTCCACCCGTTCTACAGCCGCCGCGGCGAGGGCGGCACCGGCCTCGGCCTCTCGATCGCCCGCGAGCTTGCGACCGCGCTTGGCGGCCGCCTCGCGGTCGAGAGCGAGCCGGGCCAGGGATCCACGTTCACCCTGTCCCTGCCCCGCAAGCGGCGCCGGCGGGCGAAATGAGGATCCGCCTCTGCGACACCGAAGAGGACGTCTCGGGCATCAGCGTCGAGCTGGTGATCACGGCCGAGCCGTTCGCCGAGTCCGTCCCGTACTCGCTGACGCTGCACGCGGGGGGTTCCGCAGTCGCACACGTGCCCGACGCCGAGCTCACCCCGGCCGAGCTCTTCGCGCTCGGCCACGCCCTGCTGGACGCGGCGGCCGACGGCTTCGGGCAGTTCGTCCCGGCCGACGAGGTGTTCGGGCTCGATCTCGCCCCGCCGAGCGTCCCCCGCGCGATCGACGAGGTGGGGGTGGGCATCTGGGTCGACGCCGGCCGCGCCCAGACGCGCGAGCCGACCCGAAGCGGCGTGGCGGTGCAGCTGATCGTCGACGCGCCGGCCCTGGCCGGGGTCGCCGAG
Organism: uncultured Actinomycetes bacterium; assembly: GCA_963708365.1. Lineage (GTDB taxonomy): Bacteria > Actinomycetota > Thermoleophilia > Gaiellales > JAICJC01 > JAICJC01. Next base: position 136,076 of record CAVPSM010000002.1, read on the forward strand.
GCGATCTGCGACCAGGCCGCCCGCGTCCTCAGCAAGTAGGGCCGCGCCCTCTACGCCACCGTGCGGCTGGACGTGCGTGGGGTGACGAGGCCGACATCGACGCACTGCTGGCCGTCTACCTCTCGAATCCGCAGGTCATCGCCGTCACCGAGGGCTCGGCGGGGAGCGGGCACTACGACCGCGAGATGCTCGAGCGCGACCTGTGGATGTCGAGCTCGACGAGGCCCGCACACGGCCGGCTCTTCCTGCGCGACGGCGCCTGCGTCGGCATCGACTGGCTCGACCGCAACCCGACACGTCCCTGGATCGGGCTCGTGATGGTCCATGGCGAGCACCAGCGCCGCGGCTACGGCCGCGAGGCCGGTCGGACTGCTCGACATGGGCCGCGAGCAGGGCTGGACGCGCGTGCGGGCGGCGGCGATCGCCGACGACGCTGCGACGCGCGGTCTGTACGAGGCGGTCGGCATGCGCGCGATCGACCGCCGCAATCGCGCCTTCGCAGCGGGCGAGCGCTCAGTCGTGGTGCTCGAGCTGCAGGTCTGAGGCCGCCGCCCGGAACGCCGCCAGATCGGCGTCCGAGAAGAGCACGAAGACGATCGTGCGCACGTGCTCCGACGCCTCGGCCGCGGCCATGGCGGCCGGGATCGCGACCCGCGCAGCGCGATCGACCGGGTAGCCGTAGATCCCCGTCGAGATGGCCGGGAAGGCCACCGACTCGCACCCGAGGCCGTCCGCCACCTCGACGCTGCGGCGGTGGGCCGAGGCGAGCAGCTCGGGCTCGCCCGCACCGCCGCCGCTCCAGACAGGCCCGACGGCGTGGACGACGTATCGGGCTGGAAGGTGCCCCGCGCCCGTGGCCCTGGCGTCGCCGGTCGGGCAGCCGCCCAGGCGGCGGCACTCCTCCATGATCGACGGCCCTCCGGCCCGGTGGATGGCCCCGTCGACGCCCCCGCCGCCCCGCAGGCCGCTGTTTGCGGCGTTCACGATCGCGTCGGCGGCGACCGTCGTGATGTCACCCTGCACGAGCTCGAGGCGCACGGCCATCGTGTTCACGATAGCCTCGGCCCGAAAATGTTAAGGGGACAGTCCCCTTAACAAAGGAGCGCGAGATGGATCTAAGAGCCATACAGGAGCCGCTGAAGGCCGGCTACCGGGCCAACCCGGACAGCGGCAAGATCACGCTCGTGGCGCGGGGCGGGCAGGGCGACGAGCCGATCGCGTGCTCCGTCGACCTCGGCCGCGCGATCCAGGAGGCACAGGCGCACGCCGGCGTGGGCGGCGCCGGCACGGGCGCCTGCTCGGGCGACATGCTGCTCGGCGCGCTCGCCGCGTGCGCCCAGATCACGTGCCAGATGGTGGCGGCCGCGATGGGGATCGAGGTGCGAGGCATCCACGTCACCGCCGAGGGCGACCTCGACCTGCGGGGCACGCTCGGCGTCGATCGCGAGGCCCCGGTCGGGTTCACGGACATCCGGCTCGCATTCGACGTCGACGCGCCGGACGCGACCGCGGAGGAGATCGACGGGCTGCGCCGTCGCACCGAGCGCTACTGCGTCGTCATGCAGACGCTGACCGCCCCACCGCCGGTGACGGCCAGCTGGGGCTGAGGTCTGGCGCGGGCAGGGCGCTAGCTCCCGGCCGGCGGCGCCGGGCGGAAGTCGTAGCGCGACGCGATGGCGCCCATCTCCGCAGGCGTCGGCAGCGACCCGCTCGAGAAGGCCGTCCCCAGCTCGCGCATGTAGCCCTCGAAGCCGGCCGGCGTCGTCAGGTTGAGGAATCGCACGCGCCCGTCGCTGCGGTTCGCGAAGGTGTGCACGACGCCCGGCGGCGCACAGACGAACGTGCCCGGCCCCGCCTCGATGGTCTCGCCCTCGACGAGGAACGTCAGGACGCCATCAAGGACGTAGAACATGTCGTGCATGTGCTCGTGGGTGTGGGGCGGCGGGCCGGGGAACCCCGGCTCGATCTCGGTCTCGCTCATGAAGACGGCGCCCCCGGTCGTGGCGGTCTCGGCCTTGATCGTGAGGCTGGACGCGCCGACCGTGATGCGCTCGCCGCCGCCGGGCCGGAGGACGACGGCGCGGGAGTTCCGTGTGCCCATTCCGCCACTCTAAAGGACACCGCCGGTACAGTTCGGCGGGATGCGGCGCTATCACGTGACCACCTTCGGGTGCCAGATGAACGTGCACGACTCCGAGCGGATCAAGGGCCTGCTCGAGTCAGTCGGGCTGGGTGAGGCCGCGACGCCGGACGAGGCCGACTTCCTCGTCTTCAATACCTGCACGATCCGGGAGAAGGCCGACGAGCGGCTCACGGCCCACCTGATGGACGCACGCGCCGCCAAGCAGCGCGACCCGGGCAAGGTGGTCGTCGTGGGCGGATGCTGGTCGGAGTCGATGAAGGACGAGCTCTTCGACCAGTTCCCGTTCGTCGACCTCGCCTTCGGCCCCGGCAACATCCACCGCCTGGGCGACTTCATCCAGGCCGGCGGCGAGATCCCGCGCGGGCACTTCTCGACGTTCGATAGCTTCGCCGGCGACCTGCCGCTGAAGCGCGACCGCGACCACCAGGCCTGGCTCCAGATCTCGACCGGCTGCAACTGCAACTGCGCCTACTGCATCGTGCCGAGCGTCCGCGGGCGCGAGCACAGCCGCCATCCGGACGACCTCGTGCGGGAGGCGTCGCTGCTCGCCGCCGACGGCGTCCGCGAGCTGACCCTGCTCGGCCAGAACGTGAACTCGTACGGGCGCGACCTCCGCCCTTCCGTGACCACGAGCTTCGCCGCGCTCCTGCGGGCGCTCGACGCCGTCCCCCGGATCGAGCGGATCCGGTTCACGAGCCCGCACCCCAAGGACATGCGCGACGACGTGATCGCCGCGATGGCGGAGTCCGCCGGCCGTGTGCGAGCACCTGCACCTGCCGGTGCAGTCGGGCTCGACCCGGGTGCTGAAGGCGATGCGCCGCACGTACTCGCGTGAGCGCTATCTGGCGCTGGTCGAGCGCATCCGCGAGCGCATCCCCGACATCGCTATCACGACCGACATCATCGTCGGCTTCCCGGGCGAGACCGACGCGGAGTTCTCGGAAACCCTCAGCCTGGTGGACGAGGTCGCCTACGACCACGCCTTCACCTTCGTCTACTCGCCCCGCCGGGGCACGGACGCCGCGCGGATGGACGACCAGGTGCCCGACGAGGTGAAGAAGGAGCGCATCCAGCGCCTCGTCGACCTCGTCCAGGAGCATGCCGGCCGCCGCAACACCGCCCTCGTGGGCACCGTGCAGCAGGTGCTCGTCGAGGGGCCGAGCCGTACCGATCCGGCGGTCATGCGCGGCCGCACGCGCACGAACAAGGCGGTCAACTTCCGCGGCGAGGCCGCGCCGGGCGACCTGGTGGACGTCCGCGTCACGGCATCGACCTCGCAGACGCTCGCGGGGCAGCTCGCCGCCCCCGTCGCGGCGTAGAGGCCCGCGTGGGGGTCGTGGCCATCTTCGGGCCGACGGCGTCGGGCAAGAGCGCGGTCGCGCTCGAGCTGGCCGACCGCACCGGCGGCGAGATCGTCTCGTGCGACGCGATGCAGCTCTACCGCGGCTTGCCGATCCTGACGAACCAGCCCGACGTGGCGGATCTCGCCCGCGCGCCGCACCACCTGGTGGCGGTGTGGGGAACGGAACACACCGGGTCGGTGGCGGAGTACGCCGGCCTGGCACACGCCGCCATCGACGAGGTCACCGGCCGCGGCCGCACGGCGGTCGTGTGCGGCGGGAGCGGGCTCTACCTGCGGGCCGCGCTCGCCGACATGCCGCTGCCGCCCCAGGTGCCGGAGGCGCAGCGGGCCCGCTTCGAGGAGCTCTACGACGACCAGGGCGCCGAGGCGGCCCACGCCCGCCTGGTCGCCGCCGATCCGGCCGCAGCCGTCGCCGTGCACCCCAACGACCGCCGCCGGGTCGTACGCGCGCTCGAGCTGCACGCGGCCGGCTCGAGCCTGGCTCCCGAGGGCGACGGCCTGTGGGGGGACGACGCCCGCCACCCGACGATGGTCATCGGCCTCGACGTGCCCGCAGCGACCGTCGCCGAGCGGATCGCGCGCCGCACCCGGGCGATGTTCGACGGCGGGGTCGTGGAGGAGGTGCGCGCGGCGCCGGGCACAGGGACGGTTCTCCGCCACCGCCGAGCGCATCCACGGCCTCCAGGACGTCACCGACCTGCTGGAAGGCCGGATCGACCGCGCAGAGGCCGAGCGGCGCCTGGTCGTGCGCACGCGCCGCTACGCGAAGCGGCAGCGCACCTGGATGCGGCGCCTGCCCGGCCTCCTGCTCGTCGACGCCGACCGCGAAGCCGCCGGCGGTGGCGGCCGACATCGAGGCGCTGCGGTGATCGGCGGGCGGCGCGAGCACGACGCCGTGCGCGAGGCCCGCGACGCGCTCGTCATCCTGGCCGCGGCGGTGCCGGTGACCGTCGCTGTCGCCGTCCTCATCGGTGTCGCCTGGGGCGATGTCACCGGCTGGGCGATCTGGATGATCGGCACGGTGGTCGTGGCGGTGCTGCTGCTCGGCACGCTGGGCTCGGCGCTCCTCCTCGCCGACCGGCTCGGCGCCCGCTTCCTCGACGCGCGCCCGCATGCGATCAGCCGGATGCGCCTGATCGGGATCGCGCTCGTGGCAGGCCTCGCCCTGGTCGGCGGCCTTCCGACGACGTGGCCCGTCGTGATCGGCTTCGGACTCGTCTGCGCGGTGCTGACGGCGATCGTCCTGCTCGGAGCCGCCGCGGGCACCCACTGACGGCCGATATCCTCCGCGCGGATGCGGTTCGAGAAGTGGCAGGCGGCCGGGAACGCGTACCTGGTGATCGAGCGCGGCGACCTCTCTGCGCCGCTCACGCCGCCGCGCGTCCAGCGCATCTGCCACGCCGACCTGGGAGCGGGCAGCGACGGGATCCTCGTGCTCGACACGGTCGGCCCGGCGCACGTGCGCGTCCAGATCCTGAACCCGGACGGCAGCGACGCCGAGTTCTCCGGAAACGGCAGCCGCATCGCCGTGGGCTACGTCGCCGACCGGGACGGGCGCAGCGAGGTGACGCTGGAGACGCCGAAGGGCACCGTCGCCGGCACGGTGGACGGCGGCAGCGTCACCGTGGACGCCGGCACGGCGGCTCTCGACGGCCCCGACCACCGTCCCGACGGCGGCGACCCGCCGGCCCCGATCTACCAGTTCGTCACGCTTGGAAACCCGCACTGCGTGATCGAGAGCGAGGGCGTCGACGGGCTCGACCTGGCCGCCGTCGGCGCGCCGATCGAGCGCCATGCCTGGTTTCCGAACCGGACGAACGTCGAGTTCTACAAGCCGCTCGGCGGCCACGACATCCGCATGCGCGTGTGGGAGCGCGGGGCGGGGGAGACGCTCTCGTCCGGCTCCGGCTCGAGCGCCGCGGCCGTCGCCGCGGTCATCGCCAAGCGGGCCGAGAGCCCGGTCACGGTGCACACCGACGGCGGCGAGCTGATCGTGGCGGTCGACGAGCACCTGCACGTGCGTCTGACCGGCCCGGTGCAGCGCGTCCACCGGGGCGAGTTCTCAGCCAGCCTTCACCGCCGTCCTCCAGGAGCTCTAGCCATGCGCCCAGCAGCCCGCGTGCAGTCGTTACCGCCGTACCTCTTCGCCGAGCTCGAGCGCAAGATCGAGGAGCGCCGCCAGGCCGGGATCGAGGTCATCTCGCTCGGGATCGGCGACCCCGACCTCCCGACGCCGGCCGCCGTCGTCGCCGAGGCGCAGCGCCAGGTGGCGCGGCCGGAGAACCACCGCTACCCGTCGAACCGGGGCCTGCGGGAGTTCCGCGAAGCGATCGCCACGTTCTACCGGCGCCGGTTCGGGGTCCAGCTCGACCCCGACACAGAGGTGCTGCCGCTCCTGGGGGGCAAGGAGGGCGTCGCGCACGTCTGCTTTGCGATGCTCGACCCCGGCGACGTCTGCCTGGCGGCCGATCCCGGGTATCCCGTCTACACGTCGGGAACGCTGCTCGCGGGCGCCGAGCCGGTGCTGATGCCGCTCACGGCCGAGCACGGCTTCCAGCCGGATCTGGACGCCATCCCGGCCGACGTCCGCCGGCGCGCGAACCTGCTCTTCTGCAACTACCCGAACAACCCCACCGGCGCCGTCGTCGACGTGGAGTTCTTCGAGCGCCTGGCAGCCTTCGGGCGGGAGCACGACATCCCGGTCGTGCACGACAGCGCGTACTCGGAGATCACGTTCGACGGCTACACGGCCCCGAGCTTCCTCGAGGCGCCCGGCGCGCGCGAGGCGGGGGTCGAGATGTTCTCGCTCTCGAAGGCCTACAACATGACCGGCTGGCGGGTGGGGGCGGCGGTCGGGAACGCCGAGATGCTGGCGGCGCTCCTGAAGCTGAAGACGAACATCGACTCCGGTGTGTTCGACGCCGTCCAGCTGACGGCGGCCGCGGCGCTGCTCGGGCCGCAGGATCATGTCCGCGAGATGTGCGCGATCTACCGCCGCCGCCGTGACCTCGTGATCGGGGCGCTCGCGTCGGTCGGCATCGACGTGCCGCCGCCGATGGGCACGATGTACGTGTGGGTGCCGGTCCCGGCCGGGCACACGTCGGTCTCCTTCGCCGAGCTCGTGCTCGACCAGGCCGCGGTCGTCGTGTCGCCGGGATCGTCGTACGGCCCGAACGGCGAGGGCTATGTGCGGCTCTCCCTCACCATCGCCGACGACGACCTGCGCGAGGCCGTCTCGCGCATCGAGAAGCACCTCCGCGTCGCCGCCTGACCCGGCCCGGAGCGGCCCGTCCGGCGTCCGTATACTCCTTTCGTGACCCCGATCACCAACCGCGACGAGGCCCCGGAGCGGGGGGTGGTGATCGCCTCTCTGCCGCCCGGCACCGACGGCGCCGACGAGCTCGAAGAGATGCGAGAGCTGCTTCGCACCGCCCGGGTGGAGACCGTCGAGACCGTGGTCCAGCACCGCCGCCGGCCCGACCCGCGCAGCTACCTCGGGCCCGGCAAGCTGGACGAGCTGCGCGACCTGGTGAAACAGCTCGAGGCCGAGGTGGTCGTCTCCGACGACGAGCTGACCCCCCGCCAGCAGCGCACGCTCGAGGACGCGCTGCAGATGCGGGTGGTCGACCGCACCGCCGTCATCCTCGACATCTTCGCCCAGCACGCGCACACGGCCGAGGGCAAGCTCCAGGTCGAGCTGGCCCAGCTGGAGTACTCCATGGCGCGCATGCGGGGCATGTGGAAGCACCTCGAGCGGCTGGGCGGCGGCGTCGGCACCCGCGGCCCGGGCGAGACGCAGCTCGAGTCCGACCGGCGGATGGCGCGGAGACGTCTGTCCCTGCTCCGCGGCCGCCTGCGCGAGGTCGCCTCGCGTCGCGGCGTGATGCGGCGCCAGCGCACCCGGTCGGCGACACCGGCCGTCGCCCTCGCGGGCTACACGAACGTGGGCAAGTCGACGCTCCTGAACGCGCTCACGGGCTCCGACGTGAACGTCGACGACCGCCTGTTCGAGACGCTCGACCCGACCACGCGGGCGTTCCGCGAGGAGGGCCGCTCCTACCTCGTCACCGACACGGTCGGGTTCATCGGCAAGCTGCCGCACATGCTCGTCGAGGCATTCGCGGCCACGCTCGAGGAGACGCTGGCCGGCGATCTGGTGCTGCTCGTCGCCGACGCCTCGAGCGGCGAGGACGGGCTGCACCGGCAGCTGGAGGAGGTGCGCGCCGTCCTGGCCGACATCGGCGCCGACGATCTCCCGCAGATGCTCGTGATCAACAAGATCGACGCGATCGACGCGATGACCCGGCGGCGGCTGCAGAACCGCTTCCCCGACGCCGTCCTGATCTCGGCCCGCACCGGGGAGAACCTGGGCGAGCTGAAGCGGCGGGTGGCCGACTTCTTCAGCAGCCGGTACGTCGACGTGCGCCTGCTCGTCCCGCACGCCGAGGGCAGCGAGCTGTCGGCGCTGTACTCGACCGGGGCGCCGATCACGGCCCGCGAGGACGCCGCCGAAGGTGTGCTGGTGACGGCGCGCCTGCCGCGCGACCTCGTCGGCAGGTTCGCCGCCTACCGCGTATGACCGAGCTCCTCGTCCGCCGCATGCACCCGGATGCCCAGATGCCGGCGGGAGCGTACGAGGGCGACGCCGGGCTCGACCTGGCGAGCGTCGAGGAGGCTGTGCTTCGGCCGGGCGAGCGGCGCACGGTCGCGACCGGGCTCGCGGTCGCGATCCCCGACGGCCACGCGGGCTTCGTCCAGCCCCGCTCCGGCCTCGCCGCCCGCCACGGCATCACCGTGGTCAACGCTCCCGGGCTGATCGACGCCGGCTACCGCGGTGAGCTGAAGGTGGTGCTGCTGAACACCGACCCGGACGAGCCGTTCCACATCCGCCCCGGCGACCGCATCGCCCAGCTCGTCGTGCTCGCCCTGCCGCCGATCACGGTGACGGAGGCCGACGACCTGCCGCCGTCGGAGCGGGCCGAGCGCGGCTTCGGCTCATCGACGGTGAGACCGGGGGCGTGAGCGGCCCCCGCATCCGCGTCGGCGCCGTCCTCCGCCACGGCGACGCGGTGCTGCTGCTGCAGCAGCGCAAGGGCGACCGCGCCTACTGGCTGCTGCCCGGGGGCGGGGTGGAGGAGGGCGAGTCCCTGCACGTCGCCCTGGCCCGCGAGCTCTCCGAGGAGTGCGGCCTCGAGGGGCTGGCGCTGGAGGGGCCGATCGCGATCGTCGAGTCGATCTCGCCCACCGGGCTGCGGCCGCGCAAGCACGTCGTCCACGTCATCTTCCACGCCGACGTCTCCGGGCGCAGCCTCGAGAAGGTCACGTCGGCCGACGGCGCCATCCACGGCCACCGGCTGATGCACCGCACCGAGCTCCCGTCGATCGATCTGCGCCCGCCGATCCACCGCTTCCTCGAGCGCTGGCGCTCGGGCGACCCGTTCGTGCACCTCGGCGAGCTTTGGGTGCGGTAGCGGAGGTGCGGGCGGCGGGGCCCGGCGACAGCCGGGCGATCGGGGCGCTCGCGACCAGGGCATGGCGGGCGACGTACGCCCAGGTGCTCGCGTCCGACGTGCTCGATTCGATGGATCCCGTCGAGCAGGCGGCCGACTGGCAGGCCTACCTGAGCGACCTGCCGGCGAACGACCGGGTGTGGGTGATCGGGCCGCCTGGCGAGGTGTGGGGGTTCGCGCGCACCGGCCCGTGCCCGGACGACGACGCACCTGCGGGTGCAGGGGAGGTGCACGGCCTCTACCTCGAGCCCACGCGGATCGGCCACGGCCTCGGCCGCGAGCTCTTCGCCCACGCCGTCACCGACCTCGAGGCCCGCCACGACCTCGTCTGCGTGTGGCACTTCGCCGCCAACGACGGCGCCGGCCGGTTCTACGCGCGAGCCGGGTTCGCGCTCGACGGCGCGAGCCGCCCCTCCAGCTTCGGCGTCGTCGAGGTGCGCCGCAGCCGCAGCGCAGGGAGCTAGCCCGCGGCGATCGCGACGGCGACGTCGTGGGCCATGCCCTCGAGCCGGTCGTCGAGCGGCCCCAGGCCGACCGTCCCGTGCCGGCGCACGAGCGCCTCGGCGATCAGGTGGTCGGCCAGGGCCGGGTTCTTGGGCAGGAGCGGCCCGTGGATGTACGTGCCGACGATCCGGCCCGCGTGGACGCCCTCGCCGCCGTCACGGCCGTTGTTGCCGTGGCCGTGGAGGACGCGGCCGAGCGGCCGCACGCCCTCGCCGAGCCGGGTGCGGCCAGCGTGGTTCTCGAACCCGACCACGGTCAGCGGCTCGCCGGGGCGCAGCTCGCAGTCGATCGAGATGTTCCCGATCATGCGCGTCGGCCCCGCCTCGGTGACGAGGTCGACCAGGCCGGTGCCGCGGATCTCGTCGCCCTGGTGGCCGCGGTAGTAGTGCCCGAGCATCTGGTAGCCGCCGCACACGGCCAGCATCCAGGCGCCGTCGTCGATCGCCGCCCGCAGCCCGCCGGCCCGGCCGACCAGATCGTCCTCGATCAGCAGCTGGTCGCGATCCTGGCCGCCGCCGATGTAGTAGAGGTCGGCCTCGGGGAGCGGGTCGCCCGGCCCGCAGCCGACCGCCGCGAAGCCGATCCCGCGCCACTCGCAGCGGGCCCGCAGGACGGCGATGTTGCCGCGGTCGGCATAGATGTTCAGGTGCTCGGGGTAGAGGTGGCAGACGCGCAGGTCGGTCATGCCGCCTCCCAGTAGGGCCGTACGACGCCGCGGCGCTCGAGCACCGCCCGCAGCTCCAGCATGGCCGTGTAGGTGCCGAGCAGGTAGACCGGCCCCTCGCCGCCCCCGAGCGCGCGGTCGAGCCCGGCGTCGATGCGGCCCGCCACCTCGAGCCGCTCGCCGCCGACACCGCCGTACTTCAGCCGCATCGCCATCTCCGCCGCCCGTGTCCCGGCCGTGACCACGCCCTGGGTATGGCCGGCGAGGAGCTCGAAGTCGACGTCCCAGATCCAGGAGATGTCGCGCCCGTCCGCGATGCGGTCGTTCAGGGCGACGAGCAGCTGCTTGGGGCGGCTGTCGGTGGCCAGCGTGCGGATGAGCTCGTTCGCGCCGGCGGGGTTCTTCGCTAGCAGCAGGACGGCGTCGCGGTCGCCGACCCGGAGCCGCTCGAAGCGCCCGAACGCGGCGTCGAACCGCTCGAGGCCCTTTGCGATCCGGGCGACGTCGACCCCGCCGACCGCGCACGCGGCCGCCGCCGCGGCGAGCGCGTTGTAGACGTTGTAGAGCCCCGGCATCGGCAGCTCGACGTCGGCGTCGCCGATCGGCGTGCGCAGCACGAACCGCGTGCCGTCGAGGCCGAGCGGGTCGAGCGTGTCCGCCCAGACGTCGAGCCGCGGCCGCCGCAGCCCGCAGGCCGGGCAGCTCCAGTCACCCAGATGCCCGAGATAGACGCGCTCGTAGCGCAGCCGCGTACCGCAGGCCGGACACCACTTGGAGTCGCTCGCATGCGGCATCTCCGGCAGCGCCGAGCCCTCATCGTCGATGCCGAAGGTGAGCGTGTCGCCCGGGTTCTCAAGCGAGGCCACCAGCGGGTCGTCGCCGTTGCGGACGAGCTGCGAGCCGGCCGGCAGCGCTGCCGTCATGCGCTGCCAGCGGGCGGCGATGGCCTCGAGCTCGCCGTAGCGGTCGAGCTGGTCGCGGAAGAGGTTGCCGAGAACGGTCGCCCGCGGCCGCATCCGGGCAGCCACGCCCGGCAGCGCCGCCTCGTCGACCTCGAAGACCCCCAGGTCTGCGCCGTCGCAGTGCAGCAGCGCCGAGGCGACGCCGGATTCGAGGTTCGCGCCCGCCGTGTTGCGGCACAGGCGCCGCTCGGGCTCGAGCAGCGCTGCGAGCATCTTGGCGGTGGTCGTCTTGCCGTTCGTCGCCGATATCGCCACCGAGCCGTCCGCCAGGCGCGCGGTCATGCGCTCGATGGCGTCCGGGGCCATGCGCAACAGGAGCTTGCCGGGCAGCGTGGTGCCGCCGCCGGCGCGCGTTCGCCGCGACAGGCCCGCCGCCGCGCGGGCCGCGACAACCTTGGCGGTGAACGCGGTCACGAGCGGGACTCTACCCAGGTGCGCCTTGACGCTGCCTCAAAGCACTGATGTTCCACTTGCACAGATCGCCAGTTTTGCTATAACTTGCGCAGGGCGCAACCACCCTGGGGGACTCCGCACAATGAGACGCAAGACCGTGTATCGCGCGATCGAGGGTATCGACCGCACGCAGCTGGAGCAGTTCCAGGCGGGTATGCGCAAGCGCTACTCGGACGAGCACATCCTCGAGGAGCTCCGCGCGTGCGCCCACAGACTCGGCCGCTCGCCGACCATGCGCGAGTTCGAGGCCGATCCCGGCACCACGGTGCACCCCCAGACCGTGATCGAGCATTTCAAGTCGTGGAACCGGGCCAAGCGCCTCGCCGGCCTCGTCCCGCGCCGGTTCGCGACCCAGGACGAGCTCCTGCGGCTGCTGCGCGACCTGGGCGACGAGCTCGGCCGCGTGCCGACGGCGAAGGACATCGAGGCCCGCAAGGGCGCGATGCCCTCGAAGTCGCTCTACTGGCACACGTTCGGGTCGCTGAACAACGCCCTCAAACAGGCCGGGTTCGACGTGCCGGTGGGGGAGGAGCGGCTGGAGCGGGCCGTCGAGCAGGGCGCGGCGCTGTCACTGCGCAGCGGCCGCCTGCCGAAGTTCGCCGACTGGGCCCAGGCTCGCCGCACCGACCCGTCGATGCTGACCGAGTGGCAGGTCTACCGGATGTTCGACGCGCGCCGCGGGGCGTGGTCGACGTTCCAGTACCTGATCCGCAAGCGACTCGAGGCACGGGGCGTCGCGATCTCGCCCGAGGGCCGCGTCAGCTGATCGGCCCGCAGATCGGGCACGACGCTGCATCGAGCAGGTCGAGCCCGGCAACCTCGGAGAGCGCCCAGCCGAGCAGCTCCGCCCAGACGCCCGCGACGACGTCGACGTCGAGCATGCGATCCCACTGCAGCGTGTTCAAGCCGACGGACACCTTCACCTGCGCGACGGCGGGCGCGCCGGGCTCGGCGTCACCGGCCGAGGACAGCTCGAGCGGCGCGTTCAGCGTCACCGCGGCACAGCTGTCGCCGGCGCAGAGCCGGATCAGGTAGAACGGCGGCTCGGCCCCGCCCAGGTCGACGTAGCGGTAGCCGCGCGCGGCGGGCTGATCGGGCACGAGCGCGTGCGAGCAGCCGGCGGCGATCCGCTGGCCGTCGGTCGGGCTGATCCCTTCCGGGAGATGGGCGAAGGCGTGATGGTGCATGCCCATGGTGTTCGACCGCGACGTCGCTCACGTTATCCCCCGAGGGTGCTAACGCACACCCGACCGTCTGCAAACCGGCCCCATCGTCCCCGAGCGTCGGAAAGGTGGTCATCCCCCTCAAGAGATGGCCATCGGGAGCCGATTGATTGGGTGAGGTCGAACCGACCAGCCGACCCCCGAGACGAAAGCCACATGCCTGTGACCCCCGCCCGCCCGAACGACGATTCCGCCGCCCGCGCTCCGGGCAACCTTCAGCCCGCGTTCGACTCTCCCGAGCAGGCCGAGGAGCTCGATCTGACCGACGCTCCCGCGCCCGCCGTCGACCTCCTGCACACGTATGTGCGCCAGATCGGCGACGGTGCCCTGCTGACCCGGGCCGAGGAGCTCGAGCTGGCCCGGCGCAAGGACCGCGGCGACATGGTGGCGAAGCGGCAGCTGGTGGAGTCCAACCTGCGCCTCGTGATCTCGATGGCGCGCGCGTACTCGTCGTCCGGCGTCCCGCTCCTCGACCTGATCCAGGAGGGGAACATGGGCCTGATGCGGGCGGTCGAGAAGTTCGACCCGAGCCGCGGCTACAAGCTCTCCACGTATGCGACCTGGTGGATCCGCCAGTCGATGTCGCGCGCGATCGCCGACCAGGCCCGCACGATCCGCCTGCCGCTGCACGTGCTCGACGTCATCAAGAAGCTGCACCGCGCGAACCGGATGCTGACCCAGAAGCTGGGCCGCGAGCCGCTCGTCGCAGAGCTGGCCGCCGAGCTGAAGCTGCCGGCCGAGCGCATCATCGAGCTCCAGCGCATGATCGAGGAGCCCGTGTCGCTCGAGGGCCCCGTCGGCGACGGCGAGTCCAACTTCTCGGAGATGGTCGAGGACACGAACACCCGCCAGCCCGAGACGCTGCTCGTCAGCCGCCAGCGCGAGCAGGAGCTCCAGGCCGCCCTGGAGGAGCTGAACGAGCGCACGCGCCACGTGCTCGAGGCGCGCTTCGGCCTGAACGACCGCGAGCCGGCCACGCTCGAGCAGGTGGGCGCCGAGATCGGTGTCACCCGCGAGCGGGTGCGCCAGATCGAGACGCGCGCGCTGCGGGAGCTCGAGTCGAAGAACCCGGGCCTGCGCGAGTTCCTGCGCGGCCAGGACTAGTCACCACACGACTCAAGGTCTGGCGCCCGCGGCGGGCGCTGGCAGACTTCGTGTCGTGAACTCGCTGCAATCGTTCTGGCACGCGACGACGGATTTCGGCCAGCACATCACCGACGTCCGCTTCTCGGCGCTCGTGATCGCGGTGGGTTTCACGCTCGCGAACCTGATCCTGCGCGCGAGCGCCTGGCGGCTCATCCTGCAGGCGGGCTACCCGGAAGGGAGGGTGCGCTGGCGCAGCATCGTCGCCGCCTATCTGGCCGGCGCGGGCGTGAACAGCATCCTGCCCGCGCGCGGCGGCGACGTGATGAAGATCTACCTGGCCCACCGGGCGATGCCCAAAGCCGCCTACACGACGATCACGTCGAGCCTGCTGGCGGAGACCCTGGTCGACGTCTTCATCGGGCCGGTGCTCCTGATCGCGGCCTACCTGACCGGCCGGATCCCGCGTCTGCCGGCGCTCGGCCACCTGGCGGCGTTCGAGTGGAGCTTCTTCGCGGCGAACGCGCGCTGGTTCATGCTGGCGGTGGCGGTGCTGCTGATCCTGCTCGGCGTGTTCTTCACGTACGTCGAGCGCCATGTGGTCGCCTTCTGGTCACGCGTGCGCCTGGGCCTCGTGATCCTGACCACGCCGCGGCGTTACTTCCGCACGGTCGTCCCGCTGCAGTTGGCCGGCTGGTGCTGCCGGATCGGCGCCATGTACTGGTTCCTGGTCGCGTTCCACGTTCCCGCCGGGATCATCGACGCGACGCTCGCGCTGTCCGCCCAGAGCGCCTCGACGCTGTTGCCGCTGACGCCCGGGGGGCTCGGGACGCAGCAGGCGCTGCTCGGCTACATGTTCCGCAACGCCGCTGCGACCAGCAGCGTGCTCGCGTTCAGCGTCGGCATGCAGTTCATGGTCACGCTGACGACCGCCGTCGCCGGTGGAATCGCGATCTGGATCACCCTGCGCAAGCTGCCCTGGCGAGCGCGCGCCGCGAGCGCCGGCGCGGACGGTGTCGCGCCCGGATAACCGCCTCTTCCGTCCACGCACGATAATCCTGGTTATGTCAAGTGAAAAATTCGCTGGATGAGGACGACTCCTGCGATTGCCACCGCCCCACCGGCGGCCTCGGCCCGCCCGGGTACCTCACCCAGCCAGACGTAGGCGACGACGACCGCGACCGGCGGCACCAGGTAGAGCGCCGCCGTCGCGCGCGCGACGCTCAGCCGCGCCACCGCGTATCCCCAGGTGACGAACCCGAGCGCCGAAGGCAACACGCCCAGATACGCGGCTGCGATGAGCGCATGCGGCGGCGCCGCGCCGATGTCGCGGATCGCCCACGGCGCCAGCGGCACGAGCAGGAGCGTTCCCGACCACATCGCGTAGGAGGCCACCTCGAGGCCGCTGTAGCGGGCGAGCAGCGGTTTCGAGGCGAAGTGGTATGTGCCCTGGACGGCGGCGGCGGCGAGCACGGCGAGGGCGCTCGCCGAGGCGCCGGCCCGCCCGCCGGCGACGGCGATCACCGCGACGCCCGCCAGGGCCACCACGCTGCCCGCGACGACGCGCGCAGTCACCCGCTCACCCAGGAATCCGGCGGCGAGCAGGACGCTGAACACCGGCGCCGTCGCGACCAGGATGCTGGCCGTCCCGGCGGCCACGTGCACCTCGCCCCAGTTCAGCAGCAGCTGGTATGTGCTTATGCCGGCTGCGCCGCACAGCAGGATCTGGCCGACATCGCCCCGCCGCGGCCGCCGGACGCCCAGCAGCGGCGCGACCAGCGCCAGGGCCGCCGACGCGATCGCCAGTCGCGCGATCGAGAGCCCGGCGACGCCGAGTCCCTCCACGCCGACCCGGATCGCCGGGAACGCCGAGGCCCACAGGACGACGGTGGCGGCCAGCGCGGTTGCGGCCCGGGGCTTCACAGGCCGAAGTCAATCGCCTACGATACGGAAGAACCAGTTCTGATTTCTTCACTGAACCGGAAGGAACGCTTGGCTTGCTCGATGTACGCCGGATCCGCCTGCTGCGCGACCTCTCCCTCCACGGCACGGTCGCCGCGACCGCGCAGGCCGCCCACCTGAGCGGCCCGGCAGTCTCGCAGCAGCTGGCCGCGCTCGAGAAGGAGGCCGGGATCAAGCTTCTGGAGCGGCGCGGACGCACGCTGCGGCTGACGGCGGCGGGGAGCCTGCTCGTCGAGCACGCCGAGGTCATCCTGGGCGGCCTCGCGGCGGCGGAGGCCGACCTGGATGCGCTCCGCGGGGGCGGCCACACCACCGTACGGGTCGCAGTGTTCCCCTCCGCCGCCCGGGTGCTGCTGCCGTGGGTATGGCGCGGGCTGAGCGAGAGCCCCGATCCGGTGCCTGCGCTGCGGGTGCGCGAGCACGAGCCGGAGGCGGCCCTGGCGGCCCTGCGCCGCCTCGAGGCCGACGTCGCCGTGATCCACGCCTACTCGCTCCTCCCCCGCGACGTCCCTCCCGGCTGCGAGCAGCATCACCTGACCGACGAGCCGGTGGTGCTCGTCGCCGGGCCGGAGGCCGCCGCCCGCCACGGCCTTGCCCCGGGAGAGCCGGTCGACCTCGCCCGGCTGTCGGGAGAGGGCTGGCTGATGCCCGGCCCCGACACCGCCTGCCACGAGCTCACCCGCCGGGCCTGCGGGGCCGCCGGCTTCGTCCCCCACCCCGTCGCTCTGGCAACCGACTTCTCGGTGCTGACCGCGCTCGCCGCCGCCGGCGCGGGCGTCGCGCTCGTCCCGTGGATGGCCCTGCCCCCCGATGCCGGCGACATCCAGGTCCACCCCCTCGGGGAGCCCGTGTCGCGGACGATCTCGGCCGTGACGCGAACGGGCGAGACCCGCCAGCCGCACATCGCCCTGGTGCTGGGCGCGCTGCGAGCGGCGTCGAGAGACGCCTAGGAGCTATCCGGCCAGCGGATGGGTGGGATCGACCGGCGCCAGGTAGGCGCGCCGCATCCGGGCCTGGGACTGGCGCTCGCGAGCGGCGGCGAGCACCTCGGCGCCCGATCCCGCCTCGCCCAGCTCGGCGAAGCCGACCGCGCCGATGGCGAGGTCGCGCGACATGCGGTCGTTGGCGGCCAGCGCCGCCTTCACGCGCTTGAACGCTGAACGGGCCTCGAACGTCCCCGCGCGCGGGAAGACGAGGGCGAACTGGTCGGCGCCCAGATGGCCGACCCGGTCGTCCTGGCGGACGGCCGAGAGCGCGAGCGCCCCGACGTCGGAGACGACATCGGCCTGATCGATCATGCCCGGGCCCATCTCGAGCCCCGTCACCTCGAACACGGCCACGGCCAGCGACTGGCCACGCCAGCGGGCGATCGACGCGGCCCGCTCGAGCTCGAGGGCGAATCCGTGTGCGGCCAGCGTCCGCCCCGCTGACGCTCCGCCGGCGGCCAGCGCGAGCTTGGCGCAGTCGGCGAGCACGGAGACGAAGCCGTGCTCCAGGCGGCCGGGAGTGCGCTCCCAATCGAGGTCGACGCCACTCGAGGTCGTCCGCATCGTGCACGGCATCCCTGCGCGGGCACAGGCGTCGGCGAGCACGCTCTCGAGCACGTCGGGGGAAGCGTCGGGAGCGGCCAGCGCGGCGGCGGCGTCGGACAGGATCTCGATCAGGCGGACGTCCTGCATCCAGACACCTATCGGGCGGCGCAGCCCGGGGCTTGAGGCCGAGCGGCGGCGGTCATGCGGCCGGCCGCGGCGCAAGCACCTTCGGGAACGAGGCGGGATCGGTGCGCGGCTCTGCCTCGTACTCGACGACGAAGCAGCCGCGCCGGTACCACTCGGGCGCCTGCTCCAGCACGCGTAGGAACGCGTCAACCGGCGCCGCCTCGTACTGGGTGCCCTTGCCGAGCACGAGCTGCTCGATGGCGGCGGCCGGCGTCATCGCCCGCCGGTACGGGCGGTCGGACGTCATCGCGTTGTAGGAGTCGGCCACGGCGATCACCCGCGCCAGGCGGGGGATGGCCTCGCCGCTCAGGTTGTCGGGATAGCCGCGCCCGTCCCAGCGCTCGTGGTGGCTGCGCACGACCTCGGCCATGTCCGAATAGCCGGGCACCTCGAGCAGGATGGCCTCGCCGATCGCGGAGTGGCGGCGCATCTCGTCCCACTCGCCGTCGTCGAGCGCCGCCTGCTTCTCGAGGACTTCGGCGCGGACCCCGATCTTGCCGATGTCGTGCACGAGGCCGCACAGGTGGATGCGGGCCACCTCCTCGCGGTTCATGCCCACCTCGCGGGCGATGTCGCGCGAGTACTCGGCGACCGCCTTGGAGTGGCCGGCGGTGTACGCGTCGCGGCCGTCGATCGCCTTCACGAGCGCCTCGGCGAAGCTCATGTTGATGCGCCGCAGGTGGCTGTTCGCGGCCTCGAGCTCGGAGTTCGCCTGCTCCAGGGCGGCGATCAGCTGCTCCTTGGGCGCGTGCATGCCGAACGCGAGGTGGCTGGCGGCCACCGGGATGACGAAGAACGCCAGCACCCAGATCCCGCTCGCCAGGTAGGCGTGCGCGAACAGACACGCCACCGGCGCACACACTGCCACGCAGACGACGTCGTGCACCCGCGCGAGCCGCCACAGGTCGACCGGAGACGTCCGGTGGCGCAGCCACAGCGTGATCGCGGTGACGAGGAACTCCACCGCCGTGGCGAGGATCGACGCGGCCACCGCGGCGGCGAACAGATGCCCCACTCCGCTGCCGCCGTCGACCGCCGTGACCGCGGCGGCGCCCAGGCCCGCGCACGCGCCCGCGAGCGCGCGGCCGGAGCTGAAGATCACGAACCGCTCGAGCGGGCCGCGCCGGTCGGACAGCATGGACACGAGCCCCACGACGGCTGCTGCGGCCGGGCCGAACAGCACGGCGGCCATGGCGAGCGGGATCAGCGACCCGGACAGCTCCACCTTCGTCGAGATGCGGATCGTGCGCGACTCCGCGACGTAGCCGACGATGCCGAGCAGGGCGACCACGTCCCACCGCCCCACCCCGCCGAGGAGCGCCGCCGGGACGGCGATCGCGAGGGCGGTGACGGTCAGGATCGCGGCATACGCGCGGATGGGGCCGCCGCGCTCAGGCTGGGGGATTGTCTCGCTCATACGAGTTATTTGACATCCCGTGACAGAGGGACTAGTGCTCTCCCTCGTTCGGGGTACTGGATCAGCGAAGGGGGAGTGAAATGCCGATCAAGGGTTGGTAGATCACACGGGTACCACACGGCTTATCGACAAATCGGCCGCGTTTGGTTAGCACGAGTTTCCGCATCGTCAAGCCTTAAACGCCCGCAGTCGAGCCAGGCCGACAGGTTCTCGCCGCGCCCCTGTAGGACGGTCGTTCGCCACCGTCGTCCAGGGGCGCGTCGCGTTTGCCAACCCATGCCGCAGGTGACGGAATTCCGCCGCACCACGGCCTTGACCTTCTCTGCCCCGCACGGACACTCAAGCCAGGGCCGAAGGCCGCCGATAGAGCTTCTGGACACGACGGCGTCCTGCCGAGCGCCCTGCCGAAGGCCGATTCCGGCCGCCGGCCCGATCCCTCCACTCAGCGAAGAGGTTGTGCCAGATGAGCGACGGCCAGACGCCCGGTAATGCAGAGACATCCAGCGGCCTCCGGCGCGCGATGGAGGACCGGCTGACGTCACTCCGCCAGGCCGAGGAGCGGCTCCAGCGCGAGCAGTCGGCGCTGCAGGAGCAGGCCAAGGTTGTCTTCGCCGAGCGCGAGGCCCGGCTGGCCCGGCGCGAGCGCGAGCTGTCGAAGCGCGAGGCCGCCCTGGCGGTCAGCGAGGGCATCGCGGCGTCACAGACGGGCGACGGCACCGAGACCCACCCCGCCCACCTGCAGGAGATGGAGGCCGACCTGACCCGGCGCGCCGCGGAGCTCGACGACCGCGAGCAGGCAATCGCCGCCCGGGAGGCCGAGCCGTCCGGGCACGACACCGCGCCCGCCGCCCAGGTCGACATCGACGCCGCCGTGACCGCCCGGGTGTCCGAGATCCAGGACGAGCTCGCCGCCGCCCAGCAGCGCCTGGAGCACGAGCAGGTCGCGCGTGAGGGCATCGAGCGAGAGCGCGACGGACTCGTCGACCAGCTGCGCGAGCGCGGCGCCATCGGCTCGGCCGATCTGGCGGAGCACGAGGCCCGGCTGAACGCGCGCGAGGCCGACCTCGCCGACCGCGAGCATCGCGCCAAGAAGGTCGAGAAGGTGCTGACCCAGAAGGAGCTCTCCGTCGATGCCGTGCGCGCGGACATGATGCAGCGCTCGGAGGCGCTCGAAGCCGGCGAGAAGCACGTCGAGGAGGCTCTCGCGGCCGTTTCCGAGCGCGAGCAGCAGGCGTCGGCCGTGTCCGCCGAGGCAGCCGCCGGCCTGGAGACGATCGCCGCCAAGGAGGCCGAGCTGGCCCGGGCGCTCGACGAGCTCGCGACCGAGCAGGCCGCCATGCGCGAGGCCTCCGCCGCCGTGGAAGAGCGCTCGGCGAGGATCGAGGAGACCCAGGAGCGCGTCTCGGCCGTCCACGCCGACGCCGAGCGCCGCGCCGCCGAGGTCGAGGAGCGCGTCGCCGCCCTGGCCGAACGTGAGCAGGCCCTCTCCGAGGTGGACGCCAAGCTGGTCGAGGTCGAACAGGCCTCCGCGGCCGTGGCGGCCGTCCAGGAGGACGTCGCCGCCCGCGAGGCGGCGCTCGGGGAACGCGCGCAGGATCTGGAGACGCGCGAGGCCGAGCTCGCCGATCTCGATGAGCAGCGCAAGCTGGCCGAGGAGGCCGCCCAGGTGGCCGCCGCCGAGCGGGAGCGCCTGGTGACGGAGCGCACCCACATCGACGAGCGCCGGGCCGAGCTGGCCGACATGGAGAAGCGCCTCGAAGGCATCGACGCCCGCATGGAGGAGGTCGACCTACGTCGCCAGCGCGTCGAGGACGACGAGCGCGAGGTATCGGCCGCGCGCATCGCCGCCGAGCGGCTCCAGGGCGAGGCCCAGCGCCTTCAGGCCCAGGCAGAGGACGCAATCGCCGAGGCCGAGTCGCGTGCCAGGATCGAGGTCGACCGTCTCGCCGCCGACGTGCGCGAGCGGGAAGCGCGCCTGTCCGGCTCCGAGAGCGACGTGGAGCGGCGCGAGAGCCGGCTCGACCGGCGCCAGGACTCCCTCGACGCCCGCGAGCGCGAGCTCGACACCCGCCACGACGGGATGGAGCTGCGCGCCGCCCAGCTGCACGAGCGCGAGGCCGACGTGGCCCGCCTCACCGTCCGTGCCGACCGGATCGAGGCCGAGCTCGAGTCGCAGCGTGCGGCTCTGGCCGACGCCGAAGTCGCCGTCGACCGCGAGCGGGGGGCCCTCCAGCGGCGGATGGCCGAGATCGAGCGGCGCGAGACCGCGGCCCGCGAGGATCTCGACGCGGCGGTCGAGGCTGCGACGGAGAACGGCAACGGCCGCGGCCGCGATGCCGGCAAGCTCGAGGAGGCCCTGGCCGCGCTCCGCAGCCGCGAGTCGCAGCTGCAAGCACAGGAGCGGCGGGTGTCCGAACGCGAGGCCACCGTGCAGCGGCGCGAGGCCGATCTCGAGCTCTACGCGCGCAAGCTGCAGCAGGGCGCCGTGACGTCGATCGCGGTGACGCCCGAGCCGGATGACGATGACGAACCTGCGGTCGCCGCCGCGGTCGCGGATACGGGAGACGACGGCGAGTCGAGCGGCGCCGCCCGCCGGCTCAACTTCTGGTCGCGCTAGCCGCCGATCCAGCCGCCGTCCGCCGCCGTCGCTAGGTTCTCGGCATGCGGGGACGTGCGGGCGGCGCCCGTCAGCTCTTCGGCCTCTGCGCGGCCGCCCTCGGCGTCGGCGCATGGTTGGCGCCCCCGCAGGCCCGTCCCACCCTGCTCGTGCTCGCAGCGCTGGCGGCGTCCGCCGGCGGCCGCATCGGCGGCATCGTCGCCGCGGTCGTGGCTACCGCCGCGCCCGTCGCCCTGCCGGTGAAGGCAGCTGCGGGTGCCGTCGCGCTGGTCGCGGGCGAGCTCGACCACCGCCACCGCCGTGACCGGCGGACGCTGCGGGCGCGCACGTTCACCGATCGGCTGACCGGCCTGCGCAACTACGACTACTTCTCCGAGGTGCTGCGCAGCGAGCTCGCCCGCGTGCGCCGCTACGGCGGCTGCATGACGCTCGTTCTGCTCGACATCGACCGCTTCAAGTCCTATAACGACACCCACGGCCACGGCGCCGGGAACCGCCTGCTGGCGTCCGTCGGGCACGTCGTCGCCCGGGAGAAGCGCGACGCCGACATCGCCGCCCGCTTCGGCGGCGAGGAGTTCGCGCTGCTCGTCCCGGGACGGGGCACCGAGGCGCTCGTGATCGCCGAGCGCGTGCGCCAGGCGATCGCCGACATCTCCACCGGCGCCCTGCACCGGAACCGCCTCCCGGACATCGTCACGGCGTCGGCCGGCATCGCCACGTTCCCCGTGGACGCCCGCGACGCGGACGAGCTCTTCGAGCAGGCCGACCGCGCGCTCTACGAGGCCAAGCGGCGCGGGCGCGACCGGGTCGTCTGCGCCGAGCACGTGCGCGAGGACGACCACCGCATCGCCGGTTAGCTCAGGTCGGCGCGCTCGCTGTCGAAGCGGGCGGAGTGCAGCTCGTGGTGGAAGGCCTCGACGGTGAGGTCGCGGCCGTCGCCGTAGGGCCGGTCGACGTAGCGCACGACCTTGTCGTGGTAGAAGGGCACGTCGAGATGCGCGCCGGTCACGAGGTTCAGCGACACCTCGCCGCAGCCGGGGCAGGTCATTGCCACACCCAGCACGCCGTTGCGCCCGCTGTCGGCCGGTGCGACCATCGCCAGGCTCGACGGCCACACGGGCCGCATCCTGGCCTCGAGCGAGCAGTACAGCCGCCACGGCCAGTTGCCCCGCTGGACGTGGGCGCGGGCAAGCTCGGCCAGCTCGTCGCCGACGGGCTCGGTGCGGCCAGTCAGCAGGTTGCGGAACTCGACGTCGACCGGGTGCAGCGGCCCGTAATCCAGGTCGTCGTGCGAGACGAGGCCGACGTGACAGTCGCCGCAGGGGCAGTCGTAGGCGATCCGGTAGACGGCCGGGTGGGCGGCACCCGGGAGCCGCTCGAGCCGGCGGAACGACGACAGCGGCACGCGCACGGTGTCGCCGTCGGCACGCCGGGGACAGTGGAAGCGGTAGCTCGCTCGCAACACGTCGTACATGGTTCCCCCGGTTATCGACCGATCCGGCCGTGCGTGTTAGCATCGCCGCGCGCGTGCCTCGCATCGATCTGCGTACCCGAATCCGCGACGTCCCCAACTTTCCGAAGCCGGGGATCGTGTTCAAGGACATCATGCCGCTCCTGGCGGACGCCAACGCGCTCCACCAGGCTGTCGACGACCTGGCCGACTGGGCGCAGCCGCGCAACGTCGACATCGTGGTCGGCGCCGAGGCGCGGGGGTTCATCCTCGGCGCCGCCGTCGCCTACAGGCTCGGGTGCGGGTTCGCCGCCGCGCGCAAGCCGGGCAAGCTGCCCTTCCTGACGGTCGGCGCCAAGTACGCGCTCGAGTACGGCTTCGACGCGCTCGAGATGCACGTGGACGCCCTGATGAAGGGCGCGCGTGTCCTGATCCACGACGACCTGCTCGCCACCGGTGGCACGGCCCGGGCCAAGATCGACCTCGTCGAGCAGCTCGGCGCCGAGGTGGTCGGGCTCGCATTCGTCGTCGAGCTCAGCTTCCTCGGCGGCCGCGACAAGCTCTACGGCTACGACGTGCACTCGCTCGTCCAGTACGAGACCGAGTAGCGCCTCAGGCGTCCAGGAACGCGAGGTCGAGCCGGGCCAGCCGGTCGGGGTCGCCGATCGCGTCGATCTCGACGATCTTCCCCCCGGAGACCGTGAAGCCCATGACCGAGAACGGCTTGCCCTCCGGTGCGACGACGACGCCGACGGCCCCGTTCACGAGCGCCGGCCGCGCGTACGGGCCGAGGCTCCGGAACATGAACGCCTGGCTCGCCACCGCGCGGGCGCCACGGATGACGCGGGAGAGGTCCGGACGTCCCGCGCCGCCGTCGGCGACCAGCAGGACGTCGGGGTCGAGCACCGCCACGAGCGCCTCGAAGTCGCCCTCGCGTGAGGCGGCGAAGAACGCCTCGACAACCTCTTTCTGGCGATCGAGGTCGGGATCGGGCACGGGCCGGCCCTGCACCCGGCGGCGGGCGCGGCTCGCGAGCTGGCGCGCAGCGGCGGGCGAACGGCCGACCATCTCGCCGATGTCGTCGAACGGCACGGCGAACATGTCGTGGAGCACGAAGGCAAGCCGCTCGGCCGGGTCGAGCTGCTCGAGCACGACGAGCAGCGCCAGGCCGACCGAGTCGGCGACGAGCGCCTCGTGCTCCGGGTCGAGGCCGCTCTCCGGGCCGACGACCGGGTCGGGAACGTGCGGGGTCATCGGCGCCTCGGGCCGCGCCCGGCGGGCCCGCAGCGTGTTCAGGCTGATCCTCGCCACCACGGTGGTGAGCCAGCCGCCCAGGTTCTCGATCTCCTCCGAGTCGGATCGGCTGAGCCGCAGCCACGCCTCCTGCACGGCGTCATCCGCCTCGTTCAGCGACCCCAGCATGCGATAGGCCACCGCCCGCAGATGCGGGCGCTCGGCCTCGAAGCGTTCTGCCAGCCAGTCCTGCTCGTCCATGGTCACATCCCTCCCTCGCTGCGTGTCATACCCATTGACACCGCAAACCGTCCCGGTGTGACACGTGCCGGGACGCTGACGCGAAGGAGCACCATCATCATGCAGAAGCCAATGCGGATCGCAGTCGTCGGCGCCACAGGACGCGTCGGCCACCATGTCGTCGACGTACTCAACGAGCGGGGCCACGACGTCGTCCCGATCGCCCGCTCGCTGGGCGTCGACGTGATCACCCGGGAAGGCCTCGCCGAGGCCCTTGTGAGAGCCGACGCGATCGTCGACACCGCCACCTGGCCGACGCCCGACGAGGCCGAAGCGACGCGGTTCTTCACCACGGCGGCGCGCAACCTGCACGACGCCGGTCAGGAGGCCGGCGTCCGCCGCCTGGTGGTCATCTCGATCATCGGCACGGAGAAGTTCGGCGGCGGGTACGGGAAGGCCAAGCTCGCGCACGAGGAGGCGACCCAGGCCGGCCCCATTCCGAGCCGGGTGCTGCGCGCGGCCCAGTTCCACGAGTTCGTCGAGGAGCTGGTCGGCTGGTCGACCCAGGACGGCGTCGCCCGCCTCCCCGACATGCGCACGCAGCTCGTCGCCGCCCGCACGGCCGGCGAGGCGCTGGCGGACCTCGTGACCGCCGCGGACTCCGAGTTCACGCCGGAGGCCGCCGCGACGCTGCTCGAGGTGGCCGGGCCGCAGGAGGAGCGGCTCCCCGAGGTGGCCCGTCTGCTCGTCGCCCGCCGTGGCGACGATCTGCGGATCGAGGTCGGAAGCGACCCGTCCGACCCGTACAGCACGGTGTACGAGTCCGGCGCCCTCCTCCCGGGCCCGGATGCGACCATCGGCGGGCCGACGTATGCCGAGTGGCTCGAGGCGAACGTCGCCGTCGGGAGCCGCTGACGGTACGGACGTAGGAGCGGTGGTCGGGCGTACTCTCACGTGCGCCCGACCACCCTCACCGGCCGCCTCGACGCCCTCGAGCAGCGTGGCTTCGTCCTGATTCCCGACGCGCTCGACGCCGCCACGGCCGCCCGCGCCGAGGCCGCAGTCGATCGTATCCACGCCGAGGAGGCCGCCGCCGGTCGCGGCAGCCCCGACGGCTCGCTGCACGCGCTCGAGGTGCTCGACCGCGACCCGGTGCTGGCCGAGCTCCTGGTCGCGCCCGCGGTGCTTCCGCTGGTCTGCTCGGCACTCGGCTGGAACATCCACCTCTACCACAGCCACATCGACGTCCACCCCCCGCTCCCGACCGCGCCCGCGCCGGCCTGGCGCTGGCACCAGGACGGCGGCCGCCAGAACCTCGAGCTCGAGACGCGGCCGGTGCGGCCCCGGCTCTCGATCAAGGTCGGCTTCTTCCTGAGCGACGTCTCCCGTCCGGGTCGGGGCAACATGCTCGTCATCCCGGGCAGCCATCGCCGCAACACCCTCCCCCGCCCCGAGCATCCCGAGCTCGGCTTCGCGCAGCCCGCACGGCGCCGTCGAGGTGCGCGCGGCGCCCGGCACGGCATGCGTCTTCGACCGCCGTATCTGGCACGGACGTAGCCCCAACCTGTCCGCGATCACGCGCAAGGTCGTGTTCCTCGGCTTCACGTACCGTTGGATCCGGCCGCGGCACGACCATGCGCCCGACCTCCACCCCGGTCTCGGCCCGCTCCAGCGCCAGCTCCTGGGCGCCTCGGCGAGCCAGCTCGGCTACTGGATCCCGGACGACGAGGACGTGCCGCTGCGCGGCTGGATGCGCGAGCACGGGCTGATCGACCCGGCCAACCCCGCGCATCGCTAGGGCGGGCGAGTGAGCCAGCGGCGTTCGGCGTGCCAGCGCCGGAGGGTGCGGCGGCTCGGGGTGTGGGCGGCGCACGTCTGGCAGGGATGGTTGGTTCGGCCGAGTGGCGGCGCGCCGGCCGCGTATCTGGCTTCGAGAGAGCGGCGAAGCTCCGGCCAGGCATAGCTGCCAGGACGGTTACGTGGCGGGTGGGCGCGGAGCCGGTTGAGATGCGCATCCAGGGCACGATGCCTGGCGGCCGTCATGCACCGTTCGCCTGCCACACCCCCATCAGCGTCCGCACGAAGTCCCGGCCGTTCCGCCTGGTCTGGAACGCCCGCGCAGCATGGCCGGCGCACAACCAGACGGTCACGCGGTACCCGAGCCGCACCTCCTCGGTGCGCCCTCTCGTCCTGTCCACGCAGATCGCGCACACCGGCCGCTTCAGCGGCACATTCCGGGCCTTGTAGAGCGTTGGGAGCGCATACATCGCACCGAGGAGTCTGACCGGACGGGTGTCACGTGTGGGTGACAGGGTGTGGTGAGAGTGTCGGGGAACCGCAAATGACACATGCTGACACCGCCAACTGCCATGTCCCCTGGATGCGTCCTTCCGCCGTTCGGAGACGCAGGCGCGTCCGCCGCGCCCACGCCGTCGCAGCTGCGTGGAACAGGCTGTCTAGCGGGCCAGGTCGCGCAGGTCGCGTACGAGCAGCAGGTGGGCCAGCTGGCTCGTCAGCTCGGCCAGCGCCTCGAGCTCCTGGAGGCCGGCCTCGCGCCGCTCCGGATTGTGGGAGCGCAGGGCCGGGGTCATGATCTGCTCGAGCAGGCTCGCCTCGCGCTCGACGGCCGAGCGAAACGCCTTCAGGTGGCGGGCGGCCACGCCGTATCGGGCCAGCCGCTGGCAGATGATCACGATCTCGACGTCGGCGCGGCTGTAGGGCGACTCGGACTCGCTGGCGTGCCGCTCTACGAGCTGGAACTCCTCCAGCTCGCGGACGAAGGCCGGATCGGCGTCGGCGGCGGTGAGCAGCTGATCGAACGTCAGCCGGTCCTCCTGGCCGCCCACCAGGCGGGGCCGGCGGCCGGTGCCGGCTGCCGAGCGGCCCTGGGCGATGACCTGGCGGATGACCCGCAGCGGCAGGAACTCGTCGCGCTGCATGCGCAGGATGGCGCGCAGTTGGTCGACGTCCTCCTCGCCGTAGAGCCGGTAGCCGCCCGGGGTGCGCCGCGGGGTGATCAGGCGCTGGTCCTCCAGGAACCGGATCTTCGAGATCGAGATGTCGGGGAACTCCTCCTGGAGTGACTTGCACACCGTCCCGATCGTGAGCCGGGAGGAGCTCTTGCGTCCCTCGGTCGCCTCGGCGGACACCTATGGCCCCCGTTCGATGTAGGTCAACCGGTACTTGCCGATCTGCACCTCGTCGCCGTCCGCCAGGCGGACGCTCTCGATCCGGTGCCGGTTCACGTAGGTGCCGTTGAGGCTGCCGGAGTCGGACAGGTGCAGCCCGTCGTTGCGGCGGTCGAGCACGGCGTGCTCGCGCGAGACGGTGATGTCGTCCAGGAACAGCTCGGCGGTCGGCGTACGGCCGATCGCCATCCGGTCGGCCGTGATCGGGAACTGCTCGCCGGCGCGGCCGCCGCCGATGCGGATCACCAGCATCGCGCCCTCGGAGCCGAGATCGTCCGTGTCCGGGTCACCCTCCTCCTCGACGTAGGCCGCGAACGCCTGCGTGGGCTCGCCGCCCACGTCGGACTCGAGCAGGCTCGCACCGCAGCGGGCGCAGAAGCGGGCCGATTCGCGGTTGTGGTGTCCGCACTCGGGGCAGTAGGACATGCCTACCCGCCCCTGCCGAACCGAGCAGCGGTCATGTCGGTCTTCGCCCTCACACTCCGGGCGGAGAGCCGGACTCGTCGTCGAGACCGGGCGGCGGTCCTCTGTGCGCGAGGATCTCCGTCAGCCGGTCGATGTCGATCTCCGACAGGGCCGTCGACGCCCCCGCCTCGCGGCGCTTGACGCGGTCGACCAGCTCGGCGCGGAGGATGTCGATCTTGCCGTGCAGCAGGCGGCGCCGGTACGACACCTCCTCCTCCTCGCGCACGTAACGCTCGATGAGCGCCTTGAGCTCGTCGTCGGAGATCGTGGTGAAGTCGGGCAGCACGTCCATTGGCAGCATCCGTTCCGTCGTTTCAGACCGGGAAGAAGTCTACCCAGCCTGGCGCATTTCCTCAAGCTCTGGTTGAGGGTTGGGCCGCTCGGGTCAGGCAGTCGCCGAGACGAACCCGTCGAGCAGCGCCCGGTACTTCTGCTCCAGACGGTGGGAATCCTCCAACGACTCGCCCTCGGCGTAGACGTGGAAGACCGGCTCGTCCGGGTCGGGCAGCACCTGCACCCAGCCGTCCGGCTCGTACACCTTGATGCCGTCCATGTTGTCGACCTGCATGCCCTTCACGGCCTCGATCAGCTGGCGCATGGCCTGGCCCTTGGCCGACCACGGGCAGGGCTCGCGGACGTGCACGAGGGTGCTGCGGGGCAGATCCTCGACCAGGGCGGACAGCGGCCGGCCGGAGTGGGCGACCAGCTCCAGCAGCTTCCCGAGCGACATGACGGCGTCGTAGGCGGGCAGGAACTCCGGGAACACGTAGCCGCCGCCGGACGCGCCCGCGAACACGACGTCGCCGGCCGTCGCCGCGGCCAGCAGGTCGCCCAGTGACGCCTTGGTGCGCTCGACGTGGAGGCTGTGGCCGTCGGCGATCTGCTCCACCATGCGCGACTCGTTGATCGGCACCAGCAGCCGGCCGCCGCCGTTCGAGGCCGCCAGCTCGCGCACGAAGAGCAGCAGCGCGGTCTCGGGCGAGATCGGGTTGCTGTGCTCGTCCACCAGCCACAGCCGCTCGGCCGCGCTGTCGATCAGGATGCCCATGTCGGCGCCGACGGCCTTCACGAGGCCCGCCGTGTTCTGCAGGGCGCCGGCCGTGTCGACCGCCCGCGGGGTCGGTGAGGAGTCGATGTAGGCGTTCAGCGCCACCATCTCGACGCCGAGGTCGCCGATCAGGGTCGGCAGGACGAGCGATGCGGCCGAGAGCCCGTAGTTCAGGACGATGCGGAACTCGCGCTTGCGGATCGCCTCCTGGTCGAGCTTCGTCAAGAGCTCCTGCACGTAGCTCTCGGTCGCGCGAGCGGGATACGTCAGGCCGCCGATCCCGGCCGGGCTGACGCGGCGGAACTCCTGGCGCGAGAACGACTGCTCGATCGCCTTGAGCGCCGGCCCGGCGACCAGGATCCCGGGCGGCGCGAAGAAGCTCACCTGGATCACGTCAGGGTCGTCCGCCGACACACGCACGTGCAGGCCGCCCGTCCGCTCCCCCACCTTCAGCTCGTGCCGGTTCACGGTCGGAGGCGCGACCCGCAGGTCGGCGACGTTCACGCCGGTCGAGACGAGCCCGGCGATGATCGCCCGCTTCACCATGCGCGACGACGGGTGGGCGTCGCGGCTGCAGACCACCCGGTCGCCGCGCGAGAGCGTCGTCCCGTAGGCGACGCCGAGCCGGGCAGCCGTCTCGGAGGTGACGTCGACGTTCACGAGGCCGGTGACGCCGTCGCGGCCGAAGAGCGTCGTGATGCCGCGCGACTCCCAGATCAGGTTGGCGTTGATGGCCGCGCCCGCCTCGATGGTCTTGAACGGATACACCTTGACGCCGGGCGCGAGCACGGCCTCGGCCCCGATCGAGCACTCGTCCCCGACGGCGACGCCGTCGTTCAGGACGGCGTGCGGGCGCACGTCGACGCCCTTGCCGAGGATCGTCCCCTCGACCCGGGCGCTGCGGCCGACATAGCCGCCGGAGTCGAGCGTGCTGCGCAGGACGGTCGCGCCCTCCTTGACGATGACGTTCGGGCCGAGCACGGTGTACGGCCCGATCCGGGCGCCGGCGTCGACCTGGCAGAAGTTGCCGATGAACGCCGGCCCCTCGACCTGCTCCAGGTCGGGGAGCTGCACGCCCTCGCCGAGCAGCACGTTGTCGCGCAGCCGGATCCCGGAGAGCTCGAGCTCGACGCTGCCGTCGAGCGCGTCGAAGTTCGCCTGCCGGTACTGGTCGAGGTTGCCGATGTCCTGCCAGTAGCCGGTGGCAACGTGGCCGTGCAGCGGCTTGCCCCGCTCGAGCAGGTCGGGGAAGAGCTGCTTCGAGAAGTCGTACGGCATTCCCGGCGGCACCGCCCGCAGCACCTCCGGCTCGATCACGTAGACGCCGGTGTTGATGGTGTCGGAGAACACCTGGCCCCAGCCCGGCTTCTCCAGGAACCGCTCGACCCGCCCGTCCGAGTCGACGATGACGACGCCGAACTCGAGCGGGTTGTCGACCGACTTCAGTGCCAGCGTGGCGGCCGCACCACTCGACCGGTGGGCGGCGATCAGCTCGTCGAGGTCGAAGTCGCACAACGCGTCACCGGAGATCACGAGGAACGTCTCGTCGAGCAACTCCTCGGCGTTCTTGACGCTGCCCGCCGTGCCGAGGGGCCGCTCCTCCACCGAGTAGTGCAGCTCGACGCCGAGCGCCTCGCCGTCGTCGAAGTAGCCGCGGATCACCTGCGGCAGGTAGGCGACCGTGACGACGATGTCGGTCATCCCGTGGCGGCGCAGCAGCTCGATGATGTGCTGCATGCAGGGCTTGCCGGCGACCGGCACCATCGGCTTGGGCTGGTTCGACGTCAGCGGGCGCAGGCGGGTGCCCTCGCCGCCGGCCATCACGACCGCCTTCACGTCATGCCTCCCTTGGACTGCGGGCATAGCGGGCGGCCGCCGCCAGCGACAGCACGATGCCCGCGCCGAACATCACCTGCGGCCACGGCGCCGTCGTCACCATGAGCAGTCCGAGCGACACCATGATCAGCGCCGTCGCCGTCTTGCCGGTCATGTTCACCGCGACGTGCGAGCCCATGCGACGGGCGCGGAACAGCAGCATCAGCCACACGTCGCGCAGGAGCACCGGCAGCGCCAGCCACCACGGCAGCCGGCCCTCGTACCACAGCAGGACGAGCGCCATGTTGATCAGCAGCCGGTCGGCGAGCGGGTCGGCGATACGCCCGAAGCGCGAGGGCTGGTCGGCGTGCCGGGCCAGGAAGCCGTCCAGGAAGTCGGTCAGGCAGGCGGCGGCGAACACGATCGCCGCGGGCCAGCTCGGGTCGTGGCCGGCGGACGCGAGCAGCACTGCGAACGGGATCACGGCGGCGAGCCGGGCCGCTGTCAGCACGTTGGCGATCGGCCTCAACACTCGAGCCAAAGTCTACCGGGGGCGGCCCTCCGCCACGGGGCGCCCCCGGAGGCTCAGCGGGCGGACGCCGTGACCGACACCACGACGCTCAGCGCGGCGCAGCGGCGCGGCCCCCGCACCCGCACGTACGACCACGGGCCGGCCTGGCTCGTGCTCACCCGCGGCTTGACCGTGCCTGCCCACCTCACCGCGAAGCTGAACTGCATCCCGGCGGAGATCGCGAAGCGGTAGGTGCTCGTGGGAGCCTTCGCGGCGAACTGGCCGCGCGGGCACGTGCAGCCCATGGCGAGGCGCCTCGGGAAACCCTTGGGCACCCGGGCGAAGCAGGGGTCGGGGATCGTCCGCGAGAAGAAGTGCGATCCCTCATGCACCCGCATGGGTGCGGCAGAGCTGGTGGTGGCCTGGGTCAGTGCCGCCAGCAATGTGACGGCGATCAGTCCGAAGCGTCGCATCCTCGAGCCTCCTCATCCAGTCTTGGCGAAACCCTCCGGATGCTGCTCCTCGATCGTAGCGCCGGCATCGGATGATGCCGAACCGCTGACGATCGTGGCGCTCGATGCTCCGAGGCCCAATGGGCTGCTCGACCGTTCGCAAGTATTGTGTAAAGACACTTCATACCATGCCCGAACCGCCAGTGCAGAACATGTACGGTCAATTTCGAGGCAGAGAGCCAGCAAGTGGAACGGGCATCCGACGAGGACGCTCTCATGATCCGGCCGGCCAGGGAGGGTGCGGCCTATTGGGTCGGGCCGAGGTCCGGCCGGATCAGCGGAGGCCGTCGCCGGTGTGGGCCCGGTCCGCTCCCCGGGCCTCTCAGCCGGGACCGGTCGGTGTCGCGTGGAGGCCGCGGCACCGGCCGGTTGTCGACGAATAATTCCCTGCCAAATATTGCCATTTGACTATCGAGGGGGGAGACTGGAACCGTCGCGGGCGTCGTTCCGCCGGTGTCCTTCGGGCGTGACCCCTCGGGGGGTGCCGAGTGGGCGCGAACGGCGCCCGCGGCACCATTCCCGGCGGTTCCCGTAGCATCGCCGCCACCCACCAGGAGGCGTGATGTTCACGGTGCTGGACGTGGCGTCGCTCGACGGCCGCCGCAAACCGATCGCGCGGGCCATCGGCGCCCAGGCGGTCAAGCTGAACCGCTTCGACTCCCAGCCCGGCCAGGAGGGCTTCGCGCACGACGAGCGCGAGTCGGGCCAGGAGGAGCTCTACATCCCCATCTCCGGTGCGGGTGCCCTGCGCATCGGCGCCGACGAGGTTCCGCTCGTCCCCGGCCGGTTCGTGCTCGTGAGCGCCGACGAGACGCGCCAGGTCGTTGCGGGCGACGAGGGCCTGAGCTACATCGTCGTCGGGGCCGTCGCGGCGGACTAACCCCCTCACGATGGCCGCGAGCGTCGAGAGCGGCTCGGCGAGCGCGTCGATCCGCTGGGCGAGCATGCGCCGGTCGGCCGGAGTCAGCTCGTCGTAGAGGGCGTAGCCGAGCGGCGTCGGCCGCCGGTAGCGGCCGAGCGCCGCCTCGACCGGGGCGAAGCGGGCCGAGATCCTCGCCGCCAGCGCTGCGTGGCCGGTCGCCCGGAGTGCGGGCCGCAGGAGGCCGAACGCGACGTGTGCGCCGTCGCCGAAGCTCTCGGACACCGGCTCGACCGCCTCGTAGTGGGCGCGGGTGGGCCGTAGAGCGTCTTCGCCCGTCCGACGTCTCCGGCGCGCAGGGCCGCCACGAACCGGCGCGTGCCTCGCACGAGCGCAGCAGTCTGGCCGAGCACGTAGCGGCGATAGCCGTGGCTCGCCTGGACCAGGAGCGCGGGCAGCGGCCCCGGGTCGGCGGCCGCGACCGGCCGGCCGGTGACGACGAGCACGGCGTTGAACGGCGCGCGGCTGTGCAGGCAGTTCAGGCGGTAGCGACCAGGCTGCAGCGTGAGGGTGAACGCGTCCGACCGCCCCGCGCCGATGTCTCCGCGCTCGATCAGAAACGCGCCGCGCTGATCCTGGACGGCGAGGCCGGTGACCCGTTCGGTGTCGCCGTTTGCGACCTGGAAGGCCACCCGCCCCGACCGCGCTGCCAGCCGCGCCGGCGCGCAGCCATTGTCCGTCAGAGTCACATGCAGGGCACGGCCCGAGCCGCCCGTCGATCCTCCTCCGCCCCCGCCACACCCGGCCAGCGCCGCGACGGCGGCCACGGCGAAGGCCGCGAGCGCGCGCACCGGGCCTACGCGGCGGTCGCGGCGTCCGGCGGCGAGTCGAGCCGCGCGGCCGTCCGGGCGCCCTGGCGCGCCGGCCGCCGGTACCGCAGCTGCTCGGCGATCAGGTACGAGCCCACGACGAATGCCAGCGCGAGGCCCTGCAGGATCAACCCCTCAGCCGTGGGGAATGTCGCCAGCCACGTCCCCACCCACCCGGGGATATGGACGCCGACGGGCGTCGTCGGCAGCCATCCGGCCTGCTGCCACTCCTGCACCGTCTCCCCCACCATCCCGATGAACACGATCCCGATCAGGACGCCGGTGGAGACGAGCATCCGCTTGTACGGGATGCGGTGATGGGCGACGAAGGTGAGCGCGCCGACTGCCGCGATCAGCACCGCGGCGATCGCGACGCCCTCGAGCACGGTCGCGGTGCCGTAGCGCAGCCGCAGCGACTGCAGGAACAGCACGACCTCGAAGCCCTCGCGGTAGACGCTCGCGAAGCCGAGGCCGGCCAGGCCGAGCATCAGGTTGCGGCGCGCGTTCGGGCCGGTGCCGCTCATGAGCCGCTTGCGGGTGCGGTTGTGGCTCGAGATCCAGCCGGTCCAGTAGACGCGGTGGAAGAACCAGTTCAGGACGATCATCAGCACGACCAGCGCGGCCAGGCCGGTCGCGGCCTGCAGCTCCAGGGCGCCCAACCCGAGCTGCCCGATGGCGGCGACGACGACGAACCAGGTCACGACCGTGGCGCCGATCCCGAGCGCCGCGCCGGCGCCGACCGGCCGCCGCAGCGACTGGTTCGCGCCCATGAAGCTGGCGGTGAACGCCGCCAGCACGAGGATCGACTCGAGCCCCTCTCGAAACACGAGCAGCGCGCTGTCGGAGACGACCGCGGTGTGGCTCATTCGCGTCGTGGGGTCGGTGGGGTCGTTGACCCCACCCGCAAGCGCCTGGGCCGCGAAGACGGCGACGAGGAACCCCGCCAGCACCCCGATCACGAGCCACCGATTGCGGCTCTCGAACACCCGTCGCAAACTCACGCGGCGAGCATACCCTAAGGTGGACCTAACGGCGCCGGTTACGGTGGCAGGTTGTAAGCCGTCTGACCCGCCGCGCCGTGGGTATAGTGCGTGTGGGCGATGGGGCTCGCCTTGAACCGCCGATCCGGCTGATGGCTCCTGGAACGATCGGAGCCGGACATGCCCATTGGATTGGCGGTTGCTCTTGCCGGGGGTGCGGGGGCGTTCTCGCGCTACGCCCTCGACTACTACGCGGGTGACCATCTCGAGCCGCACCATCAGGTCTACGTGACGCTGGCGGTCAACATCACCGGCTCCCTGCTGCTGGGGCTGTTGATCGGCATGCATCCCGACGGGCGTACGCGAGTCGTGCTCGGCGTCGGGTTCCTGGCCGCGTTCACGACGTTCTCGACGCTGGTCGCCCAGATGTACAACGCCGTCGATGCGGGCCGCTACGCGACGAGTGTCGCGCTGCCGCTGATCACGGTCGTCGCCGGTCTGCTCACCCTCTCACTCGGAGTCGTCGCGGGGAGGGCGCTCACCGCCTGACCCCGCTCGAGCTGCAGCGGGATGGAGCTCCCGCACAACCGCCCGTGGTGGGCTGATGGCTCCTACCTCGACAGAGGAGGATCCCGATGGGCAACGCCAACCACATCGTCCGCGGACGGTTCAGCGTCGGTCAGGAGCAGCGTCCGGCCGACACGCGCGTAGGGTGCTTCGCCGACGGGCAGCGAATGAGCCCGCCCGACCCGTGTGTGGGGAGGTTCAGCCGTGGCCAGGAGGCGACCGGGACGCAAGTCGGCCACGAAGGCGGCTTCGCAGACACCCGCATCACCCAAGGCGGGCGCGCAGCCGATCGGTGAGGACGACGTCATGCGGGAGCTGTCGCAGGCCCTCCGCGTCCACGGCCACGCCGTTGCGGTGGAGCGTCTCGGCAAGGGTGTTCCAGTGGCCCACCTCCATGTCACTCTGCGAACGGCCGCCGTAGGCCTCGTCGGGCCCCACGACCGCGCGGGCGGTCTCCGCGATCTCGGCTTCCGAGCTCGCCTCCCAGGCGTCCATCGTGTCGGCGCCGGCGCCGCGCAGGCTCGACGTCCAACCGCGATCGTCGAGCAGCACGACCCGGCGACCGTTTGCGAGGACGGCCTCGAGGCGCGCCGACACCGACATGTCGCGGACACCCACGGTCTCCCGGAGGTCGGCGACGGTCACGAGACGGACGACCTCGGGCATGGGTGGCCCCTCGCTCATGCCGCCGACTGTACGCGAGTCTGGGTTGGAGCCAGTTTGGTATGTTGACTTGCAATGGAAGGAGTTTCCTTTAGACTCGTTGCAGCGGATGAGAGGAGCGAAAGGTGCGACGAGGGGGACTCACAAGGATCGCGACGGCACTTGCTGTGGCTGTGGCTGCGCTCGCCGCGACCGGCGCGCCGGCGTCAGCCTCCACGCACAGCCCGCGGCTGCGGGCGTTCACGCCGCGCCTGCTGCCGTCGATCGCGCTTCCGCGCACGCTCGCACAGCGCATGGCCCGGTTCCTGCCGCACGCGGCCGGCCCGCTCAGCCTCGACTCGACGCAGCTCTTCACCGACCCCGCGGACGTCACGGTGAACGGCGTCAGCTACCAGATGTATCTGAGCGTCTACACGGCGCCTGCGGCCTTCGACCAGGCGCCGCAGCTCGACGTCCAGCTCGATCGCACGACCGCCCACGGCGGGATGCTCACGGGCGAGCAGGATCACACGTATGGGTACGCCCCGCTCTCCGGACTCACGCTGACGACGGACGCGGGGCTCACGCGCGCCCACGTCAAGACCGGCACGAGCATCACCCCGAGCGCCGTCGACATGCGCTTCCACGCCACCGACGTCGAGCAGCTGTCCTGCTCGCTGATCACCGGCGGCCGGGGAACGTTCCAGTACGCGACGGGGACGCTGTCGGCATCCACGTTCAAGATCGCCACGGGGACGTCGCCGTTCTTCGGGAACATCACGACGCCGCCGGCGACGGCCACCGTCGTGCATGACCCCGGGTGTGGGAGCATCGTCTCGAGCGGAGCGTCGGCAGCCGCCCTCCACGCCTGGGTCGCCCCCCGCGCAGCCCGGACCACCTTCTTCGAGGAGCCCTGCACCGGTCCCACGCTCGTGCACTCGACCCTGACGAGCTTCTGGCTGAGCCAGCTCGGCATCCACCGCGGGCGCGTCGCCGAGCTCGGTCAGACCTCCACGAACCCGTTCGGCCCGGACGGCATCGGTCACACGGCGATCGGCATCGGCTCGGGCAGCGACATGGGCGCCATCGTGCACACCGCCGACGGCATCCGCGAGGCCGTGCGCACCAAGGGCGTGCCGTTCATGGGCGGCTCGACGATGTTCCGCGCCACTGGCAGGCCGCACGTGTCGCCGGGCCACTCCTGCATCTGGGAGCGGCACACCCACCACTACACGAACGTGCGCTACGAGGGCACGCTGACGCCCGCGGGGTCACCGCTCGCCGTCCTGTTCGACACCGGAGCGGAGACGATCGGCGAGGTTCACGCCACCCTCTGGGTGCCGCGGTACTCGACCCGCTAAGCGCCCGCCCGGCTAACGGTGCCGGCGGTACTGCAGCTCGAGGACCCCTGTCGGCAGCGGGGTGCTCTTGACCAGGTCGAGCCGGTACGACTTGGGCACGTCGTCGAACAGCAGGGTGCCCTCGTCCGCGATGTACGGGTGCAGGCCGAGGTAAAACTCGTCGATCAGGTCGAGCTGCATCAGCGACCGCCACATGCTGACGCCGCCCCAGACCACGATGTGGCCCTCGCCGCCCTGCCTGAGCTTGTCGACCTCCTCCGTCGTGTCGCCGGAGACGATGGTGGTGTTCGCCCAGTCGGCCGTGGTCAGCGTCCGGGAGAAGACGACCTTGCGCGCGTCGGTCAGGATGCCGGACCAGGGATGGTCGGGGCTGGCCGGGAGGTTCTTGGCCATGCCCTCGTAGGCGTTGCGGCCCATGATGTGGGCGTACGCGCCCCCGAGGAAATCGAGCGACTCCTCGTCCTGATCCGGGCCGCCGTGCTGGTCGAGCAGCTCGAAGCAGAACCGGAAGTACTCGGTACCCTCGTCGGCGAGGAGGCCGTTGAGCGAGTAGTGGAACACCAACGCGATCAGCTTCCGCATATCCGAACTCCTTGGTCTCGTATCGGGCTCGTGCGGTAGACGTCGCGCCCGTCCGGAACTCATCGGTGCCGGGGACGTCTGCCCTCCACGTGGTGGCCCGAGTGAGGCGAGCGCGACTACACCGGATCGCCGTCAGAGACCGAGACGTCGAACATCGCGGTCACGCCGGCGGCTTCGAGCGCCCTCTCGAACGCGGATCGGCCGAGATCCTCGGCCTCGTCCGTCGAATCGGCCTCGACGTCGAACCGTGCGGTGAGGATGGGCAGCGGAACGTGGAAGGTCACCGCCGGAGCGGCAGTGGCCGGGTCGCCGTTCAGCGCGTCGTGGATGGTCTCCAGCGCCTCGTCGCCGGCGGCGACGCCAAGGGTCGTTTCGATCGTGACGGTCCAGTCAGTCATCGGGAGCGTGCGCGCCGAGGGTGAGGCGAATATAGCCGCGGCGCACCGGCCGAAACCTCGTCCGGCCGTCGTTCACCACATGAACACGGGCTCGCCCCGCCCAGCTCACTGAGCCACGAAGCCCCCGTCGATCACAAGCGATG
Organism: uncultured Actinomycetes bacterium; assembly: GCA_963708365.1. Taxonomy (GTDB): domain Bacteria; phylum Actinomycetota; class Thermoleophilia; order Gaiellales; family JAICJC01; genus JAICJC01. The sequence goes on from CAVPSM010000002.1 coordinate 174,558, forward strand.
TCCCGGTGATGTAGGAGGCGTCGTCGGAGAAGAGGAAGGCGACGGAGGGCGCGACGTCGGCCGCAGTTCCCTGTCGGTTCATCGGGATCGCCTGCTTGACCGCCTGGTCGATCTCCTCGGCGGACATCCCGGCGTCGTCGAAGATGGGATCGTTGAACCCGGTGTCGATCCATCCCGGACAGACGCAGTTGACCCGGATCCCGTCGCCGGCGAAGTCGATCGCCATCTGGCGCGTCAGCTGAAGCACCGCGCCCTTGGTGGAGTCGTAGGAGACGCAGTTGGGCTCACCGACGAGGGAGGCGGTCGACCCCGTGTTGACGATCGCCCCACCCCCTGGCGCTGCATGTGCGGAATCACCGCGCGCGAGACGAGCAGCACTCCCCTGACGTTCACGGCGAAGTGAAGATCCCAGTCCTCGAGACGCTGCGTGAGGGCGGTGCCGGGGATCAGCACACCCGCGTTGTTGTGCAGCAGGTCGATGCGCCCGAACCGCTCTATGCAGGTGGCGACCATCCGCTCGACGCTCGCCTCGTCACGGACATCACACTCCACGGCGAGTGCGGTGTGGCCCTCTGCCTCGAGCAGGGAGACCGTCTCCTGCGCGGCCGTCAAGCGGACGTCTGCGACCGCCACGGACGCACCCTCGCGGGCGAGTCGGAACGCGCTCTCACGGCCGATCGCACCGCCGGCACCCGTCACCAGTGCGACCTTCCCGGGGAATCGCCGCGGCAGTTCGGGCATCCAGCACCTCCATCTTCGGGCCGGGCGATCGCTGGGCGACCGGTCCCAGGCCGTATGACCGGCCAATTTCGCGGTGCGAGAATCTACATGATGGGTCCGCCGCCCGGGTTAAAGGGTGGATCGGGAACTGCCGATGAGGTTGGTATGCAGATGCATGCCGCTCACCTCAGGACCGCCGCCCTCGGCGTCGCGCTCACCATGCTCGTCGCCTCGTGCGGTGCGGGCTCCGGATCCGCCCCCACGACACAGCCGTCGCGCGTGTCCGCGGCCGTCAAGGCCCAGGACAAGGTCATCGCCATGGTCTTGAACGACGACGACATCCCCGGCTTCAGGCTTCAGAGCGACGGCCCGGAGAAGCTCAGCGACCAGCTGCCGAAGAAGGGCACTCGCCACTACGCCGTCGCGAAGCGACTCGTCACGGCGAACTGGCTCGCGAGCGAGCACTCCGTCGTGATCCGCACCGCCGACGGCAAGGCGCCGACCATCAGCGACGCGAATCTGTTCAAATCCTCAGCCGCGGCAGCCCAGATCTGGAAGCTCGAGCAGTCACCCGCTCCCGGCGTCCGCCTGAGGACGCTCCGGACGCCCGCCGGCTCACCCGCCGGTGCGAAGTACGTCTACGAGAACAACGGCAAGCTGGCCGGGTTCCAACTCGGATGGAGGCGCGGTCCGGTGATCGCCTACGTCTTCCTCGGCGCCCACCCCACCGAGACATTCTCACCGCTCGTCCTTCGCCGCCTCGCAGTGTTCATCTCGCGGGCGGCACGGGCCCAGGATCACCGCATCGCAAGCGTCCAGGCCGGCGTCCTGCCGTACTAGGCGGGCTCGCCTCTCACCACGCGACGGGACAGGCGTAGACTGTCCTGTCGGCTGTTCGTCGCCATTCGGCGCGAAGAGCGAACCCACAGACTGCGGTCGGTCGCCACGCGAGGGCTGATGCGGTCCCTGGTAAGGGGGGCGCGATGCGCGCGATCGTCCAGGACACCTACGGCTCAGCCGAGGTTCTGCACGTCGAAGAGATCGAACGGCCGGACATCGCCGCGAACGAGGTGCTCGTAGAGGTGCGTGCGGCGGGCCTCGACCGCGGCACCTGGCATCTCATGACCGGCCAGCCGTACCTGCTCCGGATGGCCGGCTTCGGGCTACGCGCACCGAAGAATCGGATACCCGGACGCGATGTGGCGGGCACGGTCGTCGCCGTTGGCTCCGACGTGACCGGATTCCAGAAGGGTGATGACGTGTTCGGTCTCAGCCGGGGCTCCTTCGCCGAGTACGCGGCCGCGCGAGAAGACAAGCTCGACCACAAACCAGCGAACCTCACGTTCGAGCAGGCTGCCGTGGTTCCCGTGTCCGCCCTCACAGCACTGCAAGGTGTTCGCGACTCCGCCCACGTCGAGGCAGGGCAGAAGGTGCTCGTCATCGGCGCGTCGGGTGGTGTGGGCACCTACGCCGTGCAGCTGGCGAAGGCCCGCGGTGCCGAGGTGACCGGCGTGTGCAGCGCCGCGAAGACCGATCTCGTTCGGTCGATCGGCGCCGACCATGTCGTCGACTACAGCCGAGAGGACTTCGCCGACGGCGGCCACCGCTACGACGTGATCCTCGACATCGGCGGGAACAGCACCCTCCGCCGTCTGCGGCGGGCGCTCACACCCAGGGGGACACTCGTCCTCATCGGCGGCGAGGGAGGCGGTAAGTGGACCGGCCTCGGCCGGCAGTTCCGCGCGCTCGTTCGCTCACCGTTCGTGCGACAGCGCCTGACCACCTACATCTCGAAGGAACGGCAGGCCGACCTTCAGCAGTTGAGCGGGTTCCTCGAGAGCGGTCAACTCGCGCCGGTCGTCGACAGGACATTCCCGCTTGCCGAGGTGCCTGACGCGATGCGCCGCCTCGAAGCCGGAAGCGCGCGCGGGAAGATCGCCGTCACAACCTGAACGACGCCGATTGTCTCAGCGGCGGCCCCGGCCACCGCGGCCGAAACGGCCGCCATGTAGTCGGGGCGAGAGGATTTGAACCTCCGACCGCCCGGCCCCCAGCCGGGTGCGCTACCAGGCTGCGCCACGCCCCGAGGTGTCCGAGTATACCGGGAACCCTTCGGCGGCCCCGGCCGTCTGAAGGGGGCCGATGCAGGATGTCCTGACAGTTCCGCTCCCTGGTCTCGCCCCGCCCCGGGCGTACCATGGTCGCGTGCAGAGCGCGTCCGACGAGGTGCTGGCCAGGCGGGCGGCCGACGGCGACGAGTCCGCCTTCGAGGAGCTGGTGGTGCGCTACCAGGACCGGCTCTACACGCTCGCGCTGCGGATCACCCTGTCCGAGGCCGACGCGTACGACTGCGTCCAGGAAGGCCTCGTCTCGGCCTGGCGCGGCCTCGGGAACTTCCGCTTCAACGCGCGCTTCTCGACGTGGATCTACCGGATCGTCGTGCGCAAGGCCTACGACGTGCTCGAGCGCCGGGGCCGGACGGCGGAGCCGGTCGACGAAGTACCTGCCATCAGCGTCGACTCGCCCGTCGAGGCCCGCCTCGACCTCCTCGGCGCTCTGGCGGCACTCGAGCCGGAGTTCCGGGTCGTGGCCGTCGCCTGCGATGTCGTCGGCATGTCGATGGACGAGGCGGCGATCGCGCTCGACCTGCCGGCGGGCACGGTCAAGTCGCGCCTCCACCGGGCGCGTGCCCGCCTGGCCGATTCCCTGCGGACGGAGACGGAGACGGCGTGAGCCAAAACCCCGACGACATCGCCGCCCGCCTGCGCGACGAGGCCTCCGCCACGGCGCCGGAGCGGCTGCAGGCCGACGTGATGCTGCGCGTCCGCGCCGAGCCCCGCCCGCAGCGGATCCGGCCGCGCCGCCGCAGCTTCGGACGGTCGTTCGCGACCGTCGCGGCGGCGGCATGCATCCTCGGAGCGATGGTGCTGGGTCTGAGCCGCGTCGACCTCAGCGGGAACGGCTCCGCGGCGAGTGGTGGCGGGAGCTCCGCCCAGTTCGACAAGAGCGCCACGCCCAGCCAGGCGCTGGGCGGGACGCTGCCCGTCCCCGCGCCCGCCACCAGCCCGAAGCGGGGTCTGGGGTACAAGGCAGCGCGCCCAGGGGCCACCGGCGAACTCCACGACCAGCTCAGCGTCAACGCCGTCCCCCTGCCGCTGCGCGCGGCAATCCTCGGCCGCTTCAACCTGGCGCTGCCCATCCGCCACGCCTTCGGCGCGATCGACCCGCACCACGGTCGCAGCCGGCGCTGAATCTCAGGCTGCGTCGACGGCCGCGCGCACCGCGGCGGCCACCTCGCCGACGGGCAGCGACTGCTGCTCGCGCCCGCGGCGCACCTGCACGTCCGCCGTGCCCTCGGTCGCCGTCCGCTTGCCGACCGTGACCCGGGCGGGCATGCCGATCAGCTCGGCGTCGGCGAACCGCGATCCCGGGCTGGCGGCACGGTCGTCGAAGAGCACGGAGAGCCCGTCGGCCTCCAGCGTGCGCTGGATGTCGCGCGCGACGGGGAACTGCGGGTCATCCGCGCCGCCGATGACGACCATGTGGACGTGGAACGGCGCCAGCGCCGCCGGCCAGGCGATGCCGGCGTCGTCGTGGTGCTGCTCGACCGCGACCGCGGCGATCCGGGCCGGCCCGATCCCGTAGGAGCCCATCACGATCGGGTGCTCCTTGCCCGACTCGTCGAGGTAGTTCGCGTTCAGCGGCACGGTGTAGCGCGTGCCGAGCTTGAAGATGTGCCCCACCTCGATGGCCGGCTCGATGTGCAGCGTGCCGTCGCCGCAGACCACGCAGCCATCCCCCTCGGCGACCTCCCGCAGGTCGTGGAACTCGGGCTGGTAATCGCGGCCGGCCTCGACGCCGCGCAGGTGCCAGCCGGTGCGGTTCGCGCCGCCGACGAACTGGCCGTCGCGCAACGACTCGTCCGCGATGACGCGTACGCTCACCCCGACCGGACCGATCGAGCCCGGGTCGGCCCCGAACGTCGACCGGATCTCGGCCGGCTCGGCCGCGCGGAACGACTGACCGAGGGCCTTCTCGGTCTTCAGCTCGTGCAGGCGGTGGTCGCCACGGACGAGCGCGAGCACGACCTTCCCGTCGACGACGATGGGCATCGCCTTGGCGGTGGCCGCCGGATCGATGCCCAGAAACTCGGCCAGCCCCTCGATCGTGGTCGCGCCAGGCGTCTCGATCTCCCGGGGCGCATCCAGCCGCGGCGGGAACTCCGGCGCCCGCGGCACCGACCTGGCCACCTCGACGTTCGCGGCGTAGTCGCCGTTGGAGCAGCGCACGAGGTCGGCCTCGCCGTTCGGGCTCGGCGCGACGAACTCCTCGCCGCCGTGGCCGCCCATCATGCCGACGTCGGCCTCGATGGCGAATGTCTCGATCCCGCTGCGCTCGAAGATGCGCTCGTAGACGACGCGGTGCTTCGCGTACGACTCCTCGAGGCCCGCCAGGTCGCGGTCGAAGCTGTAGGAGTCCTTCATGATGAACTCACGCGTGCGCAGGATGCCGCCACGCGGGCGCGGCTCGTCGCGCTCCTTCGTCTGCTGGTGGTACCAGATCTGCGGCAGCTCGCGGTATGAGCGGATCACCCGCGCGGCGTGCCATGTGATGCACTCCTCGTGGGTCATCGCGAGCACGTAGTGCTTGCCCGACGAATCGTCGAGCCGGAACAGGTTGTCGACGCCGTAGCGGCCCGTCGCCTCCCACAGCTCGGCCGGCTGGAGCACGGGCATCAGCATCTCGAGGCCGATCGTGTCCATCTCCTCGCGGATGATCTGCATCGCGTTCTGGAGCACCTTCCACCCCAGCGGCAGGTAGGTGTAGAGGCCGGCGCCGACCTGGCGCACGAACCCGCCCCGGACCAGCAGCTTGTGGCTGATCGCCTCCGCGTCGGCCGGGTCGTCCTTGAGCGTCGGGATCAGGTACCGGGAAGCGTCGATGCTGCCGCTCACCGGGCGGCGGCCTTCGCCCGCTGCCGCGGTGGAGGCAGGTGGATCGGCCGCCCGAGCGCGACCAGCGCCGCCTCCTTGACCGCCTCGGCCAGCGTCGGGTGCGCGGCCATCGAGTCGGCCACGGTGTCGATGGTCGACTCTGCGCCGATGCCGATGACGCCGGCGTTCACGAGCTCGGTGGCCTGGGGGCCGACGATGACGAGCCCGAGCAGCTCGCCGTAGCGGGTCTCGTGGATGGTCTTCGCCCAGCCGCCCTTCTCGGCGTACATCTGCGCGCGGGCCGAGGCCGAGAACGGGAAGCGCCCGGTGACGATCGCGTCGTCGCCGTGCTGCTCGCGGGCCTGGGCCTCGGTCAGGCCGACCGCGGCCACCTCGGGATCGGTGTAGACGCAGCGGGGGACGGCCGAGTAGTCCATCTCGGCCTCGTGGCCGAGCGCGTTCTCGGCGGCGATCTCGCCCTCACGGAACGACGTGTGCGCAAGCTGGTAGACGCCGGCGACGTCGCCCACCGCGTAGATGTGGGACACGTTCGTGCGCATGTGCTTGTCGGCGATCACGCCGCGGCGCGCGTCGAAGTCGACGCCGGCCTTGTCGAGGCCGATGTCGGCGGTGCTCGCGCCCCGCCCGGTCGCGACCAGCACGAGGTCGGCAGCGACCGTGCCGGGCTTGCCGTCGGCGCCTTCGTAGTGCAGCGTGACGCCGCCGTCGCTCTCGGCGATCTCGGTCGCCTTCGCGCCCAGGTGAGTCGTGATGCCGCCGCGCTTGAACGCGCGCTCGAGCTCCTTCGAGGCGTCCAGGTCTTCCATCGGGATCAGGTGCTCGAGCATCTCGACGATGGTCACCTCGGAGCCGAAATGGCGGAAGATCGAGGCGAACTCGACGCCGATCACGCCGCCGCCCAGGATCGCCAGGCGCTTGGGTACCTCGGCGATCTCGAGGAGGCTCGTCGAGTCGAGGCAGCGGGGGCCGTCGATCCCCTTCACGGGCGGTCGCAGCGAGTGTGACCCGGTCGCGATGACGGCCGAGCGGAAGGTGACGTCCTCCCCGCCCTCGACGGCGATCGTGTTCGGGCCGGTGAACGCGCCGCGGCCGTTCACGATCGTGATCCCGTTCGCCTTGACGACGCCGGTGATCCCGTTCACCAGGCCATCGACGATGCCCTGCTTGTTCTTCTGAGCCTGGCCGAAGTCGAGCTCGGGGTCGGACACGCGCACGCCGATCTGGGCGAACGTGTCGCGCGCCTCCTTCAGCGCATGCGCCGTCTGCACCCACGTCTTCGTGGGGATACAGCCGACCGTGATGCAGGTCCCGCCCACGCGGGCCTCCTCGATCAGGACGACGTTCGCGCCCAGCTGTGCCGCCCGGATGGCGGCGGGGTAGCCGCCCGGCCCACCGCCCAGGACGGCGACGTCACACTCCATCGACTCGCTCCCTCGCTCGCTTTGGCCCGGATCCTAGTGAATGGTGAATGAAAGGGGTCTGACCCCGTTTATTCAGTGCGGGGGAAGGCGGGGTCGTCCCGGATCGAGTCCAGGTCGGAGTCGTCGGACGCCCACTCGGCCGCCTCGGGCTGGCCGGCAACGGCGATCGAGAGGTGCTCGAGCGCCTTCTCGCGGCGCCCGGCGAGGGCGTGGAAGCAGGCGAGCTGGTAGTTCAGCTGCCCCGACTCGGGCCACTCGGCCAGCCCCTCCGACGCGACCTCGACCGCGCGGTCGTAATCGCCCGCCTTGTACGGCGCCTCGGCCGCGAACCAGTACTCGAACGGCGAGGTCGGAATCGGCCTGTCGGCCGGCCCGCCGACCACCAGCACGGTCGTCGCGTCGGCCTTAGCGACGGCACCGCGCTTGGCATTGACGTCCGGGACGAAGACCATCGTGCCCGCCGGGGCGTCGATGGCCTCCCCCGCCACCGTGAACTCGGCGTGCCCCGCGAGGACCATGTAGAGCTCCTCCTGCCGCCCGGAGCCGCCGCCGGCGCCCTCGGTGTGGTGCTCGACCACCTGGTCGCCCGCCTTCGCCGCCGTGTAGGCGTTGATCCCGAACGCACGCACGCCCAGGCGGCGCCGGATCGGCCGGTACTCGCCGCCGGCCACCTCGATACGGTCGAGGTCGTCGAGATGGGCGACGCGGTAGGCGTCGCTCACGCGCCCGCCTGCTCGCCCGCCTCGCCGATCCACGCGATCGTGGCGCCCGGCGGGTACTCGACCCCGGGCGTCCCGACCACCTCGAGCAGGACACCGTCGGCCTCCGCCTCGACCTCCTGCGTCACCTTGTCGGTATCGAGCTCGTAGAGCGGATCGCCGCGGTGGACGGCCTGGCCCGGCTCGACCAGGAACCGGATCAGGACGGCCGGCGCGTCCTCTTCGCCGAGGCTGGGAACCGTCACGGGGGTCGCCATTGCGGGGCGGAGCCTAGCGTCTAAGGTTCGCCATATGGCGAAAACCGCGGCGGGCGAGGCTTCGGTTCTGGACGACCGGGGGCATGCGCTCGACCTCTTCCGGCAGATGGCGCTCATCCGCCGCTTCGAGGAACGAACCGAGGAGCAGTACACCCGGGCCAGGATCGGCGGCTACTGCCATCTCGCGATCGGCGAGGAGGCCTCGTCGGTGGGCGCGATCGACGCGCTCGTGGAGGGCGACGCGCTCTACGCCAGCTACCGCGACCACGGCACCGCGCTCGCCGTCGGCAGCCCGGCGGCCGCCGTGATGGCCGAGCTGTTCGGCAAGGAGACGGGGGTCGCCCACGGCCGCGGCGGCTCGATGCACCTGCTCGACGTCGAGCGCCACTTCTACGGCGGCTGGGGCATCGTCGGCGCGCACCTCCCGATCGCCACGGGAACCGCGCTTGCGATGGTCTACCGCGAGCTCCCGTTCGCGGTGCTGTGCCAGTTCGGCGACGGCGCGGTCGCAACCGGCTCGTTCCACGAGGCGCTCAACCTGGCCGCGGTCTGGGACCTGCCCATCGTCTTCCAGACGATCAACAACCAGTATGGGATGGGAACGTCGGTGCAGCAGTCGAACGCCGAGCCGGAGCTGTGGAAGCGGGCGGCCTCGTACCGCATCCACGGCGAGCAGGTCGACGGCAACGACGTGCTCGCGGTGCGCAAGGCGGCCGACCGGCTCCTGCGCCAGGCCCGTGAGGAGCGCCGGCCCTCGCTGCTCGAGACGATGACCTACCGCTACCGCGGCCACTCGGTCGCCGACGCGGGCAAGGTCTACCGCACCGCCGACGAGGTGCGGTCGTGGCGCGAACGTGACCCGATCACCCGCTACGGACTGCTGCTCGGCGAGCGCGGCCTGGCCTCGGCCGCCGACCTCGACGCGATCTGGCAGGACGTCTCGGCCGAGGTGAAGGACGCGATCGACAAGGCGCTCACGGCCGCGGCGCCGGGGCGGGACAGCCTCTACGAGCACCTCTACGGCGATGCGGCGCACGAGGAGCAGTTCTCCCGGATGCAGTCGGGCGCCCCGTTCGGCGAGCGCGGAGATGAGCAGACATGGCCGACGTGACCTACCGCGAGGCGCTGCGCCTCGCCCTCGACGAGGAGCTCGGCCGCGACCCGGACGTGTTCCTGATGGGCGAGGAGATCGGCCGCTTCGAGGGCTCCTACAAGGTCACCGCCGGCCTGTGGCAGAAGTACGGCGCGGGCCGCGTGCGGGAGACGCCGATCTCGGAGGAGGGGTTCGTCGGAGCCGGCATCGGCGCGGCCATGATGGGCCTGCGGCCGGTGATCGAGATCATGACGATCAACTTCATCCTGGTGGCGATGGACCAGGTCGTGAACCACGCCGCCAAGATCCGCTACATGTTCGGCGGCAAGGTCGGCGTGCCGCTCGTCATCCGCACACCGGGCGGCGCCGGCGCCCAGCTGACCGCCCAGCACTCGCAGTCACTCGAAGCCTGGTTCGCCGGCTGCCCGGGTCTCAAGGTGGTCGCACCGGCCACCCCCGCAGACGCCTACGGGATGCTGAAGACGGCCATCCGCGACGACGACCCGGTGCTGTTCTGCGAGAACCTCGTGCTCTACAACCTGACCGGCGCGCTGCCGGAGAACGGCGACGGGCTCGTCCCGCTCGGCCGGGCGACGATCGCCCGCGAGGGCACCGATCTCACGCTCGTCGCCCACTCCTACACGGTGCAGCGGGCGCTGCGCGTCGCCGACCGCCTCTCCCAGGACGGAATCTCGGTCGAGGTCGTCGATCTGCGCTCGTTGCGGCCGCTCGACGTCGACACGGTGGCGGAGTCGGTGCGCAAGACGAACCGCGTGCTCGTCGCCGAGGAGGGCTGGTCGACGTACGGCGTCGGCGCGGAGCTGGCCGCGCGCCTGCAGCGGGTGTGCTTCGACGACCTGGACGCGCCGGTGGAGCGGGTCGGCCAGGCCGAGGTGCCCATGCCCTACGCGAAGCCGCTCGAGCTCGCGGCGCTGCCGCTCGAGTCGAAGATCGAGGCGGCCGCGCGCTCGTTGCTGGCCGAGTGCGGACTGTAAGGTTCGCCCATGTCTGAAGAGCTCACCATGCCGCGCCTCTCCGACACGATGGAGCAGGGCACCATCGGCCGGTGGCTGAAGCGCGAGGGTGAGAGCTTCCACGAGGGCGACGTGATCGCCGAGATCGAGACCGACAAGGCCACGATGGACTTCCAGGCCTACGAGGACGGCACGATGCTGCGGATCCTCGTCGGTGACGGTGAGACGGCGGCGCTGGGCGCGCCGATCGCGATCATCGGCGCCGAGGGCGAGGAGGTGCCCGACGAGGCGCCCGCCGCGGCCTCCGCCAACGGCGACGGACGCGACAACGGCGCTGCCGAGCAGGCGCCTGCGTCCGAGCCTGCCCGGGCCGAGGCCCCCGTCGCGGCCGCGACCGAGACGGCGCCCGCCGACGGAGCCGGCCTGCGGGCAAGCCCGATCGCGCGGCGGATGGCCGATGCCGGTGGGCTCGACCTGCGCACGCTCGCCGGGCAGGGCACCGGGCCCGACGGCCGCATCGTCAAGGCCGACGTCGAGCGCGCGCTCGCAGGTGGCGGGAAGCCCGCGCCGGCGGCCCCGGCCACGCCCCAGCAGGCGCCGACGCCGCCCGGGGAGGGCGACGAGGTGCGCGAGCTGACGCCCATGCTGAAGGCCGTCGCCCGGCGGATGGCCGAGGCCAAGGCGACCGTCCCCCACTTCTACGTCACGTCCGAGATCGACATGACCCGCGCCCTCGAGCTGCGGGCGGAGCTGAACGCGGCGCTGGCCGACTCCGGCGAGAAGGTGAGCGTCAACGACCTGATCGTGCGCGCGTCCGCGCAGGCGCTCATGCAGCATCCGCAGGCCCACCGCTCCTACGTCGACGGCCACCACGTCTACCACGCCCATGTGCACGTCGGGATCGCGGTCGCGCTCGACGACGGCCTGATCGTCCCGGTGCTCCGCGACGCCGACGCGAAGGGCGTGCGCCAGCTGGCCGTCGAGACGCGTGACCTGGCCAAGCGCGCCCGCGACGGGAAGCTGCGCCAGTCCGAGATCGAGGGCGGCACGTTCACGGTCTCGAACATGGGGATGTTCGACGTGGCGGCCTTCTCGGCGATCATCAACCCGCCCGAGTCGACCATCCTGGCGGTCTCGAGCACGGTCGAGCGCGCGGTCGTCCGCGACGGCATAGTCGTGCCTCGCCACATCATGTCGGTCACCCTCTCCTGCGACCATCGCGCCTGCTCCGGCGCCGACGGTGCCCGGCTGCTGCAGACGGTCAAGCGTCATCTCGAGGCGCCGACCCTCCTCCTCGCATGACCCCCACTGGGCACGTACACTCGTTCTGATGGAGCTCACGGACGTGATGGCGACGCATGTGGTGACAGTCTCGCCGGACACCCAGATCGGCGACGCGGCGCGGCGCATGGTCGAGGCCGACGTCGGCGCGGCGATGGTCGTCGACCAGGCGGGCGACCTGGTCGGCGTGATCAGCGAGCGCGATCTGATGCGCTGCGTCAGCGACCGCATCGACCCGGCCACGCCGGTCAGCGAGCGGATGACGAGCCACGTTCTCACCGCCGCTCCGGACACGACCATTCCCGAGGCGATGGCGCTCATGGTCGACGGCCATTTCCGGCACCTGCCGGTGGTGAACGACGGCCACGTGGTCGGCGTGATCTCGATGCGCGACCTGATGGCCTACACGTCGCTGCGACTGCGGGGCGGCAGCCTGGGCCACGACGACGATCTCGACCCGGCCGAGGTCATCGCCACGATCTTCCGCATGCGCACCGGCGCCGCCTGACCGAGGTCTGACCCCGAACGCTCGGCATGCGCAAGCCGTTGCACTTCGGTGACAACTGTTAAGGGGACTGTCCCCTTAACAGTTAGATCTGCCAGGCGCCGTTGCGCAGCACAGGCACGCGGTCGCCCGCGGTGGTGATCCCGGTGACGTCGACTTCGGGGGAGCCGATCATGAAGTCGACGTGCACCTCGCTGCGATTGACGCGGTCGCGGTCGCCCTCCTCCACGGCCCAGTCGAACCCCTGGCCGAGGGCGATGTGGCTGGCCGCGTTCTCGTCGAGCAGCGTGTCGTAGAAGACCGTGTCGAGCGGCCCGATGCGCCCGCCGCCGTCGACCAGCGCCAGCTCGCCGAGACGACCGGCGCTCTCGTCGCGCTCGGCATACGCCTTGAGTACGTCGCCGTTCTCCTCCGCGTCGATCGACGCGACCCGCCCGCCCTCGAAGCGGACTTCGAGCCCGCGCACGATCGTGCCGGACAGCTCGCGAGGCTTCGTCGCCCGGACGACGCCCTCGACCCGCTCCGGATCCGGGGTCGTGAAGACCTCTTCGGTCGGCAGGTTGGCCCGGTGCGGGAGCCCCCAGGACGTTGTCATGCCGCCGCCCATCCAGTTCGAGCCTGGCAGGAGGCCGACACGCAGGTCGGTGCCGGGCCCCTCCAGGTGGATCGTGTCGAACCGGCGCTCGTTGAGCGCGCCGCAGGCCCGTTTCAGCTCGTCGATCCGTGTCGACCAGGCGGCCACCGGATCGTCGGTGTCGAGCCGGCAGACGATCGCGATCTCGTCCCACAACCGGTCGAGCGCAGCGTCCGGCTCGAGGTCAGGGTGCACCAGCGTCGCCCACCCCTCGGTCGGGCAGGGCACGATCGACCAGTTGTTGCGGGCCTCCGTCATGTTCTCGTTCTGCTGCTTCGCGGCCGGCGGCCGGTCGCGGCCGATCCGGGCGGGGTCGATCCCGTCGAGCAGCCCCGGCGCGACCGGCCCGCTGAGCGCGATCGTGGCGCCCTGCTTGGCGCCGTGCTGACGCACGCGCTCGACGAGCCACTCCGGCTCGTAGCCGAGGGCGTCATCGACCGCATGCTCCAGCCGCGCCCGCTGGACGTAGGGGTCGCGGTAGACCATGTCGAGGTACGCCGCCCCCGCCTCGTACACGAGCTCCGCGATCTTCCGGGCGAGCGGCTCCTGGCCGGTCGAGGCGATCAGGATCACCTCCTGCCCGGGCTGGACGTTCGCTCCGAACCCCACAGCGAGCTTGGCCAACCTGTCCAGTGTGGTGGAATCCACGGGCGGGATCCTAACCATGGCTGCGATACTCCGGCCGCAGATGCGCACGAACACGATCGCTCGCGGCCTGGCCCTGGCCGGGATCGCCGCCGCATCGGCGACCGCTGCACACGGCGGCGCGGCCGCGCTGGCCGATCCGCGCTGGTCGATCCCCGCCCTCGCGGCTGCGGGCGCCGGCGCGATCGCGCTCTTGCAGATGGCCGCGTCGGCGGGACGGGCGCGGCACGCCGTGACGCGCGCACTCGACGCCGGCCCGGCGCGGGTTGCCCACACACCGCTCGGCCTCCTCGAAACGGCCGCGATCATGCTCGCCGCCCAGGGGTGCGCCCACGTCGCCCTCCTCGCCGTCGGCGCGCCGGCACACCCCGGCCAGGCCGGCGCGCTCGCGCTCCACACGGCGCTCGCCGTGGTCGGCGCGACCGTGGTGTGGGCCGCCGACCGCGGTCTGGCGCGAGCCCTCGCCGCCCTCGACGACGCCGTTACGGCCGCCATCGAGGTCCTGCTTCGCGTCGCGGCGCGTCCACGGCTCATGCCCGTGACTGTCCCGGCGGGCCGTGCCGCGCTGGGCGCCCAGCGCGGCCGCGCCCCGCCCCCGCCTGCCTGAAACCGGCCGACTCCGGCACCCGTAGGCCGGATGGACCCGACTCAGGAGGTCAACCTCGCTCATGCGCGGCGTGCGCGCGCTCGCAATCCTGCTTCCGCTGCTCGTGCCCGCGGCCTTCCCGGCCGCGGCGCTGGCGCACGCCAGCCTGCTTCGCAGCGATCCCGCCGCGGGCAGCGTCGTCCCCCAGGCGCCGACGCAGATCGTGCTCCACTTCGACGAGCCGGTGCAGGACGCGGGCACGTCGGTCGTGGCGACCAGCGGCGCGTCGGTGCTCGCCGGCCGGGCGCGGCTCGAGCACGGCGACTCGCGGGCGCTCGTCGTCCCGTTGCGCGCAGGCCTGGGCGACGGCGACTACACGGTCCGGTGGCGGGTCGTGTCCTCTGACGGGCACATCGTCTCGGGCGTCCTGGCGATCGGCGTCGGCCGCAACCGGCCCCCGCCCCAGGCGGCGACGACCCAGACGTCGTCGCTCGACTGGCCGTTCCTGGTCGCCCGGTTCGCCTACTTCCTCGGGCTGATGCTCCTCGTCGGCGGCGCCGTCTACCGGGTGGCGGTGTTCCGGCCGGTGATCGCGGCCGTGTCCGGCAAGCCGCGCGAGATGGCGGAGCTGCGCGAGGGGGCGCGGGCCAACTCGCTCCTGCTCGGCGCCGCGGTGCTGATGCTCGCGGGCGGCTGGATCGCGCTCACGCGCGAAGGCGCCGAGGTGGCGGGCGTGTCGTTCTGGCAGGCGTTCAACCACCACGGCCCGATCGGCTCGGCGCTCGGCGCCACACGGTTCGGGCGCGAGTTCGGCCGCGGGATCGACCTCGGCGCGGCCTTCTGCGTGGCCACGGCGGCGGCGTTCGCCGTCGCCCGCCGCAGCCGCGTCGCGGCGCTCGCCCTGGCGATCCCGGCAGCGGCCCTCGGGGCGTGGGCGGTCATCGTGCCCGGGCTATCGGGACACGCCGGCGACCCGGGATTGGGCCTGCCGGCCGTCGCGGTCGACGCTCTGCACACGCTCGCAGCGGCGGTCTGGGTCGGCGGCCTCGTCCAGCTCGTCCTCGTGACGCCGCACGCCACCCGCGGTCTCCCCGACGGCGAGCGCACGCGCGTCCGCACGGCCGCGACCACGCGCTTCTCGAAGATCGCGCTCGCGAGCGTCGCCGTCCTGGCGGCGACCGGCCTGGGGCGTGCGCTCTGGGCCGTCTCGTCGCCGGCGCAGGTGTGGCAGACCGGCTACGGACGCGCTCTCGCCGTCAAGACGGGCCTGCTCGCCGGCCTCGTCGCCCTCGGCTATCTGAACCGGCGGCGGCTCTCGGCATTCGGCGCGATCCGGCGCCGCGGCGCGATCGAGATCGGGCTGATGATGGCGGTGCTGGCCGTGGTCTCGCTGCTCACCGATCTGCCACCGGCGAATACGCCTGGGGTCGGATCGGCCGCGCCGGCGCCGGCGGGGGGCCCGGTCAGCCTGCGCCTCGCCGATGGGTCACGCCTCGCGCTGTGGCCCGGATTCGCAGGCGCGAACGCCGTTGACCTGCGTGCGCCGGGCGCGACGCAGCCGACGATCCACGTCGGGACGGCCGGGGCGGGCGCGGTGCTGCGGCGTGCGCCGGACGGCAGCTACGCCGGCCTGCTCTCCGCCCTGCCGGAAGGGCGGATCCGACTGCGCATCGAGTCGGCGCAGCGGAGGCTGACCGCGGACGTGACACTGGGCGTGCGCTCGGGCGCGCCGCCGGTGCCCGCCGCGCCGGCAGCCACCGGTGCGACAGCGGCCGCCGAGGCCTCCGACCTGGCCGTCGGCGGCCAGCGCGTCGGGCCGCCACGCGCTGCGGCTGACGCTGCTCTCGCAGACCGGCGCGGCCGTGCCCGACGCGATCGCGCTCGTCGACGGCAACGTGGCCGTCCCCTGCCCCGGCTCGCCCGACGTGTGCTACCAGGCGCCGGTTCGCGCCGACGCGGGCCCGGTCCACGTCGTCGTGACGCGGCCCGGTGTCCCGGCGGTGGATGCGACGCTCGACCTCCCCGCCGCCGGCGCCCGCCCCGCCCCCGGCCTGCTGCGCAGGGCGGCCCGCGCGTTCGCCGCGCTCCGCAGCCTGCGGGCCGAGAATGTGCTCGCCTCCGGGCCGGGGCGGTCGGTGGCGACGACGTACATCGTCCAGGCTCCGAACCGGCTCACGATCGACATCCACGGCGGCGAGCACTCGCGGATCATCGGCACGACGCGATGGGACCAGCTCGCAAGCGGCGCCTGGAAGCGCTCGTTCACGCCCGCGATCCGCCAGCCCGACCCGTTCTGGGCGCCGACCGCCGAGTCGGTCTACGTGGCCGGAGGCGGCCCGAACACCGTCCAGCTGACGCTCGTCCAACCCGGCGGCCCGACCTTCTTCCGCCTGCTGGGTCGACCGCCGCACCCATGTCGTCAGGCGATTGCGGATGATCACCGCCGCCCACTTCATGAGCGAGCGCGAGCTCCAGCTGAACTCGGCTCCGCCGGTCGTGCCGCCGGCCTAGGAGCGGCCGAGCCCGGCGACCGCCGCGGTGAGCGCGATCGCCCAGACGCCCACCGCCGTTCCCGCCGACGCCGCCCGCGGCCACCTGCGCGCGAGGACCCCGGCGACGAGCGTCACGGCGACCACGAACGCGACCCAGCGGCCCGCGACGAGCCCGCCGTTCGACATCCGCCGCAGGCCCGGCGCGTAGTAGGGGTCGTACGAGTAGAACCGCGCCACGAGGAACGCCGTAGCCGCGGCGCCGGCCAACGGCACGACCATCCTGCCCCGGCCGTTCCACCCGCGCTCTGCCAGGGCCGGTGCCAGGAGCAGCGCGCCCACCGCCAGGAGGGAGAACAGCGCGAGCGGGACGATGGCCATGGCGCCGGCCGGTGCGTCGCCCGGCTGCGGCCCGAGGCCGATCACGCCGAGGGCGACGGCGAGCTCGTACGCCGCTCCGATCGCGACGATCCCGATCAACCATGCGAGCAACCGTCTTGCGATCGTCGTCATAGCTCCTATGCTATATCGAAGCGCGTCATCGCGCAAACCGTCGCCGCGCCAGGGTACGATCCCCGCGATGCCCGCCACCCTCATCGAGCAGTGGGACGCGATCGTCGCCGCCCAGCCGTCGGACTGGTCGGCGCTCTTCCTCGAGCTGCGCCTGCGCGACGCCGTCCAGGCCGAGGAATGCGCCCTCGTCATGTCGCCGCTCAACCCGTGGCACGAGGGCGACTGGCGCAGCGGCGTCTTCCATTTCCGCGCCGCCCACACCCACGGCTACGGCGCGGCCGCGCAGCTCGTGCGCAAGCGGCTCGGCACGATGGACGAGGTGGGCATCATCGGCGCGCTCCTGCTGGAGCGGCGCCTCTCGGACGTCCGCCCCGTCTCGACGCAGGGCGTCACCTAGCCCCGGAGCTACACGGCCTTGTCCGGCGGGGCGGGCGTGAAGTCGACGTTCTCGTCCAGCGGGACGACGCCGTGATGGGCGGTCGCGTGCGCCGCGGCGTTCCGGATCCGCTCGGGCTTCCACACTTGCGTCACGCCGTACCCGCCGTGACGCAGGAGCAGTCTCCTGCCCGACGCCGCCGGTGACTACGGGGCGTATAGGCAGGCGAGAAGCTCCCTCCCGAACCGCCCGCCTGTCGGGGCGTCGCCCGGTCAAGTCCTGGACGGCTCGACCTCCGACGCGTCCCCGGCGCGCTCGGCGGGGGCTCCGACGAGCGGCCCGACACAGAAGTACTGCATGTGCCGCTCGGCGAGCCGGCTGTGGTAGTCGCCGAACTCCGCCGTGGCGTCCTTGCCGCCATACATGCGCGCGACGAAGGGCCCGCCCGGGTGGTGATCCTTCCACTCGGTGAAGTCGTAGACCTTGCCGCGGATGACGACCCAGCAGTCGTCGAACGTTGTGTGCTGTGCGAGCTCCTCGCGCCTGACGGGCCTGTCGCCGGTCCATGGCTTCGCCGGCTTCCAGAGGCTGGTGGCGACCTCCCTGCGAGCGCTTTTGAGCGCCTCCTCCCGCGAGCGGAAGTCCCACGGTCCGAGCTTCTTGATCGGCAGCTTGTCGCCGATCTCGCGCGCGTCGAACGCGTAGATCCACGAGTCGTCGCTGCCCGCACGCTCCGTGTGATCGAAGACGGGGTAGTCCGCTCGTTGACCGCAGCGAGGATCTTCCGGCGCTGAGGTGAATCCTCCGGCTCGAGGTGCTTGAAGAGGAACTTCGACGCGAACTGGAAGCGCGTCGCGCGGTAGTAGCGGACGCGCTCGTAGTGCAACAGCGCGCGGTAGATGTCCGTGCCGTGGAGCTCGAAGCACTTGCCGAGTGCCGCGGCGTCCTCGAAGGCCTGCGCGGCACCCTGGCCGAAGGTCGGCAGCATCGGGTGAGCGGCGTCACCCACCAGGCCCACGCGACCCTCCGTCCAGTTCTCGAGCGCGTCCCGGTCGTAGAGCCCCCACTTCGTCGGGCTCTCCATCAGGCTCGTGAGTGCGACGACGTCGTCGTGACGTGGGTCACCCTCGAACGCCTTGCTCATGTTGCCGACCATCTCATCGCGGTCGGCGGGGAACCAGTCGCTCTCTCGGCGCTCGAACTCCTCGGCGTTCGGCTCGTAGTAGCCGAGCCACACATTGAGCAGCTCGCCGCCGCGGACCCAGTACGTGAGATGCTGCGCCGTCGGGGTCTCGCGGGTGTCCATCGACATCGTTTCGATGGGGTTGTAATCGAGCGGGCTGCCGTCGGGCTTGCGCGCCGCGGCGACCTTGTCCCTCGGGACCAGACCGCGGTAGACGACGACCTCGGTCCAGCGCTTGGTTGACACGCCCGGCCAGACCGCCTCCAGCACCTGGGAGTCGACGCCGTCGGCACCGATCAGCAGGTCTCCGGTCTCCGTCGTGCCGTCGGAGAACGTCACGGTCACGGACTCCTCGTCCTGGCTGACGGCCTCCAGGCGCTTGGCCAGGTGGACCCGGATCGGGAAGTTGACGCCTCTCTCCGGCGCGAACTCGAGGACGCGCTTGTAGAGACACATCAGCAGGTCGAGACGGTGCATGTGGTGGAAGCCGGCGTTATCGTTGGCCGTCGTGTTGTGGTCGAGCGGCTTCCGCGTGATGGAGCCGTCCTCCCAGACCATCCGCGTCTCGCTGAGGATCGCCGCCCTGCCGCCGTCGACTGCCCCGTGCGGGCCCTTGGGATCCCCGCCGTCGAGGTCGACGCCCAGCGACCGCGCCAGCCGTGCGGCGTTCGGGGGGATGTTCAGCCCCGCTCCCGCGGTGCTCGGGGTGCGCGTCTGCTCGAAGACGTCGATCGTGGTGAACACGCCCGACTCCCGCAGCGCCAGAGCGGTCATCAGCCCGGCCATGCCTCCGCCTGCGATAAGTGCCCGCATCAAGTCCCTCCATGCCGCTCGTCGACGCCGAGCCGTGCACACTGGCGATCGTCCGGCGACGCGACGTCTCCGTCTCCGTCTCGCTCCGTCGCGTCGCCGTCGCCGTCGCCGTCGCCGTCGCCGACGAGTTGATCACGCAATGTCACTCCGGAAGCGCCTCGTAGTCGAGGGATTCGTCCAACGGCGCAACGCCGTGGCGAGCCGCTGCGTACGCAGCAGCGTTGGCGACTTTCTGCGGACGCAGTATGCGGCAAATGCCGAACCAGACGGCCGCAAGTACCACGCATCCCAGCGCCCAGTACAACGCCAGCCAGTTCAGATTCGCGGTGTTGTGCGGGGCCGGCTTGAGGGCTCCATAGAAGCCCAGCACCGGCGTGGCGATCGCCACCAGCACTATGAGGTACTGCCACCATGCCGCCTTGTCCCGAACGAGCAGCCAGATCGCCGCGACCGACAGGAACAGATACACCAGCTCGACGGCGAAAGACCCCGCCGTGGCCGCGACGAGGAACGCCGCAAACTCGCGAGAGGGCGCCGCCTGCTGGGCGACGAAGCGATCCAGGGTGTGGCTGTACAGGCCGAGCAGCATCAGCCCGATGCCGCCGATCGCCACCACAAGATTCCCGACCCACGGAGTGTTGTGCCGCGACGTCTTGGCGAAGAACGACGGCAGCAGCCCGTCACGGCCGAGCGCGAAGTAGCCACGGCCGATGGTGACGCAAATGGCCAATGCGAGTGCCGTCGCGTCGAGGATCACGATCAGGTCGATGATGGTGGCGAACCAGGAGCCGATGTACTGCGTCGCGACCTGATCCAGGGCCGCCGGGTTGAAGGCCCAGCCGCCCTTGTCCACGACCGCCTTGCCCAGGCCGATCGAGATCGAATAGGCCATCAGGACGAAGAACACGGCGGACGCTCCAACCGTGCCCAGTAGGGCGCGCGGGATCGAGCGATGGGGGTCGTGACTCTCCTCGCCGATCGAGGCTGCCGCCTCGAAGCCGACGAACAGCAGGATGCCGAGCATGACGCCGTCGAGCACGACGTGCAGCGACGTCGTGCTGGGGTTAAAGCCCGAGAGGGTGTTTCCGTTCGCGCCGCCCTTGGCGATGATCGTGACAGCCAGGATGAGCATCGGTGTGAACGAGACGGCCGCGAACGTCAGCATGGCGCCGATCGCGATCCGCACCCCGACGTAGTTGAGGATCAGCACCAGCGCCAGGAACAGCAACAGGAGGAGCCACCAGGCGGGCACGGTCGAAGTTGAGATGTGCTCCTGCCAGAAGCCCTGCGTGAGGATGCCGAGGCCGAGATAAATCCCGCCGCCGCCGAGGAAGAGGGTGCCGGTGAAGAAGATGCCCGCGGCGAAGATGCCGACGGCCGGGTGCGCGCCCCGGGTCAGGTACTCGTAGACCGCGCCTGCCCCCTGATACTTCTTGGCGAACAGCGAGATTGAATAGGCGATGGCGAGGACGCCGAGCCCCGCGATCAGCACCGCCAGCGGCGTGTTCCAGCCGGCGCCGTTGACCGGATTCGACACGAAGCTGAGCACGATCGCCGTCGAGAACATCGGACCGATCGCCAGCGCCTGTGCGACCGCGGCCGGCGTCCCCAGCCGGCGATGACCGAGCTCGCCTCCCTTCGCCGGCGGTGACGGAGCCTCAGACATGACGCCCTCCTTGTAGCCAACCAGGACATGGATACATTCGCAGGTTGAAATTCAACGGTCAAGCCCTCCGCGCATCCTGCCCGGACGGCGTCAAGACCCCGTCTTGCGGCTTGACCCTGGAGAGCGGCGGCGTACTGTATGCAAAGACCAATGAGCGACAGTTCGCCGAACGGACGCCTGGAGATCCAGAGCGTCGTGGATCACGTCTACACCGCTCTGCGGGAGCGGATCCTTTCGGGCGACCTACCCCGGGCGTCGAAGCTGCGCCAGGTGACGCTCGCCGAAGAGATGGGCGTGTCGCGTACGCCTCTTCGTGAGGCCCTGCGGCGGCTCGCAGCCGAGGGGCTCGTCGACTTCTCGCCCAACCGGGGCGCCACGGTGTCGGAGCTCGACTTCGGCGATATGCGCCACGCCTGGGCCGCCCGGGTCGCGCTCGAGCCGGGGGCGGCCCGGCTGGCCGCCGACCGGCGCGACCGGGACGGAATCGCGGCGATGCGCGACGCCATCGCGACGCAGCGAAGCGCAGACGGCGACAGGGACCAGAGCTTCTCCGCCAACCGGGCGTTTCACCTCGCGCTGGCGGCAGCGTCGGGCAACCCCCATCTCACCCGGTTTGCGGAGATGCTGTGGGTGCCGCGCATCGGCGTCCCGATCTACCAGGCGCAGGCGGCCGAGCCTGCCGGGCCTTCAGCCTGGGCCGACGAACATGAGCGCATCACCGACGCGATCGAGCGCGGCGACGCCGACGCGGCGGAGCGGCTCACGCGGGTGCACATCGCGGCGCATCCGCCCGTTGCCCGCACGTAGCCACCCCGGTCAGCCGGCGCTCCGGTACGTGAGGTGGGTGACGCCGGGCGCCTCGATCGCGCGCACCTGCTCCAGGCCGACCGATGCGATGCCGTCGCCGTCGAAGAGCCGCACGCCGTTTCCGAGGAGTGCCGGGACCAGGTGGATCGTGAGCTCGCCAACGAGCCCGGCCTGCAGGAACTGGCGGGCGACGCCGGCCCCGCCGGAGACGGCGACGTCGCGCCCGGCGGAGGCCTTCCGTGCCAGGTCGAGCGCAACCGCCGGGCCGCCGGTCACGAACGTGAACGTGGTGCCGCCGCGGCATTCGAGCGGCGGCCGGGGGTGGTGCGTGAGGACGAAGACCGGCAGGTGGAATGGCGGCTCGTCTCCCCACCAGCCGTTCCAGGGCGGGTCGCCCCACGCCCCCGGGCCGCCGCCGAACATGTTGCGGCCCATGACGACCGCGCCGACGTTCTCGCCGCCAGCCCCGAAGACGGCGGTGCTGGCGTTGACGACACCACCCTCCATGCCCGCCGCCTGCCGCCAGACGGCGAGCTCCCGCATCCACAGATGCAGGCGCTCACCCCCGACGCCCAGCGGATCCTCCGGGCTCTGGTCGGGACCTGCGACGAACCCGTCGAGGGACATCGACACCGAATATCGCAGCACGCTCATCGCTATGGAGACCGGCGGCGCGCCCAGGACTCATCGGTGCCCCGACGTCGCCTTCGCGCTCAGGCGAGCGCCCGGTCTCTGACCGGCTCGAGCTCGGGATCGTCACGGATGTGCTCGGCGAGCGCCGGCCGCAGCCGCAGGGCCTCGGCGAGCGCCGCGACCGCATCGTCCTCGCGGCCCGTGCGAACATCGAGACTCGCGAGGTTGTAGAGGGCGCGTGACCGCTGCAGCGCGCTGACGTCGGCCGGCAGCGCGCTGACGAACGCCGCCTGGGCACTGCGGGCAGCCTCCGCCCCGCCTCGCTCGCAGAGCGCCTCGAGCATGAGCACCATCCCGTGGGTGGCGCACTGCTGGATGATCTCGTCGGCGACGGTCGCGTCGCGGATCCAGTCCGGCGACGAGCCGAGCGTCTGGGCGTCGAGCCGCGCGACATCGGCCACGAGCGCGTCTGCGACCTCGGCAGCATCCGCCTCGAGCGACGTGAACGGGCGGCCTACGTATGCCCGGGACACCTCTTCGCGATCGTGGGAGGCGTCCGGCTCCGCGCCAGACCGAAGCGCCACCAGAGCGTCGTGCACGCGCCACTTGGCGCCGATCGCGTGCGCGAACGTGTCCTTCGCGGACGGCGCGTCGGCCGTCCCGTCCACCTCGCGCTCGGCGACGGTCAACGAGGCGGCGAACCGCCGTTCCTGCTCGCGCTCCAGCTCCAGAAGCGCGGTGATCTGGTGTGGCTCCGGCATGTGCCCTCCCATGGGACGTCCAGGGACATGGTTCCCTTTAGGATCACTCGCCATGTGTGCGATGCGACTCGGCGCGGCGGTCTGGCTCACCGACACCGGCGTCGGCATCACGGAGCTCGCGCGTCTCGCCGAGGACGCCGGGCTCGAGTCGCTGTTCCTCACCGAGCACTCGCACGTCCCGGCCGGCCGGCGCGATCTGGTTCAGGGCGACCGCCCCGGCGAGGACGCCCGGCTGCTCGACCAGTTCACCGCCCTCGGAGCGGCGGCCGCCTGCACGAGCCGCCTGCGCCTCGGGACGGGTGTCTGCATCGTGCCCCAGCACGACCCGATCTCGCTCGCGAAGCAGGTCGCGACGATCGACCACATCTCCGGCGGCCGCTTCCTGTTCGGCGTCGGCGCCGGATGGCTGATCGAGGAGCTGCGAAACCACGGCGTCGACCCGCCGAGCCGATGGGCGCTGATGGAGGAGCAGCTCCTGGCGATGAAGGCGATCTGGAGCGCCGACGAGGCGGAGTTCCACGGCCGGCTCGTCGACTTCGACCCGATCTGGTGCTGGCCGAAGCCCGTCCAGAAGCCGCATCCACCGCTACTCGTCGGCGGCGACTCGCCGCGCAGCCTTCGGCTTGCCGCCCTGCACGGTGACGCGTGGGCGCCGGTCGTCGACGACCTGGGGGAGTTCGAGCGCGGCCTGGCCGAGTGGCGCCGGCTGCGGGAGGACGCCGGGCTCGCGCCGGGCGAGGTGACCGTATTCGGGTTCGACGCGGACGAGGCCGCGCTCGCGCGGTTCGCCGACCTGGGCGTCACCCGGATCGTCGTGCATGTGCCGGTCGATGACCCAGACGTTCTGCGCCGTCGCCTCGACGACCTGGCAGCCCTGGCGCGGTCGTAACCCGCGGACCATGGCGCGGGCGGGCCTCCGGGGAAGCCCGCCCGCACGTGTCGAGCTCAGACCCCGAGCGCCATGCGCCGGCGGCCGCGCAGGCCGATGGCTCCGGCGCCGACGAGGACGATCGAGAGGATGACGCCCGCGCCGATCGTCGCGGACAGCCAGTCGAAGGAGCTTTCGGACACGGTCGCCGTGGTCGCGACCGGGACCGGGTGGATGTTGGTCACCTGGGTGAGCGTGCCGACCCTGTCCGTACGGTCAGGCGACAGCTTGACCTTGTCGTTCACCGGCCGGTACGTCCCCTGGTAGGACGTGCCGGACGAGGCCACGACCGGCTTGGAGAAGGTGATCGGCTTGGCCGAGGCGGCCGGGGCGGCGACGGCGAGCACCGCGGCGGCCACGACGAGGGTGCGGGTCATGCGGAACATGTCTGGATCCTTCCGAGGTGGTGAGGAGAAAACATGGCCGCAGGCTACGGCCGCACGGCCAGGCCCTCCACATCCGCGGATCCAGACGAGGTGTGACGGCGGTCACGCAGAGGCGGTCATTGGGGCCGCCACTAGCGGCCGCCGCCCGTCGTGCCCCGGCCAGGGGTGACCACGCCCGCTTCGTACGCCGCCACGACGGCTTGTACCCGGTCGCGTACGTCGAGCTTCATGAGCACGCGGGCGACGTGTGTCTTGACGGTCGATTCCCCGATCACGAGCTCCGATGCGATCTCGGCGTTCGACCTGCCACCTGCCAGCAGACGCAGCACCTCCAGCTCACGGGGGGTGAGATCGTCGAGGCCGGGGTAGTCGGGTGAAGGCCTGCCGGCGAACTCCTCGATCAGCCTCCGGGTGATGCTGGGCGCGAGCAGCGAATCCCCGGCGGAGATCATGCGTACCCCGGAGGCGAGCTGATCCGCGCGGACGTCCTTGAGCAGAAACCCACTCGCCCCCGCCCGCAGCGCGTCGAAGACGTACTCGTCGAGGTCGAAGGTGGTGAGGATCAGGATCCGGGTCGGCGGGTTGCCACCGAGCGCTGTCACCTGGCGGGTCGCCTCGATCCCGTCGAGCGCGGGCATGCGGATGTCCATCAGTACGACGTCGGGCCGCAGTTTTCGTGCCATCGCCACCGCCTCACGACCGGTCGCAGCCTCACCCACGACTTCGAGATCGTCCTCGGACTCGAGAATCATCCGAAAGCCGGTACGGATGAGCTCCTGGTCATCAGCGATGACGACACGGATGCTCACGCCAGCACCTCGTCGAAGACGCGCGGCATTCGCACCTGCATTCGCGTCTGTCCGCCCGGACCGCGACGCACCTCCAGCGTCCCGTCACAGACGGCTGCCCGCTCAGACATCGACGGGGTCGGCCAGGCGGCCGGTGCTCGGTCCGCGACCACACACAGGGCGAGGTGCTCCTCGTCGAACCGCAGCACGATCTCGACCGCCCCATCGGCTGCGGTCGCCAACGCCTCGTGGATGATCCGGTACATGCTGATGTCGATGCTCGCCGGGAGCGGGCAGGGTTCACCCTCCACGCGCAGCGCGACACCGCGTCCGTCTGCGCACGCTTGCTCGATCAGCGCCCGGATCTGACCGAGCCCGGGCTGTGGGGCAAGGGCGTGAGCGTCGTCGATCCGCCGCAGGACGCCGAGGATCCGGCGCATCTCGACGAGCGTGTCCCGCCCGGCGTCCTCGAGCCCCGCCATCGCGGCATCGGCCCGCACTCGGTCGACCTCGAGCAGTCGCCGCGCGGCTTCGCTCTCGACGACCATCTGGCTGATCGTGCGGGCGACCGCGGCGTTCAGCTCACGGCGATCCGCGTCCGCTCATCGGCGACTGCGAGCCGTTCGCGGCCCGCCTCCTCCGCAGCGAGCCGCAGCACCGTCGATCGGAGCTCGTGGACGAGCCGACGCCGCGAGCGCAACGCCCGTCCGACCGCCCACGACGCGCCGACCGTGCCCGTGCTGAATACGACCGAGCTCAGGCCCTCAGGATGCAGGACATTGACAACGATCGCGCCGGCGAGACAGATCCCGAGCCCGGCCAGCGCCGGCCGCCGGCGCTCGTGGGCGGCAACGGAGTACGGGGGGATGAAGAGCACGAACATCGGCGTGGTGAGGGTGTTGAACCCTGGGAGCGCCGCTGCGAGGGACACCACCGCAAACATCACTATGCACGCGACTGCCAGGGGCGCCCGCCGCCGCCACACGAGGGGCACGGTGAGCGCCGCCGCCGCCACGAACGCGGCCAGCGACCTCGCGTCGCGGGCATCGGCGGCGGCGACCACCTCCACCTCGCAGATGACGAGCAGCACCGCCGCCAGCAGAGGGTCGGCCCACCCGTCCGGAATCCGCAATGCCGTGCGCGTCACGCCGGCGGCCCGGCGTCGATCGGAATCCTTGCCGTGACCTCAAATCCGCCTCCAGGCCCACCGCCGGTGTGCGTTTCGCCGCCGTAGAGGAGAAGCCGCTCCCGCATCCCAATCAGGCCGTGGCCGGCTGGACAGCCCGCCGCCACCGCGTCGTGCGGTCCGCATCCGTCGTCGCGGATGGACAGCTCGACCGCGGCTTGCGTGTAAGCGACGGTGATTGCCACGCTCGCGGCGCTGGCGTGCTTGATCACGTTCGTCAGGGCTTCCTGTGCGACCCGATATGCGGCCAGATCGACCGGCGGCGGCAGTGGCTGCGCCGCCCCACGCACGTGCAGGGTGACTCGTAGCCCCGATGCCTCCACTCGCTCCAGCAGGGCCGGTAGCTGGGCGAGCCCGGGTACGGAGAGCTCGACATCGCCGCGGTGAAGCACGCCGATCATTCGCCGCATATCGACCAGCGCACCGCGACCGCAGTCCGAGACCGCCTCGAGCGCCGCGCCCGCGACGGCGAGATCGACGGCGGCAACGCGTCGCGCCGCCTGGGTCTGCACGACCATGACGCTGACGTTGTGCGCGACCACATCGTGGAGCTCGCGGGCAATCCGGGCACGCTCCTCGGACACCGCCCGCCTCTCCCGCTCGCGCTGCCGGCGGCCCAGCTCATCGACGTTCTGTCGCAACTCCGAGGCCAGAAGCGTCCCGCGCGCGACCCACCGCCCGGCGGCAAACGGCGCTGCGATGAAGAACAGCCACACCGACGCGACACCGACCACATGCGACGTTCCGGGGCTCGCCACCACGATCGGCACCGCCAGGACGACCAGCAGAGCCTCGGCCGGCAGCCAGCGTGCCGTGGCCGCTGTCCGCCCCAGCGTGAAATACACGATTGCGGTCACAACCGGCGCGACGGCGAGATCGATGCCGACGATCCCGACCAGCACCGCGCTGCTCACAAACCCCACGCAGACGGCTGCGGTGGGAGCGCGCCAACACCACCCGACGGTCGCCGCGAACACCGCGGCCGCCGTCACCGCCAGGGGTGTCGTGTGATCGGACGACACGACCCCTGCCACGGCGATCGACGCCAGCAGCCCTGCAGCCGCGATGTCGGCTGCCTGCCAGCTGTACCTGCGCGCATCGGAACGGATGCTGGGCACGGTCATCGCTGCGACGATACCGGCCGGAAACGCCGCTGACATCCACCTCGAGGAGGACGCCGGTCGTCCGCGCGGGGGACACGAAATCGCCCGCGCTGACGACGACAGCAGTCGCCTTCGCTGCCAGGCTGGAACCGCCTTGCCAACGAAGGAAGGACGACAAGATGTGGATACGGCTTAGCCGCCTTGCGCCGCTGACCGGTGTGGCGTTCGCGCTGCTCTCGATCGCCGGAATGCTGACCGCCAACTCTCCGCCGGGCGCGAGCGCCGGAGGGGCAAGAGTGCTTGCGTTCTACCGGGCCCACGGCACGCAGGCCATGGTGTCCGACATCCTCATCGTCGTAGGATTTGCCTTCTTCACGCTGTTCGCCGGGTCGCTGCGCACGTACCTACGCGACACGGACGCGGCGGACGGGGTCACCGCGGTTCTGCTGGCCGGCGCTGCCGTATTGACTGCAGGTGCCGCCATCTTCTTCGGCGCCGACTTCGTGCTCGCGACGATGCCCGCGACAGTCGCTCCACCCGCCGCCCAGGCGCTCAACATGCTCGCGCTCTACATGGTCTTGCCGCTGTCGGCAGGAGGCCTCGTGTTCGGCCTGGCCGCGGGCGTGGCGACCGTACGCTGGGCGCCGCTCCCACGCTGGCTCGGCTGGGCCGCCGCGCTGATCGGGATCGCCCTGGCGTCGCCGGCAGTGATCGCCGGAATTGCCGGCCTCGCCCTGTGGACAATCACCGTCAGCATCCTGATCTGGCGGCGGGGAGTGAGAGCAGCCACCGTCGCCGCCGCCGAGGGTCGGCCTGCCCGCTCGGCGATCGGCCGCTAGCCCGTGCCGACGACCCAACGCTGCGTGTCGGCGCCGCGGCCGACACCGCGGCGACCACTCACTTGGGACCGTCGGGCACGAACTCGGCCTCGAGCCCGAGCTCCCGGAACCACGCCACCATGGCCCGTTGCGGCGGGATCTCGGTGCCGTAGTGGGTGCCGTCGATCACCGCAACGTCGCGCTCCTCGGCGAGCGCGTTGAACTCCGCCGCCCAGCGGGTGAAGACGCCGCCGGTAACGAACGTCTGGCAGCCGCGCGCGAGCGACGCGACCAGCGCGTCGCGGTCGGCCCCGCCTCCGCCGACGACGGCGACACGGCCGGCGGCATCGGTCCCGGCCCGGCGCCGCACCACCTGCACGGGCACCTCCGGCCCGAGCTCGCCGCCCAGCCGCGCCGCCAACTCGTCCACCGTCGCGTCCGACGGGCCGATCACCGCGGCCCCGCCGCCGATGCCCTCCGCGATCGGCAGGTACTCCTCCTCGACCGGCACACCCATCGCGGCGGCGCACATGCGCGACGGCGAGACGTCCGGGTGATGGTCGATCGGCGCGTGCACGTGGTAGAAGCTGATCCCGTCACGGCGCATGCGCGCGAACGTCTCCCGGGCGAGCGGCAGGAAGCCGGGCTCGTCGGCGTAGTCGATCGGGTGCTCCGAGAAGAGGAACGTGCCCGGCTCGATCAGGCCGACCACCCGGTCGGACGGGAACACGCACGTGACGACCCGCCGCACATCGTCGGCGCCGCGCACGAGCAGACCGTTCCAGCGGCCCTCGTACCCCGGGTCGGCGTATTCACGCCAGTACGGGTCGGGGTACACGAGATCGAACAGGTCGCCCCACTCGTCCCCGCGGACGGACTGCGTCCCGAAGTAGCCGTCCAGCCGCTCGACGAGCTCGTCGCGCCTCATGCGCGCAGCTCGCCGCCGACGTCGGCGTGAAGCGCCGCCACGATCCGCTCGCGTACCGCATCAGCCTCGGCGTCGGTGAGGGTGCGGTCGGGCGCCTGGAACACGAGGTGCAGGGCGAGGCTCTTGCGCCCGTCCCCCACCTGCGGCCCGCGGTACACGTCGAACACCCCTACCCGCGCGAGCGCCTCGCCGCCCGCCGACTGCACGACCTCGACGACGCGACCCGCAGCCACGTCGTCGGCGACGACGACGGCGATGTCCTGGCGCAGCGGCGGGAAGCTCGTCACGTCGCGGTAGAGCACCTCCTCGGGAGGCCGTCCGCGCAGCCCGTCGAGGCCCAGCTCGAACACGGCGACGCCGGGCTCGAGCTCGAACGCCTCGGCCACCAGCGGATGCAGCTCGCCGACGAAGCCGTCGCCCACGGCCGCCGCCCGGCCCGGGTGCAGGAACGGCTCGTCGAGCGGCTGGAAGACGGGAGCGTCGACCGAAGCGGCGGCGAAGAGCGCCTCGACGACGCCCTTGGCGGCGAAGAAGCCGGCTCCCTCGCCCGCGAGGACGCCGGCGACGCGCGCCGGCTGCTCGGGCAGCTCACCGTCGCTGCGCAGGAACACATGCCCGATCTCGAAGAGCGCCACCCTCGGCGCCGACATCGCCAGGTTGCGCCGGGCCGAGTGCAGGAGCCCCGGGAAGACGAGCGTCCGCATCGCTGCCCACTCCGCGCTCATCGGGTTCTGGAGCTCGACCAGCGCCGACCGGGTGTCGCCCGCCCGGAGGCGTAGGCGCTCGGGCATCCCGAGATCCCACAGCGTGAGCGTCGCCGCCTCGGACAGGCCGGCCCCGCGCAGCACGTCGACGACCTTGCGCCGCAGCCGCTCGTCCGGGTTCAGGCGGCCGCCGCCCGGATCACCCCGGGCATCGCGGCCGGCACCCGCTCCAGCCCGCCGATGCGGGCGACCTCCTCGATCAGGTCGACCTCGCGGGTCGTGTCCGCCGCCCGCCACGTCGGCACCCGCCAGCCGTTCCCGGCCCACTCGTAGCCCAGCCGGGCCAGCGTGCTGTCGACCTCGTCGTCCGGATAGCTGATCCCGATCAGCCCCTCCAGCCGCTCCCGCCGCAGCGGAACGACCGGTGGCTCCGGCAGATCGCCGTGCAGGTCGATGTCGCCGGGGACGAGCGTCGCACCGGCCAGCTCGACCATGAGCTGGGACGCGAGCCGCAGCGCCTTCGGCGGCAGATGCGGGTCGAGACCCTTCTCCCACCGGCTCGAGCCCTCGGTGCGCAGCCCGAGCCGGATCGAGGAGGCCTGGGTCGTCGGCCCGTCGAAGTTCGCGCACTCCATGAGCACGGTCGTCGTCTCGGCGGTGACCTCGCTCCACTCCGAGCCCATCAGCCCGGCCACCGCGGACGGCTTCTCGGCGTCGGCGATCACGAGCGTGTCGGTGTCGAGGACGCGATCCTGGCCGTCAAGCGTCGTCACCCGCTCGCCTTCGGTCGCCCGGCGGACGATGATCTCGCGGCCGGCGACCTTGTCGAGGTCGAAGGCGTGGGTCGGTTCGCCGATGGCGAGCATCACATAGTTGGTGATGTCGACGACGTTCGAGATCGGCCGCATGCCGGCCGCGCTGATCCGCGCCTTGAGCCACGGCGGCGACGGCCCCACGCGCACGTTCGTGAACACGCGCGCGGCCCAGCGCGGGCACATGTCCGGCGCGTCGATGCGGGCCTTCACGTAATCGCCGGCCGTGCCGTCCCCGACCGCCTCCGGCTCCGTTCCGGGCCAGTCGGCCAGGTCGGTGTCGACCACCGCGGAGACCTCGCGCGCGATCCCGTAGACGTTCTGGCAGTCGGGCCGGTTGGACGTGATCTCGAACTCGAGCACGTCGTCGGCGATCGCGAGATGATCGATCAGCGCGTCGCCGATCTGCCAATCGCCGGGCAGGAGCATGATCCCGTCGTGGTCCTGGCCGAGCTCGAGCTCCCGCTCGGAGAGCATCATCCCGTGCGACTCGAGGCCGCGCAGCTTCGCCACCCGCAGCTCGGTCCCGTCGGGCAGGACGGCGCCCGGGAGGGCGACCGCGACCGTCGCCCCGGCCTCGAAGTTGCGCGCCCCGCACACGATCTGCTGCGGCTCGCCCGTCCCGATGTCGACGCTGCACAGGCTGAGGCGGTCGGCGTTCGGGTGCTGCTCACGGGTGATGACGCGGCCCACGCGGTAGCACTCGAGCGCGCGCGGCACGCCGCGGCGGTGCAGCGCCTCGAGCTTCGTCCCCGTCATCGACAGCCGCTCGCCGAGCTCCCGCGGAGGCAGGTCGAACGAGACGTACTCGCGCAGCCACGAGACGGGCACCCTCATCCGAACTGCTCCATGAAGCGCAGGTCGTTCTCCCACAGGAGCCGGATGTCGGGGATGTCGTGGCGCAGGCCGGCGACCCGCTCGACGCCCATGCCGAACGCGAAGCCTGACACCTCTTCCGGGTCGTACCCCTGCACGTAGCCGTACAGGTTGGGGTCGACCATGCCCGCGCCGAGGATCTCGACCCAGCCCTCGGCCTTGCAGACGCGGCACGGCGAGCCGTCGCGGGCGCAGTTGAAGCAGCTCACGTCGACCTCGACGGATGGCTCGGTGAAGGGGAAGAAGTGCGGCCGCAGGCGCACCTCGCGCTCGGCCCCGAAGATCGCCCGGGCGAAGCCGAGCAGCGTCCCCTTGAGGTGCCCGAGGGTGATGCCGCGGTCGACGACGAGGCCCTCGATCTGGGTGAACATGGCGGTATGGGTCGCGTCGGGCGTGTCGCGCCGGTAGCAGCGGCCGGCCGTGGCCATGTACACCGGCGGCGGCTGCGCCTCCATCGTGCGGATCTGCACCGGCGACGTGTGCGTGCGCAGGACGACGTCGTCGGAGACGTAGAAGGTGTCGGTGACCTGCCGCGACGGGTGCGTCGGGGCGTGGTTGAGCGCGTCGAAGTTGTAGTGGACGGTGTCGATCTCGGGCCCGTCGTCGATGCGGTATCCGAAGCCGACGAAGACGTCGAGGATGTCGCGCCGGGTCTGCTCGATCAGGTGGGCGTATCCGCGCGGCGGCACGCAAGCCGGGGAGCGTGACGTCGAGCCGGTCCGAGCGGAGGCGCTGCTCGAGCTCGGCGTCGCCCAGCTCGCGCGAGCGGCGCTCGACCAGCTCCTCGAGCGACCGCCGGGCCCGGTTCAGGTCGGCTCCGCGGGTGCGCCGCTGCTCGGGGTCGAGCGACCCGAGCTCGCGCAGCGCGAGCACGAGCGGCGCCTTGCGCCCGAGGACGTCGATGCGCACCTCCTCGAGCGCGGCCGAGCCGGCGGCGGCGGCGATCCGCGCCTGGGCGTCCGAGACGAGGGCGTCGAGGTCCATGGTGGCCGGGTAGTGTAGTTAGCATCGGGACGCCTCCCTCCGCCTACGACCGCCTCGGCGAGCGCTATGACGCCTGGTGCCGTTCGGTCACCGAGGACATCCCGTTCTACGTCGACCTCGCGCTCGCGAGCGGCGGGCCCGTGCTCGAGATCGGTGTCGGGTCGGGCCGTGTGGCGGTGCCGACAGCGCTCGCGGGCCTGAGGGTCGTCGGCGTCGACACGTCGGCCGCGATGCTGGAGCTGGCGCGCCGGCGGGCGGCGCCCCACGGCGTCGTCCTGACGCTCGTGCGGGCCGACATGCGCGACCTGCCCGAGCTGGGGATGTTTCCGCTCGTGACCGTGCCGTTCCGGGCGTTCCTGCACCTGCGCGACGACGAGGAGCGGTTGGCCGTCCTGCGGGAACTGTCTCGACGGATCGATCCCGGCGGGACGCTCGCCTTCGACGTCTTCCACCCCGACGCGCTCGACATCGCCGAGACGCATGGACGCTGGATCGAACGCGAGCCCGGGATCGACGAGCGGGCGCTGTGGGACGAGACCTCGCGGCGCCTCGAGCTGGCCGTGCGTGCCGGCGACGTGTGTGCCGAGATGGAGCTCTGGTGGGTCGAGCCGTACGGCTGGCGGGCGCTGCTCGACGAGGCCGGGTTCGACCGGGTCCGGGCATACGCCTGGTTCGACCGGCGCCCGCTGGAGCCCGATTCGACCGACTCCGTGTGGACGGCCCGTCGTCCGAGCCCTCCGTTAGGCTCGTGACGATGGAAACGTACCCTGTCACGTTCAGCGTCGACTACCCGGATCGCCCGCTCGATCGGCTGTCGACCGCGCTTCGGATCTTCTGGATCATCCCGATCGCCATCATTCTCGGGCTGCTCGACCAGGGCACCACCCACTTCTCGCACGGGGGCCGGGCAATCGCACGGGCGCGGAGGTCGCGGCGGCCGGCGGCACCGTGTGCTGCCGGTCGTGCTCATGCTGCTCTTCCGGCGCAAGTACCCGCGCTGGTGGTTCGACTGGAATCTCGAGCTGAACCGCTTCTCCAACCGCGTGTTCGTCTACCTGTCGCTGATGGACGACCGCTACCCGTCGACCGACGAGCACCAGTCGGTGCACCTGCGCCTACCCCGAGGTGGCCGGCCCCGAGCTCAACCGATGGCTGCCGCTCGTGAAGTGGTTCCTGGCCATCCCGCACTTCATCGTGCTGTTCTTCATGGGGATCGCGGCGTTCTTCGTGGTCGTGTTCGCGTGGTTCGCGATCGTCTTCACGGGCCGCTACCCACGCGGAGCGTTCGAGTTCGTCGAGGGCGTGATGCGCTGGGGGAACCGCGTGGCCGGTTACTCGTTCACGCTCGTCACCGACGCCTACCCGCCGTTCGGGCTGGCCGCCTGAGCGCGCTGGCGGACGGCCTCGTACAGCGCCAGCGTCGCCGCCTGAGCGGCGTTCAGCGACTCGGCGCCCACCGCCTGCGGGATCGCGCACACGACGTCGCACGCCTCGACCACCTCGACCGGCAGGCCGTAGCGCTCGGCGCCGACCACGAGCGTCGTCGCGGCGGTCAGGTCGACCTCCCAGAGCGGCCGCGCGGCGTCGGCCACCAGGGCGACGCGCACGCCGTCCTGCGGGAGCTCGGCGCCGGCCTCGATCGGCACCCGGAAGACGGCGCCCATCGACGCCCGCACGCCCTTGCCCGCCAGCGGGTCGGAGCAGCCCGGCGAGAGCGCGAGCCGCGCCGGCCCGAGCGCGCCGACACGCGCGCACGACCGTGCCGACGTTGCCGGGGTCGATCACCCGGTGCAGGTAGACGGCCAGGGGTGAATATCCGGTGCCTGGCACCGGATATTCATGCGGGAGCGAGGCGATGTCGTAGAGCGCGATGACGCGGGCCGGGTGGCCGAGGCCGCCCACCTCGGCGAGCAGCGCGTCGCGCACGGGAGGACCGGCCCGCCCCGGGCGAGGCGTGCGATCAGGCCCTCGTCGGGCGGCCGGTCGGCGGCGATCAGCGTCTCGACGGGCAGGATGCCCGCCGCGAGCGCCTCCTCGACGATGTCCTCGCCCTCGGCCAGGAACTGCCCCAGCGCACGCCGGTGCCGGCGGGCCTGGAGCTTGCGCGCGTGCTTCAGCCGGGCGTTGCCGTGGGAGGTGATTGGCTCCACGGCGGGGAGCCCGTCATGCGGCAAGCGCGGCCTTGGCTGCCTCGGCGAGCGTTCCGAACGCCTTCGGGTCGGAGATCGCGAGATCGGCGAGCACCTTGCGGTCGAGCTCGATCTCGGCCTTGCGCAGGCCGTGCATGAACTGGTTGTAGGAGAGCCCGTTCTGGCGGGCGCCGGCGTTGATGCGGATGATCCAGAGCCGGCGGAAGTCGCGCTTGCGCGCTCGCCTGTCGCGGTAGGCGTAGGAGAGCGACTTCAGCATCTGCTCCTTCGCCTTGCGGTAGGTGTTCTTCTTGATGCCGCGGTATCCCTTCGCGGCCTCGAGCACCTCGCGGCGCTTCTTCTTGGCGTTGACGCTGCGTTTCACGCGTGCCATCGTCGAGCTCCTATCGCTTTCCCAGGAGGCGCAGCGCCTCGGTTCGATCCGCCGGGGCCATCTCCTTGGCCTGGCGCTTCACCCGGCGCCGCTTCGCGCTCTTGTGCTCGAGCAGGTGGGTGCGGAAGGCGCGGCGGCGCAGCACCTTGCCCGCCGGCGCTCAGCCGGAACCGCTTCTTCGCGGCGGAAGAGGTCTTCATCTTTGGCATGCTCGGATCTCCTTCAGGCGCCGGCGGCGGCCTCGTCGGCGGCCTCTGCGGGCGCGTCGTCTTCCGCCTTCGCGGCGGGTGCCACCGCCTTGTGCGGCGCCAGCATCATCACCATGTTTCGTCCGTCCTGCAGCGGCTGAGATTCGATCAGCGCCGAGGTCCTTGACGTCCTCGGCGAGGCGGAGCAGGAGGTCTCGCCCGCGCTCCGGGTGCGTCATCTCGCGCCCGCGGAACATGATCGTGACCTTCACCTTGTCCCGGCTCTTCAGGAATCGGACGACGTGACCCTTCTTGGTCTCGTAGTCGCCGATGCCGATCTTCGGCCGCAGCTTGATCTCCTTGATCGTGATCGTCGACTGGTGCTTGCGCGCGAGCTTGGCCTTCTGCTCCTGCTCGTACCGGTACTTCGAGTAGTCCATCACCCGGCATACGGGCGGGCGGGCCTCGGGCGCCACCTCGACGAGGTCGAGGTTCTTGTCCCAGGCGTACTTCTGCGCCTCGTCTGTGCTCTTGATGCCGATCTGCGTGCCGTCGGCGTCGATCAGACGTACCTGGGGCACGCGGATCGCCTCGTTGATCCGGGTGGTCGGCTCTTGCGGCCGTTGGTCGATCTGCCTGCGGGGCCTCAAGACCTGTGCCTACTCACGATCATCCTCAACCCTTGGAGCTCCTCTCCTCGACACGAAAAAATGGGCGCCGAAAGCACCCGAGTTACGCCTCCACGACGGAAGCGATAGCCGAACGATTCGGTTGAACCTCCCGGTACAGAGCCGGCGAGGTGAGGGGCGTGATGCCTCTGCTTTGCCAGGCGGGCAGTATAGCAACGCACTCGTGGCGGCCAAATCGTCCTTCCGGAAACCTTGACCGACGCGCTCGCCTTGGGCATGATCGCGGGGTGTTCCACGACCGCACCCAGGCAGGAGCGGCGCTCGCAGCGGCGATGCCGGAGCTGCGCAAGAAGGCGAACGTCACGGTCATCGGGCTCGCGCGCGGCGGCGTCGCGGTGGCCGCAGAGACGGCTCGCCTGCTCGATCTGCCGCTCGACGTGCTGTGCGTCCGCAAGGTGGGGACGCCAGGCCATCCGGAGCTTGCGATGGGCGCGGTGGCGCCCCAGGGCGAGCGCTACACGAACCGGCGCGTCGCGGGCCGGCTCACCTCGACCGAGGTCGACGGCGCGTACGACACCGCGACCGCCCAGGCGCGCGAGATGGACGAGCGGCTCCGCGGCGGGGCGCCGATGATGCTCGTCGGGCGCACCGCGATGATCATCGACGACGGCGCCGCGACCGGCGCCTCGATCCGGGCGGCACTGGCCGCGGTGCGCAACGCCGGCGCCCGCCAGACCGTGATCGCCCTCCCGGTCCTGCCGCGCCTCGCCGTGGAACGGCTCGAGCGCGAGTGCGACCGGCTCGTCACGCTGCGCGCGCCCCAGCGCTTCCACGCGGTCAGCCAGTTCTACGAGCACTTCGACGAGGTCACCGAGTCGCGCGTGCGGGCGCTGCTCGCAAGCGCGAAGCCCGCGGTCGAGCTGACCGTCTAGCCCGACCCGTGAATGGAAGGGTCTGACCCCGTTTGGCGGGTCAGTGGCCGGCGGCGATGCCCGCGCCGCCCGGGCCGCGCTGGTGCTCCCGGCGTACGACGTACGTGCCGCGGGCGCGGGTGACGAGGACAGGCTCGGGCAGCAGGTCGGCGGCGGAGTCGCTCACATCCGGACGGGCCGAGAGCTCCTTCCAGATCTCGAGGTCGACCGTGCGGCTGGTGTTCCCCATGCGCGCGATCGTGCCGGTGGCGCGCACGAAGTCGCCGCCGTAGAGCGGGGCCAGGAACTCGACCTTCTCGTAGCCGGCGAAGAGGCCCTCGTCACCGTCGGTGCGGATGGCGAGCTCGGTGACGATGTCGCCGAAGAGCTCGAGACCGTGGGCCCCGTCGACCAGGTTGCCGCCGTAGTGCACGTCGGCCGCCGACAGGCGCACCCGAAGCTCGACGCTCATGCCCTCCATGCGGCCATCCTACGCCCCGCGGCGGACCAGGTGAACCGGGAACTCGTCCTGCATCTTCCCGTTCCGGCGGCGCGCCGGCTTCGCGGCGACGAGGCAGTTGTAGACCGCCTCCTCGGCCGCCTCGTACGCTGCGGCGAAGAGCGGGGAGAGCCGCTCGAGCGGGAAGCCCTCCCGCTCTGCGACGGTGACCGCGACCGCGATCTCACCGGAGCCGTTCGATGCGTAGGAGCCGGTCCGGGCCAGGCCCGAGCAGCGGTCGCAGCGCCAGCCGCCGCAGCTGCTGGGCCTCGAGCGGCGCGTCGGTCGCGCAGACCGCGATGCACGAGCCCTCGGGCGGCGGCGGCGGCTCGGCCGGGTCGAAGCGCAGCCCGCCGGAGGTGAACCGCTCGCGGTCGCCGAAGTTGCACATGAGCAGCACGCCGATCGTGTGGCCGTCGACGATCCGCGACGCCGTGCCGATGCCGCCCGGGAAGTCGAAGCACGTCATCCCGGTGCCGCCGCCGACAGTCCCCTCGGCGAACTCCTCCCCCGCGTTCGCGAGCGCCGCGTTGACATCGTCGACCGTGACGGTACGCGAGTCGCCCATGTCGGAGTCGTCGCACTCGCCGACCACCGGGATGACCGTGTTGTCGGGGTCGCCCCCGGCGGCCAGCACGGCGCCGTGGTAGACGGTGCCGACGGCGTGGGTGCCGCACAGCCACACCGGCGACTGGATGATCCCCCACTCGTCGATCTCGAGCTTCTTCGTCAGCTCCCCCACGCCGTTCACCGTGTTCACGCCGGCCCGCGCGGGCAGCCGCGGCGGCACGACGACCGAGACGCCGGTGGCCTCGCCGCTGCCCGCCTGGGCATGGCCGACGCGCACCCCGGGCACGTCCGTGATGGCGTTGCGCGCGCCCGTCGGGAAGAGGCCCACCGGCCCGGCGAGGTCGCGCCAGCGGCTCATGCCAGGATGCACGCCGCCCGGTGCTCCGGCGTCGTCGCCGAGCCGGGCGTGCGCAGCTCGGGGTCGACGGTCTTGCACCGTTCCTCGGCGATCGGGCAGCGGGGATGGAACCGGCACCCGGGCGGGATGTGCACGGGGTTCGGGGTCTCGCCGGTCAGGATCTGCGGCACGGTCGAGTTGCGCGGGTCGCGCTTGGGAACGACGGAGATCAGCGCCTTGGTGTACGGGTGGAGCGGGTTTCGGACGACATCCTTCGCCGGCCCCTCCTCGACGATCCGGCCGAGGTACATCACCGCGATCCGGTCGGCGAAGTGGGCCGCCGTCGAGAGGTCGTGGGTGATCATCAGGATGGCGAGGCCGTCGCGGCGCAGCTCGTCCAGCAGGCGCAGGATGCCGGCCCGCACCGAGACGTCGAGCATCGACACCGGCTCGTCCGCCAGCAGCAGCTTCGGCTTCAGCACCATCGCGGCGGCGATCGCGACGCGCTGGCGCTGGCCGCCGGAGAGCTCGTGCGGGAACCGGTCGAGGTAGAGCTCCGGCGGCTGCAGGCCCGCCTGCACGAGCGCCTGCACGACCAGCGCGTCGCGCTCGGCCGCGCTGCCGCCGATCCCGTGGATCTGGAGCGGCTCCGCAACCGTGTCGCGCACCCGGTATCGCGGGTCGAGCGACTCGTACGGATCCTGGTAGATGATCTGCATCTCGCGCCGCAGCGGCCGCAGCTGCTTGTGGTTCATGTGCGAGATGTCCTGCCCGCGGAAGCTGATCCGGCCCTCGTCCGCGTGGACCATCCGCATCACGGTCTGGGCGGTCGTCGTCTTGCCGCATCCCGACTCGCCGACGAGCGCGAGCAGCTCACCCGGGCCGACCGAGAAGTCGACGCCCTCGACGGCGTGCACGTGCAACTGCTCCCGCCGTCGGAGCGTCGCCAGGAAGCCGCGCGGCACGGGATAGCGGGTGACGAGCCCGGAGACCTCGAGCAGCGGCCCATCCATCGCGGCCGGAGTCCCGGCGGCCTCGGCGGCGCTCACCGGGCGACCTCTGCGGGGACGTCGTTCAGATGGCAGGCGGCGATGTGGTTGTCTCCGACCTCGCGCAGCCGCGGCTCCTTCTCCGGGCAGGGCGAGAACGACGAGTCGCAGCGGGGCTGGAACGGGCAGCCGACGACCTCGCGGTCGAGCCTGGGCGGCGCCCCCGGAATCGACATCACCTCGTCGTCGCCGTAGAGGTCGGGCGTCGCCTGGAAGAGCATCCGCGTGTAGGGGTGCCGGGGGTCGTGGAAGAGCGTCTCGATCGGGGCCGCCTCCGCCACCTTCCCGGCGTACATCACGGCGGCCCGGCGGCATACCTGGGCGACCACGGGCAGGTCGTGCGTGACGAGGATCATCGCCAGGCCGAGCTCGTCGGTGAGGCGCACGAGCAGCTCGAGGATCTGGGCCTGCACCATCACGTCGAGCGCCGTCGTCGGCTCGTCGGCGAGCAGCACCTTGGGGTTGCACGCGAGCGCCATCGCGATCGCCGCCCGCTGGCGCATGCCGCCCGAGAACTCGTGCGGGTAGCGATTGGCCCGCGACCCGGAGATCCCGACCATCTCCAGCAGCTCCGCGGCCTGCGTGCCGCGCCGCCCGGCCCGACGCAACGCCGTGCAGCTCCATCGGCTCGGCGATCTGCGACGCCGATCCGCTTCACCGGGTTGAACGCGTTCATCGCCCCCTGGAACACCATTGCGACGTCGCGCCAGCGGTGCGGCGCCATCGAGTCCTCGCCGCTCGCGAGCACGTCGTTGCCCTCGAGCACCACCCGGCCGGCGACGCTCGCGCTCGGCGGCAGCAGGCCCATGAGCGCCAGGATCGTGGTGGTCTTGCCGCAGCCGGACTCGCCCACGAGCCCCATCCGCTCGCCCGGGTAGAGGTCGAACGCGACCCCCTGGACGGCGTGCAGCTCCCCGCCGGGGACGTCGAACCAGACCTCGAGGCCGTCGACGCTCGAGCACGGGCGTTCGCGCGCTCACTCGGACTCGAGCCTTCCGCTCAGCGGCCGCAGCCGGAACCGGCGCACGGACAGGTGGCCGACCCGCAGGCGCGGGTTGAGCGCGTCCTCCATCGCCTGGCCCATCATCGTCGCGGCCAGGATGACGATCGTCACGCAGAGCCCGGCGGGATGATCGCCCACCACGCCTTGTGGAAGATCGCCCCGCCGGTGAGCGAGTTCTGGATCAGCTTGCCCCACGAGATCGTGGACGGGATCCTCGAGGCCGAGGAAGGCGATGTACGTCTCGGCGAAGACGGCGATCGCGATCGTCAGCACGGTGTTGGCGACGAGCAGCGGCGCCACCTGGGGAGGACGTGCTTCCACAGCAGCCGGTTGTGCCCCCCGCCGAGCGCGCGGGCGCGTTGCACGTACACCCGCTCGCGCACGGATTTCACCTGCGCCCTGATCAGCCGCGCGGTGCTCGTCCAGTAGATGATCCCGATGAT
This sequence comes from uncultured Actinomycetes bacterium, assembly GCA_963708365.1. GTDB lineage: Bacteria > Actinomycetota > Thermoleophilia > Gaiellales > JAICJC01 > JAICJC01. The sequence continues at coordinate 215,254 of CAVPSM010000002.1, forward strand.
CAGGACGACGTTGAGGAGGCTGCGGCCGAACACCGCGGCGGCCACGATCATCAGCGGCACGTCGGGGATCACCAGGAAGTAGTCGGTGATCCGCATGAGGATGATGTCGGTCTTGTTGCCGAAGTAGCCGGAGAGCAGGCCGACGCCGCCGCCGATGATCATCGCGACGGCCGCCCCGGCGAACCCGACGATCATCGAGACGCGCGCGCCCGCGATCACTTCGGAGAGCATGTCGATGCCGCCGTCGTCGAGCCCGAGCCAGTGCTGGCTGCTCGGGGGCGCGTAGACGGGGCCGACCTGCGTCGTCGTGCTGTACGGCTCGATCCACGGCGCCGATGATCGCGATGATGACGAAGAAGAGCAGCACGGCGAATCCGATCACGGCGACGCGCTGGCCGAACATCACCTCGCGGATGAACCCGCGCCGCGGCGCCGACTCGACCGCTGCCGGGGCCTCGACGAGTCCGATTGCTTCGCTCATTCAGTCACCCGTGGGTCGAGTTTGAAGTAGACGAGGTCGGCGATGAAGTTCGCGACGATCACCGAGAGGGTCAGGATCAGGAAGATGCCCTGAAGCACCGGGTAGTCGCGACGGTTGATCGCGTCGATCGTGGCAAGGCCGATTCCCGGGTACGAGAACACGTCTTCGACCACGATCGCGCCGGCCACGATCGAGCCGAGCGAGAGGGCGATCAGCGTCACCAGCGGCAGCATGGCGTTGCGCAGCGCGTGCTTCCACACGATCGACCAGTTGCGCATGCCCTTCGCCCGGGCCGTGAGCACGTAGTCCTCGCCGAGGGTCTCGAGCATCGACGAGCGCACGATCAGCGCGTACTCGCCGTAGAGGCCGATCCCGAGCACCAGGGCCGGCAGGAACAGATGGGAGACGCGGTCGCTGAACACGGCCCACGTCGACGGCGTCGACAGGATGCCGAGGGTATTGGACTCGATCCCGCTCGCCGGCAGGCCCAGCGGGATGGCGATGTAGAAGATCACGAGCAGGCCGATCCACTGCGTCGGCATCGCGTAGAACGCGAGCGCGGTCCACGTGTTGCTCGAGTCCGCAAATGTGCCCCGCCGCCAGGCGGCGACCACCCCCGTGACGACGCCGAGCAGGATCGAGATCACCGTGCCCGCGACGATCATCGGCAGCGTGTTCCAGAGCGGCGTCTTGATGTCGTCCCAGACGGGCCGGTTGTCGAAGGTGGACGTGCCCAGGTCGCCGTGGGCGAGCCGGTCGAGGTAGACGAAGTACTGCTGCAGCTTGGGCTTGTCGAGGCCGTACTGCTTCACGAGCGACTCGCGGAACTGCTTCGTGCAGTGGCCGCAGCGAAGCCCGGTGACCGCGTTGCCCGGCAGGGCGCGGAACAGCACGAAGTTCAGCGTGATGGCGACGAACACCGTCACGATCGCGAACAGGGTGCGCTTGAGGATGTAGTCGGTTCCGCTCACGCCGTCCTCTGCTTCGTCTCGACGCGGTTCAGCGGGTCATCCGGTCTTGTGGGGCGACGTGTAGTAGCACTTGCAGTAGCCGTTCAGGTCGGGATAGAAGCCCGTCCAGGTCTTGTCGTCAGCGGTGACCAGGTACTCGTTCACGAGCTGGATGTACGGCCGGTCGTGGGCGATCTCGGCCTCCATCTTCCACACGAGCGCCTGCCGCTGCTTGGGATCGGTGAGCGTGGCCTGCTGCAGGTACTGCTTGTTGAAGAGCGGGTTGTTGTAGCCGGTGTCGTTCCAGCTGTACCACTGGCCACGGGTCATGTAGGACAGCTGGGCATCAGGGTCGACGTACTCGGCCCAGTCCCAGGTGGCGAAGTCGAACTTGGTGTACGCCCCGGCGGTCTCGTCCCCGTAGGCCTGGCCGCTGTCGCCACCGGCGACCTCGTGCAGCTTGATCCCGATCTTGGCCCAGTCGTCGGCGATGATCTGGAACTGGCGGTCGCCGTTGAAGTCGAGGCTGTCGGGCACGATGACGTTGTAGTCCATCGGGTGCGCCGCCTGCGCGTACTTCCCGGTCGTCGCGGGCACCATCCGGATGCCGCCCGAGCCGCGCTTGTAGCCGAGCGAGTCGAGGATCTGGTTCGCCTTGGACAGGTCGAACGGCAGCGGCTTGATGGCCGGGTTCAGCCAGAACGCGCCGGACTCGAGCGAGAGCATGTTCGCCCACGGCTTCGCGTACCCGGCGAAGATGACCTTCACGATCGAATTGCGGTCGGTGGCGTACTCGAGCGCCTCGCGCAGGTGGGGGTTCAGGAGCTCGCGATTCTTGGCCTTGAGCGGGTTCGTGTTGATCGTGATGTTCGTGACCTCGGACGTCGGGACGGACTTGACGTCGAAGCGAGAGTCCTTCTTCAGCGAGCTGATCGCGTTGAACGGCACCTGGTCGGCGAAGTCGATGTTGCCCGAGTCCAGGTCGGCGATCATCGAGGTCGAGTTCGTGTAGTAGGTCATCGCCACCGCTTCGGCATTGGACTTCGGCCCGTAGAAGCCCGGGTTGGGCTTGAAGACCGTGGTGCCCTTCTCCTGGTACTGCGAGATGAAGTAGGCGCCGCCGGCGACCGTCGGCAGGTGCTGCTCGGGCCGGAACGTCTTCAGGCCCTTGCCGTTCGTGCCCACGTACGGCTTCCACACGTGCTCGGGCAGGATGAAGAACTGCTCGAGCTGCGGCAGCACGTTCGCCACCGGCGCGTCGTAGTGGATGACGAGCGTGGTGGCGTTCGGCGCGTCCATGCTCTTCACGTGGGTGAGCGCCGCGGCCACGGCCGCCGTCGGCCCGGCCTGGTACTTCACGATCGTGTTCCCCGTCCACGCGGCGTCCTCGGCGGTCAGCGGCTTGCCGTCCGACCACTTGCCGCCGGGCTTCAGGTGGAACGTCCACGTGAGGTCGTCGGACGACGTCGTCCAGCTGGTCGCCCAGTCGCCCTCGAGCTTCTCGCCGGGGCCGTACTGGACGAGCTGCGGGTACTCCATGACAAAGGCGTTGTAGGACTGGCTCTCGATGGCCACGAAGGGATTGAGGGAGTCGATGTAGTTCGTCGTGCCGACGCGCAGGATGCCGCCCTTGACGACGCTGCCGCTGCCGCCTCCGCCGCCTCCGGGGGATGCCCCGCCTCCGCCGCAGCCCGCGGCGATCGAAACCAGGGCTATGAGCATCGTCGTTGCTATCAACCTGCGCGCTGTCATCTGGGTCCCTCCCACGGTGGTTCATGATGGTCCCGGCCCGGGCGCGGTTCGCGCACGGCCAGCTCCTCGATATATCCGGCGATCTCGGCGACGGCGCGGTCGAGCCAGAGCCTGCCCTTCTCGACCGTCGCCACCGTCGCGTCGCCGATGACGCCCGATTCCGTCCATCCGCTCCAGGCGCCCTTGACCGAGAGCGGCCCGTCGTTCCAGTCCATCCACACGTTCTCCGAGCCCCAGTCGGGGATCTCGCGCACGGCCTTGCCCATCTGCACGAGCTCGGGCTTGATCGCCAGATAGAGCGACGTCTCGAGCTCGCACGCGTGGGCCATGCCGCCGGGTGCGTCGGAGTCGCGCGTGCGCCGCAGCAGCTCGGCCGACTCGGGGCTCGAGAGGTACCAGAAGGAGGCCGCCGTTGCCTCCGGCCGCTCGACCATGAGCAGGCGCGCCGCCATCTCGACGAGCGGCACGTTCGAGCCGTGCCCGTTCACGAAGAGGATGCGCGAGAAGCGGTGCCGGAAGAGGCTTCGGCCGATGTCGAGCAGGCCGTCGACGAACGTCTTCCAGTCGATCGTGATCGGCCCCGGAAAGTCCATGTGGTGCGGGGTGTAGCCGTGCGTCACCGTCGGCAGCAGTAGCGCCTGCTCCGAGCAGCGCTGGACGGCGAGGTCGGCCAGCGTCTCGGCGATGACCACGTCCGTGTCGATCGGCAGGTGGTAGCCGTGGTCCTCGAGCGTCGCGACCGGGATCACGCACACCGGGTCGCGCTGCGACCACTCGGCGACCTGCGGCCAGGTCAGCTGCGCATAGCGGTGTGTGGGGGTCTCAGTTGAAGGCGTAGCGCTGCTCCTGGGAGTCGCACGGGTTTCCGCGACCGTACCGGATCGTCCCTTCTGTGACGTCGGCAAGGCACCAAAAGACAGTCTTCGACTGCGCGCCGTGCTCGACGTGGCGGCACAGCGAGTCCGGCGCGCCGGTGTGGTCGGAGAGCGCGTCGCGCAGGAGCTGCGGCGTCGCCGGGCCGCTGTCGAGCCAGGCACGGGCCGAGCGCTGGCGCGCGCACGACCCCTCGATCTCCGTGGGATCGCGCTCGTACGCGGCCATCCGCTCGCTCGTGTAGTGGTTCGTGTGGGCCAGGGTGCCGCGGTCGTCCGGGCGCAGGAGCTCGGCGTCGGTGGCGGAGCCCTCGACGCTCACGACACCGCCGTCGCGGTGGCTCAGGAGGTTGTTGTACGACGAGGCCCGGCGGGGGTGGAGAGCCGCCCCGGTGGCCTCGGCGAGCGTTCGCCGGCGGAGGATGTCGCGCACCAGCAGCAGGCGCGGGATGCCGACCCGGTCGTCGTTCGGCGAGAGCTCGTTCCCGGTGAGCGCGAGGCCGGCCGAGTTGAAGCCGACGCTGATCCACGGCCCGATCCCGATCGTGAACGAGACCGGCTCGCCGGGGACCGACCACTCGAGGGCGACGAGCTCGTCTTCCGACTCCGGCCCGAGATCGTTGTTGTGCGCCACCCACACGTGGCCGTCCGGCGTCGCGGGCGCGGTCGCGACGAGGTCGGAGCAGCGGGACGCCGGGGCCGGCTCGGCGACGGCGATCTCCTCGATCGAGGCCGCGAACACGGCCAGGGGATCGGCACCCGCGCCCTCGGCGACGCCGTCCAGCTCCTCGATCAGCCAGGGCAGCTCGGCGGCCGTGACCTCGCGGTAGGCGGCCGCCGCGGCCACCGCGCCGGCGTCCAACGCCGCGGCGTGCCGGCGCACGACCGCGGCCGTCGCGGCGCCTATCTGGCACCCCACCTCGCGGTGCGTCCCTGCCACACGCACGAGCTCGATCCGACGGGGCGGCATTCCGGAACGCTACAAGGCGAACGCCTTCATGTATAGGGCGGACTCACCCAAGCCCGCTCCCAAATTGCTGTCGGTCCCGCCATGGTGCGGTAGGTTGCACGGATGGCAAGCGCCGAGGCCCCGCGCTACCGTGAGGTCGCGGATGTGCTCCAGCAGCGGATCGCGGCGGGCGACCTGACATCGCACGACCGGCTGGCCTCGGAGCGCGAGATCGCCGACCGCTTCGGGCTCTCGCGGATGACCGCGCGGCAGGCCGTCGAGCTGCTCGTCCGCCGCGGCGTCGTCTACCGCCGGCCCGGCTCCGGCACCTACGTCTCGCCGCCCCGAGTCGTGCACTCGCTCGAGCGGCTCGCGGGGTTCTCCGAGCAGATGCGCCGCCAGGGCATCCACCCCAGCGGGCGCGTGCTCGAGATGCGTTCTATGGACGAGCCGGGCGAGGTTGCCCGGCAGGCGCTCGGCCTCGACGCCGGCGAGGCCGCGTGGATGGTGCGGCGGCTGCGCTTCGGCGACGGCGAGCCGCTGCTGCTCGAGACCTTCTGGGTGCCGCATGCGGTGTGCCCGGAGCTCGCCCCCGACGAGCTCGCCGAGCAGTCGCTCTACGCCGTCATGCGCAGCCGGTACGGCGTCGACCCGGTCAGCGCCGAGACGTCGCTGGAGCCGGCGGCGCTCGACGCCGCCGACGCCCGCCACCTCGGCGCCCGGCCCGGCACGCCGGCCATCCTGGTCGTGCGGACGACGCGCGCCGCGGACGGGCGGGCGGTCGAGTTCGCCCGCGACCTCTACCGCGGCGACCGGGCCCGGTTCGACCTCACGCTACGGACCGAGCAGCAGGTGCCTGGCACAGGGTCGCCTGAATAAAAGGGGTCTGACCCCGTTTATTCAGGTTTGCGGGAGGCGGCCTCGGCGGCCAGCTCGTCGCGCAGCTCGGCCAGCGGGCGGGCGCCCAGGTTGCCCTCGTCGCGGCGGCGCAGCGAGACGGTGCCCGCCTCGACCTCCTTGTCGCCGACCACCAGGATGCAGGGGATGCGCTGGTGCTCGGCCTCGGCGATCTTCTTGCCGACCGACTCGGTGCGCAGGTCGGGCTCGGCCCGCAGCCCGGCCGAGACGAGGTCGGCGGCGACCTGGTTCGCGTACTCGTCGTGGCGGTCGGCCACCGGGAGCACGATCGCCTGCACCGGCGCCAGCCACAGCGGGAACGCGCCGGCGTAGTGCTCGATCAGGATTCCGATGAAGCGCTCGAACGCCCCGAACAGCGCCCGGTGCACCATCGCCGGCCGGTGCTCGGCGTTGTCATCGCCGGTGTAGACCATGTCGAACCGCTCCGGCATCTGATAGTCGAGCTGGATGGTGCCCATCTGCCACGACCGCCCGACCGAGTCGGTCATGTGTAGGTCGATCTTCGGGCCGTAGAAGGCGCCGTCGCCCTCGTTCAGGTCGTACTCCTCGCCGGCGCGCGCAAGCGCGTTCGGCGAGGGCGCCCTCGGCCCGGTCCCACAGGGCGTCGTCGCCTATGCGGTTGTCGGGCCGGGTCGAGAGCTCGAGCCGCACCGGCAGGTCGAAGATCCCGTAGATGTGCCGGGCCAGCTCGAGGCACCCGATGACCTCGTCCTCGACCTGGTCGTCGGTGCAGAAGATATGGGCGTCGTCCTGGGTGATGTGGATGACGCGGAGCAGGCCGTGGAGCGCGCCGGACGGCTCGTCGCGGTGCACGAGCCCCTGCTCGGCGAGCCGCATCGGCAGGTCGCGGTAGCTGCGCCTGGCCGACCGGTAGATCTCGACGTGGCCCGGGCAGTTCATCGGCTTCACGCCCAGCGGCCGGCCGTCCTTCTCGGTGAAGAACATGTTCTCGCGGTACTTGTCCCAGTGGCCGGAGCGGCGCCAGATGTCGACCGAGTAGATGATCGGCGTGCGCACCTCGCGGTAGCCGCGATCCTGGTTCAGCTCGCGCCAGAGCCGGGTCAGCTCGTTCCAGATCACCATCCCTCGCGGGTGCCAGAACGGCGCCCCCGGGGCGACCTCGGAGGTGTGGAAGAGGTCGAGCTCACGGCCGATGCGGCGGTGGTCGCGGCGGCGGGCCTCCTCCAGCAGCCGCAGGTACTCGTCCAGGTCGGCCTGCTTGAAGAACGCGGTGCCGTAGATGCGAGTGAGCATCGTCTTGTCCGAGTCGCCGCGCCAGTACGCCCCGGCCTGGGAGAGCAGCTTGAAAGCCTTGATCGGCGCGGTCGTCTGCAGGTGCGGGCCGCGGCAGAGATCCTCGAAGTCGTCGTTGCGGTAGAGGCTGATGTCGCCGTCCGGCAGGCCCTCGGCCATCTCCAGCTTGTACGGCTGGTGCTCCGCCTCGAACCGCGCGAGCAGGCCGGGCTTGTCGACGCCGTCTTCGCGGACGAACTCCGCCGGCGTGGCCAGTATGCGCCGCATCTCGGCCTCGATCCGCTCCAGATCTTCGGGGCCGATCGGCTCCGGGAACTCGAAGTCGTAGTAGAAGCCGTCGGCGATCGCCGGGCCGATCGCGATCTTCGTCTCCGGCCACAGGTGCAGCACCGCCTGCGCCATCACGTGGGCGGTCGAATGGCGCAGCACCGTGAGCGCCTCGGGGTCCCGGTCGGTGATGATGCGCAGCTGCTCGCCGTCCTGCACCGGCAGGCGCAGGTCGCGCACCTCGCCGTCGACCTGGACCGCCACGGCGGCCTTGGCCAGCCGCGGGCCGACGGCCGCGGCGGCGTCGAGGCCGCTCGCGCCGTCGGGCAGGTCGAGCCCGCTGCCGTCGGGGAGGGTCACCTTCATCGTCGGCAGCATACAAACGCGCACTGGTACGCTCGCCCCGATGACGGCGGCGATTGCGGCGTTGGCGGTAGCCCTCGGGATCGCGCTCGTCCTGCTCGTCCGCGGACGGCGCGACCAGGCCCAGCGGGAAGAGGCGTTCGCCCGCGATCTGCGCGACCGCGTCCCGCGCTCCGAGCTCTCCGAAGCGCGCGCGGGCCGCGACGCGCTCATGGCGGCCGTCCCCAACCCGGTCCTGGTGTTCGATGCGGATCGGCAGCTCGTTCGGGCAAACGCGCTCGCGCGGGACGAGGCGAGCGCCCTGCTCGACCTCAGCTCGCAGCCGGACCTGGCCGCCGCGGTCGAGTCGGCGCTCGCCGGCGGCCCGCCGGCCCGTGAGGTCGGCCTGACAGTCTACGAGCCGGACCGGCGCCGCTATCGCGCGCATATCCAGGCGTTTCGAGGCGAGGGCGGGGTGCGCTGCGTCGTCGTGCTGACCGACGAGAGCGCCGAGGCCGACTACCGCGACGCGCGCCGGCTGTTCTCGGCCGGCGTGTCCCACGAGCTGCGCACGCCGCTCCAGCGCATCCTCGGGCTTGTCGAGACGCTCGGCCTCGACCTCCCGGACGAGGGCCGGGCGGAGATCATCGCCCAGGCCCGGCTCGAGGTCGACGGCATGCGCCGCCTGATCGAGGACATGATCATGCTCGTCCAGCTCGAGAGCCACCGCTTCGACGGCAGCGCCGAGCCCACCGACATGGCAGAGGCGGTGGCCGCCTGCCTGCGCCGCCACACCCAAGCGGCGGCCGAAGCCTCGATGCTGCTCACCGCCCACGCCAATCGAGGCCTCGTGGTGGCGGTGCCGCCGCGGCTCGTCGAAGCGGTGCTCGACAACCTCGTCGAGAACGCCATCCGCCATGCCGGCGAGGGCGAGAGCGTCGAGGTGCGCGTCCGGGGGCTCTCGGGCGCGGTCGAGGTCGTCGTCCACGACTCCGGCGGCCGCATCCCGCCCGACCACCTGGCCCGGGTGTTCGAGCGCTTCCACCGTGTCGAGGACGCCCGGTCGGGCCCCGGGACGGGCCTCGGGCTCGCGATCGTCAAACACATCGCCGAGGAGTACGGCGGCCGGGCGACCGCCGAGTCGAGCCCGACGTCGGGCACGACGATGCGCGTGGTGCTGCCCGCGCCCGCCGCGGTGCGGTCCGGCTAGCCGCCGCGGACGACGGCGATGTTGAAGTCGGGCTGCCCGAGCGTGCCCATCAGCCGCAGCCACAACGGCAGGTACATCTCCTGCCCGCGGGCGGCGGTGATGTCGCCGAGGTCGAGGATCGCCTCCGGCGGCCAGCCGAAATCGCCCAGGATGCCCGTGACCGTCTCCTTGGCCGCGGCGTCGTTTCCGCTGATGAAGAGCGTGTGGCTCCCCGGCACGATGGCCGGGTTCGTCATCACGGCCTGGTTCACGGTGTTCAGCGTCTTCACGATCCGGGCGTCGGGGAACTCGCGCTGCAATTGCTCCCCGATGCTGTCGGTGTTGCACACCGTGAGCGTCGGCGGCCTTCCGCGGGAGAAGTCGAGCGGGTTGGAGACGTCGACGACGACCTTCCCCGCCAGGTTCTCCGCACCCGCAGCGCGCAGAACGTCGACCGCGACGGCGCCGCCGGTGCAGTTGAAGACGAGCTCCGCCCCGGACGCCGCGTGGGCGAACGTCCCCTGCGCCGCGCCGCCGCCGGCCGCGGCCACCCATTCGGCGGCAGTCCCGTTGTTGGCCGTCCTCGAGCCCATCGTCACCTCTTGACCGAGCTCGACGAGCTTCGTCGCGATCGTCCGCCCGACCGTCCCCGTTCCCAGCACCGCAAGCTTCATCCCGCCGTCCCCCTTGCCATCGCCTCGAATCGGTAACCCACTCCCGGGTGGGTCTGGATGTACGTGTGCGTCGCCGAGCGCTGGTCGAGCTTCTGCCGCAGCTTGCGCACGCAGACGTCGACGGTGCGGTCGCGGTAGCGGTACGGGGTGCCCCACACGCGCTGCTGGAGCTGGTCGCGGGTGAGCGCCTTGCCCGACTCGCCCGCCAGCACCCACAGCAGCCGGAACTCGGTACGGGTGAGGCCGGCGTCCGCGCCGTCGAGCAGCGCCTGGTGCAGGTCGGCGTCGACCACCAGCCCGGGCGCCTCGACGCGGCCCGCGTCGCGGTCGGATGGCACCATGCCCGACCGCCGCAGCGCCGCCTCGACGCGCGCCACCAGCTCGCGCATCCCGAACGGCTTGGCCAGGTAGTCGTCCGCGCCGATGCGCAGGCCGTGCACCTTGTCGTGCTCGGACCCGCGGGCGCTGATCATGATGATCGGGATCGTCGCGCCCTCGGAGCGAAGCGCCTCCGTGATCCGCCAGCCGTCCTCGCCGGGGAGCATCAGGTCGATCACCGCGACATCCGGCCGCTCGAAGCGCAGCTTGCGCAGCGCCGCGTCGCCGTTGTCCGCCCACTCGACGTCCATGCCGGCGCCGCGGAGGTGCGTCGCCATGGCGTTCGCGATGACGCGGTCGTCCTCCGCGATCAAGACCCTTGGCATATCGGCGCGAAGGCTAGATGATTGGTCCCACGGCGGCGCGCGCCTGGACGTCAGCGTGCTGCCGGGGGTACGAATCGTGGTGGGCCTGCGGCCGCGAACCATCGCATCGCGACGTGCTCGGTCGCGCCCATAGTGTCGGCCTATGAACGCTCCCTGCGTCCTTGCGCTGCTCGGTTCGCAGCCGCCCAGGACATCGCGCGGCCGTGGGACCAACCATCTCGCCGGTAACGGCTACCTACGAGATGCGGTTCGCGCCGCTGCGGGGGTTAAGAGATTCGCCGCCCCGGCTTGCCTTTCGTCCCCCGGTCGAACGGACTTTCGAGTCACCTCTACGGCCCGTCCGCCCGGCTTCGCTCTACTCGGCTGCCCTCGGCGGCGCACGGGGAACACTAGGGAGTCGGGAACCCGCTTGCAAGCGAGGAATTGCCGCACTTTGCGGACATCCGCCGCCGTCCGAATTCGGATTGTTCGCAAACACCGATGAACCGTGTGCCCACGATCGCATCCGGAGTGGTCGGACCGTCACGGACGCCCTTGGTACCCGGAGAGCACCCGGGTCAGCCCGTTACGAAGGATGCGCGCCGGCGACGCCCTTGTTCTCACGCCCCAGGCCGAGCAGGATGTGCTCGGTGCCGATGTAGTTGTGCTTCAGGGTGCGGGCCTCATCCTGGGCCAACACGACCACCTGGCGCGCCCGCTCTGTAGAGCGCTCGAACACCGCTACAGGTACTCGCGCGCGCGGGCGAGCACGTCCCGATCGGTCGCGTAGGTGAGCAACTCCTCGAGGCTGTCCGGCGCCAGCCAGCGGACGGCGTCGACGTCGTCCTCGGTGTCTGCCTCGTCGGCGCCCGCGGTCATCAGGTAGTAGCGCACGGTCTTCGGCCGGCCGCTTGCCGCCTCGTAGGACACCGTGCCCAGGTCGTGCTCGATGACCGCGTGGCAGCCGGTCTCCTCGCGCACCTCGCGCACCGCCGCGGTCGGGTCGTCCTCGCCCGCCTCGAGCTTGCCCTTCGGAAGCGACCAGTCGCCGTGCTGCGGCCGGTGGACGACGGCGATCAGCCCGTCCCGACGGACGACCCCGCCGGCCGCGCGGATCATCGCCCCCGGGCCGCGCCCCGCCGCGTGAACAAGGCGCCTGCCCAGAAGGCCAGTCCGACGCCGCCGACCAGCACGAGCACGATCCCCGAGAAGATCCAGATCACACCGCGGCTGCCGCCGATCACGGCGCCGGCGACGATCATCGTGATGCCGAGGACGCCGAACGCCTGCGTGGCCACGAACGGGCCGGGCAGGCCGGCCGGCGTCACCGGCTGGGACGCGTCGGTCAGGCGGCTCGGCTGGCGGCGATCCATGCGGCGGCTGCGCTCGGCCAGGCTGATCACGACGCCGAAGAACGCCAGGAAGTAGATCACCTGCGACCAGAACGAGCCGATGTAGTCGTCCATGTAGGTGAACAGGACGATCAGGACGACGGCGGCGGCGGTGCCGAGGACCGCGACGCCGATCGCGGTCTGCCAGGCGTAGACGGTGCGCTGCTCGCTCGGCGGCTGGCTCACGCGCGTAGCGTACACGCGCCGCCGAAGGGGCAGCGCGCGCCGGCGACCAGCGTGGCTACGCCGCTTCCTGCAGCTCCGAGCAGAGCTCGCGGGCCACGTCGACGAAGGCGAGCGCGGCCGGCGACCGGTAGCGATCGCGATGCCAGGCGAGGCCGATCAGGCGAGGCGGCACGCTGCTGCCGAGCTCGATCACGGCGATCCGCGGGTCGGCCTCATTGACCGTCAGCCGCGGCACGAGGGCGATCCCGATCCCGGTCGCGACCATCGCCTGCAGCGTCGCGTTGTCGTCGGAGCGGAATGCCATCCGCGGGGCCACCCCCGCTGCGCGCAGCCGGTCTTCGACCTGCTGGCCGCCGAGGCACGTCCGGTAGCCGATCAGCGGCATCGCACCGATCTCGCGGAAGGTGGGCGGCGTGCTCGCGCGCGCCAGCGGCGAGTCCGCCTGGGTGACGAGCACGTAGGCGTCGCGCACGAGCTCGACGGTCTCGACAGCGGCGTTCTCGACGGGCAGCATCACGAAGGCGAGGTCGAGCCCGCCGTTCTCGATGCCGTCGAGCAGGCCGTCGTCCTCGGCCTCCTCGAGCCGGATCTCGACCTGCGGCCACGCGGCCGTGTAGCGGCGCAGAAGCTCAGGGAGGATGCGGGCGCCGGCGCTCTGGAAGGCCCCCACCCGGAGCGTGCCCGCCTCGCCGCAACGCAGGGCGTCCAGGTCGGCCCGGGCGGCGTGCAGCCGCGCGACGATGGCCTCGGCGTGGCGCAGCAGCAGCCGGCCGGCCTCGGTCAGCTCGACGGGACGCGGCCCGCCGGGCCGCTCGACGAGCCGGACGCCGACCAGGCGCTCGAGCGTCGCGAGCTGCTGACTGACGGCCGACTGCGTGTATCCGAGGGCGTTCGCCGCCCGCCCGAACGAGCCGTGCTCGGCGATGGCCTCGAGGGCCGCCAGATGGCGCAGCTCAACGCCCAGCCAAGGATCAGGTTCCGTGATGGAAACCACCGTCATGTCGATTTGAACTAATGGACATCAGTGCCGATGATACACGCATGGGACTGACAGTGATACTCATTCTGCTCCTGGTCGTTGGGCCGCTGTCGGTGCGCTTCGGAGCCGATTCCCGGCCCACCGGAGAGCGCCAGCAGGCCTGGTGGCCCGGAACTCCACGCGGCCGCCGGTAGACGTCGATTCGTCGCCGGCGCGTAGGCGGCGTCAGCTGAGGCCGAGATAGGCCTTGCGCACGCGCTCGTTCGTGCGCAGCGCCGCCGCGTCGTCGGTGAGCGCCACGACGCCGGTCTCCAGCACGTAGCCGCGGCTGGCGACGTCGAGGGCCATCAACGCGTTCTGCTCGACGAGCAGGATCGTGGTGCCCTGCGAGTTGATCTCGGTGACGATCTCGAAGATGCGCTCGACGAGCACCGGCGCGAGCCCCATCGACGGCTCGTCCAGCAGGAGCAGCTTCGGCCGGGCCATCAGCGCCCGCCCCATCGCACACATCTGCTGCTCGCCCCCTGAGAGCGTGCCGGCCTTCTGCGCCCGCCGTTCGGCCAGGCGCGGGAAAAGCCCGAACACTCGCTCGATGTCATCGTTCACACCCGACTTGTCGTTGCGCTGGAACGCCCCCATCTCGAGGTTCTCGAGCACCGTCATGCGCGCGAATAATCGCCGCCCCTCAGGTGACTGGCTGATCCCGAGCCGGACGATCTCGTGGGGCGGCCGGCCGACGATGTCTTGACCGTTGAAGAGGATCCGCCCCCGCTTCGGCCGGTTGATGCCCTGGATCGAGCGCAATGTCGTCGATTTGCCCGCACCGTTCGCGCCGATCAGCGTCACGACCTCGCCCTCCCGGACCGTCAGCGAGATGCCCTTGATCGCCTCGATCGTCCCGTAGAAGGTGTGGACGTCCTCGAGCTCGAGCAGCGGCGCGCCGTTGGTGCTCATGCGCCCGCCGGCTTTCCGCCGCCCGCTGACGCGGCACCGCTCCCGAGGTAGGCCTCGATGACGCGCTCGTCGGCCTGGATCTCGGCCGGCGTGCCCTCGGCGATCTTCTGCCCGTAGTCGAGCACCGTGACCCGCTCGGAGATCCCCATGACGACCTTCATGTCGTGCTCGATCAGGAGCACGGTGACCTCGCGCTCGTCGCGCACCTTGCTGACGAAGGTCGTGAACTGGGCCGTCTCCTGCGGGTTCATGCCCGCCGTCGGCTCGTCGAGCAGGAGCAGCTGGGGATCGGTCGCGAGCGCGCGAGCCACCTCGAGCCGGCGCTGGTCGCCGTAGGAGAGGTGCATCGCGTAGGAGTCGTCGGCCGACTTCGGCAGCTCACAGTAGCGCAGGAGCTCGTGGGCGCGGTCGGCGGCGTCGCGCTCCTCCCGCCTCAGGCCCGGCGTGCGCAGGATCGACCGGATGATGCCGCCCTTGATCCGCGAGTGCATGCCGACGAGCACGTTCTCGAGGCTCGTCATCGTCGGGAAGAGGCGGATGTTCTGGAAGGTGCGTCCCACTCCCATGTGAGTGACGGCGTGGGGCGGAAGGCCGGCCACGTCGTGGCCGTTGAACAGGATCTCGCCGCTCGTCGGCGTGTAGACGCCCGTGAGCATGTTGAAGAACGTCGTCTTGCCGGCGCCGTTCGGGCCAATCAGGCTCACGATCGAGCCCCGGGGCACGGCGAAGTCGACGTCGTTGCACGCGACCAGACCGCCGAACTCCTTGCGCAGGCTCTTGGCTTCGAGGAGGTTGTCGGTCATTGCGAGCTGACTTCGTACATCGATCCCCCCTCGACGCCCAGCTCGAGCTCGACCTTGCGACGCTGGCCGGGGATCAGGCCCTGCGGCCGCAGCAGCATCATGACGACGATGATCAGCCCGAAGATCCCGTACGTGTACTGGGGGACGTTGAAGCTCGTGCCGGCGATGTTGTTGAAGTTGTTGCCGACCGCCTCGAGGCCCTGGTAGTTCAGATAGGAGAGCACGGCGCCGCCCAGGCAGACACCCCAGACGTTGCCCATGCCGCCGAGGATCACCATGCAGAGCACGGTGATCGAGATGTTCAGCGAGAAGTCACCCGGGAACGTCGAGCTCTTGTAGATCGCGTAGAAGCAGCCCGCCATGCCGCCGAAGAAGGCGCCGATCGCGTACGCGAGCGTCTTGGTGCGCATCAGCGGGACACCCATCGCGGCGGCGGCGATCTCGTCCTCGCGGATCGCCACCCACGCACGCCCCAGCCGGGAGTCGCGGACGCGGATGCAGCAGAACAGGGTGAATATGACGAGCGCGAGGCCGGTCCAGTAGTAGTAGGACGTCGCGTTCGTGACCGAGTAGTACACGGTCGGCAGGAATGCCCACTGGTTGTGCAGGGACCCGAAGCCGAGCGCGTCGATCGGCGTGAGGCCGTTGGGGCCGTTGGTGATGTTGTGGCCGAACCAGTTGTCGCCGTTGTTCACGGCCTGCGGCACGATCTCGCCGAATCCCAGCGTGACGATGGCGAGGTAGTCGCCGCGCAGCCGCAGCGTCGGCAGGCCGATGACGATCCCGAACAGCGCCGCGAAGACCGCGGCGAGCAGGAGCAGGAACCACACATTGACGTGGAATCCCTGGATCGAGTGGGGCACGCCCACGGACGCGATATGCACGTTGTGCGGCGAGAACTGCTGCGTTGCGAACCAACCGGCGATGTACGCGCCGACGGCGTAGAACGCCACGTAGCCGAGGTCGAGCAGCCCGGCGTAGCCCACCACGACGTTCAGGCCGAGGGCCATGATGACGTAGACCGTCATGATCACCATCGTCGGCACCGTCGGCACGAGCTGGGCGGCGGTGCTGGTTGTGCCGATCAACGACGTGATGTTGCCGTAATAGCTTGGGTAGAACATCAGGAGGATGAGGACGACGGCCGGCAGCAGTCCGTGCTGGACTCGCGTCGGGAGCCTGGACCACGCGTCGCCCAGGCCGAGGCGCTCCATCATGCCCTGTCCGCCGTGGCCTCGCCGAGCAGGCCCTGGGGCCGGAACACGAGCACCAGGATGAGGATCGCGAAGGTGATCGACTCGGTCCAGTCCGACCCCGGCGTGTGCCATGAGAGGCCCTCGTTGAAGGCCTGGATGAGCCCGATCAGGAGCGCGCCGAGCGCCGCGCCCGTGAGGTTGCCGATCCCGCCCAACACTGCCGCCGTAAAGGCGAACAGGCCGAGCTGGAACCCGAGATCGAACCGGGTCGAGGTCTGGAACATGACGAACAGGGTTCCGGCCGCGCCGGCCAGGGCGCCCCCGAGCGCGAATGTGAAGGCGATGGTCCGGTCAACGTTGATGCCCATCATCCGGCTCGCGTCCATGTCCTGGGCCACCGCCCGCATCGCCTTGCCCGATTTCGTGGACTTGACGAGATATCTCAGTATGAGCAGCACCGGAATGGTGGTCAGGACGACGATCAGCGACTTGGCCTGATAGGGGAAGCCCCCCACCGTGAAGAGCGTATTGGCCGGGAAGATGCTGTTCCCGTTGGAGGTGAGCGGGCGCTCGTTGAACCCCCAGATGGCCGCCCCGACGTTCTGGAGCAGGAACGACATACCGATCGCGGTGATCAGCGGGGCCAGCTTCGGCGCGTTTCGCAGCGGCCGGTATGCGATCCGCTCGATGCCGACGTTGAGCGCGCCGCAGAACGCCATCGCCGCGAGCAGCGCGAGCAGGACGAACGGCACCGTCTCGTACCAGGCCTGGGAGCCGTCGAGCCCCAGCCAACCGTTGGCGACCGTGATGGTCACCATCGTCCCGAGCATGAACACATCGCCGTTCGCGAAGTTGATCAGCTCGATGATGCCGTAGACCAGGGTGTACCCCAGGGCGACGAGCGCGTAGATCGCTCCCAGGGTGATGCCGAGCAGGAGGACGCTGATGAACTGCTCGGGCGAGTGCAGGAAATTCCCGACCACCCACACGATGAACAGGCCGACGATCGCCCAGGAGGCGACCCGGTTGATCTGCTTCGAGAACCGGGGGAGCGCCGCCAGAGTCGGACGCCGTGCGGTTTGGGCACGGGTCGTCACTGGCGGCGCTCTCCGGTCGTCTCCATGTCTAGTGGAACGTCTCCACCAGATTGGACGGCGGCGTCAGCACCTTGTAGGTGACGAGCTTGCCGCCCTTCGCCTCGTCAATCGTCATCGATCCCTGGTTGGTGTCGCCGTTCTGGTCGATGTCGAAGTTGCCGAGCACGCTGTCGGTCACCTTCACGCCGAACAGGTGCTTGGCGATGTCGGCCCGGGAACCGTCGGAGGCCGCGATTGCATTCAGGAGAACCTGCGTCTCTGCGGCCGCGTACGGCGTGTACGGGTCGATCGCGTCCGGGTGATACGTGTTCGTGAAGTCGGTCACGAACGTCGCGCCGGCGCCCTTCAGCTGATCCGGTGGGACGCCTGCCACCGACGCGAACAGGCCCTCGGCGTTCTTCGCACCGGCCTCGTCGATGGTGGACTGAGTGGTGAAGCCGTCCGGCAGGATCAGCTTGACCTTGCCGGTGTTCGGCCCGAGCACGGCCACCTTGTCCTTGATCACCTGGCCACCGTTCTCGCAGATCAGACCGCCGATGAAGATCGCATCGGGGTGGGTGGAGCCGATCTGCTGCATCAGCGCCTGGTAGTTCGTGCCTGTCTTCGTGTTGTAGGCCGCGAAACCGGCGATCTTGATGCCGAGCTTCGTCGCGGCGTCCTTGAAGTACGTGGCGACGCCGAGGCCGTAGGCCTGCTTGTCGTTCAGGATGTACACGCTCTTCACGCCGAGGCCCTGTGCGAGCAGAGCGTCCGCCGGACCCTGGAAGTTGTCGGCGGCCACGACGCGGGCGTAGTTCCGCTGGCCGGTCGGGTAGTACTTCTCTGGCTCACCGGGCGTCTTCGTCTTCTGCGTCAGTCCAGGCCACGTGTTGGC
Source organism: uncultured Actinomycetes bacterium (assembly GCA_963708365.1). Lineage (GTDB taxonomy): Bacteria > Actinomycetota > Thermoleophilia > Gaiellales > JAICJC01 > JAICJC01. Next base: position 233,065 of record CAVPSM010000002.1, read on the forward strand.
CGCACTCACCATCGCGACGGAACCGCCGGGTGCGCGGTTCAGCACCGGGATCTCGAGCTCGGCGCAGCCTGAGTTCAGCGTGCCGAGCACGCCGATCACGGAGGGATCCTGGGCATACGCGTTCGCGTTCGCGCTGCAAGTAGCGGAGTCCCACGTTCCCGCCTGGGCCGTCGAGTCGTCGCAGGCCTGGTACTGGACCGTCATGCCGTTGATCTTGTAGTTGTGCTGCTTCAGGGTCATCTCGATGGCCTGGACCATCTGCTTCGTCTGATGGGAGTTCGCTCCCTGCATGGGCAGGTCGGAGACAATCTCGTACTTGCCGCTCCCGACCGGCGCCGCGCAGGTGGACGAGTTGACCGGAGTCGCCCCGCCAGATGCGCCGCTGTTCCCACCGCTACCCCCGCTGCTGCCGCCGCTGCTGCCGCAACCAGCGGCAACGCCGAGCGAGAGCGCGACGGCCGCGACCATCATGGCGCGGCCCGAAACACTTCTCATGAGATCTCCTCCCACTGCGGACAAAAAACCCTCTCCCGCACCGAACCGGCGCGAGCGCGAGACGGTGTATTTACCATCACGAGCGGATGGGAGCAAGCGCGCCGCCTACGAATCCGTTCGCTGCCGACAAGCTTTGGCATGGCCGCGCAATGGTACTCCTCGCTTCGGTTGCCGTCACTTTCGTCGTCACGCTCGCCGGTTGCGGATCCGGTTCATCGGGGTCAGGATCCAAAGCAGCCGCGGCCTCCGGGTGCGCAAAGACGTGGAAGGCGGGCTGGCAGAAATGGACGGACAAGGTCGGCATGCCGGTCTGGTGCCCAGGCTGGATGCCGAGTCCGATCGACGCGATCATTCACGGGCAGTGGAATACGGCCCGGGTCGAGCAGCATCAGTGGCAGCTCGGGTACGCATGGCTCGAGGACGGCCAGCTCGTGCACGTCATCTTCGAGGGCTACCCACCGGGGACGTTCCCGCCCAACTGCGAGGGCGTCCCGTGCTTTGGCGGCGAAGAAGCGGCCTCCGAGAACATCGCCGGCCACGTTGTGCACTTCTACGACCACAATCATGCATCTCACTCAGGCCACATCGCGGCCGTGTTCAAATCGGGCCCCAATACCTACGTCGTCAGCATCCACGTCGCCTCGCCCGTCTCGACGAAGGCAATCGCGAAGCGCGACCTGCGTCACATCCTCCGGTCGAGCTCCGAGCTGAAACCGTCCTAGCACCCGGTCGGGGCCTGGCCGCGACCGCGGCGGTAGGATCGAGCCATGCGGGTCTACTGGCACGACGAGGCGCTCGCCCATGACACCGGGTCGGGCATGTTCGACCAACCGCCCACGCCCCTGATCGAGGTCTCCGAGCTGCACCCCGAGAACCCCGAGCGGATCCGCAACATCCGCTCGATCCTGCGCAACGGCCCGATCGCCCCGCACCTCGAGTGGCATGCCGGTCGCCACGCGACCCGCGAGGAGCTCGAGCTCATCCACGACGCCGCATACATCGACTCCGTCGACGCGGCCTGTGCGGCAGGCCCCGGCATCATCACCCAGTCGACGCCCGTCGTGCCCGCCTCGTGGGGGGCGGCGCTCGGATCGGCAGGCACGGCCCTGGCCGCCACCGAGGCCGTCCTCGCCGGCGAGTGTGACCAGACCTACGCTCTCGTCCGCCCGCCCGGTCACCACTGTCAGCCGGCCCAGGCGGACGGCTACTGCGTGTTCTCGAACGCCGCCCTGTGCGCCGAGCTGGCCCGTCGCCGGGGCGTCGACCGGGTCGCGGTCGTCGACTGGGACGTGCACCACGGCAACGGCACCCAGGAGTGCTTCTGGACGCGTCCGGACGTCGTCACCATCTCGCTGCACATGCGCCACGGCTCCTGGGGGCCGCACCATCCCCAGAGCGGCGCGCCCGACGAGCTCGGCGACGGCGACGGCACCGGCCGCAATATCAACATCGAGCTGCCCGTGGGGACGGGCGACGAGGGCTACCGGCGGGCCTGGTCGCGCGTCGTCGAGCCGCTACTCGGCAGCTTCGATCCCGGCCTGCTCGTGATCGCCTGCGGACAGGACGCCAGCCAGTACGACCCCAACGGCCGCATGTGCGTCACGATGGATGGCTTCCGCGACCTCGGCGCCGCTGCCCGGCGGTTCGCCGACGCGCACTGCGACGGCCGGCTCGTGCTCGTCCAGGAGGGTGGGTACGGGCGCACCTACTCCGCCTTCTGCATGCACGCGACGCTCGAGGGCGTGCTCGGCACCGGGCCGCTCCTGGACGACCCGCTCGCGTACCTGCCGGACGACCGCGAGCGCGGCGACGCCGCCATCGCCGCCGTGCTGGCCGCGGTGGGGCCGTACTGGAGCGTGACCCCGGCATGAGCGGCGGCGAGGCGCGCTGGCTCGGGATCGAGCCGCGCCACCTGGCCACGCTGCGGGCCGTCGCCGAGGCGGGATCGTTCCGCGGGGCCGCCGCCGAGCTCGGTTACGTGCCCTCCGGAGTGAGCGCGCACGTCGGGGCGCTCGAGCGCGCGGTCGGCCGCCCGCTGGTGCGCCGCCGCCGCGGAGCGGGCATCGAGCTGACGGAGGCCGGCCGGGTGCTGCTCGACCACGCCGATGCCATCCTCGACCGCCTTCGCGCCGCCCAGGCCGACATGGCAGCGCTCGACGACCAGGCGGCCAGCCCGCTGCGCGTCGGGATCACGCAGAGCGTCGGTATCCGCGCGCTGCCGGACATCGTGCGCCGGTTCGGCCGCGACTGGCCGCTCGTGCGCATCCAGCCGCGCGAGTCCGAGACCGACCTCGACCTCTACGGCGGGGTCGAGACGGCCGAGCTCGATCTCACCTTCGTCGAGCTGCCGGCGCCCCCCGGCCCCTACGAGACGCTGCCGCTCCTCGTCGATCCCTACGTGCTGATCGTGCGCAGCGACTCGCCGCTCGCGCACCGGCCGCACTGCCCCACGCTCTCCGAGGTCGGCAACCTCGAGCTGATCGGGCATACCCAGTGCCGCGGCCTGCGCCGCGTCGAGGATCAGATCCGGGCCGCCGGCACCGAACCGCACTTCGCCTTCCGCTCCGACGTGAACGCCACCGTCCAGGCGCTCGTCGCCGCCGGAGTCGGCGTGGCGGTGATGCCCGGCCTGGGCTTCGATCCCGGCGACGGGCGCACGGTCGCCTTCGACCTCTCCCGCGACGTGCCGCCGCGCACGCTCGCCCTGGCATGGCACCGCGACCGCAACGTGACGCCACCGATGCAGGCGTTCATCGACGCGTCCGTCGCGGTCTTCGCCGAGCTCGCCGACCGCCCTGGAAGCGAGCGGCGGCTGCGGGCAGTTCGCGAGGCGTGAACACCGCGCTCGCGGATTCGCGCTTGTGACGGACGGGCCCAGGCGCGAACATTCCCCCCGGGTGGAGATTCGCGCCGATGTGGGAGCCAGATCGCGGGCGGCTTGGGCGCCGCTTCGGGTAGCGGCGGCGCGAGCGCGTGCCCGCCCCGGCCGCGGCGCCCTCGTCGCCGTCGGCGTGGCTGTCGCGGCGGCGGCGCTGGGCGGGGTCGTCGGCGGCTCGACGATCACGGCTGACCGCAGCCTACGGGCCGCGCTCGAGGAGCTGCCGGTCGCCCAGCGCAGCTTCACCGCCACGTGGCTGGGGACGCCGCCCGCCGGCGGGTACGGCAGGATCGATGCGGCGGCGACGAGGGCGCTGGCGCGGCTCGGCCCGACCCCGCCGGCGCGGACGCTCGCCTTCCCCGAGCTGAACCTGGGCGGACGCCTTGTCGTGCTCGGCGCCGTCGATACCCCGGGCCGGTGGGTGCGGCTGCGCTCCGGACGCCTCCCCCGCTCGTGCGTGCCGGCGCGGTGCGAGGTGCTCCAGGCGGGCGGCGCGCCCGTCACGGCGATGGCCGAGCCCGGCCTGCGCCTGGTCGTCGTGGGGCGCACCGAGGGGCCGCTGCCGGTGACGCTGGCGCCGCTCACGCGCAGCAGCCGCCAGGGTAAGGGCGGTCCGCCGCCGGTGCTCCTCGCCGGCGGCGTGTCGGCGCTGTCCACCCTGCCCGTGTTCTCGGCGGTCTACCGCGCATACGGCTGGACGACGCCGATCGACCCGCGCAGCCTGCACGACTGGGAGATCACCGGCCTCCTCGACCGCGAGGCCACAGCGGCGCGGCGGGTGCGCCTGCTGGGCACGCCGTTCGGGCTGACCGGCCCGACGAACACGCTGCTCGCCCTGCGCCAGGCCGACGAGGTCGCCGCCCGCCGGATGCAGCTCGTCGGCGGCGGCGCCGCGGCGCTGCTGCTCGGGTTCGTGCTCCTGGCGGCAGCCGGCCTCCGCCGGGATGCCGGCACAGAGTGGGCGAGGCTCGAGCGCCACGGCGCCCGGCTCGGCCAGCTGTGGACGTTCGCGTGGGCCGAGGCGGCCTGGATCACGCTCGCCGGGGCGGCTCTGGGCGCGCTCATCGCGGCGGCCGGAGTGGTGATCGCAGCCCAGATGTCCGACGTCGCGGCCGTGCCCGTCCTCCGCCACACGATCGCGTCCGGCCCGGGCATCGCCGCCATCGCCGGCGCGTGGGTCGCCGGCGCAGCCATTCTGGTCGCCGCGGAGCGGACGGCGGGGGCCGACCTGCGCCTCGGCCCCTTCCGCGGGCTCGACCTGGCGGCGCTGGCCATCGTCGGCGCCGTCGCGCTGGCCGCCGCGCGCGGCGGCGCGAACTCGACGTCGCTCGCGTCGGGTACCGACCCACTGCTCGCGTTGCTGCCGGGCCTGGTCGCCGTCGCGGCGGCGATCATCACCGCCCGCCTGGCCGGGCCGCTGTTGCGCCTCGCGGGCCGCGGGCTGCGGCACGGGCCGCCGAGCGTGCGCCTGGCCATCGTCTCGCTGGGCCGCGAGGGCGGGCGGCCGACGCTGGCAGCCGCGTTCCTCGTCGCCGGGATCGGCCTCGGCGTCTTCGCGGTCGCCTACCGGGCAACGCTGACGCAGGGCGAGCACGACCAGGCAGCGTTCCAGGTGCCGCTCGATTACACCCTCTCGGAGGGGCCCGCGCTGCGACTGCCGCTCCAGGCCGCACCGCTCTCCGCCTACCGCGGGCTCGCGCCGGGCGTGCTCGCGGCGCCGGTCATCCGCTCGGCCGCCACCGCGCCTGCACCAGGGTTGCCGGCTCAGGCGACAGTCCTCGGCGTCCCAGCCGGCGCAATCTCGTCGATCCGCAACTGGCGCGGCGACTTCGCCTCGGTCACGCAGGCCGAGCTCGTCCGCCGCCTCCGTCCGGCTCGCCCGCCGACCCTGAACGGGGCCCTCCTGCCGCCGGACACCTCGAGCGTCGCCCTCGCCGTTACGACCGCCGGCCGTCCGGTGAACCTCGCCCTCGCCATCCAGACTCCCCGGGGCAACTTCGACAACGTCACCCTCGGAGATACGGCCAAGGGAACGGTGACGCTGTACGCGAAGCTGCCCGCCGCCGACCGCGGCGGCCGCGTCGTCGGCCTGATCGTGACGCTCCGCTTCACCGATGCGCTGGCGCTGGCCCACCAGGGCATCGAGGGCGGGCTGACCATCGTCGCCCGCGGGAGCCTGCACCTCGGGCCGCTCCAGGCCGTCACCGGCTCCGGAGCCGCGCCGGCCGCCGTCACCGACTGGAGCGGCTGGATCACGCGCGGCACCGCCCGACCCGCAGTGGGCGCCGGGTTGCGCTACGCGCTCGACGGGAGCACCAACGGCTTCTACCGACCGCGCCAGCCGACGGACGGCACCGCCGTCCCGGTGGTGGCGAGCCCGGGCCTGGCGTCGCTCGCGGGCTCCGACGGGATCCTGCATATGACCGTCGAGGGCGCCGACCCGCTGACCGTGCGCATCGCCGCGGTCGCGCACCGCTTCCCGACCGCCGGCGGCGCGTTCGTCGTCGCCGACGAAGGCGAGCTGGCAACGGCGCTCAACTCCGACGACCCCGGCGCCGCGACGCCGTCCGAGATCTGGCTGGCGGTGCCTCGTGCACAGCGGTCGCACGTCGGCGCGGCGCTGCAACGGCGGCCGTTCTCGCTGCTCCAACTGGGCTCTCGCGACGCCGTTCAGGCCAGGCTCGCGGCCGAGCCGCTCGCCCGCGGGCTGCTCGACGTCCTGACGATGTCCGCCGTGCTCGCCCTCGTGCTCGGCGTCGCGGGGCTCGTGCTCGTGTGCGCGGCCGACCTCGGCGACGAGCGCGACCACCTGGTCGACCTCGAGGCGATGGGCGTCGGCCCGCCGGCGCTGCGCCGCCACCTGGTGCTGCGAGCCGCCGTCCTGGTCGTGACCGGCATCGTCGGCGGCCTCGTGCTCGGACTGGTGCTCGAACGGCTCGTCATCGACCTCGTCTCGCTCGGCGCCGGCGCGGCAACCGCGGAGCCGCCGCTGCGAAGCGTCCAGGACTGGGCGGCGGTCGCGGGCGGGCTGCTCGCCTTCGCGGTCTGCGGGCTCGCGCTCGTGTGGGCGTTCGCCCGCACCGCCTTCCGGGCGCCGGTGCCCGGAAGGATCGGAGGCGGCCCGTGAACCCGGTGATCGACGCCCGCGACCTCTTCCGGATCCACCGCAGCGCCGAGGGCGAGGCGGCCGCGCTCCAGGGCCTGACGATGCACGTCGACCCGGGTGAGGTTGTGGCCGTACTCGGGCCGAGCGGCTCGGGCAAGAGCACGCTCCTGCGCATCCTGGCCGGACTGGAGCGGCCGTCGGCCGGTACGGCCCGCGTGCTCGGGCACGACATGGCCGAGCTGCGCCCTCGCCGGGCGGCCGCCCTGCGGGCGCGGTCGCTCGGCATCGTCGACCAGCACTACCACCGGTCGCTGCCGCCGGAGCTGCGCTGCCGCGAGATCGTCGGCCTGCAGCTAGCGATGCTCGGCGTCGGCGCCGCCGATCGCGACCGCCGCGCGGCTGAGCTGCTCGAGCGCGTCGGGCTGGCGGACACGGCCGAGACGCTGCCCGGACGGCTCTCCGGCGGGGAGCAGCAGCGGGTGGCGATCTGCGCCGCCGTGGCGCACCGGCCCGCGCTCCTGCTGGCCGACGAGCCTGCCGGCGAGCTGGACGCGAAGAACGTCGCCGTCGCCTACGAGCTGATCGCCGAGCTGGCCCGCGACGACGGCGCCACGGTCGTCCTCGTCAGCCACGACCCGACGGCGACCACCGTCGCCGATCGCACCGTCCACATCCGCGACGGCCGTCTGAGCGACGAGGCGTCGGCGGGCGGCGCGAGCGCCATCGTCGTCGGCAGCGGGGGCTGGCTGCGGCTCCCGGAGGAGCTCCTGCGCGACGCCGGGGTCGGCCGGCTGGCGCGCGCGGAGCGGCACGACCACGGGATCCTGCTCACGCCCGCCGGCCCCGCGGCCGCCCCGGCCGCCGAGGAGGCCGTCCCCGCGCCGCCCCCGGAGCGGGCCGCGCCGACGGCGGCGGCCGAGCTCCGCGACGTGCAGATGCGCTACGGCGAGGGCCGGCGGGCGCGCGTGGTGCTCGACGGCTTCGGCGCGACGTTCGAGTCCGGGCGGATGACGGCGCTCACCGGCCGATCCGGTTCGGGCAAGAGCACCGTCCTGCGGCTCCTGGCCGGGATGGAGCACCCGAGCTCGGGCGAGGTGGTCGTGCTGGGGCAGTCGGTCGGCGGCCTCGACCGGGCCGCGGCAGCTGCCTTCCGCCGCAGCCATGTGGCGGTCGTCGCACAGGAGGCCGGGCTGGTCGACTACCTGTCCGCCACCGAGAACGTGACGCTGGCGATGGCCATGCGCGGGCTCGGCGAGGGCGACGCGGCCGCGGAGAAGGCCGCGACCTGGCTCTCCCGCGTCGGGCTCGGCCATCGCCTCGAGCACCGCGTCGCCCGGCTCTCGGCCGGCGAGCGGCAGCGCGTGGCGATCGCGCGCGCCCTCGCCTGCGAGCCCGACCTGCTCCTGGTCGACGAGCCCACCTCGCGGCTCGACCAGGTGAACGCGGCCGTCGTCGCCCGCATGCTCGCCGACGCCGCCCGCCTCCATGGCGCCACGATCGTGTGCGCGACGCACGATCCCCTCGTCACGGAGCAGGCCGACGTCGTCATGCCGCTCGAGACCTGATCGGCACCTGTGCGGTTGACCGGTTCCCGAGCTGCCCGGATGATGGGGATGGGTGTCGAGAACACGTCTCCGATTCGCCGTCCTCACGGTTTCCATACTTGCCGTCGCCTTCTCGGCCGGCTCGGCGTTCGCCACCACGAACCTGCTCCCGAACGGGGGCTTCGAGGGCTCGGGGTCGGGGTCGCTCGCGGGCTGGAAGGGCGTCCGCGCGGCGGTCACGCTGCAGGCTGACGGCCGCGGCGGCGGGCACGCCGCCCGGGCCGCCCGCACGACCGGCGCCACGTATTCGATCGTCGCGAGCCCGAATCCCACGCCCACCGCCGCGGGCCGCCTCTACCGCGCCCGAGGCTCCGTTCGCTCCGGCCGAGCCGGGCGCACGGTGTGCCTGAAGCTGCTCGAGATGACGCCCGCCGGGCGGGTCGCAGGACAGCGGTCAGGATGCATCAAGCCGGTGAATGCCTGGCGTGCCTTCCCGGTGGTGAACTACACGGCCAAGCGGGCCGGCGACTCGATCTCGGTGCGGATCGTGCAGACCTCGCGCGCGCTCGCCGGCGACAGCTTCCAGGTCGACGGTCTCACGCTCACGGCGCCCTCGGACGACGGCCGGGCGCCGGGCGCCCCGACGGAATTCACCGTGCAGGCCGCGTCCCAGACCAAGGTCTCGCTCTCGTGGAGCGCTGCAACCGACAACCGCGGGGTCGCGGGCTACACGATCTACCGCGGCGGCGCCTTCCTCGCGACCGTCTTCGGGACGGGGACGACCTACGTCGACAAGACGGCGAAGGCCGGGGCGACGTACCGCTACGCGGTCGACGCCTTCGACGCGTCGGGCAACCGCTCGCCGCGTACCGCGCAGGTCACCGTGGTCATGCCGGCGGCGGGCGACCCGATCATCGCTGCGGCCGGCGACATCGCGTGCGACCCGACCTCCGCCAGCTTCAACGGCGGCCAGGGCACCGCGGCCGCCTGTCAGCAGATGGCGACCTCGGACATCATCGAGAACGACCCGGCGATCGCGGCCGTCCTCACGCTCGGCGACGACCAGTACGGGTGCGGAGGATTCAGCGCGTTCGAGGGGTCGTTCGACCCGTCGTGGGGCCGGTTCAAGGCCAAGATCCACCCGGCGCCCGGGAACCATGAGTACCAGACGAGCGGCGGCAGCGACTGCGCGCCGAACGCCGCCGGGTACTTCCGGTACTTCGGGGCCGCGGCCGGGAACGCGCAGGGCGACTACGCCTGGAACATCGGGGCCTGGCACATGATCGCGCTGAACGGCGAGTGCACGAGCGTGGGCGGCTGCGACGCCGGCTCGCCCCAGGGCCAGTTCCTGCAGTCGCACCTGGGCACGAGCAAGTGCACGCTGGCCTACTGGCACGAGCCGTACTACAACGGCGGCGGCATCGCGAGCACCAAGTACGCCTACTTCTGGCAGACCCTTCGGGCCGCCGACGCGGACATCATCCTGAACGGGCACATCCACACGTACGCCCGCTTCGCCCCGCAGGACGCGAACGGCAACCTCGACGCAGGCGGCATCCGCGAGTTCATCGTCGGCACGGGCGGCGAGGACCACGGCTCGCTGGGCGGGTCGACGAACGTCCAGGCCAGCGCGGGCGGCGACTTCGGCATCCTCGAGCTGACGCTCCACCCCGCCAGCTACACCTGGAGGATGGTCTCGACGACCGGCGCAGTGCTCGACTCCGGGACAGCCGCCTGTAACTAGTCAGTCGTGACGGCCGGTGACGGCCAGGCGCAGGCCGAGGCCGATCAGCACCACCCCGCCGGCGCCCGCGATCGCCTCGAGCCGCCCGCGCGAGCTCGCGATCCATGTGCGGGCCGTGCCGGACGCGATCGCCCAGGCGCTGTCCGAGAGCACGCCGATCGTGAGGAAGATGCCGCCGAGCACGAGCAGCTGCAGCGGCACGTGGCCGCGCGACGGGTCGGCGAACTGGGGCAGGACGACGGTGAAGACGACGACGGCCTTCGGGTTCGTGAGGCCGACGACGAACCCCTCGCGCACGATCCGGCGGGTGCCCTTCGGCGCCTCGGTGGCGTCGTGCAGCCGGGCCAGGGCGTGGCGGTTGCGGAACATGCGCACACCGAGCACCACCAGATAGACGGCGCCGATCAGCTTGACCGCCGTGAACGCGGCGTCCGAGCGCTCGACGAGCGCCCCGAGCCCGAGGGCGACCAGCACCGCCTGCACCATCACGCCGGCGGTATTCCCGGCCACGGTGGCGAGGGCCGCCTTGCGCCCGAGGGCCACTCCGCGGCTGACGACGAAGAGCACGCTCGGGCCGGGCACGACGATCAGCACGAACGCCGTGATCGCGAACTCGAGCAGGTGGTCACCGGGAGGCATCGCTGGCCGACTCTAACCCGTCGCGTGGAGGAACCGGCCTGCACCCTCTTAGAATAAAAACCCTCTCGTTCCCCCGGTCTCGCCGGCGTGCGCGTCGTCACCCGCACACCAAGAGGCCTATCCTCTGCGCCCCCCCTGTCGCCGGCGCCGCCACGAAGATGGATTATCTGTCTACGCGGCGGTGCGACTAGTGGGTGCCTCCCCTGCACCCCTTAGACGCCCCCCCCTTCCCATCCCCCCGCCCGGCCCCCCCCCCCCCCTCCTCTCCACCCCCCCCCCCGCCCCCTCCCGGCGGCTAGGTTGCGGTCATGTCGTCCGCAGCCCAGCCGCCCAGCCGGATCCTGCTCATCTCGGGGAGCACGCGAGGCGGCTCGACCAACAGCGCGCTCCTGCGCACCGCGGCGGCCGGCCCGCCGGTCGGGGTCGAGGGCGAGCTGTATGCGGGGATGACCGACCTGCCCCACTTCAACCCCGACGACGACCACGACCCGCTCCCGCCCGCGGTCACCGACCTACGGGCGCGAATCGGCGCGGCCGCCGCCGTGCTGATCTGCACGCCGGAGTACGCGGGGGCGCTGCCGGGGACGTTCAAGAACCTGCTCGACTGGTCGGTTGGCGGACCAGAGATGTACGGCAAGCCGGTTGCCTGGGTGAACGCGTCCGGCTCGCCGACGCGGGCCGCTCACGCCCACGCGTCGCTCGAGACGGTGCTGCGCACGATCCATGCGGACATCGTCACCGAGGCGTGCGGCCACATCGCGGTGCCGCGCCAGCTGGTCGGCGCGGACGCCACGGTGGCCGACCCAGAGGTGCGGCACCGGATCCGCGACGTGCTCGCGATCCTCGCCCGCTACGCCGCCGACCGCGGTGAGTGGACGCCGCACTGACGCTCAGTCGAGGCCGCAGAGCTCGTCGCTGAGGAGGCGCATGCGCCGGCGGGCATCGACATCGCGTGCCTGCGGGTCGGCCTCCGCTTCGCGCAGGCCGTTGAAGTAGACGCCGGTGACCCCGTCGACCTCCGGGTCGGCCACCAGCCGCCGCGTCGCCCGCAAGCCCTGCTCGAGCGGGCTGGCCGGGGTCGTCCCGGCCTCGATCACCATCTTGGTTGGCATGTAGGTGGCCGGATGCAGGCAGGTCGCGGTCACTTCGCGGCCGTCGAGCTCCGCCGCCAGGTCGAATGTGAACATCACCTGGGCCAGCTTGCTCTGGCAGTAGGCCCGACCGCCGTTGTACCCGCGGGTCAACATCACATCGTCGAAGTCGATCGCCGTCTGGCCGGCGGAGCTCACGTTCACGATCCGGCGCGGGCGCCGAGCGCTCGAGCAGCGGGAGCAGGAGGCGGGTGAGCAGGTAGCCGGACAGGTAGTTCACGGCGAAGCGGAGCTCGTGACCGTCGCGGCTCTCCTCGCGCCGCTCCTCGCCGCGGGTCGTGTAGCCGATCCCGGCGTTGTTCACGAGCGCGTCCAGCCGGCCGGTCTCGCGCTCGACCTCGGCGGCCAGGTCGCGCACCTCCGCAAGCGACGCCAGGTCGGCGCGCACGAACCGCACGCGGGCGTTCGGGCGTGCGATCGCGGATCTCGGCGAGCGTGTCGCGGCCGCGGCCGTCGTCGCGCCCGTGCACGAGAACGTCCGCCCCGACGCCGCCAGGTCGGCGGCAAGTGCCCGCCCGAGGCCGTCGGTCGCGCCCGTGACGAGGATCGTCTGTTCGGCGAGCGGCCGCATCCGCGACCCCAGCTTAGGCAGAATGCAGGCATGAGCGTCGACCTCGACGAGCTGCGTCGGCTGCGCCGGGCCCGCGACCGGATGGATCGCGAGTACGCGCAGCCGCTCGACGTCGCCGCGCTCGCCCGCACGGCGCTGATGTCGGACGGGCACTTCAGCCGCCGCTTCCGCGAGGCGTACTCCGAGACGCCCTACTCGTACCTGATGACCCGGCGCATCGAGCGGGCGAAGGCGCTGCTGCGCCGGGGCGACCTGAGCGTGACCGACGTCTGCTTCGCGGTCGGCTGCACGAGCCTCGGCTCGTTCTCCGCCCGGTTCACCGAGCTCGTCGGCGAGACGCCGTCCACCTACCGGGCCCGCGACCACGACGAGTTCCGAGGTCGTGGCCCCGTGCCAGATGATGGTGGTGACCCGGCCGCGCAAGCGCGGCGGCCGGCGGCCCGTCGACGAGATCAGTTTCGGAGAAGCATCCGCCGCCGCCCGCGCGTAGCATCGGTGCCATGACCATCTCACTCAGCACCGTGCACATCCTCGTCGACGACCCCGACGCCGCCCTCGCCTTCTACCGCGACACGCTCGGCCTGACCGTGAAGTTCGAGGTCGCCCAGGGCGGCTTCCGCTGGATCACCCTCGTCACCGAGAGCCAGCCCGAGATCGCGATCGTGCTGTCGCAGCCGCACGCGGGCCGCTCCCAGGAGGACGGCGACGCCATCGCCGCCCTGCTCGCCAAGGGCGAGCTGTACCCGGTCCACTTCCGCTCCGACGACCTCGACGCGACCTTCGCCAGGATCGCCGACACGCCCGGCGTCGAGGTGCTGTCGGAGCCCGCCGGCCAGCCCTGGGGCGTGCGCGACGCCGCGGTGCGTGACCCGCGGGCAACCGGCTCCGGATCGAGCAGGCCTAGCGCCGAACCCGTTCCCTCGGTCCTGATCGGCGTTGTTCTTGTACCGTCGGTATACCCGCGGTTGTATCATTGCTACAGAGCGTGGTAACGACTTCAGGAACAACGCCCGATCGCACAGACTTCGCCGCTCGCGACCGGTTGCTGCTTGCGGCGACCCAGCTACTCGACGAGGCCGCTGGCGGGCCGGTCTCAACCCGCGAGATCACCGAGCGAGCGGGGGTGCGCGCACCGACGCTCTACCACCACTTCGGCAGCAAGCAGGCGCTGCTGGACGCGGTCGTCAGCCACGGGTTCAAGGAGTTTCTGAGGAGCCGCCGCGCCGGCGGCGACAGCGACGACGCGCTCGAGGACGTTCGCGCAGGCTGGGACAGCCACGTCGCCTTCGGGCTTGCGTTTCCCGGCGCCTACGCGCACATCTACGGCAACGTCAAGCCCGGCGTGCCCTGCGGGGTCACCGAGGACGTGCGTGCCCATCTGCTGGAGGCGCTCCAGCCCGCCGCGATCCAGGGGCGGCTGCTCGTCTCGCCCGCCGAAGCGGCCACGCGAATCCTCGCCGCCTGCTCCGGCGTCACCCTGACCTTGATCCAGCGGCCCCCGGCCGAGCGTGATCTCGGCCTGTCCGAGCGTATGCGCGAGAGCGTGCTCGCCTCGATCAGCGACGTCCCGACGGACACGTCGCCTCTCAATGCCCCCGCCGCGCGGCAGGCGCTCGAGTCGGTTGCGGCGGCGATCGACGAGGCCGCCAGCCCGCTCACAGTCGGCGAGCGAACGCTGATGCGGGAGCTCCTTGCGCGGCTGGCCGAGTGAGTCGTAGCCGCCGCCAGGACCGCGGCGTGGCGCGCACATCGCTCCAAGCTGCGATCGTCGAGGTTTCCACACGCGATCCCGTGCTCGCCCAGCTCGTCGCCCGCGCCGGACCATAACCCACCGCCCGCGCGACCCGGACGGCCCGTTCGGGGCGCTCGTCCGCGCCATCGTCTACCAGCAGCTGGCGGGACGGGCCGCGCAGGCAATCCACGGCCGGCTACGCACGACCGTCGGCGACGCATTGACGCCCGCGACGGTGGCCGCAACACCCGACGCGGCACTCCGCGCCGCCGGCCTGTCTGCGAACAAGCTCGCCTCGCTCCGCGACCTTTCCGCCAAGGTTCTCGACGGAACGGTCGTCCTCACGCGGACATCCGCACGCAGCGACGAGGAACTGATCGCCCGGCTCGTCACCGTGCGCGGCATCGGCCGCTGGACTGCCGAGATGTATCTGATGTTCCAGCTGCGTCGGCTCGACGTCTGGCCCGTCGACGATCTCGGCGTCCGTCAGGGGTACGCCCTGGCCTGGCAACTCGAACCAGCCCCGACCCCGAAACAACTCGAACCCCTCGGCGATCGCTTCCGCCCCTACCGCTCGATCGCCACCCGCTACTGCTGGGCAGCCGTGCCGCTCCTGCGGCCGGGCGGCACCGAGCCGACACTCCGCTGACCGCGCCGCCCACTCCCACCGGCGAAGGAGGACACATGTCGACCGAACTCCCCGACGTCGTCTCGCGCTACTTCGAACGCGACGGCGAGCGCGACATCGAATCGATCGTCGGCCTCTTCGCCGAGGACGCCACCGTCATCGACGAGGGCGAAGAACGACACGGTACGGCCGAGATCCGGGCCTGGCAGACTGGCGCAGCCTCGAAATACACCTACACGACCGAGATCACGGGCGCCGAGGCACTCGGCCCCGATCGCTATCTCGTCACCGGCCGCCTGACCGGCAACTTCCCGGGCGGCACCGCCGACCTCAAATGGGACTTCAGCATCGCCCCGGCCGAGACATCACGCGGCTCGTCATCGCTCCGTAGGCGCACCAGCGGCCCCGTTCGGGATGAGCGACTGCGTTCGCTGTCCTCGCGGCGGGTCCGTGTCGGGGGTGGCGGTGGTGGCGTCGAGCGAGCCGCAGTGGTGAACGAGGTTGCTCCTCGCCCACTCCTGCTCGGCCATCGACGTGACTATGACCGTCGGTGGTGTTACATCCTCGCGATCAGTTCGGCGCGCTTGGCTTCGAACTCGGCGGCCGTCACGAGACCCTTGTCGCGTAACTGCGCGAGCTTCCGGAGTTGATCGGCGACGTCCGCCGAACCGCTGGTGGCCGATTGGGACAGTGTCGCCTCGGGCAACGGAGTTTGCTCCTCGTGCTCCCTTGTCTGCTTCGCGGCCTTCTTCGCCTCGGCCTCGGCAGCCTTCCCCTCTATCCACTCCACGACGGCGGCGGACACGGCCTCGCGGTCAAACAGGGGCGCGCCATCGGTCGACATCTCATCGACACCCGGGGGTGCGAGTGTCACGAGCTGTTCGTATAGCGAACGCCATTGATCGTTGCCCTTGCGGCGGAAGTGGAGCACGCTCTTGCCGCGATGGTCGAGAAGCTCAAGGCGGCCGTTGATGACCATGTTGGCCGGCCTGAATGAAAGCGCCTTGAGCTCGTTCACCGCGCTGTCTCGTTTGGCTGCACCGAGCGCGCCACGGCCGACCTTCGTGGCGGTCAGGTGTAGCGTCGGAGCCGACGAGATCGGCGTCGGCTCCGTACCCATGTACAAGGCCGCTCACGACCACCCCGCGTTCGCCCAGGTCGTCATCTGTCCGAGTCTACTTGTAACCCGTTTGGCGATGCATGTGCATCGCGGCGAGTCACCGTAAGCGTCGACGAACTTAGACTCAACCCCTCAGGTCCGTTCCTGGAAGACCGCGAAAGCGTGATCCGCCGACCCCGGTTCATGCCAACCAACCCTGAACGTGTCGAGGGATGTTGGAGAGACCACACCTAGAGGCCGCCGCACAGAGCCAAAGTGGCCAAAAAGTGGCCACGCGGCCCGACTCCGTTGTCGGACGCCCTCGGCCTGAAAAGCGAAACCCGCTCCAGGAGCGGGCTTCCGCGAGGTGGGCGGTACTGGGCTCGAACCAGTGACCCCCAGCTTGTCGAGCTGGTGCTCTCCCAACTGAGCTAACCGCCCCGTGAGGTGCCGGATTCCGCCTTTTCTCCAGCGGAATCCGAGGAACTGCGCGCCTTCCGGGATATCCCGACGAACCGCCGTGCGCGCGAGCGCCCGCGGCAAGGATACCGGGCCGCAGCGCGCGGCGGCGAGAGTGCGCGCCCGGGATAGGCTCCTGGTGACAGGATCTGGATGCCCCCCAACTCCACCCTCGCTGCACAGACCGGGTTCCTCCGGTCGGTCGAAAGCTCTCCGGACAGTCCGTGCCTGCGCTGGCACGGCGGCACCCTGACGTACGCGCAGATGGCCGATCGGGCACTGCGAATCGCCGAGTCCGTGAGCGACGCGCCGCGGGTCGCGATCCTGGCGGAGCGGACTCCGACCGCCTACGCGGGCGTGCTCGGCACGCTGATGGCCGGCGCCACGTACGTCCCGTTGAACACCGCGTTCCCCGCGGACCGCAACCGGGTGATCCTCGAGCGGTCGGGCGCGGCGGCGGTGATCGCGGACAGCGCGGGCTTCGCGCAGCTACCGGCCGTCCTGACGGATGGGGTCGCCGACACCCTCATCGTGGCGGATGAGGGGATCGATCCCACGGTGTCGATCGACCCGCGGCATCCCGTCGTGAGACGCGCGGGAGGGCCGCGCCATGCCCGCGCCGTGCTCGACGGTCGAGCGCGACGCGCTCGCCTACCTGATGTTCACGTCCGGGAGCACCGGAGTCCCGAAGGGCGTCGCCGTCAGCCACGCGAACGTCCGTGCGCTGATCTCGCGTCTGGCCGCCCGGTACCGGCTGACATCGGCCGACCGGCTGTCGCAGATGTTCGACCTCACGTTCGACCTCTCCGTCTTCGATCAGTTCATGGCCTGGGAGGCCGGCGCGTGCCTGGTCTGCCCGTCGCGGGCCGACGTCGTGAACCCGGCGCGCTTCATTCGCGAGCACGAGCTGACCGTCTGGTTCTCGGTCCCGTCCGTGGCGATGTTCATGCGCCGCCTGGGCAGCCTCGCGCCCGGGAGCTTCCCGAGCCTGCGCTGGAGCCTGTTCTGCGGTGAGCCGCTGCCGCTGGAGCTTGCGGAGGCGTGGAGCGCGGCTGCACCGGGATCCACCCTCGAGAACCTCTACGGGCCGACCGAGGTCACCGTCGCCTGCACGGTCTACCGCTGGCGGGGGGAGGAGTCACGACCCCACTGCATCCACGGGATCGTCCCGATCGGCGAGCCGTTCGCGGGCCTCGATGTGATGCTTGCCGATCCGGCGCTGCACGAGGTCCCCGTTGGTGAGCCGGGGGAGCTGCTCATGGCCGGCGATCAGGTCACACTCGGTTACTGGAACGACACGGAGCGAACCGCGGCCGCATTCGTGACTCCGCCGGCGACGCCCGTGACGTACTACCGCACCGGTGACCTCGTCACCCGGCGCACCCCGGACGCGCCGCTGTCGTACCTGGGACGTCTGGACCATCAGGTCAAGATCCTCGGCCACCGGGTCGAGCTGCTCGAGATCGAGGCGGCGCTGCGGGCCGCAACGGGCCGCGACTCGGTGGCCGCCGTGGCGTGGCCGCGCACGGGGAGCGGCGCAGCCGGTGTGGTAGCGTTTATCGCCGGTGGCGGGGTCGACGCAGCGGGAGTCCGAACGGTGCTTGCCTCGAGGCTCCCGCCGTACATGGTCCCCCGACAGATCCGCGAGATGCCAGCGTTGCCACTGAACTCGAACGGCAAGATCGACCGGCGCGCGCTCGAGGCCATTCTCGCGGAGGCCGCCCCGCCGTGACGGTGAACGTGGTCGATGTTCGCTCGGCGATGCTCGAGACGCTCGTCGAGCCCCTGGCCGCCGTCGGCCGGGATCCGGAGGGCGTTCCGGATGACCTCGACCTCCTGGTCGAGGGCGTGATCGACTCGTTCGGTCTGCTGGAGCTGATCTCGGCGCTCGAGGCGCGCTACGAGACCGAGCTCGATTTCAGTGGGCTGCCGCCGGAGGAGTTGACGGTGGTCGGCCCGTTGACACGCCATCTTGCCGCACAGATCGGGAGCTGAGACGGAAACGCCGCCGAGCTCGACGGTTCGAGGGTGACGGCGCGTGCCCTCCGTTGAGAATCGCGTCCAGGGCGCGAGGAATCGTCTCCTGCAGGTGTGCGCGCTGTACGCCCCGGGGTCGGAGTCGCTTCGAGTTCGCCTCCACCGGTGGAGGGGCGTCCGGATGGGCTCGGGGGTCTTCATCGGGACCGATGCGATCCTCGAGACCGCCTACCCGCACCGCCTGAGCATCGGCAACGGCGTCGTCGTCGGCCACCGGGCGTTGATCATCGCGCACTTCCGCGAGAGCGACACGTTCCGGAGCGAGGACGAGCCGGCGGTGGTGATCGAGGACGATGTCTTCATCGGTCCGAACGTCACCATCCTGCCCAACGTCCGGATCGGGCACGGCGCGGTGGTGACCGCGGGAAGCGTGGTCAGCCAGTCGGTGCCTCCGCTGACCATGGTTCAGGGCGTGCCCGCCAGACCGGTCGCGCGGTGCGGCGTTCCGTTGGGGATGCGAACGCCGATTCGGGAGTTCTACCGCCAGCTCCGGCCGCTGCGCTCGCCTCCGCGACCGGGCGGCCCCCCTGCCTCGCGCCCCGCGGAGGCGGACCGGGAAGGCTGAAGGCGGGCGGCCTAGATCCGCTCGAGCGGCGCGTAGCCGAGCATCAGCCGCCGTTCGGAGCCGTCCTCGCGGAAACGCACCGCGACCACGTCGCGGTCGATGCCGATCACAGTGCCCTCGCCGAGCGTCGCATGGCGCACGTCGTCGCCGATCGAGAGCGTCGGCACGGGCTGCTCCGGCGAACGCATCCCCGCGGGCATCGACGGCGCCTGCCAGGCGGGCGCGCGGCGCTCGCGCTCGACCTCGTCGGCGGGCAGCTCGCTCAGGAACCGCGACGGCAGGTTGTAGCCGCGCATGCCGAAGATCGTGCGGCTGTGGGCATGCGTCAGCACGAGCGACTGCCGCGCCCGCGTCATCCCGACGTAGCACAGCCGCCGCTCCTCGGCCTCGTCGCCCTCGTCCAGCGAGCGCTGGTGCGGGAAGAGCCCCTCCTCCAGGCCGATCACGAACACGATCGGGAACTCGAGCCCCTTCGCGTTGTGGATCGTCATCAGCGTCACCTCGGGCCGCGGCTCGTTGAGCGTGTCCGAGTCGGAGTAGAGCGAGATCTCCTGCAGGAACGTCGCGAGCGACGCGTCCTCCTCCCCGCGGTCTGCGAACTCGCGGGCGACGCCGACGAGCTCGTCCAGGTTCTCGAGTCCGGCCCTGCGACTCGAACGTGCGCTCGGCCTCGAGCATCGCTCGGTAGCCGGACTGCGCCAGCACCTGCTCGAGCAGGTCCGCCGGCGACG
Organism: uncultured Actinomycetes bacterium; assembly: GCA_963708365.1. Taxonomy (GTDB): domain Bacteria; phylum Actinomycetota; class Thermoleophilia; order Gaiellales; family JAICJC01; genus JAICJC01. The sequence continues at coordinate 252,444 of CAVPSM010000002.1, forward strand.
CCGTGGACGCCACCTCGCGGAGGTCCTCGATCAGGGCGGCGAACTCGCGTACCCGCGCCGCCGCCGCCGTGCCCAGCGGGACGGCGCTGGCGTGGTCGATCGCCTCGAGCAGCGTCCAGTTCATCTGCGAGGCGTGCGCCGCGAGGCGGTCGAGCGACGCCGTCCCGATGCCGCGCCGGGGCTGGTTCACGATCCGGCGCAGCGAGACCTCGTCGGCCGGGTTGTGGATCACCTGGAGATAGGCGATCGCGTCCTTGATCTCGGCCCGCTCGTAGAACCGCGGCCCGCCGACGACCCGGTAGCCGACGCCCTGGCGCACGAGCACGTCCTCGAGCACGCGCGACTGGGCGTTCATCCGGTAGAAGACGGCGACGTCAGCCGGGCCGGCGCCCTCCTCGAGCGCCCGGGTGATCTCCCCCGCGACGAACCGGGCCTCGGCGTGCTCGTCGTCGGCCTCGACCACGCGCACCGGCAGGCCCCGGCCGAGGTCGGACCACAGCTTCTTCGGCCGCCGGTCGGGGTTGCGGGCGATCACGGCGTTGGCGGCATCGAGGATCGCCTGGGTCGAGCGGTAGTTCTGCTCGAGGGCGACGACCCGGGCGCCGGGGAAATCATGCTCGAACTCGGCGATGTTGCGGATGTCGGCGCCGCGGAAGGCGTAGATCGACTGGTCGGGGTCGCCGACCACGGCGATGTTGCGGTGCTTGGCCGCCAGGACGGACAGCAGCCGGAACTGGGCATGGTTCGTGTCCTGGTACTCGTCGACCATGATGTGGCTGAAGCGCTCCTGCCACGCCGCGCGGGCCTCCTCGTCGGCCTCGAGCAGGAGCACGGCCTGGAGGATCATGTCGTCGAAGTCCATTGAGTTGGCCGCGTAGAGCCGGCGCTGGTAGAGCGCGTACACGCTGGCAACCGTCTGCTCGAAGAAGTTCCCGACCTGGTCGGCGTAGCCCTCGGCGGTCAGCAGCCGGTCTTTGGCACGCGAGATCGCGGAATGGACGGCGCGCGGGGCGAACCGCTTCGGGTCGAGCTCGAGCTCCTCGATGCACGCCTTCACGAGCCGCACCTGGTCGGCCTGGTCATAGATCGTGAAGCTCGACCGGTAGCCGAGCCGCTCGGCGTCGCGGCGCAGAAGCCGGCCGCACGCGGCGTGGAACGTCATCACCCACATCCGAGCGGCCGTGCGTCCGCCGACCAGCTGCTGGACGCGCTCCTTCATCTCGTTCGCGGCCCGGTTCGTGAACGTGATCGCGAGGATCTCGCTCGGGCGCGGCGGAGCCCGACTCGATCAGGTGGGCGACCCGGTGGGTGAGGACGCGGGTCTTGCCCGACCCCGCGCCGGCGACGACCAGCATCGGTCCGTCGGTATGCACGACGGCCTCGCGCTGCTGGGGGTTGAGCGCGTCGAGCCGGGAGTTGGTGGCGGCGCCCGCCGCGCTCACCTCGCCGTGGCGAGACGAGGACGGGCTGCGATCGGCAAGGCGCTCACCCGACGGATTCTACCGGGGCGCCCGGAGGTGCCGGGAGGGGCCGGCCGGCCCCTCCCGGCATCACCGGCTCAGAGCGGCGGGCAGGTGACGACGAGGTGGAACGGCAGGTACTCCGGGTTCCCGGTGTCATCGACCGTCCTGACGAAGACGCCCGCCTTATGGCCCGCCAGGCCGACGACGCTGATCTCGCCGGTCGGCGGGAGGCCGGACGATCCCGTCGTCCCGATCGTGGCGACATAGGCGCACTTGCGGACGCCGCGTTTGAAGAACACGTGATATCTCCCGGCGGTGCCGGAGATGACCCCCGCCGAGGCGACGCCGAGGCCGCGGTTGAGCGCACCCTGCTTGCCGACGACCGCGAAGAGCACCTGGGCGCTCGCGGTGGTCGGCGCCGCCGCCGGCGTGCACGCTGTGGTGGCTCCGGCCGACGCCGCCTGGGCGATACTCGCCCCGACCGCGCCGACAGTAACGACCACGGCCAGAATGGACAGCTTCGTTCTCATGTGACTCCCTCCTGCCAGGGTTTGGAAGAGGCAGATGGTACGGGTTCCGCCGCACGCGCGCAGGCCGATGCGCCCGGGCCGGAGCCCGGGCGCATCGATTCGGTCGAGTCGGCCGCTAGACGGCGCGGACGGTGATCGTCCGGCTGCGGCCGGCGGCGTTCGTCGGCGTCGCGGACGCGATCACCCGCAGGACGTAGCGGCCCCTGGCACCGGCGATCACGGTCTTCGCATAGTGCGAGCCGATGCCGAGCCGCGGATTGGCGACGGTGCGCCAGCCGGACGCCGTCAGGAGCTGCACGTGCACCAGCCCGCCGGGATGGCCCGGGGAGACGAGGCCGCTCAGCCGCACGGCGCCGCCGTGGCGGACACGGAGGTGGTCGGCGACCAGGGCGACTCGCTGACGCACCGCGACCGCCCGCGACGCCCGCACGGTCTGCGCGTCGGCGAGCTCGGCCCGGTAGACGGTGTTCCGCAGAGGCGCGGCGATCCACGAGACCGCGCCGCCCGCGTTCGTGGTCATGGCGCGCACCGTGTGGAACCCGCTGCCGCCGGCGGGCCGCGACGCGACAACGATCCGGGTGCCGGCCATCGGGGCGCTGCCGTCGAGGGCGACGAAGCGCATGGTGACCTTGCCGCCCGCCACGATCGAGGCGGCGGTCTGCCCGGTCAGGTGCAGGTCGGACGGGCTGGCAACGGCGAACTCCCACTCGACCGGCCCGGCGACGTTGCCGGCGCGGTCGGCGGCCGTCACCGAGACCGTGTGCACGCCGGGCGCGAGGCTCCCGGGGGCATAGCGGAACTGCCCGGCGGAGAAGGTGCCCCAAGCAGTCACATCGGAGCCGTCGACGAGGACGTGGAGCGCGGCCGGGTCGACGCCCGATCCGGTGTCGCGCAGGTCGAACCCGATCACGGAAGCGCCCGGGACGGTGCTGCCCGCGACGGGCGTGCGGTCGGTCACCGAGGGCGGCGTCTCGTCGGCCACGTCGAACGACCAGGTGAGCGGGGCAGAGCGGTTGCCGGCCGTGTCGGCGGCGGTCACCGACACGGTGTGCGCGCCGAACCCGAGATCGCCCGTGGGCGTGTAGCTGAAGCGACCGCCCGCGTACGAGCCCTGGGCGGAGATGTCGATGCCGTCGACGGTCATCTCGACCGACGCCGGGTCGACGCCAACGCCCGCATCCGCGATCGCGACGGAGATCATGGGCGTCGCGTCGGACGACGAGGACCCGGCGTCGGGGCGCACGTCGGAGAGCACCGGAGCGACCGCGTCGTTCACCGTGAAGGTCCAGAAGCCGTCGCGGACGTTGCCGGCGCCGTCGGTCGCGTGCCAGCTGACGGTGTGCGTCCCGTAGGCGAGGTCGGCCGCCGGGGTGTAGGAGGCGGTGTTCCCGTGATCGTCATCGGGTCGCCGTCGACACTCGCCTCGAACTGGCCGAGGCCGCTCGGGCCCGGCGTCGACCGAGAACGACACCGTTGCGCGCTGGTCGGTGGTGGTCGCCGGGGACATGCCGGTGGCGACCGGCGGGTGGGCGTCGACGTTCACGACGACCGGCGTCACGGTGCGCTCGCCGGCGGCATCGGTGACCTCGACGTCAGGGTGTGCGTCCCGTCGCCGAGCCCGGCAGGCGTCACCGCGAGGTCGTGCGAGTAGGAGGTGAGGCCCGCGTGCATGCCGGCCTGCGGAGCGACCAAGTCGGAGTCGAGGGCGGTGCCGGACTGCGTGATCGCCACCTGGGCGACGCCCGCGCCGGCGTCGGTCGCGGCGACCGCGAGCGGCACGGGCTGGCCTTCGTTGTGCCACGTGCCGTCGGCGAGGGCGCCGGAGACGCCACCGCAGGGGCGGTGTCGTCGGTCAGCTTCGCGGTCAGGCCGGTGATCTCGACGTTGTTGTTCCACTTCTCGACGAAGTCGTGCGCGTCGTCGGTCTTCAGGAAGATGCCCACGGCCTGATTGCCCGCCGGGATCGACCACGCGGTCGCGCCGTCGTCGGTCGAGGCGTGCAGCTGCGGCGAGGAGGGGAACGTCTCGTTCCGCAGGCGGGCCTTCATGTAGGCGGTGACGCTGCTCGTCGCCGTGCGGTAGGAGAGCGAGACGGCGCCCGACGCGATCGTGGTCGTGTCGGGCGCCTCCCACTGCCACCACGCATTGGCGAGGTTGGCGGCCTGGCCGAAGCCGAAGATGCGAAGGGGCGTCGGGCTGGCCACGTCGGCGTCGGCGCACGGGCCCGGACGGGACTTGAGCGAGCAGCCGGCGAAGCCGTCGTCGTGGGAGAACGTCCACCCGCCGTTCGGCTGGGTGGTGTCGAGCGAGACGGAGTACGTCCCGGCACGGGCGACGGCCGGGCACGAGTGCAGCGGCGAGGAGCGATGCCGTCACGGCAGCGCCGAGCGCAAGGGCATGGAGCTTCATCGAGGGGTCCTTTCGGGGGGACGGGGGCAAGCCCATCCTGTCGCCAGCTCCCGTCACGGCTCCAGACCGATCCGGCCGCGATTCCGCGCCGAAACTGTCACGTACGCGTGTGACATACGCCCACCCCCGGGACCGCTACGCTGACCCGGCATGCAGGCGGTCATCCTCTCGGAGCGCGCGCTGGGCGACACGGACGGGCTCTTCGCCGCCGCCGTGGCCCACATCGCCCGCAAGCTGGGCCGTGTGAAACCGCTCAACGCCGATGCGCTCCCCACCGACCGGGCCGGCAAGCTGCGCGCGCTCGACGAATGGGCCGGGTCGGACATCGACTGGCGCGGGGAGCTGGTCCGCTTCTACGAGGATCACATCCCGCTCCACCTGCGGCCGAGTCCCGACCTGAACGCCGCGCTGCGCGCGCTCCAGGCTCGCGGCGTGCGGATCGGGTGCTGGTCGGCAGGGCCGGCAGAGGCCGCCCGGATCGTCGTCCACCATCTCGGCCTCTCCCGCAGGGTCGAGGCGATCGCCGCCGGCGGCAGCGACGCCGCCGCGGGCCTCGTCGCCGACCTGGGCGCCTCGCCCGCCGAGACGGTCGTTGTCACCCGCGACGAGGGCGAGCTGACCGTCGCAGCCGAGCTGGGCCTGGCCACGGCGGCGCCGGACGACCTGGCCGGACTTGCCGCGCAGCCGGCGGTGCCGCAGTGATGGACGAGGGCGATCGCCGCCTCGACACGCTCCTCGAGCGAATCGATATGCTCCGCCACGAGCTCGAGGTGATCGGCCGGCGCATGGACCGGCTGGAGGGCCTGGAACGGATCGCGGAGGAACTGCACGAGCTGAACTCCTCGCTGCAGACCCTGGCCTACGCGGCGCTGGGCCGCCGTGGGCCGGACGTGCACCGCAAGGGACTGACTGCCAGCACCGGTGCCAGGCACCTGAGCTAGCCGACGGTCACGCCGCGGTCGGCGACGGCGAGCGGCGAGCGCCCGTGCGCCCAGGCCGTCGAGCCGTGCGGCCACCGCGGCGCCGCGCCCCGGCTCGCACCAGACGAGCACCGACGGCCCCGCGCCCGACAGCGTCGCGCCGTAGGCCGGGCAGCCGCGCCAGCCGCTCGCGGACGGCGCGCCAGCAGCGGCACCAGCGGCGCGCGGATAGGGCTCGTGCAGGCGGTCGTCGAGCGCCTCGCCGATCAGCGTCGCGTCCCGGCCGGCCGAGCGCCGCCACCAGCAGGCGCCGCCCGGGCGGCCGTGTGCACGGCGTCGGCGTGCGGCACCTGCGCCGGCAGCGCCGCGCGGGCGCGGCTCGGTCGACGAGCCGCCGCTCGGCGATCGACGCACGACGAACGCGACCTGGGACGCGCCGAAGCCGAGCGCCCGCGGCCCCTCGGCCGCCGTCCAGGCCAGCGTCACGCCGCCGTTGAGCGCCGCCGCCACGTTGTCGGGGTGGCCCTCCAGCGCGGCGGCCGCCGGCAGCGGGTCGGCCGTCCCGCTCCGCACCCACGCCAGCCCGGCGGCGACCCCGGCGGCGATCGTCGCCGCGCTCGAGCCCAGCCCGCGCGCGAACGGGATCGCGGTTGTCGCATCGCGAACGTCGAGCCCGCGGGATCGCCGCCGGCAGCCGCGAACGCGCGCACGAACAGGTTGTACGCGTCCGGTCGCGGGGCCTCGCCGTCGCCCTCGCCCCGACGCGCACGGCGACGCCGGCCGCCGCCCGCCGCGACCACCTCGACCTCGTTGCGCAGCTCCAGCGCGACCGCCAGGCAGTCGAACCCCGGCCCCAGGTTGGCCGACGACGCCGGCGCCGTCACCGGTCAGCCGGTCAGGCAAGCGACGGGCTCCGCCAGCGCGAAGCGCGACCTCCTCGAGCCGGTCGATCTGCGGCGGGCAGCGCAGGATCTCGGCGCCCTCGGCGCCGGCCGTGTCGGGATCCTTGAGCCCGTGGCCGGTGAGCACGCAGACGACCGTCGAGCCGCGGCTCGACCAGGCCGTCGGCGACGCGCCTCGAGCAGGGCGGCGACCGAGGCCGCCGAGGCCGGCTCGCAGAACACGCCCTCGCTCCTGCGCGAGCAGCCGGTAGGCGGCCAGGATGCCGCCGTCGTCGATCGCGCGCACGCCGCCGCTCGGACTCGTCGACCGCGCGCCAGCGCCTGGTCGAGCCGGGCCGGGTTGCCGATCCGGATCGCCGTCGCGATCGTGCTCGGCGTCGGCCACCGGCGCGCCGCGTGCACGCAGCGGCGCGGCACCCGCCGCCTGGCCGGCCAGCATCCGCGGCGCCACGCCCATCTCGTCGAAGCCCATCCAGTAGGCGGTGATGTTGCCGCCGTTGCCGACCGGGCAGCGCCACCCAGTCGGGCGCGCCGCCGAGCTGCTCGAGCACCTCGAACGCGGCCGTCTTCTGGCCCTCCAGCCGGTACGGGTTGATCGAGTTCAGGAGGGCGACCGGCGCGGCGCGTCGACCAGCTCGCGGACGAGCCCCAGCGCGTCGTCGAAGCTCGCCCTGGACCGCGATCACGCGCGCGCCGCAGATCTGGGCCTGGGCCAGCTTGCCGCGCGCGATCGCGCCCTCCGGCAGCACGACCGCCAGGCGGAGGCCGGCGCGGCCGCAGTAGGCGGCCGCCGACGCCGAGGTGTTGCCGGTCGAGGCGCAGACGGCCTCGCGGGCGCCGTCCTCGAGCGCCTTGGACACGGCCACCGTCATCCCCCGGTCCTTGAACGACCCGGTCGGGTTCGCGCCCTCGTACTTGAGGTAGACGTCGCACGCCGGTCCGCTCGGAGATCCGCGGCGCGGGCAGCAGCGGCGTGCCGCCCTCGCCCAGCGTGACCACGGGCGTGGCGGCGCTGACCGGAAGCCGGTCGCGGTAGCGCTCGATCAGCCCCGGCGTCATCGCGGCCCTCGCCCGCCTACGCGGGCACGGCCATCAGCACCCGCTTCAGCTCGTCCTCGGCGCCGGGCTCGAGGATCGCCATCACCAGGTCGCCGGGGCGCAGCTCGGTGTCGCCGATGGCGATCTCGGCGCGGCCGTCGCGCCTGACCGAGATCAGCCGGGACTTGTTGGGCAGGTTCAGGTCGCGCACCAGCCGGCCGGCGGCGGGCGAGCCCGCGTCGATCGCGAACTCGACGATCTCGAGGTTCTCGCGGCGCAGGTCGAGCAGCGTCACCAGCTCGTGCTCCGGCAGCTCGTGCTCGATCAGCGCCAGGATCGTGGCGGTGGCCGACACGGTCAGGCCGACCCCGACCATGTCGAAGTGCGGCTGGTTGCGGGGGTCGTTCACGCGCGCGATGCACCTTGGCGACGCCGTACTTCTCCTTGGCGACCTGGCAGACGATGACGTTGTCCTCGTCGTCGCCGGTGACGGCGACGACCAGGTCGGCGCGCTCGACGCCCGCCCGCTCGAGCACGAAGAGCTCGGTCGCGTCGCCGTAGCGGACGACGTGCTCGAACCGCTCCTCGAGCAGCGCGTAGCGCTCGCGGTCGTTCTCGAGCAGGGTCACCTCGTGGCCCATCTTGAGCAGGCGTCGCGGCCAGGTTGGCCGCCCACCTTGCCGCCACCCGCGATCAGGATGTACACGGCTCCGCCCGTCTACGCCGCGCGGCCGGGGTCGTCGCAGATCGCCTGGAACGCGGTGTCGATCGCCGCCGGACGTCGGCGCAGACCGTCTGCAGGCCGAGCGTCTCGTAGAACGTCTGCCCGGGCCGGGTCGAGCACGCGCGTGACGACGCACGGCACGTTGAACCGCTTCTGCGCGACCTGGGCGATCACGATATTGGTGTTGTCGCCGTCCGTGGCGACGATCGCTGCGTCGGCGCTCTCGATGCCGGCGTCGATCAGCACGTCCGTGTCGAGGCCGTGGCCCTGGAGGAACCGGCCCGGCCAGTCCTCGGGGAGGCGCGCGAGCGCCTCGGGGTCTTCGTCGATGACGGTCACGTCGTTGCCGTCGTCCGTCATCCGCGGCGGCGAGCGCCGGAACCGACGCGGCCGCAGCCCACGATGAGCACTTTCATACGCTGAAGCGTACACGGCGGCGCGGTCGGCTGTGCCCGCCTGAGACGGCGCGGTGCACTATCGTCGCGCGGATGAGCGAGACCCGCATCGGACTGCTCGGCTTCGGCACCGTCGGGTCGGCCGTGCACCGCCTGCTCGGCGAGGGCGCCGAGGCCATCGAGCGGGTCACCGGCGGGCCGGTCGTCGGTCGCCGGCGCGCTCGTCCGCGACCCGCCCGGCGGCGCTCGGCGCCGGACGGCCTGCTCACCACCGACTTCGCCCGCCTGCGCGACGATCCCGTCGATCAGCGTCGTGGCCGAGGTGATGGGCGGCATCGAGCCGACCCGCAGCTACGTGCTCGAGCTGATGGCCGCCGGCAAGTCGGTCGTCTCGGCCAACAAGCAGCTGCTGGCCCGCCACGGCGAGGAGCTCTTCGCCGAGGCCGAGCGCCGCGGCGTGCAGCTGCGCTTCGAGGCCAGCGTGTGCGCCGCGATCCCCGTCGTGAAGGTGCTGCGCGAGTCGCTGATCGTGACCGGCGTCCACCGCATCGACGGCATCGTGAACGGCACCACGAACTTCATCCTCAGCCGCGATGGTCGCGGCCGGGCGACACGCTACGCCGCCGCGCTCGCACGAGGCGCAGGAGCTTGGGTACGCGGAGGCCGACCCCACCGAGGACGTGACCGGCGCCGACGCGGCCGCGAAGATCGCCATCCTGGCGTCGATCGCCTTCCACACCCGCGTGCGCACGGACGAGGTCGACCACGTCGGCATCGACGGCCTCGACCTGGTCGACGTCCGCCACGCCGCCGAGCTCGGCTACCAGGTGAAGCTGATCGCCTCGGCGATGCAGGTCGGCGACGCCGTCTGTCGCCCGCGTGCACCCCTGCCTGCTCGACGCCGACCACCCGCTGGCGTCGGTGCAGGGCGCGTTCAACGCGGTGATGCTGCGGGGCGAGCTCGATCCGCGAGGTGATCCTCGAAGGGCCCGGCGCCGGCGGCGAGGAGACGGCGACGGCGGTGATCGGCGACCTGCTGGCCGTGATCGGCACGTCGGGCACCGGCTTCCTCCAGCACGACGGCTACTACCGGGAGCTGGAGCGGTCTCCGCTCGACGAGCTGCGCAGCCCCTTCTACCTGCGCTTCGAGGTGGACGACGAGCCCGGCGTGCTGGCCCAGGTGGCACAGGCGCTCGCGCACGAGGGCGTCTCGGTCGCCCAGGTCGTGCAGCACTCCGGCCGGGGCGTCCACATCGTGATCCTCACCCACACCGCGCCGCGAGGGGGCGGTGCGCGCGGCCGCGCGCGCGGTCGCCGGGCTCGGCTTCAGCCGATCGGCGCCGGTAGTGCTTCCGGTGCTCGTACGCTCGGCCTGACGGCCGCGGCCACGACGACGGCGCGTCGCCAGCAGCGCCGGCGGCGCCGGCCAGCGCGAAGACGCCGCTCACGCCGAGCGGCGTGGATCAGCATGCCGGCGCACACCATCGAGAGCGCGTAGGTGCCGTTCAGGATCGAGACGGCCGCCGCCCGGACGCGGCCCATCAGCCGGTTGGGCAGGTGGCGCTGGTAGATCAGCATCTCGGCGGTGCCGAAGAGCCCGTTGCCGGAGCCGGAGAGGGCCAGGCCGGCGAGCACGACGACGAACGGCGGCGCGATCGCCACCATGCCGATGCCGAGGCCGAAGCCGCCGACGCCGGCGGCGAAGACGTGGAGCGGATCGCGGCGCGCGGTCAGCCGGCCGGCGAGCCACGAGCCGCCCAGCATGCCGAGGCCGCAGGCGCTCATCTCGATGCCGAAGCCGGTGCCGCCGGCGTGGAACGACGCTCGGCCAGCGGGATCATCGCCACGACGACGGCGCCGTCGACGGCGATCATGATCGGCCACGGCGACGGTGGTCGTGAAGACCATCCGCGCCCGCACGAGCGCGCCGAACCCGGCCGAGGCCTCGCGGACGAAGCCGCGCCGCGGCTCCGGCTCGGGCCGGGTGTCGCCGTGCAGGCGCGACCACCGCGAAGGCCGCGCCGGCGTAGGCGAGGGCGATCGCGGCCATCGCCGCGCGCCCGCCGACCAGGGCGAAGGTGAGCCCCGCAGCCGCGGGAGCCACCAGCACCGCCACCTGATTCGAACCGAACAACGCCGCGTTCGCCCCCGGCAGGCGTTCGTCCGATATCAGGGCCTGCACCGCCGCCGCCTGGGCGGGCCCGTACGGGACCGCGGCGATGGCGGCGAGTGCGGCGGCCGCCAGCAGCTCCCACGGGCGGGTGGCGGCGAGGGCCGCCGTCGCGAAGATGACCGCCTCGGCTACCGCGACGCCCACCAGCACCCGGCGGCGGTCGTAGCGGTCGGCGACGACGCCGCCGAAGGGGCCGAGGAGCATGGCCAGGCCGAGCGACGCCGCCAGCACCGCGGAGACCCAGTACGTGCTGCCGGTCATCCGGAGAACGCTCAGCGCCAGCACGATCGCGGTGGCCTCGATGCCGCGCGACCACCAGGACGGCGGAGGTCATCAGGCGGCGCAGATCGGGATCGAGGAGGTGTGCGCGTCTCAAGTTGCCAAGACTTTACACAGTCGCCGACTCTCCTGCAACTTCCGCCGGGAAGTGCGTCACGATCACGCGGCACGGGGCCTTGCGGAGGATGAAGTCGACCGTCTGGCCGAAGAACTCCTCGTGCAGGCTGCGGGCCAGCCGGCGCTTGTACGGCGAGCCCACCATGATCAGCTGCGCGCCGTACTCCACGGCCGCGTCGACGACGAGCCGCCCCGGGCTGCGGGTGCGGGAGACGACGGAGCGGTACTCGATGCCGTACTCCGAGGCGAGCGAGCGGGCCAGCTCCTGCACCTCCTCGACCTCGCGCTCGCGCTCGGGCATCGGGATGTCGATCGGCTCTCGCACAGGCACATAGATCGCGCTCACGCCGACGACCACCGCGCCCGAGTCGACCGCGAGCCGGCACGACGCCGCCATCGTCTCCTCCGACACGGCGTCGAGCCGCTCGAGCGGGACGACGATCGTCGAGTAGGCGACGTCGGTCACGTCCTCGGGCGGCGGCAGCGCCTCGTCGACGCGCTCGATGATCGGCAGGCCCGCCCGCACGCGGACGACGACGTAAACGGCCAGGCCGGCCACCATCCACAATGGGCCGACGACGCGCGCGCCGGGGTGCGTCCCGAGCGCGATCACCCATGCACCAAAGGCCAGCACCGTCCCGATCACCGACGTGATCGGGATCAGCCGGCCGCGGATCCACACATTGCCCTTCATCAGGAACGGTCGCGGCAGGTCGGGCTCGGTGATCCGCAGCCACACCACGGCGGCCTGGGTCAGCATGAACGCGATCAGGATCCCGAAGCTGTAGAGCGAGGCCAGGGTCAGCGACCTCCTGCCCGTGGTAGAGCGCGCCGACAACGATGAATCCGATCGAGAGGAGCCCGACGCCGAGGATCGCCGCGGGCGGGTGCAGCAGCGCGCCGGCTGGTGCGGCCGAACACCGGCGGGAGCTGGTCGTGGCGGCCCATCGCCTCGGCCAGCCGGCCGCAGCCCGGAGAAGCTTGTCGAGATCGCCAGCAGCGAGGATCGCGCAGGCCGTCGCGCCGACCCCGATGCGCAGGGCGACCGCGACCCAGTGGGGGCCGTGGCTGCCGATCCGCTCGGCCAGGCCCAGCATGGGCGCGTTCACCCACTTGGTCGCAAGCAGCGTCGTCCCGTGGGCCGTCTTGGTCGGGTCAGGGTGGGTCGGAAAGGCCGAGGCGGCCGCCGTCGCCACCGCGGCGTACACGATGACGACCGTGAAGACCGACGAGCGCACGCTGTCGGGCACCGACCGCTCCGGGTCTTTCGCCAGCGCGGCGACGCTGCTCACCTTCTCGAGGCCGGTGTAGCCGATCATGGCGATCGGGAAGGAGAACGCGAGCGAGTTCCAGGTCGGCACCGACCCGACATCGATATTGCGCGTGAGCGAGCTCCACGAGAAGAGCAGCGCCAGGCCGAGCACCGCCAGGCTCACCTGCACGATCAGGTCGAGCGCGGCGACAGCGACGCCGGCCGTGTAGATCTCGGTGCGGCGGGCCAGCCGCACGGTCGTCACGATCACCAGGATCCCGACGCCGTACACGGCGGCCGCGCGCACCGAGAGCGCGTTCGGGTCCTGGCCGAGGGCGCCGGACACGTAGTGGGGCAGGAAGAGCGCGGAGAGCGAGACCGTGATGACGAAGTCGAGCACCGTCGCCCAGCCGGCGATGAACCCGACGAGGTCGCCCCAGGCCCGCCGCGCCAGCGCCGACGACCCGCCGGGCTCGGAGAGGGTCGCGCCGCCCTCGGCGTATGCGGCGGCGGCGAACGCGAACAGGACGCCGGCTGCGAGGAAGACGACCGGCGTCAGCGAGAGCGCGTAGATCGCGGTCAGGCCGAGGGCGTAGTAGAGCGACGAGGAGATCTCGCCGTACGCCATGGCGTAGAGCGATGGGGCGCCCAGGAACCGGCCCAGAGACGGGATCTTGCGCGCCATTGCGCGGAGAATACTGACACTGCCGGACCCGCCAGACGGGGTCTGGCCCAAGTTTGGCGGGGTGCTAGCGCGCCGCGCGCTGCATCTCGGCCCGGCGGCGTGCCAGGAACGCGCGGTCGGCATCGCCCTGGGCGAGCTCGAGCGCGCGGGTGTAGGCGGCGAGGGCGTCGGCCGGGCGGTCGAGCCGGCGCAGCATGTCCGCCCGGGCGGCGTGCAGGAGGTGGTAGCGGTCGAGGGCGCCCGAGGCCGCCAGCACGTCGACCAGTTCGAGCCCGCGCGCGGGCCCGTCGGCCATCGACACCGCAGCGGCGTGGTTGAGGTCGACGACCGGCGACGGGGCGACCGCGGCGAGCTGCACGTAGAGGCCGGCGACCCGGGCCCAGTCGGTCTCGGCGAACGTGCGCGCGCGGGCGTGCTGCTCGGCGATCGTGGCCTGGAGCTGGTACGGCCCGGTCAGCGCCGGCCCGCTCGCGACCGGCGCAGCTCGGCCGAGCCTGACCGGATCATGGCCGCGTCCCAGCGGCCGCGGTCCTGCTGCTCGAGCAGGACGATCTCGCCGCCGGCCGTCGTCCGGGCGGCGGCGCGGGCGTGGTGCAGCAGCATCAGCGCGAGCAGTCCGCGCGGCTCGGGCTCGGACGGGAGCAGCGAGACGAGCAGGCGGGCCAGCCGGATCGACTCGTCGCACAGATCGCGGCGGACGACATCGCTCCCCGACGATGCCGAGTAGCCCTCGTTGAAGACCAGGTAGATGACCGCCGCAGCGTGGTCAAGCCGGTCGGCCAGCAGGTGGCCCGGCGGACGCCGGAAGGGGATGCCGGCCATGCGGATCTTCGCCTTCGCCCGCACCAGCCGCTGGGCCATCGACGGCTCGGGCACGAGGAAGGCGCGGGCGATCTCGGCGGTGGTCAGGCCGGCCACCAGCCGCAGCGTCAGCGCGACGCTGGCCTCGGCCGAGAGCGCGGGATGGCAGCAGGTGAAGATCAGCTCAAGTCGGTCGTCGGGCACGGCGTCCTGCTCCTCGAACGGGTCGGGGTCGGGTCGGGCGGGCTCCGCCGCGAGCGCCGGCAGCCGCTCGCGCAGCGCCCGCTCGCGACGGAGGCGGTCGATGGCGACGTTGCCCGCCGTGGCGACGATCCAGCCGAGCGGCGAGCCCGGCGGGCCGTCGGCCGGCCACCGGGCGGCCGCCCGGCCGAACGCCTCCTGCACCGACTCCTCGGCCAGGTCGGCGTCGCCGAAGCGGCGCATGAGCGCCGCCACCGCGCGTCCCCAGTGCTCGCGGAACGCGGCGGCGGCCGCGTCGGCTCTTACCGCTCCACCAATGGCCGCACCTCGATCGAGCCGTGCCGCGCGGTCGGCAGCTTGCCGGCCGCCTCGATCGCCTCGTCCAGCGACTCGCAGTCGACGACGAAGTAGCCGCCCAGCTGCTCCTTCGTCTCGGCGAACGGGCCGTCGGTAACGAGCGTGCGGCCGTCGCGGATGCGGATGGTCGTCGCCGCGGTGGTCGGCCGGAGCTCGGCCCCGTCGATCATCATGCCGCGGCGGCCCAGCTCCTCCGACACCGCCGAGTACTCCTCATACATCGCCCGGCGGCCATCGTCACCCAGATCGTTCCACTCCGTCTCGTTCGCGTAGATCGCCAGCATGTACTTCATGATCGTCTCCCTTCGCGTCGGCGGCCGCGGGCCGGCCGCTCCCCCCATGGACGAACGGCCGCGCGCGAAATCGACATGTCCCTCGTGATCACCGTCGCGGTCCCATCGCCCGCCGCCGGATCACGCCGAGGGCGATGAAGACGAGGCCCGCCAGATAGCCCGTGTTGAGGCCATGCACCCCCTGGGCGGCGGTCGCGATGATGAGGGCGATCCCGATCGCGACGAACACGATCGACAGGATGCGGTTCACGCGCAGCATCGGCTCACCCCGTCGGCTGCGTCCCGACCATGACCCGGCAGTCGGCGTTGCGCAGCACGTAGTCGATGACCCTGCCGAACATCCGCTCGCCGCCCCGCTTGCGCTGCTCGGCGCCCAGCACGATGATCTCCGCCCGCCGCCGCCGGGCCTCGTCGACGATGGCCTCGCCGACATTGCGCGTGCGGACGATCCGCGGGATCACGGACACACCGTACTGGCGGCCCAGCGCGGCCGCCTCGCCCAGCTCGCGCTCGGCCTTCTCGACCGCCTCGTCCATCGGCGCCGAGAGCGGCAGGTTCATCGGCACGGGGATCGGGTAGAGCGCGACGAGCTTCGTGCCGGACTCGGCGGCGAGCCGCAGGGCGGTCGCCGTCATCTCGTCCGTCACCCGGTGCGCCGTCAGCGGCAGGATGATCGAGCGGTACTCGACCTCGACGGCCGGGCCCGTCGCCAGCCGGTCCACCAGCACCGTCTCGGTCAGCGGCAGGTGCTGCGAGCGGCGGTAGACGACGTAGACGACCATCCCGATCGCCAGCCAGGCGATGCCGACGGGGGCGACGCCGTCGGTGAAGTGCAGGCCGACCGTGACGAGCCACGACGCGCCGGTGCCGATCAGGCCGAGGATCGCGAAGAGCGGCACGTCGTAGGAGCCCATCTTGAACGACAGCGGGCCTCGCCAGGGCATGTCGGCCGACGGCATCGTCCGCCGCATCTGGATCACGGACGCGTGCGCGAGCGTGAACGAGAGCATCGCCCCGAAGGCGTACAGGTTGCCGAGGAAGGCGATCGCCCCCGGCGGGATCATCAGGAAGATCGCGAAGACGCTGTAGAGCACGATGGCCACGTACGGGGTGTTGAACCTCGGGTGGACGTGGCGGAGCGCCTCCGGGAGCTGGCGGTGCTGCCCCATCGAGTACGTCAACCGGGAGACGCCGATGATGCCGGCGTTGGTGGCGATGATCAGGATCGTCGCCGCCAGGATGGCCACGTAATAGGCCATCCCCTCCTTGATCGTGTTGGGGATGGTCAGGTGCTCGACGAGCCCGGCGACCGGATCGCCCGCGTACTTGCAGGCCAGGTCGGACGTCTGCTCGCCGAGCTTCACCTCCTTGGGACACGCCAGCACCGGGCTCTTCGAGTTCGCGACCTGCTGCGGCGTGGCCGGCGCCACCGGCAGCGCCGAGAGGGCCACCGACGGCAGGAACGCGTAAATCGCGAATACCGCCAGGACGACGTACATGATCGCGCTCGGCACGTGCCGGGGCGGGTCGATCGCCTCCTCGGCCATGTTCGAGACGGTCTCGATGCCCGTGTAGGCGACCATCGCCACCGGGATCGAGACGACGAAGTTGGCCCAGGTCGGGGCGGTGCCCAGGTGCACGTTGCTGACGAGCGTGTGCGGGCTCAGCACCGTGACGAGGCCGATCATCACGAGCAGCGCCTGGGTGGCGAGGTCGGTCAGCGCGAGGAAGATGTTCAGCCCCGCCGCCTCCTTCACGCCGACGATGTTGATCGCGACGAGCAGGGCGACGACGATCGCGCCGCCGACGATGTCCCACGGGTGCCCGATCAGGTTCACGCCGAGGTTGAACTTGTTCAGGTAGTGCGGGACGAAGATCGCCGAGATCGCGATCGTCACCGTGTAGTTCAGCATCTGCGCCCAGCCGGCGAAGAACGAGACCGCCTCGTTGAACGCGTGGCGGGTGAACGACGACGAGCCGCCGGCCTCGGGGAAGCGGGCGGTCGCCTCGGCGTAGGTGACCGCGGTGAAGAAGAAGATGGCGCCGGAGATCGCGAACGCGATGGGCGTCATCCCGAGCGCGTAGACCGTGACCAGGCCGAGCGCGTAGTAGATGGACGAGCCGACGTTGCCGTACGCCGTCGAGAACAGCGCGGCCGTCCCGAGCACTCGGTGCAGCCCCCCGGCCTGGCGGCGCTTCAGCGGCATGCGGTGATTATGGCGGCTGGGTCAGCTGAGGAAGATGGGGACTGTCCCCGCCGAAGCGGGGACAGTCCCCGGCTCGCTATCGCGCCAGCAGCGGGATGATCAGGATCGCGACGATGTTCGTGATCTTGATCATCGGGTTGATCGCCGGGCCGGCGGTGTCCTTGTAGGGGTCGCCAACCGTGTCGCCGGTGATCGACGCGGCATGCGCGTCCGAGCCCTTGCCGCCGTGGGCGCCGTCCTCGATCAGCTTCTTCGCGTTGTCCCAGGCGCCGCCGCCGGACGTCATCGAGATGGCCAGGAAGAGGCCGGTCACGATCGTCCCGACCAGCAGTCCGCCGAGCGCCTGGTAGGAGATCAGGCCGACGACGATCGGCACGGCCACCGGGATCAGGGCCGGCAGCTGCATCTCGCGGATCGCCGAGCGGGTCACAAGGTCAACGCAGCGGGCGTAGTCGGGGCGCTGCGTGCCCTCCATGATCCCCGGCATCTCGCGGAACTGGCGCCGCACCTCCTGCACCACGAGACCGCCGGTGCGCCCGACGGCGTCCATCGCGAGCGACGCGAACAGGAACGGCATCAGGCCGCCGATGAGCAGGCCGGCCAGCACCCAGGGATCGTTGATCGTGAAGGTGATTGGGTGCCCCACCTTCTTCCCCAGCTCGTCGCTGTAGGACTGAAACAGCACGAGCGCGGCCAGGCCGGCGGAGCCGATCGCGTAGCCCTTCGTGACGGCCTTGGTGGTATTGCCGACCGCGTCGAGCGGATCGGTGACGTTGTCGCGAACCTCGTGCGGCAGATCGGCCATCTCGGCGATGCCGCCGGCGTTGTCGGTGATCGGCCCGAAGGCGTCGAGCGCGACGACCATCCCGGCCATCGAGAGCATCGAGGTGACCGCGATGGCGATGCCGTAGATCCCGGCGAGCTTGAACGACGCGACGGTGCCGATCGCGATCACGATCACCGGCAGCGCGGTCGCCTGCATGCCGACTGCGAGGCCGGCGATGATGTTGGTCGCGTGACCGGTCTCCGACTGCTGCGCGATCCGCTTCACCGGCCCGAAGCGGGTGCCGGTGTAGAACTCGGTGATGGCCACGATCAGGGCGGTGATGATCAGCCCGATCAGGCCGCAGAAATAGATCTTGCCGGCGCTGGCGCCGTCGGTGAACGGCCCGAAGTGCTTGGCGACGTTCAGGATCACGGGGATGTAGATCACGGCCGAGAGCACCGCCGAGACGATCACCCCGATGTACAGCGCGGAGATCACGCTTATGCCGCCGTACAGGCGGACCATGTACGTCCCCACGATCGATGCGGGGATCGAGAACGCGGCCAGGAGCAGTGGCAGCATGACCGCGTCGTGGTTGCCGAAGAGCGCGCCCAGGAACATCGACGCGACCACGGTCACGGCGTAGGTCTCGAACAGGTCGGCGGCCATGCCGGCGTCGTCGCCCACGTTGTCGCCGACGTTGTCGGCGATCACCGCCGGGTTGCGGGGATCGTCCTCGGGGATGCCCGCCTCGATCTTGCCGACCAGGTCGGCGCCGACGTCGGCGGCCTTCGTGAAGATGCCGCCGCCCAGCCGGGCGAACACGGAGATCAGCGAGCCGCCGAATGCCAGGCCGACGAGCGCCTTCGTCGTCTCGAGGTCGCGCTGCGCCTGTGTCCCCGACCCGATCTTGTCCAGGATGCCGAAATAGGCGCCGACGCCGAGCAGGCCGAGCCCGACGACCAGGATGCCGGTGACCGTACCGCCCTTGAACGCGACGGAGAGCGCCGGCGCGAGGCCGGACTTGGCCGCCTCGGCCGTGCGCACGTTGGAGCGCACCGCGACGTTCATGCCGATGAAGCCCGTGAGCGCCGAGAGCACCGCGCCGATCAGGAAGCCGATCGCGACCTTCCAGCCCAGGTCGGACGTCCATGTCCCGGCGACGCCGATCAGGATGAAGACGACGAGGGCAACCCCGGCGATGGTCGTGTACTGGCGCTTCAGGTATGCGGCGGCGCCCTCCTGTACCGCAGCCGAGATCTCCCTCATCCGATCCGTGCCGGCCGGCTGGCTGAGCACCCAGCGGGTGAGAGCGAGGCCGTACACGACAGCGAGCGCGCCGCAGACGAGAGAGATCAGCACAGCATGGCTAGCGAGCGAACTCACGTGGTGGACTCCTTGATGTGAACGAGAGGGACGGAACGCGGAAAAATGAGCCGCGGGAGTGTAACAGCGGCCTCGGTTCTCAAAACCCGCTAGGCGCGCGAGTCAGTCACCCAGGGGTGTATCGCAGCACCAGGTCGCGGATGAACGGGTTGAGCACGTCCTGTGAGTGGCCGTAGATCGAGCAGTGCCCCATGCCGGCGAACTCGTGGTAGTGGCCGTCGGCCGCCAACTCGGCCACCTCGAGCCCGTCCTGCGGCGGGGCCTGGACGTCCTCGGAGAACGCGATCACGTGCATCGGCACCGGGCACTGCGGCAGCGCCTGCATCTGGTCGTAGAGCAGGGACGCCTCCCACTGCGGGATCAGCGAGCGCTCGTTGTCGTCGGTCGAGAGCCACGACTCGAGGTCGGCGCGCAGCTTCGGCCACAGCTCACGGTCGCCGAGCACCTTGGCCGGGAACATCATCATCGCGTTGTGCATCACCGCCATCGGCCCGTCCAGGCGATGGCCCTCCTTGCGCCAGTCGATCTCGGCCTTCTGGTAGTCCCAGCCCCAGCCGGTGCTGCGCGCACCGGTGCCCATCGTGATGCAGCAGCGCAGCAAGTCGGGGCGGTCGATCGCCACCTGCTGCACGATGGCGCCGCCGAGCGAGAGCCCGACGATCGCCACGGGCGGCGTGCAGACCGCCTCGATCAGGTCGGCCGCGTCGCGCGCGAACGACGCCACCGGCCACGGCATGGGGACATCGCACTCGGTGGCGCCGATGCCGCGGTTGTCGAACGTCGTGTTGCGGAACTGGGGCTCGAAGAACGGGATCTGGTACGGGTGCCAGTCGGTCGCGAGGCCGCCGCCGCCCGACACCCAGACGATGTCCGGCCCCTCGCCGTGCTGGACGTAGTGCAGGCGGGCCTCGGAACCTTCGAACGTCGGCACCTGCTAGCCGCTCTCGGTTCGGTGGAGTCGTGAGGTTGTGACACGTTCTCCTGCGCCGAAGCAGCACGCTGGGCGGCGGAGGCGAGACCGCGCTCTCGCTGGAGCGGGACGACGCTTCGCGACAGGGAAGGAGGGGGCCCGTGGGGGAACCATGGGTTCCTCCACGTTAGAAGCGCGCGCCCTCGAGCGCGTTCGCGCACACGTCAGACGGCTGCGCGCCGATCTTCGGTATGGCCTCGAAGAGCAGCCGCCGCAGCTTGTCGTTGTTCTCGGTGAACACCTTCACGACACCCTCGTGGCTGACCGGCTCGATGCTCTCGTCGTCCTCGAGCCCGACGTCGTAGTCGGTGATGAGCGAGACGTTCGCGTAGCAGAGGCCGAGCTCGCGGGCCAGCCAGCCCTCGGGGTACGCGGTCATGTTGATGACGCCCCAGCCCATCGCCGAGAACCACTTGCTCTCCGCCCGGGTCGAGAAGCGCGGGCCCTGGATGACGACGACGGTGCCGCCGTCGCGGATGTCGAGCCCCTGCGCGCGGCCGGTCTCGAGCAGGATCGAGCGCAGGTCGGCGCAGTATGGATCGGCGGCCGAGACGTGGGTCGTCACGGGGCCGTCGTAGAAGGTGTCCTTGCGCGCGCTCGTGCGGTCGACGAACTGGTCGCAGACCACGAACGTGCCCGGGGGCAGATCCTTCTGGAGGCTGCCCGAGGCGCACGGCCCGATCAGGCGGCGGACGCCCAGCTCGCGCATCGCCCACAGGTTCGCCCGGTAGGGGATCGCGTGCGGCGGAAGCTGGTGGTTGCGGCCGTGGCGGGGCAGGAACGCCACCCGCTTGCCGCCGATGTCGCCGATCGTGAAGCGGTCGGACGTCGGCCCGTACGGGGTGTCCACCGTCACGTCCTCCGCGCGCTCGAGGAACGAGTAGAACCCCGATCCTCCGAACACGCCGATCTCGGCCGTCGCGCTCATACGTCACCTCCGGGTGTCCAGATTCTCGGCCGCTCCGGCGTGACGCGGCTCTTCGGTTGTTGCTGCTGCGTGATATCCGGCGCCTCCGGCGGCGAATCCGGCTCGCCGGCCTTCGGCTCGTCGGGCGCGGCCGGCGGCGCCGCTGCGGGCGCCTCGGCCGCGTCCGCATAGGCCAGCTGGAGCTCGGACAGCGCCGAGCGCAGGGTCGTCATCGACGTGGCGTCCAGCACCCGCTCGAGCACGGGCACGAGCGCGCGCACCGTCTCGATCGCGAGCGCGACCTGGGCGAGGTCGCGCTGATCCCCACCGTCGAGCAGCCCCGTACGGCGGTAGCCGACGTCGAAGACCGTCTGCACCATCGAGACGATCACGTCCTGCACCGGCACGGTGCGCATGAACTCGGCAGCCGCCTCCTGGACGCGCTGCTCGTCGTCGCTCATCCCGTCCCCTCCTCTCTGACAGACAGCCACTCGACCACGGATTCGCGCGTACGCGCGACCGCGCGCGGCCATACCTCCTCGACGGTTGCGCCCGCCTCCAACTCGGCGGCGTAGGCCTCGGCGGCGCTCGGCGCGGCGAGCGCCGCCAGATACGGGGCGATGCCGAGCTCGGCGGCGACGTCGGACACCTCGGCGACGAGCGCCTCCAGGCGCGCCCGGGCCGGCACGGCAATGCCGGCGTCGAGGTCGATCAGCTCGCCCGTCATCCCCCACCGGATCGCCCGCCACAGGTTCTCCTCGAGCATCCAGCCCGGGTGCGCCGGCAGCGGCCGGCCTTCGTCATAGGCCCGCGCGTAGTAGGCCGAGAGCGCGGTCATCAGCCCCGCCAGGGCCACCGCCCGGGAGAACTCCGGCTGGGCGTCGCAGATGCGCACCTCGACCGTCGGGAAGGCCTGGTGCGGCCGCACGCTCCACCAGATCTCGGTGTGCTCGCGAATCGAGCGGGTGGCGATCAGGAAGCGAACGAAGCGGTCGTACTCGTCCCAGTCGACGAATCGGTCGGGGATGCCGCAACGGGGGAAGAACCGGGTGAAGATCTGGGTGCGCGTCGACTGGAGGTGGGTGTGGCGGCCCTCCAGCCACGGCGAGCTGCACGACACCGCCAGCAGCTCGGGCAGCACCGACCGAAGGGCGGTGTTGACGGCGATCGCCCGGTCGGCGCCGCGGATGCCGGTGTGCACGTGGATGCCGAAGGTGTTGTTGCGCCAGGCCACGTAGCGCAGCGTCGACTCGACCAGGTGGTAGTGCGGCGTGTCGATCACCTCCTGGTCCTGCCAGAGCGCGAACGGGTGCGTCCCCGCCGCCGAGAGCCGGTAGTCCAGACGGTCGGCCACGTCGAGGAGATCGAGCCGTCGCCGCGCCATCGTCTCGGCCGCCTGAGGGAACGACTCGCACCGGCCCGTGCGCACCTCGACCTCCGAGCGGATCAGCTCTCCGGCCACCATCCCGGCCAGCGGGCCCGTCTTCGTCGCCGCGTCGAACCGCTCGAAGCCGGCCGTCATGTTCAGGGTCCGGGCGTCGAGGATCGCGAACTCCTCTTCGACGCCGACGGTGAAGTCGTCGCCCGCCTCGAAGGACGCCCTGGCCGCCGCGAGCGCCTCGAGCGGGTCGGTGATCTTGGGGGTCTCACCCATCGGCCGTGGCACGATACCCGCTGCGGCGCGGCGCCACGACGGCCCCGTGACGAGTCAGCCGGGCGGCCGGCCGCCCACTCTCGCCGCGGCCAGCGGCAGGCGGACGGTCACCGTCGTGCCCTCGCCGAGGGCCGACTCCAGCGAGAGATGCCCGGCGTGGGCATCGACGATGCCCTTGCAGATCGCGAGGCCGAGGCCGGTGCCCGGGATCGCCTGCTCGACGGCGTTCCCGGCGCGGAAGAAGCGCTCGAAGAGGCGCTCGCGGTCGTCCTCGGAGATCCCGATGCCGGAGTCCTCGACGCGCAGGACGGCCCGGCCGCCCTCGACGGCGAGCCCGATGCCGAGGCTGCCCTCTTCCGGCGTGAACTTGATCGCATTGGAGACCAGGTTCGAGAGCACCTGCGAGATCCGGTCGGAGTCGACGACGGCGGCGACCGGCTCGTCCGGCAGGCGCATGTCGAGCTGCTGGCGACGGGCGACGACCGCCGGTGCGTGGACGTGGACGTTCGCGCGCACGAGCTCGCGCAGGTCGACCTGCTCGGGCCGGATCACCATGCGCCCGCTCTCGAGGCCGGAGAGGGTCAGCAGGTCGTTGATCAGCGTGAGCAGCCGGCGCGCGTTCTGGTCGATGATGTCGAGGAACTCGGCCTGGTCGGGGGTCATCTCCCCCACCTCGCCGTTCACGAGGATGTCGGTGTAGCCGAGGATCGACGCGAGCGGCGTGCGCAGCTCGTGCGAGACGCTCGAAACGAAGTCCGACTTGAACTGGTCGGACAGGCGCAGCGCCTCGACCTGCTGGGCGAGGGCCGTGTTCAGCTCGTCCAGCCGGGCCAGGATGTCGACGCGTTCGATCGCGACGGCGGCCTCGGCCGCGAACAGGCCGACCACGGCGGCGGCTCGGTCGGAGATCAGGGTGACGTGTCGGTCCCACGCGACGAGCAGGACGCCGACCGGGTCGCCGTCGCGCAGCACGGGCTGCCACAGCGCCGTCACGAGGCCCGAGGCCTCGACGAGCTGGGGCGAGACGCCGCCGTGGGTGGACAGGTCGGCGAAGAACGGCTCCCGCGAGGCGAACACCTGGGCGGTGGCCGAGCTCGTGTGCGCCATCGGCACCAGCAGCGGCTCGGAGTGGGCGCCGGCGATGGCCGTCGACACGAGGCTGCCTGCGCCGTCGGGTTCCATCAGCACGGCCATGGCGCCGTCGCATACCTCGAGCGCGGCCTCGCAGATCGCGGTGCGGGCGGAGGCGGCATCGGCCGTCCGCGGCAGCCGCCGGGCCACCTCGGCGACCACGGTCAGGTCCGCCGCGTACTGGAACGCGAGCACGCCCGCCTCCTCCTCGGCCTGGCGGCGGTCGGTGACGTCGCGCAGCGCCAGCATGCCCCAGCCGTCCGCGTCGTCGGGCACGTCCCGGGCCGACACCTCCAGGTAGCAGGGCGCGCCGGCCTTGGTCGCGCCGATCAGCTCGAACGGGGCGGGCTCGCCGGTGCGGATCCGCTCGGCCAGGGCAGCGCGCTCGGCCGGCGCCGCCAGGTCGAGCACGGTCAGATCGAGGGCCTCGTCGGCGGTGTAGCCGAAGGTCTGCGAGAAGGCCGGGTTGACGTCGACGATCTGGCCGTCGACGTGCGCCAGCAGCGGCTCGAACGACGCCTCCCAGAGCGTCCGGAACGGGTCCACGGCGGAGCCATCCCGGCGTCGCCGGCGGGGGATGGCGAGTCGCCGCAGTCCGCGGGGGGCGGAAGCGTTCACACCGGCGCTATCGGCGCTCGCGGAGGCTCTCTTGAGCGCTATCCCAGCGCGTCGTCGAGCAGCCGCTGGGCGATCCCCTCCCAGCTCCAGCTGGCGACGACCGCTGCGCGGGCCACGGCGCCCAGGCGAGCCCGCTCTCCTGCGGACAGGGCGATCAGCCCGTCCAGCCGCCGCGCCAGGTCGGCGCTCGTCCCGTCGAACGTGATCCCGGCCTCGCCGAGCCCGGCTGCGACCTCGGCCAGGCCGGAGTGGTCGGACACGATCGGGACGACCTCGCAGGCCGCCGCCTCGGCCGCGACCATGCCGAACGCCTCGGGCAGCACCGACGGCACGACGACCGCCTCGGCCAGCGGCACGAGCAGCTGCAGCTGCTCGTGGTTCATCGCACCCGTGAAGATCGTGCCCGGCGGCGCGACCGCCTCGAGGTCGGGGCGGGCGTCACCGAAGCCGACGATCACGAGCCCGACGCCGGGGTGCCGCGGGCCGACCTGCGGCCCACGCCTCGAGCAGCAGGTGCACGCCCTTCTGGCGCATGAGCTTTCCGAAATAGAGGACGAAGCGGCTCACCCCCGCGAGCGCCGCAGCGGCGCCGGCGTCGGCCGAGCGCTCGGCCGGCTCCGCGGTCCAGCCACCACCCTCGGCCTCGAGCACCCGCCGCAGGTCGGCGAGCGATCCCCGCCCCGGCGCGAACCCCTCGGTGTCGACGCCCGGCGGCACGATCCGCATCGCGGCGCGGTACGCACCCTCCCCCAGCAGCTCCTCCGTCACCGAGACGATGTGCTGCGACCCGGCGTAGACGGCGGCGGCGCCGGCCAGGCCGGCGCGGGCGAGGTCGGCCAGCGGCGGCCGGCCGCGGATGGCGTACTCGAGCTCGGAGCCGTGCACCTTGACCGCGAACGGCGTGCGCCCCTCGCAGGCGGCGGAGGCGACCGGGCCGCCCATGATGGCGTGGTTGGCCAGCACGAGGTCGGTCGGCGCCGCGTCCAGCTCGGCCCGGATCGCGGCGACGTTCGCTGTCGTGTAGCGGTCAAGCTCGGCCGCCGTCATGTCGGCGAGGTGGCGGGCCTCGATGCCCTCATAGCGGTCGACCACGAAGGTCGGCAGGAGCGGCCCGACGTCCGGCCGCACCACCCGCACCCGCGGGCCGAGATCGAACCGCTCGGCCCGCCGCTGCTGGCAGACGACCACCACGTCGTGCCCCAGCCGGCCCCAGGCACGGGCGATGTGCTGGGTGTAGATGTTCGAGCCCGTGCCCTCGAGCAGGTACCCGTGCCACAGGATGAGCCGCACGCCCGCAGGCTAATCCATGAATAGCCGGTGCCAGGCACCGGTTATTCACGCCTACGTCAGGTGGAAATAGAGCGCGTGCAGGATCTCGACGACCGGGCTCGACCGGTGCACGGTCACGTCGGACGGTGTGTCGATCAGCGCGTCGGAGTAGTTGAAGATGATCTTCACGCCCGCGCCGACGAGCATGTCTGCCGCCTCCTGGGCCGCCTCCTCGGGCACGGCCAGGACGCCCACGATGATGTTGCGGTCGCGGACGGCGGCGGGCAGGTCGGACACCGCCTGCACCGTGCGATCGCCGATGCTCGAGCCGATCTTGGCCGCGTCGGAGTCGAACACTCCCGCGATGTTGAACCCGTGGTCGGCGAACGTCGGCGACGACGCGATCGCGGAGCCCAGCCGGCCGGCGCCGATGAGCACGATGTTGTGCTGCCCCGACGTCCGCAGGATCTTGCGGATCTCGGTGACCAGATAGTCGATGTTGTAGCCCACGCCGCGCTTGCCGAACTTGCCGAACCCGGACAGGTCGCGCCGGATCTGGGTGGCGTTCACGTTCGTGTACTCGCCGATCTCCTGTGACGAGATCGAGTCGCGCCCCATCTTCTTCGCCTGGGTGAGGACCTGGAGGTAACGCGAAAGCCGGGCGGCGACGCCGACCGTCAGGCGATCGGATTCCAAAGGTCTCTCCTTCGAGGCGGGGGCTTGCAGCACGATGTCTCCAGTGTAGCCACGGCCTTTTCGCACCCGCGCCGGTGCCCGGGAGTGTCAGCGGGCCCGCTCGGCGGCGTCCAGGCGGCGGTGCAGCTCCGCCACGTCGACGTGGTACTTGAACGCCTTGCGCCCGTCCACGAAGACGACCGGGATCTGCTCCCGGTAGGACGCCTCGAGCTCGTCATCGCCCGTGATGTCCACCTCGACCATGTCGAACGCCCGGGCCTCGCGCTCACGCCCCAGCACCTCCTTCGCCACGTCGCAGAGGTGGCAGCCCGGCGCCGAGTAGACGCGCACCTCGACCGTCACGACGCCGTGGCGTACGCGTCGCGCCGCAGGTAGCCGGGAAACTCGATCGGGTCGGTGTAGCGGGCCGCGCTCGCGATCATCGCGGCGTTGTCGGTGCAGAGCTCCGGCGCGACCAGCGCCAGCCGGATCCCCAGCTTGCGGCAGCGCTCGGCGAACGCCTCGCGCAGCGCGCCGTTCCGGGCCACCCCGCCGACGACGGCCAGGGTCGTCGCACCGGTCTCGACGGCCGCCGACGCGGTGCGCTCGACCAGTGACCGCACGATCGCCGCCTGGTAGGACGCGGCCAGGTCGGCGTGGTCGGCGTCGGGCTCGCGGGCGAGGGCGTAACGCAGCGCCGTCTTCAGGCCGCTGAACGACAGGTCGTAGCCGGGCTTCCCCGACATCCCGGTCGGAAACGCATGCGCCGCCGGGTCGCCGCCCGCCGCGAGCCGCTCGAGCTTTGCCCCGCCCGGGTAGCCGAGACCCAGCAGGCGGGCGCCCTTGTCGAACGCCTCCCCGGCCGCGTCGTCGAGCGTTCCGCCGATCACGCGATAGCCGCGCCGGTCGGTGACCTCGACGATGAGCGTGTGGCCGCCGGAGGCGAGCAGCGCGAGGAACGGCGGTTCGACCGGATCGGGCTCGAGGTACAGCGCGGCCAGGTGGCCGTGGAGGTGGTCGACGGGCACGAGCGGCAGCCGGCGGGAGAACGCGATCGCCTTCGCCGCAGAGAGGCCGACGAGCAGCGCGCCGATCAGGCCCGGGCCCTCGGTCACCGCCACCGACTCGATGTCGTCGAGGGTCGCGCCGGCCTCGGCAAGCGCCTGCTCGACCACCGGCACGACGAGGTCGAGGTGGCGGCGCGAGGCCACCTCGGGCACGACACCGCCGTAAGGGGCGTGCAGCTCGCGCCTGCGACGAGATGACGTTCGCGCGGACGACACCGCCGGCGGTCACCACCGCCGCCGCCGTCTCGTCGCAGGAGGTCTCGATCGCGAGGATCAGACAGCCGGGGTCGCGCCACATGATCAGCGCGTCCTCGCGGTTGTCGGTGTAGTAGCCGCGGCGCACGCCGGTGGCGACGAACCCGAGCGACTCGTACAGGTGGATCGCGATGTGGTTGGAGACGCGCACCTCGAGCGTGTAGCCGCGCTCGACGTCGTCGCCGGTCAGCTCGAACAGCTTGTCGAGCAGCGCGCCGGGCGACGCCGCGCCCGCGCAGGCCGGGTCGACGGCGACGTTCATCACGTGCCACGCGTCCACGTAGCGGGCCACGATCAGGTACCCGAGCATGTCCTCGCCCTGGAACGCCCCCAGGCAGATGCCGTTCGGCTTGGCGAGCTCGCCGGCGAACATCGAGCGCGACCACGGCGTCGGGTAGGAGCGCGCTCGATCCGACTCGATGGCGTCGAGGTCCGCGGTCTGAGCGACCGCAGGTCGACGGCGGTCATCATCGCGGCCGCCTTCGCCGCCAGGACGCGGTCGGCGTCGGGCACGCGCAGGTAGCAGGGCTCCGGCGGGCCGGCGACGGCGATGCAGCGCGGCGTGGTGGCGGCCTGCGGGACGTGCAGCGGCGAGTCGTCGGGCGGGATGCGGGCGCCCGGGAAGGCCTCCCGGTAACGGACGGCGCCGTCGCCGGCCACGGTCGCGGCGGCGGGAAGCCAGGGCCGCGAGCGCCGCGGGATCGATCGCCTGCGGGTCGATCCCCGCGCCGGCGCAGAACACCTCGCCGCGGCGCGCGTCGATGCAGGCCACGTCGACCTCGTCCGGGACGCGCAGGGCGTCGAGCGTCGAGACGCCGCGCACCGGGCACGCCGAGCGCGAAGCCGAGCGCCGCGGCCGTCGCCAGGCCGATGCGCAGGCCGGTGAACGTGCCCGGCCCGGTGCCGGCGACGATCGCGTCCAGGTCGGCCGTCTCCACGCCGGCCGGCCGAGCAGGCCGTGCACGTCGTCGAGCAGGCGCTGGGCGCCGACCAGCGGCCGGGCGTCGGCCGACTCCCCGAGCACCTCGCCGTCCGGCTCAGGCACGCCGTCGCCACGTCGGTGGCGGTATCAAACGAGAGGATCAGCAAGCGAGTGGAGCAGTCCGGAGTCGTTGCTTCGAAGCTCGATCAGCCTAGCATCGCCCTCCTCGAGCCGCAGGTCGACGGCGAGCCGCGGCGGCGGCAGCATCCCCGCTCCGGCGTCGGGCCACTCGACGAAGCAGATCGTGCCGTCGAAGTACGGCTCGAGGTCGGCCGCCTCCTCGACCGTGACCCCCGCGGAGCGGTAGAGGTCGAGATGGGCGACCGGCACGGCCCCCGCGCGGTAGAGGTTGCCGACGGTGTAGGTCGGGCTGGTCACCGGCGCGGTCACGCCCAGCGCGCGGCAGGCGCCGCGGACGAAGACGGTCTTGCCGACACCCAGCTCGCCCTCCAGCTGGACGACGTCGCCGGCGCGCAGCGCGGCGCGCGACGGCCGCGCCCCAGGCGCTCGGTGTCGCCGGCGCTAGAAGAGGCCCAGCTGCGCGTATTCGGGCTCGGGCTCGGCGACCGGCGCAGGCGCCTCGCGGGCGACCGGCGGCGGAGGCGGCGGCGCAGCGGGCACGCCGGTGAGCAGCTCGGGCAGCTGGGCGAAGTCGGCCCGCAGGGTGTCCATCATCGCCGGGGTGTAGAGCGCGGCCGCCGGGTGGAAGATCGGGTAGAGCAGCAGGTCGACCCCGGCGATCCGGCGCGGCTGGGCGCGGCCGCGGACGCGGGTGATGCCGTGCGGCTGTCCGGACAGGAGCTTGGTGGCGAAGTTGCCGAGGGTGCAGATGACGCGCGGCCGGATCAGCTCGACCTGGTCGAACAGGTGGCCCTCGCAGGCGGCGATCTCGTCGGGCTGGGGGTCGCGGTTGCCCGGCGGGCGGCACTTGAGGACGTTCGCGATGTACACGTCCGGCCGCGAGAGGCCGACTCGATCCGAGCAGCGTCTCGAGCAGCTTGCCGGCCTGGCCGACGAATGGTGTGCCCTGGCTGGTCCTCGTGGTAGCCGGGCGCCTCGCCGACGAACATCAGGTCGGCGTCGGGATGGCCCGATCCCACCACCACCTGCGTCCGCGTGCGGGCGAGCGCGCACTTCTGGCATCCCCGCCACTCGGCGGTGCGCCGGTCGAGCTCGGCCGCGCGGACGGGTGCTTCGCTCACGGTCCGCATTGTGTCACCCGGTTCGGATGGTCAGTGGCCGCAGCCGCAGCTGCCGCCGCAGCATCCACCGCCGCCACCGCCGCCGGCCATCACGGGCCGCGGAGTCGCGAAGGAGGACAGCAGCCGCGTGACCGTCGAGGCGCCGCAGTCGGGGCAGCGGACGTCGTCCGCCTCGCTGCCGCACCAGCTCCTCGAACGTGTCCGAGCAGTCTGCACACAGGTACTCGTAAATCGGCATGCGCGAAGCATACCGGCCGCTATGCTGACCCTGCGAGCCTGGTATCCGCACCGGAACTGGAGCAATGCACCAATCCACTGTCGTCATCGGCGCGGGCCGAGTCGGCACCGTGGTCGCCGCCCGCCTCGGCGCCCGTCTCGTACGGCCGGGGCGAGGATCCCGACCTGGGCGGCTGCCGCCTGCTCCTGATCGCGACGCCGGACGCGGTGATCGCGGACGTCTGCGAGGCGCTCGCCTCGCGGCTCGACCCCGCCGCGGGCGTCGTCCACTTCTCCGGCGCGACCGAGCGTCGCGACGCTCGCCGCCGCGCCCGGGCCGCGCGCGAGCGTCCACCCGCTGCAGACCGTCTGGCCCGACCGCGGCCGCGACCAGCTCGAGGGCGCCTATCGCCGCCGTGACCGGTGACTGGGAACTCGGCGCGGGCCTCGCCCGGGCGCTCGGCATGACGCCGTTCCCGCTGGCGGACGAGGCCAAGCCGGTCTACCACGCCGCCTCCGTCTTCGCGTCCAACTACCTGGTCACGCTCACGCACGCCGCCGTCTCGCTGCTCGAGCGGGCCGGCCTCGACCGGGAGGCGGCGCTCGCGGCGCTGCGGCCGCTGCAGCAGCGCACGATCGAGCGTCGCGGGCTCGCCGCCGACCGGGCCGATCGCCCGCGGTGACGCGGTCACCGTGGCGGCCCACCTGCGGGCGATCGGCCCCGAGCTCGAGCCGCTCTACCGCGCGCTCGGCCGCGCCACGCTGCCGCATCGTGCCGCCGGCGAGCGCGGCCGCCGTGCGGGAGCTGCTGTGAAGACCGGGCTCGTGCCGACCATGGGCGCCCTGCACGACGGCCACCGCGCCCTCCTGCGCGCCGCCCGGGCCGAGTGCGACCGGGTCGTGATGAGCCTGTTCGTGAACCCGACCCAGTTCGGGCCCGGACGAGGACTTCGACCGCTACCCCGCAACGAGGCCGCGCGACCGCGCGATCGCCGCCGAGGAGGGCGCCGACGAGGTGTTCGCCCCGACCGTGGCGGAGATGTACCCCGACGGTTTCGCGACGACCGTCTCGGTCGGCGAGCTGGGCGCGTGTTCGAGGGCGCCGCGCGGCCGGGTCACTTCGACGGCGTCGCCACGGTCGTGCTGAAGCTGTTCACCGGGTGCGACCGGACGTTGCCTATTTCGGCCAGAAGGACGCCCAGCAGCTCGCCGTCGTGCGGCGGATGGTGCGCCGACCTCGACGTCGGCGTCGAGATCCGCGCGGTGCCCACCGTCCGCGAGCCGGACGGCCTCGCGCTCTCGTCCCGCAACATCTATCTCGTCACCGAGCAGCGGCGGCGCGCGCCGTCGCTGCACCGCGCGCTGCGTCGCCCGCGACCCGCGGCCTGGTCGAGGGCGAGGTCGACTACCTGGCCGTCGTCGACCCGGAAACGTTCGAGCGAGGTCGCAGCCGCGGCCCGGCGCGCTCGTGATCGGCGCCGCCCGGTTCGGGGCCACCCGCCTGATCGACAACATCACCCTGGAGGAGGCATCGTGAAGACGCACCTCACCCAGCTGCGGCGAGCTGAAGGCCGACGGCACGCCGATCGTGATGATCACGGCCTACGACTACCCCAGCGGCCTCATCGTCGACCAGGCGGGCGTCGACCTGGTGCTGGTCGGCGACTCCGCCGCCAACGCGGTGCTCGGCCACGACAGGCCACCGTCGCGGCCACCATGGACGAGCTGACGATGCTCACGCGCGCGGTCGTCGCGGGCGTGCAAGTCGGCCGCTGGTGATCGGCGACCTGCCGTTCATGTCCTACCAGGTGTCCGACGAGGACGCGGTGCGAAACGCCGGCCGGCTGATCAAGGAGGGCGGCGCCGACGTCGTCAAGCTGGAGGGCGGCGGCCGTCGCTGGAGCGGGCGGCGGCGCTGATCGTCGCCTCGGGCATCCCGGTCATGGGCCACATCGGCCTGACGCCCCAGACCGCGACCATGCTGGGCGGGCACAAGGCGCAGGGGCGGCAGTGGCAGCGCGGCCGCGACCGTTCAACGAGGCGCCGTCGCGCTGAGGCGCGCGGGCTGCTTCGCGATCGTGCTGGAGGCAGTGCCCGAGCCCGTCGCGGCAGCGATCACCGAACGCCTCGCGATCCCCACCATCGGGATCGGCTCGGGGCCGCGACCGACGGCCAGGTGCTGGTGCTGCACGACATGCTCGGCATCCGCGCCGGACGGCCGCGTCGCTGCCGAAGTTCGTGAAGCAGTTCGCCGACGTCGGCGCGGTGATGCGCCGACGGCGTGAGCGCGTACGCGGCGAGGTGCGGGCACGGTCGTCCCCGGCCGCCCGAGCACGACTACTCGATGGACCGACGACCAGGTCGCGGCGTTCGAGAGCGCGATCGAGCGCGGGCGCCGAGCGACGAGCAAGTCCTGGCCGACTGGTGACGCCGGCGACCGGTAGAATGGCGGCCATGACCACATTCCTTCACACCATGGTGCGGATCACCGACCCGGAGAAGAGCAAGAAGTTCTACGAGGCGCTCGGCTTCGAGACCGGCCGGGAGCTCGCCGATCGTCCGCAACGGCGAGCTCGAGGCGACCAACTACTTCTTCGGCCTGCCCGGCCAGCCCGACGTGCTCGAGCTGACCTCAACCACGACGGCCGCAGCTACGAGATGGGCACCGGCTACGGCCACATCGCAGTCGGCGTCGACGATCTCGACGGGACGCTCGAGGCGTTAAGGCGCAGGGCATCGAGCCCGAGCGGGCGCCGTACCAGGTCAGCGAGGGCGGGTCGTTCCTCTGCTTCGTGCGCGACCCGGACGACTACCGCGTGGAGATCATCGGGCGGAAGTAGGGTGCGCGAGACGATCGGCGACCACGACTTCGGGGGGATCACCCGTGCCACTCAAGCATCCAGCTCACAGGGCCACGCAACGGCGGGATCTTTCGCCGCCGCCGCTGTTCAGCCTTGAGAACGACGAGATCCCGCGCGACACCATACCGGCGGGCGAGATGTCACCCGACCTGGCCTACCAGCTCGTCCACGACGAGCTGATGCTGGACGGCAACGCTCGCCTCAACCTGGCGACGTTCGTCACCACATGGATGGAGCCCCAGGCCCGTCAGCTGATGGCGGACTGCCTGGACAAGAACATGATCGACAAGGACGAGTACCCGCAGACAGCGGAGCTCGAGATGCGCTGCGTCAACATGCTGAGCCGGCTCTGGCACGCGCCCGATGCCGCGCAGGCGACCGGGTGCTCGACGACGGGGTCGAGCGAGGCCGCCATGCTCGGCGGGCTCGCGCTCAAGCGGCGCTGGCAGAAGCGGCGGGCGGCCGAGGGCAAGCCGGCGGACAAGCCCAACCTGGTGATGGGCATCAACGTCCAGATCTGCTGGGAGAAGTTCGCGAACTACTGGGACGGCGAGATGCGGCTCGTGCCGATGGAGGGAAACCGCTTCACCCTGTCGGCCGAGGAGGCGGTGAAGCGCTGCGACGAGAACACGATCGGCGTGGTCGGGATCCTCGGCTCCACGTTCGACGGCGCCTACGAGCCGATCGAGGAGATCTGCGCCGCGCTCGACGACCTGCAGGAGCGCACCGGCCTGGACATCCCCGTCCACGTCGACGGCGCGTCCGGGGCGTTCATCGCACCGTTCGTCGATCCCGACGTGAAGTGGGACTTCCAGCTGCCGCGGGTCGCCTCGATCAACGCGTCGGGACACAAGTACGGGCTCGTCTACCCGGGCGTCGGATGGATCATCTGGCGCGACGCCGACGCGTTGCCGGACGATCTGATCTTCTGGGTCAACTACCTGGGCGACAACATGCCCACGTTCGCGCTCAACTTCTCGCGTCCCGGCGCCCAGGTCGTCGCCCAGTACTACAACTTCCTGCGTCTGGGATTCGAGGGCTACCGCGCCATCCAGGGCTACTGCCGGGACGTGGCCACGCGGCTCTCGGCGAACATCGCCGAGCTGGGCCCGTTCGAGCTGCTCACGCGCGGCGACGCGCTGCCGGTGTTCGCGTTCAAGGTGAAGGACGAGATCGACAACTTCACCGCCTTCGACGTGTCGGGCGCCCTACGGGAACGCGGCTGGCAGGTGCCCGCCTACACGTTCCCGGCGAATCGCACCGACCTGGCCGCCCTTCGAGTGGTGGTGCGGCGCGGATTCACCCACGACCTCGCCGACCTCCTGATCGCGGATCTGCAGCGGCAGCTACCGAAGCTGCAGAAGCAGCCGGAGCCGGTGCACGACGCGTCCGACGCCGGCTTCCACCACTGACCGCAGCCGGTGAGCCGGCACGCGTACGTCCAGCCACCGACAGGCGCCGAGCCGCTCGGCGTCGAGGGACCGGGCCCGTTCGTCACCCATGCCCACTTCCGGCTGGCCGACGGCCGCGTGCTGGAGTGGGCGTCGCGACGCCACCGCAAGGGCAGCGGCGACCGGCTCGGCCGCTGGATCGCCGTGCTGTTCATCATCGGGTCGGCCTGCTTCGCCGTCGGCTCGCTGCCGGGGTACTCGTCTCTCGTGTCCGAGCGAACGGATGCGATCACCTACTTCGTGGGATCGATCTTCTTCACGTCCGCGGCGTATCTGCAGTACGTGGAGTGCATCAGCGCCCCTCCAAGCCTCGACGATGACGCGACGCCGCGACGCCGCCTGCTCGGGCTCGAGCCCCGCCGGATCGACTGGTGGGCGACGTCGGTGCAGCTCGCCGGGACGCTGTTCTTCAACGTCACCACCTTCACCGCCCTGGACGCGACCCTCTCGCCGAGAGGCGCAGACCTGGTCGTGTGGACGCCGGATGCGCTCGGCTCGGTCTGCTTCCTGATCGCGAGCGAGCTGGCGTTCGCCGAGGCCGGCCACGCATGGTTCTCTTGGCGGCCCTCCGACCCGGGATGGCGGATCGCGGCGGTGAACCTGCTCGGGTCGGTCTTCTTCGGCATCTCCGCCGTCGCCGGGTGGGTGCAACCGTCCACCGGTGACCTGCTCGACGCCGCCCTCGACACGTCCGGAACGTTCTGGGGGGCGATCTGCTTCCTCGCGGGCGCGGTGCTGCTGCTGTTCCCCGAGCCGGCCCCGGACGCGTAGTCTGCGGACAGGATCACGGATGCCAGCCGACGACCACATGCTTACCGGAGCCTGCGAGTGCCGCGGGGTGCGATACCAGGTGCCGGACGCCTTTCTCTACGCGCTCAACTGTCACTGCTCGCGCTGTCGTGCATCGACCGGCTCGGCGTTCAAGCCACTCGCCGGGATCGAACGGGCGAAGCTCCAGATCACGCAGGGCGCGGACACGCTCCTGATCTACGGAGAGCCGGACGACAATCACACCCGATGCGGAGTCTGCGGCTCCCTCCTCTTCTCGGTGGTACGCGACGGCGAGTACGTGCACGTCGCGATGGGCTCGCTCGTGGACGCCCCGAGCATCCGGCCGACCGATCACATCTTCGTCGGCTCCAAGGCACCGTGGTTCGACATCACCGACGATCTCCCCCAGTCCGAGGAGCTGGAGTAGCCGGCGGCGGCGACCGCCTCCACGGCAGCATCCGATCCACCGGTCAGCTGCTCCGCTCCAGCCGAGCGTGCAGCCCGTCGGTCAGGGGTCGGAGAGCTGTGTATCCGCGCTCGTCGACCAACAGCTCCAACTCGCGCAGGGTCGCCACGGCCTGAGTACGCTCGCGGGCCTGCACCTGGACTTCTGCGAGGGCGAGCAACGCGTCGATCCGTGTGTCGACCGCCTTACGGGCGTCCGTCATGCCGACAGCCTCCAGTGCATGCGCAACGGCGCCTGCCGAATCTCCGCCGCGAGCCAGCAAGAGGGCGCGCAGCCATTTGCTCATGCACACGGTGACCACGTCCGTCTTGTCCGGATTGTGCTCGCCCTCGCGGCACAGCATGTCGGCGTCGTCGAGGCGTCCCTGGACGTAGAGGACGTGCCCGAGGTGCAAGGCAATCGTCGCCTGGAAGCTCGGAGCGCCTTCGGGGGAGGCGACCGACGCCCGATACAGCGCTTCTGCAGCGGTGTAGTCCCCGGCCAGTCGTTCGATCAATGCCGCCTGGAGCACGCTTCCGCTCCATGCCACGCGCTGCCCCAAGGCGAGCTGCATCTCACGCCCGAGAGCGCATTCGGCTCGCCCCCGGTCCGGCTCGCCGCTCATCGCGTGGAGGACCCCTTTGGTGATGAGCGACGCGGCGACCACCATCCGGTTCTCACCTGCCTGCCGGGAGATGCGTCCCACGTCGCCCAGCGAGCGGCTGATGTGCTGCGGCCGAAGCCACGTGATCAGCGTGAGCCAGTAGAAGGACTCCATCGCCTGCCATTCGTCACCCGCCCATCGCGCGTGCTGGGCCGCGTGCTCCAGGGCATCCGCCATCGCGCCCATGTCGTCGCTGTGCAGGGCGACGCTGGCCACGACCTCCCATGCTCGGGCCAGCCCGGTGTCGTCCCGACGCGGGGTGAGCAGGGCGATCGCGCGTCGGGCCGTGGCGTCCGCGAGCTCAGCCGCGCCCGGATCGCCCCGCAGAGTGCGGATGACAAGCACCTCCAGATCGCACCGGCCTGCGAGTGGGAGATCATCGATCGCCCGGGCCGCCTCGAGTGCAGGCTGTACCACCTCGATCGCGGCGTCGAGGCGACCGGTCTGGGCGACGGCCTCGGCCAGTCGCGGGGCCAGCTCGAGCCAACCGCCGTCATTCGCGGGGAGAACGTCGCGAGCGCGCTGGTACAGGCTTGACGCTGCCTCGACGTCGCCGATTGCCCGAGCGCGGTGACCGGCGGCGGCGAGGTGTGTCGAGGCCTGTTGCCGAAGGGGTGCGTGGTCGCGTCTCGGCGCAATCTCCAGCCGGAGACGTGCAGCCTGTTCGAGGTGGTAGCCCGCTAGTGCGTCAACCGCCGCGACCCCCGTGGAGCCGCGTCCTTCAGGACTCGCGATCCACTTTGCAAGCCGTTCGTGAAGATCGGATCGGTCTCGTTTGGGTGTCGCCGCATACAGCGCATCTCGAACGAGGAGATGGTGGAACCGGTACGCCTCCGGCTGGTCATCGCGGTCAGTGCGGATCATCCCGCTCTCGACGAGCGTGGCCACGTGGCGGTCGAGGTCGACCCGCTGGGATGGGTCGGCCATCGCCTGGACAGCCGGCCGGTGGAAGACCTCGCCCTCCACCGCGCCACACGCGGCAACCCTTCGAGCCTCCGGGGGAAGCACGTCGAGGCGAGCGCCGAGGAGCCCGCGGAGCGAATCGGGCAACGACGTCTGGTCAGCCGCTGGATCGCCGCCGGCGGCGCGGGTCACGAGCATGGCGACGAGCTCCTCGGCGAACAGCGGATTCCCGCCCGCGCGCCCGGCGATTCCCCGAACGACGTCGTCGTCCGCTCCTGGCCAGAGCTGCTCCACAAGGGCGACCGCCGCGTCGGTGTCGAGCAACTCGACTCGTAGGTGGTTGGGCCACACACTGTGGCGTTCGAGCACCTCCGGACGGGCAAGGCACACCACCAGCACCGGGGCTTCCGGCAATTCCGAGGGCAGGGAGAGAATCAGATCCAGCAACGGTCGTTGGCTCCACTGCATGTCGTCGATGCAGATGACGAGCCGGCCTTCCCGGGCGGCCAGATGCCGCAGCAGGCCCACCGTCGCCCACGTGACTTCTGACGCCGTCCCGGCGTCCGGCTCCACACCGGCGATCTGGGCGATCACTTCTGCAAGCCGATCGGCGTCCGGATCGTCCGCGACGAGGGCGCGAATCAGGCGTCTGGCGTTCTCCGGCGATGTCTCGGGACCGATTGTCGCGGCGGTGCGGATGATCTCGGCGAGCGGCCAGAACGCGATCCCCTCGCCGTACGAGAGGCACCGGCCTCGCAACATCCGGCAGCCGTTTCGCAGGGCGAACTCACCGGTGAGTCGGGACTTGCCGACGCCCGCCTCGCCCGTGACGAGCGTCAGGCGACAGCCGCCTCCATGAGCCACTCCGGCCAGCATCGCACCGAGTAGCGCCAGCTCCCGATCACGACCCGCCAACCGGCCGGACCGCGCGCCCCTGTCCGCCGTCGTTGCAGCAACGGCGCGTACGCGATGTCCGGCGACGGGTCGCGCCTTGCCCTTCAGCCGAAGCTCCATCGCCGGTTCTGCCTCGACCGCGGCGCCCGCGAGCCGGCGCGTCAGCTGCGCGATGACGACCTCGCCGGGTCCGGCGGCGGCCTGGAGACGGGCCGCGGTGTTCATCGCATCGCCCAGAATGGCTGCGGCCTGTGTCAGGTCAACCGGCGAGACCATCACCTCGCCGGTGCTCACGCCAACCCGCACGGCGAACCCCAGCTCGGTGGCCGCTTCGAAGTCGGGGCGAAGCGTCTCCGCCGTCACCGTCATCTCGAGCGCGGCCCGCACCGCCCGCACGGCATCGTCCTCGCCCGTGACGGGGATCCCCCATATGGCGGCCACGGCATCCCCGATGAACTTCTCGACCCGGCCGCCGTGACGCTCCACGACACGCCGCATCTGCTCGTAGTAGTCGAGCATGAGCTCGCGAAGGACCTCGGGGTCGGCCCGCTCCCCCAGCGCCGTCGACTCGGTGATGTCGCAGAACACGCACGTCACCAGGCGGCGACTGGCGGCCCAATCGCCTCGCTGCCCGTCTGGCGCACTCGACGACCCAGCACCACCGATGGGGGTCGACCGTTCCACCCGCACCTCCAGCCGCCCGGACAGCTCGACTCTAACAGGAAGGTGTGGTGTCGCCAACGTCGCGGATGGCGCCCGCCGCGGTCGATACGCTTGGAGGATGGCGGCCGTGCTGATCACCGGGATGTCCGCCACCGGCAAGTCGACGGTGCTCGCCGAGCTTGCCCGCCGCGGCCACACCGTGGCCGATACTGACGACGGTGGCTGGATCGTCGACGTCCGCCAGGAGGACGGGTCGACCGAGCCGATGTGGGACGAGCCGCGCATCTCGGCGCTGCTCGACGAGCACGCCGAGGGCAC
Source organism: uncultured Actinomycetes bacterium (assembly GCA_963708365.1). Lineage (GTDB taxonomy): Bacteria > Actinomycetota > Thermoleophilia > Gaiellales > JAICJC01 > JAICJC01. The sequence goes on from CAVPSM010000002.1 coordinate 291,258, forward strand.
GATCTTCGTGGCCGGCTGCGTCGCCAACCAGGGCCGCTTCTACGACCGCTTCCACGCCGTCGTGCTACTGAGCGTGCCCGAGCAGACGGTCCTCGAACGGCTGGCGACGCGGACGACCAACGGCTTCGGCAAGCGCGGAGCCGAGCGCGCGGCGATCGTGGACGACCTGCGCACCGTGGAGCCGCTGCTGCGGGCCGGCGCCACGGTCGAGATCGACACGCGGGCACCGGTGGCCGAGATCGCCGGCCGGCTGGAGGCGATCGCCCGCGGGCCGGCCGACCCCCGGTTCGGCTGAGATCACCAGACCCGGCGGGCCCGAGCGGGTGAGCCATCGGCCCATGGCGCGTCGTACGCCAGCCGCTCCAGCCCGGCGCGGATCCGCGCCGCGGCGTCCTCACCGAGGTCGCGCCTCAGATCCCCCTCGACCGCGTTGCCGATCCGGATCGCCTCGGCGACGAGCTCCCGCCCGCGCGAGCTGAGCCGCAGGAGCGTTGCGCGGCCGTCGTCCGGCGACGGCTCGCGGGTGATCAGCGACCGCCTCTCGAGCTCCGAGACGATCTTGGCGGCGGCTTGCTTGCTGACACCGAGTCCGCAAGCGAGCTCGGTCAGCGTGCGCGGCCGCTCGTGCAGCGCGCGCAGCGGCAGCCCGAACGTTGGCCGCAGGTCGGTGAACCCGTGCTCGGCGAGGCGGCGATGCAGGTGCTCGACGTACGCGTTCAGCGCCTGCGCCAGAAGCAGCCCGAAGTCGGTGCGGGTTGTGTCTTGCATCGTCAACCTCATCTGACTATATTACTCGTCAACTATGGTTGACTATTAGGAGGTCGACATGCCCGTCATCGAACGCGAATCCCAGCGCCACCACGAGCTTCCCGGCACACGCTTCCAGACCCTGGCCAGCCCGTCCCTCGGCTCCCGGGAGACGAGCGTCTGGCGGGTGCATCTCGACCCCGGCACGCCCGGTCTTCCCCACCACGTGACCCGCGAGGAGATCTTCGTGATGGTGTCCGGGTCGGCGACCGCATCCCTCGACGGAACCGCGCAACGCATCTCGGCAGGCTCGACGCTCGTCCTGCCGGCCGGCGTGGAGCTGTCGCTCGAGACCGCCGCCGAGCCGCTCGAGGCGATCGTCTGCCTCCCCGTCGGCGGCCAGGGCGTCATCGGAGACGGCGAGCCGTTCACCCCACCCTGGGCGGAGTGATCTCGCCGAGCGCTCCTGGCAGGCGGGCGCGGTAGAGTCAGCCAATGAGCGCATTCAATGGTCTCGGCACCCACGAGCATCTGGGCATCTGGGACGGCGTCACGGTCCAGGCTGTCGAGGGCGAGCGGACGACGCTCGCGTTCGTCGACCTCGAGCCGGACAGCACCGTCCCGGAGCACCGCCACGACAACGAGCAGCTCGGCATCCTGATCCGCGGGACGATGCGGTTCCGGGTCGCGGACGAGACCCGCGACCTCGTCCCCGGCGACACCTGGCGCATCCTGAGCACCGTGCCGCACGAGGTCACGGCCGGCCCCGAGGGTGCGCTCGCCGTGGAGTGCTTCACGCCGCGACGCAGCGACTGGGCCGGGCTGGAGCGCCTGGCCGGCCGCGCCGCGCCGAAGCTGGCGTAGTGCAGCGCAACCGGTCAGTCCCGCCGGCGCAGGTCATCCCGGTGCTCGTCTACCCGGACGTGCGGGAGGCGGTGGCCTGGCTCGAGGCCGCGCTCGGCTGCAGCGAGCGCGTCCGCGTCGGCGAGAGCCACCGCGCCCAGCTCGCCTTCGGCAGCGCCGCGGTGATCGTCGCGGAGACGGGCAACACCCGCGTGGCCCCGAGCGGCGGCGTCGCCACGCACAACGTCGTGCTGCGCGTCGACGACGCCGACGCGCTCTGCGACCGCGCGCGGGCGCACGGAGCACGGGTGCTGATGGAGCCGACCGATTGCCCGTTCGGGGAGCGGCAGTGCGAGTTCGAAGACCCGTTCGGCCACCGCTGGTCGCTGTCGCAGACCATCGCCGACGTCGCGCCCGAGGAATGGGGCGGCGCGACCGTTAACGGCGGCCACGACTATCCCGCCTAGGGCATGAGGTCGTACGGGTAGCTCGTGAGCGTCTCGCTGCCGTCCGCGGTGACGAGCAGCAGATCCTCCAGCCGCACCTCGCCGAGGCCGGCGACCGTCAGCCCCGGCTCGATCGCGATCACGTCACCGGCGACGAGCTCGTCGCGGGCGTTCGGCCCGAGACCCGGCGCCTCGTGGACGGAGAGGCCGACACCGTGGCCGAGCGAGAACTGGAAGCCCTCCTCCGGGTCGTCGCCCGGGCCGGTGCGCATGCGTGCGGTGGCCGGCCTCCTCGAAGATGTCGCAGGCGATCGCGTAGAGCGCCTCGCCGGTGATCCCCGGCCGCACCGCCTTGCGGGCCCGCTCGAGCGCCGCCCGCACCAGCGATTCGAGCGTGCGTACAGCCTCGGGCACCTCGCCGACGACGAACGTCCGGGTCATGTCGGCGAAGCAGGTGGACTCCTCGTCGCGCGGCCACAGGTCGATCACGATCGGCAGGTTCGCCGGCAGCGGGCCGGAGCCGGGCTCGTGGCCGCCGCCCTCCCAGGCCGACGACACGATGAGGTCGGTCGACGCCGGCGCGCCGTGCTGCTGGCAGGCCTCGCGGATCGCCGCGCGGACGCGGTTCGAGGTCACGACCTCGCCATCGACAGCGATCCCGTCGCCCTCGACGGCCGCCCGTCCCAGCAGCTGCGCCGCGGCGCGTAGGCCCGCCTCGGCGGCTGTCTGCGCCCGCCGGATCCCGGCCATCTCCGCCGCCGTCTTCACCCGCCGCCGACCCGCGATCGCCTCGTGGTCGAAATGCAGGACGATGCCGTCGGCGCGGAGACGGTCGGCGATGAACACCGGCATCTCCGGGTCGGCGACCGCCTCGCGGATGCCCATCACGGCGACCGCGCGCGACGTCAGCTCGAGGTCCACCTCGTGGTGGCGCAGGCCCTGGTCCAGCAGCTCGAACAGCCCGAGCTCTTTGAACCCGTGCACCTCGGCGCCTGGCGCCGCGGCCTCGACGAGCGAGCGGTCGAGATCGCTCGCCACCACGTGCAGCTTCCCGTCGACGACGGCGAGGACGAAGGGGTCGCCGATTCCGGCGGGCAGCTCGTGGCGCATCGCCGGCGAGCGCTCCGTGTCGCCGAAGAACAGGATGTTCGGCACGGCCGTGAGGCTAGCTCAGCCGCGCAGGCCGTCGGCGAACCCGGTGTTCGGCATGTTCATGTTCAGCAGCCGCAGCTCTCCGCCGCCGGCGTTGCGGAACCCGTGCACCGTGCCGATCGGCGCGGCGACGAAGCTGCCCGGGCCGAAGCGGTAGAGAACGCCGTCCAGAGTGAACTCGGCCTCGCCCTCGAGGACGAAGAAGCAGTCGGCGTGATCGGCGTGCGTGTGCGGTTCGACGCCTTCGAAGTCCGGGCCGAAGCGGAGCTCGACGACCTCGAGCGTGTCGATCTCACAGAGGATGCGGTGATGCCGGGCCTCGCGCCGCACGTGCTCGCCACCGTCCGGCCCGTGCGCGATCCCGCCCAACCGGGTTAGCCGCCGCCGTACGTGATGATCAGGTCGGACGCGAGGCCGATCAGGTAGCCGACCGTGAGGCCGAGGAGTACGAGCCGCGCGCCGAGGCGCCGGTTGGCGGAGTTCCAGAGCTGGCCGACGACGTACAGGATCGCCCCGGCCGCCAGGGTGTAGAACGCGATCTCGAGCGCAGGCGAGGTCACCCGGTAGCCGATCAGCGTGCCGACGAAGGTCGGGCCGCCGCCGATCAGGCCGGCGAGGATGATCCACCGCCAGCTGGGCCGCACGCCGCCGAGCGGCCCGACGATGCCGAAGCCCTCGGTCGCGTTGTGCAGCGCGAAGCCGATGATGAGCGTGGTCGCGAGCGCCACCTCGCCGCCCCGTGCCGAGACGCCGATCGCGAGGCCCTCCGAGAAGTTGTGCAGGCCGATCGCGACGGCGATCAGCATGCCAAGCGTGAGCGACGCCCGCTCGGCCAGTGCGGCGAGCTCCGACGTCGGCACGGCAGTGGCGACTGCGGCGGCCTCCGCGCTGCCGCCGGCCATCGGCGCGGGCGTGCGCCGGCGCATCAGCTCGTGCTCGATCCAGGCGAGTCCGAGGCCGCCGGCGAGGATGCCGGCAGCGGCCATCAACCCGCGGCCCGCGAACGTCCCCCACCCCTGGCCGTCCTTCGCCATCAGCAACCCGGACTCGAGGATCTCGTGGGCGGCGTCGAGGACGTCCCAGAAGATGAACAGCAGGATCCCCGCGGCGAGCACGGACAGGAAGGCCCGTGTGCGGTCGCTGAGTCCCTGTAGCCGCCCGACGGGTAGCCCGAAGTAGATAGTGAATCCGGCGATCGCGCCGAGCACCGCGGTCTTTTCTGGGCTCATCTCACCTTCCGTTCCACTCGCTTAGGTTACCCTAACCCGCTCTGACTTAGGGCAACCTAATACCGCCGCCGAGCCCGCCGGGTGAGCGTCGTCACACCGCTTGGACGAAGCGGCGGACGAACGCGAGAGCCGTGTCCGCCACCTCGCGCCAGCCGTGATCGATGGTGAGGGCATGGCCGCGACCGGCGATCTCGACGATCTCGGTCACGCCGGCGTTGTGCTGCTGGCGCTTGAACGACGCGTTCGCGATCGCCCACGGAACGGTGTGGTCCTTCTCGCCCGAGATGATCAGGAGCGGCCCGCGATCGGGGTTCTTCGTGTCGACGTTGGCCTCGGTCCACGGATTGAAGTTGGCGGTCGCGGCCTGGAAGAGCGGTGCGCCCGGCGCGGGCACCGCGTACGTCTCGTAGAGCTTCTTCGCCTCGGCCTCGTCCACGGCGTTCGCGAACGCGTAGCGGAACTGCTCGTACGTCAGCGGGACGGCCCGGTTCCAGTTGAGCGGGTTCTCGAGCACCGGAGCGGACGACCGCAGCGCCGAGATCGGCAGCGGCAGCACGCCGCGGAACGGCGCCGGGTCGATCGCCACCGAGACGGCAGCGCTGCCCCGCCCGGCCAGGATCTGCGTCAGGAGCCCGCCGAAGGAGTGGCCGATCACGGCCGGCTCCTGGTCGAGCCCGCCGATCAGCTCGTCGAAGTGGTCGGCGACCTCCTTGATCGTCTTCCCCGCGAACACCTCGGGATGCTCCTGGGCCTCCTCGACGGTGGCCGGGTCGTCCGGCCAGCCCGGCGTGAGCGGAGCGAATCCCGCCTCCGCGAAGACCTCCGCCCATCGCTCCCAGCTGCTCGGAAGCAGCCACAGGCCGTGGATGAACACCACAGGCCGCAGCCCCGACGCATTCGCGCGCTCGACCTGCAGGCCCTCATGCTCGGTGACCGTCGCCATTGCGTCCCCCTGTCCCTGGTGATGGCCCGGAGCCCGCCAGTGTAGCGAGGCCGATAAGCTGGCACGGTGGGCGTCCGCCGCATCCGCAACCTCGTCGTCGCCGGCCTCGTGCTCGTGCCGGCGCTGGTGCTCGTGGCCGGCCTCGAATCGGGCCCGTCGAGCGCCGCAGGGCAGCCGCGGACGCTGCCCGCGCGCGTGTTCGCCCCCTACTTCGAGACCTGGACGACGAACCGCCTGATTCGCCTCGCCGGCCGATCCGGCGCGCGCGACTTCACGCTCGCGTTCATCCAGGCACCGCGCCGCGGATCGTGCACGCCGACCTGGAACGGCGACCAGTCGCAGCCGACGGCCGCGGGCCGGTATCTGCCCGGGCTGGGCGCCCTGCGCCATGAGGGCGGCGACGTCATCCCGTCGTTCGGCGGCTACAGCGCCGACCACGCCCTGACCGAGATCGCCGACTCGTGCCCGAGCGTGCGCCGGCTGGCGGCGGCCTACGAGTCGGTTGTGCGCACCTATGGCGCGACGCGCCTCGACATGGACGTCGAGGACCGCTCGCTGGCGCACACGGCCGGCATCGACCGGCGCAACCGCGCCCTTCGGCTTGTCGAGCGCTGGGCGCACCGCAACGGGCACCCGCTCCAGATCTCCTACACGCTCCCGGTCGAGCCGCCCGGGCTCGAGGCCGACGGCCTGGCGGTGCTGCGGAACGCCGTCCACGTGGGCACCCGCGTCGACACCGTGAACATCATGACCTTCGACTACTACGACGGCGTGACGACCGACATGGGCGCGGCGGCGATCAGCGCCGCCCGCGGCCTGCATCGGCAGCTGCACGGGCTCTACCCGCACCGCAGCAGCCGGCGGCTGTGGGCGATGGAGGGCGTGACGATCCTGCCGGGCATCGACGACTACCCGCGCAAGACCGAGGTCACCTATCTGCGCGATGCCGCCCGGCTGCGCCTGTTCGCGGAGCACGTCGGCATGGGCACGCTGTCGATGTGGGCGATCGAGCGCGACAACGGCGCCTGCCCCGGCCGGATCGATTCGAACACCTGCTCCGGAATCGTCCAGGCGCCGTGGGCGTTCACGCACCTGCTCCAGCCGTTCACGGCGGCGAGGCGGTGAGCGGCCTGAGAGTGGTCGGCGCCGGGCTCGGCCGCACCGGCACCAACTCGCTCAAGCTCGCGCTCGAGCGGCTGACGGGTGGGCCCTGCTACCACATGCTCGAGCTGTTCGAGCGGCCGGCCGACCTGCCGCAGTGGCGCGGCGCGGTGCACGGCGAGCCGCCCGACTGGCGCGTGTTCCCGGCCGGGTACGCCGCCACCGTCGACTGGCCGGCGTGCGCGTTCTGGGCCGGGCTCGCCGACGCCCATCCGGACGCGATCGTGCTCCTCTCCGTACGCGACTCCGCCGAGCAGTGGTGGCGCAGCTTCGAGGCGACGATCCTCGACGGGCTCTTGCGGCCGGTCCCCGCCGATCAGCCCGAATGGGCCGAGCGGCGCGAGGTCATGCTCGCCATGCTGGAGCGGACGTTCACGCCCGGCTGGCGCGACCGCGAGGGCGCGATGGCGGGCTATGAGTCCCACAACGAGGCCGTCCGCCAGGCGATCCCGCCGGTCCGGCTGCTCGAGTGGCGGCCGGGCGACGGCTGGGAGCCGATCTGCGCCGCGCTCGGCGTGCCCGTCCCCGACGAGGCGTTCCCCCACGTGAACTCCACCGAGGAGTTCCGGGCCGAGCAGCACGCGCACGACGCGACGGACTAGACCGGCGTCAGTACAGCTGTTCGCGGTAGCGGGTGACCATCTCGGCCTGCGACTCGACCGGCCCGGAGCCGATCTGGTCGCGCAGCATCGCCCCCAGAGTGGGCAGCTCGGTGCGCTCGATCTGCGCCTCCGGGTCCCACAGGCGCGAGCGCATGAGCGCCTTGGCGCAGTGCAGGTAGGCCTCGCGTACGGTGATGCGGAGGACGACGGAGGGCGCCCGCCGGCCGACCCGGAACGGCTCCACGATCTCGGGGTCGGTACGGAGCTCGACCGAGCCGTTCACACGCAGCGTCTCGTCCACACCTGGGATCATGAAGAGCAGCCCGATCTCCGGGTGCTCCGTCAGGTTGGTCAGCGAGTCGAGCCGATTGTTTCCCGGCCGGTCGGGCAGGAGCAGCGTGTGCTCGTCGGCGACCACGACGAACCCCGGATCGCCGCCGCGGGGCGTGGCATCCATGCGCCCGTCTGCGCCCGCCGTGGCCATGACGACGAACGGCGCGAGCCCAATGAAGCGACGGCAGTGCGGATCGAGCCGGTCGAGCTGCTTCAGCAACGTGCGTTCCTTCGGCGGCGTGTGTAGCGCGCGGAGGTCGGCCTCTGACGTGATCTCAGCCACCCGGCCATGGTACTTCTGCCAACGCTGCTACGGTCGCGCCCCTGACCGACGCGGAGGTGGCGATGCGCTACATGGTGATCGAGACGTTCACACAGGGGGCAAGGCCGGTGTATGAGCGCGCCCGCGACCGCGGCCGCATGCTGCCGGAGGGGCTCGAGTACGTCGACAGCTGGGTGGCGGACGGGCTCGGCCGCTGCTTCCAGCTCATGGAGACGGACGACCCGGCGCTGTTCGACGCGTGGACGGCGCGGTGGGCCGATCTGGCCGACTTCGAGATCGTGCCGGTGCTGGCGTCGGCCGACGCGGCCGCGCAGGCACTGGAGTGACCGCCGCAATCGACGTGCGGCCGCTGGGAGCCCACGACGGGCCGGCCTGCGACGCCATCGTCGCCTCGCTGCCGTACCACTTCGGCATGGAGTCGGGCCGGGCGGAGTGCGCGGCGGCCGTCCGCCGCGAGGACGGTCTGGCAGCCGTCACGGGCGGCGAGGTGGTCGGCTTCCTCACCTGGCGCCCCTGGTACCGGACGACCCGCGAGATCACGTGGATGGCGGTACACGCCGGCCGGCGCGGGGAGGGCATCGGCCGCGCGCTGCTCGACCATCTGGCTGCAGCCAGCCTGCCTCACGCCCGCTACCTCGTGGTCACGACGCTCTCCGAGGCGACCCCGGAGCCGGGAGTGGCCGACGGCTACGCCCGCACCCGCCGCTTCTACGAGCGCAACGGCTTCGAGCCGCTGTGGGATCCGGCCGGGTGGTGGGACGACGCCAACCAGGCCGTCGTGATGGTGCGCCGCCTCGGCTGAGGCCGGTCAGGGGCCGCCGTCCGCCCCGTGCACACTGTGCGATGCCGAGTCCGCCGCGACGACGGCGTCGATCTCGGAGCCCAGATCGGCGGCCGCCTCGCGCAGGTGCTCGAGGATCTCGGCGTTCTCGCCTTCGCGGTCGCGGAGGGCGAGGATCTCGGTGTACCCGACGATGACGGCAAGCGGCGTCCGTAGACGGTGCGCCAGGTCCGGCTGCTCCGTGTGACCCATGCCTCGAACTCTACCGGGCGGCATACCCAGGCCCGGATCACCCGATCGGGTGAGGGCACTACCCGAATCTGGGGGCAGACTAGTCGGGGGCACAACGGAGGAGGCATGATGGCTGAGGCAGAGGATGACGTCCGGGCACTGGCGGGGCACATCGATCACGAGCTGGGGCACCGCGTGCATTGGCGACTGGCGGTTCCGGGGGGCCGCCGTTACCTCGTGTTCGACGGCGACAGCTTCATAGGAGAAGCGGTCGGATTCACGGGCGTCGAGGCGCTTCTGCGAGCGTGGGTACGCGGGTTCGAGGCAGGGCAGTTCCGCGCCGACCTGGATGAGTTCCTGGCGGAGCTCCTGCGCGAGTCATAGGCCCGGCGAGCCGTCGCGTGGAGCGGCTCGCAGACCGGTGTAGGATCCTCCCGTGATCAGGCGCGACAGCGGCGGTACTCCATGCGGCGGGCAGCGGTGAGCGAGCGTACCGAGCCGGATCCGGCGGCCGTCGTCGCGGCGGCGCGCGACCTCCTCGGAGTCGATCACCCCGCCATCATGGCGACGACGGTCTGCTCGATCGTCGAGCACGGCGGCGAGCTGCTCATGGTGCGCCAGCTCAACCGCGAGGGCGACGAGCGCTGGAACTTCCCGACCGGGTGGATGGCGCCCATCGACGAGGACGGGCACGTCCAGCTGCCCGAGCACTCCGTGAACCGCAACCTGCTCATGGAGACGGGCTACGCGGCATCCGACGCGCACCTGATCGGTGTGTCTGTCGTGCGCGAGCACGGCCCCGACGGCCACCGGGTGGGGACGTCGCTGCGACTGAACTACCTCTCGGCGCACCCGCGCCAGACCAGCTATGCCGTCACCGACTCGGACATCCTCGGCACGCCGGCGTGGTTCGCCCCGGCCGAGATCGAGGATCTGATCCTCCGCAAGGAGGTCAAGGGTGAGCTGACCGCTGCGGCCTTCCGCCACTGGCAGGAGCACCACCGCAACGGCGCCCTCTCGGCCGACGTCATCGACATCCCCAACTGACGTCCGCCAGATCCGCTACGCTCCGCGGCGGACACCATGGCAGGTCGATTCCGACTGTTCATCGCTGGCGCGGCGATGGCTGCCCTGATAGCTCCGGGTACGGCGAACGCATTGACCTCGTCCCCCGCGAGCTCGTGGCAGACAAACGGACGAGTGCGCGCGATCGCCGTCGCCGGCGGGAAGATCTTCATCGGCGGGGACTTCACGCGCGTCCGCGCGCCCGGAAGCACCGGCGGAGGCGTCCTTCGGAACCACCTGGCCGCGCTCAGCCTCGCCACCGGCCGCGTGATGCCGTGGCACCCGCGCGCGAACGGCACGGTCACGTCCCTGCGGGCGAACGCCGCCGGCACGACGATCTACATCGGTGGCGGCTTCACGACGATCAACGGCTTCTCCCGCGCCCACGTCGCAGCGGTCACCACGTCGGGATCGGTCCTGCGCAAGTGGCACGCGAATACGAACGGCACGGTGTACGCGATCGCCCTCAGCGCAAGCCGCATCTACATCGGCGGCAGCTTCACGACCGTGAAGGGCGCGAAGCGCACCCGGCTGGCCGCGATCGGGAACACGAGCACCGCGGTGCTCTCGCCGTGGCACCCGAACGCGAACTCGACCGTCCGCGCGCTCACCCTGTCGCCCGGCGGCAAGCGCATCTTCGCCGGCGGCGATTTCAGCCGCGTGAACGGCTTCCTGCGCCCCCACCTGGCGGCGCTGTGGGTGGCCGGTGGCCTGAGCCCGTTCGCCGCCCGCCCGGTGTGGCCGGTCACGGCGCTGCGCACGGCCGGCAAGCAGCTGGTTGCCGGCGGCGGCGGGAACGGCGGCCACGTGGCGCTCTACGCCTCGACGAACGGGGCCCGCAGGTGGCTCGCGGTCACCGACGGCGACGTCCAGGGCGTCGCGATCTCGGGCAGCACCATCATCGTCGGCGGCCATTTCAACAACTTCTGCGTCGGCGGCGAGGGCCACGGCGACCCGCTGGTCTGCAACAACCCGATGACGCGCCGCAAGCTGATGGCACTGTCGCTCGGCGAGGGCGTCCCCAACGGCTGGGATCCGGACGTCGTGGGCAGCCCGATCGGCGTCTCGGCCGTCGCCGCCGGCGGCGGTGGGGCACAGGCCGGAGGCGCGTTCACCAAGGTGCACGGCGTCAGCCAGCAGGGCTTCGTCCGGTTCCGCTGACCCCTCCGGGTCACGCCAGCTGTTCGGGTCGTGTGAGGTTTTCGTATGGGGCGTTGACGCGGGGCCGGCCGACGCGCTACTGAGAGATCACCGGCGAGCGCCGCCCGCCACGACGAGGGAGACCAGATGCAGAAGGGCTCAGCCCAGACCGGCAGCACCGCCCCCGGCAAGGTCAGCGACATCCAGTTCGCCGGCCAGCGCACCGGCCGGGTCGACTGGCGCAGCCGGCCGGCGTCGGCGCTCGGCCATGACGCCGCTGTGAAGCGGCGCCGGATCGAGCGGCGCATCCAGCGCGGCCTGCTGCTCGACGGCCTCCGAGAGAGCTAGGCCCGCCTCAGGCGCCGCGGAAGCGCGGCGCCCGCTTCTCCCGGAACGCGGCGACGCCCTCGGCGAAGTCGGCCGTCCCGGCCGCTGCGGTCTGCAGCGCCGCCTCCAGCTCGAGCTGCTCGGCGAGCGTGTTCGCCGGCGCCCGGTCGAACAGCTGCTTGTGCAGCGCGATCGCCGCAGTCGGCAGGGCGGCGATCTCGGCCGCCAACGCGTCGGTGCGTCCCGCCAGATCGGCGGGCTCGACCACGTCCGAGACGAGCCCCCACGCAAGCGCGTCGTCGGCCGACAGCCGGCGGCCCGATGCCATCCACTCGAGCGCCCGCGCCGGGCCGAGGATCCTGCTCAGGAAGTGGGTCGAGCCCGAGTCCGGCACAAGCCCGATGCTCACGAACGCCGGCACGAAGACGGCCGAGCGAGCACAGATGCGCACGTCGCAGGCGGCGGCGAGAGCGAGCCCGGCCCCGGCGGCGGCGCCGTTCACGGCCGCGATGACCGGCTTTCGGAGCGCCCGCAGCGCGAGAATGTTGGGGTGGTACCGGCGCCGGAGGAGGACACCGATGGCCTCGGGGTCGGTGAGCGCCGAGACGTCCTGGCCGACGCAGAAGCCACGGCCGGCGCCCGTGATGACGACCGCCCGCACCGCGTCGTCTGCGGCCTGGGCGAGCGCCGCCCGCAGGCCGTCGTGCATCGCGTCGTCGAACGCGTTCAGCACGTCCGGCCGGTTCAGCGTGACGGTGAGCACCGCCTCCCGGCGGGCGACCTCGACCTCCACGAGCTCAGCCGCCGAGCAGGGCGCGGATGCCGTCGTCGGCGGCCGCGAGGTCGAGGGGCCGGCGGCCGTCGTCGGCCCGGACGTCGCGAGTCGCGCCATGGTCGAGCAGGAGGCGCGCCGTCACCTCGTCGCCGCGCGCCGCGGACGCGTGCAGCGGGACGAATCCGCCCTGCTGACGGGCGTCCGGGTCGGCGCTGCGCTCGAGCAGGAGCGCAGCGATCGCGGCGTGGCCCCCGGCTGCGGCGGAGTGCAGCGGATGCACCCGGGTCGGGTTCCCCGCCTGCGCGTCGACGGCGGCGCCGTGCTCGAGCAGCACGGCCGCGACCTCGAGCTGGCCGAAGAACGCGGCCAGGTGAAGCGCGGTGAAGCCGTCGGCGGCCTCGGCCCGGACGGCGTCCGGATCGGCGTCCACCACCTCGGCGACCCGGCTCGCGCGGCCGAGCGCCGCCGCTTCGAACATGTCCAGCTCGGAGACGGCGTCGGCGAGCCGCTCGGCGATCCACGCGTGGCCGTGGTAGCGGGCCCGCAGGATCGCGGAGATGCCGTCGGCGCCGCGGGCCGAAGCCAGGCTTGGGCTCTCCCCGATCAGCCGGTCGACGCTCGCAGCGTCACCGGCCTCGGCCGCCTCGATCATCTGCCGCGCGTCTGCAGCGGCTGTGCCCTCCGACACCTGCCCACCCCGTTCGTCGTGTGCGGGCGAACGTAGTGGATGGCGGGCGCCCGCGCAAGCGGGGCGCCCCGCAATCAGGTAGCGCGCGCGGCGGTGTCAGGCAGCCGGGTGGCCCCTGAGCACCGCGTGCTCGCGGCCGAGCGTGGTCGTGGCGACCGAGACGGCCGCCGAGACTGCGATGACGATCAGCGCCCACCACTCGCCCGAGAGCGTGCCGGCGATGCCGAGGGCGTTGTCGAGCGAGTCGGTGCCCGGTCCGATCGCCGAGACGCCGGTCGCGATCGCGATGATCGCGAGGTTGTACTCGTAGCCGCCGGCCGTGACGAAGAAGCCCTTCTGCCAGTGCACGGTGACGATCGCGTTCAGCATCACGACGATCAGGGCGATTGCGGCGAACGGCGTGAGCAGGCCGAGCGCGAAGAGCAGGCCGCCGAACAGCTCCGACGCCCCGGCGAGCAGCGCCATCGCCGCCGGCCAGCGGAAGCCCAGCTTGATGAACATCCCTCTGGTGCCGGCCACGCCCGGGCCCCCGAACCACCCGAGGAGCTTCTGTGAGCCGTGCGCGGCCAGGGTCAGACCCATGACGACCCTGAGGATGAGGAGTCCGAGAGTCACGATGCCAATCCTCCAGACAATTTGCTTGCGCCCTCATCTATTCCCTGGAAGGGGCGGCGCTAACCAGCAGGTCCGAGACGAGCGCGTCGGCACGCCCGTTCTCGGCAGCGGGCACCCATCGGTAGCTGACGCCGCCGAGCTCGTCCGCCGCCGCCCGAGCGCGGTCGCGTAGCGCGGCCAGAGCAGGGTTGCGCAACGGCCGCTCCGCCGCCAGGTGGCGAACGACGAGGCGCGAGTCCGTGCGCACCTCGACCTGCTCGAGGCCGAGCCGCGCCGCTGCGGCGAGGCCCGCGGCGACGGCGCGGTACTCGGCCGTGCCGACCGTAGCGACGCCGATCTCCGCGGCCACCGCCGCGACCTCGCGGCCGTCGGCGTCGTCGATCACGTACGCGTAGGCCGCCGGGCCGGGGTTGCCGCGCGAGCCGCCGTCGCACCAGACGACCGCCCAGCCCGGCGGCGCCGGCCCCGACCGATCGCCGGCACCGTCGCGTCGAGAGCGTCGCGCCAGCCGGCGGCGCTCGGCGTCCTTCATCGTCTTGCCGGCCTTGCGGACGCCCTTCGTCACGCAGGCGGCGAGGGGCGCTCGTCGGTGACGAGGTGCAGCACCGGCCGGCGTGAACCCGTCGCGCAGGTCGGCGGCAACGGCGGCCGCGACGTCCGGCGGCAGGAACGGCCCCGGCGTCGCGTCGGGCGGATGCCATTCGTGGTGGCGCAGGTCGACCGGCGCGCCGGGCGAGCGTCTCGCCCGCCTCGGCGAGGAAGTACAGGATCACCTCGTGGCGATAGTCGCCGGACTCGACGAACAGGTTCTCGCTGACATACAGCAGCCGCTGGACGTCGGATGACGAGCGACGCCTCCTCGATCAGCTCCCGTCGCAGCGCCTCCTCGGCCGTCTCGCCCGGCTCGACGCCGCCGCCCGGGAGCCAGTAGAAGGGCGCCTGCCGGAGTGGTGTGTGCGGTCGAAGAGCACCCGCCCCTCGCCGTCGGGGATCACCGCCCGGGCCCGCACCGACATGTCCGAGACGGCAGCGGGCCCGGGCTCAGCCGACAAGCGCCTGCTCCGTCTCGTAGACCGGAAGCACGCGGCGCAGGAACTCGCCGGTATGGCTGCCCGGCGTCTCGGCGACCTCCTCGGGCGTGCCCTGCGCGACCACCTGGCCGCCGGCGTCGCCGCCCTCCGGGCCCGAGGTCGAGCACCCAGTCGGCCTGCTTGATCACGTCGAGGTTGTGCTCGATCACGAGCACCGTGTTGCCGGCATCGACCAGCCGCTGGAGCACCTCGAGCAGCTTCTCGATGTCGTAGATGTGCAGGCCGGTCGTGGGCTCGTCGAGGATGTAGAGCGTGCGGCCGGTCGCCACCTTGCTGAGCTCGGTGGCCAGCTTGACCCGCTGGGCCTCGCCGCCCGAGAGCGTCGTGGCCGGCTGGCCGAGACGCATGTAGTCGAGGCCGACGTCGTGCAGCGTCTGCAGCCGCCGGCGCAGCTTCGGGATCTTCACGAAGAACTCGAGCGCCTCTTCGATCGACATGTCGAGCACGTCGGCGATCGACTTGCCCTTGAACTTCACCTCGAGCGTCTCGCGGTTGTAGCGGCGGCCGTGGCAGGCCTCGCAGTTGACGTAGACGTCGGGCAGGAAGTGCATCTCGATCTTGATGGTGCCGTCGCCGCGGCACGTCTCGCAGCGGCCGCCCTTGACGTTGAAGGAGAACCGGCCCGGCTTGTAGCCGCGGGCGCGGGCGTCGGGCGACGTCGCGTAGAGCGCGCGGATGTGGTCGAAGAGGCCGGTGTAGGTGGCCGGGTTCGACCGCGGCGTGCGGCCGATCGGCGACTGGTCGATGTCGATCACCTTGTCGAACGCGTCGATCCCCTGCACGGCCCGGTGCGCACCCGGCTTCACCCGGGCGCGGTTCAGCCGGTTCGCGAGCGACTTGAACACGACCTCGTTCACGAGCGTGCTCTTGCCCGAGCCGCTCACGCCGGTGACACAGATCAGCTTGCTCACGGGCAGGTCGACGTCGATGTCCTTGAGGTTGTGCTCGGAGGCGCCCTGCACGCCGAACCAGCCGGCGTCGTGCATGCGCCGGTCGGGCACGGGGATCGCCCGCCGCCGGACAGGTACGCCCCCGTGATCGAGCGCTCGGCTGCCATCACTGCCTCGGCGGTGCCCGTCGGCGACGACGCGGCCGCCGTGCTCGCCGGCGCCGGGCCCCATGTCGACGATGTGGTCGGCCGCGCGGATCGTCTCCTCGTCGTGCTCGACGACGATCACCGTGTTGCCCAGCTCGCGCAGCCGCTCGAGCGTCGCCAGGAGCTTGGCGTTGTCGCGCTGGTGGAGGCCGATCGACGGCTCGTCCAGGATGTAGAGGACGCCCATCAGCGAGGAGCCGATCTGGGTCGCGAGCCGGATCCGCTGCGCCTCGCCGCCGGAGAGGCTGGCGGCGGCCCGGCCGAGCGTCAGGTAGCCGACGCCGACATCGGCCAGGAACGTCAGCCGCTCGCGGATCTCCTTGAGGATGCGCGCGCCGATCGCATGCTCGGTCGTGGTCAGCTCGAGGCCGTCCACATAGCCGATCGCCGACGTCACCGACATGCGGGTCACCTGGGCGATGTTGAGGTCGCCGACCGTGACCGCGAGGCTCGTGTCCTTGAGCCGGTCGCCGTGGCAGGCCGGGCACGGCTTCAGCGCCATGTACTCCTCGATGCGCTCCTTCTGGTACGACGAATCGGTCTCGCGGTAGCGCCGCTCCAGGCTGGGGACGATGCCTTCGAACGCGAGCATGTAGCTGCGCTTCCGGTTCATCCGGTTGCGATAGGTGACGTAGAGCTTGTCGCCGCCGGTGCCCTTGAGGAAGAGGTCTCGCTGCTCGTCGGGCAGGTCGGCCCAGGGGGTGTCGAGGTCGACCTCGTAGCGGTCGGCGATGGCCTGGATCACCTGGGTGTAGAAGTTGGAGTTGATCACCGTCCAGGGGACGAGGGCGCCCTGGGAGATCGAGAGGCTCGGGTCGGGCACCACGAGGTCGGGGTCGATCTCGCGCTGGGTGCCCAGGCCGGTGCAGCGCGGGCAGGCGCCGTGGGGCGAGTTGAACGAGAAGATGCGCGGCGCCAGCTCGGGCAGCGAGATGCCGTCCTCGGGGCAGGCGAACTGCTCGGAGTAGGTGGTCGTGTTGCCGTCCACAACCGCGATCTCGACGAGGCCCTCGGCGAGCCGCAGGGCCGTCTCGACGGAGTCGGTGAGGCGCGTGCGCAGGCCGGGCTTCATCACCAGCCGGTCGACGACGACCGAGATCGAGTGGCGCACCTGCTTGTCGAGGTCGATCGGCTCCTCCAGCATCAGCTGCTGGCCGTCGACCTTGACGCGGGTGTAGCCGTCGCCGCGGAGCTGCTCGAAGAGGTCGCGGTACTCGCCCTTGCGCGTCCGCACGACCGGCGCATCGACCGTGAAGCGGGTGCCCTCCGGGAGCTTCAGGACGTGCTCGACGATCTGCTCGGCCGACTGGCCGGAGATCTCGCGGCCGCACTTCGGGCAGTGGGGGTGGCCGACCCGGGCGAACAGGAGGCGCAGGTAGTCGTAGGTCTCGGTGACGGTGCCGACCGTCGACCGCGGGTTGCGCGCGGTGGTCTTCTGGTCGATCGAGATCGCCGGCGACAGCCCGTCGATCGAGTCGACGTCGGGCTTGTCCATCTGCCCCAGGAACTGGCGCGCGTAGGCCGAGAGCGACTCGACGTACCGGCGCTGCCCCTCGGCGTAGAGGGTATCGAACGCGAGGCTCGACTTGCCCGAGCCGGACAGACCGGTGATGACGACCAGCCGGTCGCGGGGGAGGCTGACCGTGACGTCCTTGAGATTGTGCTCGCGCGCCCCCCGGATGACGATATTCTCGTGTGCCACCGAACTCCTTAATCGCTGCAAACCGCATGTTCAAGCGGCAAACAGCCACATTCTAGCAACGCCTGCACCGACGAACGTGTGTTCGTCATCGTACCATGGCGAGCCGGACGGAAGGGCCGGAAGGCGGTTGGGTCAGCCGGTGGCGATCTCGCACCACACGCAGGTGCCCGAGCCGGTCTCGACGCCCCAGTCGGACGCGAGCCGGTCGACCAGCTGCAGACCCCATCCCGAGGTGCTCGAGTGGTCGACGCTGCGCAGCACCGGGCGGCGCCCGGTGGAGGCCGGGTCGGCCACCTCGATCCGCAGGCACCGCGCCCGCAGCTCGATCACGACGTCGATCCAGCCGTCGCCCTCGGCGATGCCGTGCAGCAGGCTGTTCGTGACGAGCTCGGTCACGAGCAGTCGGGCCGATTCGATCACGGGCGCGGGCACGCCGGGCTCGAACCGCGCGACGGCCCTGCGCGCCTCGGCGACGACCGCCGGGTCGCACGCGAGCCGGAGTCGCGCGCACGCGCAGCCGGGGTCTCCCGATGCGTCGCGCTGGTCCGCTGCCGCCTCCCTCCCACGCCCGCTCATGCGGACGCGCTCCGTGACCCTTCCGGTCGAGGTTTCCGGCCGACGGGCCCACCCCATTCGGCCTGGTCGTTGTCTCCACTCCGGAGCGTAGCTCGCCTTGGCGCCATCCGGTATGCCAGCGTACCGATTGCCGTCATCGGGCCAGAGGAGCGGGATCGGTCATCTAGCGCAGCGGCGCGGGTGTGAGCGTGGCGGGCGCCCAGCGCGGGCGCTCCTCCGCGCGCTCCTCGGCCAGGCCGAGCAGGAGCCCGAGCAGCAGGTCGGGGTCGGGCAGCCGGCGCAGCCCGAAGAGCAAGCTGCGGCGCCCGCCCGTGCCGACGACGACGCCGCCGTAGTGCAGCATGCGCCCGGCCGCGGGCGCGAACACCTCGACGTCGCCGATCGCCTGGAGCGGCACGATGGCCGCGCGCGATCCCCCGCCGCCGGCCAGCAGGAGGGCCCGCCGGTCGGTGACGACCAGCACCCGCCGCTGCCAGCGCGACACCACCCGCGCCACCCGGAGCAGGGCGCCGGCGGCGATCGCGGCAGCCGCGAGCACCGGCACCAGGCGGATCGCCGGAGGCAGGTCGAGCCCGGCGGCGGCGATCGCCGCCGCAGCCGCGAGGGCGAGGACGAACGCTGCGCGCAGGAACGGCCACACGAGCACGACGCCGTGCTCGCGGCTCACGAGGTGGACGTGCTCGTCCGGCGAGAGGAGACGGTCGATCTGGGCCATGCCGGAGAGCATTCGCCGTCCGGCCGCCCGTTTCCTGCGCCCCGCCGGAAGGGGTCTGCCCCGGTCCGGCGGGTCCGGTCAGGCGCTCGTCGTCGCCTCCAGGTCGCGGCGCAGCTCCTTGATCTCGTCGCGCAGCTTGGCCGCGTACTCGAACCGCAGCTCCTCGGCGGCCGCGAACATCTCCTCCTCGAGCTCCACCACGAGCTTCTGCATCTCGTCGGGGCCCATGCCGTCGGCATCGGCGCCGCGGCGGCGGCGGCCGGGGACGTGCGGCTGCGACTCCAGCGAGAGGAACTCGGCGATGTCGGAGACGCCCTTGCGGATCGACTCCGGCGTGATCCCATGCTCCTCGTTGTAGGCCACCTGGATCTCGCGCCGGCGGGCGGTCTCGTCGATCGCGTACTGGATCGCCTCGGTGACCCTGTCGGCGTACATGATCACACGCCCGTTGACGTTTCGGGCGGCGCGGCCAATCGTCTGGATGAGCGCCGTCTGGCCGCGCAGGAAGCCCTCCTTGTCGGCGTCGAGGATCGCCACCAGCGACACCTCGGGCAGATCGAGCCCCTCGCGCAGGAGGTTCACGCCGACGAGGACGTCGTAGTCGCCCAGACGCAGCTCGCGGATGACCTTGATGCGCTCGAGCGTGTCGATCTCGGAGTGCAGGTAGCGGGTGCGCACGCCCGACTCGAGCAGGTAGTCGGTCAGGTCCTCCGACATCTTCTTCGTCAGCGTCGTCACCAGCACCCGCTCGCCGGCCTCGGCACGGGCGCGGATCTCACCCAGCAGGTCGTCGATCTGGCGCCGCGTCGGCCGCACCTCGACCTCGGGATCGATCAGCCCGGTCGGCCGGATGATCTGCTCGGCCACGTGGGTCGAATGGCGCAGCTCGAACGGCCCCGGCGTCGCCGACACGAACAGCAGCTGGTTCGCCCGGTCGAGGAACTCGTCGAACCGCAGCGGCCGGTTGTCGAGCGCCGACGGCAGCCGGAAGCCGAACTCGACGAGCGTTTGCTTGCGCGAGCGGTCGCCCTCGTACATGCCGCCGATCTGGGGCACGGTCTGATGCGACTCGTCGATGATGATCAGGTAGTCGTCGGGGAAGTAGTCGAGCAGCGAGTGGCCGGGCGTGCCGGCCTCGCGCCCGTCCAGATGCCGCGAGTAGTTCTCGATGCCGTTGCAGAAGCCGACCTCGCGCAGCATCTCCATGTCGTACTCGGTGCGCGAGCGCAGCCTGTGCGCCTCGAGCATCTTCCCCTCCCCTTCGAGCTGCGCCAGCCGCTCGCGCAGCTCGTCCTGCACCGAGCGGATCGCCGGCTCGAGCTTCTCGCGCTCCAGGGCGTAGTGCGTCGCCGGGTAGATGCCGAGGTGCTCGAGGCGGGCGTACACCTCGCCCGTCATCGGGTCGAAGTGCGTGATCGCCTCGACCTCGTCGCCGAACAGGCTGATCCGGTAGGCCGTCTCCATGTTGGCCGGCTGCACCTCGATCACGTCGCCGCGCACGCGGAAGCGGCCACGGCCCATGACGACGTCGTTGCGCTGGTAGTGGATGTCGACCAGCTTGCGCAGGATGTCGTCGCGCGACTTCTCCTCGCCGACCGAGAGGAACAGGACGAGCTCGGAGTAGCTCTCCGGCGACCCGATGCCGTAGATGCACGAGACCGAGGCGACGATGACCACGTCGCGCCGGGCGAAGAGCGCGGCCGTCGCGGCGTGGCGGAGGCGGTCGATGTCGTCGTTGATCGAGGAGTCCTTCTCGATGTACGTGTCCGACGACGGCAGGTAGGCCTCGGGCTGGTAGTAGTCGTAGTAGCTCACGAAGTACTCGACCGCGTTGCGCGGGAAGTACTCGCGGAACTCGTTGCACAGCTGCGCGGCCAGCGTCTTGTTGTGCGCGATCACGAGCGACGGCCGGTTCAGGCGCTCGATCACGCGGGCCATCGCGTGCGTCTTGCCGGTGGCCGTCGCGCCGAGCAGCGTCTGGTAGCGGTCGCCGCGGCCGATGCTCTCGGTCAGCTCCGCGATCGCCCGCGGCTGATCGCCGGTCGGCTCGTACGAGGCGGAGACGGCGAGATCGGGCATGGGGTTCAGTCTATCGGCGCCCCGGCTACGATCGCGGCCGTGCCCGCGCCGGTCCCGCTCAGCTATCCGGACCCTCCCCTCCGCGAGGCGCAGATTGCGCTGCGGCCGTGGCAGGAGGGGGACATCGACGCGATCATCGCGCTCTGCAGCGACCCCGATGTGGCCCGCTTCACCCGCGTGCCCGTCCCCTACTCCGGCTCCGACGCCCAGGCGTGGCTCGGGGGCCTTCCGGCCGGGCTGGCCAACGGCGACGGGCTCCGGCTCGCGATCGTCGCGGGCGGAGGCGAGCCGGTCGGAAGCATCGGACTGCGGATCGACCCGCTCGACCGCGACATCGCCGAGGCCGGCTACACGGTGGCCTCGGCGGCGCGCGGGCGGGGCGTGGCGACGACGGCTCTGCGGCTCGTCTCCCGCTGGGCGCTGCGCGACGCCGGCGTCGCCCGCGTGCATCTCTCGACCCATCTCGACAACGCCGCGTCACAGCGGGTCGCCGAGCGGTCGGGGTTCCAGCGCGAGGGCGTGCTGCGCTCATGGGAGGAGCTGCGCGGCCGCCGCATCGACCTGGTCATGTTCTCGCTCGTCGCGGCCGACCTGTGACCGCGCCGATCGTGCTCCCGCGGCGCCTGCAGGACGGCCGCGCCGGCTTGCGGCCGTGGCGTGCGGACGACGTCGCGGCGATCCTGGCGATGTCGCGCGACCCGGAGACGATCCGCTTCACGAGCGTGCCGGATCCCTACGACGAGGACTCCGTGCGGATCTGGCTGGCGCTCCAGCCGGCCCGCCTACGGGCAGGCGACGGGGCGGCGTTCGCGGTGGTCGAACCGCCGGGCGAGGAGGCGCTCGGGGCGATCGGGGTGCGCGTGCTGCACGGGCGGGGGATCGCCGAGATCGGCTACCACATGGCCCCGCAGGCGCGCGGCCGCGGCCTGGCGTCCGCCGCGCTTCGGCTGCTCTCGGACTGGTCGTTCCGGAAGCTCCCGGTGGCCCGTCTGCAGCTGACGACGCACGTCGACAACCCTGCCTCGCAGCGGGTGGCCGAGAAGGCCGGCTACACCCGCGAGGGAGTGCTGCGATCGTGGGCCGACCAGCGCGGGGAGCGCGTCGACCTGATCATGTACTCGCTGCTCCCGGGTGAATAACCGGTGCCTGGCACCGGTTATTCACACCAGCGGGCGCTCGCGCAGGTACGGGAGCGGGCGAGACGGGTCGGGCGAGTCGATCTCGCGTGCCAGGCGGTGGCCGTCGAAGATTGCGTCGGCGATCAGGCGCGGCGCGACGCAGTCGCCGATCGCGTGCACCTGCTCGATGCCGGCGGCGGCGAGCCCGTCGGGGTCGTCCGCGAGCGCCCGGTGCAGCACGTCGTCCGAGCCCCTCTGCGTGACCAGCACCACCCCGTCGCACGCGATCCGGAACGGCCGCCCGAACTCGTCGGCGGCGTCGACGCCCTCCGGGTCGATCGCCGTCGCCGTCGAGCCACGGTGCGCCCCGATGCCGAGGTCGTGAAGGCGCCGGCGCAGGCGCACTCCCTCGAGGGTCTGGTCGCAGTAGTGGGCGACGAGGTCGAAGCACGTGAGCAGCTCCACCTCGCGGCCCTCCGCCCGCAGCACCTCGGCGATCCCGGCGCCCGTGAAATAGCCCTCGTAGTCGACGACGCAGACGCGTGAGCGCGGCGGCCGTAGCCCGTCGACCATGACCTGCTCCGGCGTCAGGACGTGGGCAAGCCCGTCCCCCGCGCCCGTAATCGGCACCCGGGTGATCCCGTTCATGCCGTCGGCGTTCCACCGCGCCCCGGTCGCGACGATGGCGAGGTCGGCCCCGTACTCGCGCACGCCGGCGGCGTCGAGCCGCATGCCGGGCACCACCTGAAGGTTCGGCAGGCGTTCAATCTGCACTCGCCGGTAGTCGATCAGCCGGCCCCACTCCCCCAGGCCGGGCAGCCGCGTCACCCAGCGCAGGCAGCCGCCGATGTCATCGTCCGCGTCGACCAGGTGGACAAGCTCGAGGCCACGCTTGGCGAGCACGATCGCGCACTCCATCCCGGCCGGGCCGGCACCGATGACGAGCGCCGTCTTGTCGGCGTTTCCGGCCCGGTCGAACCGCTCCGGGTGCCAGCCGCGGCGATGCTCCTCGCCGGCGGTCGCGTTCTGGGTACAGCCCAGGTGGCGGCCCCAGATCGAGCGCGAGTAGCAGGCGTTGCAGCCGATGCACTCGCGCACCTCGTCGTAGCGGCCCTCCTCGATCTTGCGCGGCAGGAACGGGTCGGAGATCGAGGGCCGGGCCGCGCCGATCAGGTCGACGGTGCCGCCGCGAACGATCTCCGCCATCCGGTCGGGATCGGTGAACCGGCCGACCACGACGATCGGCTTGGCGGTCGCCTGGCGAGCCTGCCCCGACCACTCCAGCTGGTAGCCCTGCTCGAAGAACCGCGACGGGCCGCTGTCGACCCGCTGCCACCCCGAGAGCGCGCCGATCGTCACGTCCCACAGGTCGACCATCGGGTCGGCCCGGCGGATGAACTCGAGCCCCTCGGCCAGCTCGACCCCGGACCCCTCCAGCGTGTCGGCGGCGATCCGCACCGCGATCGCGCAGTCGCCGCCAACGGCGTCGCGCACGAGCTCGATCGCCTCCAGCCAGAACCGCGACCGGTTCTCGAACGAGCCGCCGTACCCGTCCGTGCGGCGGTTGAAGACCGGCGAGAGGAACTGGGTCGGCAGGTAGGTGTGCGAGCCGTACACGTAGACGATGTCGAAGCCGGCGTCGCGCGCCCGCAGGGCGGCCGCCACCCACTCCCCCTGCACCCGGCGGATGTCCGCCGCCGTCATGACGCGCGGCACCGTGATCCCGTCGAAGTCGCTCGAGAGCTGCGAAGGAGCGATCGGCGGGAGCCGCGACTCGCGCGTCTCGGCGTAGAGCCCGCCGTGCCACAGCTCGACCCCCGCCAGCGCCCCGTGGCGATGCGCTTCCTCGGTCATGAGCCGCAGCGCCCGGGCGTCCTCGTCGTCCCAGAGCCGCGCCGACACGTACGGCGACTCATCCGTCTCGGAGCTGATCGAGCAGTACTCGGTGCAGACGGCCGCCCAGCCGCCCTCGGCCTTCATGCCCCGGAACGCCGCCTGCGTCCACGGCTTCTCCACGCCGAACCCTGTGCAGTGCGGCACCTGGTAGAAGCGATTTCGGAGCGTCTTCGGCCCGATCTGGACGGGCTCGAAGAGGATGTCGTGTCTCGCCAGGCGCGGCATCTACTCGGCGTCGAGCTCGGCCGAACGCCGCTCGATGTGCTCGCGCAGCTCCTCGTCGAGGGCCGAGTCGATGCCCGGATCCTCCCACGACTCGAGCAGCCGCTTCCACTCGGCGGTCGCGGCCCGGTCGGTCGTGATCGAGCCCTGCTTCTCCCATGTCACATACGACTGCGAGCGAAACAGCGGGGACATGAACGTCCAGTCGCGGAAGTGGGCCAGGGTGTGGTCGGCTGCGAGGAACATCCCGCCGGGGCCCTCGCCGCGGATGGCGTCCAGCGCGAACTCCTCCTCGCCGAGCGTCACGCCGCCGGCCAGCACCTCGAACATGCGCAGCACCTCGAGGTCGAGCGCGAGCTTCTCGTAGGACGCCGTCAGACCACCCTCGAGCCAGCCGGCGGCGTGCAGGACGAAGTCGGCCGGCGCCAGCATGGTCGCCCACAGCGTGTTCATGGTCTCGGCGGCCGCCTGGGCGTCGAGCGCGTTCGACGAGCACAGGCCGCCGCCGCCCCGGTAGGGCAGGTTGTAGTGGCGCGCCAGCTGGCCGCCGGCGAGCGTGCCGACGACCGACTCGGGCGTGCCGAAGGCCGGGCCGCCGGTGCGCATGTCGACCGCGGTGAAGAACGAGCCGAACAGGGCCGGCGCCCCGCGCCGGATCAGCTGGACGAGGGCGACGCCGGTCAGCGCCTCGGCCACCTGGAGGGCGAGCCCGCCGGCGACGCTGACGGGGGCGGTCGCGCCCGCCAGCAGGAACGGCGTCACGATCACCGGCTGGCCGGCCCTGGCCCACTCCGCCAGCGCGTCCACCATCAGGAAGTCCCAGACGAGTGGGCTGTTCGGGTTGACCACGCCCATGATCGCCGGCCTGCGCTCGATCCTCTCCCGCCCGCCGCAGGCGATCGCGGCCAGCTCGACGCAGTCGCGGGCCTTCGGTCCCGAGGTGCCGTAGCAGACGTACGGCTTGTCCGACCAGCGCAAAATCGAGTAGTCCATCTCGAGGTGGCGGCTGTGCTCGCTGAGGTCGTTCGCCTCGACCGTGCCGCTCTGCAGGCAGGTCATCAGGTCGGCGGCGTGGGCGAGCTTCACCAGCTCGATGTGGTCGGCGATGCCGCCGTCGCGGCGGCCGCGCTCGAGGTCGGAGCAGAACGGCGACCCGCCGACGGGCGCCAGAACGGGCTTGCCGCCGCCGATCGTGACGGCGCGGTCGGGGTTGCGCGCCTCGAGCGTGAACGACGCGGGCGCCGAGGCCACCATCTCCATCACGAACTCGCGATCCCAGCGCACCCGCTCGCCGTCGACGTCCTGGCCGCTCGCGCGCAGCAGAGCAAGCGCCTCCTCGTGGCGCACGTCGGTTCCGATCTCCTCGATGATCGTCATCGCGCGGTCGTGCACGGCCTCGACGTCGTCGGGCGCAAGGATCGAGATCGCCTCCACGGCGGCGACTGTACCAGCGCCGACAGCGGCCCCGGCGGGGGACCGGTCAGTGCGCGGGGCGCGGTGTTTCCGGCAGCGGCAAGGCGATGGCGCCGCTACCGGCGGGGCGGCGCGGGCGCCGCGGGACGACGCCCTCCTCGCCGTCTCCGTCGTCGCCGGAAGGACCGGGCCACACCACCTCGGGGAAGCGGTTGCGCTCGATGCGCAGCACGCGCCATCCGGGGTGGGTCGCGTCGCTCGCCCGGGTGCGGTCGACGGCGTCGTCGATCGCCTTGTCCAGACGCAGGAACGCCCTCTCAGGCTCGCCGCCCGGGATCCCCTCCACGACCAGGTAGCCGCGGCCGGCAACGAGATTGCGGGCGCCCTCGAGCATGCCTCCATGGTAGCTTCGGGCCGTGAGCGTGGTGATCGAGCAGCGCGCGGCCGTCGCCGCGGCGCCCAGGGACGTGTTCGCGTTCCTGCACGACCCCGACCGGCGCCAGCAATGGGACGCGATGTGCGACCTGGCCCGGCTCGAGGACGCGAGCGCGCCGGCCGTGGGCGTGCGCCTCCACCTGCGCGGCCGCCGTACGGCCCCGTCGTGGGTGGGCGAGTACGCCGAGCTGGCGCCGCCGCGGCGCTCGGTGCTGCGCCTGGTCGAGGGCGTGGGGATGCCGTTCTCGGCGTTCCGCCAGACGATCGAGGTGGCCGCCCAGGACGGCGGCAGCACGGTCACGCTGCGTCTCGAGTACAACCCTCGCGGGCTCGCCCGCCTGCTCGAGCCGGTCGTGCTGCGCCCCCGGCTCACGACCGCCGTGCGCAAGTCGCTCGCGAGCATCGCCGGCCACTTCGCCTAAGTTACGAGCCCGGCCGGAACGGGAACGGGACCGGCATGCCGGTCGTGCTCGACGCCGTACCCGAGACGCTTCTCTGGAACCTCTATCACCGTGCCGCCGAGGCCCGCCGGCCCGACACCGTGCTGCGCGATCCCCGGGCGGTCGAGGTGGTCGACGCGATCGACTTCCCGTTCGAGGAGCGGTTCGGCCCTGCCGCGCCCGCGCTGGCCCAGTGGCAGGCGCTGCGCGCGGCGTGTTTCGACCGCCAGGTGCGGCAGTTCGTCACCCACCACCCGGGCGGGACGGTGGTGGCGCTCGGCGAGGGGCTCGAGACGCAGTTCTGGCGTGTGGACCAGGGCACGGTGGAGTGGATCGGCGTCGACCTGCCCGAGGCGGTCGCCCTTCGCCGGGAGCTCCTCCCGAGCGACCCACGGGTGCGGCTGATCGCCTGCTCGGCGCTGGATGAGCGCTGGCTGGACGAGGTGGACACCACCGCTCCGGTGCTCGTGACGGCGCAGGGACTGCTCATGTATCTGGCCCGGGACGAGGTGCACCGCCTGCTGGCGACCTGCGCGGCCCGGATCCCGGCCGGCGGGATCGTCTTCGACGCGGTGTCGCCGCGGATGCGCGACCGCAGCGGGCGCGAGCCGCGCGCCGGCGCCGACGGCTACCGGCCCCCGAGTTGGACGTGGGCGATCGATCGCGGCGAGCGCCGCATCATCGGCGCGATCCCCAACATCTCCGACCTGGAGACGCTACGGCTGCCGCGCGGCCGCGGCGTCGCGTTCCGATACGTCGTGCCGCTGATGCAGGCGGTCCCGCCGCTGCGGAACGGCCTCCTGTCGATCCTGCGGGCCCGCCTGAGCGGTCAGCGCAGGCCGTAGGCACGGCGGTAGAGGCCCTCCGTGGCGCGGACGCCCGCCACGTAGTCGCGCGTCGCGGCGAACTGGATCTTCACGGCCTGACCGGGCGGCGTCTGCGCAATCCACTGATCGACGTTCGCCTGGCCGGCGTTGTAGGCCGCGAGCGCGAGGTCGCCCGCGTGTGGGTGGCCGGCGTACTTGTGCTGCAGGTGGGCCAGGTACCAGCAGCCGTAGCGGATGTTCAGGTCGGGGACGTAGAGGTCCTGCGGGATGCGGAACCGGTGCCCGCCGGTGTGCACGGCGATCCCGCGCGCCGTCGACGGTAGGAGCTGCATGAGGCCGATCGCCCCGGCGCTCGACACGGTGTTCGGCCGGAAGCGCGACTCCTCGTAGATGACGGCCGCGACCACCGCCGGATCGAGGTGGTACAGGCGCGCGTTGCCGACGACCTCGCTGCGGTAGTCGAGCGGGTGGCGCAGCCGCACCCACCAGTCGGGCTGGGAGTGCTGCAGGTAGGCGAAGCCCGCGCCGGCGACGATCACGAGCGCGGCCAGGCCGACGAAGGCCCGCCTGATCATGGCCCCAGCCGCTCCGCCAGCCCGGCGACGTAGCGGTCGAGATCCTCGAGGGTGCCCGTGTTCTCGTAGACGTAGTCGCTACGCGCGGCCTTCTCGGCCTCGGGCAGCTGGTGGGCCATCTGGCGGCGGGCGCCGGGGCGGCGGGCCTCGCGCACGTCCGCGGGGGCGGTCACCGTCAGGATGACGTCGTAGCGATCGTCGACGCCGGCCTCGAACAGGGTGGGCGCCTCGTGGACGAGCAGCGGTGCGCCGCCGGTCGTCTCGCGGTCGCGCCATGCGGCGAACTCCTCGGCCAGTCGTGGCAGCAGGAGGCCCTCGAGCCAGCGCAGCTCGGACGCATCGGAAAACACGATCGCGCCGACCGCCCTGCGGTCGATGTCGCCGTCGGAGGTGAAGACACCGCCGCCGAAGTGCTCGCGCATGGCCCGCTTCACGGGCTCCTGCGTGTAGAGCCTGCGCACGCCCTCGTCGCTCGAGAGCGTCACAGCGCCGTGGCGGCGGAACGCGCGCAGCGCCTCGGACTTGCCGCTCCCGATGCCGCCCGTCAGCCCCAGGATCACGGGGGCGCCGGGCGCCCTATCCCTCGTCGGCGGTCCCGTTGTCCGAATCCGCCGCCGAGACCTCGACGACGGGCTCATCGGCGCCGGCGTCAGGCTCCTCCGCTGAGGCCTCGGGCTCATCGGCGACAGCCTCGGGCTCATCCGCGACGACCTCGGGCTCATCGGCAACGGCCTCGGGCTCATCGGCGACAGCCTCGGGCTCATCCGCGACGACCTCGGGCTCATCGGCAACGGCCTCGGGCTCATCGGCGACAGCCTCGGGCTCATCCGCGACGACCTCGGGCTCATCGGCGACGACCTCGGGCTCATCGGCGACGGCCTCGGGCTCGTCCTCGGCGGCCTGCGGCTGGTCTGCGAACACGTCTTCGGACAGGCCCAGCTCGGGCACCTCGGCCTCCTGGCGCTCGCCGGGAGCGCCGAGGTCGATGGTCTTCACGGGATCGCCGGGCTCAACGCGGCGCAGCGAGAGCGACAGACGGCGGCGATCGGGGTCGATCTCGATGATCTTGACCTTGACCTCTTCGCCCTGTTGCACGACCTCGCGCGGGTTCTCGACGTGGTGCTCGGCCAGCTCCGAGATGTGGATCAGGCCCTCGACCCCGGACACGATCTCGGCGAAGGCGCCGAACGTGACGACCTTCGTGATCCGGCCGGCGACGACGTCGCCCTGCTCGGTCTCGTCGATGACCCGCTGCCACGGATCGGTCTGGGTCTGCTTCAGGCCGAGCGAGATGCGCTGGCGGTCGCGGTCGACGTCGAGCACCTTGACCCGCACCTTCTGGCCGATCTCGAGCACCTCGGAGGGGTGGTTCACGTGGCTCCAGCTGAGCTCCGAGATGTGGATCAGGCCGTCGATGCCGTCGAGGTCGACAAACGCGCCGAAGTCGACGATGTTCGAGATCTGGCCCTCCACCTCCACGCCCGGCGACAGCCGGTCGAGGATCTGCTGGCGGGCTTCCTTGCGCTCCTCCTCGAGCACCGCCCGCCGCGACAGCACGACGTTGTTGCGACTGCGGTTGAGCTCGATCACCTTGCACAGGAGCGTCTGGTCGCGGTACTCCTCGAGATCCTGAACGCGGCGGATGTCGACCAGCGACGCGGGCAGGAAGCCGCGCACGCCGAGGTCGATGATCAGGCCGCCCTTGACGACCTCGATGACCTTGCCCTCGACCGGCTCGCCGCTCTCGGCGGCGGCCTCGATGCGCTGCCACGCCTTCTCGAACCGGGCCCGCTTCTTCGAGAGGATCAGCCGGCCTTCGGCGTCCTCCTTCTGGAGCACGAGCGCGTCGATCTCCTGGCCGATCTCGACCTCGTCGTCCGGGTTGACGGAGCGCCGGATCGACAGCTCGGAGATGGGGATGACGCCCTCAGACTTGTAGCCGATGTCGACCAGGATCTCGTCCTTGTCGACGCGGACCACGGTGCCGGTGACGACGTCGCCCTCGTTGAAGTTGGTCAGCGTGCGGTCGTAGTCGGGGATGAGCTCCCCGTCGACCTCGATCATCCATGTGTCGGTATCAGGAGTTGTTGCCATCAAGACGGGACGTAAACCTTCGCTAGAAGCTATTGCAGCACAGAACGGGCGGGGAAGTGACCCGCCGCGGGCCGTAGTATACAAACGCGTTCAGCCGCTTGTGAGCAGATGCCCGCCGGTCTCGATCGTGGCCGAGCGCGGCGGGATGGCCACCTGGCCGGCCGATCCCATCGGAACGCTCCCCGCGACGTCGGACGGGTTTACGGCGATGACCGCGTTCGGATACGTCCGCGTCCACACCTCACCGTCCTTGGTCGCCGGCGTCGTGGGCGGCGTGCCGGGATCGATCTGGTAGACCGGCGAGCTGGGGCTGCCCGACCCCGAGTAGGCCGAGTCGCGCGGGATCGCGACGAGCATGAACGCCGCCATCCCGTAGACCGTCTCGGCGCGCGTGAGCCCGGGCTCGTCCCGCACGTAGACGCCCGACTCCCAGCCTGCGGCCTTCTGGAAGTAGTGCAGCTGCGTCTCCCAGGCCGTCCCCGCCAGGTGGGCGAAGCCGTCGCCGACCGTCACCGCGTCTGTGCTGTTGATCTGGTCGAAGCTGATCACGGACGGCGGGCCGTTGTCGGCCAGGAGCGAGTAGCCCTCGATCTTGAGCGTCGCCCGGATCAGCGCGAGCGCGTGGGCCAGGTAGCGGCGGCGGTTGGAGTCCGTCATCAGCTCGCCCGTGGCCGGGTCGATCGGCACGTCGCTCCAGTCGGGATCGTTGTCGGCGTCGATCATCTCGACCCCGGTCCAGCCGCCGGCGGCGAGGCTCTTGCGCACGTGCACGCCCCACGCGTTCTGGTACTTGGGATCGGTGAAGTCGAGGAGCACCCAGCCGGGATGATCGTCCGGGTGGATCTCGGTGCCCTGGGCCGAGTGCATGATCCACGACGGGTGGTGAGCGCGCACCCAGGCGAGGCCGAACCCGGCCAGGCCGCAGCGGTCGCACGCGTACAGCAGCGACCGCTGCTGCCACGCCATCAGGTTGGCGTTGCCGCGGTGCATGATCTTGGGCAGCGTCCCCCACCCCAGCCGGCCGACGACAGCGGCGTACTGGACGCCGATGCAGCGCGCCTGGGCGATCGACGGCGCCCGGGCCGGCATGAATGCGAGCGGCACGCCGGGACGGCGCAGGCCGCTACAGGCCTGGGGGGCGGTCGACGCCGACTGGCCCTCGCAGGAACGGCCGCCACCAGCACGGCCATCATGGCGGCCGCCGTCAGGATCCGCATCGATTGCAGCGGCCGGCGGGCATCCCGATCACCCCACCGTCGGGCGGCGTGATCACCGCGACGACGTCGACGGCGAGCTCGGAGCCGCAGTGGCGGCAGTAGCCGCCCTCGGGCGGATGGTGGCTGAGCGCAAAGACGATGTCCGAGTCGACACCGGAGCCGCGGGCGGAGACGACGCCGCGGCCGTCGCGGACGCGGCCGAACTCGAGCCGCACCTCGCCGCTGCGGTCGTCGCCGTGGCTGCGGATCGAGCCGATGGCGACGCCGAGCGCGCCGTCGAGGCTGTCGGACGAGACGGCCGGCAGGAACAGCTCGGCGACGACGTGCTCGCCGCGCTCGCCGGCGTCGATCCACAGGTAGGTGCCCGGCTCGTCGCCGCGGCGCGCGGGCAGCGCGCTGATCGTGCCGCTGATCTGGGTCCAGGTCACTTCGCCTCCAGCCAGGTCGCGCCGACGCCGACGTCGACCGCCAGCGCGGGGTCGAGCGGGTAGGCGCCGGTCATCTCCTCGGCGACGAGCGCCCGGAGCGCCGACACCTCGCCGTCGGCGACCTCGAACAGGAGCTCGTCGTGGATCTGCAGCACGAGCCGCGAGCGGCGGCCCTCGTCGCGCAGGCGCCGGTGGATGCGGATCATCGCCACCTTGATGATGTCGGCGGCGCTGCCCTGCATGACCGTGTTCACCGCCAGCCGCTCGCCGAGGCTGCGGGTCTGGTAGTTCGACGCGCGCAGCTCCGGTATCGGCCGTCGGCGCCCGAACAGCGTCGTCACCCAGCCGTCGCCCTTGGCGCGCTCGATCGTCGCGGCGATGAACTCGTTCACCCGCGGGAACCGGGCCAGGTAGGTGTCGATGAAGCTCTGCGCCTCCTCGCGGGAGATGCCGAGCTGCTCCGAGAGCCCGAACGAGCTGATGCCGTAGATGATGCCGAAGTTGACCGCCTTGGCCTTGTTGCGCTCGTCCCGGGTGAGCTCCTCGGGCGGCTTGCCCAGCACCTGCGGCGGCGGTCACCCGGTGGATGTCCTCGCCGCGCGCGAACGCCTCGTGCAGCGCCGGCTCGCCGGAGAGGTGGGTGAGGATGCGCAGCTCGACCTGCGAGTAGTCGGCGGAGAGCAGCTTCGCGCCGTCGCCGGCGACGAACGCGCTGCGGATCTCGCGCCCCAGCGGCGTGCGGATCGGGATGTTCTGCAGGTTCGGGCGGATCGACGAGAGCCGCCCGGTGGCGGCGGTCGTCTGGCTGAAGGTCGTGTGCAGGCGCCCGTCCCGGCGTCGATCAGGTCGGGCAGCGGCACCAGGTAGGTGTTCAGGAGCTTCGACTGCTCCCGCCACTGCTCGACGACGTCCACGATCGGGTGCATGTCGCGGATCTTGGCCAGCACCCGGGCGTCGGTGGAGTAGCCGGTCTTGCCCTTGCGGTCGGCGGGCAGCCCGAGCCGCTCGAAGAGCACCTCGCCGAGCTGCTTCGGCGACCCGATCACGAACGGCCCGCCGGCCAGCTCGTGGCAGCGCGCCTCGAGCTCCTCGACCTGGTCGGCGAGCTTGGCGGCGATCTCGGCCAGCCGGTAGGTGTCGACGCTGATGCCGGCGGCCTCCATCGCGCCGAGCACAGGGACGAGCGGGAGCTCGATGTCCTCGTAGAGGTCGGTCATCTCCCGCTCGGCGAGCCGCTCGGCCGCGCGCGGGTGCAGGCGCCGGGCCGCGGCCGCGGCCCGGACGAGCGGCCGAGGTCTCCTCGTCGGCGGCGGCCTGGAGCCCGAGCCCGGCCTCCTCGGCCAGGTCGTCGATCGCGTAGTCCGCCCGGCCGGGGTCGAGCAGGTACGCGGCGATGGCCGTGTCGCCGGAGGGCGTGAGCGCGGGGTGCTTGAGCCCGTGCGTGATCACCCTGTGGTCGCGCAGCGCGTCGACCACCCGGGCCGCGTCGGCCTCGACGACGAGGACGTCGCCGCCGTCGGCCGGTGACCGCGGCGCGGCCGCCCGCCGAGGCGAGCGCCACCTCGTCGGCGGAGCGCCGCAGGTCGTCGAGGGCGGCCTCGCGCCACTCGAGCTCGACCCCCTCGATCACCTCGACCGGCGCGCCCGGGACGGCCTCCTCGAGCTCGTCGACACGCTTCAGGAGCGCCCGGAACTCGAGCTTGCGGAACAGATCCTTCATCGTCGAGCGGTCGGGCGGCGCCGCGACCATCGCGTCGAAGTCGACCTCGATCTCGAGCGCGCGGTCGATCGTCGCGAGCACCTTGGAGCGGGCGGCGTCGTCGGTGGCCGTGCGCAGGTTCTCGCGCCGCTTCTCACCCGACACGGCGTCGATGTTCGCGTAGACGCCCTCCATCGTCCCGAACCGCACCAGCAGCTCGGCGGCGGTCTTGTCGCCGATCCCGGGGACGCCGGGGATGTTGTCCGAGGTGTCGCCCTTGAGCCCGATGAAGTCCGGCACGAGGTCGGGGCCGATGCCGTAGCGCTGCAAGATCCGGTCGGGCGTGTAGACGACCACGTCGGCCACCCCGCGCGGGGTCATCATGATGCAGACGTGCTCGGAGGCGAGCTGGAAGGCGTCGCGGTCGGTGGAGACGACGCAGACGCGGTGCCCGGCCGTCTCGGCCTTCGTCGCCAGCGTGCCGATGACGTCGTCGGCCTCCTTGCCGGTCGCGCGGAAATTGCGATAGCCGAACGCCTCGACGAGCGGCTGGAAGTACGGCACCTGCTGGCGCAGCAGGTCGGGCATCGGCCGGCGGTGGGCCTTGTATTCGGGCGCGAGCTCGATGCGCGCGGTGGGCTTCTCGTCCCAGGCCACGAGCACCGTCGCCGGGCGGTAGTCCGCGAGCAGCTTCATCAGCATGTTGGCCATGCCGAGCAGCGCGTTCGTCGGGAACCCGTCGACGGTCTGGAGCTCCTCGGGAAGCGCGTAGAACGCCCGGTAGGCGAGGCCGTTGCCGTCGACCAGGAAGACGTCGCACTGCTTGGCCGGGGCGTCGTCGAGGTTCAGATCCTTCGGCTGAGCCTGCTTGACCGTGGCCATCCTTCGCAGCGTATCCGAGGCTGCGGCGGCCGCGCAGTCTAATCGCCGCCCTGGATCTACGCTTCGCCCGTGTCGCGCAACCCCTCGGTCTCCTACAGCCTGACGATGCGGGTCGAGATCCCCGCCCTGGCCGGCTCGTTCGCCAGGGTGGCGGCCGCGATCGGCGACGCCGGCGGCGATCTGGGGGCGATCGACCTCGTGCGCGTCGCCAAGGGCTACCGGGTGCGCGACATCACCGTCTCGGCCTCGGACGCCGACCACGGCCAGCGCATCGTCGATGCCGTGCGCGACTCTGCCCGGCGTGCGGATCGTGCAACGTCTCCGACCGCACGTTCCTGATGCACCTGGGCGGCAAGATCGAGGTGCAGAACAAGGTCCCGGTGAAGACCCGCGACGACCTCTCGATGGCCTACACGCCCGGCGTCGCCCGCGTGTGCATGGCGATCAGCCAGCGACCCGGACAAGGTCCGCGCGCTCACCATCAAGCAGAACACGGTCGCCGTCGTCACCGACGGCACCGCGGTGCTGGGGCTGGGCGACATCGGCCCGCGGGCGGCCATGCCGGTGATGGAGGGCAAGGCGATGCTCTTCAAGGAGTTCGCCGGCATCGACGCCTGGCCGCTCTGCCTCGACACGACCGACACGGACGAGATCATCGCCATCGTGAAGGCGATCGCGCCCGGGTTCGGCGGCATCAACCTGGAGGACATCGCCGCGCCGCGCTGCTTCGAGATCGAGGGGCGGCTGCGGCGCGAGCTCGACATCCCGGTCTTCCACGACGACCAGCACGGCACCGCCGTCGTCGTGCTGGCCGGCGCTGCTGAACGCCGCCCGCGTCGTCGGCAAGCCGATCGAGGACATGCGGGTCGTGCTCGTCGGGCGTCGGCGCGGCCGGCGTCGCCGTCAGCAAGATGCTGATGGAGGCAGGCGTGCGCGACATCATCGGCTGCGACCGCGAGGGCGCGCTCCACCCCGGCACCAAGGGGCTGACGGCGATCAAGAAGTGGTACGCCCGCAACACCAACCCGCGCAAGTTCACCGGGACGGCGGACGAGGCGCTGGCCGGCGCCGACGTGTTCCTCGGCCTGTCCGGCCCCGGCGCGGTCTCGGTCGACGCCGTGCGGACGATGGCCGACGACGCGATCGTGTTCGCCATGGCGAACCCCGAGCCGGAGGTGCCGCCCGAGGACTCGAGGGGATCGTCGCGCGTGATCGCGACCGGGCGCTCGGACTACCCCAACCAGATCAACAACGTGCTCGCGTTCCCGGGCATCTTCCGCGGCGCGCTCGAGGTCGGCCGCGACCGGGATCAACGAGGCGATGAAGCTGGCCGCCGCCCGGGCCATCGCCGCGGTCATCGCCGAGGACGAGCTGAACGAGGAGTACATCATCCCGAGCGTGTTCAACAAGGCCGTGGTCGAGTCGGTCGCGGCCGCGGTGGCGGAGGCGGCCGTCGAGACCGGCCTCGCCCAGCGCAGCATCGATCCGCCGACCGACCCGTCGGCGATCTACAGCTGACGCTGGCGAAGAGCGACCGGTGCCAGGCCCCACCCGAAGGCGGGGCCTGGCCTGCCGATTCTCAGGCCGCTTCGCTGCGCAGGCCCTGGATCTCGTTCAGGGCTGCGAGCTGGCTGAGTGCGTCGGCCTCGAGCTGGCGGACGCGCTCGCGCGTCAGTCCGACCGCCCGGCCGATCACGTCGTAGTTCTGCGGGTCGCCGCCGTCGAGCCCGAACCGCAGCTCGAGGATGCGCCGCTTGCGCTCGGACAGGTGCTCGAGGCCCGTGACGAGCATCTCCTTGCGGAGCGTCTCCTCGACGAGCTCGTCGGCCTTCGGGGCCGTCTCGTCGGCGATCATGTCGCCCATCTCCGAGTCGCCGTCGTCGCCGACGGGCGTGTGCATCGAGGACGTCCGCGGCAGCGAGCGCGCGTCGACCACGTCGGGCACGGCCACGCCGCTGGCCTTGGCGACCTCGTCGTCGGTCACGTCACGGCCGAGGCGCGCCTCGAGCGCCGCGCGGGTGGCATCGACACGCCGCACCCGCTCGGACACGTGGACCGGGAGCCGGATCGTGCGCGACTGGTTGGCGACCGCGCGCTGCACCGCCTGCCGGATCCACCACGTCGCGTACGTCGAGAACTTGAGGTCGCGCCGCCAGTCGAACTTCTCGACTGCGCGCACGAGCCCGATCGTCCCCTCCTGGATCAGGTCCAGGAACGGCACGCCGTGGCCGCGGTAACGCTTGGCGACGGACACGACCAGCCGCAGGTTCGACTCGATCATGCGCCGCTTGGCCACCTGGTCGCCCTGCTCGACGAGCTTCGCCAGGTGCTGCTCGTCCTCCTTGGTGAGCAGCGGATGACGGGAGATGTCGTGCAGGTAGCGGTCGAGGCTGTCGGTCGGGCCCGAGGGCGCAGCGGCTGCAACGGCCGCGGGCACGGTGACAGGGGCCGCGACGGCATCGCCGGCATCGGCCGTGGGCACGATCTCGACGCCCTGCTCGGTCAGCTCGGCCGTCAGCGCTTCGAGATCCTCTTCATCCAGCTCGAGATCGGTCGCAACCGCCTGGAGCTCCTCTTCCGCGAGGAGCCCGCGGTCGTCGGCCGATTCGATCATCAGCCGCACTCGCGGCTCGTTCATCAGCTCGGTCGTCATCAATCCCTCGATAGCCCGGTGACGGTCGGACCGTCCGGGCCTGGTAGTTACGTTCAGTGGCTGCCTACCTGATGTCTAACGCTCGATCAGGCGTCTTCATTCCCGGGTCGTTGACCCGGCAAACTGTTGTCGGGGGCAGCCCCACCCCGACGAATACATTGTAGCAGAGCGGCGCAAGTCTTGCTTGTCAATCTAAACGGCAGATTGACGGGCAATTCATCAGCTTTCAGCCTCAGTACCGATCCATGTATTCGTCGATCTCCCACTGATGCACCTGCTCGTTGTACGACGCCCACTCCTCTCGCTTCAGGCGCACATACTCCGTGAAGATGTGGTCGCCGAGCGCCGCCGCGCATGACGTCGTCGGCCTCGAGCGCGTCGAGCGCGTGCGACGAGGTCGTGCGGCAGGCTCCCGATGCCCGAGCGCCGCGGACTCCTCGGCGCTCAGGTGGTAGATGTTCGGTTCACGGCCGCGGCGGCTGCAGGCCGCGGCTGATGCCGTCGAGGCCGGCCTCGAGCATGCACGCGAGCGCCAGGTACGGGTTCGCGGTCGGGTCGGGCGTGCGCAGCTCGATCCGCGTCGAGCGGCCGCGCTTGGCGGGGACGCGGATTGCGGCCGAGCGGTTGCCGGGGGACCAGGCGATGTAGACGGGCGCCTCGTAGCCCGGGCAGGAGCCGCTTGTACGAGTTGACGGTCGGGTTGGCGACCGCGGTGATCGCCGGCAGGTGCTCGAGCACGCCCCGCGATGTAGCTGCGGGCCTCGGCTGAGAGCTGAGCAGGTCGGCTGCGGTCGAGGAAGGCGTTCTCGTCTCCGCGCGCGAGCGACTGGTTCACGTGCATGCCCGAGCCGTTCTCGCCGTGGATCGGCTTCGGCCATGAACGTCGCGTGCATGCCGTGGCGGGCGGCGATCACCTTGACGACCATGCGGAACGTGACCAGGTTGTCGGCCGTCGCGAGCGCGTCGGCGTGGCGGAAGTCGATCTCGTGCTGGCCGATCGCGACCTCGTGGTGCGCCGCCTCGAGGTAGAAGCCCATCTGCTGGAGGGTGAGCTCGATGTCGCGGCGGCAGTCCTCGCCGCGGTCGAGCGGGAGCGACGTCGAAGTAGGTGGCGGCGTCGTGCGGGATCGACGGTGGGGTTGCCGTCGGCGTCGAGCTTGAAGAGGAAGAACTCGGCCTCGGGGCCGACGTTCATCGTCGTAGCCCAGGTCGGCGCCTTCCGGAGCACCCGCTTCAGGTTCGTGCGCGGGTCGCCGGCGAACGGGGTGCCGTCGGGATCGGCGACGTCGCAGATCAGGCGGGCCGTGCGGGCCGAGTCGCGTGCCGCGCCAGGGGAGCACCGTGTAGGTGTCGGGGTCGGGCAGGAAGTACATGTCGGACTGCTCGATCCGCTTGAACCCGCGGATCGACGAGCCGTCGAACATCAGCTCGTTGTCGAGCGCCTTCTCGAGCTCGTCCACCGGGATCGACACGTTCTTGACGGGGCCGTACAGCTCCGTGAACTGCAGTCGCACGAAGGCGACGTTGTCGCGCCGGCAGCGCTCGATTACCTCCTGCTTGTCCATGGCGGCCCCCTTCTCGTATCCCCGTTTCGAAGGCGCAAGTCTACCGTCGGGAACGGACCGCGCCCGCGCGGCCCGGCGGGAGGGCCGGGCCGCGCGAGAGGGGTTCCGGGCGTAGACGATTGATCCCGC
Organism: uncultured Actinomycetes bacterium; assembly: GCA_963708365.1. Taxonomy (GTDB): domain Bacteria; phylum Actinomycetota; class Thermoleophilia; order Gaiellales; family JAICJC01; genus JAICJC01. The sequence continues at coordinate 329,471 of CAVPSM010000002.1, forward strand.
GCCCCCGTACATCCTGGGCGGTTGCGAACCGAGCAGCGCAAGGACGCAGGGAGCGTTCATGGCTGGTTCCACAGGCGCGACCGAGAAGCTGTCAGGGGCGGATGCCCTTGACAGCGGTCCTCGGCGTCTGCGATCACGCAGACGCCGAGGCGCGATGCGACGGTTCGCAGCCGCAACCCCACCAGCGACCCGCACCCCCGCGGCGGCCTGATGACCAGGCGCGCGGGGGTGCGGGATCAATCGTCCTAGGCCGCCTCGGCCATGGCGGCGTCCTCGGCGGACACCTGCACGTCCTGCTGGCGGTGGCTGCGGATGAACGCCGCGGCCACGAACGCGCCCACCAGGGCGATCGCCGCCGAGTAGCGCAGGCTGTGGCTGAGCGAGTAGATGAACACGTCGGACGGCGCATGGCCGGCCGCCGCGCGGCCGGTCGCCAGGTGCTCGAAGAGCGCCGTCAGCGAGGCGACGCCGAACACGCCGCCCACCATCCGCGTCATCGACAGCACACCCGAGGCCGCGCCGGCCTTGGTGCGGTCGACCGAGCTCATCACGGCCGCCGTCATCGGCGACATCGTCATGCCCATTCCCACTCCGCCGATCAGGAATGCGGGCAGCAGCGTCAGGTAGCCGCTCGTGTCGGAGATCTGCGACTCCAGGAACAACGACGCCGCGATCAGCGTCATGCCGCCCGTGAGCAGCCAGCGCGAGCCGTACCGGTCGGACAGCCGGCCCGCGATCGGGGCCGTCGCGATGATCAGGATCGTCATCGGCAGGAACCGCACGCCGGTCTGGAGCGGCGAGAGCCGCTCGATGTTCTGCATGTAGAGCGTGATGAAGAAGAAGGTCGCGAACATCGAGAACGTGACCAGGAACGCCACCACGTTGCCGGCGTTGAACGTCCGGTTGCGGAAGAACGCCATGTCGAGCATCGGGTCGCGTCCGCGCAGCTGGAGCAGGATGAACGACACGAGGCCGATGACGCCGATCGCGAACTCGGCGATGATGCGGGGCGACGTCCAGCCGTAGTCGTTGGCCTGCACGAGGCCGAGGACGAGGCCACCGAGGCCGATCGAGAGCGTGGCGATGCCCAGCCAGTCGACCCGCCGGATCGCCGTCTCGTCACGCGATTCGTGGACGGCGTACATCGTCAGGGGCGCCGCGATGAGCGCCACCGGCACGTTCAGGAAGAAGATCCACTCCCAGCCGGCCTTCTCGACCAGCAGGCCGCCCACGACCGGGCCCATGCCCAGCGCGAGGCCGGAGATACCGGCCCACAGGCCGAGCGCACGGCCGAGCTCCGGGCCGCTGAAGGTGTTCGTGATGATGGACAGCGATCCCGGCATCAGGAACGCCGCGCCGGCGCCCTGGATGCCGCGGAAGAAGACGAGCTCGCCGATCGAGCCGGAGATCCCGGCGCCGATGGAGCCCAGCGTGAAGACCACGAGCCCGGCCAGGAACATGCGCTTGCGCCCGAACACGTCGCCCAGGCGACCGCCGGAGACGAGGAGCACGCCGAACACGAGCGTGTAGGCGTTGACCGTCCACGAGAGCCCCGAGATCGAGGCGCCGAAGCTGTCCTTGATGGCCGGGAGCGCGATGTTCACGACCGTGTTGTCGAGCATGACCATGAAGAGCGCGAAGCACATCGCCCCCAGGGTCCACCACTTGCGATTGTCGTCAGTTATTGCTGGCACTGCCGTTCCCCTTCGTTGCTACGCACCTGAAAGCTCCGTGAGATTGGGAGCGATGATGAGTTGTCCAAGACTGCCCCGCCGGCTCGGATCGGGCCATGGGGCACTCCCCCTATATGACGTTCGGCGAACCGCACATGTGACATCACGCGGCCCCGCGCGTCTCCGCTGCCTGGAGCACCCGCCGGAGCGACTCGCGCATCTGCTCGAGCTCCGCCGCCGGAAGGACGCCGAGCAGCTGCCCCATCTGATCCGAGAAGGTCGGTAGCCGGTCGACCAGCTCGCGGCCGGCGTCGGTGAGGCTGATCCACACCACGCGGCGGTCGCGCTGGTCGCGTTCGCGGCGGACATGGCCGGCGCTCTCGAGCCGGTCGATGACGCCGGTGATCGTCGACGCGAGCATGTGGCACTCGCGGCCGAGGTCGCGGGCCGTGAGCCGGCCGCCCGCACCGTGCAGCATGTGTAGCGCGAGCGCCTGCGGCATCGTCACGCCCTGCTCCTCGACGAGCGGGCGGGTCGCCCGCTTGGCCTGCGCGCCGATGTCGTACAGCAGCTGCCCGACCTCCGCGGCCAGTCCGGCCTTCTTCGACATCGTTCGTGTAGACATGGTTCGCGTCGTATCCTTTCGCAGAAAAACCTTTCGCATGCGAAATATAGCGACGCGAACAAGATCGCGCAAGTCGGATGAGACGTCGGTCCTGAGGCGCGCGCGAGGAGGTCTTAGACGCGCTCGGCGGCCGCGGCGATCTCCTCGGCCACCTCGGCGATATCGCGGTTCGCGTTCCAGACCTGGCTCTGGCGGTCGGCCCCGTTGCCGTGCTCGAGGATCCAGTCGATCCGGGTCAGCTCGTCGGCGCAGCCCAGCTCGCGTGCGATCGGCCGCAGCTCGCGGATCCGGCGGCGGGCGAGCGTACGCGCCGCCATCTTCACGCGCTTGCCGGCGGCGAGGTCCATCAGCGGCGCGTCCAGGCCGTAGCGCAGCGCCAGCCACTTGTTCTCGGACAGGAGCATGCGGTGGTACGAGAGCACCTGGCCCTGCTCGTAGCGGTCGAGCAGGAGCTTCACCAGGCACTGCACATACGCGGCCAGGGCGATCGTGTCCTCGAGCCGGGTCTGGCAGTCCATCACCCGCACCTCGAGCGTGCCGAAGCGCGGATGCGGGCGCACGTCCCACCACAGATGCGTGTAATCGCCGATCGCCCCTGTCGCCTCCATGAACCCGACGGCCTCGGCGTAGTCCTGGTAGTCGGCGAATCGCGGCGGCAGGCCGCTGCGCGGGAAGGCCGAGAAGATCATCGCCCGGCTCGACGAAAGGCCGGTGTGATCGCCACGCCAGAACGGCGAGTTGGCGGAGAGCGCGAGCAGGACAGGCAGCTCGATCAGCACACCCTCCATCACGGCCAGGCAGGCCTCCGGCGTCGGGACGGCGACGTGGACGTGCATCCCGAAGACGAGCTCGCGGCGGGCGACGTACTGGAGCATCTCGACCAGGGCCCGGTAGCGGTCGCGGGCGGTGATCTTCTGGTTCTCGAAGAGCGAGAACGGGTGTGTGCCGGCCGCGCCGAGGCGCATGTTGTGGGAGCGGGCGTGGCTGGCCACGTACTGGCGGATCAGGCGCAGGTCGGCCGCCGCCTCGGCGATATCGGCGCAGACGCACGTGCCCGACTCGAGCACGCACTGCATCAGCTCCGGCTTCAGCCGGTCGGCCATCTCGGTCTCGGCCGTCTCGGCCAGCAGCTCCTCCACGCCGGACACGAGGTCGAATCCGGCGGGGTCGAGGAGCATGTACTCCTCCTCCACGCCGACCGTCAGCGGCGGGCCGGAGCCGAAGCGGTGGTCGAGCACGCTCGAGCGAGCCGCCCCCTTGCCGGTCCCCTCCCCTATCGACTCAGCCATGAGGGCCTGTTGTACCCCATTTCGGCCGCCCTGCCAACGCGGCGGTAGCATTTGCCACCCGGCCGGCCGAAGTGGCGGAACGGTAGACGCACGCGACTCAAAATCGCGCGGCCGCAAGGCCATGTGGGTTCGACTCCCACCTTCGGCACTCCCCACGCAGGCGACACGCGCTCGGTACCGCAAGCTGATCGGCGACGGTGATCGGGCGTATGCTCGCCGGGCCCAACGAGAGGACTGAACGCGATGAGTGCTGAGAACAACGTCGTCGTCGCCCCGGGCACAGAAGCGGCGAACAGCCCGATCTGTGGCAATAGCGGTCACGACTTCCAGCAGGTCGGAGGCATGTCGGGGAGCGGCGCGATGCTCGTGCTCTTCTGTCGGAAGTGCGGCGAGGTCAGAAAAGTGCCGGTCGGCTAGTGCAAACGGGTCGGTCACACGACACGGGCGCGGATGGCGCAACGCCTCGGGCGTGACGGGACCCAGCGCAGACGCGTTCGCCGCGTCGTTCCGATCCTGACGTGGTTGCCCGGTACGAGCGCAAGTGGCTGCGGGGCGACGTGACTGCCGGCATCGCGGTCACCGCGCTGGTCGTGCCGAAGAATCTCGGGTATGCGGGCATCGCCGGCGTACCGCTGCAGAACGGTCTGTACGCGGCGGCGGCCGGCGCGATCATCTACGCGCTGTTCTGCACGTCGCGGCAGATCTCGACCGGGCCGAGCTCGTCGCTGGCCGCGGTGGGCGGGAGCGCCGTGCTGCTTACCGGCCTCGGCGGGAACAGTCTGCGGCTGAGCTCGTTGCCGCGATCACGCTCGCGTCCGGGCTCCTGTTCCTTCTGCTCGCGGTGCTCCGCATGGGGTGGATCGCCCGGTTCCTGTCGAAAGCGGTGGTGACGGGATTCCTCGCCGGCGCCGCCGTCGACGTCGTCATCGGCGAGCTGCCGAAGCTCACCGGCACCTCGTCGAAGGGTGAACCGCCTGGCGCGAGCTCGCAACCTGGCTCTCGTCGCTCGGCGACGCCCACTGGACGACGGTGCTCGTCGCCGTGATCTCGCTCGCGGTGATCCTCGGCCTGCGATTTCGGCGCCGGCCGTTCCCGGCGCGCTCGTGCTGGTCGTCGGCGGGCTGGTCGCGTCCGTGGTGTTCGACCTCGGCGCGCACGGGGTTGCGCTGGTCGGACACGTGCCACGCGGCCTTCCGGCCCCCGCGCTGCCCGATCTCACCCTGGTCAAGCATCACTACGCGACGATCGCGATCGCGGCGGTCGCCCTGCTGCTGATCGGCTTCTCGCAGACCGCCGGCGACGCCAGGGCGTTCGCCACCAGGCATCGCTACCGCATCGACGTCAACCAGGAGTCGGTGGCGCAGGGGATGGCGAACATCGGCGCTGGGGTGTTCCAGGGGATGCCGGTGTCGACCAGCCTGTCCGCGAGCTCGCTGAACGAGTCGGCCGGGGCCAGGACGCCGGTTGCCTCGCTCATCACCGGCGCGCTCGTACTGGCGACGCTGATCGTGCTCGCGCCGCTGTTCTCACACCTCCCGAAGGCCGTCCTGGGCGCCGTGATCATCGACGCGGTCGTGTTCGGGATGATCGACATCGGCGAGCTTCGTCGTCTACACCGCGTCGCGCGCTTTGACTTCTGGGTCGCCGTGGCGGCGATCATCGGCGTGCTGTCGGCCGGGGTCCTCGCCGGCGTGGTCATCGGGGTTGCCCTGTCGCTCGGCTGGCTGATCTACGTCGCGACCCAGCCGCCCATGCCGCTTCTCGGCCGCGAGCCCGACACTCAGGTGTTCCGCGACCTCGACGAGAACCCCGGCGACGAGACGTTTGCCGGAAATACCCGTGCTGCGTCTCGACGGCGGCCTGTTCTTCGCCACAGCCGAGGCGCTCGAAGATCGCGTCCGGGGCCTGTTGGACCGTCGGGGCCGCGCCGCGCGCGCTGGTGCTCGACCTCGAGGGTGTCGATTTCGTCGACTCCCAGGGCGCGGCGAAGCTGTCCGACATCCACGCGCTCGCCACCGCCGAAGGGGATCACGTTACGACTCGCCCGCTTGAAACCGAATGTCCTCGCCGTGCTCCGGGCCGACGGGGTCGTCGAGCTCGTCGGCGCCGACCACATCCATGGCAACGTCAATCGCGCGATCGAAGCCGAGTTGGCCGCCGAGAGCGACCCGACGGAGGATTCATCCCAATCGTTCGCCGGCTCGTCGTGATGCTGGTCCGATGACCTGGGAGCTTGCGACTGTCGCCGGTGCAGTGCTCCTCGTGGCCGGTGTGTCACGGCGCCTCGTCGACACGCCGTTCACGCCGGCAATGGCGTTCACGCTGCTCGGGCTCTTCGTCGGACCGCTGGTTATCGGCGAGATCACCGTCGCCCCGTCCGGCGCGAACGTGCGCACGCTGGCCGAAGCGACGCTCGCCGTGGTGCTGTTCGCGGATGCGTCTCGGATCAAGCTGCGCGTGCTCCGTCGCGAGTACGCGGTCCCGCTCCGGCTGCTCGGTATCGGGCTTCCGCTCACGATAGTGGCCGGTGCACTACTGGCGGCGGCGATCTTCCCGCACCTGAGTGTTGCCGAGGTCGTCGTCCTGGCCGTGCTGCTCGCCCCTACGGATGCCGCGCTCGGACAGGCGGTGGTCACCGAGCCGCGACTGCCCTCGCGGATCCGGCAGGGGCTGAACGTGGAGAGCGGGCTCAACGACGGGATCTGCGTGCCGCTCCTGCTGATCGCGCTCGGGGCCGCCGACGTGGAGGACAAGATGGCATCGAGCCACCACGCGATCGCGATCGTCGCCGAGGAGATCGGCTACGGGATCCTCGGCGGCGTGGCCGCAGGGCTGGTGACCACCGCGGTCATCGTGATCGGCTCCCGCCGGGACCTGATCAGCGGACGGTGGCGTCAGGTGATCCCGATCGCCGGCGCCGCGCTCGCCTACGGGATCGCGGTCGGGCTCGGGGGATCGGGCTTCATCGCCGCGTTCGTGGCCGGGGCGATTTTCGGAACGCTCGCCGGCCAGGAGTCAGAGGAGGCCTCGCGCCTGAACGAGGAGCTCGGCGGCCTGCTCGGCGGACTCACGTTCCTGATCTTCGGCGCGGTGCTGCTCGGCACCGCGCTGAAGCACGTGACCTGGCAGGCCGCGCTCTATGCCGTGCTCAGCCTGACGATCGTGCGCATGCTCCCGGTCGCGATCGCGATGTTCGGCACCGGCGCCAAGCGGCAGACCGTCGGCTTCGTCGGCTGGTTCGGTCCGCGCGGCCTTGCCACGATCGTGTTCGCAGTGATCACCGTCCAACAGGCGAACCTGCCCGGGTCCGACACGATCCTGCTCGTCAGCTACCTGACGGTCGGGCTGTCGGTGGTGGCACACGGAATCACCGCGGCCCCGCTTGCGAGCCGCTACGCCCGCTGGTACGAGGCGCACCCGGAAAACCGGCGTCCGGCGATGGAGAGTCCCGGTCGCGCGGCCCGGCCACCCACCGGGAGGGGAAACAGCTTGAGCGGCTCGCGACACGAGACGGCCCGACGGGATCGCCGCCATGAGAGCCAGCGAAAGCCCCGGGCCTCGCGGAGCCGCGTTGGTTGCACCGCCGACGCAGGAGTGCGCGGCCGTGGGGCGTGCGCACGGGCCAGCTTCCGCGATCCCGGCGGCCACGTGGAAATAGCTCACTAGCCTCAAGACACCCGGAGTTCAGAACTCACACACCTCGGTGCAGATCTCAACCTCGTCGGGGTTGATCCCGACACGTTGATCCGCCGGTCGCGCCGCGACCGCCTTGCCCGCAGCGCGGATCGCATCCGGGCTCTCAAGATCGCGATCGAGAACGCCTTGCCGGTATCGGCGTTGCGCACGTCAGACCCGGCGACATATCCCGGCGTCGATCGGAGGATTCCCCGAAGCCGCTCGATCGCCTCGGGATCGAGGGCCGCGCCTGATCGCGCGCATTGCGACCTTCAACCACCTCGACCCGGAGGCCGAGTTACTCTCCAGCGCACACATACGAAAGCCGCCCGGCTGAGCGGCTTTCGGTGTTTCTGGGCCTGGTCGGCCACGGCGTGCTCCGAGTCCTACTTCACGACGAGGTAGAGGAGGAAGCCGATGATTACGAAGCTCGGGAGCGTGTGGGTGACGATCCCGATCCAGATGCTTTGAAAGCGCTTTGAGGGATAGGCCTGGGCGAAGATCCCGTCGAGCAGTGTCGCGGGCATGCTCCACGGCTGGTGCAGGTGGTAGGCGGTGAAGATCGCCCCGTTGGCGACCCAGTCGCCTCGTCCCGAACACCGCTCGCATTCGCGGCAGCAGTAGCCCCCGGAAGAACAGCTCCTCGACCAGCGGGGCCAGGAAGGCCACCAGGACTGCCAGCGCAAACCAGCCCCAGGCACCGTGGAAGAACGTCTCGGCGCGGTCGGTGGTGGATGAAGTGGGGGAAGTCCCTGGGGTCGGGCCCGGTTGGGTCGATGGGCAACGATTCGATGGCGGCAGATAGCAGGGCGAAGGGGAGCATCCACCACCAGACCTTGCCACCCACCTTCTTGGTCTTTGGATCAGCGAGGCTTCCCCAGCCATAGGGCGTCGCGAACCTTCAAGCCGTTGAAGGCTTCCTTGGTCTGCGCCTGACGAGGATCAGGGTGAGGACGAGAATCCAGATCAGGCCTGACGTTGGAGCAGGTAAAACAGCGATTCACCGAGCGGTTCACGTCCCCCAGATGCGATGGCTGAGCCACGGAGCGACTATCCACGCGAGCACCGCCATCGGGCCCGCCGCCGCCGCCCAGATCGCGATGATCTGATCACGAGCTTACTGCCTGACCGCCGCATAGCGGTCGTCTGCCTGGTCGAGACGCGTACGCGCGGCGGCGGGTGACCGGCCGGCTGGTTCGGTCACTGGTAGCGAGACGTTCATGTCGATCCCTCCGTTGTGGGTCGAGTGCATCCCTCGACGGTAGGACGCGGGTGGGCGGAGCGCCTCGTCGGAAGGTCGGGTTGGATATCGAACGAGCCGATGACTTCCGGCTCCTCCTCAGGTGGTAGGCGTCGGCGCGTCCGAGCGCACGCGCACGC
>CAVPSM010000003.1:0-647649 GCA_963708365.1 uncultured Actinomycetes bacterium
CAGGCCGAACGCTGCTCTCGATCCACCGACGTACTGCTCGGGCATTGAGCAGCGACCGGTCGAGCCGCGCCACGACCCCGTTCTCGAGCCGCCCCAGGTGACGATCACCCGGCGCGAAGGTCTGGAACGCGTCCGGAACCTCGCCCCGGTACGACACGGGCACCGTCTTCGCCGCGACTTCGTCGCGGAGCATGACAACCCATCGGGGTCGCGGTGCGCGACGCCCGCACGACCCTGCGGTCAGCGTCACCTGCTTCTGGGCGGCGCCGTCGGTGTCCTCGCGGAGCTGGGCGACGGAGACGAGCAGCGTCCCCGAGTTGAACAGCGCCTGGTACGCCAGGAAGACCGGTGAGTAGCGACCCACCACGAGTGCGACGACCAGGCGCGGACGCGGCGACATGCCGATCAGATACCGACCAGCCCCGCGTGAACCAGGCTCCACGCCGGCACGGTCTACGCCGCCGGATCGGGCACGCGATAGCCCAGATCGAGGCAGAGCTGGCCGCGCCAGGTCCTCGCGCAGCGCATCGGTGTACCCCTGCCCGTAGCGCCCCGCGCAGGAACCACCCCAGGAGCTCGGGGTCGACCCCCCGGGCCGGAATTCGACCTCGAAGATCTCTGCCCAGAGATCGGCCAGGCGAAGGTCGATGGCCGCGCCAACAGACGGTCTGCGCTCATCCATTTCTCCAATGGTATCTGCGGTTGGACGGACACGGGAACCGGCGGGCCGATGTGGTGGTCAAACACGGTGCGAATGCCAAATTCGTCCGAGGAGACCACCATGACCGACCCCCGCCAGCTCGTCACGACCGCCGCCGTCGCGGTGCGCAATCGCCGGCTTCCAGGCCCTGCACGACACCTCGCGCGCGCCCGCGGCGCCGGCCGCCCGCCCGCCGGGCGGCGTCCTGCAGCCGTACATGCGCTTCACCGGCAGCTGGGGGAGCTGATGCACCCAACCGGGGGACGATTGGTCTCGAGCACAGGACGGGCGCGACGCTGGCCGAGGCCCAGGAACGCTGCCGGTGGACGATGCGGGCCCTGATCCGGCGGCTGCGGGCCGACGGCGTGGCCCGCAGCGACATGCGCACGGACGGCGTCAGCGGCGGGGCGCGGCCCCGCCACGGCGACTTCACCGCCGACCAGAGCCTCACGGTGACCGTCCGCGATCTCTCGAAGACCGGGCGCCTGCTGGCCGACGGAGCCGCGGCCGGCGCGCAGTCGGACTACGGGGTCGACTTCTCGATCGGGAACCAGCACCACGCCTGACGCGTGGCGCTGCGGGCGGCGATCGCCGACGCCCGGTCGAAGGCGGACGCGGCCGCGGCGGCCGCCGGCCTGCACGTGAGCGGCGTTGTCTCGGTCGACGAGTCGCAGCAGCAGCCCTACTACGGCACCGCGCCCGCCGCGTACACCCCAGGAGGCCGTGCCCGGCCGCCCTGGCCGTGCCGATCAAGCGCGGGACGCAGCAGGTCAGTGCGCAGGTCTGAGGTCGGCGCCCCGTACGCCGGCGTGACCGAAGGCGTTGCTCGGCCGGCGGGTCGCCCACGGAGGCCCGCCGGCGGGCCTCCTCGGCGCATCCGGGGCACGGGTACTGCTTCCCTCGTCGCCATCGACCGCGGCCCGCTCCCACCGCTCGGGAGGTGTCGCCGAGTCACCCTCCGTGCTGCACCTCGACTCCACCGCAGACGCAGCGGTAGACCGCGCACAGGTACGGGTACGGGGCCGTCGATCCAGCTCATAGTCACTCCCATCACGAACATGGTCGCACCGCGAGCGGCCGGGGGCGAGCCCGAAGATCACGTGAACCGATCCGCCCGCTTCGCCTGCAAAGCCCGCGTAACGAGCACAGGCAAAACAGGACAGCTATGTTCTCCAGATCGTTACCTCGCCCTTGAACCGGAAGCTGATGGCGAGCTGCACAATGTGGATGCCGGTGTAGACGACGACCGGCGCAAATGGGATACTTCACGGCGGTTATGGAGGTGCGGTCGAGCAGGTGCAGATGAAAGAGGATTTGACGGCGCTTCGGCAGCGCGTCGTCAGCGAGCTCGCGGCCATCGACGTCGTCGTGTGGCCGCGTCCGGAAGCGCACGCGCCGGGAGCGGCTGACGCGCTTTCTGGCCCACCGCGCCCGCAAGGCGCGCCGCATGATCCTCTGACCAGGCGTCAGCGGCGACCGCTCGCCGACGATCACCATGACCCGCGGCAGCCGCAGGCCGGCCCCCGGCGGCAACGCTCAGCCGGCCGGCGAGCACCTCGGCCAGCCGCTCCCGCTCCGCGGCGGTGAGGGCCGCGTCGACGCGCGTGTAGTGCCCGATCCGCGCGGCCAGGTCACGCCAGTGCGCGGCGGGCGGCGGCGCCGACATGATCGCGAAGGATGTGGCCGCGCACCTCGGAGAGGCCGGCCCGCCGGTGCAGGTCGGCCAGCTCGTCCCGTTCCCGAGCCGCCCGAAGGCGTGCGCGAACGCCGCCCGCTCCCGCCGAGCACCTCGGCAACTGCGCCGCCCGGGGCTCGCCGACCACGGGTTCTCCTCGATACGGGCCCAGACGGCGGTGACAACCGCGCCGCCGGGCCGGACAACCACTCGCGCCGCCTCCCGCAGCGTGCCGAGCGGATCGCGGCAATCATCAGGGCGAGCCGGCTCGTGGCGGCCGCGAAGGACGCGTCGGCGAACAGCAGCGGCTCGTCCATGTCCCCATGGGCCAAACACACGTCGACGCCCGCCCGCACGGCCCGCGCACGGGCGTCGTCGAGGCGGTTCGCGGCGTGTCCACCCCGGTGCGAGGCGGCGCCCCGGCGGGCGAGCTCGACGGTCGGCCGGCCCGCGCGAGCCGATGTCGAGGGCGGATTCCGGCGCCCCGGCCCGCCTCCAGGATCTCGGTGACGCCGAACGGCAGCCCGCTCGCCACATTTTCACCCATCCCGACACCGCACTTTCACCCCTCCCGATACAGACGCCAGCCATCCTAGGGGTAACGCATACAGAAGGGGGAACGAATGTTCCTGATGTGGATCGCAGGAGCCTGGCTGGGCGCGGAACGTCGCCGTGGTCGCGCTGCTGGTGGCGCTCTCCGAGCGGGGCCGGCGGCGCGACTGGCGTTTCCGCCCCGAACTCCAGGCCGGACAGGCCTCCGTCGGCCCGCGCATCCTCTATGATGCGCGCCGCGCGATGAGGCTCGCGCCTAACCGCCCTCGGGCTGATGGCCTCTACCACTGGTGGAACACGGTCGCCGGAGGTAGAGATGAGCGACATCGCAGTGGCGGCTGTCCTCGCGGTAACGATCCTGATCGCGTCGATGGTCTCGGTCGAGGTCGGCCTGTCGGTCGCGCTGATCGAGCTCGTCGGCGGGCTTCGTCGTCGGCAACGCTGTTCACCTCGACGTGCCCGACTGGCTCACCTTCATCGGCTCGTTCGCCGGCATCGTGCTCACGTTCCTGGCCGGCGCCGAGGTCGACGTGCCGCAGTTCCGGCGCGAGTGGAGGGCGTCGTCTCGATCGGCGCTCGTCTCGTTCTTCGCGCCCTTCGTGGTGGTCGGCCTGCGTCTGCTACTACGGCGCTCGGCTGGAACCACCGGCAGGCCGAGATCGGCGGCCTCGCCCTCTCCACGACGAGCCTCGCCGTCGTCTACGCGGTGCTCGTCGAGACGGGCCTGAACCGGAGCTCGTCGGCAAGCGGATCATGTCCGCCACGTTCGTCACCGACATCGCGACGGTCGCCGGGCTGACGGTCCTGTTCGTCACGCCGAACGTGTGGATCGTGCCCTTCGTGGTCGTCTCGGTCGCGTGATCGTCGGGCTGCCGCGAGCTGGCGCCGTGGTTCTTCTCGCCGCTACGGCGACCGCGTGATCGAGCCCGAGATCAAGCTCGTGTTCGCTGCCTGTTCTGCTCATGTGGCTGGGCGACCGCGCGGACTAGCCAGGCGGCGCTGCCCGCGTTCGTGCTCGGGCTCGTGATGAGCGGCCACTACGTCGAACACCGCCAGGAGCAGGAGCGGATGCGGGTGGTCGCCTTCGCGTTCCTGACGCCGTTCTTCTTCGTCAAGGGCGGCATGAACGTCTCGCGCTGCGCGTCTGGGCGAACCTCGGCGTGCTCGCGCTGCTGTTCGTCGGCGAAGATGGTGCCGAAGCTCGGCGGCGTCTATCCGCTCGCGCGCCGCTTCGCGCGCCGCATGCGACCTTCACAACGCTGCTCATGCCACCGGGCTCACGTTCGGGACGATCACGTCGCTCTACGGGCTCAGAGCGGGATCATCGACCGGCCCAGTTCTCGCTCCTGATCGCCGTCGTCGTGCTCTCCGCGATCGTGCCGACGGCGATCGCACAGCGGCTCTTCGCGCCCCGCGAGCCGGCCCTGCCCGCGCCGGTCGCGCAGGAGTCGTAGCGGTATCTTCCCGGCGTGCGCGCGAAGACCACCCTGGGTCTGCCGGGCCAGGCGCGTCGGGCGGAGCTGCTCATGGGTGCGGCGGCGCTCTTCGTAGTGCTCCACGATCGCCGCGATGCTCGCCTACCCGGGCGGGGCGAAGTACCACCACCCGAGCACGGGCTACCTGTTCTTCCAGAACTTCTTCAGCGACCTCGGCGCGACCAGGACGTACTCCGGCCACGCCAACACCACGTCGCACGGGCTCTTCGCAATCGCGCTCTGCGCTGTTGGCCTGGGGATGATCACCTTCTCGACGACCTGGCGCACGGTGGCGGCACGCCGGGGCGAGGGCAAGGAGTTCGGGGCGGTCGCGCAGGTCGCCGGCTGGGGACGCCGGCCGACCTGCGGTTCCAGGTCGCGGCGCAGAAGATCGTCGTGTACGCCTCGGTGCTGAACCTGGGTATCCAGGCGTGGGGCATCCGCCGCGCGGCGCGGGCCGCGGAGCCGGTCGCTCAGCCCGCCGGCGGGCAGCGCTCGGCCCGGTAGCGCGCGGCCAGCTCGCGGTCGGAGTCCGACAGCAGCGCCGCCAGCTGGACGAGGAGCAGCTCGAGCTCCGGCAGCATCGTGCTCTCGGGGAGGCGGGCGCGGAAGACGTCGTTCATGCGGCCGTAGTACCAGAGCTGGCTGGCGGCACCGTGCCTGAACACGCCCCAGAAGCCCTCGTCTCCGCCGCCGGCGTCGCGGACGGTCGCCCGCAGGTTCGAGAGCTTGTCGGCCATCGAGACGCGCAGGAGCGGCGTTGCCAGGTCGCCGTGGACATCCGCGAGGTGCTCCAGGTGGGCGCATTTGCGATCCCACCATTCGCCCTTCGGCGTGTTCGGCTCCGGGATGGCGTCGCTACAGCCCTCCACGATCGCGGCCACCCACGCGCCGAAGCGGTGGCGGATGTCCTCGAGGCGTAGACGACCTCCACGATCCTCGACGGCGTCGTGGAGCAGCGCGGCGATCGCCTCCTCCTCGCTGCCGCCGTCCTCGAGCACGAGCGCAGCGACGCCGAGCAGGTGGGCCATGTACGGCACGCCCGAGCCCTTCCGGCGCTGGTCGGCATGCACGACGACGGCGTAGGACACCGCCTCCTCGAACTTCGGCCCCAGCACGACGGCAACGTTAGAACAGCGGCCGGTCAGCGCGTGCGGGTGAAGCGCTGGACGGCCTCGAGCAGCTCGCGCGTCTTCTCCTCGGCCTGCTCGCGGCTGCCCGACGCGAGCGCCCCGGCCACGCAGTGGTTGGCGTGCTCGGTGAGCAGCTTCTGCGCCACTGTCTCGAGGGCCGTCGAGACGGCACCGATCTGCGTCAGGATGTCGATGCAGTAGCGCTCGTCGGCGACCATCTTCTCGATGCCGCGCACCTGGCCCTCGATCCTGTGCAGGCGCGTGATCAGAGCCTCCTTGTCGTTCACGTAGCCGTAGCTCATGCGCGTGCCTCCTCCGGGCCGGCCGCGCGGATGCCGCGGTAGCGGCGCAGGCGCAGCGAGTTTCCGACGACGAACAGGCTCGAGCCGCCATCGCGGCCGCGGCGATCATCGGGTTGAGCAGCCCGGCCGCGGCCAGCGGGATGGCGGCGACGTTGTAGGCGAACGCCAAGAACAGGTTGGCGCGGATGGTGCGCAGGGTGCGCCGGGCCAGGCCGGATCGCGTCGACGGCGCCGCGCAGGTCGCCGGACACGAGCGTCAGGTCGCTCGCCTCGATCGCGACGTCGGTGCCGGTCCCCATCGCGAGGCCGAGATCGGCCTGGGCCAGGGCGGGCGCGTCGTTCACGCCGTCGCCCACCATCGCGACCACCTCGCCGGCGGCCTGGAGGCGGCGGATCTCGTCGACCTTGCCCTGAGGGGAGACTCCGGCGACGACCCGGTCGATGCCGACGTCGCGGGCGACGCGCTCCGCCGATTCCCGGGTGTCGCCGGTCAGCAGGACGGGCGCGAGCCCCAGCCGCGCAGGGCGGCGACGGCTTCGCGCGCTCGTCGGCTTGACCGTGTCGCGGACGGCCAGCTGCGCGCGCGGCTCCCCGTCCCACGAGACGGTGATCGCCGCCGCGCCGCGCCCGACCTCGACGGCGTGGCCCTCGACCGTTCCGCCGGCGACGCCGCCGCCCGCCGGCCGTGCCTCGAAGTCGCTGACACCGAGCGGCAGGCTCGCCGGTCTCGGCCCGGGCCGCCGTCGGCGATCGCGCGGCCGATCGGATGCTCGGATGCGGCCTCGACGGCCCCCGCGAGCCGCAGGACGTCGGCGCGGCGGCGCCGTTCAGCGGCGGTCACGCTCGGCGAGCTCGATGCGGCCCTCGGTCACGGTGCCGGTCTTGTCGAGCACGATCGTGCCGATGCGCGCGCGTGCGCTCGAGCACCTCGGGGCCGCGGATCAGGACGCCGAGCTGGGCGCCACGGCCGGTGCCGACCATGAGCGCGGTCGGCGTCGCCAGGCCCAGGGCGCACGGGCAGGCGATGATCAGCACCGCGACCGCCGCGGTGAACGCGTCTGAGCGCGACGCGCCGGCGAGCAGCCAGCCGGCCAGCGTCGCGAGCGCGACGACCAGACGACGGGCACGAAGACGGCCGACACGCGGTCGGCCAGCCGCTGCGGCGGGCGCCTTGCCGGACTGGGCCTCGTCGACCAGCGCGGCGATCTGGGCGAGCGCGGTGTCGGCGCCGACCCGCGTGGCGCGCACGATCAGCCGCCCGTCCGCGTTCACCGTCGCGCCGGCCACGTCGTCGCCCGGGCCGACCTCGACCGGGACGGCTCGCCGGTCAGCAGCGAGCGGTCGACGGCCGACCGGCCGTCCTCGACGACACGCCGTCGGTGGCGACTTCTCGCCCGGGCCGGACGACGAACCGGTCGCCGACCGCGAGCGCCTCGATCGGCACCAGCACCTCGCGGCCGTCGCGCAGGACGCGGACGTCGCGCGCGCCGAGCTCGAGCAGCTGCCGTATCGCGTCGCCCGAGCTGCGCCTGGCGCCGGCCTCGAGGTAGCGGCCGACCAGGACGAGGGTCGTGACGACCGCCGCAACCTCGAAATAGGTGTCGGCGTCGAGGCCCGCGACGAGCACGACGACCGACCACGTCCACGCCGAGAGCGTGCCCAGCGTGATCAGCGTGTCCATCTGGGCGACGCCGTGGCGGGCACTTGCGAAGCGTGGAGCTGTGGATACCCCAGCCCGCATAGAAGACGACGGGCGTCGAGAGCGCGAGCGCGGCCCACTCCCAGCCCGGGAACCGGAGCGCGGAGACCATGCCCATGAGCAGCGACGGGACGGTCAGCACGACTGCGACTGCGAGGCGGCGGCGCAGGACGGCGGCCGGCTCGTCGTGGTGGTGATGGCCGGCGCCCGCGTGCCCGTGCTCGGCCGGCCGGGCGCCGTAGCCGGCCGCCTCGACCGCGCCCACAAGATCCTCGACCTCCACGCCGGCGGGCAGCGCACGGTCGCCTGCTCGGTCGGTAGTTGACGCTGGCGGAGGCACCCTCGAGCTCGGTTCAGGCCGCGCTCGACGCGGGCTGCGCACGAGGCGCAGTGCATGCCGTCGATCTGGAGGCGCACCTCCTGCTCGGTGCCCGATGAATACCCATAGGGGTATGCTAGCAGCGGCCGCAACACCTCCGTCAGGCCGGGTCGCGCACGAGCTCCATCGTCGAGCAGTGCACGCCGCCGCCGCCCTTCTGGATCTCGTCGTAGGGGATCGCGACGACCTCGATCGCCGCGCCGCTCGAGCAGCTCGCGGCGTGCGCGGGTACCCGTCGCACATCAGCACCCGGCCGGGCGCGAGCGCCAGCGAGTTGATCGCCCACTCCTCGCCCGCCGGGCAGGCGATCGCTCGATCCCGAGCTCGCGAGCCGGTCGAGGAACCAGTACGGCAGGCCGTTGACGTCGACCAGCGCGGCGTCCGGCGACGACCATCCCGAGGTGGCCGTCGAGGTGGATCGACCAGCCGACCATCGGCACGACGATCAGCTCGATGCCGAGCCGGCGAGCGCCTCCTCGAGCTGGCGGGCGCCCTCCTCGTTGCAGCGGATCGACGTCCCGTAGGCGGCGACGCCGGGCCGGAGCTTGCACGAAGCTGCCGCCCTCGACCAGCCCCGTGCCGGTGATCGTGCGCAGGATCGGCATCCCGAGCGGCGGCCGACGGCCCGCGTGACGAGCGGCTCCTCGCCGCGCCGCATGCGCGGGCGCCATGCCGGCCGATGACCGCGCCGCCGGGGACGGTCAGCAGCGGGTCGCGCGTGTAGATCGGCCGGGTCAGGTGCGGCGGGCCGTGCTCCCTCGACGAAGCACGACCTCGACGCCCTCGGCCGCAGCGCCGCGACGAGCCCGCGGTGCTGCGCCGCACGCGCTCGAGGTCGGGCGGCGTCGCGCGACTCCCAGTACCACATGCCGTCCGGGTCGACGAGCGCGCCGGCCGCCTCGTTCCAGGCGTCGGCGCGGACGCGCGCCCACTCGCCGCGCGGCGCGCGCACGAGCACGACGCGCAGCGGGCCGACCTCGTCGTCGCGCCCCAGCGCGCGGCCCCACACCCGCTCCAGCTCGCCGGGGTCGTCGAACGGCGGCTCGGGCACGGCCGGGCACAGGCTCAGGTGGTAGCCGAACGGCTGGCGGACGGTGGTGTCGGACACGGGTGTGCTCCCTCCTCGACGGCGGAGCGAGGATCGCCGGGGATACGTGCCTGTGTCAAGCTGGTAGGGTGTTTCCGACGGTCGCGCGGACGTAGCTCAGCTGGTAAGAGCGTTGGCTTCCCAAGCCAAAGGTCGCGGGTTCGAGACCCGTCGTCCGCTGCCTCAACCGGCCTCGGCCTGGCGCAGCTCGATACGACGGATCTTGCCGGTCAGCGTCTTCGGCAGGTCGGAGACGAACTCGACTCGCCGTGGGTAGGCGTGCGCGCCGAGCCGCTCGCGGACGAGGGCCTGGATCTCGACGGCCAGCTCATCAGAGCCCTCGTAACCGTCCGCCGATCCACGAACGCCTTGACCACGTTGCCGCGCAGCTCGTCCGGCGAGGCAACGGCGGCCGCCTCGCGGACGGCGGGGTGCTCGAGGCAGACCGACTCCACCTCGAACGGCCCGATCCGGTAGCCGGCCGAGATGATCACGTCGTCGGCGCGGCCCTCGTACCAGAAGTAGCCGTCCGGATCCTGCCGGGCGGCGTCCTTGCTGTGGAACCAGGGGCCGGCGAACGTCTCGCGGCTGGCCTCGGGGTTGTTCCAGTAGCCGAGTGGATAGTGCGGGTTCGAGCGGGCGCGGAGGCAGATCTCGCCGCGCTCGCCCGGCGCCACGGGCTGCTCGTCCTCATCGAGGATCTGCACGTCCCAGCCCGGCATCGGCCGGCCCATCGAGCCCTCGCGCACCTCCATGAACGGAAAGTTCGCGCACAGCGGATAGGACTCGGTCAGGCCGTAGTAGTCGAGCACCGTTACGCCGTACTGGTCGCGGAACCAGCGGATCGCCTCGGGATTCAGCGGCTCGCCGGCCGAGCAGACCCGGCGGAACTGCTGGGGGTAGCGGACGCCGGCGTCGGCGATGGCCATCATCGCCCGCATCGCGGTCGGCGTCGTGAACACGTTCGTCACCTGGTGGCGGCTGAGGAACGCGAGCTGCTTGTGCGGGTCGAAGCCGCCCTCGCGCCGGTAGACGCACTGCAGCGCCCCCAGCCGCCAGGGGCCAAGCAGCGGCGCGATCCCTGCCGCCCACGCCCACTCGCCCATCCCGTGGAACCGCTCGCCGTCCTGCACCTCGTGGCAGTAGAGGAACTCCTCGTGGCCGAGCAGGTAGCGGTGGGCATGGACGATGCCCTTCGCGAGCCCGGTCGTGCCGGACGTGTAGTAGAGCTGGGCCGGGTCGTCAGCGGCGGTGTCGCAGGTGACCGCGCGTCTGCAGCGGCGGCGATGTCCTCGGTCCGGAGCACCCGGTCGGTGGCGCCCAGTCATGCGCGAACCGGGGCGCGTTGCCGTCGTCGGTGACGAGCACCTTGGAGCCGGAGTCCCTGAGCCGGTGCTGGATCGACTCGTCGCCGTAGAGCACCGACATCGAGAGCAGGATTGCGCCCAGCTTCCAGACGCCGAACATGACCGCTGCCGCCTCCGGCGTCGGCGGTAGCACCAGGGCGACACGGTCGCCGCGCTCCACGCCACGGTCGGACAGCATGTGCGCGGCCTGGTTGGCCAGCCGCTGCAGCTCACCCCAGGTCACCTCGCGCACGGCGCCGTCGAAGCTCTCCCAGACCATCGCCTGCTTGTCCGCCGGGTGCTTGTCGCAGACGTCCGCGGCGATGTTGTAGCGCTCCGGCACCTGCCAGACATGAGAGGCGCGGAGCTCGTCGTAGCGGCTGCCACTCACGGCTGTTCCACCTTACTCCGCTGCCCGCCGACACGCAGCGGCCGCGCTCGAAACCCTGCGGGAAGTCCGTCCCCTCGTCGGCCCCGCCGATCCCCGTCTCAACGCGGCCTCCCGGCAACCGATTACCTGTCGACAATGGCCGACGAGCATCGCGAATCCCACCTGACCGAGCTGGCCCTCGCGCTGCATGCCCAGCGAAGCCCGGACGCGGTACTCGCCGCGTTCGCGGAGGCCGTCCCCGAGCTCGCGCAGGACGGACGGGTCGAGCTCGTCGACGGCGTGCTGGCCTTCCCCGCCGACACGCTCCCGGATGACGAGCGCGAGCTCTGGACGCGGCGCGCGGCGATCCTGGCGGCGGCGCTCGACAACGCGGCCGCCCACGACGCCCAGACCCGCGCCGAGGGGATGCTGCGATCGCTGATCGAGCAGCTCCCGGCCGTCTCCTACATCGCGAAGCCGATCACGGGCGACCCGATCTACATCAGCCCCCAGCTCGAGGATCTCTTCGGGTCGAAGGTGAGCGAATGGATGCAGGGCCTGGACGGCTGGGCCGGGCAGATCCACCCCGACGATCGCGAGGAGACGCTGCGGACATATGCGGCGGCGGTTGCCGCGGCGGAGCCCTACGACGGCGAGTACCGCCTCATCGACACCGCCGGCCGGGTGCGCTGGGTGTGGGACACGGCGGTCACCGTCCTCGCCGCGGACGGCACGCCCGAGGCGATCCACGGCGTCATCTTCGAGGTCACAAAGCGCAAGCTGGCCGAGCAGGCGCTCACGAGCTCCCAGACGCAGCTGCGCGAGGCCGAGGCCCGCTACCGCAACCTGGTCGAGCGGCTCCCGCTCGCGATCTACATCGACGCCCTCGACGCGACCGCCACGTCGATCTACAACAGCCCCAAGAACGCGGAGATCACCGGCTACACCCACGAGCAGTGGGTCGCCGACCCGGATCTGTTCGCGCGGATCGTCCATCCCGACGACCGCGACCGCGTGATGGCGGCGCTCGCCGAGGCACACGCGGGGCACAGCGAGTTCTGCTGCGAGTACCGCATCGTCCGCCCCGACGGCAGCCTGCGCTGGCTGCGCGACGAGTCGGTCGTCGTCGAGGACGACGACGCCATCCCCCTCTACCGCCAGGGCTACCTGCTCGACATCACCGCGCCGGCGTGAGGCGGAGGAGCGGTTCGCGCACCTCGCCTACCACGACGCGCTCACCGGGCTCCCGAACCGCATCCTGTTCCGCGAGCGGCTCGGGCTGGAGCTGGAGCGGGCGGCCCGCGACCGGGCCGGCCTCGTCGTCCTCTACGTCGACCTCGACGACTTCAAGCTGGTGAACGACAACCTCGGCCACGGCGCAGGCGACGAGCTCCTGTGCGCGGTCGCCGAGCGGCTCCGCCGGGCCGTCCGCCCGGGCGACCTGGTGGCCCGCCAGGGCGGCGACGAGTTCCTCGTGCTCGTCGCCGACGTCGACGTGGGCGCCGACGGCGGCCTGCCCGGGACGGCGAGCGGATCGGGCGCCAGCTGCTGGCGGCCCTCGCGACGCCGTTCGGCGTCGCGGACCGAGGTGTACTGCTCGGCGAGCGTCGGCGTGAGCCTCTACCCCACCGACGCGAAGAGCGCGGAGACGCTGCTGAAGCACGCCGACGTCGCCATGTACCGGGCCAAGGACGCCGGCCGCCACGCCTGCCACGTCTACTCGACCGGCGCCGGGGCGGGGCGGGCACGATCGCGACGGCCGCGCGGCTCGCCCGCGCCATCGACGGCGGCGACCTGACGCTGCACTACCAGCCGATCGTCGACCTCGCGACCGGCGCCGCCGTCGCCTGCGAGGCGCTCGTGCGCTGGCGGGACGGCGGCGAGCTCGTCCCGCCGGGCAAGTTCATCCCGCTCGCCGAGCGCACCGGCCTGATCGCGCCGCTGTCGGACTGGGTCATCGCGGAGGCGTGCCGCCAGAGCCGGGCGCTGGCAGGAGCGCGGGCTCGACCTGCCGATCTCCGTGAACTTCCCGCGGCGCGCTCTGGGATCTCGCCGCCATGCGCCGCTTCCTCGACACGCTGGCCGGGTTCGAGCTCCCCGCCGGCCGGATCACCGTCGAGCTGACCGAGTCGACGGCGATGGCGAACCCGCCGAGAACCGGCGGATCATGGCCGAGCTGCGGCGACGGGCCGTGCCGATCGCGATCGACGACTTCGGCACCGGCCACTCGTCGCTCGGCCGGCTCCAGGAGATGTCGGTCTCGACGCTCAAGATCGACCGCTCCTTCATCGCCAACCTCGGCAGGGAGCAGGGCCGCGTCCTGGTCACGACGATGGTCGGGCTCGCCCAGGGGCTCGGCCTGAAGGCGCTCGCCGAGGGGATCGAGACCGAGGCGCAGCTCGAGTTCCTGCGCACGGCGGGCTGCCCGCTCGGGCAGGGCTATCTGTGGAGCGGCGCCCTCCCTGCGGCCGAGCTCGAGGCCCACTGCCGCGGCCGGCGCGCCGCCTGATCGGCGCCCCGGCTGTGGGCGCGGTGACGCGGAGCCAATCTGCGGGCGGCGCGCGCCCGTATCTCCTCACATGGAAGACCATACGACACCAGACCACGGCCGTCGCGGCCTGTGGATCGCTGCAGGCCTGATCGCTCTCGTTGTCATCGTCGCGCTCGTCCTCCTGGGCGGCGGTGGCGGCGGCGGAGGCGGAGCAGGCGGATACTGATCCTCCGGGGGCGGCGCCGCCGCATCGGCGGCGCCGCCCCTACCCCTGCCGCAGCCAGAGTGAGGCGTGGGCCGGCTGCACGGTGTCGTGGATGACGCCGAGGAGCTCGTGGTTCAGCGCGTCGAGGTCGATCTGCCCGCGCAGGCGGCTCGAGAACAGTGACGCCGCGGTCTCGGCGTCGTAGCGGCGGCGGTAGAACCGGCGTTCGACGACGGTCTGGATCCGCGTCCGCAGAGGCTGGAAACTGGCCGCGACGAGCAGCGTCGAGAGCGTGACCGCGAGCGCTCCCGACTGCCCGGTCACCTCTCGTCCGATCCATCCCAGGGCCGTCACGCCCGCGAGGTAGACGGCGGCGAGGGTCGAGACGAGCACGGCGTAGACGACCGTCCGGCGCACGATGACGTCGATCTCGTACAGGCGGTAGCGCAGGACTGCGGCGCCGATCGAGATCGGGATCAGGCAGAAGCTCATCACCGTTGCGTCCTGGAGCACCATCAGCCAGAGCGGCGTGTGACCCGCGGGATACGTGCTGAGCGTGATGACGACCGCATAGACGATCACGATCGCCGCGGTCGCCGAGACCAGCCACTTGAGCTGCATCCGGGCCGTGCCGCTCGAACGGCGGTAGCGCACGAGCAACGCCACCGCCGAGGCCGGAATGCACGCGAGGGTGAGCGTGAGCGGGGCCGACCGGACCGTGGAGAGCGCGCCGAGGGCACCCACCCCGAACGGATTCTGCACGCCGGGAACCGCGCTGTCGGCGAGCACCCCCGGCGCGAACATGGTGGCCACGACGGTCGTGGCAAGTGCGCCGGCCGAGAACCAGGTCAGGACGCACCAGCGCCGCGAGAGGGGGCGGCCGTCCAGGGAGGGCGTTCGCATACACGGCGCCCGGCAGCGATCCGGGGTGCAGCTTGAGGCCGTACATCGCGTACCCCTCGAGGGCCGAGTCGGTCGCCCAGGAGAGCCCGACCGCGATCAGGAGCCAGCCGATCGCGTTCTCCGGCAGCCGGGAGGCGATCAGCGCGCCGACGAGGCTGAACGAGAACAGGGCGACAGAGAGCGCCGCGAGCGCGACGGACCCGCCCCCTCCCCACCCGCCCGCCGTCTGCGGGTCGTGCGTGACCCAGCCGAGCACGTTGCCGACGACGAACAGGACGAGCGTCGCGGCGGCAAGGGCCCAGGGCAGACGGGTCGATCGCATGACGCGATTATCTCGCCTGGGCGTCCGTGAATCGTTACGGCCGGGTAGATTCGGGTCATGCGCCACGGCCTCTCGCTCGCGCCGTTCGGCGAGCTCGCCGATCCCCGCATCGTCGCCGACCTCGCAGCGGACGCCGAGCGGGCCGGCTTCGACGGCGTCTTTCTGTGGGATCACATGTACCGCGCCGACCCGTTCCGCCCGGTGGCCGACCCGTGGATCGCGCTCGCGGCCATCGCGGCCGCAACCGGGCGGATCCGGCTCGGGCCGCTCGTCACCCCGGTCGCCCGCCGCCGGCCGCAGAAGCTCGCCCGCGAGACGACCACCCTCGACCATCTCAGCGGCGGCCGGCTCATCCTCGGCGTCGGCCTCGGGGTGAACACGGGCGGGGAGCTGACCCGCTTCGGCGAGGAGGACGACGACCGCCTCCGCGGCGACCGCCTCGACGAGGGGCTCGATCTGGTGTGCCGGCTCTGGAGCGGCGACGAGGTCACCCACCACGGCCCCCACTTCACGGCCGACGCCGTGCGCTTCCTGCCGCGCCCGCTCCAGGAGCCGCGGATCCCGATCTGGGTCGCGGCCCCCACCGGCCGCCCCCGCCCCGTCCGCCGGGCCGCGAGATACGACGGCATCTGCACCGATGCGACGCCGGGGGAGGCCCCCGCGCTGCTCGACCGCATCCGCCGCGAGCGGGGCAGCATCGACGGGTTCGACGTCGTCGTGGCGGGACGGCCGGGCACGCCGCCCGGACGGCTGGGAGCACGCCGGCGCGACGTGGTGGATCACCGCCTTCCCCGACCCGGTCGATCCCGAGGCCGTCGCCGCGGTGATCGCGGACGGCCCCCGGTGAGCGGCCGCGTCGGCGTCTGCGGGTCGCTGAACATGGACGTGTTCGGGTACGCCCCCCGGCTGCCGGCGCCCGGCGAGACCGTCCTCGGGAGCCGGCTCGCGTACGCGCCGGGCGGCAAGGGCGCGAACCAGGCGGTCGCGGCACGGCGGATGGGCGCCGATGTCCGCTTCGCCGGCGCGTGCGGCCGCGACGAGTTCGGCGACTGGCTGTCCGCGGCGCTCGAGGCGGACGGCATCGACCTCGCCGGCCTGCGCCGCGTCGACGCCGAGACCGGCGTCGCCCTGATCGTCGTCGACGACGCAGGCGAGAACCAGATCGTGGCCGTGTACGGAGCGAACCAACTCGCCGTCGCGCCCGAGCCGGAGCCGGCGGCCGACGTCTGGGTGACGCAGGGCGAGGTCCCGCCCGCGACCGTCGCCGGCGTCCTCGCCGCCGCCCGCGCCGACCGGCGCCACCGCGCTGGTGACGCCCTCCCCCGCCGGCCGCCTCGACGCCGACCTGGTGGCCCGGTTCGACGTCGCGGTCGTCAACGAGACCGAGCTCGCCGCGCTCGGGGAGCGGCGCCCGCCGGCGGTCGTCCTCACCCTGGGAGCGCGGGGTGCCCGTATCCTCCCGGACGGGCCCGAGCTGGCGGCGCTGCCCGCCCGCGTCGTCGACACGACGGGCGCGGGCGACTGCCTCACCGGGGCGACGGCCGCGGCGCTCGCGGAGGGGCGACCGCTCGTCGACGCCGTGCGGCTCGGGCTCGCGGCCGCCGCCGTCTGCGTCGAGCGGCACGGATGTCAGCCCGCGATGCCGACGCGGGCCGAGGCGGAGCTCCGGCTCAGCTCACCTTCTTGACGCCGTGCACCGGGCGGCCCAGCGCGCGCCACTGGAACAGCGTGATCGTCGGCAGCCGGTCCTCGTAGCGGACGATCTTCGGGTTGCGGCCGGCGCGGTGCAGTTGAGCGGCGTGGTCGATCAGGTCGTCGCGGTCGGGCGCGATCACGACGTGGTGGCAGGCGGTGACGTAGGAGAACTCCTCACCGCATGCCGGGCACGGCCAGGGGTCGGTGCGGATGGCGTACCACTCGCCGTCGCCGGTGTCGCCGCGATCGGCTTCGAGGATCTCTGAAAGCTCGTCGACCTCGTAGATGGTGGGTGCTGCAGGAACGCTCACGCGCGCATGGTAGCGAAGCGGTCTACATCCGGTCTGGCGCCAGACACCCGACCAGGTCGAGCGCCGTCTTCGATCACGATCCGGGTCGCCTCGCAGAGGGCCAGCCGGCTGCGACTGCACGGGCTCCGGCTCGCCGATCACGCGGCACTGCTTGTAGAACTGGTGGAAGGCCTTGGCCGTGTCCTGAACGTAGGTGACGACGCGGTGCGGGCCGCGCGAACTCGGCGGCCTCGGCGACCAGGTCGGGGAACTCGGCGAGCGCCTTCACCAGCTCGGCCTCGGGCGGCTCGGGCACCCACGCCGGGTCGGGCCGGGCGCCGTCGGCTGCCGCGTCCGCGCGTTGCGCAGGATGGCCGCGATCCGGGCATGGGCGTACTGGCAGTAGTAGACCGGGTTCTCCTGGTTCTGCTGGGTCAGCAGCTCGAGGTCGAGCTCGATGCCCTGGTCGTGCGCCCGCTGCACCAGCACGAACCGGGCGGCGTCGACGCCGATGGCGTCGATCAGGTCGTCGAGCGTGACCACCCGGCCGGCCCGCTTCGACATCTTGCCCGCCCTTCAGGTGCACGAGCTGGTAGATCTGGACGTCGATCCGGTCGGGGTCGTAGCCGAGGGCGATCGCCGCCGCCTTGAGCCGGCCGATGTAGCCGTGGTGGTCGGCGCCGAGCACGTAGACCGCGGTGTCGTAGCCGCGGCTCGAGCTTGTGATGCGATGTAGGCGATGTCGCCGGCGATGTACGCGGGCTGCCCGTTGGAGCGGATGATCACCCGGTCGCGGTCGTCGCCGAGCTCGGTCGAGCGCAGCCACAGCGCGCCGTCCTGCTCGAACGTGTGCCCGGTCTGCTTGAGCGCTCGACGGCCTGCTCGACCGACGCCGTCCTCGTACAGCGACCGCTCCAGGAACCAGACGTCGAAGGTGCAGCGAAACCGCGCCAGGGTGGTCCGGATCTGCGCCATCATCGCGGCCGTGCCGGCCGCCGCCCAGTCCTCGGCGTCGGCGTCCGGCGCGAGGCCGAGCTGGGCCGCGACCTCGGCGACGTACGTCGCCCTGGTAGCCGTCCTCGGGCGGCTCCTCGCCGCGCGCCCGCGCCTGCAGCGACTGCGCCGAAAGGTCGATCTGGCGGCCGGCGTCGTTGAAGTAGTACTCGCGGCCGACGGCGTGCCCGGCGAACGCGAACAGCCGCGCCAGCGAGTCCCCGTAGGCGGCGTTGCGGGCGCTCGCGACCGTCAGCGGGCCGGTCGGGTTGCCGGACACGTACTCGACCTGGATCCGCTGCGGCGCGGCGATCGCGCCGGCGCCGTACCGCGGCCCCTGCTCAGCACCCGGCCGACGACGTGGGGTACCAGGCGGGCGTGACGCGCAGGTTGAGGAAGCCGGGGCCGGCGACTCGATGGAGTCGATCCAGGGCGAGTCGAGCTGCTGCGGCGATCCGGCCGGCGATGTCGCGCGGCGCCGACCGCAGCGGCTTGGCCAGCGGAGCGCGATCGCCGTGGCGTAGTCGCCGTGGCTGGGGTCGGCGGGCCGCTCCAGCCGCGACCGGCGTGCCGTCGCCGCCGACGGCCGTGACGGCCTTCTCGACGGCGGCGGAGAGCTCGGAGACGGGGCTGGCGCTCACGGGTGGATGGTAAACGGGAAGACGGAGGCGCGGCACCGCGTCGAGTGGATCGCGATGCCATTCGAGTCAGCACCGAGTCCGCAGGAACCCCGAATTTCCGGGCAGGATGATTGGTTCCCCCTCGCGGACCGCCGGCCGGAGGTTCTGCTTCGCGGCGTCGGCCCGCTGACGTTCCAGCTCATCCAGGAGTTCTTCTACCGGAGGCCGAGCGGAGGCAGGTGGTACACGATCGAGGCTCACGATCTGACGCGCGACCCGATGATCGAGAACAACAGCACGGACCTGGCCTCGGTGCCGAACCTGTTCTGGTGGTTGATCGCGAGCTACGGCCACCAGACTCGCGCCGCGATCCTCCACGACCAGCTCTTCGCACCGCCGGATTGGGCCAAGGTGCAGGAGGCAGATGACGTGTTCCGCGACGCCCTCGCCGAGTCTGAGGTACCTCTTCTGCGACGCTGGATCATGTGGGCGGGCGTCGACTTCGCGGGACGCGGCAAGTGCCGCCGCTGGTGCGATGTCGTCGTCGAGAGTGTGACGGTCTTCGGGACGGTGTTCGGGCTCCTGTACTGGGCAGTCGCGCATCTCTCGGGCTGCTGGCCGGTGGCGGTTGGTCCGACTCCCCGTGTGGATCGTTCCCACGGTCTGCGCGCTCGCCGGGCTCGCGGTGCTTCGGCGCCGATGGCTGGCAGCGACCCTCGGCGTTGCGCTGATCCTCCCGCCGCTCGTTCCCGAGCTGCTCTCGCGAGGCGCGCTCTGGGCGCTCGAGTGGGCCGTCTACCCGTTCGCGAAAGCGGGGCGAAGGCCGACCCGATCGCGCACCGATCGCGAAGCCGACGTTCGGCCGCCGCCACCCGAGGCGCGATCCGCGGCTTGGTAGGGTGCGGCGATGGACGAGGACGAAGACGGCCCCGCCGAGCGCCACCTGAACATCCACTTCTCGCCGGAGATCATGGCGGGCGTCTACGCCAACTTCGCCAACGTCAGCCACTCCGACTACGAGTTCACGGTCACCTTCGCCCGCGTCGACCACGAGGTCGAGGACGAGGAGGTGCCGGGGGTGGTCGTCTCCCGGGTGAACCTCTCGCCGCGGTTCATGAAGGAGCTCATCGACGCGATGAGCGACAACTTCTCGAAGTGGCAGACCAAGGAGGGCATCAAGAACCTCCCGGAGTTCGACGGCCCGGACGAGACGTAGCCCGGCTTCGCCCCGATCGGTAGATTGCGCCGGTGAAGGTCGCGGTCATCTCGGACGTCCACGCGAACCTGCCGGCGCTCGAGGCGGTCCTCGCTGCGATCGACGCCGCCGACATGGACGAGCTGTGGTGCCTGGGCGACCTGACCGGGTACGGGGCCGACCCGACCCGCTGCACGCAGGTCGTGCTCGAGCGGGCCGACGTATGCCTGGGAGGGAACCACGACATGGTCATCACCGGCGAGATCGGGCTCGAGGCGTTCTCGTCGGACGCCCGCACCGCGGCCGAGTGGACGATGGGGGTGCTCTCGGAGGACGATCTCGAGCGCCTGCGCGAGCCTCGAGCCGAGGGGCGAGCGCGACGGCGTCGAGCTCTACCACGCGCAGCATCCGCGACCCGGTCTGGGAGTACGTGATCGACGACCGCACCGCCGCCGTGTGCCTCGAGCTCCAGGGCACGACGCTCTCGCCTCGTCGGCCACAGCCACGTCCCGCTCGCCTACGGCTACGCCGGCGAGAGGTTCCTGCGGCGGCCTGGCCGGCGCCGGCACGCGCCTCGAGATGGCCGGGGCCGTTCCTGCTCAACCCGGGCTCGGTGGGCCAGCCCCGCGACGGCGACCCCCGGGCGGCCTACATGACGCTCGACCTCGACCGCCGGCACCGCCGAGTGGCACCGGGTCGACTACGACGTGCGCGCCGCCCAGCAGGCGATCCGCGACGCCGGCCTGCCGCTGCGGCTCGGAGCGCAGGCTGGCGGACGGCCGCTAGTCTAGCCTGCGGGGCGAGCGGCCTGGCGGCTGCGAGCGCGCGGCCGCGGCCGACGTGGTAGCCGCCGCGCGCCAGCTCGGCGACGACGATCTCGCGGGCCTTGTAGATCCGCCACTTGACCGTCGCGAGCGTCGTCTCGAGGGCCTCGGCGATCTCGGCATAGCACAGGCCGACGACGTCGCGCAGGAGCAGCGCCATCTTCAGGTCGAGGCTGAGGCCGGCGATCGCCGCCCACACCGCGTCCATGCTCTCGATCGGCTCGACCGGCGCCACCGACAGGTGGATCTGCGGCGCCGAGCTGAGCTCGATCGTCGGCGCGGCCGCGCCGCTCGCGGGCCCGCAGCTCGTCGACCACCCGGTGCTTCGCCACCTGGAACAGCCAGGTCGTGAACTGGCAGCGGTCGTCAAAGCCGGGTAGCGCCTGGTAGACGCGCAGGAACACCTCCTGGCACACGTCCTCCGCCAGCGCCCGGTCACCCGCCAGGATCCGCACGATGTAGTTGTACAGCGGCGTCTGGTACTGGCGGACGATCAGCGCGAACGCGCGTTCGTCGCCACGCCGGGCGAGCCGGAGGACTTCGGATCAGGCTGCGGAAGGGCCAAGATGTGACGGGGTGGTTACGAGAACCGTGTCGAGTATAGACATTCGCCGCACAAGGTGCCGGTGTCGACCCGCACCCTGCTTACAAGGCCGTTCGCTATGCGAGCAGGGACTGGCCGCGTCATCGCCTGCGGACTGCGCGATCCCGAGCAGCTCGAGCACGGTCGGCGCGACGTCCGCGAGCCGGCCGCCGTCGCGCAGGTGCAGGCCCGGCGGGTCACGATGAACGGCACCGGATTGGTGGTGTGCGCCGTGTTGCGGGCTGCCGTCGGCGTCGAGCATCAGCTCGGCGTTGCCGTGGTCGGCGGTGACGAGGCACGAGGCCGCCCAGCGGCCGCGGCGGCCGCGACGACCCGCGCCAGGCAGCGGTCGACCGTCTCGACGGCCGCGATGGCCGCCGGGATCACGCCGGTGTGGCCGACCATGTCGGCGTTGGCGAAGTTGACCAGGCCGAAGCCGCACGCCCGGTCGGCGATCCCCGCGCAGAACGCGTCGGCGACGCCCGCGGCGCTCATCTCCGGGCGCCAGGTCGTAGGTGGCGACGTCGCGGCGCGAGTGGACCAGCTCCCACTGCTCCCCGCCGCTGGCGGTGCTCGCGGCCGCCGTTGAAGAAGTAGGTGACGTGGGCGTACTTCTCGGTCTCGGCCACGTGGAGCTGCGCCACGCCGGCCGCCGCGAGCGCCGCGGCGAGCACGTCGGCGCAGCGCCTCGGCCGGGAACGCGACCGGCAGCGTCGGATGTCGTCCGCGTACTCGGTCATCTGCACCAGGCACGGCAGCGGCGGCGCGGGCCCGCGGTCGAACTCGGCGAAGCCGGGATCGATCAGCGCCCGGGTGAGCTGGCGGGCGCGGTCGGGGCGGAAGTTGAAGAAGATCGACGGCGTCGCCCGCCCGCGATCCGGCCCCGCGGCCGGGTCGCCGATCACGACCGGCTCGATGAACTCGTCGGTGACGCCCGCGCTCGTAGCGAGCGCGCACCGCGGCCACCGGATCGTCGGCCCGCTCGCCCGTCGCCGTGCACCATCGCGTCGTAGGCGCGCTCGATCCGGTCCCAGCGGCGGTCGCGGTCCATCGCGTAGTAGCGGCCGCACGACCGTCGCGACGCCGGGGACGCTCCTCGAGGTAGCCGGCGCCCGCCGGTCGGCGACGTGTCGCGGCCGTCGGTGAACGCGTGGACGTGCACCCGCTCGACGCCCTCGCGCGAGGCCAGCTCGATCAGCGCCGAGCAGGTGGCGCGACTGGCGTGCACGCCGCCGTCGGAGACCAGCCCGATCAGGTGCAGGGCCGAGCCGCGCGCGCCGGCGGCAGGCGTCGACGCAGCGCCGGGTTCGCGAAGAACGCGCCCGACTCCGAGGGCCTCGTCGATGCGCACCAGGACCTGGCGGCACGACGCGGCCGGCGCCGAGGTTGAGGTGGCCGACCTCGCTGTTGCCCATCTGCCCGTCCGGCAGGCCGACCGCGCGGCCGGAGGCGGCGAGCTGCGTGTGCGGGCCAGGCGGCCCACAGCGCGTCGAACACCGGCGTGCGCGGCCAGGCTCGACCGCGTTGCCCGGCCCCGGCGGCGCGATGCCGCACCCGTCGAGGACGACCAGGCAGACGAGCGGCTCGGCTCATCCGCGCCGCCGCGGAGCGATGCGCCGCGAAGCCGGCCGGGTCGAGGCTCGCGCCGCCGACCAGGCCGCCGTCGATGTCCGGCTGGGCCAAGAGCTCCGCCGGCGTTCTCCGGCTTGACGCTGCCGCCGTACTGGATCCGCACCCGCTCGCCGACGCCGCGCAGGCCCCGACCAGCGCCGCGGATGAAGGCGTGCGCCGGCCTGGGCGATCTCGGGCGTCGCCGTGCGGCCGGTGCCGATCGCCCAGACCGGCTCGTAGGCGATGGTCGGCGCCGCGACCTGCTCCGGCGTCGAGCCCGGCGAGCGCCGGCCCGCACCTGGCCGCTCAGCACGGCCTCGGTCGCCCCGCCTCGCGCTCCTCGGCGGTCTCGCCGACGGCGAGGATCACCCGCAGGCCGGCGGCGTGCGCGGCGCGCCGCCTTCGCGCTGCACGCCTGCGTCGGTCTCGCCGAAGTAGCTGGCGCCGCTCGGAGTGGCCGACCAGCACCCCGTCGACGCCCGCGGCGAGCAGCATCCCGGCCGAGATCTCGCCGGTGAACGCGCCCGCCTCGGCCTGGTGCATGTTCTGGGCGTACACCGCGACGGGCGTGCCCTGCGCCGCCCGCGACGGCCGCGGCGCGAGCGCCGTGAACGGCGGGCAGACGGCGACGTCGACGCCGCTCCGGCAGCGCCGCGCGGCGCAGCGCGGCGACGAACTCGCGCGGCCTCCGGCGCCGTCTTGTGCATCTTCCAGTTGCCCGCGACGAACGGCCGCCGGCTCATGCCGCCGCCGCCTGCTCGAGCGCGGCCACGCCGGGCAGCGTCTTCCCCTCGAGCAGCTCGAGCGCCGCGCCGCCGCCGGTCGAGACGTGGGTGATCCGGTCGGCCACGCCGGCCACGTTGACGGCCGCCACGGAGTCGCCGCCGCCGACCACCGATGACGCCCCGGACGTCGGCCATGGCCTCGGCCACCGCGCGCGTGCCGCTCGGCGAACGGCGGGATCTCGAACACGCCCATCGGCCCGTTCCAGAAGACGGTGCGCGCGCCGCGCGAGCCGCTCCGCGTAGGCCGCGACCGTGTCGCGGGCCGATGTCGAGCCCCATCCAGCCGTCCGGGATCGCGTCGGCGGCCACCGTCCGCGAGGGCGGCGTCCGCGGCGAAGCGGTCGGCGACGACGACGTCGACCGGCAGCATGCAGCTCGCAGCCGCGCTCGGCCGCGTCGGCCACGGCCCGGCGGGCCGTCTCCTGGCCGTCGGCGTCCTCGTGCCGCGACGCGCCGACCGGCTGGCCCTGCGCCGCCAGGAACGTGAACGCCATCGCGCCGCCGATCAGGATCGCGTCGGCAGGCTGCGGTGAGGCGGTCGATGACGCCGATCTTGTCCGCCACCTTGACGCCGCCGAGCACGGCGACGAACGGGTGCTCCGGCGCGTCCAGCAGCCGCCGAACGCCTCAGCTCGCGCCTCGAGCAGCAGCCCGGCGGCCGCCGGCAGCAGGTGCGCGACGCCCTCGGTCGAGGCGTGGGCGCGGTGGGCGGCGCCGAACGCGTCGTTGACGTACAGGTCGGCGAGCGCGGCCAGCTCGGCCGCCAACGCCGGGTCGTTGCGCGTCCTCCGCGGGTCGAAGCGCAGGTTCTCGAGCAGCCGCAGCGGCGCCCTGCCTCGTCGCGCGAACGCCACCGGCTCGGCCCAGGAGCTCGGCCAGCCGCGTCGGCCACGGGCGCAGCGACAGCGCCGGGTCGGGCGCGCCCTTGGGCCGGCCGAGGTGCGAGCAGACGACCACGCCGCGCCGCGCGCTCGCGCAGGTAGCTGGAGGGTCGGGCAGCGAGGCCCGGATGCGGGCGTCGTCGGCGATCCGGCCGTCCTCGAGCGGCACGTTGAGGTCGGAGCGCACCAGCACCCGCGCGCCCTCGCCACGTCGGCAGGTCGCGGACGCGTTCTCACGCCACTTGTCTGGATCAGGTCGGCCACCCGGCACGAGTAGCCCCACTCGTTGTCGTACCAGGAGATGACCTTGACCAGGTTGCCGTTCACCATCGTCAGCGGCGAGTCGAAGATCGAGCTGTACGGGTCGCCGACGATGTCGCTCGAGACGATGCGGGTCCTCGGTGTAGCCGAGGATGCCGGTCAGCGGGCCCGTGTCGGCGGCGGCCGCGAAGGCCGCGTTGACCTCGTCGCGGCTCGTCTCGCGGCCGACCTCGGCGATGAGGTCGGTCACCGAGCCGTCCGGCACCGGCACGCGCAGCGAGATGCCGTCGAGCTTGCCCTTCAGCTCCGGGATCACATCGCCGATGGCGCGTGGCGGCGCCGGTCGAGGTCGGGATGATCGTCAGCGCGGCGGCGCGGGCGCGGCGCAGGTCGCGTGTGCGGCGGCGTCCAGGATGCGCTGGTCGCTGGGTGTACGCGTGGCTGGTCGTCATGAACCCGCGCTCGATGCCGAACGCCTCGTGCAGCACCTTCGCCAGCGGCGCCAGGCAGTTGGTGGTGCACGAGGCGTTGGAGATGATGTGGTGCTGCGCCGGCGTCGTAGCGGTCGTCGTTGACGCCGATGCAGATCGTGATGTCGGGATCCGTCGCCGGGCGCGCTGATGATCACCTTGCGCGCGCCCGGCGGCCAGGTGCTTCGCGGCGGCCGTCGCGCTTCGTGAAGAGGCCGGTGGACTCGACGACGACGTCGACGCCGAGGTCCCTCCACGGCAGGTTGGCCGGGTCGCGCTCGGAGAGCACGCGCACGTCGCGGCCGTCGACCACAGACTGTCGTCGCCGGCCTCGACCGTGCCCGGCGAAGCGGCCGTGGACGGTGTCGTAGCCGAGCAGATGGGCCGCGATCTTCGGGTCCATCAGGTCGTTGACGGCGACGATCTCGATGTCCGGAGCCGCGCTCACGCGCGGCGCGGAAGACGTTGCGGCCGATGCGCCCGAACCCGTTGATGCCCACGCGTACGCTCATTGAACTCCCTCGTCGGTTCCCGGAGACGGCGAAATACTAGACCGCGACCCGAGCGGCGCGCGCCAGGCGCCGGACCGGAGGGAGTCATCGCGGGTGACCGGCAGAATCGGGCAGCGTCAGATGGGGTCTGGATCCGTCGCGCGGGGGATGCCGGTCACCCGCGAACACGTTCTCCATGATCGGCGTGACCCCCATTTGGAGCCACCCCCGAACGGGTGAACTCTTTAGGAAAGTGTTAGGGAAATCTGACGAGGTCCTCGGCGTGGGCGCGGGCGGCCGGTGCTAGGGTGCCGCGCCAGATGAGCGTCGAGTCCGGCCATCAGAACGGGAACGGCGTCTCCGCCGGGCCGTTCCGGCACCCCAACGAGAGCGCGAAGAACCGGCTCGTCTACCGCACCTTCGAGGCCGCCCTGGGCGACGCGGCCGAGCGCTTCGCCCGCGGGCGGATGATCGACGTCGGCGGCGGCCGCAAGCCCTGGCAGCCGATCTTCGCCCCCTACGTCGCGCGAGCACGTGTGCGTCGACCACGTCGAGAAGGGGGACGAGCGCGGCCAGGTCGTCGACGTCGTCGCGACCGCCTACTCGATCCCGCTGCCCGACGCGGGCGCACAGACGGTGCTCCTGACCGAGGTGCTCGAGCACCTGGAGCGGCCCGGCGACGCGCTCACCGAGTGCCTCCGCCTGCTCGAGCCCGGCGGCCACATCATCGCGACCACCCCGCTCTTCTGGCCCGTCCACGACGCGCGCGACTTCTACCGCTACACGCCCCAGGGCCTGCGCTACCTGTTCGAGACCGCCGGCTTCGAGGTGGTCGAGCTGCGGCCGCTCGGCGGCCTCTGGTCGACGGTCGCGGTCGAGCTGAGCTACGGCCTCCAGCGCTACCGGCGGCCGTGGTCGGCGCCCGCCGTCGACGTCACCTGCCGGTCGATGCAGTGGCTGGCGTCGCGGTGGGAGCGCGTCGACCGCCAGCCCAAGTTCAGCTGGAACCACCTGATCGTCGGGCGC
This sequence comes from uncultured Actinomycetes bacterium, assembly GCA_963708365.1. Taxonomy (GTDB): domain Bacteria; phylum Actinomycetota; class Thermoleophilia; order Gaiellales; family JAICJC01; genus JAICJC01. The sequence continues at coordinate 26,365 of CAVPSM010000003.1, forward strand.
CGGCCGCTCCCGGGTGAGCACGCGCATCCGCCCCGCCACCGTCGACTTCGGCAGGGGCGGGCGGGCCCGGCGGCCGAGCTCGGCCAGCGAGAGGTCGGGATGGCGCAGCCGCAGCGCCGCCACCTGGCGCAGGCCCGCGTCGAGGCCGTCCATGTCGAGGGCCGCGAGCGCCGCCGACCTGCGCCCGGGCGGCGGCGCCCTGGCGGGCGAGGTTGGCCTCGTCGCAGTTCGTCGCCCGGTTCACCCGCTCGCGCGTGCGGCTGATGACGTCCGCCTCGTCGAGGCTGAGGACGGCGTCGTGCGCGCCCATCTGCGCGAGCAGCTCGCGGATCGCCGGCTTGCTCTTCGTGTAGGCGATGGCGTGGCCGCGGCGGGCGGCGACGCGAAGCTCGATGCCGTCGGTCCGGGCGACGCGGCGGAGGAGCGCGGCGCCCTCCGGCTCCGCGACGCGGATCTCGAGATGCCCGGGCGCGCGCGGCGCCGATACCGAGCCGGCGCCGACGAAGGCGCCGCGCAGGTAGGCCGCCCGGCAGCAGCGCCGCTGCAGCAGCCGCCCGGGCGGCTCGTCCAGCGGCACGAGCGCGGTCGAGAGCAGCCCCACCTCGTGCAGCAGCTGGAGGCTGCGGTCGCCGTCCAGGCGCACGACGACGCGCGTGCCGCGGGCGAACCGGGGCTCGCGGTACGACGCGAGGCCGCCGTCGCCGCCCAGGTCGCGCACGAGCGAGAACGCCAGCCGGGCCGCCGCCGCGTCGGCCAGCTCCGCCCGGACGGCGACCTCGCCGGAGGAGAGCTCGAGCGTCCCGGCGTGGCGGAAGATGCCGCACAGGAGGGCGCGGGCGCAGCACGAGCGCCGCGGCGGCCGCTCGGTCAGCTCGCGGCGGACGGCCTCACCGAATCCCTCGCGGCTCACGCAGGCACCGGCGGCCGCCGGCGCGCGACCCGCACGAGCAGGCGGGCGAGCCGGTCGGGGTCGTGCTGCCACTCGCCGGCCAGGCGGCCGCCGACCACCTGCGTCCCCAGCCGCCGCAGCCCGCCCCGGTCGACGGGGACGGGCGTCCCGAACTCGGCCCGGTTGCGGCTGACGACGACCGTGTCGACGAGGCCCGGCCCGACGTGGTCGACGATGCGGCTGACGTGGTCGGACGCGCGGTAGCCGTCGGTCTCCCCGGGCTGCTGGAGCAGGTTGCAGACGTAGATGCGGGGCACGGTCGCGGCCCGCACGGCCTCGGCGATGCCGGGCACGAGCAGCGGCGGGAGCGTGCTGGTGAAGAGGCTTCCCGGCCCCATCACGATCGCCTCGGCGCGGGCGATCGCCTGCAGGGCGCGCGGGTGCGCCGACGGGTCCGGCGGGTCGAGGCGGACGTGCTCGCACTGGGCGCCGTCGGCGGCGAGCGCCGTCTCGCCGCGCACCTCGCGGCCGTCCGCGAACCGGGCGACGAGCTCGACCATGTCGACGGTGCTCGGCACGACGCGGCCGGCCACGGCCAGCACCCGGGCCGACTCGGACACGGCCCGGTCGAAGCTCCCGAACATGTCGGTGAGCCCGGCCAGGAACAGGTTCCCGAAGCTGTGGCCGGCCAGCTCGCCGGTCGTGAACCGGTGCTGGAAGAGCTGCCCGACCAGCGACTCGTCCTCGGCGAGGGCGACCAGGCAGCTGCGCAGGTCGCCCGGCGCGGGCATCCCGAAGTCGCGCCGCAGGCGGCCGCTCGAACCGCCGTCGTCGGTCGTCGTGACGACGGCCGTCACATCCGCGACCCGCTTCAGGCCCCGCAGGATCATGCTGAGCCCGGTGCCGCCGCCGAGGCAGACGACGCGGGGGCCGCGGCGGCGCAGGTGCAGGGACGCCGAGTCGGCCGTCGGATCCGGGATCAGCGGCACCCGGTGAGGTTAGCCGCGGCGCGGAGCGCCGGGGCGGCGGCGCAGGCCGAGCACGCCGCCCGCGACCGCTGCCATGACGGCGAGGCCGCCGGCCACCCACCAGCGGTTGCGGCCTGCGGACGTCGACCAGGCTCGGCCCGCCGCGCCAGTCCTGCGCCGAGGATGTCCTCGACGAGGTCGCCGGGCACGATCGGGCCGCTGGCGACGATCCGGCGCGCGACGACTCTCCACCCGCAGCGAAGGGCGTCGATGCGCACGCGCTGCCCGTCGCCGATGTAGGGCAGACCGCCGCGCGGCAAGCCCGTTGATCCTGGTGTGCTGATCCATCAGGAGCGTGGTCACCTGATGGTCGACGAGCGGCACCGGGAGGTCGCATGGACATTCGCGACATCGATCCCGCGCCGGCCTGCGCGCGCGCGACGCCGGTCAGGGTGAGCGCAACACCCGAACCGTCGGCAGGCCGGCGTCTGGTCGACGACCGGCCCATGCAGGGGGAACCCACGTACATCGGGCAGATAGCCCATCGCGACGAGGAGCTGTCCGCGGACGAGGATCGCGACGTCCGGGGAGACACCGGCAATCTGCCGCGCTCCCACCCGGGTCGGCGCCGGGCACGGCCCCGCCGGTGTCGTTGCAACCCGGCTCGACCGTGCCCGCGAGCATGGCTCCCGGCCGCATGCCCGGCACGACCTGCGGGCTCCACAGCTGGAAGTACGCCCGATCGTGCCGGACGGCGACGAACGCGCACGACGCGAACGGCCGGCGCGGGCACGGCGACGCTCCAGCCGGCCACCGCGGCGAACGCCGTCAGCAATGCGTAGTGCCCGTCTCACACAGCTTCGACGGCGGCATCCGGCCGCGCGGGTTCCCTAGTCGGTGCGGTGCAGCGCCGCGTAGACCCCGCGGCCGACCTTCGCCGGGAGACCGGGGACGGATTCGAGCTCGTCGCGGCTCGCGTTGACGAGCGCGTCGGCGGTCTCGAACCGCTGCATCAGCAGTCGCCGGCGCGCCGGGCCGACGCCGGGCAGGCTGTCGAAGATCGAGTCGATGCTCGACCGGCTGCGGCGCTGGCGGTGGAACCCGAGCGCGAAGCGGTGGGCCTCGTCGCGCAGCCGCTGCAGGAGCTGCAGGCCGGCGGACGAACGGTCGAGCACGATCGGCGCGGCGCGGCCCGGGATGAAGACCTCCTCCTCCCGCTTCGCCAGCGAGATCACCGCGACACGGGGGAGCTCGAACCCCGCCATCGCCTCGACGGCCGCGCCCAGCTGCCCCTTGCCGCCGTCGATCACGACCAGGTTCGGGGCGGTGGCGAAGCTGCGGTCGTAGTCGTCGGCCTCGACCGACGTCATCCGCGCGAACCGGCGCCCCACCGCCTCGGCGATCATCGCGAAGTCGTCCTGGCCGCCGCTGTGGCGGATCCCGAACTTGCGGTAGTCGGACTTCTTGGCGACCGCGTCCTCGAACACGACCATCGAGGCGACCGGGTCGCTCGTCGCCCAGGTTGGAGATGTCGAAGCACTCCATCCGCAGCGGCAGCACCTCGAGGTTCAGCGCCTCGCGCAGCTCCTCGAGCGCCTCGATCCGGCGGGCGCGGGTGCGCTCGCGCATGAGCGTGTCGTGCTCGAGCGCGAGCTCGGCGTTGCGGGCGGCCATGTCGGCCAGACGCCGCTTCTCGCCGCGCTGGGCCGTGCGCACCTCCACGCTCGCGCCGCGGCGCTCGCTCGAGGAACGTCTCCAGCAGGTCGGCGTCCTCGAACACCTTCGGCACGACCAGCTGGCCGGGGATCGCCACCTGGCCGCCGTAGTACTCGAGCGCGAACCCCCACAGCACATCCGACGGGCTGCTCTCGGCGGCGTTCTCGAGGTAGAAGCCGTGGCGGTCGGACAGGCGGCCGTCGCGCAGGTGGAAGAGCTGCACGTTCGCAGTGTCGCCGCTGCAGGCGATGCCGAGGATGTCGGCGGATCCGAGGCTGCGGCGGTCGGCCACCTGGCGCTCGGACAGATGGCGCACCGCCATCAGCCGGTTGCGGTAGCGGGCCGCGTCCTCGAACTCGTGCTCGTTTGGCCGCCCGCTTCATCTCGGTCTCGAGCCGGCGCTCGAGCGGCCGCACGCGCCCGGACAGGAACTCGACCACGCTGTCGATCACCGTCCGGTACTCGTCTCGGCCCGATGTAGCCGACGCACGGGGCTGCGCAGCGGCCGATGTGGTAGTCGAGGCAGGGGACGCCGGAGCGGCGGCCGGGCTGCGGCCCCTCGCACGGCCGGTACGGGAACACCCGGTTCAGCACGTCGAGCGTCTCGCGCACCTTCTTCGCGCTCGCGTACGGGCCGAAGTAGAGCACGCCCTTGCGGTGCCGCTCGCGCGTGAACATCACCCGCGGGTACTCGTCGCCGACCGTGACCGCGATGTACGGGTACGACTTGTCGTCGCGCAGGCGGATGTTGAACGCCGGGCCGGTGGCGCTTGATCAGGTTCTGCTCGAGGAGAAGCGCCTCGGTCTCGGACTCGGCCGCGACGAACTCGATCTCCTCGATCCGCTCCACCAGGCCCGCCGTCTTCACGGTCGCGTGCAGGTCGCGGCGGAAATACGAGCTCACCCGCTTGCGCAGCGACTTGGCCTTGCCGACGTAGAGCACGTCGCCTGCCTCGCTCCGGAACATGTACACCCCGGGCTGGTCGGGGAGCGCGCGGAGCTGGGCGTCGAGGCGCTGGCTGCGCTCGCTGCGGGCGACGGCGGACATCGCGTCCATCGTAGCCTCGCGCCTCCTCGCCCCTCTCTCGGCCCACGGCGACGTTGGATCCAAGACTGCTAGGATCGCATCCAACCTACCAAGGAGGTCACCGTGTCAGAGCTCAAGGGAATGCTCACGGCGAACCAGGAGTTCCAGCGCGAGCTTCGCACACGGCGAGCAGGCCGATGCCGCCCGCCCGCAAGGTGGCCATCGTCACCTGCATGGACGCCCGCATCCACCCCGAGCAGGCGCTCGGGCTCGAGATCGGCGACGCCCACATGATCCGCAACGCCGGCGGCCGCGTCTCCGACGACGCGCTCCGCTCGCTGGTCATCTCGTCGCGCCTGCTGGGGACGAACGAGTTCGCGGTCATCCACCACACCGACTGCGGCATGCTCACGTTCACGAACGACGATCTGCACACGAAGCTGCACGAGCGAGACCGGCACCGACGCCTCGCACATCGACTTCCTGCCGTTCCCGGACCTCGAGCAGAGCGTGCGCGACGACGTCTCCGCGATCCTCGCGTCGCCGTACATCGACGACTCGATCCCGTGTCCGGCTACATCTACGACGTCCAGACCGGCGCCGTCACGCAGGTCGTCGCGCCGACGACGGCGATCGTCAGCGCTGGATGATTGATCCCAGCCGCTCCGTGCGCGCGAGGGCGTGGGATCGATCATCTAGAACGGGTTCGAGCGACATCCGCGAGCGAGCGGCCGGCAGCGAGCGCGGCGCCGGCCGCTCGCCCTGCGCCGCGCGGCCAGCCAGCGCCGCTCGCGGTAGACGCAGGCGCGCACCGAGCACCGTCACGCCGGCCAGCATGAGCGCGGCCCCGACCGGCGGTACCTCGGCCGTCCCGGCCCCGAGCGTGACCAGATCGGCGCCCGCCGTCATCGCGCCCGCCGAGGTCAGCGCGCTGCTGGCAGCCTGGGCGCCGTACCAGATCCGGTCGTCGCGCCGGCGGGCCGTCCATGCCTGGTAGGCGAATACCGCGCCGAACGCCGAGCCCGAGCGGCGCCGTCAGCCGCGTCGCCCACAGCGACGGGCCGCGACAGCTCGACGCCGCCGCGGGCGATCGCAAGGCCGCTCTCGACCCCGTCCCAGGTCGCGCCGGCGAGCGTCGGCGAGGTCGCGCAGGTGCGGGTTGGGCAGGAACGTGGCGGCAGCGTAAGGCCGAACCGGCCCAGGTTCTTGAAGCCGCCGCCGCCTGGACCGAGAGCCGGCCGCCGAGATGATCGCCCTGCTCCGCCCCGCGCTCGAGCGCCTTCTCGCCGGTCTCGAGCATGCCCGCCGGCTCCGGGCCGTCGTCCTCGGCGGCCGGGGCCGCGGTGCGCCGCCGACCGCACGCACGGCGGCAGCGGCCAGAGGCAGGAGCCGGACGACGCCGGAGAAGTCGCGCAGCCCGACGCCCGGACGCCGACCGCAGTACGAGCGCCGCCGCCGAGCGGTCGCCGAGCTGCGTCGCCGAGGGCCGCCGCCAGGTCGCCCGGATGCCGGCGCATGGCCGCTGCGAGCACGGTCGCCGCGATGTCGGGATCGGTCGCGAGCCCGAGGCGCAGCTCCGCCGCGAGCGCGTCGGGCGGCACCTGATGGGACCGGGCGGCCGCCTCGACCGCCGGGTCCGCCGATTCGGCGACCGGGCCGCCTGGAAGAGGCGGCCGAACCCGTCCCAGCCCCCGGCCGCCAGCGGCTCGAACCGGACGTCGGCGCCCGTGTGCGGCGCCACGACCACCGTGCCGTCACCGACGTACATGCCGACGTGGTGCGGCGCTCCCGAGCGCGTGCCGACGAACGCGAGGTCGCCGGGCACGAGCTCCTCGGCGGAGACCGGACGCGAGTCCTGCCACAGGTCGGCGGCGGTCGGCCGCCCCGGCAGCGGATCGCCGGCGGCGGCATACGCGTAGTCGATCAGGCCCGAGCAGTCGAAGCCGCCTTCCGCCCGGCTCTCGCCGCCCCATACGTACGGCCAACCCACCTGGGCCTCGGCGGCGGCCACGGCGGCGAGCGGCCCGCGTCCTCCGTGCAGGTCGACCGGCCGGAACGACGTCGGGCGGAAGCGCGGCCGAGTAGGCGACGCCGCACGTGCACGGGCCTCCACCCGCGGCGACTGGCGCCCCGCGACGGGCACCGAGCCGACCACCGGGAGCGCCACTGCGACGTCGATCGCGCGCGGCACATCGGCCGTCGCGGACGAGCCCGAACGAGACGAGGCGGGCGCCGTTCCGCCGCGCTGCGTCGGCGGCGACCCGGCGCAGGGCCGCGCGGGCGGCGTCCGGGTCGTGGGCGAGCCGCGTCGCCGCCGCGACGGCGCGCGAGGTCGGCCGCGCGCTGCGCCTGTCCCCCGCCCGCGGCGACCATGCTCAGGTAGCCGAGGAGCACGCCGCCGAGCAGCACGAGTGCGATCGCCGCGACGGCGGCGACCGAGATCTGCCCGCGCTCGCTCACGGGAGCGCCGCCCGCGCGACCGCAGTCGGTGTGCGCCAGCCCGCCGGCGAGGCGGACGGGCAGGGTCACCGACGAGCGTGCGACCGCGCACGCGGATCCCGGCGTCGTGGCGGAGCTGCGCCGGCACGGGCCGGCCCTCGGCGACCATGACCGCCGCCTGATCGGCGATCCCCTGCGCGCGGCCCTGCGCCGCCCAGGCGACGAGTACCGCCTGGAGACCGATCGCCACGACCGCGGCCAGGGTCGCGAACACGACCAGCTCGACCGTCGCCTGTCCACGCTCGCTTCACGACCGCACCATCAGCGGCCGAGGCCGAGATGTCGACGTCGAATCCGGGCAGCACCGCCGGAATGCGCACGCGCACCGTCACGGTTCCGCCGGCATCCTGCGACCCGGGCACCCGGCCGCATCGAGGCGGGGAGCGCAGCCAGCGCCGCCGGCCGCGGCGGCGATCCGGCGAGCGCGGCGCGCGCCGCCGCCCGCGCCGCGCCGTCGGCCGATACGAGCGTCCACCCGGCCAGGGCCGCCTGCCACACCGCGAACGTGAGCGCGACGAGCACCGGCAGCAGGACGACGGTCTCGACGCTGGCCTGGCCGCGCTGCCGGTGGGTGGCTCGTTCCACGCGCTCCAACGTAGGGCTCGCCGCCTGTCACGGAACAACGCCCGGGGCGTTGCGGGAGCGTCAGGAATCGCCTGCTACGATCGACGCAGGATGAGCGACGACGGCAGCACCTCGAACGGCGGGACGCCGAACAACTCCGCCGGCGAGGACCGCCAGTTCGTCCACTTCTCGTTCTACAAGCTCGACCCGGCCTGGCGGCGGCTGCCGGAGGCCGAGCAGGAGTCGTCGCGGGCCGAGCTCGCGGCGACGATCGAGTCGTTCGGCGAGAGCTTCGCCCTCCGCTCCTACACGATCGCCGGCCTACGCCCGGACGCCGACTTCATGCTGTGGAAGGTGTCCGAGCGGCTCGAGGACTTCCAGGAGATCGGCACGGCGATCGCGTCAACCGCGATGGGCTCGTACCTCGAGACGCCGTACGCCTACCTGTCGATGACGCGGCGCTCGCAGTACGTGAAGGGCGAGGGCCGCTCGATGCACAAGCGCGGCCGGATCATGTGGAACCCCGACTCGCGCTACCTGCTGATCTACCCGATGGTGAAGACCCGCGCCTGGTACCAGCTGTCCAAGCCGGCGCGGCAGGGGATCATGAACGAGCACATCGCCACCGGGCACGAGTTCCCGACCGTGAAGATCAACACGACGTACTCGTACGGGATCGACGACCAGGAGTTCGTCGTCGCGTTCGAGACCGACTTCGTCGGCGACTTCCTCGACCTGATGATGCGGCTGCGCGAGACCGAGGCCAGCCGCTACACCGAGCGCGACACGCCGATCTTCACGTGCATCGCCTGCTCGGTGCCCGAGGCGCTGCGCTCGCTCGGCGGGGCCGCGCACGCGCTGCTCGCCACCGACTGAGTCGTCGCTCCGGGCGGGTGCCCGTACACTCGGGCCATGCGGGAGCGGGTGATCACCGGCGGCGTCGTTCTCGGGCTCGCGTGTTTCGCTGCCGCGTTCTGCGCGCTGGGGTACCGGAACCGCGGGCAGTGCGGCATCCCCGAGACGTGCCGCGTACCGGGCGCACTCGAACCCCATCCCTACGCCGGCTACGGCTATGCGCTGGTAGCGATCGGGCTGTTCGCGATGGCGATTTCGGTCGTCCTCGGGACGCGGCGACGCCCGGTCGGCTGAGCTCCGGGAGCACGACGCGTTGACGCCGCGGATGCACGTCGACGAGCTCGACATCGACGAGGCGCTCGTGCGCCGGCTCCTCGCCGAGCAGTTCCCCGAGTTGGCGCGATTTGCCTCTGCGCCGCATCGAGCCGAGCGGGACAGACAACGCGATCTTCCGGCTCGGCGACGATCTGCTCCGTCCGCATCCCGCGCCGGGACGGCTCGACGACGGCCGGGAGCAAGGAGCTCGACTGGCTACCGCAGCTCGCCCCGCTCGTCCCGGTCGAGATCCCCGTCCCGGTCGCGCAGGGGGCACCGGGCGCGGGCTACCCGTGGTTCTGGGAGATCCACACGTGGGTCGACGGCGACACCGTCGAGGTCGAGGAGATCGACGCCGTCCAGGCCGCGATCGATCTCGCCGCGATCGTCCGGGCGCTCCAGCAGGTCGATCCGGCGGGCGCCCCGCGGGGGCGTGGCAATCCGCTCGCCGAGCGCGACGCCGAGATGCAGGGCTGGCTGGCGGAGTTCGACGGCGATCCCGCTGCGGCCGGCGAGTGGGAGCGCGCGCTGGCGGCGCCGCCCTGGGACGGCCCACCGGTGTGGCACCACGGCGACCTCGACATGCGCAACTGGCTCGTGCGCGACGGCCGTATCACCGGCGTGATCGACTGGGGCACGATGGGTGTCGGCGACCCCGCCTGCGACGTGATGGTCGCGTGGAAGCTGCACTCCGCCGAGGCGCGCGACGCCTTCCGGGAGGCGCTCCCGACCGACGACGCGACCTGGGAGCGCGCCCGCGGCTGGGCGCTGTCGCAGGCCGTCGGCGCGGTCACCTACTACACGCCGGAGAACAACCCGTTCCTGTATCACGAGGGCGAAGCTGGTTGGCCCTGCTCCGGTCGGAGCGCGGGTAGATCACAGGCGACGGTCCCTTTCATTGCGTTCGGAGCGTTTGTGGCCTCGCCTCAGACGGCGAGCGCACCCAGCGCGAGTTGCTCGCCGACACGGCGGGCCGTTTCGTCTGGTGTCTCGCTCGAGTGTCGAACACACACCGATCGAGCGAGGCGTCAAGACCGTCGAAGCCTTCCCACAGGTTCTCGATCACGTCCGGGTCAGACAGCGTCTCGGACGAGCGACCGCGGGCGCGGCTCAGCGCGACGTCGAGCCGCGGACGCAGGATGGCGTAGCCGACCCGGCACCCCTCGTTCTTGAGCGCGTCGCGCATGGGCGGGTAGAACCACCGAGGGCCGAGGATCCCGTCGACCACGGTGAAGTAGCCGGCGCGAGCGTACGCCGCGGCTGCGACGGCGACGGCGTCCATGACGACCACGGCTGCTCACGTGATTCCTCAAGCCACGGCTCGACGTACCCGCTGGCGATGAAGTGGAAGAAGCGATCGGACTCGAGATGAACGGATCGGCTTTGGGCAGCCGTCAGCAGCCGGGAGACGGTCGTCTTCCCCGACCCCGGCGGCCCGGTGAGGATAATCACACCTGGAGCCATACGTGGAGCGCAGGGAGCGGACGCGACGGCGGCGCTCACACGGCGATCGACGCGCCCGCCGACGCGCTCCGCCCGTGACCACTCACAGGTGGTAGCGCTTCGACTCCTCCCACGCCCACAGCATCGCGAAGCCGCCCGCCAGGGCGACCAGCACGAGCGGGAGCGTGAAGCCGCCCAGGGCCACCAGCCCGAACTGCGACAGCGAGTAGGCGCCGGCGGCGATCGTGACGGCGCCCATGCCGGCGTAGAGGGCCTGGCGCTGCCGATCGGGCATGAGCGAGATCGTCATCCGGTTCGAGCGGTACCAGGCGTAGCCGAAGTACCACATGAGGACGATGAAGATCAGGCCGATCGTCCCCAGCAGGATGTCGAAGATACGCGTCGACACGCTGAAGAAGACCGTCGCGATCAGCGCGATGCCGACGACGATCAGTAGCCCGCGGACAGACTCCCTGGTCATCAGTGCGGCCCGGTCATGAACGCGCGCACCCCGAGGGCGGCCACGAGGCCAGACCCGATCGTGAACAACAGCAGGTTGCGCCGCCCATCCTCACCCCGCAAAGCATAGGGGTAGGCCACGCACAGGAGCGGTAGCAGGCCGTACACGAAGTGCAGCTGGTCGCCCGGCTCGTAGCCCTGCGAGATCAGGACGAGCCCGAGGAAGGCCTGGCCGATCACGAGCGTCTGCGCGAGCGCGAGCGCCTGCCGGAACAGATTCCCGGAGGGGCGTTCCGGCGATAGGCGATGAAGCCCCAGGCCGCCACCAGCGTGTTGGTCACGATCAGGAGCGAACCCACGGTCGCATGTACCACGGGCATGGCCGCGCAGGCTATCAGCCGCGCTGGTGGACGGCCGCCGCGATCGGCCCGACTACGCTACGCCGTCATGGTCGAGACCGGAACGCCCGCACCCGACTTCACCCTCCGCTCCGACTCCGGCGACACGGTCCACCTCGCCGACCTGCGCGGCAGGCCGGTCGTCGTCTACTTCTATCCGAAGGACGACACGCCCGGCTGTACGACCCAGGCCTGCGCCATCCGCGACAGCTGGGGCCAGTTCGAGGAGGCCGGCGCAACCGTGCTCGGGATCAGCCCGGACTCGGCCGAGTCGCACGAGAAGTTCAAGGCCAAGTTCTCGCTCCCGTTCCCGCTGCTCGCCGACGAGGATCACGCGGTGGCCGAGGCCTATGGCGCCTGGGGCGAGAAGAAGAGCTACGGCAAGACCTACATGGGCCTGATCCGCTCGGCTTCGTCATCGACCGCGACGGGCAACGTCGCCGCGGTCAAGGTGAACGTCAAGGCTGACACGCACCGCGAGTGGGCCCTCGCCGAGCTCGCCAAGCTGGACGACCTGCGACCCAGGAGGATCGGCGGGCCGTGCCCGACCTGCCCCTCGCCGATGTCCGGGTGCTCGACCTGACGCAGATCCTGGCGGGGCCGTTCTGCACCATGATGCTCGCCGACCTCGGCGCCGACGTGGTCAAGGTCGAGCGGCCGGGAGGCGGCGACGGCAGCCGCCACTGGGGCCCGCCGTTCGTGGCCGGCGAGAGCGCCTACTTCCTCCAGGTCAACCGCAACAAGCGGTCGATCGCGATCGACCTGAAGCACCCGGACGGCGCCGCGGTCGCCCGCCGCCTCGCGGCCGCGCGCCGACGTCGTGATCGAGAACTTCCTGCCCGCACGCCGGCGAGCGCTTCGGGCTCGACGCCGACTCCGTGCGGGCCGAGCATCCGCGGATCGTCCACTGCGCGATCCGCGGCTACCCGACCGGGCATCCCGAGGCCGCCCGCCCCGGCTACGACTTCGTCATGCAGGGGACTGGGCGGGATCATGAGCATGCAGGGCGACCACGACGGCGAGCCCATGAAGGTCGCGGTCGCGATCTCGGACATCGTCGCCGGCCAGTTCGCGAGCTCGGCGATCCTGGCGGCGCTTGCTGCGGCGCGCGCGCACCGGCGAGGGTGCGACGCTCGAGGTGTCGCTGCTCGACGCCCAGGTGGCCTGGCTCGCCAACCGCGGCGGCGACTGGCTGATCGGCGGCATCGAGCCGGTGCGGCTCGGCAACGCCCACCCTTCGATCGTCCCGTACGAGACCTTCCGGGCCGCCGACGGCTACGTGAACCTGGCGGTCGGGACGGACGAGCAGTTCGCCCGCTTCTGCCGCGAGGCCGGCCTCGACGAGCTGGCCGACGACCCCGACCTGACCACGAACCGCCTGCGCGTCGTCAACCGCGACCGCCTCGTGGCCGCGCTCCAGCGCGCGTTCGCCGGGCGTCCCGTCGCACACTGGCTCGGCGTCCTCGACCGCGCGCGGCGTCCCCGGCGGCCCGGTGCTCACGGTGCCCGAGACGCTCGCCGGCCCGGCGGCCCACACGGTCGAGACGATCGAGCACCCCACCGCCGGCGCCGCTCAAGCTGATCGCCTCGCCGATGCAGATCGACGGCGAGCGCCTCGCGGCCGCGCATGCCGCCGCCGCGGCTCGGCGAGCACACGGCAGAGGTGCTCGCGGAGGCCGGCTACGGCGACGACGAGATCGCCGGGCTCCTCACCGGCGCCTGCGCTCCCGGGTAAACTTCGCGCTCCCGCGGATGTGGCGGAATTGGTAGACGCGCACGGTTCAGGTCCGTGTGACCGCAAGGTCGTGGAGGTTCAAGTCCTCTCATCCGCATGAAGGCCGGTCTCCGACGCGGCCGCCGGAACGGTTCGCGTACAGTCACGCCGTGCCGCGCCCCCTCCGTGTCGGAGTCCAGCTGCCCGAGGTCGAGCGCGACGTGCGCTGGCCCGAGTACCGGTCGATGGCCGAGGCCGTCGAGGAGCTCGGGTTCGACTCGATCTGGCTCGGCGACCACCTGCTCTACCGCACGGAGGGCGAGCCGGACAAGGGCCCATGGGACGTGTGGACGCTGCTCGGCGCGCTCGCGGCGATCACCGACCGCGTCCAGCTCGGGCCGCTCGTCGCCTGCACCGGCTTCCACCCGCCGGGCATGATCGCGCGCATGGCCGCGGCGATCGACGAGGTCAGCGGCGGCCGGTTCGTGCTCGGGCTCGGCTGCGGATGGAACCGGGGCGAGTTCGCGGCCTTCGGCGTCCCCTACGACCACCGCGTCGCCCGCTTCGAAGAGGCGCACGAGATCATCCGCCGCCTCGTCGCCGGTGAGCACGCGACGCTCGACGGCACGTACTGGCAGGCGCAGGACGCGGTCGTGCTGCCGCCGCCGGCCCGGCGGATCCCGCTGATGATCGGCTCGAACGGGCCGCGCATGCTCGGGATCGCGCTCCCCCACGCCGACGCCTGGAACACCTGGTGGGACGGCTACGGCAACTCGGTCGCCGGCTTCGCGGAGCTGAACGCCCGCATCTCTGCCGCAGCGGAGAGCGCCGGCCGCGCACCGCAGGACATCGACCGCAGCGCGTGCGTGCTCGTCACGGTCGACCAGGCGACGGCCGAGCGGGTGATGCGGCCGCGGGCCGAGGTGGCTCCGCTGGCGGGCGACCCGGAGACGCTCGCGGCACACCTGCGCGGGCTGGCGGATGCGGGCGCAGACGAGGCGATCCTCGTGCTCGACCCGATCACCGAGGACGCGATCAGGGCCGTCGCTCCCGCGCTCGCCCTGCTCGACGCGTAGCAGGACTCCCCGTTTTGCAGTACGAAACCCCTCGATAGGGCGATCCGGGCGGCCTCGCGAGACGCCGACATGATGGGAACACCGCTGTTCCCATCGAGCCCTTCGGGGAGGTGAGTCCAATCAACGAGTTTCTCGCCGATGTCCGCGACGAGGCCGGTCAGACCATGGCCGAGTACGCCGTCGTCCTCGGTGTGATCACGATCGCCGTCGTCGTCACGCTCGGCCTCCTGAGCACCGCGATCAAGAACACGCTGAACAACGTCATCGCCTCTCTGTAAGAACTGCTTCGCTCCGGGCCCGGGTGGGTTTTCCACGCGGGCCCCGTTCTCTGGTCCAGGCGTTTACCCCCGTCGTAGACGTGGGCAGGACGGGGCTGAGTGCCGCCTGCGGCGGGCGCCGCCGCGGCATTCATCACCCCCGGACGAGGAGCCCGATGAACGAGCAGGAGCAGGTGGCGCGAGCTCGGGCAGCAGCTGCGCGTCGACTCGGTCCGCGCGGCCGCCGCGGCGGCTCGGGCCACCCGACCTCGTCGATGTCGGCCGCCGACCTGATGGCCGTGCTGCTCGCCAGGTACCTGCGCTACGACTTCGATCGCCCCGAGGAACCCGCTGAACGACCACCTGATCTTCTCCAAGGGCCATGCGTCGCCGCTCGCTGTACTCGATGTACAAGGCCGCCGGCGCGATCACGGACGACGAGCTGCTGACGTTCCGCAAGCTCGGCAGCCGCCTCGAGGGCCACCCGACGCCGGATCCTGCCCTGGGTCGACGTCGCGACCGGCTCGCTCGGCCAGGGCCTGCCGATCGGCGTCGGCGTCGCGCTCGCCGGCAAGAGCCTCGACCGGCTGCCGTACCGGGTCTGGGTGCTCTGCGGCGACAGCGAGATGGCCGAGGGCTCGATGTGGGAGGCCTTCGAGCACGCGGCCTACGACGGGCCTCGACAACCTGACCGCGATCATCGACGTCAACCGCCTCGGCCAGCGCGGCGAGACGATGCTCGGCTGGGACATCGACGCCTACGTGCGCCGGGCGCGAGGCGTTCGGCTGGCACGCGATCGAGATCGACGGCCACGACGTCGACGCAGATCGACGACGCGCTACGAGGCAGGCGCTGGCCGCCGACGGCCAGCCCGTCGCGATCGTCGCCCGCACGATCAAGGGCAAGGGCGTCGCCGCGGTCGAGAACCAGAACGGCTGCCACGGCAAGCCGCTCGGCCGACCCCGAGGCCGCGATCGCCGAGCTCGGCGGCGCTGCGCGACATGGTCGTGACGTCCCGAGCCGCCGACCGCCGACGGCCGAGCCGCACCGCTTCGCCACCGGCGAGGCCGCGTCCGGCCGAGCTGGGAGGTCGGCGAGAAGGTCGCGACGCGCCGGGCCTACGGCGACGCGCTGGCCGCGCTCGGCACCGCCGACGGGCGGGTCGTCGCCCTCGACGGCGAGGTCGGCAACTCGACCTACGCCGAGCTGTTCCGCGAGGCCCATCCCGAGCGCTACTTCGAGATGTACATCGCCGAGCAGCAGACTGGTCGCGGCCGCGGTGGGCATGCAGGTCCGCGGCTGGGTGCCGTTCGCCTCGACCTTCGCCGCCTTCCTGTCCGCGCCTACGACTTCATCCGGATGGCGGCGGTCAGCCGCGCCGAACATCCGCCTGTCGGCTCGCACGCCGGCGTGTCGATCGGCGAGGACGGCCCGTCGCAGATGGCGCTCGAGGACATCGCCACGATGCGGGCCGTCCACGGCAGCACCGTCCTCTACCCGTGCTGCGCGAACCAGACCGCGAAGCTCGTCGAGGCCATGGTCGATCGGCCCGGGCATCGTCTACCTGCGCACGACGCGCGCGAGACTGCCGGTGCTGTACGCCGGCCGACGAGGAGTTCCCGATCGGCGGCGCCCGGGTCGTGCGCTCGTCCGACGCCGACGAGGTCACGCTGGTCGCGCGCCGGGATCACCCTGCACGAGGCGCTCGCCGCGGCCGAGACGCTGGCCGGCGAGGGCATCGCGGCGCGCGTGATCGACCTCTACTCGGTCAAGCCGATCGACGCCGAGACGCTGATCGAGGCGGCGCGAGGCGACGGGCGCGATCGTCACCGTCGAGGACCACTGGCCCGAGGGCGGCATCGGCGACGCCGTGCTCGAGGTGTTCGCCGACGCGGCGCGACGTGCCGCGGTCATGAGCGCTCGCGGTGCGCGCGATGCCGACTCGGGCACGCCGGCCGCAGCTGCTCGCCCAGGCCGGCATCGACCGCGCGCACATCGCCGCCGCCGCCCGCTCGCTGGCCGGCGCGAAGCGCTGAGACCGCGGGGACAGTCCCCGCCCCGGCGGGGACTGTCTAACGATCCTGGCCGCCGAGACAACGCAGTGACTACGGGCCGGACGGCCCACGCCGGCCACGCTGTGCGTTCCCCTCGGCTTTGACCCGGCTCAGCAGCTCGGGGTCGTTGAGCACGACGGACAGGCACGCCCGCAGCCATGCCCCCATCGGTACGCCTGCCTGTGCCGCCTCAGCGTGAAGGCGCTCGCGGAGCTGGGTGGTCGTGCGGAAGCTGACTGTGATGTCCCTTGCCATGACGAACGACGTTAGCGCGGATGCCTCCCGCCTTGGTTGTCGCGTCGGCGGGTCGCGCGGTGTTGGGGGCCGGTTATGGGTTCACGGACGGTCCTCGCTGAGGCCGGAGCCGGCGGGCCTCTTCCATCTAGGCTCCTTCGGTCGTGCTGTCAGACGGGCAAGAGAATCGGCTCGAAGCCGTGATCACCGGCCAACCCACATGAGGAGGCTGACCCTGTGGGTGCGCACCGCCTCGACCGCCACGCTGGTCGGTGTCGGCGTGCTCGTCGCGGCGATCTTCGTCGCGGCCAACGCCGTCGCGAGCCTCGACCGCAGCGGCGCGAAACCGCCCCGCCGGCGACGCTCGCTGAGCTCACACTGCGGGAGCTCGGCGGGAACGGCCCCGAGGGCATCACCGCCAACTTCCGCTACGCCAACTCGCTCGTGCCGGCGACCTCGCTCGTGCCCCAGGCCAGCGCCGGCGGCAGCCCGCTCCCGCTCGTCACCGGGGCGAGCGGGAGGCTGTGGTACATGAACGGCCGCCTGCGGATGGAGTTCCAGACCGACCAGGGCGACACCCAGCTCGTCGTCCACGGCACGCACGCGCTCATGTACGACGCCTCCGACGGCACCGCGTTCGCGGCCACGCTGCCGTCGATCGTGACGATCGGCCGGATCCGCACGGGCCTCGCCGGGGCCTCGCAGCTGCTCGGGCGGGTGCGCTCGTCGCTCGAGATCTCGACGCCGCAGCCGGGTGTGACAGCGGGCCGGCCGTCCTACACCGTCCAGATGGCGCCGGTGCAGAGCCCGGGGCTGTTGTCGCATGTGACCCTCTCGGTCGACGCCGACACGGGCACGCCGCTCATGCTCGACATCTACGGCCACGGGCAGTCGAAGCCGCTCGTCGAGTTCGCGCTCTCGAACGTCCGCTACGGCGCCGTCGACCCTTCGGTGTTCGCGCTTCGGCTGCCGTTCGGGATGCAGCCGGTGCCCGTCCGCTTCGGCGGGCCGCCCTCCCTCGGCGCGACGGTCTCCTGCTCCGCGCCGGCCCGGCTCGGCGGCCTGCCGCTGCAGAGCTGCCGCGAGGCCAGCCGCTCCGACGAGCTGCCCGGGCGGTTGCTGGTCTACGGCCGGTCGTTCGGGTCGGTCGTCGTGCTCGAGCAGCCCGGCGGCGGCGATCCCGGCGGCGGCCTGTGGGGGCTCCTGCCGGGGGTGTCCGTCGGCGGCGCCGAGGGCCGCGAGCTGGTGACGCCGCTCGGGGCGGTCGTCCGGTTCGCACGCGGGGGCGTGACCTACACGGTGCTCGGCAGCATGCCGCACGCCGTGGTCGAAGCGGTGGCGCGAGGGTTGTGAGCGTCGCCCCCGACACGGCGCCGGCGATCGCCGCCCGCGGCCTGCGCAAGACGTACGGGACGCTGGAGGCCGTCGCCGGCGTCGACGTGACCGTCCAGCCCGGCGACGTGTACGGCTACCTGGGCCCGAACGGGGCCGGCAAGACGACGTCGCTGCGGATGATGCTCGGCCTGATCCGGCCCTCCGGGGGCGAGGTGCGGCTGTTCGGGCGCGATCCCGTGCTCGATCCCGTATCGGCCCTCGAGGGCGTGGCCGGATTCGTCGAGGACCCCGCCTTCTACCCGTACCTGAGCGGCCGCGCGAACCTCGAGCTGCTGGCCGACCTCGACGGCGGGGACGGCGGCCGCGTCGCCGAGGTGCTCGAGATCGTCGAGCTGACCGGGCGGGCCGGCGACCGCGTGCGCGGCTACTCACACGGCATGCGCCAGCGGCTCGGCCTGGCCGCGGCACTCCTGCGCCGGCCGCGGCTACTCGTCCTGGACGAGCCGACGACCGGTCTCGACCCGGCCGGGATGCGCGACATGCGCGCCCTCGTCCACCGCCTGGCCGGCGAGGGCATCACGGTGCTGCTGTCGAGCCATCTGATGGGTGAGGTGGAGGCGCTCTGCAACCGCGTCGCCATCCTGCGCGAGGGCCGCGTCCGCTACGAGGGCGACCTCGCCGAGGTGACCGCACGGAGCAACGGCCGCTACCGGCTCCAGGCCACCGATCCCGGATCCGCCCTGGCGGTGTGCCAGGCGGCCGATGGCATCCGCGACGTGCACGCCGAAGGGTCGGCCGTCGCGTTCGCCGCCGCGCCGGACGCGGTGGCGCCGCTCACGCTCGCGCTCGCTGCCGCAGGCATCGGCATTCACGCCCTTGTCCCCTCGGGCGGGCTCGAGGAGCTCTTCTTCGACCTCACCGAGCACGAGGCCGGCGCATGACCCGGGCGCTGCGCTGGGAGGTGCGCAAGCTGGCGGCGCAGCGGCGCACGTACCTTGGCCTGGGCGCGGCGGCGGCCACGCCGGTGCTGCTGGCGGCGGCGATCGAGCTGCACCCGCCCAACCCGACCGACTCCGGCATCCCGTTCTTCCTGCGCTTCGCCGTCGAGTCCGGGTTCGCCGTGCCGCTGCTCACGCTGCTCTTCTCGGCGCTCTTCCTGTTCCCGCTCGTGACCGCGCTCGTCGCCGGCGACATCGTGGCGGCGGAGGATCACAACCGGACGCTCAAGACGATCCTCACCCGCTCGACCAGCCGCTCGGCGATCTTCGCCGCCAAGGTCGTCTCGGCCTTCGGGTACGTCGTCGCCGCGGTCGTGGCGATGGGCGTCGCCGGCACGCTCGCCGGCGGGATCACGAGCGGCTTCGACCCGCTCCCGACCTTCTCCACGGTCATCTCGCCGTCGCGCGCCCTCGCACTCGTGATCGGCAGCTTCCTCGTCTACGCCATGCCCGTGCTCGCGCTCGCGGCGGTCGGCATCCTGCTCTCGACGGTGTCGCGCAACAGCGCCGCAGCCGTGGTCGGCACGCTCATGGTGGCCCTGATCGAGCAGCTCACCCAGATCGTCCCCGTGCTCGATGCCCCGGCCGCCCAGCGGTGGATGCTGACAGCGCAGCTGGACGCCTGGGAGACACTTTTTCGCACACCGCTCGACTGGTCGCCGATCGTCCACGCCGCCTATGTGTCATTCGTGTACGCGGCGGCATCCCTGACGGTTGCCTGGATCCATTTCATCCGCCGTGACATAACCGGTTAAGTGCCAACTGGAACCGGTCAACCCAATGGACAACCTGTTCCAGTTCAGGCAGAAAGTTCCCCCAAAAGGGGGAGGATGCCCCTACCACAGGAAGCGGAGAATGCCGCCCGTGGCAACACCATCACCTGACCTCCGCAGCCGCGCCGGTTTGACGGTCGTGGATGGAAGAACCCCCTCCCTCTCCTCCCACGATGTGCCGGCGGGGCTGCGGATGGTCAGGGCTTTGGACCGTGCGGTGCTCGAGGCAGCCCGCCGGTGCGCGCTTCGGCCGATGGAGCTGTACGCGCTGTTGCTGCTCCGCTCCGAGGAGCCCCTCGAGACGACCCGCCTGGCGGCCCAGCTGGCCGCCAGCCAGAGCCAGGCGAAGCAGATCGCGCTCCGTCTGTGCGCGCGCGGGTTCGCCGTCCGCTACGGCGCGTACGGCCGCACCGAGCTGCACAGCCGCCGGCCGAGAGCTGGCCGACGCGGCAGCGAGCGACCTCGAGGATGCCGTGGCGGGCCGCATGGCCGCGATCGATCCGGCCCTGCGGGTGCTAGGCACCGCCACGCTTGCCGACCTCACGCTGCCGACCTCGGCGTAGCGTCCCGGCCCAAGGGGCGGCGCGAGCCGCCCTCAAAAGGACCTGCGTACGGTCCTAGGCAACAGCCGGGTTTTGGGCCATAATCGCAACATTCATCGACGCCCGAGCGTCCAAATTGGCGTTGATCCGTGGTCTTTTCGGGAAGGGGTCTCATGAGTGCATCTGAGGGAAGGTCGGTCGACGTCGAAGTCACGACCGCCATGGCACTCGAGGAGAAGGGGCATCTGCACAAGAGCCTGCGCAGATTCGACATGCTCTTCTTCACTGTGTGCGCGCTGGTCGGGCTGGACACGCTCGGGCAGGTGTCGGGGTTCGGTGCCCAGACGTTCACCTGGCTCATCATCCTCGCCGTCCTGTTCGTGTTTCCGTACGCGCTCGTGATGGCCGAGCTGGGGGCCGCGTTCACCCAGGAGGGCGGCCCGTACGAGTGGATGAAGATGAGCTGGGGCCGGCTGCCCGCCGGGCTCGGCGCCGTGCTCTACTGGGTCACGAACCCGCTCTGGGTGGGCGGCTCGCTGTGCTTCATCGCCTCGGCGGCGTGGAACGACAACCTGCACGCGATGGGCTCCGGCTTCACGGCCGGCAACATCGTGTTCAAGGTCGTGTTCATCTGGATCTCGATCGGCGTCGCGATCGCGTCGCTGCGTCACGGCAAGTGGATCCCCAACGTCGGCGCGATCATTCGCGTCGCCGTGCTCGGCATTCTTCTCGATCACCGTCCTTGTCTACGCGATCGAGCACGGCGTGCACGGCTACGCCGCGGGCGACTTCAACCCGAATTCGATGGTCATCTTCCTCGGGCTCGTGCCGCTGCTGCTCTTCAACTACGTCGGCTTCGAGCTCCAGAACGGCGCCGCCGAGGAGATGCAGAACCCCCAGCACGACGTGCCGGTGACCGTGCTCCAGAGCGGCGTCATCACGGTGCTCTGCTACGGCATCCCGATCTTCGGCATCCTGGCGGTGCTCCCGGCGAGCCAGATCACGGGCATCGGCGGCTTCCTGGACGCCGTCCACACCACGTTCAGCGTCTACGGCGGCGCCCAGAACTTCCTCACCGACGTGATGGTGTTCGGGTTCATCTTCGCCCTGGTCACCTCCGGCGCGGTGTGGATGATGGGCTCCGACCGCATCCTCGCGGTAGCGGCATACGACGGCGCGTTCCCGGGGTACTTCGGCCGGTTCCACGCCCGCCTGGGCACGCCGGTGCGCGTGAACGTGATGTCGGGGGTCGCCTCGACGATCTTCATGCTCGCCGCGGTGTACCTGCTGAGCGGCTCCGCCAGCGCGGCCAACACCTTCACGGTCGTGCTCTACCTGGCCACGTCGACGACGCTCCTGAGCTACCTGGTCATCTTCCCGGCGGCGATCAAGCTGCGCCTGAGCCACGGGCACGTCGTGCGGCCGTACCGCCTCGGCAAGTCCGGCAACGGGCTCATGTGGCTGTGCACCGGCCTCTGCACCGCCTGGATGGTGCTGGGCTCGTGGGTGGCGCTGTTCCCCGGCACGCTCGAGAGCATCACCGGGCACTCCTACAGCGTCATGGACAATTACGGTGTCTCGCGGGTGCGTTTCGAGGTCTTCACCCTCGGCACCCTGGCCGTGATCCTGGTGTTCGGCGTCGTCGGCTACATCCTCGCCGCAGACGTGCGGGCGAAGGCCGTCGAGGTGCCGCTCGACACCGGCCTGGAGCCGGCCTCGGGCGACTGAACCACGTTCCCGGCCGGGGCGCCGATCGAGTGGGAGCGATCGGGGGCCCCGGCCGGGCGTGTGCCTGCGACCGCATGCGCCGGCCGACGATCGGCATCACCAGCTACTGGCGCCACGCCGTCATGGACGCCTGGGCGCTCGATGCCGCGTTCATCGCCCAGGGCTACGTCGAGGGCGTCCGGCTCGGCGGCGGCCGGGCGATCGTCCTGCCGCCCGACCCGCTCTGGGCCGACGAGCCTGAGGACGTCCTCGACATGCTCGACGGGCTCGTGGTGGCGGGCGGCGAGGACGTCGGGCCCGACCTGTACGGCCACGAGCCCCACCCCCGTACCGGCGCCAAGCACGACCGCCGCGACGGCGCCGAGCTCGGCGTCCTGCGCGGCGCGCTCGAGCGTGACCTGCCGGTGCTCGGGATCTGCCGCGGCATCCAGCTCCTGAACGTCGCGTGCGGCGGCACGCTGCTGCAGCACCTGGAGGACGTGACCGACCAGACGCCGCACCGCCTCGACGACGCGAGCTGGGGCGAGCACGAGATCGTCACCGTCGAGGGCTCGCGGCTGCGCGAGATCGTGGGCGAGCGGCCGCATGTGCGCTCGCACCACCACCAGGGCATCGGCGACGTCGGCGCCGGCCTGTCCGTGACGGCGCACGCCCACGACGGGACGATCGAGGGACTCGAGCGCGCGGGCTCACGGTTCTGCATCGGCGTTCTCTGGCACCCCGAGGCGGACGTCCCCGGCTCCGGCCGGCCGCTCTTCGACGCGCTGGTATCGTCCGCTCGATGACACGGCTCTGGCATCCGTTCGCCGACATGGCGGTCGTGAAGGACGCAGAGGTGGTCATCGCGCGGGGCGAGGGCGCGATCGTGTGGGACGAGCGGGGTCGCGAGTACGTCGATGCCCGCGGCGGCCTGTGGTACTGCGCGGCCGGCCACGGCCGGGCGGAGATCGCCGACGCCGCCGCGGCTCAGATGCGCACGCTGGCGGCCTACGACACGTTCGAACGGCTGGCGAACCGGCCGGCGCTCGACCTGGCGGAGCGCGTCTCGGAGCTGGCGCCGTTCCCGGACGGCGCGGTCTTCTTCACGAGCGGCGGCTCGGAGGCGGTCGACACGGCCGCCAAGCTGGCCCGGCGCTACTGGCACGCGCTCGGCCGGCCGGACAAGCAGGCGATCGTCCACCGCCGCCACGCCTACCACGGCATGAACGCGTACGGGACGAGCCTCGCCGGCATCCCGTCGAACCGCGAGGGGTTCGGCACGCTGATCCCGGACGTCGCATCGGTTTCGCACGACGATCCCGCCGAGCTCGAGGCGCTCCTGGCGGAGCGCTCGGGCACCATCGCGGCGTTCATCGGCGAGCCCGTGATCGGGGCCGGGGGCATCCTCCACCCGCCCGAGGGCTACTGGGCGGCGGTGCAGGAGCTGTGCCGCCGATACGACGTCCTGCTGATCGCCGACGAGGTCATCACCGGCTTCGGGCGGCTCGGCCGCTGGTTCGGCAGCGAGCGGCTCGGGATCGAGCCCGACCTGATCACATGCGCCAAGGCGATCACCTCCGGCTATCTCCCGCTGGGCGCGGTCATCGCAAACGAGCGAGTCCAGGAGCCGTTCTGGACGCAGCCCGGCACCCTCTTCCGCCACGGCTTCACCTACTCCGGCCACCCGTCCGCCTGCGCGGCCGGCATCGCCAACCTCGACCTGATGGCCCGCGAAGGCCTCGTCGAGCGCGTCGCCGAGATGGAGCCTGTGCTCACCGCGGCGGTCGCGCCCCTACGCTCGGCCCCGCTCGTGAGCGACATCCGTTCCGGCCTGGGCCTGCTCGCCGCCGTGGAGCTCGACGCCGACGCTCGCGCCGCCGATCCGGGGATCGTCGATCGGGTCGTGCATGCATGCCGCGAGCAGGGCGTGCTCACGCGCGGCCTGGCCGGTCGCGCGCTCCAGATCTCACCGCCGTACGTGATCTCGCAGGCGGAGCTCGAGCGGGTCGCAGCCGGCATGGGTGCAGCGCTCGCCGCGGTCAGCGCCGCCTCGCCCGCGGCCGCCGCCGTCTAGGCGTCGCAGGTGGGCGCCCGCGAGGGCGCGAGCAGCCGCAGAATCCAGTCCAGCCGCTCCGGCGACGGCACCGGCGCCTCGAGCAGCCGCTCCGTCTCGATGACGGCGCGCGGATCGGGGTCGCCCTGCTCCAGCCCGGCCGCGATCAGGCTCGCGTCGCCCGGGTTGCGGGCGAGCAGACGAGCCACCGGCGGCGCCAGCGGCGAGCGCTTCGCCCCCAGCTCCAGGTTATGGCGCAGGATCCGGGCAAGGGTCGTGCGGTAGCCCCGCGAGCGGAGCTTCTCGAGCCGCGCGCTGGCGCGACGGTCGATCGGCGCGTCGGGATCGATCACGCGCCGCATGACGGCGCGGTCGGACTCGCGCCGGCCGCGGTCGGTGTGCGCGTCCCAGTCGAAGTTGCGAAGTGCGAGCCAGGTGTTGGCCGAATGCATGTTGAGCCCTCCTCTCGGGATGTAACCGGTGTGTAGTGTACACTGGTTACATGGATGCTGCGCCGACAGAACTCTCCAGCCGTGCCCCCGCACCGGGGTCGCTGCGCCTGGTGCAGGAGTTCGTCAACACCCTGGACGTGGAGGAGGGTCGGGATCTTCTGGCGCACCGCCAAACGTTCTCGACATGGTTACAGGAGCAGGGGCTGGCGGCCGCCGGTCCGCCGCCTGGCGATCGCGACATCGCGACGGCGACGGAGCTGCGCGAGGCGCTCCGGGCGCTGCTGTGCGTAAATGCCGGAGCCGAGCCGGATCCCGAGGCGGCGGCGCTCGTGAACCGCATGTCCGCGCAGGCCCCCGTGCACGTCGAGCTCGGCGCCGACGGCGCGGTCGCGCTGCGCGGCGCCGGAGTCCTCGGAGCGGTGCTCGCGGCAGCCGGCACGGCGATGCTCGACGGCAGCTGGACGCGGCTCAAGGCCTGCGTCGACCCCGGCTGCGGCTGGGCCTTCTACGACCGCTCGCGCAACCGCTCCGGCCAGTGGTGCGACATGGCGGTCTGCGGGAGCCGGCACAAGGTGCGCGCCTACCGCTCACGGCAGCGGCATACTCCGATGCAGTAGTCGAGGGGAGTATGTGATGGCGACCAGCGCACGCGAGCCCGTGACCCGGTTCGGGCTCCAGATCAACAGCTTCACCTATCCGGATGTGCCCGATGGGGAGCTCTTCGAACGGATCGCCCAGATCGCGGGGACGGCGGAGCGGTCGGGATTCGACTCGATCTGGGTGATGGATCACCTGTACCAGATCGCGGTCGTGGGCGCCCGCACCGAGCCGATGCTCGAGGCCTATTCGCTGCTGTGCGGGATCGCGGCGCGGACGTCGCGGCGCGCAGCTCGGGACGATGGTCACCGGCGTCACGTACCGCAACCCGGCGCTGCTCGCGAAGATGGTGACGACGCTCGACATCGTCTCGTCCGGCCGGGCGATCCTGGGCATCGGGGCGGCCTGGAACGAGGACGAGCACAACGGCTACGGCTTCGAGTTCCCGCCGCTGCGCGAGCGGTTCGAGCGCCTCGAGGACGCGGTGCAGATCTGCCGGGCGATGTTCACCGAGGACGCGCCGAGCTTCGCCGGCCGCCGCCACCGCATCGACGCGGCGCTGAACTTCCCCCGGCCGCTGCGGCCCGGCGGCCCGCCGCTCCTGATCGGCGGCAGCGGCGAGCGGCGCACGATCCCGATGGTGGCCCGCTACGCCGACGCGTGCAACTTCTTCGGCGCCGTCGACACGATCCGGCGCAAGGTGCGCATCCTGGAGGAGTGCTGCGAGCGGATCGGTCGCGATCCCGCAGAGATCACGAAGACGCGGCTCGGCCCCGTCAACATCGCCGCCACTCAGGCGGAGGCGGAGCGCAACGCGAAGCGGGTCGCCGAGATCCGACACATGTCGCCGGAGCAGGCGGCCGCATCGTTCATCACCGGCGATCCCGGCTCGGTGCTCGAGCAGGTCGAGGCGTTCCTCGACGCGGGCGTCGACGGCCTCCTGATCAGCCTGCCGGACGCGTACGACATCGAGCCGATCGAGCTCGCCGGCCGCACGCTGGCCGGCCGGCTCGGCTCCGCAACAGCTGTCTGAGTGTTAGGGGACTGTCCCGTGACGCTTCAGGCGTGGCGGTGGGGCATGTGGTCGTGCACGAACGAGTCGATGTGCAGCGCGTGCTCGAGGCGCGTGAACGCATGGTGGATGCGGTCGGCGCAGTGGAAGGCGACGAACGGCACCATCAGCGTGAGCAGCACGGGCACGGCGGCCGACCACGCGACGGCCGCGGTGAACGAGCGCTCCCCGGCGACGATGGCCATCCACACCGGCCACGACATGAACGCGATCACCGACAGAAGGCCGATGCGGATCGCAAATCCCGTGTCCTCGTGTTGCTGCTGCATGGTGCTCCTCTCGTCGGTGCTTTCGGATCAGCCTCCCGCCGCGGCGAGCATGTGGCCGGCGGCGTCGGCGCCGCGCGGGTCGAGCCGGAGCACGGCCTCGGCGGCGGCGTAGAGATCGCGGATCGAGACGATGCCGACGGCGTGCCCGCCCTCCCCCACCGGAAGGTGGCGCACGCCCAGGCGGCGCATCGTGTCGGCGGCCCAGAGCACGTCGGCGTCCGGCGGGGCCATCGTCACGTCGCGCGTCATCACGCCGGCGACGCGGCGGTCGCGCACGTCCTCCCCGGCGGCGACGACGTGCAGGAGGTCGCGCTCGGTGAAGATCCCGGCGAGCGCCCCGTCCTCGACGATCAGACAGGCACCCACCCGCCGCTGCGTGAGCAGCTGTGCGACCTCGAGCACGCTTGCCTCCGGCGTGCTCGTCACCAGGGCCGTCTGCATGATCTCCGAGACATGCATCGTGCCTCCTGCAACTAGCGTTACCGGGCGGAGTTTAGCAGCACGCCCCGGCGCCTCAGATCGGGGTCTGACCCCGAACGGAAGTGCGACGGGAGTGCAACGGCCGACGTTCGGGGTCAGACCCCGGTTGTCGGGAAGCTAGGCCGCCCAGCGGTCGAACGCGTTCGTGAACGCCGAGATCAGGGCCGCCTGCAGGTCGTCGGGCGGCGCCGTTCGCAGCCGTCTGGCCCATCCGCGCCGGTCGCGGGCCCGGTCTGACATGCGCTCGTCCCCCAGGCCGTCGGCGGTGGCGATGCCGGCCTGCGCCCGCGCCTCGATCGCGCTGCGGATACGGCCGGCCTCGGCCGCGTGCCGCTCGAGCCGGCGCAGGTCGACCAGGCACTCCGGGCATGGCCGCACCACCGGGCGCTCGACGACCGGGCCGGCGCAGATCCCGCACACCGGGCAGGCGAACGACGCCAGCCGGATGCGCTCGGACGGCACCTCGGACCCGTCCTCCAGCACCACCCACGCCGGGGAGTACCGGCCCGCGACGACGGTGCCCGTGACGGTGCGGGCGTCGCCGTCGTACGGCCAGACGCGCACCAGGTCGCCGGCGCGCAGCCCGGTGCGGCGGCAGACAGGCGCCGGCGCGCACCGGGTCGGCGGGTCGCGGCGGGCGCGGCGCGGGCCGCGACGAGCCGTTGGCCGCCTGCGCCGGCGCGGTCGGCCAGTCGCGGCCGGAACCGATCCAGTCGGCGACGACCGCACGCGCGTCGTTCAGGGCGCGCGTCAGCGTGTTCGCCGCCTCGGAGCGCTCGGCCGAGCCGGCGTGCCGGTCGGGATGCGCCTGCGAGATCCGCGCCCGGTAGGCCGCGGTCAGCTCGTCGGCCGTGACCGGCGCGGACAGGCCGAGCAGCCAGAGCGCGCGAGAACAGTCACGGTCACTGTCACTGGCACGGCGGCGGGGCATGTTCCCAGATTACCGCGGCCTCCAGGCCGCTCAGGCGGCGGAATCGCGAGCGCAGGCCGCGCACACGCCCGACACCGTCACCTCGATCTGCTGGGCCGCGAACCCCTGCGCCTCGGCCGCCCTTGCCGCCGCAGCAACGTCGACGTCCGCCTCGAGGTCGCTCACCCGGCCGCACCGCACGCACCGCAAGTGGTGGTGACGGTCGGCGCGCGAGTCGTAGACCTGGGCCGGCCCGGTGCCGGGGACGCGGCGGACGACGCCGAGCTGCTCGAACAGGTCGAGCGTGGCGTAGATGGTCGGGAGCGACACGTTCGGGAGCTGCGAGCGCGAGCGCCCGAGCAGCTCCTCCGCCGTCAGGTGCTGCGGGCCGGCGCGCAGCAGCCGGTGCAGGACCAGCCGCTGCGGGGTGACCCGCTGGCCGCGCCCGTGCAACACGGCGGTGAGCTCTGCGTCGAGGACGTTCAGCTCCATATTCGACAATGCTAGCAAAACTAAGGGAGACCTTATTGCAATTCACTTGCTACACTGACCTGGATGACCGCGAACCCGATCCAGGCATGGGCATCCCGGGACGAGCGCCAGCGCCTCCTCCAGATCGTGCAGCCGGCGCTGATCGGCCTGATCGACGGCACCGTCTCGACGCTGGCGCCGATCTTCGCGACGGCGTTCCTGGCCGGGACGCACGCCGCCCTCCTGGTCGGGCTGGCCGCGTCGCTCGGCGCCGGCATCAGCATGGGCCTCTCCGAAGCGCTCTCCGACGACGGCAGCATCAGCGGCCGCGGCGACGCCACCGCCCGCGGAGTGATCACCGGCGCCGCCACGTTCCTGGGCGGCACCTTCCACTCGCTCCCGTTCATCATCGACCGGCTGAGCGTGGCGCTGCCGATCGCGATGGCCGTCGTCAGCGTCGAGCTCGTGGTGATCGCCCTCCTGCGCAAGCGCTTCCTCGACGTCACCTTGTCGCGGTCGCTGATCCAGGTCACCCTGGGCGGCGGGATCGTCGTCCTCGTCGGCGTCGTCGTCGGCCAGGCCTGACGGCCGCCGCTCCGGCGGCCATCCCCTGCGAGAATCCCCGTATGAGCGCCGAGCAGCCGCCGCGGATGGCATGGTTGGCGCGGATCCCGTGGCCGGCGGCGGTCGGCCACCGCGAGTGGTACCGGTCGCAGCCGGCCGCGACGCTGATCGCGGCCGCGAGCGTCGCGGCCTGCACCGTCGTCGTCGCCCTGCTCACCCCCACCGTACCGGCCCGCTCGGCAGGCGTCTTCTACCTCGTCGCCGTCCTTGCAATCTCGTCGATCTACGGCCTCTGGCTGGGCCTCGCGACCAGCCTCGTCTCGGCGGTCGCCTTCAACTTCTTCTTCCTGCCGCCGCTGCACACCCTCACGATCAGCTCGTCGGGCGACTGGCTGGCGCTGGCGGCCTTCGCGTTCACGGCGCTCGTGACGAGCCACCTGGCCTCGCGGGAGCGGGCCGAGGCGGAGCAGGCAACCCGGCGAGCGGCCGAAGCTCAGCTGGGCGAGCGGCTGGCGACGCTGATCGCGAACGGCTCGCAGCTGCAGGCGGCGCTGCCGCTGCTCGGCCGCCAGGCCGCACGCGCGCTCGGCGCCCGCGACGGCGGCATCCACCTGGGCCCACCGGCGCCATCGGCCAAGGCGGGCCGCACCGTGCCGATCGAGCTCGACGGCCGCCGGCTCGGCGAGCTGCGCCTGATCGACGCGCCGGCAGGCGCCGCCGAGTCGCCCGACGCCGCGCGGATCGGCCGCGTCCTGGCCGGCCTGATCGTGCTCGGCCAAGAGCGCGAGCAGCGGCTCGCGAACGAGGTCGAGGCCGAGGCGCTGCGCCGCTCGAACGAGCTCACGACCGCGCTCCTGCGCACCGTGTCGCACGACTTCCGCTCGCCGCTGACGGCGATCTCGACGGCGGCCGAGGGGCTGCGCTTCGCCGAGCTCGACCGCGATGAGCGGGAGCTCGTCGACACGATCGCCGAGCAGAGCGGCCGTCTCAGCCGGCTCGTGACAACCTGCTCGACCTGTCCCGGCTGGAGTCCGGCGCGGCGGTGCCCGCGGCCGAGTGGGTCGACGTCCGCGACCTGGTCGACGCCGCCGTCGCCGACGTGCGCGCATCCGCCGAGGTGCAGGCCGAGGTGGAGCACGAGGCCGACCTGCCGCTCGTCCGGGTCGACGCCGCCCAGCTCCAGCGCGTGCTCGTGAACCTGCTCGAGAACGCTGCCAAGTTCTCGCCGCCGGGCGAGCCGGTGACGGGTCTCGGCCGCAGCCCGCGGCGGACGCGTGACCGTCTCGGTGGCCGACCATGGCCCCGGCATGCCCGAGTCCGAGCAGCGCCCACATCTTCCGGCCGTTCTACCGCGGCCCCGGCGGCGCCGGCGAGCCCGGCTCCGGCCTGGGCCTCGCGATCGCCCAGGGCCTGGCAACGGCCAACGGCGCCACGCTCACGCTCGAGCCGGCGGGCGGGTCGGGGGCGACGCTCACCGTCTCGATCCCGGCCGCCCGCGCGCCCCGAGCTGAGGCCGCGGTGAGCGCCGGCGAGCAGCGCATCCTGGTCGTCGACGACGAGCGCCCCATCCGGCGCGCGCTCGAGGTGACGCTGACCAAGGCCGGCTACAGGGTGCTCGCGGCCACCAACGGCGACGAGGCGCTCACCACCGCGGCGCTGACACCGCCCGACCTCGTGATCCTCGACCTGATGCTGCCCGACGTCGACGGTGCCGAGGTGTGCCGTCAGCTGCGCGACTGGCTGGCCGCGCCGATCCTGCTGATCTCGGCGGTCGGAGAGGAGGCCGACAAGATCCGCGCGCTCGACGCGGGCGCCGACGACTACGTGACGAAGCCGTTCTCGCCGGGCGAGCTGCTCGCCCGCTGCCGCGCGCTCCTCCGCCGCGCGGCCGGGCAGAAGGGCGGCGAGGCCGTGATCGACGTCGGTGTGCTGCGGATCGACCTGCCCCGGCGGATGGTGACGGTCTCGGGCGAGGAGGTGCGGCTGACGCCGACCGAGTTCGACCTGCTGAAGGCCCTGGCCGTCGCCGGCGGGCGCCCGCTCACCCACCAGATGCTCCTGCGCACGGTCTGGGGCCCCGGCTACGCCGACGAGATGCACCTCCTGCGCGTGAACATGGGCCGCCTGCGCGACAAGCTGCAGGCCGAGGGCGTCGAGCGCGACGCGATCGAGACGCTCACGGGCGTCGGATACCGCCTCCGCGAGCCGGTTTCCGACCCCGAATCCGCCTAGCGCAGCAGCGCCGCCCCGAGCGTCTCCCCCAGCCACGTGACGTAGCGCTCCGGCGGCCATGCCCGCCGGCCGCGCAGGAGCGCGTGCAGCTCGGGGCTCGCGAGCGCCCAGACCGTCTCGGCGGCCGCGTCGGCATCCATGCGCAGCGGGCCGTGACGTTCGAGCGCTGTCACGAACCGGCGCATGCCCTCGAGCCGGTCACGGTCGACGGCCGCCCGCAGGTCGGTCAGCTCCGGCTCCGCGGCAGCGGCCACCGCCTCCAAGACCGGCCCGACCCGCTCGAGGCGGGCCGAGACGTCGACGGCGAACAGGCGCACCTGCTCGGCCTGGTTCGGAGCGGCCGCCACGGCGCGGGCGCCGGCCTGCTCCGCCGCGCGCGGGGCCGATCCGTCGCCGCGGACGGACGTCCGCACGAGCTCGCCGACCAGCGTGCGCTTGTTGCGGAAGGCCGCGTACACGGTCTCGACCGCGACGCCTGCCTCGGCGGCGACGGCGGCGATCGTCGTTCCGGCGTACCCGCGCTCGGCGAGCAGCCTGCCGGCCGCGTCGAGCATGCGCCGGCGCGTCTCCTGGGCCTGCTCGCGGCGCCGGTCAGAGCGGTATGCGCGCCTGGGTGGGTCGTCGTCGTTCATCATCTGATACAGTTATACTGTATTCAATATTGTGAAGGTTGAAAGGAGTATCGCATGTCAGACCCCGAACGGCTCTTCCGGCGGTTGATCGAGGAGGGCTTCAACAGCGGCGACCTGAGCGTCGCCGACGCCGTCACCTCCCCGGATCTCGCCGAGCACCAGGAGTTCGGCCCCGACCACGCGCCCGGCGCCGAGGGCGTGCGCGCGGTGATCGCGTCGCTGCGCAGCGCCTTCTCCGACTTCCACCTCCAGATCGAGGACATCGCGGTGTCGGGCGACACCGTGTGGGCGCGGCTGACGGCGACCGGGACCACATGACGGCCCGTTCATGGGCAACCCGCCCACCGGACGGCGGATGCGGGCGGGCGTCTTCGACGTGATCCGCGTCGCCGACGGCCGCATGGTCGAGCACTGGGGCGTACCCGATCGTCTGAGCGTCCTCCACCAGCTCGGGATCGTGCCGCGGCCCGTCCCCCAGGCCGCCTAGTCCTCCCGGGAAGCGCTGCCCTTCTGGCGGTACATGGCCCGGTCGGCGGTGCGCAGCAGATGCTCCGCGCCCCGGCCGGGTCCGACCATGGCAGCGAAGCCGACGGACACGCCCACCTGGGCGCGACCGCCGTCGACCACGACCGGCTGGCGCACGGCCGCCTCGATGCGCCGGGCGACATGGGCGCAGGTGCCGCTCAGGTGGCGGGCGGACTCGCCGCGCTCGCCGGCCAGCACGATCACGAACTCGTCGCCGGCGGGCCGGCACACCAGGTCATGCGCTCGGCAGATGCCCCGCAGCCGGGCCGCGACGGCGCGCAGCACCGCGTCTCCGGCAGCGTGGCCGAGGTGGTCGTTCACGAGCTTGAAGCCGTCCAGGTCACACAGGATCACCGCCACCGGGCGGCTCGAGTCGGCGACCGCCGAGGCGAGCCGCTCGTCCAGCAGCGTCCGATTGGCGAGCCCGGTGAGCGGGTCGTGCGTGGCGCGGTGGGCGAGCGCCCGCTGTGCCGCCACCTTCTCGGTGATGTCCTCGCCGAGCGACGTCGTCCCGACCGGACGGCCGGAGGCGTTCGTGACGAGTGTGTGCGACCACCGCATCGTCCGCTGCTCGCCGCCGCGCGTGAGGATCTGGCCTTCGTGGTGGCGCTCGATCCGGCCGGTAGCGATGCCCTCGCCGTGGAGGGCGCGGGCCTCGCCGTTGTCGCGGGGGACGCAGATCTCGAACCAGTCGCGGCCGAGCAGCTCCTCCGCCGACCATCCGACCAGGCGGCACAGCTCCGGATTGCAGTACGTGATCGTGCCGTTCGCGTCCATGTTGAGCGCGGCCAGATCCACATTCTCGAGCACGTCTCGGAAGAGCCGGGCGGACTCTGCCAGCTCCTGCTCGGCCCGGACGCGCGCGGTCGTGTCGCGCATGTGGGCCACGTAACGCACGATCCGGCCGTCGTCATCGCGCCGGGCCGTCAGGTACTCGGACACGTGGACGACGTTGCCGTCGGCGTCCAGGTATCGCTTCTCTGCCTGCACGGAGCGCGCGCCGCCCTGGAGCGTCGCCAGCATCTCCATCCCGATCGCCAGATCGTCGGCATGCGTCAGCTCGTTGAAGTGGCGCCCCACCAGATCAGTGCGGGGCCGGCCGACGATCTCGCACCAGGCCGGGTTCGCCTCCTGCCAGCGCCCCTCGCGGTCGAGGATGACGATCCCGAGCGGCGACTCGTGGAACGCCGCCGCCAGGTCGAATCCGAGCAGCTCCAGCCGGGCGCCGACCGCCGCGGGCGCGCTCGCGACGGCGGGCGCATGCGCCCGGCTGCGACGCGCGACCGGCTGGGCCGCGGACGCGATCTGGTCGTGGTTCCCCGCCATCGTCCGCCTACATCGGCGCCCACCGCGCCGTTCACCCTCCCCCCGATGGCGTATTTCCACGCTCTGGAGCGGTGCCTGATACGATTTCGTTCGATTTAGGACGTTCGACGGTTGCGCGCTTCGCCTTCCTGACTCGTTCGTGAGAGTGGAAGGGAGGTGTTTCATGGCAACCGGAACTGTGAAGTGGTTCAACGACCAGAAGGGCTACGGGTTCATCCAGCCCGACGAGGGTGGCAAGGACCTGTTCGTCCACCACAGCGCGATTGTCGGCTCGGGCTACAAGAGCCTGACCGAGGGCGCGAAGGTCACATACGAGGCCCGGCAGGGCGAGAAGGGCCCCGAGGCGACCGACGTCACCGCGGCTGGCTGAGAGGAGCCAAATGAGCGTCAAGGAAGAAAAGGTCGAGGTCGAGGGCGAGGTCACCGAGTCGCTCCGCAACGGCCTCTTCCGGATCGCGCTCGACAACGGCCACGAGACCACCGGTTACATCGCCGGCAGGATGCGGCGCTACCGCATTCGCATCCTGCCCGGCGACCGGGTCAAGGTGGAGCTGTCGGCGTACGATCTGAACCGCGGCCGGATCGTCTACCGCTACCGATGAGCATCGTCTAGCGGTGGACGACCGACGCGCGGGTGAGCTGCTCGCCGCAGAGCGGGCGCGAATCGAGTCTGGCCTGAGCCGTGCAGGCCTGGAGCCGAGCGACGAGCTGTCGACGACCGAGATCGCCGACGACGCATCGGACACCTACCAGAGCGAGTTCGACCAGGGCCGGATCGACGACCTGCGAGAGCAGCTGGCCGCAGTCGCGCGGGCCGAGGAGCGCCTGCGCAACGGCAAGTACGGCGTCTCGGTCGAGAGCGGCGAGCCGATCCCGGACGAGCGACTCGAGGCCGCGCCGACCGCCGAGCGGACGGTCCAGGAGGAAGCCCGGCGCCGATAGGCGCCGCGGCTGGAGAGGAGCGAGCGATGGACGACAGCCAGGTCATGGGCCGGATCGACGAGTTGGTCGCCGAGGAGCAGGCGCTCTACGAGCGCGAGGGCCACGGCCGTCTCGCCGACGGCGACCGCGCCCGGCTCGAGGAGATCCGCGTCTCGCTCGACCGCTGCTGGGACCTGCTGCGGCAACGGCGGGCGAAGCGGGAGTTCGGCCTCGACCCGGACGAGGCCAAGGCGCGCAGCGCCGACACCGTCGAGCACTACCGCCAGTAGCCAGATGATCGATCGGTAAGTCGGCGCGCGCCTGGACACCAGACTGCTGGTCGGAGGTCCGGGTCGCGGCGGAACTGCGACTGCGCCCAGGCCATCACGGGACATACCGATCGATCATCTGGGCAGCAGCGCTGCCCGGTCGTCGGCGGCCTCGCGGGCGAAGGCCAACGGGCTCGTGGCCGTCAGGTCGATGGCCGGCTCGGTGGTCGAGTACGACTGCACGTTGTCCTTGAAGACCGCGGTCGAGTCGAAGGGCCGGAAGCGATCGCTGCCGTCGCCCGGGCACAGCCGCATGGGCGGGACGACGCCCGCGGTCGCGCTCGAGTTCGGGCCCTCGACCACGGCGCCGGCCAGGATCGGCGCCGACCCGTCGAGCGACCCCACCAGGTTCGCAACCTGGTGCTGCATGCAGTGCGGATAGGTGGTGCCGTCGCCGACCGCGAGCGCGACCCCCCAGGCGTTCGCCCCGAGCACGTTCGCGAGCCACCGCGACGCCTCGGCGGCATAGCGCTCGCTCCGGGTGAGCTGGTCGTACTCCCCCGCCTCCACCGCGAGGCCGAAGCCGTGCGACGCGGTGTCGTACTGCGCCCACGGGAACCCGAACCCGAACGGGTCGGTCGCGCCCTGGGCCTCGGCCCGGCCGAGCTGGCGGCGCAGGTCGGCGAGCAGCGCGGCGGGCGTCACGGCCAGACCGTGCGGGTCGCCGGCGGCGCGGATCGCCCGGATCAGGTCGTAGTGGGCGAGCCCGCTCACGTCGTACAGGTTGAGCGTGTCGGCGGCATCGTTCGGCCCGTCGATGTACGCGCGCGCCCAGCGGGCGGCGAGGCCCAGGTAGTAGCGCGAGCGCCGGTGCGGGATGCCGTGCGGCAGGTGGCCCGCGGAGGTCGCGATCGCGAGCTCGGTCGCGCCCAGCTCGAGGTCGTCGCGCCACTCGGTCTCGGGGTAGAAGTCGAACGGGATCACCGTCAGCAGCCGTCCTGGGGTCGTGTCGGCGAGGGCGAAGATGTGCTCGCCGGACCGCAGGCAGCGGGCGGCCAGGCGCGGGTGCGTGTGCCGGTACACCTGGAAGCAGAGCCCGAACGCCGCGGCGTCGCGCCCGGCCAGGTTGGGGCTGACGGGCGCCCCCGGCGGTCCGGCCCGGAACACCGGCCGGTGGCGGATATACCGGGCGTCGCGGCTCGTGCCGCCGTAGGTGTCGTCCGCCTGCGGCAGCCGCCAGATGTCGTGGTCGCCGAGCGTCCGGTCGTTGCCCTCGCCGATCCCGACCTGGTAGTAGAGCGTGCGGGTGCGGTCGTTCCACATGCGTAGCAGCCAGCGCACGCCGAACGCCGCCTCCGCCGGGAACGTGTGACCGTGGACGCGGCCGCGCAGCTGGTGCGGGAAGTCGCGCACGGCCGAGAGCAGGACGGCGTCGGTGTAGGACGTCGTCTCGACGAACTTCAGGTAATCGCCGGCGTCCCACCAGCCTCCGGCGGCGTCGACGCGCACGCCGAGCGGGTGCAGGTCGCCGGCGAAGTTGCCGTCGCCGTCCACCCTGGGCGTGAGGTACGTCATCGCGTGCTCGTCGTTCAGGTGCCCGGGCGCGGTGCGCAGCGGCGTGCGGATGAAGTCCGGGCCGTCGCGCTCGTCCTGGTAGAAGGCGAGCGAGCGGCGGATCGGCTGCCGGGCGAGCGCTGCGCCGGCGGCGATCCGAAACGGCGGGGAGACGCCGGGGCTGCCGGCGACGGCGATCCGGTAGGTGCCGCTCGAGTGCAGCCGGGAGAAGTCGAGCGGATAGACGTGCGGAAACGCCGCGCTCCAGCGCCCGAGCGACGGGCCGGCGCGGCCGGTCAGGACGACGCGGCCCGCGGCGTCGACGATCCGGAAGACGGCCCCAGGCGCGGCCGTAGCCGCCAGCAGGTAGGCCCGCTTGGCCGCTCCGGTCGGGTAGCCGGCCTGATTCACGCGCACGTACGCGGAGGGGCCGACTGCGCCGGAGCCCGTCGCGGCGGGCAGGCTGAGCGCAGCGGTCGCGACCGCCAGAACGAGCGCCACGTGCCGGGCTCGTGCTCCCCTCATCTCCGCCCTACTCTACGCCCAGGCCCTCCCCGACGAGCAGGAACCCGACCAGCTCTTCCATGTCCTCGTCACCGGCGACGACCGCACGGGCCGCGGCGCCCTCGGCCGCGACCAGATCGGCAGCCCGCCGCAGCTCGGCCAGGCGTTCGGCGAAGCCGGCGGCGTCGGCGGTCTCGTCGTTGTGGCCCTCCACCGCGACGGCGACGGGGAACGGCTCGACCCGCTCGACGAGCGCCCGGACGCCGACAACGGTCAGTAACGGCTCGGGCGCGTACAGGCGCTGGTAGAGGCAGTCGCCGAGGAAGAGCACGTCGTCGCCGGGGACGTGGATCACGCACGAGTCGGCGGCGTGGTCGCCGCCCACGTGTACGACATCGGCGCGGACGCCGCCCAGGTCGATCGAGTGCCGGCCGGTGAACGTCTCGCTGGGCAGGACGATCTCGAGGTCGGAGCGGTCGGGCAGCTCCAGGCGCAAAAACTCGGCGCAGAAGGCGATCTCGCGGCCGTCCCGGACGCGCTGCTCGAGCGCGGCGTCCGACCAGTCGTAGCCGGCCTGGACCGCCAGCTCGGACGCGGTGTCGGCGTGCGCGATCACCGGCGCGGCGATCGCCGCCGACCCGAAGCTGTGATCCCAGTGCCAGTGGGTGAGGACGATCCCCACGACCGGCGGCCGGCCGCGCGCCTCGAGCTCGGCCGCGAACGCGCCGAGGTGGGCGACGGACGCGCCGCCCTCGACGACCAGGGTCCCCCGAGCGCCGCGCACCGCGCCGAGGGCAGGCCGGTCGGTGCGATCGTCCGGCGTATACCGGTCGACGTGGGCCGAGATCTCCTCGAAGACGCAGTCGGGCAAGGGGCGATCGTAGATGAGAGGATCGGCGCCGGCAACGAGACGAAAGGTGGGGCCAGTGTCAGACCTGCTCGAGGGGACGTGCGCCGTCGACGTGCACTGCCACGGCTGGCGCAGCGACGAGGTCGCCGCCGCCCCGCAGCGCGGCTTCCTCGATCGGATCACGATGCTCGGCATGTGCCTCGTGAGCTCCGGCCTCGAGGACGACGGCCTGCGCGAGATCCTCGAGCTCACCACCGACACCTCGCCCATCGCGGTGGCCATGGCCGACGCGTCTGGCGGCGATCCTCGGCTGCGATCCGACGCGCGACGGCCTCGCCGCCGCCCGGGCCGAGGCGCTCGCCGACCACCGCGGATACCTGCGCCGCCTGTGGGCCGACGCCGAGGTCTGCGACCTGATCATGGACGACGGCTATCCACTGCCGCGCATCGACGGCCGGGCGCTGGGCGACGAGGTCGGGCTGCGCGTGCACCGCGTGTGCCGGATCGAGCCGATCATCACCGACGTGCGCGACGCGGTCGGCTCCTACGCCGAGCTCGCGGACGCGTTCACCGCCGGGCTCGAGGACGCGGTGGCTGACGGCTCGATCGCGTTCAAGTCGGTGATCGCCTACCGCACCGGCCTCGACGTCGCCGAGTGGAGCGCGGGCGACTGCGAGCGCCGCCTTCACGCACTGGAAGGCCGACCGCTTCCGCGGAGACGCGCGAGCACGCCAAGCCGGTGCGCGACGCGCT
Organism: uncultured Actinomycetes bacterium; assembly: GCA_963708365.1. Classification (GTDB taxonomy): domain Bacteria; phylum Actinomycetota; class Thermoleophilia; order Gaiellales; family JAICJC01; genus JAICJC01. The sequence continues at coordinate 64,623 of CAVPSM010000003.1, forward strand.
GCTGCGGCGGGCGCTCGCTGTCGCCCGCGGGCCGGGGTCCCCGTCCACATCCACTGCGGCGGCGGCGACCCGGCGCATCGTGCTCGCCCATGCCCGGCCCGTCCGACCTCTTCCCGGTCCTCGCCGCCCACATGGATCAGCCGGTCGTGCTCATCCACTCCGGCTGGCCGTGGGTCGAGGAGGGAGCGTTCGTCGCGTCGATCCTCCCCCACGTCTACCTGGACACGTCGCTGTCGACGCCGTGGGCGAGCCTCGCGATCGACAGCCGGCTCGAGATCCTGCTCGGGATCGCGCCGCCGGCGAAGGTGATGTACGGCTCGGACGAGGCCAGCGAGCCAGAGGTGGTCTGGCTCTCGGCCCACCTCGCCCGCGAGGCGCTGGGCCGCGTCCTCGAGACCGGCATCGAGCGACGCCACCTGAACCGCCCGGCGGCCGCCCGGATCGGCGCCGACGTGATGGGGGGCAACGCCCGGCGTCTCCACGGGCTGGAGGCTTCGGGGTGAGCTCGCCGGCCGGCGACGACGTCGTCCGCCCGTCACGGCACCGCCTCGAGGCCGCCGGCGTGCGCGCCGTGGCGATGACGATGGTGGACAACGGCGGCATCACGCGCGTGAAGGCGGTGCCGATCGCCCGCCTGGAGCGAGTGGCGGCGAACGGCGTCGGGATGGCCTACATCTGGGGGGCGGCCGGCACGGACGACCTCTTCGCCGATGTGGCGCCGTTCGACAACCCGAGCGGCGACATGCGGCTCGTGCCCGATCTCGGCGCCGCCCGGATCGTCACCGCCGCCCCGGGATGGGCCTGGGCGCCGGTCGACCAGATGACCCAGGAGCTCGAGCCGATGCCCGGCTGCCAGCGCACGGTCCTCCACCGGACGGTCGACGCCGCCCGCGCCTCCGGGCTCGACTTCCGGGCGACGTTCGAGGTGGAGGCGACGCTGTTCCACGACGACGGCCGCCCCGGCCACAACGGCCCCGGCTACTCGACGACCGCGCTCGCGCTGCTCGACGGGTTCCTCTTCGATCTGGTCGACGCACTCGAGTCGTCCGGTGTCGAGGTCGAGCAGTTCCACCCGGAGTATGCGCCCGGGCAGTTCGAGGTCTCGGTCGCTGCCGCCGATCCGCTGTCTGCCGCCGACACGCTCGTGTTCGTCCGCACCCAGATGCGCTTCGCCGCCCGCCGCCACGGCCTGCAGGTCAGCTTCGCCCCCACCGCCATCGCGGGCGAGGTCGGGAACGGATGCCACGCCCACCTGAGCGCGTGGCGGGACGGCACCAATCTGATGCAGGGCGGCGACGGCCCCGCCGGGACGACCGCCGAAGGGGCGGCGGCGGTCGCGGGCGTACTCGAGGCGCTCCCCGGCCTGCTGGCCGTTCTCGCCCCCAGCCCGGCCGCCTACCTGCGCCTCCAGCCCCACCGCTGGGCCGGTGCCTACGCCTGCTGGGGCGTCGAGAACCGCGAGGCGGCCATCCGCTTCATCCCGGGCACGGTGACGAGCCGCGAGCGGGCGGCCAACTTCGAGGTGAAGGTCGGCGACGGCGGCGCCAACCCCTACCTGGTGATGGCGTTGCTGGTCGCGGCGGCCACGGACGGCGTGCAACGCGGCCTGGCGCCGCCCGAGCCGACCCAGGACGACCCTTCGACATTGACAGACGTGGACCTCGAGCGCCTCGGGATCACGCGGCTGCCGACCACGCTCTCGGAGGCGACGGGGCTCTTCGAGGGCAGCGGCCTCGCCCGCCGTGTGCTGGGTGAGGGGCTCCACCGCGCGTTCGCCGCCGTACGCCGGCGCGAGTGCGAGACGCACGGCGGCCTCGGCGAGCAGGAGCTCGCGGACGCCTACCGCTGGCGCTACTGACACCACCACGAGGAGGACCCCATGAACGGAAACGGCGCCAAGGTCGTCATCAACCTCGCGACCGGGCTCGAGGACTCGGAGCGAGTGACCGTCGCGTTCCTGGTCGGCGGCGCCGCGGCGGCCGCCGGCAAGCAGGTGACGATGTTCCTGACCAAGGAGGCGGTGCGGCTCGCCCTGCCCGGGATGGCCGAGGGCGTCGCCTGCGACGGCTGTCCGCCGCTCTCCAAGCTGGCCGCCCAGTACGCCGAGGCCGGCGGTCGCATGCTGGTGTGCCCGATCTGCTTCACGGCCCGCAAGCTCTCGCCGGACGACCTGCTCGAGCATGCCGAGATCGGCGGCGCAACGCCGCTGTGGGAGTGGATCGGGGACGGCGCCACGGTGTTCAGCTACTGATCCAACGCCCGCACAGGTTCCCGAAATCCGCCGCCCGGCCGGGGCGGTATCTCCACTGGCAGACCAAAACGAACCAAAACATCAGTGGAGAGGGTTGATCGAGTTGAGCAAGGACAGGAACACCACGACAAGGCGCAGCTTCCTGGGCGTGGCGACGGTCGGCACGGGGGCCGCGATCGGCGGTGTGATCGGCGTGCCGGTCGTGGGTTACGCGCTCGCGTCGGCGGGCAAGGAGGAGACGTTCCGGCCGGTCGCACTCGGGCCCGTCGAGCGGTTCACCGGTGAGAACGGGTTCGCGCCGACGGCCGCGCCCTATGTGGAGGACCCGACCGAGCCACTCGTCTCGAGCGGGCTCGCATACGTCCACCACACGGGCCACACGAACCACGACTGGCTCGCGCCGGACGCGCAGTTCGTCGTCTTCTCGAACCGGTGCACGCACGTCGGCTGCCCGGCGCAGTCGACCGGGGTCGGCTTCTCGTGCCCGTGCCACGGGAGCCAGTTCAACCAGCAGGGCGCCCGTGTCGCCGGCCCGGCCGTGCGCCCGCTCGACCGCTTCCAGTGGGAGATCCGGCCCGACGGCAACCTGTGGATCACCCAGCGCTGGAGCGTCCTCATCGAGGGCAACCAGATCAAGTACTTCCCGGTGAAGTCGCCCGGCCAGCCGCTGACCGGCCAGGTTCCGCTCCTCAGCGCCGACCTGCTGTACCCGGCGGTGACGTACCACCACGGCCAGGTGCCGAAGGCGAGCTAAGCCTCCCGCGGGTTCGCGGGACCGGCGCCGGGGTACCTGGAAGGTATGGCGGCCCAGAACGATCCACGGCACGTCGAAGAGCTTGCGCGCCGCTTCCGCGCCGAGGGCTTCGAGCTCGCGATCGGCGTCATCGGGACGGGGCGTCATCTGGCGGTGGCCACGAACGCCGAGCTCGGCGGGGCGGGCCCGGTGGCGATCAGCGGCACCGCGGCCGAGGCTGCGGCGCTGGCATGGTCACGGCTCGCCGCCTATCGCGAGCACTACCTCACGCCGCTCGACGGGGACTCCACGGAGTCAGTCGGTGCCACGGCGCTCCGGCGACTGCGCCGCGCCCACGGCCTTTCCCAGCGGCGGCTGGCCGAAGCGGCGCGCGTCAACGTGACGACCATCAACCGGCTCGAGCTCGACCGCCGCGCAATCCCGACTGCGCCGACGCGCGCGGCCATCGCCGCAGCGCTCGGGACGAGCGTCGGCGACGTGTTCCCTCACCTGCCCCGCTGAGACCGGCCCCCGCGGCGAACCGACACCGCCGCAGCGCCCGAACCCCCAGCGGCAACGCAACGAAGGGAGCACGATGTTCGACGAGCGACACACCGCCGAGGACACACAGGCCGTCGCGAACGTGCTGGCGGACACGCCGGCGACGGGGCACACGCGCCACGGACTGCTGAAGAAGGTGGCCGTCGGCGCCGCGGCGGGCGGGATCGGCGGCTCGATGCTCTCGATGCTCGGCGGCGCCGAGGCCGACGCAGCGGTCCCGACCATCAAGAAGACGGGGACGGTGGCGATCACCGCCGAGGCACTCGCGGTGACGTACCTGAAGTCGGTCGTGCACAAGGCCGAGCAGCAGCACGTGTTCGACGCGTCGACGCGGAACATCCTCAAGGCGGCGAACGCAGCCGAGTGGGATCACTACAAGTTCCTGAAGAGCGCCGGCTTCCGGCCGTTGACGACGAAGTTCTGGATCCCCGACGACTTCTACGGCAAGAAGCTGGCCAACGTCCCGGCGACGCTCGAGGTGGCCGAGACGCTGTTCGTGAACGCCTACCTGAAGGCGATCTCGGTCTTCGCCCGCCGTGGCCAGCCGGTGCTGGCCCGCTACGCCGGCGAGACCTGCGCCGTCGAGGCGCAGCACCTCGCCCTCGCCCGCAGCCTGCAGGGCAAGCTCCCGAACAACATCGGGTTCGCCGCGTACACGCTGCACCACTTCAACTCGATCGTCGCGGCGCTCGAGCATGCCGGCGTCGGGTTCGGCAAGCAGGGCTCCAAGCCCGGCTCGTTCCACAACTTCACCGGGCCGGATCACGCGCTGATTCCGATCACGCACAACACGCCCACCTGAGCCGGGCGGGCTCCAAGCCCGCCCCGCCATAACCGCGGTCGAGATGGAGCGGTTTCGGGGTCAGACCCCACGAGCACACGGAGAGCCAGTGTGGGTGGGGTCTGACCCCGGGTGGTCGGTGAGCGGATCGGGCTAGGTCCCCAAAGGGCACGGCTCGAAGACCGTGCCGTCGAGCTCGTCGGTCATCCGCAGCGCCGAGAAGCCGTTCGCCGGCGAGTACACCGTCCGGCAGAACGCCGAGAACGCGTGCGTCCCCGTGCAGCTCTGGCCGGGCGCGCAGACGACGCCGTCCTCGCGGTACTCGTCCTCCCCCACCCACTTGCCCCGGCTCGTGAATGCGTCCCACCCGCACGGCCGCGCACCGGAGAGACCGGTGCAGGTGATCCCGTACGCGCTCGTGCCGGCCAGCCCGGCCGAGAAGCACGGCCCGAAGGCGTAGCACTCCTCGACGACCGCGCCGTCGGTGTAGCGGCGTCCCCACCAGGCCAGCAGCGGCGAGTTCTTCCAGAGCACCGCCATGCCGTGCTGGTGAACGGCGTTGTCGGTGAACGCAAGGAAGTTCTGCCAGTCGCCCGGCGTGAGCTGGAAGCCGGTCGTCGACGGCGGGTCGAAGCTGTCGATGTCGTCGAGCTCGACCGCGTCGAAGCCCTTGTGCGCGCACATCCGGATGCGCCGCTCGATCATCGGCTTCAGCCGGTCGAGTTGGCGGACGTCGACCCAGCGCTCCTGCGGGAAGCCGAAGTAGACGTTGCCCAGCGTCCGCCCCGGGAAGCGGCCCTGGCCGGGCGTGGCGTCGGGCCGGTAGTCCTCCCAGGCCAGGTCGATGTAGCAGAACGCGCGCGGGTGCGGCAGCGTGGCCGCCTGCCAGCGCGTGTGCAGGGCGCGCAGCTCGGCCGCCGTCGTCAGGAACCCGTCGACGTCGTAGATGTCGACGGCACGCCGGCCCGTGCGCTCGAGCGGCGCGACCCGGCCGATCTGCCAGTCCCACCGCATCGGGTGACCGGTCGAGTCGAGATGCGGTGGCCGCCAGCAGCCGCCGCAGGACGCCGGCGCCGGCAGCGCCGTCACCCGCCAGCGGAACGACCGCGTCCTCGTCCCGGCCCGGTTCGAGACGCGGACCCGAACGCGGTGCGACCCGCGGGCCAGGATGCCCGTGCCGAACACGCCGTTCGACGGCACTGCAGTCCAGGGACGGCTGTCGACCCGGAACTCGCGCAACGGCACGCCGTCGGCCGGGTTGAAGTGCGGCGCGGCGAGCTGGAACCGCTCGCTGTCCGAGCCGGTGCGGCGCTCGGGCAGGCCGTTGACGAAGGCGGTGGTCGGCGCGCGGCCGGACGGGTACGCGGCCACGGGCCGTGAGCTCGTCGACGTGCGCGTCGTGCGCAGGACGTGGAACGTGAACGTGGCCGGGTCGGTCTCGACGGTCTCGGCCGCCGTCTCGGTCACCCGCAGGTAGCGGCCGACGTCGGCATGGCCGGCGACGTAGCGGCGCGCGGCGAAGGGCGTGGCGATCGTGTCGGCGGCGCGCACACACGGGCCGGCCGGCGCGGCGCAGGCCTCCCACGTGGTCGCGACTGCAAAGCTCAGCAGCCGGTCGCCGTGGGGCAGCCGTCCCGGGCTCCAGCGCAGGCCGGCTGCCGAGACGCCGGCGCCGTCGCGCGGCGTGCCCGCGATCCGCAGCGACCCGTGCGGGACGGGCGCCGGGATCTGGGCCGCAGCCGCCCGGGCGGAGCCGCCGGCGAGGGCGACGGCGGCGATCGTGACGGTTGCCAGAGTTGCATATCTCATCGGATCCCCTCCGGAAGCGAGTCGCCGTGGGCGGCGATCATGTCGTCGACGAGGGCCACGATCCGCTCCGGCGAGAGCGTCCCCGCCGCGTTGGGATCGAGCAGCGCGGCGTGCTCGACGTGGTCACGCCGGCCCTCCAGGGCTGCCCGCACCGTCAGCTCGCACACGTTGAGGAACGTGCGGTTGAGCGCGGCCAGCTGCGGCGGCAGCGCGCCGATCGCGGTCGGCTGGATGCCGTTGCCGTCGACCAGGCACGGCACCTCGACGCATGCGCCGCGGGGCAGGTTCTCGATCAGGCCCTCGTTGGCGACGTTGCCGTAGATCACGCGTGGCTCGCCGGTCACCATCGAGTGCACGATCAGCGACGCGTACTCGAGGCTGCGCTCGATCTCGAACCCGCCGCCTGACGCGAGCCGCTGCCGCTCCTCGTCGTACAGGCGCAGGTTCTCCTCGCTGCGGCGCACGTACTCGTCGACCGGCACCCGGAACTCGTCGATCAAGGCGTCGTCGCGCAGGAACCACGGCAGGTACTCCGACGAGTGCTCGCTCGACTCGGTCGGGAAGTAGCCGAAGCGGCGGTAGATCTCGACCCGCACCCGCCGCCGCAGCTCCGGGTCGCGCTCGAGGACGGCGTCGAGCAGCGGGTAGAGATCCTGGCCGTCGCGGCGGAAGCGCAGGATCCAGGCCTGGTGGTTGACACCGGCGCCGACGTAGTCGACCTCCTCGTAGGGCACGCCGACGAGCTCGGCCAGGCCACGGGTCGTCCACTGCACCGAATGGCACAGGCCCACGATGCGCTGGATCGGCGATCCGGCGTAGGTCGCCCAGCACAGCATCGCCATCGGGTTCGTGTAGTTCAGGAACCAGGCGTCCGGGCACAGCTCGTCCATGTCTCTAGCTATGTCGAGCATCACCGGGATCGTCCGCAGCGCCCGGAAGATCCCCCCGACGCCGAGCGTGTCGCCGATCGTCTGGCGCAGGCCGTGCCGCTTCGGCACCTCGAAGTCGATCAGCGTCGCGGCGTGGCCGCCGACCTGGATCATGTTCACGACGAAGTCGCAGCCGGCGAGCGCCGCCCGCCGGTCGAGATGGGCCTCGAAGGTGGCCCGCGCCCCGACCTGGCCGTTCGTCCACCGCGCCATCGCCTCGGCGGTGGCGAGCCGCTCTGCGTCGATGTCGTGGAGGGCGATCGTGGCGTCGGCGAGCTCCGGGAAGGTCAGCAGGTCGCCGAGCAGGTTGCGGGTGAATTCGACGCTGCCGGCGCCGACGAATGCGATGCGAGTCATGAGCGAAAGTGTTTCAGATCTGATAGAAACGATCAAGAGTGTTCACAACTGCTGAACGTCGCGCGCTCGATCAGCTCTCCACTGCCGGCGGTCGGCTCGCGGTCGTGGCGGCCGACCAGCGCACGAAGCTGCGCGGCGCACGCGACGGCGCGGGGCTCCCGTCCGACGACTCGGCGCTGCTCCACATCAAGCTCGACCTCGTCCGCGCGCTGGCGCCCCACGCCCCGGCGATGCTGCTCGACCCCGAGATCGCGCTGCCCGGCGCGGTCGACGCCGGCGCCTTCCCGGCCCGCACCGGGCTGATCATCTCGCTCGAGCGCAGCGGCGCGATCCGCACGGACGACGGGCTGCGGCGGGCGGAGCTCCTCCCCGGCGTCGGCGGGGCCGGCGTGCGCCGGCTGGGCGGCACCGCCGCCAAGCTGCTCGTGCGCCTACGGGCCGACCGCGAGGACGCCGACGGCGAGAACGGCCGCGTCATCCGCGCGGCGGTGGCCGACTGCGCCGCCCACGACCTCCTGCTGGTGGTCGAGACGCTCGTCTACCGGTTGGACGACGAGGACGAAGGGGCGTTCCGCTCGCGGCGAGCAGAGCTCATCCAGGGCGGGGCCGAGTTGGCCGAGCGGTGCGGCGCCCGCCACCTCAAGCTGGAGTACCCGGGCGACCGGGATGCGTGCGCGGCCATCACCGCGGCGCTCGGCGTCCCGTGGGCGCTGCTCTCCGCAGGCGTCGACCACGACACGTTCGTCGCCCAGCTGCGCGACGCGCTCGCGGGTGGCGCGTCCGGGTTCATCGCCGGCCGCTCGATCTGGAAGGAGTCGGTCGTCATGGACGCCGAGGCGCGGCACGCGTTTCTGGCCGGAGAGGCGCGCCGGCGCCTCTCGGAGCTGCTCGCCCTCGTACAGTAGGCAGCGATGGCGTTCGACCTGCTCGTCGTCGGCGACTGCAATCCCGACCTGGTACTCGTCGGAGGCGATGTCGTGCCGGAGTTCGGCCAGCGCGAGAAGCTGGTCGAGTCTGCCCGGCTGGTCGTCGGCGGCTCGGCGGCGATCGTCGCGTGCGGGGCGGCCCGGCTCGGCCTCGACACGGCCTTCGTCGGGGCGGTCGGGGACGATCTGCTCGGCACGTTCATGCTGGACGCGCTGGCCGACCGCGGCGTGGACGTGTCCGGCTGCATCGTCGACTCGGACGTCCCGACCGGCGTCACGGTCGCTCTGGTGCGCGGGGACGACCGCGCCATCCTGACCGCGCCCGGCGCGATCCCGGCGCTCACGGCCGCCGCGATCGATCGCGATCTGCTGCGCGCGTCACGGCACCTGCACATCGCCTCGTTTCACCTGCTGGACGGCCTCCGGCCGGGCCTGGAGGGCCTCGTCGCCGAGGCGCACGACGCCGGCCTGACGGTCTCGCTCGACCCCCAGGGCGACCCCGGCGGCGGCGACACCGCGCTCCTGACCCGCCTCGCCGGTCAGGTCGACGTGCTGTTCGTGAACGAGCAGGAGGACGCGGCGCTCGAGCCGGCCGGATGCCGGCTGGTCGTCGTCAAGCGGGGCGCTCGCGGAGCGCTCGCCCGCAAGGCCGGCAAGGTGGTCGAGGCGAGCCCGCCCCACGTCGAGGCGGTCGACGCCACCGGCGCCGGCGACAGCTTCGACGCCGGCTTCCTGGCCGCCCGCCTGGCCGGCGAGGCGGTGCCGGCGGCACTCGCACTGGCCTGCGCCTGCGGAGCGCTCTCGACCCGCGAGCTCGGTGGCACAGCAGCCCAGCCGACCCTCGCCGAGGCGCGCGAGGCGCTCGCGTGATCCTGTGCGTCGCCGCCAACCCGTCGATCGACCGCCTCTTCGCCGTCGACGGCCTCGTGCCCGGCGCGATCCATCGCCCCACCGGCTTCGTGCAGGTGGCCGGAGGCAAGGGCCTGAACGTGGCCCGGGCGGCGGCCCGGCTCGGCGGCGAGGTGCGGGCGGCGGCGCTGCTCGGCGGGCACGCCGGCCGCTGGATCGCCGACCAGCTCGCCGCCGAGGGTGTCGAGCTGCATGCGACCTGGGCCGAGGCCGAGACGCGCTCGTCGCTCTCGGTCGCCGGCGCCGACGAGGGCCTGACCGAGTTCTACGAACATGGCTTCCCCGTCACGGCGGATGAGTGGGCCGCCTTCGCCGCGATGGCGGCGGGGCTGGCCGCCGAGTCGGCCTGGATGACGCTTTCGGGGTCGCTGCCCCCCGGCGCGCCGCAGGACGGCTATGTCGGGCTCGTCCCGGCCACCCGCACGGCCCTCGACAGCCGCGCCGCGGGGATCGACGCGCGGCCCGCCATCGTGAAGCTGAACGAGGCCGAGGCGGGTGTCGGCGCCGGCGGGGCGCTCGCGGCCGCCCGCGGCTTGCACGACCGCTCCGGCGGCGCTGCGATCGTCACCCGGGGGCGCGCGGGCGCGGTGCTCGTAACGCCGGACGGCGACGCGCTGGCCGGGAGCCTCGACGCCGAGGGCGCCTACCCGGTCGGGAGCGGCGATGCCTTCCTGGCCGGCCTCGTCGTCGCGCTCGACCGCGGCGCGGACTGGCCCGACGCCCTGCGCGCCGCCCTCGCCGCCGGCGCCGCCAACGCCGCGATCCCCGGCGCCGGCCGGCTCGACCGAGCGAACGCCGAGCTCCTGGCCGGGCAGGCTCGGATCACCCATGAATAAAAGGGGTCTGACCCCGTTTATTCAGGCGTGAGGCGCTGGTCGGTCGCGCGGTCGAAGAGGTGCAGGTCGGCCGGGTCGATCGCCAGCGGGAGCCGGTCGCCCGGGCTGACCTGGACGTTGCCCGGCAGGCGGGCGACCACGGGCTCCTCACCGGCGCGGCCGTGGACGAAGACGTCGCTCCCCAGCGGCTCCACCACCTCGGCGACCAGCTCGAGCGGGATCCCGCGGGGCACCTCGCCGGCCCGCTGCAGCGCCTCGGGACGCACGCCGGCCGTGACCTCGGCCCCCCGCCCCACGGCCGGCCCCGGCAGGATGTTCATCGCCGGGCTGCCCACGAACCGGGCCACGAAGAGGTTGCACGGCGTCCGGTAGACCTCGTCGGGCGTGCCCACCTGCTGCAGCCGGCCGCGGTTCATCACCGCGATCCGGTCGCCCAGCGTCATCGCCTCGATCTGGTCGTGCGTGACGTAGACCATGGTCGTGCCCAGCCGGGCGTGCAGCCGCTTCAGCTCGGCGCGCAGCTCCGTGCGCAGCTTGGCGTCGAGGTTCGAGAGCGGCTCGTCGAGCAGGAACGCGACCGGCTCGCGGATCAGCGCGCGGCCCATCGCGACCCGCTGGCGCTGGCCGCCGGAGAGCTGGCCGGGCTTGCGGCCGAGCAGGTCGTCCAGCTCGAGCATCTCCGCCATCGCGGTCACCCGGCGGGCGATCTCGGACTTCGCCATCCGCCGCCGCTGGAGCGGGAACGCCAGGTTCTGACGCACCGACATGTGCGGGTAGAGCGCATAGCTCTGGAAGACCATGGCGATGTCGCGCGCGCCCGGCGAGAGCCCATTCACGTCGCGCTCGCCGATCAGGATCGTCCCACCGGTCGGGTGCTCCAGGCCGGCGATCATCCGAAGGGCGGTCGACTTGCCGCAACCCGACGGGCCGACCAGCACCATCAGCTCGCCGTCGGCGACCTCCAGGTCGAGCGCGTCCACGGCGATCGTCCCGCCCGGAAACGCCTTCGTCACCGCGCGGAACGCCACCCGGGCCACTATCGGATCCCCGTCGTGGCGAGGGAGCGCACGAACCACCGCTGCGCCACGATGAACACGATCAGCATCGGCGCGAGCGCCATGACGTTCCCGGCCATCAGCAGGTTCCACTTCGTGTCGTGCGCGCCCTGGAACGACGCGAGGCCGAGCTGCACCGTGCTCTGGTCGGTCGACGTGATCACGATCAGCGGCCAGAGGAAGTCGTTCCACGTCCACAGGAACGTGACGATCCCGAGCGTCGCGAGCGCCGGCAGCGACAGGGGCAGCACGATCCGGAAGAGCACGCCGAGCCGGGTGCAGCCGTCGATCCGGGCGGCCTCCTCCAGGTCGATGGGGAGCGTGCGGAAGAACTGGCGCAGCAGGAAGATGCCAAACGGCGTGACCAGGTTCGGGGCGATCAGGCCGCCCAGCGTGTCGACCAGGCCGAGGTGCTGAACGATCAGGAACGTCGGAATCATGATCACCTGAAACGGCACCATCAGCGTCGCCAGGAGCGCGATGAAGAGCGCCTCGCGGCCGAAGAAGCGCATCCGCGCGAACGCGTAGCCCGCCAGGCTGCAGAACAGCAGGTTGCTGGCCACGGCCGTGCCGGTGACGATCAGGCTGTTCACGAAGAAGCGGCCGAACGGCGCCTGGTTCCACGCTTCGGTGTAGTTGCTCCAGTGGATCCCCGAGGGGATCAGCGTCGGCGGGAAGTGGCGGGTCTGGTCGAGCGTCTCCACCGACGTCACGAACATCCACACGAGCGGGAACAGCATCAGCGCCGAGATCGGGATGAGCGCCAGGTGGCGCGGGCTGAACGGCATTCGCAGCCTCATGACGAGTAGTGCACCCGCCTGTTCCCCACCCACAGCTGGATCACCGAGAACACGAGCGTGATCAGGAAGAGCACGAGCGCGATCGCGGCCGCGTACCCCGCGTGGAAGAACGCGAACGCCTGGTTGTAGAGCTCGTACACGAGCACCGTCGTCGCCTGCAGCGGCCCGCCCCGGGTGGTCACGTAGATCTCGTCGAACACCTGCAGGGCGTTGATCGTCGACCACACGATCAGGAACAGCGTCGCCGGCGAGAGCAGGGGCAGCACGACGTGCCGGAACGTCGCCCAGCGGCCGGCGCCGTCGAGCGCGGCCGCCTCGAGCACGTCCCCCGGGATGCCCTGCAGGGCCGCCAGGTAGATGATCACGTCGAACCCGAGCCACCCCCACACCGTCATGGCGACGATCGCGTAGAGGGCCTGGTCGGGATCCTGGAAGAACCCGTACGGCCCCAGGTCGACCTTGCCGAGCAGGTAGTTGGCGATCCCATAGGTCGGGTCGAGGAGCCAGTTGAAGAGGATCCCCGTCGCGACGGTCGAGGTCGCCACGGGCACGAACACCGCCGTGCGGTAGAAGCGGTTGAAACGGATCTCGGAGTGCAGCAGGAGGGCGACGGCCAGCGCGCCGCCGACGGAGATCGGCACGAACAACACCGTGTAGACGATCGTGCGGCGCACGGAGGCCCGGAACACCGGGTCGTGCGCAAGCTCACGGTAGTTCGAGAGACCGGCCCACGTCGGCGCCGTCAGCAGGTCGTTGTGCTGGAGCGAGAGCAGGATCACCCAGCCGATCGGGACGATCCCGAACACGACGATCAGGACCGTCGCCGGCAGGACGAACACCCAGCCGGCGAGATGCTCCGAGCCGAGGATGCGGCGGCCGCGCCTCACCCTCCCTGCGCCAGCACCTGGTTCACCTGGGCCGCGGCCTGGTCGAGCGCCTGTTTCGGCTGCGCCTTGCCCAGCAGCACCGCCTGGATCGCCTGCCCCATCGCCTGCGAGATCTCGTTGTAGTCCACGAGCACGGGCCGGGCCTTGAGCGCGTTCTGCTCGTTCTGGACGAACGTCGCGATGCCGTTGTACTTCTTCACGTAGGCCTGGTAGGCGGGCAGCTTCGTCTCCGACGCGCGGATCGGCAGGTCACCCGTCGCGAGCGACCAGCGCATCGCCTCGGTCGGCGAGGTGAACCACTTCAGGAACGTCCAGGCGGCGTTGCGGCGGGCGTCGCCGTTGTCGAGCATCACCCACTGGTCGGGGCCGGAGATGGTCTGGTGGTTCTCGTCGCCGGGCAGGATCTGCACGCCGTAGTCGACGTTCGGGAAGGACGAGAGGTCCCACGGCCCGGTGAAGAGCATGCCGATCTTGCCCGAGTTGAACAGGTTCGTGTAGTTGTCGTTGCCGCTGTCGAGGTAGACCGAGTGGTCGACGGTGGCCATCTGCTGCAGCAGCGTCGCCGCCTTGACGCCGGCCGGCGAGTCGAACGCGGCATGCTTGTCGTCGGACGTCAGGATGTCTCCCCCGGCCTGCCACAGGAGCGCGTCGAAGCGCCATACCGTGTCCTCGCTCGCGTCGTTCACGTACGCCCAGCCGAACTGCTTCGCGGAGGTGTTGGTGAGTGCCTTCGCCGCGGCGCGGAAGTCGTCCCACGTCCAGTTCGCCGTGGGAAACGGGATGCCGGCCTGGCGGAAGAGCTTCTTGTTGTAGACCAGCGCCAGGTTGTCGACGAGCGCGGGGACGCCGATGATCTTGTTCCCCACGGTCACCGCCTGTCGCTCTGCCGGCCAGAAGTCGTTCCAGTTGATCGACGGGTCGGACTTGATCAGCGGCGCCAGGTCGACCGCGTGCGGAGTGCGGGCGACGTTCGCCGCCCACGATCCGTACAGGTAGACGATGTCGGGGTAGCTGCCGCCGCGGATCGCCGTCAGCACCTTCGAGAGGGCGTAGTCCGAGTTGCCGTAGTTCTGGACGGTGATGTGGATCTTGGGATGCGTCTTGTTGAAGAGCGCGGCGGCGGCGCTGATCGCCTTCCCCTCGGTGTCCACGTAGCCGTGCCAGAGCACGATGTTCACACGCCCGCCGCTCGACGATCCCGAGCCGCCGCCACAGCCCGCCGCCAAGGCGAGCGCCACGACGAGCGCAGTTGCCAGGAGAAGCCGACGTCTCATGTGAGCACCACCGATCGGGTCAGGTTACGAGGGGTGTCCGGATCGAAGCCGCGGGCCACCGCGAGCTCGACCGCGAGCCGCTGGCACAGCACCAGCGTCGCGAGCGGCTCCGGCCCGGCGTCGAGGACGTGGGCGCCGGTCGATCGAATGTCGCCGGCGAGAGCGGGGTCGAGCGGGTCGAACGCGACGACGAGCGTGCGCGCGTCGGCGGTCGCGATGGGGCCGTGGCGGTACTCCATCGCCGGGTAGGACTCGGTCCACGCCCGGCCGGCCTCGCGCAGCTTGAGGGCCGCCTCGGCGGCCAGGCCGACCGTCCATCCGGAGCCGAGGAAGTGGAAGCGGTCGAAGGCGGTCGGATCGACCGGGAGCGGGTCGGTGAGCACCGCCTCCGCGGCGTCCGCGGCCGCGGCCGGGTCGATCCCGAGGTGCGCCCGCAGGTAGACGAGCGCCGTTGTCGCGAACCGCGTCTGGACGACGGAGCGCTCGTCAGCGAAGGCGAGCACGACCGCGACGCCGGCAGCCTCGGCGAGCGGGCTGTCGGCGACGGCGGTGAGCGCGACGGTCGGCGTGCCGGCCGCGAGGCCTTCGAGTGCCATCAGCACCTCGGTGGTCGTGCCCGAGCGCGAGAGCGCCAGAAGCGCGTCGTAGGTGCGCGCCGCCGGCACCTCGGACGCGGCGAACGCGTCGGTCTCGCCGTGCCCGCTCTCCTCACGCGAGCGCGCGTACGCCTGGGCGATGTAGAGCGAGGTGCCGCAGCCGATCACGGCCAGCCGCAGGCCGTGAGCCGGGAGCGCGGGATCCGGCTCGAGCCCGGCGGCGTGTCGCCAGAGCGTCGGCTGGCTGGTCAGCTCGTGCACGGTTGCGCTCATATCGCGCGACTTTACGCAAGAAACGCGCAGAATTCAACACCGGACGGACGCCGACGGCGAGTAGGATGCGCCCCGATGCGCCAGTCCGATCGATTCAACCACATCATCAAGGAGCTCTCCACGCAGGGATCGGTGGGCGTCGGCGACCTGGTCGGCGAGATGGGCGTCTCGGCTGCCACGATCCGCCGCGACCTGGCCCTGCTCGAGGGCCAGCGGCTGCTGGCACGCACGCACGGCGGTGCCGTCGCCCACGGCGTGCTCTACGAGCTGCCGCTGCGCTACCGCAGCGCCGACCGCCAGGAGCAGAAGTCGCGCATCGCCCACGCCGCGGCCGCGCGCGTCGCCGAGGGCGCCGCGATCGGGATGACCGGCGGGACGACGACCACCGAGGTCGCCCGAGCGCTCACCGACCGCCGCCGGCTGACGGTCGTCACGAACTCGCTCAGCATCGCCTCCGAGCTGGCGGTCCGACCGAACCTGAAGCTCGTCGTCACCGGCGGCGTCGCCCGCCCCGAGTCGTACGAGCTGGTCGGCCCGCTGGCGGAGGGTGCGCTCGCCACGCTCAACCTCGACCTGGTGCTGGTCGGCGTCGACGGCATCTCGGTCGACGAGGGCTTCACCACCCATCACGAGGTCGAGGCGCATACGAACCACGCCCTCATCGCCCGGGCCCGCCGGGTCGTCGTGGTGGCAGACAGCTCGAAGCTGGGCCAGGTGGCGTTCGCCCGTATCTGCGGGCTGGGCGACGTCGACGAGCTGATCACCGACGGCGATGCCGCGCCGGACGAGGTCGAGGCGGTACGGGGCGCCGGCCTCGAGGTCACACTGGTCTGAGCCGCGCGATCGCGCCGCCTTCGGCCAGCGCCTCCTGGAGCGTCTCGTAGGTCGGCATCATGTCGCACAGGTCGACGATGTCGAAGACCCTGCGGACGAAGCTGTCCGGCGCCGCGACGACCGCGAACCGGCATGCCGAGCGGGCCCGGGCGTGCTCGCCTCCCAGTGCCAGCGCGCACAGGATCGTCGAGTCGACGAACGTCGCCCGCGTCAGATCGACGACGACGTGGGGCGCGGCGCGGAACTGACGCTCGATCGCGTCCGACAACCCGTCGACGGTCGAGAGGTCGTGCTGGCCCACCAGCGCGACCACGCGCACATGGCCCAGATCGTGGACCGCGATCCGACCTTCCTCAGCCAACCGGCACACCTCGCAGAATCTTCGTGGTGGCGGCGCCCGGCGCCGCGTGCGAGCCTGTTCTACCCGCGCCGGGTGAGAGTTGTATTCGCCTGCGCCGAGCCTCGCCGATGGTGGCTAGGGCCGTAGCTCGATCTCGAGCTCCTCCAGCCGCTGGAGCGCGTCCCGGTCGAGATACCCGAGCGCGTGCCTGCGCCGGGCGTCCTGCTCGACGCGCGGCACCGGCAGCGGCGCAGACGGGCGCCGCGCGGCCGGCGCCCACGGCCGCTTCGGGGGCAGCGGGGACAGCCCGCCTGGGCGGGCGCGGGTACGCGGCCGGTCGGGCGCGCCGGCGGGCTCGACCGACGCGCCGGTGCCCTTCGTCCATGTCCGGAGCTGCCAGCGTTGCGCCACCCACCAATCGTATGAGCGGCGCTAGGCAGCCGGCTCGACGGAGCGGGCCACAACCCAGCGATGCTTGCCGATCTTGCGATCGCGGACGAAGCCGAGCTTCTCGTACGTCGAGAGCGCGCCGTTGAAGAGGAAGCCCGCGGGCACCGAGGCGGCGTCCTCCGGATAGCCCTCGACGGTGCCGCCGCCGAGGCCGGCGATGAGCTCGAGCGCGCCTTCGAGCGCCGCCGAGGCGACGCCCTTGCGCCGGTTTCCCTTGCCCACGTAACAGCACGCGATCCGCCAGTCCGGCGAGGTCGTGCGACCCTTCTCGTAGGCGGCGCGGCTCTTGATCCGCGGCAGCTCGTCGGGCACGCCGAACTGGCACCAGCCGAGGCAGTCGGCGCCCTCGAAGACGAGCGCTGCGTGCGTCGTCCCTGTCCGCACCCGCTCGCGCTTGCGGTCGCGGTTGCACTCGGCCGACTCCCGGTCAGGCCCTTCGGGGTGAAAGCCCATGCACCAGCAGCCACCGAAGACGCCGTTGTTGCGCTCGACGAGCTCGGCGAACCGCTCCCACGTCGATTCGTCCAGCGCCTTGATCGTGTACGGCACGCTCATAGCATGCCCAACCCTCGCGCCGGTCAGTCGAGATAGCGCACGAACCCGGCGGCCGGCAGCCGCTCGGGCGGCTCGGCCTCCCGCGCCGGCGGGCCAAGGTGCAGCAGCCCCAGCACGCGCTCGTCGTCCGGCAGTCCCACGGCCTTTCGGCCCGCCTCGGTGCGCAGGACGGCGGGCGTGCGCCAGTAGCCGGCCAGCCTGCGGACGTGTGCGGCGGTGAGCACGATGAAGCAGGCGCAGGCCGCGGCGCACAGGTCCTCCTGGTCGGCGACCGGGTCCGATTGGCGCACGACCGAGGCGACGATCAGCGTCGGCGCCCGCTGGAGCTTGACGCCGCCGTCGTCGGTGGCCGCCTTCAGCGCCGCCAGCGCCTGCGGCCCGACGACGCGGAACCGCCAGGGCTGCGTCAGGTGGTGGTTCGGCGCCCACCGGGCCAGCTCGAAGAGCTCGTCCAGCGTCTCGCGCGGCACGGGCTCGCGGCCGAACACCTTGTGGGTGCGGCGGGAGCGGACGGCGGCGTCGAACGGCAGCATGGCGGCGGAGTCGGGCACGAGGGAGACGCGCAGTGTAGGCCGCAGCCCTCGGGGTGCCGTCGGCTTGACGCATGTATCTCCATGATATATCCTGAAGCAGTATGGAACCCACCCAGGCAACCTGGGCCGTCCTCGGCCTGATCGCTTCCCGGCCGCGCAGCGGCTACGACGTGAAGCGTGCGATCGATACGACGATCCGCCACTTCTGGGCCGCCAGCTACGGCCAGATCTATCCCGAGCTGCGCCGCCTCGAGACCGCCGGCTGGATCACCGGCGATGACGCGCCCCGCGGCGGCCGCGCCCGCCGCATCTACCGCATCACGCCGGCGGGCTCCGCGGCGCTCGACGGCTGGCTCGCCGGCGCGGACACGCGGGTCGAGCTGCGGGACGAGTCGCTGCTGCGGCTCTTCTTCTCCGACGCACTGCCGCGCGAGCGCGGGCTCGACCTGCTCGCGGCCCGCCGCGAGGGCTACCGCCAGATGCTCGCGTATCTGCGCGGCCTCGACGACGGCCTCGGCCCCGATCCCCCGTTCGTCGATCTCGTCTACCGCTGGGCGCTCGACTACTGCGAGTGGGGAATCGCGTGGTGCGATCGCGAGCTGCAACGCCTGAGCCGGGCCGCATGACCGACCTGCCCGACCCGACCTGGAGGCTGCTGCTCTCGCGTGGGCTGCCGACGTTCGCGCTCGAGGGCGTCCTGCCGGTGCTGGTGTTCTACGCCGTGCTGCGCGCGAGCGGCCTGGCGGCCGCGATCGTGGCGTCGAGCCTCGCCGCCGGCCTGGTGGTCGTCGTACAGCACCGGCGCGGCCACGACATCGCGCTTGCCGCGGTCACATGCACCTTCATCGTGGTGCAGTCGATCGTCGGCCTGGCCGCCCACAGCGCCACGGTCTATCTCGCCCAGCCCGTCGTCCTCGGCGCCTGCTGGGGAGTCGCGTTCCTCGTCTCGGCGGCGATCGACAGACCGCTGATTGGCGCGTTCGCCCGGGCCTGGTATCCGTTCCCCGAGGAGTATCGGGCGAGCCGGGCCTACCGGCGCGAGTTCGGGATGCAGTCGGTGGTGTGGGGCATCTACAGCATCGCGGCGGCCGCGCTCCGTCTCGGCGCGCTGCTTGTGAGCGGCGTCGGCGGCCTCGTCGTCGTCTCGCTCGCGGTGGGCGCTCCCGGCCAGATCGCGCTCGTCGCGTGGTGCCTGTGGCATGCGCGCCGTGCGCTCACGGACGATGCGGGGCCGCAGCCGGCGCCGCGCAGACCCCCGTTCACCGATGGGAACGGGGCTCAGATGAGGAGCAGCGTAAGGCTGTAGGCGGCGGCGTCGCTCGAGGTCTCGCCGCTGAAGAGATAGAGGGCACCTTCCGGCCTGGTGGTCTTCTTGACGAGCTGGACACCGAAGGAGGGAGCTTGCTGGGTGCCGTCGGGGAGCGTCCAGGAGCCGGTCGCCTCGCCGTCGTTCAGGTCGAATGTGAGCGCGATCGGGAAGCTCGTGGGAGCGCCGCCGCCCGAGTCGAGCATCTGCGCCGCGGTGCCGGTGTTGCTCTTGATCACGCCCCGCGTCCCGCCGGCGGTGAAGAGGCTGATGTCACCGCCGCCGAGGAAGGAGTCGGTGAACATGTCGTCTGTCAGCCGGCTGACGAGGAACGAGATGCCCTCGTTCGTGCCGGGACTGATGTAGTCGTACACCTCGGCCAGCGCCTGGCGGGTGGCGTGATGCTCGGATCGTTCGCTCGGCATCCTGCGCTCCTTCGGTTGGGGACCGGCCCGTCCCACCTGCGCCGGACTGGACGATACCGGCTCCCGGCCCTCCGCGCCCTCCGTCGGCCCGGTTGACTGGTCAGCCGCGAGCGGCGTAGGGTGACCGCGAAGACGTTCTCGCGATGGGGGTGGCATCCGATGACGATCGACTTTGACCCGGGCTACGGCACCGATCCGTGGGCGACGCTCTGTCGCAGCTACCCGGACGACAGCGTCTACCCCGCCTCCGACTTCCGCGTGGAGTGGGGCCCGCTCTTCCACCGCGGCCGCCTCGACGGCAGCGCCCGCGTCCTCCTGATCGGGCAGGACCCGGCCCAGCATGAGGCGATCACCCGCCGGATCCTGGTCGGCGAGGCCGGCCAGCGCACCCAGGGATTCCTGGCCAAGCTCGGGATCACCCGCAGCTACGTCATGGTCAACACCTACCTCTACAGCGTCTACGGCCAGGGGGCGGCGAACGCTCACATCGATGACCAGGCGATCTCGGACTATCGCCAGGCCTGGCTGAACGCCCTCGTCGACGCAAACCAGCTCGAGGCGATCGTGACGCTGGGAGCCCTGGCCGATACGGCGTACCAGCAGTGGCTCCCGCACGCGCCCTCCGGAACGTCCTCGATCGCCTACCGGCACATCACCCACCCGACGGCTCCCAACTCCGGCGCCGCGGCCGGCGGGAACTACGCCGCGCTCGTGGCGGCGATGCTGGCCAACTGGAACTCGGCCCTGCAGGCCCTCCACCCGCGTATCCACCACCCCGACGTGTCGACGCCTCTCCACCTCTATGGCACGGCGTTCCAGTCGGGCGACGACGTCGAGATCCCCGCCGCCGACCTGCCGGCCGGCCTGCCCGAATGGATGCGCAGCCTCGAGAGCTGGGCCGAGCGCTCGGGCGGGAGCAGCGAGGCCAAGCGCGCCACCATCGTGGTCACGGTGCCCACGGACGCGCGTCCCTGGGATCAGTAGCTGGCCGGCGGCGCGGCGGTCACTCGAGCGAGCGCATCAGGGATTCGATGATCAGGCCGTCCGCGCCGAGTGCGAGCGCCCTGACCTTGCCGATCCCGAACCACTCCCCGTCGGCCTGGATGCGCGTGGCATACCCCGAGTCGCCGGCCTCGGCCTCGGCCGCGAAGGCCGTCTCGGCGCCCTCGCCCTCGACCTCGACCTCGACCTCGAACGTCGCCAGGTTCGCGCCCCACTCCTCGCGCAGGAAGCGCTCGGACGCGTGCTGCGGCGTCTCGGCCAGCCGCGAGACACCGACCGGGAGCGCCCAGCGCTTCCGCGCCCGCACCAGGAAGACCTCCGGGCCATCGGCCGCCGCTCGGTAGACGACGAGCGTGAACCGGACATCCCGCGTCGGGGCAAGCTCCAACTGCTCCACACGGTCGAGGTGCCTGCCCAGGCCCATTCGGAGATCGTACCCAGCGCCGGCCGGGTTGACCGCCCCTGTAACGATCGTTACCATCAGCCGTTCACGGTCGGGTTGGGCAAAGGGTGTGAGTGTGGTGGGACTCGTCCGAGCGCTCATCGTCTCTGACTTGCGGATCTATCGCGACGGCGTCAGCGCCGTGCTCCGAGCCGACCCCGCGATCCAGGTCGTCGGCGTCGCCGCGCACACGAACGAGGCGACCCACCGGGTCGCCTCGACAAGCCCGACGGTCGCGATCATGGACGCGCGTATGCCTGACGGTGCCGACGTGGTGAGGGCTCTGCGCGCCGTCGACAACGACCTCCAGATCGTCGGCCTCGGCGCCCACGACGACCTCATCCCGATGTGTGTCGAAGCGGGGATCGACGACTATCTCCCGCCCGAGGCATCTCCGGCGGACATCCGCCGGACCGTGTCGAGCCTGCCCGGCGATCACGACGACCCGGCAGGGAAGGGGCGCGACGGCCACGGCACGCCGTTCACCCGCCGCGAGCTCCAGGTGCTGACCCTGCTTCGCCGCGGGCAGACCAACAAGGAGATTGCCGCGTCCCTGTACATCGCCGAGTCGACGGCGAAGAACCACGTGCACAGCATCCTCCAGAAGGCCCGCCTGCGCCGCCGATCGCAGGTGTTCGGCATCGCCGATCAGGCACCGGCGCCTGAACCGAACGGCCCGGCCCCAACCGTCCGGTAAGCCGGACGCTCCGCATCGGACATCGTCCGAATCCAGGCCATGTGGTCCCT
Organism: uncultured Actinomycetes bacterium; assembly: GCA_963708365.1. Lineage (GTDB taxonomy): Bacteria > Actinomycetota > Thermoleophilia > Gaiellales > JAICJC01 > JAICJC01. The sequence continues at coordinate 86,234 of CAVPSM010000003.1, forward strand.
GTTCGCGGCGGGATGTCGGTGGGATCGTGATGTCCCCTCGCACTCGCGGGCTCTCGGGCGGTGTTCTTGGCCGAGACGGACGACCGAAGGAGCATCGATCATGACCGTTCCCGTTACCGGAGACATCCAGTTCGTGCCGCCCGGCGGTGCCAAACTCACCGTCGACAGCGTCACGGACCCGGGCGGCGCGCCGGCCGACGTGCTCGACGTCGATCTCGGGTTCACCGTGAAGGGCACGGTCACCTTGCCCAACTGGCTGGCCGGAGCAGCCACCGTGTGCATCTGGGCCGACGAGCAGGGCGGCCCGATCGACAAGGCGCTCTCGCCGTGCGCGACGATCACGCTGACCCCTTCGTCGACGGAGCCGAACCCGAAGGTGTACCCGTGGACGATCTCGTTCTCGGGGAGCGTCCTGCCGGATCCATCCAGCGGGTCGCAGATCTACCACCTGCTCGCCAAGTTCATGTACGAGGGCCAGGCGACCGACATCGCCGGGTTCGCGGACATGGGCCTCTACCTCATCAACTGAGCCGGACATCGGTCACGCCGGCGCTCCGGTCACCGGGGCGCCGGCGGGCTCGCGTCCCACGGGGAGTCCCGATGGCGTCACGCCACACCCACACACCACCGGCGCCCGAGCAGGGCGACAACCTGACGCGGATCTCCGGCATCGGGCCGGTCGTCGCCGGCCGGCTCGCGTCAGCAGGAATCCGTACGTACGGCGGCATTGGGAACTCGACACCCGAGCAGCTCGCGGCGGCGCTGGTCGGGCTCCCGGGCTGCTCGGCCGATCGCATCTGCACTGCGGACTGGATCGGCCAGGCGGAGCGCCTCGGCAGCGCAAGGCCCTCCGCTCCGGCACGGGTCGCCGCCCGGCCGGAACCGGAGGCCAGCGATCCCCCGCCCCTCCGGGTCGTGCGGCTCGGACGCGCCCCGATCAGACCGGTGCACGACGTTTCGAGAACCGATCAGCGGACGGCCGTCGGACTGGAGCTCCGGCCCACGACGGCAGCCGCTCCGGCGTCGGCACTCGACTACGCGGCGGCGATCACTGCGCGGCGGCTGGACGCCGGCGACGAGATCCCGATCACCCGGGTCAGAGGCGTCGTCCGGCTCGACCGGGGCGTGTCGCACTCAGCCTCCGGCCCGCCTCTGGAGGCGGGGCTCTACCGACTCGTTGCGACCATCGAGCTCCGTCTCCAAAGCGGCGAAGAGGGCGATGCGGCAGTCTGGAGGGAGGCGGTGTCAGGTGACCTGTTCCAGGTCGTCGCCCCCGCCGGCGCCGCGCGGCAGCCGAATGGCCGGGCGCGCAAGCCTCACCCTGCCGGTAAGCGGCTCCTCGACGACGGCGTGATCAGCGAGGCGGAGTACGCCGACTTACAGGTGCCCGGCTCGTCATGACGGCTCGTTGAGCGAGACGCCGGCCGCAGCCATGTCTGACCATGGGCCGATGTGCGCGCCCCCCTCGAGCTGATCGGGCGTCCAGCTCCCCTCGTTCTCGGGGAGGTAGCGCTCGAGCGACAGCCGTTCCCGGCAGGCCCCCTCCCACCCATCGGCACGGGCCTCCTCCGCCCGCTGGAGGCTTGCGAGCCGGTTGCGCAGCCACGCCTCTTCGGCGAGGTCGAGCCGTTTGCCCGGCCAGAGCGTCACGTTCATGGAATTCTGTCTCCTCGTTCCAGCGGCTCCGGAGCCCGCCGGCAGGTGCGCCGGCCCTTGTTCCCAGGTTCCAGGTTCTGGGCGATCTCCGAATCCATCGTACGGGTGGTTCGCGAGCGGTGCGACGTTCCGTCGATCGAGGACAGCTACCTGTCCGGTGGAGCGCTCGGCTCCCGCCGGACGTTGCGTGATCTGCGTCACCGGCCGACATCCGGTCATACCGGCCTGCGCATTGAGCGGGACAATCGCTCACTCCGAGGAGATCACATGCGCTATCTGCTGACAGGTGTGGCGGCGGTCGCAGCCGCCGTCATCGCCCCGGCGGAGGCCGCCGCCGCCACGGCCCCACCGGGATACACGATCTTCGGCGGCCCGATGCTGCCACGCAGCTGACCACGTCGGCGATCTGCGCCGCCTGGCCCACCCGGATTCCCGCCGCCGCACACCATCGCGGCGGCGGGGGTCGACCCGAAGCCGCCCGGCCATCATCCCCGGGGGCGGTTCAGGCGGGTCTCATCGCCTGGCCGACGCTACCCCGTCGCCGGCCCACGGAGGTCGGCGGTGCCGCGGATATCGACGCAGTAGATGCCGTCGCGTTCGATCACGACGGCGAGCACGGTGTCGCAGCGGCGGCAGCGCACCACGATTCCCGGCGCGCACAGGTAGACCACCGTCTCGGCCAGCGGACCACGCGACCCGCACCCGGCGCACGTCGAGACGACCAGCGTCATCTCGGCGCCGAAGATGTCGGCCATCGTCCCCGCGATCGCGTTCCCGTCCAGCATCGACCCCCCTATCTCCCCGTCGGGCCGAACCGCTCGGTGCGGACCCGGCCCGGCTCGTGGCCGAGGGACACGAGCGCGTCCGCGGCCACCTCGACGAACGCGGTCGGGCCGCAGACATAGGCGATCGGCCGCTCGGCCGGCGCCCATGCCACCTCGGTGATCAGCGCCCGATCGATGCGGCGGTCGTAGCCATCCCACCCCTCCGGTTGTTCCCTGGTCAGCGTGATGCGGACGTCGACGCCCGGCTGGCGGTCGGCCGCGACCAGTTCGTCGCGATAGATCACCTCGCCGAGGGTGCGCGCCGAATACAGCAGTCGCACGGGCACCATGCTGTCCCGCGCGAGCCGGTGGCGGATCATCGCCCGAAGGGGCACGATCCCCGAGCCACCGCCGACGAGGACGAGTGGGCCCCCGAGCGACTCCTCCCACACGAAGTAGCCGCCGATCGGCCCGCGCAGCTCCAACTCGTCGCCGCGGCGCAGCTCTCCGACCAGGTACGAGGACACCTCGCCCTCATCGAGACGCTCCACGGTCAGCACGAGCGCGTGGTCATCCGGCGCCGAGGCGATCGAGTAGCTGCGCTGCGCCTGGTAGCCGTCCTCGGCAGTCAATCTCACGTCGACATGCTGGCCGGCGCGGTGCCCGGGCCAGTCCGGCACGTCGAGCACGATGCTCGCCGTCCGGTCGGTCTCGACCCGGAGCTCGACAACGGTGCCGAGACGCCAGTTCAATCGCCGGCGTACCGCTGCTCGCGCCATGGATCGCCGTAGTTGTGGTAGCCGTAGCCCTCCCAGAACCCTGGCTCGTCGTCCAGCCGCATATCGATGCCCCGCACCCACTTGGCGCTCTTCCAGAAGTACAGGTGCGGCACCAGCAGGCGGGCCGGGCCGCCGTGCTCGGGGTCGAGCGAGTCGCCGTCGAACCTAAACGCCACCCACGCCCGGCCGCCCGTGACGTCCTCCAGCGGCAGGTTGGTGGTGTACCCACCGTCGCAGTAGGCGAGCACATGCTCCGCTGCCGTGTCGACTCCCGCCAGCAGCGTGTCGACCGAGACGCCGACCCAGTGAGTGTCCAGCTTGGACCACTTGGTGACGCAGTGGATGTCGACCGTGATGTCCTCGCGGGGGAGCGCCTGGAACTCCTCCCAGCTCCAGCTGCGCGGCTCGTCGATCTGCCCGCGAATCGAAAACGTCCACTCGTCCAGCGACACCCGCGGCGTCGGCCCGGCCGACAGGACGGGGAAGTCCGACGTGACGTATTGGCCAGGCGGGACGCGGGCGGCGTCTGCCTGCTCACGGTGCCGTCCATGAAACCCACGCGAGATGTGCAAGCTCAATCCCTCCGTGAGAGGAGAACCACGAGGCTATCGAATCAGCCCCGTACCTGCAGGCGGAAACGAGCCTCGAGCGCCCCCGGCGTCGCCGCCCCGCCCGGCCGGAAATGTCCGGCAGCGGCAGGGCGGCGATCGTCGGTGGCGTGGCCCCGGGCCGTCCCTAGGCCGTCGTGCTGGTCAGGCGGACGGCGACCTGGTACTTGCCGACGGACGCGCGGCTGCCAGGCGTCTCGTCGGTCGGCATCGCGTTCAGCGTCTGGTCGGCCGTGCGGTAGTCGTCCTCGTTCTCGAAGAAGAGGATCGCGAGCGCGGAGCCCGCATCGGGGTCGTGGAGCAGGAGCATCTCGCTGGCCGGGATGTTGTCCGGCTGCTGCTCACTGGTGATTCGCCGGCGTAGCTCCGCGACGCGCTCGTCGGAGACGCCGTCGAACGTGACAACTCGTGCCAATGCCATTGCTGCACCCTCCTGTGCTCGTGGACCGTATCCGCCTCTGTGTGGTCACACGTCACAAGCGTTTACGGACCGCGTAGCAGGCGGCCCGGGGATCGGTCAGGTGACCCATTGGCCGTTCTGCTGGACGACCCGGCCGTCGACCTCGATGCGACCCCCGGACCGCATGTCCTTCACGATGTCCCAGTGGATGGCTGACTCGTTCGTGCCGCCCATGTCGGCGAACCCGAACCCGAGCGCAATGTGAACCGTCCCGTCGATCTTCTCGTCGAAGTAGACGTTGCCCATGTAGCGAGTGATGCCAGGATTGCAGCCGATCCCGAGCTCGCCGATGCGGCGCGCCCCATCGTCCGTGTCGAGCGTCCGGAGCAGGAACTCCTCCCCGCTGTCCGCCGACGCGTCGACGACCCGGCCGCCGGCGAAGCGCAGGCGAATCCCTCTGGCCTCTCGGCCGCTCCACACCGCCGGGAACTCCGTGAACGCAATCGTCCCCTCCGCCGACGTCTCGACAGGGCAGCCGAAGAACTCTCCGCCGGGCATGTTGCCCATCCCGGCGTCGACCTCCATCCGGCGATCGGCGAGCGACAGGCGCAGATCGGTCCCCTCGCCGACGATCCGCACCTCGTCGGCCGCGTCGAAGAGGTCGGCGTAGCGCTGCAGCCGGGCATGCTCGGCCTCCCAGTCGAGCAGCACCGCTCCATACAGGAACTCCTCGAATGCGCCAAGAGTCATGCCGGCCTCCTGCGCCAGCGCAGGTGTCGGGTACCAGCACATCACCCACGGGAAAGTCGAGGCGTTCACGCGCTCCAACGCCGGTCGATAGGCACGGCTGACCGCGCTCGTGCGCTCCGCTGCGATGTCGCTGCCGTCGCGGGTGTTCTCCGGCGCCGAGACCGCGATCAGCGCATCGCAGCTGTTCAGCACCTGCATGTCGAGCGGAGCCGGCTCGGAGATCAGCTCGAGCGGCGCGGTGCGCAACCACTCGCGGTGGTAGACCAGCCCGCCGCCGAATGTCAGGCGCAGCAGTGGATATGCCCCGCGCCGGCCGAGCTGGCGCATGATCTCCTCGACCAGCGGCCGGGCGGCGGGCATGCCCCACACGAGCACCTGCCAGCCCGGCTCAACACGCGTGCACGACCCGACCAGCAACGTCGCATAGCGCTCGATACGCGGGTCGACCACCGGCGCACACTACCTGCGCGCGGTCGACGACCTGGCTTCTCAGAACCGCACCGCGGCCGCCGAGCGCGCGCCGCCGAGCAGCGGCAGGTGGAACGCCCGCTCGACGCCGGCGAGCGCGCTGTACGCGTTCAGCGTCCGCCCGTCGGCGCGCCGGGCGACGCCGTGGCCCACCAGCACCGCGTACACGTGGCCGCCGCCGTTCGTCGTGTCCGGGTTACCGGTGTCGTACGTGATGAACACCTCGGCACCCCGCCGTAGCCAGGCCGGGACGTGCGCGGCCAGCCACCGGTCGCCGACGGGCGCCGGGCAGTCGTGATCGTCGTTGCACATGTTCGGCGTGACCCAGAGGAACGCGGGCAGCCGGCGGGGCTCGACCGACGTCACGCGGTTGCAAAGGGATGTCTGCGCCACGTCGGCAAAGAGCAGCGGCGCAACGTGGCGCAAGGCGTAGTCCGGCGCGGTCGGGACGAGCGAACAGTGGCCCGGCCCGCCGGGGTAGCTCTCCGCCCATGCCGCCCAGTCGACGCCACGGCCCGACATCTGTGCGAACACGCTCTGGCCCGAGACGGGCGGGAGCGGATCGTCGCTCCCCACCTGCCCGAACGTGGCGCCGCCTCCGAAGGCGAGATAGTTGGGCTTCGATGGATAGGCGACACCGTAGAAGTGGGTGAAGAGCGTGCCCTCGTGTGCGAGCCGCGTCTCGTACGGACAGCACGGATTGCCGACGACGGCGGCGTAGCCATGGTTCTCCATGAAGACGACGACGATCGGCGCGTGCCGGCGACCGACCGGCGACGTCGCCGTCGTGCTCGCAGGCGGCGTGGTCGACGATGACGGCGGGGGCGCCGAGTGACCCGCCGCCCCGGAGCTCCCGCCGCTCCCGCCCGCGCACCCGGCACAGACCGCCGAAAGCACGCACAGAGTGGCTGCAACTGCGCCCCGCACCGGATCGAAGCGTCGCCCGACGCGATTGGGCGGCGGTTGAACAATGGATGGAGGCGGCGGGAATCGAACCCGCGTCCACGATCGCACGAAGAGAGCGTCTACAAGCGTATTCCGGGATTTCGATTCGCCCGGGCGGCTGCCCCCGGACGGGCCACCTCTCGGGCTAGCCCCTCTTTGATGTCCCGGTCGGCGGCGGAGGCGTTCCCCCTTCCGGCAAGCCCGCTATATGACACCGGCGGTCCCTCCCGCGGGCTGGAGGGGCCGGCGCGCTGCCTAGGTCTTAGGCGGCGAGTGCGAGATCAGATTCCGCACTTGCGGTTTCCAGGGGATTTACGAGGCCACCTGGAACCTCGGCTTGCAACTCTCCCCGACAGTCGACCATGTCGAAACCAGGTCGCCCCCGAGGTGAAGTTCGCTACCATGGTACCGGATCTGTTGGAGGGCCGACCCGGGGCGGACGGGACGGCAGATCGGGGTTTTGGGCTGTTGAGTGTGGTCGAGACATTCGCCGTCGCGGTCGTTGGCGGCTTGACCGGAAGCGCGTGCGGCGCCGGCATCCTCATGTGGGCGCGTCATCGCGAGCGCGAGCTCGACCTCGACGAACGCCACCAGGAGGAGATGGCCGCCGAGGCGAACACGTTTGCCGGCGCTGCGGCGGTTGCGCAGAGCATGCTGACAGCGGCCAAGTGGGAGGGCGTCCGCAACAGCAACGGCAAGGACTTCTTCGCACGGATGATGGAGCGCCATGACGAGATGGCGATGCGCCTGCCGCGCATCCACACCGCCTTCGGCGCGCACTCCGAGGCGTCGACGGCCGCGGTGCGGGTGAACGAGGAGCTCGAGGCCTGTCTCCGCCACCTCTCCGGCGTCTACGCGGCGTTGCAGAAGGGCGAGGACGTCGACGCCGAGTGGGACCTGCTCGAGGCCGAGGAGCGCGAGCTGTCCGCCTGGCGCCTGCACTTCGGCGAGGCGGCCCGGGCGGAGCTGCTCGCCAACGGCAACGCGCGCGTGCGAATCTAGGCGCATGGCGATCGGCGCGGCGGACTGCGATCGGCTCCGGGAACGTCTCGGTGCCGTCGGCGCCTGGGTGACCCGGCTCGGTCTGCGCTCCGCGCGCGAGGAGCGGGCGGCTGCGGCCGAGATCGAGGCGCTGGGCTACGGCGCGCTCTGGTTCGGCGAGACGCCGGTGAACAAGGAGGCGTTCGTCCACTGCCGGCATCCTGCTCGCGGCCACCGAGCGGATCGCGTCGCGACGGGGATCGCGAACATCTACGCCCGCGACGCCGCCGCCACGAACGCGGGCCGGAACGCGCTCGCCGAGGCCTACGACGGTCGCTTCGTGCTCGGCCTCGGCGTGAGCCACGCGCCTCCGTCGCGCAGCGAGGACACGACTACGGCCAGCCGGTGACGGCGATGCGCGCCTACCTCGACGCCCTCGACGCCGCGGACTACCGCGCCCCGGCGCCGGCACATCCGGCCGCCCGTCGTCCTGGCCGCGCTGCGGCGGCGGATGCTCGAGCTCGCCCGCGACCGCACCTACGGCGCGCATCCCTATCTGGTCACGCCCGCGCACACCGCCCGGGCGCGCGCGGACCTCGGCCCCGGCCCGGTGCTCGCGCCCGAGCAGGGAGTGGTTCTTGAGACCGACCCCGGCACGAGCGCGGGCGATCGCCCGCCAGCACCTGGCGGGATACCTGAAGCTGCCCAACTACACGAACAGCTGGCGCGAGGACGGCTTCGGCGACGCCGACTTCGCCGACGGCGGCAGCGACCGGCTGGTGGACGCGCTGATCGCCTGGGGCAACGCGGACGCGATCGCGCCCGCGTCGGCGCGCACCACGAGGCGGGCGCCGACCACGTCTGCATCCAGCCGGTGATCCGCGACCTGGATCGCACGGTATCCGAGCTGCGCGAGCTCGCGCCCGCGCTGCTCGCCACCTGAACATCCCGGTCGCGGCGAAGGCGATACCCTTGTGCCTATGGTCACCTGCCCGTCCTGCGCGCAGGAGAACCCCGCCGCCGCCCGCTTCTGCTTCTCCTGCGGACAGGCGTTCGGCGGTGACGAGCTCGCGCCGCGGGACGAGCGCCGCGTCGTCACGGTGCTCTTCATCGACATCGTCGCATTCACTTCGCGTGCGGAACGGCTCGATCCCGAAGACCTGGGCGCGATCCTGCACAGCTATCACGAGCGGGTGCGCCTCGAGATCCAGTCGTTCGGCGGCATCACCGAGAAGTTCATCGGCGACGCCGCCGTCGGGATCTTCGGTGCGCCGGTCGCCTACGGTGACGATCCCGAGCGCGCCGTTCGCGCCGCCCTGAGCCGTGCGGACGGCCATCGACGAGCTGAATCGCGCCGACGAGGCGCTCGACCTGCACGTGCGGATCGGCGTCAACACGGGGGACGCCCTGGTCACGGTCGGGGCGCGCCCCGAGCGCGGCGAGGGGATGGTGGCCGGCGATGTCGTGAACATGGCGGCACGACTGCAGCAGAACGCCTCTGTGGACGGGATCCTGGCGGGGCTCGAGACCTACGCCTGCACGCGAGACACCGTCGCATACGGCGACGAGATGTCGATCGTCGCCAAGGGAAAATCGACGCCCCTTCACGCCCGCCCTGTGCTTGGCTCCTTGAGCCCGATCGAACCCTCCGCCCGGCGGCCGCTCGTGGGGCGCGAGGGCGAGATGCAGCACCTGCGGCAGATCTGGGCCCGCGCGGCAGCGGCCGCCACGCCCCACGTCGTCACGGTGCTCGGGCCGCCCGGCATGGGCAAGACGCGCCTCTCCGTCGAGTTCTCGGACTCGGTGAAGGCCGCCGGCGGACGCGTCGTGCGGGGCCGGTCACTCCCCTACCGCGAGAGCAGCGCATACGGCGCCTTCGCCACCCAGGTGAAGCAGCTCGCCGGGATCTTCGAAAGCGATTCGCGCGAGGTCGGCCGCGCGAAGCTCGGCCGGACCGTTGCGGATCTTGGCGCCGGCGACCCCGATGCCGTCGCCCGCCATCTCGGCATCCTGCTCGGGCTCGAGCCGGAGCAGACCGTGGCCGACCGCGAGACGCTGTTCTTCTCGGTGCGCTGCTTCATCGAGGCGGTCGCCGAGGATCGTCCGACCATGCTCGTGTTCGAGGATCTGCATTGGGCCGACCCCAGCCTGCTGGATCTCGTCGAGCTCCTCGGCGCCCGCCTGCAGAACACGCCGATCGTCCTGCTCGCTCCTCGCGCGGCCGGAGCTCCTCGACGCACGACCGGGATGGGGCGGCGGGCTCCCGGCGTACACCGCGCTCTCGCTGCAGCCGCTCGGCGCCGACGCGTCTCGGCAACTCGCAGACGAGCTGCTCGGCGGCTGCCGGCGGAGACGCTCCGTCGAGCCTGGCAAACCGCGTCTCGACCACGGCGGAGGGAAACCCGCTCTTCATCGAGCAGCTGACGGCGGTCGCGCTGGAGAGAGCCGAGCACGTGCTCGCAAGCGATCGGCTCCCGACGACCATTCGAGGGATCGTCACCGCCCGCCTGGACGCGCTCCCACCCGAGGAGCGTGCCCTCCTCCTCGACGCCGCGGTCATCGGCAAGGTGTTCTGGCGAGGCGCGCTCTGTGCGGTCATCGAGGATCCCGATCAGCTCGGCGACATTCTGACCGCCCTCGAGCGCCGGGACCTCGTCCGGCGCGACCGGGAGTCGGCGATCGAAGGCGACCAGCAGTACGTCTTCAAGCATGTCCTGATCCGCGACGCGGCGTACGACATGCTCACGCGTCCGCAGCGCCGGGAACGCCACCGGAGGGTCGCGCAGTTCCTCGAGGAGGAGACTCCGCAGGCAGGCGAGGCGGCGGCCCAGCTCGCGCGCCACTGGCGCGAGGCCGGCGACGCCGACCGCGCCATGGACCACTTCGTGCTGGCCGCCGAACAGGCGGGACGGGGCTGGGCGAAGCAGCATGCGGTGGACCTGTACCAGGAGGCCCTCGAGCTCGTCCCCGAGGGGTCCGAGCGCCGCGCCGTGATCGGCCGCCAGTTCGCGCTTGCCTATCAGGCCAGCTGGCACGTCCAGGACGTGCGTGGCCAGCGGCGGGGCCCGGAAGCCCCGGATCAGGGTCAGACGTCGGGGTAGTCGTCGGGCGTCACGTCGCCCGCGATCTCGTAGACGACGTCCACGACGTGGCTCCCGAGGGCGATGGCGTGCTCCTGGATCGCCTCCTCGTCCGGGGCGTCGTAGACGCAGTACGTGCGCACCGTCCCGTCGGCGGTCACGACGACGTGGCTGTGCTCCCACGTGACTCCGGTGAAGGCGTCCCTGGCGAGCCGTTTCGATTCGCGCCCTACGGGCGCCATCTCCTCGATCGACACCGTGAACGTCCGCTCCACGAGGTACCTAGGCATCGTGCCTCCCGACCTACGCCAGTGCCATGAGACAACATGCTACAGATGCCACAGCCACAACGCAACGCGGAGCCGATCCTAGGAGTACCAGGGGGGTGGGTCGGCGCCCGGCGCGGGAGGCTCGGCCGGCTGGCCGCCGCCGTATTCCGCCCGGCCGGTCGTCGCGCACCACACCGAGGCCCGCTCGAACCGCTCGGCCAGGAGGCGGGCGGTCACGTCCTGCATGGCCACGTCTGCCGGCGCGGCCTGGCCGTCCGTCTCGATCACCAGCAGCCCCTCGCCGCTGTCCGGGAAGTAGGTCGCGCGCACGCCTGTGCCCGACAGCGGCAGCTTGCGCCAGTGGAAGCCGATGCCGTCCAGCTCCGGCCCCCACTCGAAGCGGTACCCGAGCGGCTCCAGGAACGCCCGCATGCCCTCGACGGGCACCGCCTCGAAGCGCACCTCAAGCTTCATCGCCGCCGTCCCAGAGCAGCTCGAAGCACTCGAGCACGACCGGCGTCGCCTCGTCCACCGGCATCCCGTTCCCGGCGAAGAAGCGGATGTGCGCGTCGCGCCAGAAGGCCAGCGACCGATCGCCCTCTCCCTCCGTCCACGCGAACTCCTCGTCGACGGCGCCGAACGCGCGCACCTCGACCCCCGTCGTGCGGACGACGCACAGCGGCTCGCCGTCGCCGTCGAGGACGACGCCGAGATCGCCCACGACGGGCATCGGCTCGTCCTCGTAATCCGCCACCAGGCTGGCCGTGGCACGCTTCGGGCCGTCGCGCACGAGCAGGCCGAGCTCGGTCGCCATCTGCGGGCTCGAACCGAAGCCCCACGCGGTGTGCGGGCCGTCGATCCCCGTCGCGTCCACGAACCGGCGCCAGAACGCTTCGACGTCAGGCATGCATGTCTGCCAGTGGCTTCAGGAAGTGCTCCGAGACCTGGCCGTAGCCCATCCCGCGATAGAGCTCGTGCGCGCCGTCGCGGTGCAGGGCGCTCGTCACCTCGATGCGCAGGCAGCCGCGATCACGGGCGATCGTCTCGGCGCCGGCCACGAGCGCCCGCGCCACGCCGCGGCGGCGCGTCCGCTCTGCGACGACGAGCACCGTGATGCGGCACCAGTCGCCGGGCTCGTGCAGCACCTGCACCATGTGGAGCGTCAGGACGCCCGCCACCTCGCCGTGGTGCTCCGCCACCAGCGCCGCCGACCGGCCCCCGACCTCGAGCTCGGACAGGCGCCGCCCGACGTCCCCCGGCGACGTCTCGTAGCCGAGCTCGCCGAGCAGGGCGGCGATCGCGGCCGCATCGGCCGCGTCCGCCCCGCGCACGCTCACCGGCGCTGCCGCTCGAAGCCGCGGATCGCCCGGTCCATCTGCCGCTTGGCGTCCCGCTCGGCGATGGCATGACGCTTGTCGACGCCCTCCTTGCCGCGGGCCAGGCCGAGCTCGAGCTTGACCCGGCCGTCGACGAAGTAGAGCTGGAGCGGGACGAGCGTCATCCCCCGCTCCGCCACCTTCTTCCCGAGCTGCTCGATCTCGCTGCGATGCAGCAGCAGCTTGCGCTCGCGGGTGGGCTCGTGGTTCTGCATGTTGCCCTGCCGATAGGGCGCGATGTTGGCGCCGAGTAGGAACACCTCGCCGTCGTGCAGCTGGGCGTAGGCCTCGCGCAGGTTGCCGCCGCCGTCGCGCAGCGACTTCACCTCGGTGCCGGTCAGGGCGACGCCGGCCTCGATCCGCTCGAGGATGTGGTAGTCGTGGCGCGCCTTGCGGTTCTCGGCGATGGGCTTTCGGGTCGAGGCCATCTCCGAATGCTACGTACGCCGGCGTTCGAGATCGAGGAACGGCAGGTCGACGGCGGCCGCGCGGACGCGGCCGCGCTCCCCCTCGACCGACCACTCGACCTCGAGCGGCGCGCCCGTGCGCACGCCCGCGTCGAGCGACGCGAGCGCGATCATCTTCTTCAGGGTCGGCGACCAGCACGTGCTCGTCGCCTTGCCGACCTGCCCGGCGGCGTAGAACACCGGGACCGGATCGCGGTTGACGGTCGCTTCGACGGCCGGCGCGAGGCCGTGGCGGGCGAACGCCTCCTCGATGCCGGGCCAGTCGAGCTCGATCCCCACGAGCCTCCGGGCCGGCCCGCCGTCCTCCTGCTCGCGCGCGAGCGCGCGGCGGCCGACGAAGTCCGCCTTGGAGAAGTTGACCAGGCGGTCGAGGCCGATCTCGAACGGCGAGTACTCGTGCTCGGGCGTGAGCGCGGTGCGCGCGCTGGTGTAGTCGACCTCGATCAGGATCAGGCCCGCCTCGACGCGGGCGACGTCCATCGCCCGGATCCCGCACGGGCGCAGGCCGTGATCGTCGCCGGCGGCGATCACCGCATCCCACACGGCGGGCGCGTGCTCGCTCGCGACCCACAGCTCGTAGCCGAGGTCGCCGGTGTAGCCGGTGCGGGTCACGTCGAGCTCGATGCCCGCGATCGTCGCCGCGCGGCGGCGGAAGTAGCGCACGTCCGACCAGTCCTCGCCGGTCGCCGCCTCGAGCACCGCACGGGCGCGGGGGCCCTGGAGGGCGAGCGCGCCGAGCGCCTCGGTCACGTCGCGCACGTCGACGTCCAGGCCGCCCGCGTTCATCCGGATCCAGCGGTAGCAGGGATCGGCGGCAGTCCACCGGAATGTGGCCTCGTCGAGCCGCGACACGGTGCCGTCGTCGATCACCTTGCCGCGCTCGTCGCACCACGGCGTGTACAGCACCTGGCCGACGGCGAGCTTGGTGGCATCTCGAGTGATGACGCGATCGACCAGCCGCTGCGCGTCCGGGCCGGAGACGATGTACTTGTAGAGGGGGGAGACGTCGATCAGCGCCGCCGACTGGCGGATCGCGTTGTACTCGATGTCGTGGTGGTCGGCGTACGCGGCCGCCGAGTGGTAGCCGGCCCAGTCGCCCCAGGCCATCGTGCGGTTGAGCGGCGCGGTGCGCTCGTGGAAGGGGCTGCCGACGCTCACGCGCGCAGTTTACGGCCCCGAGGCGCTCGGCTGGCTAGCATCGGCGGCACCGCCATGACCGACACGACACCCATCGCGCGCTTCGAGACCCGGCACGGCGCTGACGCGGCGGCCGAACTCCTGCGCGCGAACGCCGTCAAGTGCGCGGTCGTCGACCCACAGACGCCGCCCGTCGACCCGCTCTACCCGGGGCTGCCGCACGGCGAGCGGCACATGGTCGTCGTCGCCACGGAGGATGCCGATCGCGCCCGCGAGACGCTCGACGGGTTCCTCGACGCGGCCTGGTTCCTGCAGACGCGCGACGGCCGCCCCGTGCACGCGTTCGAGTCGGCTACCGCCGAGCGCCTGCGCCGCCACGCCGCGACCGAGACCGACCCGGACGGCTGGGCGGGGCGCGACTGCGAGCGCCTGGCCGACCTGCTCGACACGCACCACGTGCCCCAGGTATCGGCGCTCTTCCAGCACGACGGCGCGATCGAAGGACGGACGCTGGCCGACTGGGCGCGCGCCTGTGGGTGCGAGCCGGTCACACGGCCGTGATGATCTAGCATCGCGCAGCATGGCGGAGCGCTACGACGCGATCGTGGTCGGCGGGGGGCACAACGGGCTGGTCACGGCCGCGTACCTCGCCCGCGCCGGCATGCGCGTGTGCGTGCTCGAGCGGCGCGACGTGCTGGGCGGCGCCGCGGTTACCGAGGAGATCGTCCCGGGCTTCCGCTTCAGCGTCGCGTCCTACGTCGTCTCGCTGCTGCGGCCCGAGATCGTGCGCGACCTCGAGCTGCCCCGCCACGGCCTCGAGATCCTGCCGCTCGACGGGACGTTCACCCCGCTCGACGGCGACTACCTGTGGCGCCGCAACGACCACAGCCGGACGGTCCGCGAGCTGCGGCGGTGGTCGCTCTCGGACGCCGAGGCCTACGACGAGTACGGCATCGCGATGGCCCAGATGGCCCGGTTCGTGAAGCCGATCCTGTCGGCGGTGCCGCCCGACCAGGGCCGGATCGACCCGCGCCAGTGGTTGCCCCTGCGCACGCTTGCGGGCAGCTTCGCCGAGCTGCCCCGGCGGCTCAAGGACGCCTTCATCCAGCTGATGACCATGAGCGCCGCCGACTTCCTCGACCAGTGGTTTGAGACCGACCCGCTGAAGGCGACGATGTCGGCCTCGGGGATCATCGGGACGTTCCAGGGGGTGCGCTCGCCCGGCACGGCGTACGTGCTCCTGCACCACTACATGGGCGAGATCGACGGCGCCTTCCGGGCCTGGGGCATCCCCCGCGGCGGCACCGGCGGCGTCAGCCTCGCGATCGCCTCGGCGGCACAGTCGCTCGGCGCCGAGATTCGCACCGAGGCCGAGGTGGCCCGCATCGACGTCGCCGGCGGCCGCGCGACCGGCGTCACGCTCGTCTCCGGCGAGACGCTCGAGGCCGGCGCGGTGCTCTCGAGCGCCGACCCGCGGGTGACGTTCACCGGCCTGCTCGAGCCGGGGACGCTCGACCCCGAGTTCACGGCCGACCTGGCCCGGTACAAGTTCCGCGGCTCGTCGGGCAAGGTCAACCTGGCCCTGGACGGGCTGCCCGACTTCACCTGCCTGCCCGGCCGCGGCGAGCACCTCCGCGGCGCGGTCAGCTTCTCGCCGTCCATCGACTACATGGAACGCGCGTACGACGACGCCAAGTACGGCCGCTTCTCGGCCCGGCCGTACGTCGACATGATCATCCCGACGCTCGTCGACCCGGCGATGGCGCCGCCCGGCAAGCACGTCATGAGCTGCTTCGTCCAGTACGCCCCCTACCACCTGGCCGACGGCGCCCAGTGGGACGACGCCGCCCGCGAGCGGTTCGGCGACACCGTGATCGACACCATCGCCGAGCGGGCGCCGAACATCCGCGACCTGATCGTCGGCCGCCAGGTGCTGACGCCGCTCGATATCGAGAAGCGGATCGGTCTCACCGAGGGCAACATCTTCCAGGGCGAGCTGTCGCTGGAGCAGCTCTTCTTCAACCGGCCGGTGCCCGGCTGGGCGCGCTTTCGCACGCCGGTCGAGGGGCTGTGGATCTGCGGCTCGGGCGCGCATCCCGGCGGCGGCCTGATGGGCGCGCCGGGCCGGATCGCGGCGCTCGAGCTGCTGCGCGATCGCAGCCGCAGAAAGGGCGGCGTCCGTGCCCGACTATGACGTGATCGTCGCGGGCGGCGGCCACAACGGCCTCGTCTGCGCCGCCTACCTGGCCCAGGCCGGCCGCCGGGTCGCCGTCCTCGAGCGGCGCGACGCCGTGGGCGGCATCGTCGAGGTGCTCCACACCGCCGGCCGGCTCCAGCCGGCCGTCATCGACGATCTCGACCTGCGCGCGCACGGCCTCGAGCTGATCCGGCCGGACGTGCGCATGGTCGCGCTCCGCGAGGACGGGCCGGCGCTCACGTTCTGGGGTGATGCCGACCGCACGGCCGAAGGCCTGCGGGCGATCTCGGCGGCCGACGCCGACGCCTACCCGCGCTTCGACGCCCACATCCGCGAGCTGGCCGGCTTCGTCGCCGAAGTGCAGGCCTCGATCCCGCCTCGCCTCGACAAGGCCGCGATCGGCGACGCCGCGGCGGGGCTGCGCGTCGCGCGGGCGTACCGTCGCCTCGGCGCCCGGGCGGCCCGCGAGCTCACGCGCGTCCTGCCGATGGCGGTCGCCGATCTCGTCGGCGAGTGGTTCACCGACGACGGTGTCCGCGGCGCGCTCGCGGCCCGTGGCACCCTCTTCACGGCGATGGGCCCGTGGTCGGCGGGTACGGCGCTCGTGCTCGTCGCCGACTCGGCAGGCAACGACGGAGGCGGGGCCGGCCAGACCGCGTTCGTCCGCGGCGGCCCCGATGCGCTCGCCCAGACCCTCGTGCGCGCCGCCCGCGCGGCGGGGGCCGAAGTCCGCACCGGCGCCGACGTCGCCCGTGTGCTCACCCGCGAGGGCCGTGTCGAGGGCGTCGAGCTCGCGTCCGGCGAGCAGGTATTGGCGCCTGCCGTCGCCTGCGCCGTCGATCCCAAGACCGCGCTCGTGGGCTGGCTCGACCCCGTCGTGGCCGGGCCGCGGTTGCGCTGGCGGGCCGGGAACATCCGCACGCCCGGCGCGACGGCCCGGGTCGACCTGGCGCTGTCCGATCTGCCGGAGTTCGCGGGCGTCGATCGCGAGGCCCTGCAGGGCCGGATCGTGGTCGCGCCCGGGGTCGACGCCGTCGAGCGGGCGTTCGATGCCTGGAAGTACGGCGAGATGAGCGACCGGCCGTATCTCGAGGCGACCGTCCCCACCCTGCTCCAGCCCGGCGGCGACGGGCACCGCATGACCGTCCTCGCCCAGTGGGTGCCGTACGCCGCCGATCCCGGCGACGTCGGCAAGCGGGTCGTCGCCGCGCTCGAGCGGGTCGCCCCCGGGATCGGCGCCCTGGTGACCTCGACCGATGTGCGCACGCCGGCGGCCATCGAGCGCGAATACGGCCTCTCCGGCGGACACCTGTACCACGCCGAGCCGGCGCTCGATCAGTTCTTCGCCTGGCGGCCGGTGATCGGGCTCGCCCGCCACCGCCTGGGCATCCGCGGGCTCTACCTGGCGGGTGCCGGCGCTCACCCGGGCGGCGGGATCACCGGCGGTCCGGGCCGGAACGCGGCCCGCGAGATCCTGCGCGATCTGCGCCGCGTCGGCTGACCGGCGCGCGGCCCCAGCCTTCGAACCGCGGCAGCACCGGCTCGAGCCCGAGCAGGTCGGCCATTGCGGGGATGCGGCGGACGAGGTCTCCCCAGCGTGGCTGCTCGGCGGTCGCGCGGTCGTAGTGCGCGCGGGCGGCATCGGCATCGCCGTCCCGGGCGGCCGCGGCCAGCGCGGCCACGAGCGCGTGGCCGTCCTCGAGCCCGGCCTCGCGGGCGGCCGCGGCCGCCTCGTCGGGGCCGAGCGCCGGATCCGGCCCCCACGCCGCGCGCAGGGCCTGGCTCCGCTCGACCAGCCGGCGCAGCTCGGCCACGGGCTCCGGATGGTTGTCGACGCGGACGTCGCAGATGACGTCGTTCCAGGGCAGGCCGCTGGGCTCGCCGCCGACGACGAGCACGCGGCCGGCCTCCTGCCCGCGCCAGTCACCGCCGGCGGCCTGCGCGGCCTCGAGCGCCGTCATCAGGCGCTCCGCCATCGTCCCCGACCCGGCCTGGTAGGCCTCCATCATCGCGGGCCAGACCTCGGTGGTGGCCATCATGTTCGCCTGGCAGGCGACGCCGCGGCGGTGCAGGTGCCCGGCCTCGGAGACGCAGGCACCGCCCGTGAACGCAGCCGACGTCCCGGATGCGGACACGACCCCGACCTGGCGGTACGGCGACATCCTGTCGCGCCGCGTGGCCGCCGCCAGGGCTGCCGCCGCCGTCGCGCCGGTGCGCAGCGCGAGCAGGCACATGGGGCCGTACGACGGATCGCTGAACGACTGCGAGGCGACCGCGCCGACGCCCGCCTCGACCCACAGCGTGTGCACGCCCGCGCCGAACGCCGCGGACTGGATCGCGGCCCCGAGCTCACCCGTCTCCGCGTCGCATGCGACGATCGAGTACGTCACGGGGGCGAGCCTATACGAACGCTGCGGCGTCGATCGTGATCGCGTCCGCGGCGGCGCGCAGCACGATTCGCTCGATCGCCGCCGGCCCCGGCTGGATCGAGACCGGGAGGCCGTCGCCGCCGAGCCGCGCGTCCAGCCGGTCGGGGTCGCCGCGGAGGTCGATGTGCTCCACGTCGATTCCCTCGCCATCGGCGCCGGGGAACGGCGTTCCCGGCTCCCAGGCGATGAAGAACGGCAGGCAGGGCGCCGTCGCGGCGTGCTCGAGACCCGCGGTGCGCCAGCACAGCGTGCTGCCGTCCGGCGCGGCCCGCGAACCGGGCTGGACGCCCAGCCCGAGCCTGCGCGCGGTGGCGTCGAGATCTGCCGGGCGCACCGCCCACCCCAGCGGGCCCGGCGGCGCGGCCGCCACCCAGCGCCCGAAGGCGCTCGTCGCCGCGGCTTCCGGGTCGACGACCGCGACGAGCTCGAGGTACGCGCCGGTCACGCCGTCGCAACCGCCTCCTCGCCCGCCTGCTCGAGGCCGGGCAGCCGTTGCGAGCAGATGAACAGGGCGGCGCCGACCAGGATCAGCGCCCCGCACAGGGCGAACCCGAGCTGGTAGCCCTCATGCTGGATCACGTAGCCGGTCAGCGGGAACAGCCACAGCATCTGGATCGAGAAGCAGCCCTCGGCGATCGACATCGAGGTGGCACGGTACTCGGAGCGGGTGTTGTGCTGAAGGTAGGTCGAGAGCGTGACGTAGACGAGCTCCGGCGCGCCCGAGAACAGCATCAGCAGCACGACCGGCACGAGCAGACCGGGCACCGCCACGCTGGCCACGAGTCCGACCGCCACGGTCAGCGACCCCAGGCCGACGGACAGGGTCAGCGGCACCCGCTCGCCGAGCCGGCCGCCGATCCACGAGCACCCCGAGCCGACCAGCATCGCTCCGCCCAGGACGACGCCAAGCAGCGCGTCCGACGCGCCCCGCTCCTGGAAGAACGGCGCGGTGTAGAACCACCAGCTCGTCACCGCCGCCCAGTAGACGCTCCACGCCAGAGTCAGCGTCCCCAGCCGGGGCGAGCGGCGCAGCGCCCTCAGACCACGGGCGGCCACGCGCACGCCGTGGGCGGCCTTGCCGCGGCGGTCGTCGGGCAGCCGGGTCGCGATCGCGCTCGCCGCGAGCGCGCAGCCTGCGGTGAGCCAGAACGCGAGCGGCTGGGAGTAGGTGGCGATCAGGCCGCCGGCCATAAACGAGATCGCGCCGGCGAACTGGAACACCGCCCAGAGGCCGCCGAGCATGCGCGGGAACTGGGCCTGGGCGTCGTCATGTGCCAGCGAGTCGAACAGATACGCCTCGTCCGCGCCCGTGCGCAGGGCGAACGCGATCCCATGGATGCCGCCGGCCACGCAGATGAGCGCGAAGCCCGGCGCGTAGACGTATCCGAGCTCGGCGATCGCCGTGAAGAACCCGGCGCCGACCAGCAGCCGCCGCCGGCCGAGCGCGTCGGCCAGCGCCCCCGTGGGCACCTGGGCGATCAGCATGCCGACGTGGAGGGCGGCCTCGACGATGCCGAACTGGGTCAGCGAGAGGCCGCGCGAGAGCAGGAACACGGCCCAGATCGGGCCGGAGAAGATGATGCCGTTGAAGAGCTGGTAGAGCCGAAAGACGGAGAGCGTGCGGGCGTTCATGGGTTCCTCGGAGGATCGGACGACAGCGGCCGGGTCGTGAGGGAGGGCGCCGTTTTGGGCGCACCTCTCCCGTCACCGGGCCGGGTCAGCCCTGAACGCGGGCAATGCAGTGGCGCAGGAGCCAGAGAACCTGGCGCGTCGACTCGACGTTTCGTGTGCGCTGCTGCATGGCGGCGGCCATGGTAGCAGAGGCCTCGCGGACACACGGGGCCTGGCCCCGAAACGGGGCCAGGCCCCGATGCCTCACGCGGTCACTGCTGCAGCGCTGCCTCGAGCACTTCGCGTGCGATCGGAGCCGCCACGTCGCCGCCGACGCCGCCCTTCACGACCAGCACGGCGACGGCGACCTTCGGCGCGCCGACGGGAGCAAACGCGATGAACCAGGCATCGGTGGGGATGTTCGGGCCGCCGATCTCGGACGTCCCGGTCTTCCCGGCCACGGTCACGCCCGGGATGGCGGCGCTGCGGCCGGTGCCCTCGGTGACGACCGCCTCCATCATCGTGCGTCACCTCGCTCGCAACCTGGCGCGAGCAGGCCCGCGCCGGCGTGTGCGGCTCGCGGGCGGCGAGCGGGCGCCGGATCAGGAACGGCGGCTTGCGCGCACAGCCAGAGCCGATCGTCTGCGCGACGGACGCCATCTGCAGCGGCGTCGCGTCGACGCCGCCCTGGCCGATCCCGGCGACGCCGAGGTCGAGCGGGCTCGTCATGTCCTTGGCCGGCCGGGTGACGCTCTCGGGGGCGGGATAGGCGATCGTCGGCGTCTGGTTGAAGCCGAACGCGTTCGCCATCGCCACCAGCTTCGGCCCGCCGACCTCGACCGCCAGCGGCCCGAACACCGAGTTGCAGCTGACCGCGAACGAGAGCACGAGCGACCCGCCGCAGTCCTCGTGGTGGAAGTTGTGCAGCTTCCACCCGTTCAGGAGCGCGTAGCGGGCGTACGGGTAGACGGTCTCGAGCGTCGTCTTGTGCGCCGTCAGCGCGGCCGCCGAGGTGATCGTCTTGAACGACGACCCCGGCGGCTGGAGCACGTCCATGCCCAGGCCCGCGTCGGCCTCGACGGCGCCGGTGCGCGCCGAGAGCACGACCACGCCGCCGTACCGGCCGCCCAGGGCGTTCGTTGCCGTCTCCTGCATCGCCACGCGCAGCGTCGTCGTCACGTCGCGCGGCTTGACGCCGGGCTTGATCGCCAGCACGCGCTTCTGCCCGCTCGCCGAGACCGCCCGCAGCACGAAGCCCGGAGATCCCGCCAGGATCGGGTCGAGCGAGCGCTCGAGACCTCCCTGGCCGTAGGGCGCAGTCGCCGGCCAGCCCTCCCGCTCACGTGCGGCGACGTCGGCCGTCGCGGGCGCCTTCACGTACCCGGTGACGAGCGCGAACGCAGGCCCCTGCGGGTAGACGCGGGCCGTGGCCCGCCCCTCGGCGAGCACGTGGCCCGTGAAGTCGAGGATCTTGCCCCGGCGCTGCGGCACCTGGACCCGGCTGGCGAGCTGCTCGCCGGGCTCGAGCCCGGGGAAGGCCAGCGCCCGCGTCCACGCGATGCGCTGGCCGCGGCGGGTGTGGACGACCGGCACGGACATGCGCTCCGAGACGCGCCCGTACGTCCGCGTCGCGACGGACATCTGCAGTGAGACGACCTCGCCGTGCCGTTGCGCCTGTCCGACCTGGTGCAGGCCGCGCATGGTCGCCACCTTGGCGGCGTCCTTGTAGAAGGCGACGAAGCGCGCGTACGGCACCCGCGCCCGGTCGCGCGGAGAGATCAGCCCGTACATGCCGTGATAGTCGCCTTCGTGCCAGTCGGCAACGAATTCGGGCACCGGCGCGGCCGGGTCGGACTGCGGCCCGCCGTTGCTCGCGGTGCCCGCAGCGCCGGTCAGAACCACGACGCCGATCGCGCCTCCGGCAGCGACCACGGCGGCGAGCACGATCCCCCGCGCGACCCAAACTCGCTTCCCCCGCCCCAGTGACATCTCCCGGATTGTGCACTAGCTCGTGTGCGCTGCGCGAATCCTGACCCGCCCTGTGGCCCGATCGACCGCCCGGACCGCCACCTCGACGGGGTCGCCGAGGCGCAGACGGCGGCCGCTCCGGCGGGCGACGACGGCCACGCCGACCGAGTCGAGATCGACGAGCTCACCGGCCCACGAGCGACCGGGCAGATAGCCCTCGAACAGCCCCCCAAAGCGTACGAACGCCCCCGAGTCGATCACGCCGACGACCTCGCCGGTGAACGTGGCATCCCAGCCGCGCTCGTACAGCTCCTGCTCGAGCAGGAACGCCGCGCAGACGTCGTCGGCCGTCCGCTCGAGCGCCTCCGCCTCGCGCTCCGCCGCGGAGTCGTGGGCTGCCGCGGCGGCCACCGCGGCCGGCTCGGACGGCGGCGTCGCGAGCGCGCCCAGGTGGCGCAGGAGCGCGCGGTGCACGAGCAGGTCGGGGTGGCGCCGGATCGGCGACGTGAAGTGGCAGTAGGCCCGGCTGGCGAGCCCGGCGTGGCCGAGGTTCTGGGGGTCGTAGCGCGCCTTGCGCAGCGCCCGCAGCACCATCGCCGGGAAGGCGGCGCGGCCGCGGCCCGATGAGGCGACGTAGCGGGACACGGACTGGCTCACGAGCCCGGCGAACCGGGCCGCGTCTGCGGGCGTCCGCAGCGGCGGCTGCGGCGGCGTCGGCACCTGCAGCGCCTCGAGCCGCTCGGCCAGCACGTCCAGCGCCCCGGCCTCGGGCGCCTCGTGGACCCGGAACGGCATCGCCGCCCCGGCACCGGCGAGCTCGGCGGCGACCGCCTCGTTCGCGGCCAGCATCAGCTCCTCCACGAGCGCGTGCGCCGGTCCGGCTCGGCGGGTGGCGCCGGCGACGGCCGCCCCGCCCTCGAACCGGAACGACCGCTCGGCCGTCTCGACCGTCACACCGCCGCGCTCGAGCCGGGCGGCGGCCCGCTCGCGGGCGAGCCCGTCGAGGCGCCGCAGGGCGGCCACGACCTCCGGCGGGCCATCGCGGGATGCGAGCATCGCTTCGGCCTCGTCGTAGGTCAGGCTGTGGTCGCTGCGGATCACGCTGCGGTAGGCCCGCAGCGGGCCAGGCCCGATCTCGACCGTGACGGCGAGCCGGTCGCGACCCGGCAGCAGGCTGCACAGCTCCGACGAGAGCCGATCCGGCAGCATCGGGTCGACCCGACCCGGCAGGTACACCGACGTCGCCCGCCGGGCCGCCTCGCGGTCGATCGGGCCGCCTTCGGGCACGAACGCGGCCACGTCGGCGATATGTACGAGCACGCGGTCGCCGGCGGCGGAGAGGGCGTCGTCGTGGTCGCCCGCGTCCGCCGGGTCGATCGTGAAGGTGGGGACGGCGCGCAGGTCGACGCGGTCGTCCCCGGCGACGGGATCGCGGGGCAGCCTCGCCGCCTCCGCCTCGACGTCGCCCGGCCACGGTTCGGCGATGCCCGCCTCGACGGCCAGCCCGTGCACGACCGCGGAGGCGTCGGTGACGGGCCCGAGCCGCTCGGCGACGAGCCCGCGACCAGGCCCGGTCACCTCGACGGCGACCAGCTCGCCCGGACCGGCATCCACCACGCCGACCCGGCCCAGCGTGAGCGGAGGCCCGGGCTCGAAGAAGGGCTCCCCCACCACCGCCCGCGCCCGCAACGACACCTCGCAGACGACCGGCGGCCGCGCCGGCGGCCGGCTCAACGGTGACTCAGAGCCCGCAGCGCGGCGGTGAGAACGCGGTCGGTCGGCCCCGGCCGCGGCATGACGTACATGTTGGGCGCGACCCCGCGGTCCTCGACCACCGTGCCGTCGGGGAGCCTGAACCCGGCCACGGTCAGCTTCAGCGCACCGCCGCCGACGAGCGGCTCGACCGCCTGCACCGTCCCCTTGCCGTAGCTGCGCCGGCCGATCAGGATCGCGCCGGCGTCGGCCCGCAGCGCTCCGGCGACCACCTCGGCAGCGCTCGCGGTGCCGCCGTTGATCAGGACCGCGATCCGCAGTCGCCCCACGGACGTGCCGTCGGCGACGAAGTCCCGGGGCGGCTCGTGGCGGCCCCGCGTGGTCACGACGACGCCCTTGTCGGCGAACACCCGCACGACCGCGACCGCCTGCGACAGCAGGCCGCCCGGGTTGCCGCGCAGGTCGAGGATCACGGCCTCGTGCTTGCGCGCCGCCCGGGCGGCGATCTCGCGCACCTTGGTCGCCGCGGTGGCCGGGAAGCTCAGGAGCCGGATCACACAGACTTTCGTCCCCTGCCAGCGCATGACCCGGCTGGCGATGTACGGCAGCGTGATGGGCCGGCGTACGAGGGTCAGCGACATCGGGTCACGGCGGCCGGTGCGCATGATCTCGAGGTGCATGGCTGAGCCCACCCGGCCCCCGATCAGATCGAGCGCACGCCGGTAGGAGAGGCTGGCGAGCGACGTACCGTCGATCGTCGTGATCACGTCGCCGGGCCGGATACCCGCCGCCCGTCCGGGGAGACCCGCGATCGACGCCGTCACGAGCAGTCCGTGGTGGGCCTGGTGCAGAGCGAGGCCGACGCCCGGGTACGTGCCCGCCTCCGCTGCCTTCAGCTGGGTGTAGGCGACCGGCGGCAGGTAGCGCGTGTACGGGTCGCCGAGCGAGCGCAGCATCGCCTTCACGTCGCGCGCGTGGTACACGCGCCGCGGCAGGGCCCGGTAATAGTAGGCCTCGAGGTCGTCCAGGACCTGCCTGCGCAGGGACGACGGCGGGGACGGCGGTTTCGGCTCCGAAAGCGACTGCGTCCGGAGCTCGAACCCGAGCGCGAATGACGCGACGAGCGCCACGGCGGCTACGGCCAGCACGAATAGTCGGTGCCCCTTCACCAACTGACGATTGTATCCGTTGTGGCGGGCGCCGTGTGTGAGCCGATCGACCGCGAGTCGCTCAGACCCGCAGGAACCGGCGCAGGGTGATGCCGGAGCCGAACGCGCCCAATAGCAGCCCGAACATGGCCAGCATCGCAATCAACAGCGGCACACCCACCAACCGCGCCGGATCCGTCAACCCCCGGTCATACCCGTTCAGCGCCACATACACGACCGCCAGCAACGCCAACGCGCCCACCGCCCCCAAGAGGCCCGTCAACATCCCCTCCAACATGAACGGCAGCCGCACAAACGCGTTCGTCGCCCCCACCAGCTTCATCACCTCGATCTCGCGCCGCCGCGAGAAGATCGACAGCCGGATCGTGTTCTGGATCAACACCACCGCCGCGATCCCCAACAACAGCATCAACCCGAACACGAAATACAGGATGTACTTCAACGTGTTCAACACCCGATCGGTGATCTTCTTCCCATAGGTCACACAGGGCGGGCTGCCACAGTTGTGGATCGCCGAGATCTTCTGCGCCGCCGCCGCCGTCGCAGACGCCTGACTCGCATCCGTCAACTTCACATAAAACGCCGGCGGAAGCGGGTTCGAGGGCAGGGAGTTGATCGCGGCGCGGGCGGACGGCGACATCTGCCTCAGGGCCGCGCTCGGGGACACGTACTGGAACGACTTCACGTATGGCAGGGTCTTCACCTGGTTGTAGACGTCGCCGCGCTGGGTCGTGTTCGTCGCGTACGACTCGGGCAGGTAGAGCTTGACCGTGACCTCGTTGCGGACGCCGACCGCATAGTGGTAGACCCACCACGCCGTCGTCACGAAGATCCCGAGCAGGAACGTCACGATCAGCACCGTCACCGTCGCCGCGACGGTGGTGGCCGCATTGGAGCGGATCGAGGCCAGCGCCTCCCAGAAGAAGAACCGCCACCTCACCGCTCGTAGCCACCGCGACGGTCGTCGCGGACGACCCGGCCGTCCTCGAGCTGGATCACGCGCCGGCGCATCTTGTCGACCATCTCGCGGTCGTGGGTCGCCATCACCACGGTGGTGCCGGCCCGGTTGATGCGGTAGAGCAGCTGCATGATCCCGACCGACGTGTCCGGGTCGAGGTTCCCGGTGGGCTCGTCGGCGATCAGGAGCGGCGGGTGGTTCACGAACGCGCGCGCCACCGAGACGCGCTGCTGCTCGCCGCCGGAGAGCTCGTGCGGGAACCGGTCGCCCTTGTCGGCGAGGCCGACGAGGCCGATGATGTCGGGCACCTTCTTGCGGATCTCGGCCCGGGACTTGCCCTGCACCTGCAGCGCGTAGGCGACGTTCTGGTAGACGGTGCGGTTCGGCAGGAGCTTGAAGTCCTGGAACACGCAGCCGATGTTGCGGCGCAGGATGGGGATGCGGGAGCGCTTCAGCTTCGGCAGCGAGCGCCCGCCGACGATCAGGTTGCCCGTGGTGACGTCCAGCTCCTTGAGCAGGAGCTTGATGAACGTCGACTTGCCCGAACCGGACGGGCCAACCAGGAACACGAACTCGCCCTTGTCGATCTGCAGCGAGACGTCGTCCAGGCCGACGATGCCGCCCTGGTACGCCTTGGCGACGCCGTCGAAGATGATCATCGCCTGCGCCGAGGCGCGGGCCGCGTCCGGAGGCGGCGGCGCGACGGACGTCCGGCTCGGAGCGCCTCCCGGCTCGAACGCCGGCGGCGGCACGTCGGAGACGGCCTGGTGAACTCGTATCTCGTTGTTCATGGGCGGCTTCGGATCGCCACGGGGGGCGATGAGTGCGTCACCAGGGTACCGGTGCGGCCGGACAGGTGCAAACGCCAGGTCGCGCGTTCCCAGCGTTTGCCAAATCCATCCACGCGTCCTGTCCGCAACAAAAGGGGTCAGACCCCCTTTGGTGCGACCGCGGCGCGGCGCAGGAGCTCTGCTCGGATGAGCTCGTCGAGGTCTCCGTCGAGCACGCCCTGGGCGTTCCCGACCTTCATGTTCGTACGGTGATCGTTCACCATCGTGTACGGGTGCAGCACGTAGGAGCGGATCTGGCTGCCGAACGAGATGTCCTGGGCCTCGCCGCGTTCCTTCGCCAGCGCCGCCTCGCGCTCCTCGTGCTCCCGCTCGAGCAGGCGCGACTTCAGGATCCGCATCGCCTGGGCCTTGTTCTGGAGCTGGGAGCGCTCGTTCTGGCACTGGACGACGATTCCCGTCGGGAGGTGGGTCAGCCGGACGGCCGAGTCCGTCTTGTTGACATGCTGGCCGCCGGCGCCCTGCGAGCGGTACGTGTCGATGCGCAGATCGGCCTCGTCGATCTCGACGTCGACGTCGTCGTCGACGAACGGCGAGACCTCAACCTGGGCGAAGCTCGTGTGGCGGCGATGGGCCGAGTCGAACGGCGACAGCCGCACCAGCCGGTGGACGCCCTTCTCGGCCTGCATGATGCCGTAGACGTTGTCGCCGGTCAGGGTGAACGTGGCGCTCTTCAGGCCTGCCTCCTCCCCCGGCGTCGCCTCGACCAGGTCGGTTTTGAATCCGCGCGCCTCCGCCCAGCGCAGGTACATGCGCAGGAGTATCTCGGCCCAGTCCTGGCTGTCGGTGCCCCCCGCGCCCGCGTGCACGCCGACGACGGCCGGCCCGGTGTCGTACTCGCCCGTGAACAGGGCCTCCTCCTGGAGCCGGCCCAGATCGCCTGTGAGCGGCGCCAGCGAGCGCTCGAGCTCGGCCTTCCACTCGGGGTCGTCGGCCGCCATCTCGAGCATCCCGTCCAGCTCGCCCGTCTCTGCCTGCAGACGCTCGAACATGTCAAGATTGCGCTGCGTCCTGGCCAGCTCAGACGACGTTCGGGCAGCCCGGCGCTGGTCGTCCCAGAACCCCGGCTGCACGGTCTCGGCCTCGAGCTCGGCCTTGCGCGCGCTCAGTGAATCCGGGTCAAAGGTAATCACGAACCCAGTGCAGCTGGGCTCTGATCTCCTCGACCGCCGCACGCAGGTCGTCCAGCGAACGCGGCTCGGGTGCGTGGCCGTTATGCGCCATGGCACTTCTTGAACTTCTTGCCCGAGCCGCACCAGCACGGGTCGTTGCGGCCGACGTCGCGGTCGGGGTCGACGTGGCGCTGCTCGACGACCGGCAAGACCTCGACATCCTCCATCTCGCCGTTCTGGGCGCCCGCGGCGGCCAGCGCCTCGAGCGTCGCGGCGGAGTCGTGCTCGTAGGAGTACTGCTGGGTGTTGTTGTGGGGCGAGTGGTCGTACTGGGCCTCGTCCTCGATCGCCACCTCGACGTGCATCAGCGCCCGGACGGTCTCCTGCTTCACCAGGAAGTCCATCTCGTTGAACATCCCGGCGCCCTCGGCGCGGTACTCGACCAGCGGATCCTTCTGGGCGTAGCCGCGCAGCCCGATGCCCTGGCGCATGTAGTCCATGTTGTCCAGGTGCTCGCGCCAGCGCACGTCGAGCACCTGCAGCACGACCCAGCGCTCGAGGTTGCGGGTCAGCTCCTCGCCCCACTCCTTCTCGCGCCCCTCGTAGGCCGAGATCGCGTCGTCGAAGATGCGGTCGAGCAGCTCCTCGCGGGTGACGTTCTCGCGGTCGATCGTGGCCAGGTCGACCCGGATCGGATAGATCGACTGGAGCGACACCCACATGCCCTCCCAGTCCCAATCCTCCGCGATCCCGCCGCCGCCCGTGTGCGCGTCGACGGCGGCCTCGACAACGTCCTCGAACCAGCCCACCACCATCTCGTGCAGGTCCTCGCCCTCGAGGATCTCGCGGCGGGTGGCGTACACCTGCTCGCGCTGCTCGTTCAGGACGTCGTCGTACTTGACGACGTTCTTGCGGTTGACGAAGTGGAACTCCTCGACCTTCTTCTGGGCGCCCTCGATGCGGCTGGTCAGCATCTTGGCCTCGATCGGCTCGCCGTCCGGCGGGCCGAAGCGGGAGTCGAGGATCTTGTAGATGCGCTCGCCGGCGAACAGGCGGATGACCTCGTCCTGGGCGGACAGGTAGAAGCGCGACTCGCCGGGATCGCCCTGGCGGCCGGAGCGGCCGCGCAGCTGGTTGTCGATCCGGCGCGACTCGTGCCGCTCGGTGCCGAGCACGTAGAGGCCGCCCAGATCGGCCACGCCCTGGCCGAGCTTGATGTCGACGCCGCGGCCGGCCATGTTGGTCGCGATGGTGACCGCGCCCGGGACGCCGGCGTTCTCGATGATCAGCGCCTCGCGCTCGTGGTTCTTGGCGTTCAGCACCTCGTGCGGGATCCCCTGCCGGCCCGAGCAGCGTCGAGAGGTGCTCGGAGACCTCGACCGAGATCGTGCCGACCAGCACCGGCTGGCCCGTGGCGTGGCGCTCGACGATGTCGTCGACCACCGCGGCGAACTTCTCGTCCTTCGTGCGGTAGATCTGGTCGTTCTGGTCGATCGCGCACCATCGGCCGGTGGGTCGGGATCGGCACGACCTCGAGCTTGTAGATGTCGTGGAACTCGTTCGCCTCGGTGAGCGCCGTGCCGGTCATGCCGGAGAGCTTCCTGTACATCCGGAAGTAGTTCTGGATCGTGACCGTGGCGACGGTCACGTTCTCCTCCTGGATCTTCACGTTCTCCTTGGCCTCGACGGCCTGGTGCAGGCCCTCCGACCAGCGCCGGCCCTCCATGATGCGGCCCGTGAACTCGTCGACGATCTTGACCTCGCCGTCGACGACCACGTACTCGTCGTCGCGCTTGTACAGCTCCTTGGCCTTGATCGCCTGGATCAGGTGGTTGACGAGCTGGCCGTTCTCGGGCGCGTACAGGTTCTCGACCTTGAGCGCCTGCTCGACCTTGGTGACGCCCTCCTCGGTGGGGGCGGCCTGCTGGAACTTCTCGTCGACCTCGTAGTCGTCGCCGAGCTGGAGGTCGCGGACGACCCGGGCGAACGAGTAGTAGGTCTCGGCCGCCTGCTCCGGCTGGCCGGAGATGATGAGCGGCGTGCGCGCCTCGTCGATCAGGATCGAGTCGACCTCGTCGACGATCGCGAACCAGTGCCCGCGCTGCACGGTCTGGGCCAGCTCGACCGCCATGTTGTCGCGCAGGTAGTCGAACCCGAACTCGGAGTTCGTGCCGTACGTGATGTCGCAGGCGTAGGCGGCGCGGCGGTTGGTCTGCTCCCAGTCGTCGGCCATGTTCGACTGGATCACGCCGACCGACACGCCGAGCGCCTCGTAGACCGGCCGCATCCACTCGGCGTCGCGCTTGGCCAGGTAGTCGTTCACGGTGACCAGGTTGCACGTTCACGCCGCTGATCGCGTTTAGGTACAGCGGCAGCGTGGCCACGAGCGTCTTGCCCTCGCCTGTCTTCATCTCGGCGATGCGGCCCTCGTGCAGCACCATGCCGCCGATCAGCTGCACGTCGAAGTGGCGCATGCCGAGCGTCCGTTTGGAGGCCTCGCGGACGCAGGCGAACGCCTCGGGCAGGAGCTCGTCGAGCTCCTCGCCCTGCTCGAAGCGGTTGCGGAACTCCTCCGTCTTCGCGCGCAGGGCGTCGTCGGAGAGCGCCTCGAGCACGGGCTCGAGGTCGTTGATCTCGCGCACGCGCTCCTGCATGCGCTTGAGCGTCCGGCCTTCGCCGGCGCGGAGGATCTTCTGGAAGACGCTCATCCCGTGGGATGGTACCGAACGGGCACGCGCGCCCCGATGGGGCGGGAGCCGTCCTCCTCCGCAACGACGTCAGGGCAGCGAGGCCGCCGCCTCGACACCTGACGGCGTCAGCCGCACCTCCCGCTGGAAGAGCTCGCTGTCGGGCGTGCTCGGGTTCGGCCCGCGGTGGCCGTCGGCGTACTCCGCCAGGCCCAGATGCACGAGATGATCGACGTTCTCGGCGATCTCCTCCTTGAGCGAGTCGGGCTCGTGCCCCTTCGCGGTGACGACGTCGGCCAGGTCGTCGATCGACGCGGCGTCGCCCTTGTGCAGCCCGCGGAGGATGTCGTCCTGCCACGGAAAACGGTTGATGCTACTCATGATGCAGCTCCTTTCCCGGGCCAGGAACCCGCCGGCCACGCGCGTGATCGTCCCGGCCGGGCGGGAGCCCGTCGTCATCCCGAACGCATGAACCCGCGACGCGGGACGGACGTGATTCATCCCATCCGGAGGACGGGCGCTCCGGACCGCCGTGGCATTCATGCGGTCCGGACGTCCGGAGCCCGGGCGAGAGGATCGTTCGGAAGATGCATGAACCGACGAACGCGGGGGGTGCGACGAGATGATTCCGGTCGCGGTGAGCACCCTCGACCTGGCGCGGATCCAGTTCGCGACCACGTCGCTCTACCACTTCCTGTTCGTCCCGCTGACGCTCGGCCTGGCCCCGCTGGTCGCCATGATGCAGACGCTCTGGCGGCGGACCGGAAACGACGAGTGGCTGCGGCTGACGCGCTTCTTCGGCACGCTGCTTCTGATCAACTTCGCGATCGGCGTCGCGACCGGCCTGGTGCAGGAGTTCCAGTTCGGGATGAGTTGGTCGGTGTACTCGAAGTACGTCGGCGGCGTCTTCGGCGCACCGCTCGCGATCGAAGGCCTGGCCGCGTTCATGCTCGAGGCCACCTTCCTGGGCCTGTGGATCTTCGGCTGGGGGCAGCTGTCGCCGCGGCTGCATCTCGCGACGATCTGGATCGCGGCGCTCGCCACCTGGCTGTCCGCGTACCTGATCCTCGTCGCCAACTCGTGGATGCAGCGCCCGGTCGGGTACAAGCTGGTGCACGGCGAGGCCCAGCTCACGAGCGTGTGGGCGCTGCTCTCGAACGAGTTCGCCGTCATCGCGTGGATCCACGTCGTCCTGGCGGGCCTGATCTTCGGCTCGATGGCGATGTTCGGGATCTGCTGCTGGCACCTGCTCCGGGGCCGCAACGTCGAGCTGTTCCGGCGGGCGGCCAAGCTCGCGCTCTTCGTCGCGGTGCCCGCCACCCTGGTCCAGCTGTCCGTCGGCAACCGCTTCGGCGAGGCGGTCACATCGGCACAGGGGATGAAGATCGCCGCCTCGGAGGCCCAGTGGAACACCTGCCAGCCGTGCGGTTTCTCGCTCTTCCAGATCGGCGGGTTCTCGGCACAGGATCCAACGCCGCGGTTCGCGATCACCATCCCCAGACTGCTGTCCTGGATGGCCACCGGATCGTTCGACGGCAAGGTGGAGGGGCTGAGCCAGCTCCAGCATCAGGAACGGCGTTCCTTCGGCAGCGGGAACTACGAGCCGGACATCCGGCTGATGTACTGGTCGATGCGCGTGATGGCCATGCTCGGGGTCGCCATGTTCCTGATCGCGGCTCTCGGAGCCTGGCTCTACCGCAGAGGCAGGCTCGAGACGACGCGATGGTTCCTGTGGCTCGGGGTCGTCGCCATCTCCTTCCCCTACATCTCCGCGACTGCCGGCTGGATCCTGACCGAGATGGGCCGCCAGCCCTGGATCGTGCAGGGCCTCCTGAAGACCTCCGCCGCAGTGTCGACCGGCCTCGGCACGAGCACGATCGCGACCAGCCTGGCCGTCTTCATCGCGCTGTACACCGCGCTCGGCATCGTCGACTTCGCCCTCATGCGCCGGTACGCCCGAGTCGATCCTCCCGACGTGGCCGAGATCCTCGGCGCCGCCTCGCCGATGCCGGACGCGCCAGGCCCGAGCATTCCCGCGGCGGGCGGCTAGCGTGGGTCTCGAGGAATTCTGGTTCGCGCTGATCGGCGTGCTCTGGAGCGGCTACTTCCTTCTCGAAGGCTTCGACTTCGGCGTGGGGATGCTGCTGCCGTTCCTGCCGCGCGATGAGCGCGACCGAAGCGTCATGTTCCAGTCGATCGGCCCGGTCTGGGACGGAAACGAGGTCTGGCTCGTCGTCGCCGCGGGCGCCACGTTCGCCGCGTTCCCGGCCTGGTACGCGACGTTGTTCTCCGGGTTCTACGTCGCGCTGCTCATCATCCTGGTGCTGCTGATCGTCCGCGTCGTGTCCTTCGAATGGCGCGAGCGTCATGCGAGCGGGCGCTGGCGCACGACCTGGCTGTACGCCAACAGCATCGGCAGCTTCGGGGCGTCCTTCCTCTGGGCGCTGACGCTGGCCAACCTCGTCCAGGGCGTCCCGCTCGACTCCTCTGGCGTCTTCACGGGCGGGATCGCCGATCTGTTCTCCCCCTATACCGTCGTCATGGGACTGGCGGTGGTGGTCCTCTTCGCCCTGCATGGCGCGACCTACCTGACGCTGCGGACGAGCGGCGAGCTGAGCCGGCGGGCGGCTGCGACCGCGGGCCGTCTCGGACCGCCTGCCGCGGTGCTTGCCGCCGGAGGCGTCGCCTGGACGGTCGTCGTCGCGCACCAGAACAACCAGCGGGCCGTTCTGCCGGTCGTGATTCCCGCCGTCGTCACCGGGGCGCTCGTGATCGGCGCCGCCGTGCTGACCGCCCGCGGACGCGCGGGCTGGACGTTCGCGGCGACGGGGCTGGCGGCGATCGGCGTCGTCGCCACCATCTTCACCGGTCTGTATCCCCGCGTGCTCGTCTCCGATCCGTCGTTCGGGAACAGCCTGACGATCTCGAACGCCGCGGCCGGGCACTACGCCCTGGAGGTGATCACGGTCGTCGCGGCCATCTGCACGCCGATCGTCCTGCTCTACCAGGGCTGGACGTACTACGTGTTCCGGGCCCGGATCGGCGGCGGTGACGAGCCGCCTGCCGCGGATCGCGCGGGCGAGCCGCAGGCCGGCTGAGCGGCATGCGCCCGGTCGACCCCCGGCTACTCGGTCGCGCGCGGGCCGCCCGCGCCCTGCTGGCCGTCGATGTGGCGCTCGGCGTCGGCACGGCGCTGCTGGTGCTCGCCGGCGCCACGCTGCTCGCCCGTGCCGTCGCCCGCGCGTTTGCCGGCGCACCGGCGCACGCCATCGCCCGCGATCTGGTACTGCTGGCACTCGTGTTCGCGGCGCGGGGCGCGCTCGCATGGGGCTTCGAGGTCGCCGGCGTCCGCGCGGCCGCTGTCGTGCTCTCCGACCTGCGGCTGGCGCTCGTCGAGCACCGGCTCCGCAGCCACCCGGCCGCGCTCGACGGTGCCGAGGGGGCCGAGATCGCGACCGCCGCGGTGCAGGGCGTCGACGGGCTGGCCGCGTACTTCGGCCGCTATCTGCCCCAGCTGGCGCTCGCGTGCATCGTCCCGCCGGCCGTGCTCGTCTGGGTGGCGGTGATCGACCCCGAGTCGGCGCTCTTGATGCTCGCGACAGTGCCACTGGTGCCCGTGTTCATGTGGCTCATCGGCCGCTACACCCAGGAGCGCAGCCGGGCGCGCTGGGCGGAGCTGCAGCACCTCTCGACCCACTTTCTGGACGTCGTCCGCGGCCTGCCGACCCTGCGCGCGTTCAACCGGTCGCGCCCCGAGACGGCCGCGATCGCCGACGTCAGCGAGCGCTACCGGCGGGCGACGATGGCCACCCTCCGTGTGAGCTTCCTGTCGGGCTCGGTGCTCGAGCTGGCGGCAACCCTCGGCGTGGCGCTGGTCGCGGTTACGGTCGGCGTGCGTCTGGTCGACGGCGGCATCGGCCTCGAAGCGGGCCTCACGGTGCTGATCGTGGCCCCGGAGCTGTACCTCCCGCTGCGCCAGCTCGGCTCGCAGTTCCATGCCAGCGCCGACGGCATGGCCGCGGCCGAGCGGATCCTGACGATGCTCGAAGCCCCGGCTGGCGTGGCGCGCGGCGGCGCGCGGGTGGCGCCGTCGCCGGCCACCGCCGCCGTGCGGCTGGCGGGCGTGAGCTTCTCCTACCCCGCCCGCCCCGGCCGGGTGCTCGACGGGCTCGAGCTCGAGCTGCGCCCCGGCGAGACCGTCGCGCTCGTCGGGCCGAGCGGCGCCGGCAAGAGCACGGTCGCAAGCCTGATCCTGCGCCTCGCCGACCCGACCGCGGGGTACGTGACCGTGGGCGGAGTCGACCTGGCCGCGTGCGACCCGGCGGTGTGGCGTACGTCGACGGCATGGGTGCCGCAGCGGCCGACGATGTTCAGGGCGACGGTGGCCGACAACATCCGGCTCGGCGCCGCGGACGCGACCGCCGAACGAGTTCACGCGGCCGCCGTGTTGGCCGGGGCCGACGCGCTCGTGCGCGCGCTCCCGGACGGATACGACACGCTGATCGGCGACGGCGGCCGGCCGCTGTCCGCGGGGGAGCGGCGCCGGATCGCGCTTGCCCGGGCCTTCCTGCGAGACGCCCCGCTCGTGATCCTCGACGAGCCGACGGCCGACCTCGACGAGGAGAGCGCGGCGATCGTCGCCGGCGCGGTCGAGCGACTGCGCCAGGGACGGACGCTGCTCGTGATCGCCCACGACGCCGCCGTGGTCGGGCGCGCGGATCGCGTCGTGGTTCTCGAGCATGGACGGGCCACGGAGCTGTCTCGGAGCGCGGTCGCGTGACCGCCACCGTCCGCCGGCTCATCCACTTTGCGGGGGCGCCGCCGTGGCTCGTCGCCGGGACCGTCGCCCTCGGCGCGGTGACCGTCCTGCTCGGGGTCGGCCTGATGGCGACGGCCGGCTACCTCATCTCGCGCGCGGCCGAGCAGCCCCCGATCCTCTCGCTGACCGTCGCGATCGTCGGCGTGCGCGCCTTCGGGCTGACCCGGCCGATCGCGCGCTACTTCGACAGGCTCGCGGCCCACGACGTCGCGTTCCGGGCCCTCGGCCGTGCGCGCGTCCGCACCTACGAGCGGATCGAGCCGCTGGCGCCGGCCGGGCTCGAGGGGTATCGCGACGGCGACCTGCTCGCGCGGATGGTCGCCGACGTCGACGCCCTCCAGGGCCTCTACCTGCGCGGCCTGGGACCGCCGCTCGTCGCGCTCGCCGCCGGGGCGGTGTGTGTCTTGGCCGCGGCGCTCGTGCTGCCCGAGGCCGGTCTCGTCCTCGGGTGCGGGCTGCTCGCCGCGGCGACCGTGGTGCCGCTGACGGCGGCCGAGCTCGGCCGCCGCAGCGGCCGCCGCCAGGCGGCGGCCCGGGCCGATCTCACCGCCGAGCTCGTCGACGTCATGCGCGCCGCCCCCGAGCTCGTCGCCTATGGACGCGAGGGCGACCGTTTCGACGGGGTGCGCGAGCGCGACGGGCTCCTCGTCCGGCTGGCCCGGCGGGCTGCGCTCGCGGACGGCCTCGGCGATGGCCTGCGCCTGGTGGTGACGGGCGCGACGGTGGCCGGCGTGGTCGCCGTCGCGTCCGCCGCACACGGCTCCGGCCGCCTCGACCGGACATCCATCGGGATGCTCGCCCTGCTGGCACTGGCCTCGTTCGACGCCGTCCAGCCGCTTCCCGGCGCGGCCCGCGAGCTGTCCGCGACGCTCGCCGCCGGCCGGCGCGTGCTCGACCTGACCGCGCGCGTGCCGGCCGTG
Source organism: uncultured Actinomycetes bacterium (assembly GCA_963708365.1). GTDB lineage: Bacteria > Actinomycetota > Thermoleophilia > Gaiellales > JAICJC01 > JAICJC01. The sequence goes on from CAVPSM010000003.1 coordinate 122,345, forward strand.
GTCGACCCCGACGACCCCGCCCGTCCGCCGAGCGAGCCGTTCGCGGTCGCCCTCGAGGGCGTCTCGGCCCGGTACGGGCCGGGCGAGCGGCCGGTGCTCGTCGACGCCAGCCTCAGGCTGGCCCCGGGCCGGCGGGTCGCGCTCGTCGGCCCGAGCGGCGCGGGCAAGACCACCGTTGCGAGCCTGCTCGTCCGCTTCCTCGATCCGGAGCACGGCCGGGTGACGCTCGCCGGACGCGACCTGCGGGAGTATCGCCAGGAGGACGTCCGCCGGCTGATCACGGTCGCGGGCCAGGACGCGCACCTGTTCTCGACCAGCGTCGTCGAGAACGTCCGTCTCGCCCGCCCCGGCGCGATGGACGACGAGATCGAGACGGCCCTCCGCCTGGCCGGGGCATGGGACTGGGTGCGGTTACTGCCGCGCGGCTGGGACACGCCCGTGGGCGAGGACGGACGCGAGCTCTCCGGCGGTCAGCGCCGGCGGATCGCAGTCGCCCGCGCCCTTCTGACGAACGCCCCGGTGCTCGTCCTGGACGAGCCGACGGCCCATCTCGACAGCCCGACGGCGGCTGCCCTCGTGCGCGACGTGCTCGCCGCCGCGAACGGCCGCACGGTCCTCCTGATCACCCACCGCGCCGAGGGGCTCGAGGGCATGGACGAGGTGATGGAGCTCGACGCCGGGACGATCAGGCCAGCGGATCGCGCCGCGCCCGGCGGCGATCCGAGGCCCAGCCCGCCACGAGCAGGATCGCCGCGAACGCGATGAACCCTCCCAGGAGCCCCCAGGCGTACACGGCCCGGAAGAACACCAGCATGACGATCATCGCCACCACTCCGGCCGCGATGATGAGCCCTGCGAGCCGGGCGAAGAAGGCGACGGTCATCCCGTTGTTGTCGTCTTCGGTGGACGAAGAGAGCGGTGGCTGCGAGGGTTCCGAGCTCATCGGCCCAGGCTAGGAACCGGGACGCGCGGTCGCCTCACCCAAACCGGATGAGCGTACGGCGGCGGGGCGGCGAGGGCGGCGGGGATCGCCCACATGGGATGACAGCCTTTACCGGACACCGGCTACCGTGGCCGAGGGGGGATGATGGCCGACAGTTCCGATCACGGAGACCGTCAGCGGCGGCGCGTGCTGATCCTCGGCGGCGGGTTCGCAGGGATCGGCGCAGCACGCAAGCTGAAGGACGCGGACGCCGACGTGGTGCTCGTGGACCGGAACGACTTCCACACGTTCCAGCCCCTCCTGTACCAGGTGGCGACCGACCTCCTCGACCTCTCCGCCGTCGGTCATCCGCTCCGCGACCTGTTCCACGACCAGCCGAACGTCGCCGTCCACCAGGCGACGGTGACGGGCATCGACCCGGAGGCGCGCGAGGTGCAGTTCGCGGAGATGACGCCGATCCGATACGACCACCTCGTCCTCGGGCTGGGCGCGCAGGTCAACTTCTTCGGCGTCGAGGGCGCGGCAGAGCACGCGTTCCCGCTCTACACCCTCGCCGATGCGGCGCGGCTGAAGGATCACATCCTGCGCAAGTGGGAGGCGGCCGACCGCGATCCGGCGCTCATCGCCGACGGCGCGCTCAACATCGTGATCGTCGGCGGGGGCCCGACCGGCGTCGAGAGCGCCGGCGCCCTCGCCGAGCTGTACCACAGCAACTTCGCCGACGACTACCGCGGCATCCCGCAGGACGCCGCCCACCTCACCCTGGTCGAGGCGGGGCCGGTGCTGTTCTCGATGTTCAAGCGGGACATCCGCACCTACACCGAGAAGGCGCTCGCAAAGCGCGACGTCGAGGTGCTCCTGGGGGAGGTCGTCGCCTCCGTGGCGCCGACGCGCGTCACGCTGCGCTCGGGCGCGGCGCTGCCGGCGCACACGCTCGTGTGGGGCGCAGGGCTGCAGGGGAACGCCATCCTGGCCTCGCTCGGCGTCGAGCTGCAGAAGGGCAACCGCGTGGGCGTCGGCCCGGATCTGCGCATCCCCGAGCACCCCGAGATCTTCGCCGTCGGGGACGCGGCCTGGATCACGGACAGCGAGACCGACGAGGTGCTGCCCCAGCTCGGTTCGGTCGCGCTCCAGGCCGGTGAGCACGCCGGGGAGAACATCGCACGGCTGCTCGCCGGACGGCAGACGAACCCGTTCCGCTACCACGACAAGGGCACGATGGCCACGATCGGCCGGGCCTCAGCCGTGATCCAGCTGCGCCGGGGCCGCACGATCAAGGGCAAGGCGGCGGCACTCGCATGGGGAACGGTGCATCTGGCCCTGCTCTCGACCGGCGAGGATCGCGCGAAGGCGGTCGTCGACTGGACGTGGGCCGGGTTCACACACGAGCGCTCGGCCCGCATCTCCGTGCCGACGTCCCCCACCGACGACCGACCGCTGGCGCGGCGGTGAGCACGCATACCTAACACGAGGAGCACTCCATGACCACCATGGCGACACGACGCACGCAGAGCGGGCCGACCGCGACGGCAGGGCAGCCGGCTGACGTCCTCGTCATCTTCGGGATCACCGGCGACCTGGCGAAGGTGATGACCTTTCGATCGCTCTACCGGCTCGAGCAACGCGGGCTGCTGAACTGCCCGATCGTCGGCGTCGCGATCGACGACTGGAACGTCGACCAGCTGCGGCAGCGCGCCCGCGAATCCATCGAGGGGACGGGCGAGCAGCTCGACCCGAAGGTGTTCGACCGCCTCTCGGCGCGGCTCTCGTACGTCCAGGGATCGTTCGACGACTCGGCCACCTTCGACCGCGTTGGCGATGCCATCAAGGGCGCCGAGGTGCCGGTGTTCTACCTCGAGATCCCCCCGTTCCTGTTCGGCACCGTCGTCGAGGGGCTGTGCGCGGCGGGCCTCACCAAGACCGCGCGGATCGTGGTCGAGAAGCCGTTCGGCCACGGCCTCGAGTCGGCCCGGGCACTCGCGGCGGAGCTGCACCAGCACGTCGACGAGTCACAGCTCTACCGCATCGACCACTTCCTCGGGAAGATGGGCCTCGAGGAGCTGCTGTACCTCCGCTTCGCGAACACCATCCTCGAGCCGCTCTGGAACCGAAACTACCTCGAGTGCGTCCAGATCACGATGGCCGAGAGCTTCGGCGTCGAGGACCGCGGCCACTTCTACGACCCGGTCGGGGCGCTGCGCGACGTCGTCGTCAACCACCTCATGCAGGTCGTCGCGGCGTCCGCCATGGAGGCCCCCGCCGGCGGCGATCCGGAGACGCTCCAGGGCTCGAAGCTGAACCTGTACCGCGCCATCGCGACGGCGGACCCGGCCCACTACGTCCGCGGCCAGCACGACGGCTACCAGTCGATCGCCGGCGTCGCCGCCGGCTCGACCACCGAGACCTATGCCGCGCTCCGCCTCGACATCGACAACTGGCGCTTCGCGGGCGTGCCGTTCTTCATCCGCACCGGCAAGCTCCTGCCGCACACGCTGACCGAGGTGCGACTCGTCTTCAAGCATCCGCCCAAGCTCGGCTTCCACATGACCGACGGGCGCAGCCCGGAGCCGGATCAGGTCGTGATCAAGCTCGACCCGACCACGGGCGTCCGGCTCATGCTCGACGCGCACCGCGCGGATGCCCCCAAGCCCGAGGCGATCACCCTCGACATGGAGTTCGCGCAGGAGGGCGGCGAGGGGCCGACCCCGTACGAGGTGCTCCTGAAAGCCGCCATGCAGGGCGAGAGCAGCCGCTTCACGCGCCAGGATGGCGTCGAGCAGACCTGGCGGATCATGCAGCCCCTCGTGGACTCACCGCCACCGGTGCACCCGTACGCACCCGGCTCCTGGGGCCCCGCCGCGGCCGACGAGCTCGTCGCGGGGCACGGCGCGTGGCACGAGCCATGGGTGACGGCGTAGGAAGGAGGCACCGTGGAAACGTACGACGTCATCATCATCGGCACGGGCGCCGGCGGCGGAACGATGGCCCGCCACCTGGCTCCATCCGGCAAGCGCATCCTCGTGCTCGAGCGCGGCGACTGGCTGCCCCGCGAGCCGCAGAACTGGCTGGCCCAGGACGTGTTCGTCGACAACCGGTACGTCTCGCCCGACACGTGGTACGACGGCGACGGTAAGCCCTTCCAGCCTCAGATCCACTACTTCGTCGGCGGCGCCACCAAGCTGTACGGCGCGGCCCTCTACCGGCTCCGGAAGGAGGACTTCGGCGAGCTGCGCCACCACGACGGCCTCTCGCCGGCGTGGCCGATCTCGTATGACGAGATCGAGCCGTACTACACGAAGGCCGAGCAGATGTACGAGGTGCACGGGGCCCGTGGCGAGGACCCCACTGAACCACCTTCAAGCGCCCCGTACCCGTTCCCGGCGGTGTCCCATGAGCCCCGGATCCAGGCGCTCTCCGACGACCTCGTCAAGGCCGGGTACCACCCGTTCCACGCGCCCTGCGGAGTCAGGCTGAACGAGGCGAACATGCCCCAGAGCGCGTGCGTCCGCTGCCAGAACTGCGACGGGTTCCCGTGCGCGGTGCACGGCAAGTCGGACGCCGAGGTGCTCGGGATGCGGCCGGCGCTCGAGCACCCGAACGTCACCCTGCTGACGAACGCGCAGGCGACGAAGATCGAGACGAACGCCGCGGGGACGGCCGTGACCGAGGTGGTCGTCCAGCAGAACGGCTCGACGGAGCGGTTCGGGGCCGACCTGATCGTGCTCGCGTGCGGCGCGGCCAATACGGCCAAGCTGCTGCTCATGTCGGCGACCGACCGCCACCCCGCCGGGCTCGCCAACGGCTCCGACCAGGTCGGGCGCAACTACATGTTCCACAACAGCCAGGCCGTGCTCGCGCTCTCGCGCGAGGAGAACCCGACGGTGTTCCAGAAGACCCTCGGCCTGAACGACTTCTACTTCGGTAGCGACGACCACGACTATCCGCTCGGGAACATCCAGATGGTCGGCAAGTCGCAGGCGCCGATGTTCCGCGGCGAGAAGCCGGGCGAGACGCGGCTCGCGCCCGAGTGGACGCTCGAGCGGGTCGCCAAGCATGCCGTCGACTTCTGGCTCTCGACCGAGGACCTCCCGCGCGCCGAGAACCGCGTCACCGTCGACGCGGACGGACGGCTCACGCTCCGCTACGCGTCGACGAACGACGTGCCCAAGAAGCAGCTCTACGGCAAGCTGCAGTCGATGCTGGGCCACCTCAACATGCACCCCGGCCACCTGCTCCACCGCTACGCCTACATGAAGAACGAGATCCCGGTGGCGGGCGTGGCGCATCAGGCCGGCACCTGCCGGTGCGGCGACGACCCGGCCATATCGGCCGTGGATCGCAACTGCCGGGCGCACGAGCTGGACAACCTCTACGTCGTCGACACGAGCGTCTTCCCGAGCATCGGGGCCGTGAACCCGGCGCTGACGGCGATGGCGAACTCGCTGCGGGTCGGCGACCACCTGCTCACCCGGATGGGCTGACACGACCACCCCGCCCCTGGTTCTCGAAGAGCGCCCGGTGGCCCCGTCGGGCCATCAGATCGAGCTTGCGTGGCACGACCAGCAGGCCGTCGTCACCACGGTCGGCGCCGGGCTGCGCGCGTATTCGGCGGGCGGCCGCGCCGTGCTGGACGGCTACGCGCCCGATCAGATGAGCACGGGCGGCCGCGGCCAGCTCCTCATCCCTTTCCCCAACCGGGTCGAGGCAGGCGGATACGAGTTCGGCGGCCGCGGCCACCAGCTGGCGCTGACCGAGCCGGAGGCCGGCAACGCGATCCACGGGCTGGTGCGCTGGGCCGAATGGATGCTCGTCCGCCGAGAGCCCGACGCCGCGGTGCTGGAGCACGTGCTCCACCCCCGGCCGGGATACCCGTTCGCCCTCGCGCTGCGGGTCGAGTACGCGCTCGCCGGCGCCGGCCTGAGCGTGTCGACGACGGCCACGAACGTCGGCACCGAGCCGTGCCCGTACGGGAGCGGCGCCCATCCCTATCTGACGGCCGGGACGGAGACGGTCGACACGGCGATCCTGCACGTGCCCGCGGGGAGCGTGATGCACTCCGACGCGCACGGCATCCCGGTCGGCACGGAGCCCGTCTCGGGCACGCCGTACGACTTCAGACAGCCGCGGCCGATCGGGCCGGTTCGCCTCGACAACGCCTTCGCCGACCTGGAGCGGGACGGGGACGGGATCGCCCGCGTCGGGCTGGGCGATCCCGACGGAGGCGGTTCCGTCGAGCTGTGGGTGGACGCGGCGCACCCGTACCTGATGGTCTTCAGCGGCGACACCCTGCCGGCGGCGGAGCGCCGCCGCAGCCTGGCCGTCGAGCCGATGACATGCCCGCCCAACGCCTTCCGCACCGGCGAGGGGCTCATCCGCCTGGCACCCGGCGAGTCCTTCACCAGCCGGTGGGGCATCGCCGCGGACATGCCGGAAGGAGGCGCGTGACGGCGGCGGGACCGCCCGCGGGGCCCGCCGCCGGCGTCGGCTGGGCTCATGTGACTGAGCGAGGCTCGCCATACCGGCCGCATGAAGGCAGCCGTCGTCAGCACCAATGTCTACCTCTCCAGAGGCTCGCGTCGTGACCGCAACTCCCGAACAGGACGCCGCACCGCCTGTCACCCAGACGCGAGAATTCTGGGTCGTATTGGCGTACGCCGTTGTCCTCGGGGTGTTCGGTGCGTTCGCCGGCCTGATCTTCGTGGGCGCGATCACGGGCGGAGGCAAGTGGTACAGCGATTCCGAACCGGGCTGGTTCGGTGGGCACTGGTGGTGGGTGGCGGTCGGCGCGGCGGCGGGTGTCGGGGTCGGGCTGGTTCGCCGCCTGACCAGCCTGCCCTGGAAGACCCCTGGCATGTTCGACGACCTGCAAACCGAGGAGGTCGACTTCGGGCTGGTGCCCGGACTCGCGGCCGTGTCGGCGGTGTCGCTGATCGGCGGAGCCAGCCTCGGCCCGGAGAAGGCACTGGGGGCGATGGGTGGCGGGATGGGCACTTGGCTCGCTCAGCGAAGACGGCTCGAGAAGGAGGACGCGCATGTGAACACCCTGGCCGGCTTCGCAGGGGCCTACGGCGGGCTGTTCTCGAGCACCGTGATCGTCGTGATGCTGATCATGGAGGTCGCCCGCCCGGGCGGCCGGCGGTTCATCAAGTCACTCGCCGCGCAGATCGTCGCATCGAGCGTCTCGTTCGCCATCTACTTCGTCATCGCCGGCGCCGTGTTCCTGGACGAGTACAAGATGCCGAAATACACATTCCACGACTGGCAACTCGTCGCCGCCATCCCCCTCGGCGTGTTCGCAGCCGTTGTGGTGACATTGTTGGTGGTTGTCACGCTGGTGGCGGCGCAGCTGTTCGAACGGCTGGAGGTCCCGGACATCGCCAAGTCAGCGCTGGGCGGGGTGATCTTCGGTGTCGTCGGCGTGGCGTTGCCACTGACCATGTTCAGTGGCGGCGACCAGCTCAAGACCGAGTTGAGCCATGCGGGAACGCTCGGCCTGGGCCTCCTCGTCGCGGCGCTCATCGGGAAGATGCTCACCTTCGGCGTCAGCCAGGGCAGCGGCTTCGTGGGCGGGCCCATCTTCCCGTCTCTGTTCATCGGCGGAACGGCTGGGGTCATCGTCCACCACATCATCCCCGGCGTGCCGCTCGGACTGGCGTTCACCTGCATGCTCGCGGCCGTCCCGGGGGCACTGGCGGCAGCGCCGTTCGCGATGGTCCTGATGGCGGCGTTCCTCACGCAGATAGGGGTGTTGCAGACCGCACCCATCCTGATCGCCGTCATCACCGCCTTCCTCACCATGGAAGGCGTGAAATACATCATGGCCAGCCGGAAGCAGGCCCGCGCAGCCGCGGCGAAACCAGACGCGCGGGCGACGCCAGAAACGCCGGCTGGAGCGTGAGCTCGCCGCAAGTCGGCCGAACCGGCCGCACTTTGGCAGGCAGACCACGCCTGATGTCCGGCCGGGTCAGCCGTCGCCGTCGCGCGACGGCTCGATCACGCCGTAGTTGCCGTCGCGGCGCTTGTAGATGACGTTCACCTCGTCGGAGTCGGCGTTCACGAACACGAAGAAGTCGTGCCCGATCAGCTCGAGCTGGAGCATGGCCTCCTCGGGAGGCATCGGCTTCATGTTGAACTGCTTCGACTTGACGATCACCGCTTCCTCCTCATCCGGCAGCGCAGCCTCGGCAGGCGGCGGCGCGACGTGGCTGGCGATGTGCTGCGCTCCCTTCCGGGAGCGCTTGTTGCGGTAGCGCTTCACCTGGCGCTCGAGCTTGTCGGCCACGAGGTCGATCGACGCGTACATGTCGGTGGACGACTCCCGGGCCCGGAGCACCGGCCCCTTCGTCCACACCGTCGCCTCTGCGACCTGCTTCTCGTGGATCGAGGGGTTGTGCTCGACGGCGAGCTCCAGCTCGCACCGGCTCTCGTCGGAGAGATGCCGTGCAAGCCTGCCCAGCTTGCGCTCCGAATATGCGAACAGCGCATCGGTGACGTCCACATTCCGGCCCTTAACCTGCAGGTTCATCTGCGGCTCCTTTGGACGGAGGAGTGCCGGAAACATACCTGCTCGGGATCGGAATCAGCTAAAACCGGACGACACGGGCGAGAGTCACGGCGACCACCGGCCCCGCGCCGCCCTTGCGCAGCGCGGCGGCGCAGGCCGAGAGCGTCGCCCCCGTCGTGAACACGTCGTCGACGACGGCGATCCGCGCACCGTGAAGCTCCCCGGTGGGACGGAAGGCGCCGCGGACGTTGCGCCGCCGGGCCACGTGGTCGAGGCCGCGCTGCGTGCGCCGGATCGGCGCCGCGGCGAGCAGCGGCCGGGCCGGCACGCCCCACCGCTCGGCCAGCCCGAGCGCCAGCTCCCGGGCCGGGTGGTAACCCCGCCGCAGCGTCCGCCAGCGGTCGCCGGGCACCCAGGTGAGCACGTCGCACTCCGGCGGCGGGCATACGGTCGCGACGAGTCCGGCGGCGGGGCCCGCCAGGCCGCGCAGGCCGCCGTCCTTGAACCGCAGGACGAGGTCGCGCCCGCGGCCCTCGAACGCGACGGCCGCGACGGCCGCCTCGAAGCCGAGCCGGCGGCCACGGCACTCACGGCAGTCGGCCACCGGCGCGACCGTCGGCTTGCCGCAGCGGGCACAGGCCGCGCCGCCGAGCAGCGGGAGCGCGCGCACGCACGCCGGGCAGACGGGGTCGCCGCCGCGGCCGCACAGGGCGCAGCATGCGGGTAGGAGCAGGTCGAGCAGGCGCATGCCCCGGACGGTACGCACCGGGCCGTCACGGGTGTGCGACGGGGCGTGCCGGTCCGGTCAGGAGAGCGTGAACGGCGCGTCGACGACCGTTCCCGCCGGCACGCGGCGGGCCAGCTCGGCCGGGTCGCCGGCGACAAGCGGGCTGAGCTCGATGGGGACCGCGGCCGAGCCGTCCGGCGTCCGCGAGACGACCGCGCCGGCCGCCTCCATCAGGTCCGCGGCGGCGTCGCTCAGCCGCTGCCGCACGGTCTCGGGCGACGACGGTCCCTGGGCGTTCTTGAGCGGCTCGAACTCGCCCTCGCGGCTCGTCTCGAGCACGAGCGAGCGGCGCGCGAGCGGCAGCGTGTCGAAGATGAACTGCTCGAACTTGACGGCGTTCGGGTCGGTCGGCTCGACCGGATTGCCGCCCTCGTCCACGTACGACACCCGCTTCAGCGCCCGGTGGAAGGGCAGCTCGGCCGTGGCCGCCACCCGGTCGGCGAACTCGCGCGCGAAGACGTGCAGGGCGATGCTGCCGGCGGCGAACGCGAGCCCGCCGCCGGCGCGGCGCTGCTCGGCCAGCCGGTCGGGCAGGTCGGAGTACTCGATCACGAGCTGGCGGCCGTCCCGCGCCGCGACCACGCCGACCTTCTCGGCCGGGTCGGTCTTGCGCACCACCTTCGACGACACCTCCGCCCCGGCCATCCGGTGGGCGCCGACGAAGCCGGGGTCGCCGACGGCGATCAAGGGGTTGTCCACCTGGAGGTAGAACACCGTCTCGATCCCGCGATCGCGCATCTCGTCCAGGCAGCCGGTATGCAGCAACGCGCGCAGCGTGCCGCCGTGGCCGTCCGGGCTGAGCGCAATGCGGTCGCGGGCGGCAAGCAGCACCGCGCCGCTGCCGGCGTCGACGGCCGGCATCGTGCCCTGCCGGAAGAGCCGCAGGTGCTGCAGCCCGAACCCGTCATGATCGGCGAGGAAGCGCTCGGTGGCGGCGTGGTTGTCCTCGCTCGTCATGACGTAGAGCGGCGGCGTCGCACCGTACCGGCGGCCCAGCGCGGCGACCTTCTCGCAGTGGATCTGAAACAGTGACCGGTCGGTCACCGGGCCGATCGGGTAGCAGCCCTTCGGGCCGTCGAAGCCGAGCCGGGTGCCCTGCCCGCCCGCGACGATCACCACGCCCACGGCGCCGCGGGAGAGCGCGTCCTCACCCTCCGCGATCGCCTCGGCCGACGGCGCCGGATCGGGCTCGACGGGATCGATCCCGTCGGTGTCGACGGGCTCCTCGCGCCCGCGCACCAGCGTGTCGATCAGCCGGTCCAGCAGGTCGAGATCGAGCGATCGCACGTCGCCCTCGAGCCGCTCGCGGCCGGCGGCGTCGAGCTCCTCCCAGAACCGCAGGACGCCCTCCTGGCCGTGCGCGGCCAGCGCAGCGTGCAGCTCACGGAACCCGTCGTCGCCCATCCGCCTACCCTACCCGCCCGACCTGCCCGCGCTTCCTAGCCGAAGGTATACGGCGGCCTGCGCACGCCGTGCTCGGTGATGATCGCGCTGATGTTGGCGGCGGGAGTGACGTCGAACGCGGGGTTGTAGACGCCGAAGCCCTCCGGGACGGCGGTGCCCAGCTCGTCGGGGCGGCGGTGCTCGATGGGGATGTCTTCGCCGGTGGCGATCGCCGGGTCGATGGTTGACGTCGGCGCGGCCACGTAGAACGGCAGGTTGTGGGCCCGGGCGAGGATGCTGAGCGCGTAGGTGCCGATCTTGTTCGCGGCGTCGCCGTTTCGGGCGATGCGGTCGGCGCCGGTGATGACGGCGTCCACCTTCCCCTGCGCCATCAGCCAGCCGGCCGCCGAATCGGTGAGGAGCGTCGCCGAGATGCCCTCCTCGCGCAGCTCCCACGCCGTCAGCCGGGCGCCCTGGTTGAGGGGGCGCGTCTCGTCGACCCACACATGCAACGAGGGGTCGCGCCGGTGGGCCGAGCGGATCACGCCGAGCGCCGTGCCGTACCCGGCCGTCGCGAGCGCGCCGGCGTTGCAGTGCGTCAGCACCTGCGCCCCGGCGCGCAACAGCTCGGCGCCGTGGCCGCCGATCTGCCGGCAGCGGGCGACCTCCTCGGCGTGCAGCGCCTCGGCCTCCCGCCGCAGCGCGTGGCGCTGGGCGGCGGCGTTTCGATGCGGCGCGTCCGAGCGCGCCCGCATCCGCGTCAGCGCCCAGGTCAGGTTGACGGCCGTCGGCCGCGTCAGCGCCAGGCCCGCGCACGCCCGGGCGACGTCCTCGCGCAGCGTGACGACGTCGTCGGCGCTGCTCCGGGCCGCCGCCAGGGCGACCCCGTAGGCGGCGGCGATCCCGATGGCGGGCGCGCCGCGGACGACCATCCCGCGGATGGCGTCGGCCACCTCCTGCCAGGTCTCCAGGCGCACCTCGACGGTCTCGGCGGGGAGCCGGGTCTGGTCGAGGAGGACGACCGCGCCGTCCTCGATGCGGGCGATCCGGTCGGGCGCGAGGGCGGAGGTGCGGGGAGGCGCGATCACGGGGGCCACTATATCGCCGGGTTTGCGGCGTTCAGCCCGCGGCGGCGCTATCGGGTCAAGACGCCTTTGAGCACGTCGATGTTGCGCACCGGCGTCGGGTCGACCCCGCGCCGGATCGCCGCGCCGTAGCTGGCCCAGTCGCCGTGAGCCACCAGCGAGAACGCGCGGGCGGCCGGGGTGTCGCCGCGGCCCTCGACGATCTCGACGAGCGCGGCCTCTCCGGCGATCAGTTCCGCGGTCGCCTCGATGCTCTTGCGCACCGCGTCGGGCTGCCCGGGTCGGACAGGAACACCGCGGCGAACCGGCCGGGCAGCGCCCCCTCCCAGCCGACGATCTCGTTGTGCGCGAGCTCGGGCAGCGCGTGGCTGAACGCGTGCATCTTCGCGTTCTCGTTCAGCTGCGTCTTCCAGCGGTAGGCGACGGCGCCCATCGGCCCGGCGCCGTAGATCAGCGGCACGGTCGGCGCGAGCCGCTCGCCCAGCTCGCGAGCCGGGCTGCCGTCAACTCCCTCGACGCCCTCGGCGGCGGCCGAGGCGATGCCCTCGGACGACAGCCCGCAGGCGCCGAAGGCGCCTGCCATCGCGCCGAACAGGTAGCCGAGCGCCGCGCGCGGCTGGCCGGTCGCGACCGCGTCCGGCACCTCGGCGTAGGCGACCCGCCACTCCCGGGCCAGCTCCATCAGGGTGCCGCCCGAGCCGACCACGAGCAGGTTCGCGCTCTGGCGGCGGGCCTGGGCGGCGCAGGCCAGCGTCTCCTGCGTCTCGCCCGAGTAGCTGACGCACATGACGAGCGTCCCCGGCCCCGCCCAGTGGGGCACGCGGAAGCCGCGGACGCGGGTGATCGGCACCGGGCACTCGCCGGCCACGAGGGCCCGCAGCAGCTCGCCGCCCATCGCCGAACCGCCCATGGCCGCGATGACGACCGCGCCCGGGAGGGCCACGCGGGCGCCGGCTTCGGCGCCGACCCGCTCGCCCTCGCGCAGCTGGTCGGCCATCCCGGCGATGGCGCTCGCCATCCCGGAAGGATCCACTGCCGCTACCACACCGGCTCCCCGTCGTTGCCCATCACGAGATTCTCCACCGTCCGCCCCGCCGTCACAACTGCACCCTCCAGGAGCACCGACGCGGATACGGTCGCACCCGCCTCCACCCGGCATCGGGGGCCGACGACGGAGCCCGTCACAGTCGCGTCCTGATCGACCCGCGCAGAGGGGTCGACGAGGCCGCCGGCGGGCATCCGCTCCAGGTTGGCGGCCAGGTAGCTCTCCGGCGTGCCGATGTCGCGCCAGTAGCCGGCCGAGCTCTGCGCGTAGAGGCCTGCGCCGACGAGCAGCGGGAACACGTCGTACTCGACCGAGACCGCCCGCCCGTCCGGGATCAGGCCGAGCACGTCGGGCTCGACGACGTAGGTGCCCGCGTTGATGGTGGACGCGGCAGCGGTGCCCGGCGCCGGCTTCTCGACGAAGGCGGTGACCACGCCGTCGGGGGCCGTCACCACGACGCCGTAGCGGCTGGGGTCGTCGACTGGATGGAGCGCGAGCGTCATCCGCGCCTCACGGTCGCGGTGGAAGCGCACCAGGGCCGACAGATCGAGGTCGGTGAGCACGTCGCCGTTCGCGACGACGAACGTCTCCGAGAGTGTGCGCGCGGCATGGGCGATGGCGCCGCCCGTGCCGAGCGGCTCGGGCTCGACGACGTACTCGAGCTCGGCGCCGAAGCGCGCCCGGATCGCGTCGGGGCGGTAGCCGCACGCGAGCACGATCCGATCGATGCCATGCGCGCGCAGGTGCGCCACCTGGTGCTCGAGGAAGGGCGTGTTCGCGATAGGCAGCATCGCCTTCGGGGTGGTGTAGGTGAGGGGGCGCAGGCGGGTGCCCTCGCCGCCGACGAGCACGACGGCGATCACCGAGCGGCGATGTCGGCGTCCGCCGCCGTCCGCATAGCGTCGTCGGCCGGCGCGGAAGGCCGCCCGACCGACTCGTAGGCAAACCCGGCCGCGCGGGCCTGGGCCGGGTCGAGCAGGTTGCGGCCGTCGACGACGAGCGGCGTCCGCATCGCATCGCGGACAGGCCGCGTGCACACCTGCCGGAACTCGCCCCACTCCGTGACGATCACCGCCGCGTCGGCGCCGGTGACCGCCTCGATCATCGAGCCCGCCAGCTCGACGTCGTCACCGAGCAGCTCGCTGGCGTTCTGCATCGCGACCGGGTCGTAGCCCACGACGGTCGCCCCCTCGGCCCGCAGCCGCGCGGCGAGCACCAGGCTGGACGCCTCGCGCATGTCGTCGGTGTCGGCCTTGAACGCGAGGCCGAGCAGCGCGATCCGCGTCCCCCGCAACGAGCCGAGATGCCGCTCCAGCTTGCCCACCACCCGCCGCTTCTGCAGGTCGTTCACCTCGATCACCGAGGTGAGCAGCTGGAAGTGGTAACCGGAGTTGCCGGCGAGCTGCTTGAGCGCCTTCACGTCCTTGGGGAAGCAGCTGCCGCCGTAGCCGATGCCCGGACGCAGGAAGTGGACGCCGATGCGGGCGTCGAGGCCCATCCCCTGGGCGACCACGCCGACGTCCGCGCCCATCTCCTCGCACACGTTCGCGATCTCGTTGATGAACGAGATCTTGGTCGCGAGGAACGCGTTCGACGCGTATTTGATCATCTCGGCGCTGGCGACGTCGGTGCTGATCACCGGCGCGCGCACGTCGATGTAGAGCTCGGCGACCGCGCGGGCATCTGCGGCGTCGACCGCCCCGATCACGATCCGGTCGGGCTCCAGGAAGTCGGCGACCGCGCGGCCCTCGCGCAGGAATTCCGGGTTCGAGACGTAGCCGACATGGCCGAGGCCGCGGGCGTCGAGATCCTCGCGCACCTTCTCCCCCGTGCCGACGGGGACGGTGCTTTTCATGACGATCACCAGCCGCTCGCCGGTCTCCGGCAGGCTGTCGACGACCGCGCGCACGCGGGACAGATCGGCGTCGCCGGAATGCGTGGCCGGCGTATCGACGCACACAAACGCGATCCGGCACGACCGCACCAGGTCGTCCAGGTCGAGCGTGAACCGCAGCCGGGAGTGGTTGCGGGCGAGCAAGCGGTCGACGCCGGGCTCGTAGATCGGCACGCTGCCCTTTCGCAGGGCCTCGATCCGCTCCGGCTTCACGTCGAGGCAGACGACGTCGTGGCCGAGGTCGGCGAAGCACGCCGCCGTCACCAGGCCGACGTAGCCGACGCCGATGACGCCGACCGGGTGCGTGTTCCCGTTGCCCCTCATCCGACCGGGTGGAGCGACTTCGCGATCGCGACGATGTCGGCGTTCGAAAGGTCGTCCAGGAGGGTGTTCTGCACCCAGTAGACGGTGCCGCTCTGGGTGAAGGCGATCATGTGGATGTGGCTGCCGTTGAAGTAGAAACGGTAGGTGCGGTGGCCGATCTTGCGGGTGGCGCTCGGGTCGGCCAGGATCGGCGCGTCGGTGAAGCGCGTCTCCTCGATCCCCCAGCTGGCGCCGGGCCGGCTCGGCATGTCGAAGTAGGCGTAGAGCGAGCTCCAGTGGTGGCCTGCGTGGGGGATGTGGTACGCCCGGATCGGGTAGCTCGACGGCAGCTCGGAGTCGTTCTGGGTCACGGTCGGGTAGAGCACCGGGAACGTGACCTTGCCGTGCATCGCCCGGAACTCGGTCAGATAGGCCTGGCCGTCGGGCGTGATGTCGGGTGGGAGCGCGTGCGTCGTCGACGTCTTCGGAGCGGCGATGGCGAGCTTGCCGCCGAAGTCGCTGCCGACCACCACGACGACGTCCTCGGCCGAAGCGATGGTGGACGGCATCGCCGCGGTGGGCGCATTGCCGCCGATGATGCGCGAGACGTCGGTGGCCGCCTTGGAGTTGCCGGGCGCGTAGTAGACCCACGTCTGGTTGTAGGTCTGGGTCGGCGCGTTCCCCGACGACGTCGTGTAGCCGAACTTCGCCAGCTGCTGGGCGGTCGAGGACGCCTCACCGGTCTTGAGCGTGCCGTTCAGCACGGAGATCGAGACGGTGGTCGGGTCGACGACTGGCGCGAACTTGTGCTTCTTGTGCTTCGGCTTCGTCGGCGCGGTCGGCAGCTGGTTCGTCGGCGACGGCACGTCCTGCGGGTGCGTGAACGCGAAGACGGCCTGGTGGATCGCCTCGGGCGTCGCCTCGACGACCGACGCGGCGCCGATCATGCCGGTCGTCGCCTGGAGCCGGGACGCGATGATGTGCTTGCTGGAGTAGGCCAGCGTCGCGTAGTTCAGCATCGTGTGCAGGCCGATGCCGCCGTTCGCGCCGGCGATGTCGACGTTCGACGCGATCGTGTGGATGATGTCCTTGATCGCGCCCAGGTCGCTCAGGCTGATGCCGTGGAAGCGCTCGGCCGCCTTCTGCTCGAACGCGTGCAGGAAGGTCTGCTGGCGGGCGTTGCGGTAGAAGTCGGAGTCGGTGTGGCGGAAGCGGGAGAAGGCGAGCGCGTTCTTCCCGGTCAGGAGCTGGTAGCCCGGTAGGACGTTGATCACCGACCAGCGCTCGCCCTCCGGCAGCGCCTCGTTCTCGGCCTGGGTGTGGACGTAGGCCTGGTCGACCGGGAGGTAGACGCCGCCCATGTCGTTCACGAGGCTCGTGAAGCTGTGGAAGTTGACGCCGATCAGGTAGTTCACCTTAGGCCGGTCACCTGCTTCACCGTCTCGAGCACCGTCTTCGGCCCGCCGTCCGAGAAGGCGGCGTTGATCTTGTCCTGGCCGAAGCCGGGGATGTCGACCCACAGGTCGCGGGGCAGCGAGAGCAGCGAGATCAGGTGGGTGCGCGGATCGATCCGCACGAGCATGAGCGTGTCGGAGCGCGCGGGGGCGGAGCCGTCGGTGTAGCGGTGGTCGGAGCCGATCACGAGCGCGATCGCCGGGGCGTTCGCCTCGGGCAGCAGCGGGTCGATGTTCTTCTCCGCCTGCTGGAACGCCTTGGGCGGCGTCGTGATCTTCGAGTAGTCGCCGTAGAACGTGTAGAAGAGGGCCGCGGCGGCCACCAGGAGGAGCACGAAGAGCGAGCCGAAGCTCCACAGCGCGACGCGCAGCCAGCGGCGTTTGCGGCGGGGCGGACGGCGTGGCGGAGACCCACCGCCGTAGACCGTCATATCAGGGCGGGGAGGCCTGCTGCCACCTCCCCCGTCGCGCGGCGTGGTTGGCGGAGTCTGGGTTGCCATGGGCTCGAAAAACACTCGGGCCCGCTCCGGCAGGCCCGGGTGAGTATAGACCGCGGGTCTGACCGAACCCGTGCGGTGGCTAGGCCGCAGGCGGGTCGGCCATCGCCCGGGCGAACTCGACCAGAATGCGCCGGTAGGTGGCGAGCGAGGCGATCTCGACGTGCTCGTCGGGGCCGTGGTGGCCGGCGCCTGTGGGGCCGAACTCGACGCACGGGATGCCACGCTCGAGGAAGAGGACGGCGTCGGATGCGCCGTGGCGGCCGACCCCGATGGCGCGCCCCTCGCGGTGCTCGCGGACGACGTGGCGCAGGAGCTTCACGCGGTCGTCGTACGGGTTCAGCTGGGCGGCCGGCACCTGGTAGAGCAGCTCGGGCTCGGGATGGAGCGTGCCCAGCTGGCGCATCACGTCCTGCGGGTCCTGGGTCGGCAGGTGGCGGATGTCGACGTCGATGCGGCACGTGTCGGGGACGGCGTTCACCGCCTTGCCGCCGGCGATGCGGCCGAGGCTGACGGAGGGGCCGTCGAAGAGCTCGGAGCGTTCCGACGCGAAGGGCAGGTCGCCGATGCGGCGGTAGAGGTCGATGGCTTTCAGGACGGCGTTCTCGCCCAGCCACGGGGTGCTGCCGTGGGCGGCGCGGCCGCGTACCTCGAAGCGGACGACGAGCGCGCCCTTGGCCTGGACGCCGATCTGCAGGTCGGTCGGCTCGCCGCAGATCGCGAACTCGCCCAGGTTGCCCGGCGTCGGCCAGGCGTGCGGTCGCCTTCGTGTTCATCGTCCCGGCGTCGGACTCCTCGTCCGGAGCGATCAGGAGCTTCACGCGCATGCCTTCGAGCCGGCTCGGGGCGGCGGCGAGGTCGACGAGCGCGCCGAGCATCGCGGCGAGCGCGCCCTTCATGTCGTACGCGCCGCGGCCGTAGAGGCAGCCGTTGTCGCGCCGCGGCTCGAACTGGGCCGGGTCGCCGGGGACGACGTCGACGTGCGCGCTCAGGATGAGCGTCCGCGGCCCGTCGCCGACGCTCGCGACGACGGCCGGCCGGCCGTTCACCTCGGTCACCTCGTGGCGTGATCCTCTGGCTCTGGAGCCACCCGAGCAGGAACCCGACGGCGCCCCGTATGCCCTCCTCGGTGGACGTGTCGAACCCGATCAGCCGCTCGGCCAGGGCAAGATCGTCGACACGGCTCACGCCCCGATTGTGGCAGAGCCGTGAATAAACGGGGTCAGACCCCTTTTATTCAGCCGGGAGGCGGGATTCAGCCCGTACCGTGAGGGGATGGCCAGACCCCCTCGCGTGTCGTACCCAGGCGCGATCCACCACGTCACGGCACGTGGCGTCCGGCGCGCGAGGATCTTCCTATCCGATCGCGACTACGAGGTGTTTCTCGCGACGCTCGTCGAGGCCGGCAGGTTGGCGCAGTGGAGCTGCCTCGCCTATTGCCTCATGCCGAACCACTACCACCTGCTGCTCGGGACGGGTCGACATCACCGGCCTATCGAGAGGCATGCAGTTCCTGAACGGCACGTACGCCTCCCGGTACAACACTGCGCATGAACGGGACGGGCACGTATTCCAAGGTCGATTTCACGACGAGCTGGTGCGGCGGCACGAGCATCTTCTCGAGTCGATCCGTTACATCGCGCTCAACCCGGTCCGGGCCAGTCTGGTACCAAGGGCAGAGCTTTGGAGATGGTCGAGCCACGGCGCAATCACAGGTATCCGCGCCCAGCAGGGATGGCTGGATCAGAACGGGGTGCTCGCGCTGTTCGACGCCGACCGGCAAGTCGCGCGTATCCGGTACGCGGAGTTCGTCGCAGCCGGGACGCGGTCGACCGGCCGGCCACCGCTGGGCCAGCTCATCGACTCGTTCTCAGGAACCGGCGTCGCAAGCGCACGCGACGAGTTCGGCTACACGCAGGCGGAGATCGCGGCACACCTCGGTCTCAGCCAGCCGACGATCTCCCGGATGATCAGGCGTGATCGCCGGCGTGAATAAAAGGGGTCTGACCCCGTTTATTCACCCGAGCGGATGCCGCGGCGGGCGGAGAAGTAGACCGCCTGGGGGTGGTGGATCACGATCGCGGCGGTTGTCTGCTCCGGGATGAACTGGTAGGCGGCGGACAGCTCGATGCCCAGGTCGGCAGCGGACGGGAGCAGCTGCAAGACCAGCTCGTGCTGCTCCAGGTCGGGGCAGGCCGGGTAGCCCCACGAGTACCGGCGGCCGCGGCCGGCCTCCAGGCCGAGCTCGGCCAGTATGCGGCGGTGGACGTACTCGGCCAGGCCCTCCGCGGCCTCGACCGCGAGCCCGTGGGCGAAGTACGCCTCGCTGTACTCCTCCGCCGCCTGGAGCGCGTCGACGTGCGCGGTCGCCTCGGCCCCGGCGGTCACGATCTGCAACGCGATCACGTCGGTGCCGTCGCCGGCCTCGCGCAGGTAGTCGGAGATGCACAGCCGGTCGTGGCGATCCTGGCGGGGGAACTCGAACCGGCCCAGCTCGTCGCCTGCGTCGTCCAGCACCACCGTGTCGTCGCCGTCGGCCACCGCGCGGAAGAACCCGTACGCCGCCCGCGGCACGATCCAGCCCTGCGCGACCGCCTCGGCTTGCATCCGCTCCCGCCGGGGCCGGAAGTCGTCGGCGAGCAGCCGCTCCCACTCCTCGCCACGGACGCCCTTGCCGCCCCACGAGAGCTTGTAGAGCGACCGCTCGTCCATCAACGCGAACACGGCCGCCGCGTCGATCCTCTCCACCGCCCGCGCGCCCACGAACGGCGGCTCCGGCACCGCCACGTCGCGCCGCAGCGACTCCCGCCCGGCCCGCGCCGGGGCCGGCTCGGCGGCCGGCGTCGCCTTCGGCGTGTCGCGCTCGGTGATCGCCTCGGCCCGCCGCTCGGCGACGACGCCGCCGCGCAGCTCCCCGTCACTGAGCCTGTCCATGACCCCCAGCCCCTCGAACGCGTCCTTGCAGTAGAAGACGCCCGGCTCATACATGCGCCCGTCGTCGAGGAACGCGATCCGCCGGCCGAACGCGCGGTTGATCGCCGCCCCGCCCACCAGCACCGGCACCCGCAGCCCGCGGTGGTCGAGCTCGTGCAGCGCGAGCGGCATCTGCCGCGACGTCGACACCAGCAGCGCGGACAGGCCGACCGCGTCCGCCCGCTCGGCGACGGCGCTGTCCATGATCACGTTCAGCGGCACCTGCCGGCCCAGGTCGACGACCCGGTAGCCGTTGTTGGACAGGATCGTGCCGACCAGGTTCTTGCCGATGTCGTGCACGTCGCCGAACACGGTCGCGAGCACCACCGTCGCCTTCGCCTGCCCGTCGAGCCGGTCGAGGTACTGCTCCAGGTGCGCCACCGAGCGCTTCATCACCTCGGCCGACTGGAGCACGAACGGGAGGATCAGCTCGCCGGCGCCGAAGCGGTCGCCGACGTCCTTCATCGCCGGCAGCAGCACGTTGTTCAGGACGTCGACGGCGCGGTCGTTGTCGCGCCCGCCGCGCTCGTCGAGCGCGGTGTCGACGTCCTCCTCGACGCCCTCCTTCGTCCGGTGCAGGATCTTGGCGTGGAGCCGCTCGTCGGTCGTCAGGCCGGCGAACGGATCCTCCTGGGGCGCGGCGACGACGTCGGCGTCCTCGAAGTGGGCGATGCAACGCTCGAGCGCGTCCGGGCGGCGGTCGAAGATCAGATCGGCGGCCAGCTCCCGCTCGGTCTCGGAGATCTCGTAGATCGGCCGCACGTGGGTCGGGTTCACGATCGCCGCGTCGAGCCCCGCGTCGATGGCGTGGTGCAGGAACACGGAGTTGAGGACCGCTCGGGCCGCCGGGTGGAGGCCGAACGACACGTTCGAGACGCCGAGCACCGTCCACACTCCAGGCAGCTCGGTCTTGACGGCGCGGATGCCTTCGATCGTCTCGACGGCGCTCCGGCGGAACTCGTCCTGGCCGGTCGCGAGCGTGAAGGTCAGCGTGTCGAAGATCAGGTCGCCCGGATCCATGCCGTACTCGCCCACGCAGATGCCGTGGATGCGACGAGCGACCTCCAGCTTGCGCTCGGCGGTCTTGGCCATCCCGTCCTCGTCGATCGTGAGCGCGACGCAGGCGGCGCCGTGGCGGACGGCATGCGGGACCACGGAGTCGATCCGCTCGCGCCCGTTCTCCATGTTGATCGAGTTGATGAGGGCGCGGCCGGGATAGGTCTCGAGCGCCCGCGCCACCACGGCGGCGTCGGTCGAGTCGAACACGAGCGGCATCTCGACGCCCATCGCCAGCCGCTTCACGAGCGTCGCCATCATGTCGGCCTCGTCGGCCCGTTCGGTGAGCGCGACGCACACGTCGAGCGCGTGCGCCCCGCCCTCGACCTGGTCGCGCGCGATCGCGACCGCCCCGTCGTAGTCCTCGTCCAGCATCACCTGCTTGAACGCGCGGCTGCCCTGCGTGTTCACCCGCTCGCCGATCAGCAGCGGCTTCGGCTGCTGCTCGAGCGCCGATGCCGTGATCGCGCTCGCCAGCGACCGTTCGAACACGACCTGGCGGGTGGCCCGGCCCGCCCCCGCGACCGTCTCACACAGCGCCACGATGTGCTCCGGGGTGCTGCCGCAGCAGCCGCCGACGACCGGCGCGCCCAGCTCCGAGACGAACTGCCCCAGCTCGCGGGCCATGTCGCCGGGGCCGAGCGGGTAGGTGGCGACGCCGTCGACGTTCTTCGGCAGGCCCGCGTTCGGGATCACGGAGACCGGGCAGGGCGCGTGCTGGCACAGGTACCGCACCGGCTCGCGCAGGTGCTCCGGCCCGACCGAGCAGTTGACGCCGATCACGTCGACGCGCATGCCGTGCAGGATCGCGAGCACCGCGCCGATGTCGGTGCCGAGCAGCATCCGCCCGGTCACGTCGAGGGCCACCTGCACCTGCAGCGGCACCGACCGCCCCAGCTCCCGGAACGCCGCCCGGGCCCCGTCGATGGCGGCGCGGGTCTCGAGGATGTCCTGCTGCGTCTCGATGACGAGCAGGTCGGCCCCGCCCTGGATGAGTGCCGCCGCCTGCTCGCAGAACGCCTCGGAGAGGCCCGCGAACGAGATTCCCGACAGGGCCGGATCGTCGCTCGACGGCAGCATCCCGCTGGGGCCGATCGACCCGGCCACGAACCGCGGCCGCGACGGCGTCGCGTAGGCATCGGCCGCCTTCCGGGCGATCCGGGCCGCGGACAGGTTGATCTCGCGGGTGTGGTCGCCGACCTCCCACTCGGTCATCCGGATCCGCGACGCCTGGAAGCTGTTCGTCTCGACCACGTCGGCGCCCGCCTCGAGATAGCCGAGGTGGATGCCCTCGATCGCGTCGGGCCGGGTTACCGACAGGTGGTCGTTGTTCCCGAGCTGGCGGTCACCGCCGAAGTCGGCGGCGGTCAGGTCGAGCGCCTGGATCTGCGTGCCCATCGCGCCGTCGAAGACGACCGCGCGGCGCTCGATCAGCTCCAGATACGGGTGGCCGGCCACCCGCGGATGCTAGACCTCGGCCGGAGGCCCGGTCCAGGGAGCGGGGTCTTCCAGCGTCTCCTCCTGGAACCAGGGGTAGGCGTCGGTGACCAGCGAGCTGTACGCGGTGAACCGGCAGCCGTAGCGGATCGGCAGCTCCATCACCTCGAAGAGCCCTGCCGGCAGCCGCCCGACCACGACGATGATGAACCACGCCACGAAGGCGAGCAGCTCGAGGAGCAGCGTCAGCACGTACACGATGACGTACGCCGGGATCAGCATGATCGACCGGAAGAACGTCGTCAGGCGCGACAGCCGCTCAGGCTCGTCGATGCCGACCTGCACCGGGTACCCGTCGCCGCGGCGACCCGCCACCGAACTGGGGGAAGCGGTCTGTGAGCAGGAACGTGTAGGCGTTCACCTGCGTGTAGTAGCGAATGAACCCCGCCATGAACCCGAACATCCCGCTCGGGTAACGGCCGGTGAACAGGATCGCGAACCACGCGAGGATGACGACCACGAACGCCGCGATCGAATAGAAGAACAGCACGATGTGGTGCGGGATCACCAGGATGAAGCGGAAGAACGTCGAGAGCCGCGAGTACCGCTCCTGATGCTCCGCAGCGAAGTGGACGGGGTACGCCATCGGTGGCGGACATTAGCCGCCCGGCCGGACCTCAGCCAGACGCGGTCTTGACCAGCGCTTCGGCGAACCCGACCTCGCGCCGCGCGGCGTACACGTCGCCGTCGCCCTCGCCGGCGGCCTCGAGCGCCGCCTTCGCCTCCTCGAGCCGCCTTCCGGCCTCGGACGCGTCGATCGACTCGGCCGGCACGGCCTCGCCCACGAGCACGAGCGTGTGGTTCTTACGCACCTGCACGAAGCCGTCGTCGGTGGCGTAGCGGCGCACCGTTCCGTCGGCATCGGTGAGCCGGGTCTCGCCCGGCTCGAGCAGCGAGATCAGCGGCGCGTGGTTGGCCAGGATCCCGAGCAGGCCCGCCGCGCCGTTGACGACGATCTTCTCGGCGTCGCCCGAGAACACGATGCCCTCGGGCGTGATCAGCTCGACCGGGTACGGCGTGAACTCGGGCACGGCTAGGCGGTCGCCTTGAACTTCTCGGCGGCCTCGACGGCCTCCTCGATGCCGCCGACGAGCCGGAACGCCTGCTCGGGCAGGTCGTCGTGCTTGCCGTCCAGGATCTCCTGGAAGCCGCGGATCGTGTCGTCGAGCCGCACGTACTTGCCCGGCGTGCCGGTGAACACCTCGGCGACGTGGAAGGGCTGGCCGAGGAACTGCTGCACCTTGCGAGCGCGGCCGACGACGACCTTGTCCTCGTCGGAGAGCTCGTCCATGCCCAGGATGGCGATGATGCTCTCGAGGTCCTTGTAGCGCTGCAGCACCTCCTGCACGCTCGTCGCCGTGTCGTAGTGCTCGTCGGTGACGGTGCCCTTCTGCAGCAGGTTCGAGCGCGAGTCGAGCGGGTCGACGGCCGGGTAGATGCCGCGCTCGGCGATGGAGCGCGAGAGCGTGGTCGTCGCGTCGAGGTGGGCGAACGAGGCGGCCGGAGCCGGGTCGGTCAGGTCGTCGGCGGGGACGTAGATCGCCTGGATCGACGTGATCGAGCCCTTGGCGGTCGACGTGATCCGCTCCTGCAGCTGGCCCATCTCGGTGGCCAGGGTGGGCTGATAGCCCACGGCGCTCGGCATGCGGCCGAGGAGCGCCGACACCTCGGAGCCGGCCTGGACGAACCGGAAGATGTTGTCGATGAAGAGCAGCACGTCCTGGCCGAGCTGATCGCGGAAGTACTCCGCCATCGTCAGGCCGGACAGGCCGACGCGCAGGCGCGCTCCCGGGGGCTCGTTCATCTGCCCGAAGACGAGCGCCGTCTTGTTGATGACCCCGGACTCCTTCATCTCGAGGTAGAGGCCGTTGCCCTCGCGCGTGCGCTCGCCCACGCCGGCGAACACGGACAGGCCGCCGTGCTCCTGGGCGATGTTGTTGATCAGCTCCATGATCAGCACCGTCTTGCCCACGCCGGCGCCGCCGAAGAGGCCGACCTTGCCGCCCTTGACGTACGGGGCGAGCAGGTCGATGACCTTGATCCCCGTCTCGAAGATCTCGGTCGTCGGCGAGAGCATCTCGAACGCCGGCGGCTCGCGGTGGATCGGCCAGCGCTCGTCGGTCGCGACCGGGTCGCCGTTGTCGATCGTCTCGCCCAGCACGTTGAAGATCCGTCCCAGCGTCGGCTCGCCGACCGGCACCGTGATCGGGCCGCCGGTGTCGGTCACCTCGAGCCCGCGGGACAGCCCGTCCGTCGCATCCATCGCGATCGCGCGCACGCGCCCGTCTCCGAGATGCTGCTGCACCTCCGCCACGAGCACCCGCTCCGCCTCCTCGCCGGCGCTGGCCGGAACCTTGATCTCGAGGGCGTTATAGATCGCGGGCATCTCGCCGGGGAAGACCGCGTCCACGACGACGCCTTTGATCTCGACGATGCTGCCGGCGCGCGCGGACTGTCCGTTCTGGGACATGTAACTCCTTGGAAGGGGTGCCGAATCGAGTGCTTCTGGCCTAGCGAAGCCGGATTCTACCAGCGACCGGACGGAACGCCGGGCGACATTGTGACATCAGTCGAGACAGCTTCGGGAGCCACCGGCGGCGCTCCGCCGGCCCCAGCTCGTCGCGCAGCCGGGAGGCCTCGATGGCCGCCGCCACCCGGGCGGCGTGGTCGACGTGTCAGGCGCGTGAGGAGACGGCGGAGATCAATGCCATAGCGACACTGTACCCGCCACGGGCCCGCGTTACAGGGCGTGGCCCACGGCTAGACCAGCGTGCTGCGCGCGTGAGGCGAGCGCACGCGCGGCGGCGGCGGCACGAGCAGGAGCTTGCCCTCGCGGATGCTGCGGAACTGGTGGTCGAGCGGCGCCAGCTCGGCGAGCGTCGGCGTGCGGCTTCGCGTGCGCGGGTGCGGCGTGCTCTGCGACGGCCACGAGGGCGCCTGCGCCCGCCGCGGCCGCTGCAGCGTGATCGCGACCGCCGTCGCGGCCAGCCGGTGCCGCCTGCGCCGGCGCGGCTCGCGCGGCGACCGACATCAATTGCGTGCGACGGCGTCAGGCGGCGGGCCGACCGCGCACGGCGCTCGTGATCTCCCCCATCGCTCCGGCCAACTCGGCGCACGCGGCGCACTCGCCCAGGTGCGTCGCGCAGGACGCCGAGATCGAACTCCGTCAGATCGCCGTCGAGGCTCCTCGAGGCGAGCTCGCGGGCGCGGTCACAATCGCTGCGGTTAGGGAATCCGAGGTACATGGTCTGCCCCTTCTGACGAGGCCACCGCGGGAATGTTAGGCCAGCGGATGGCGCACCGTCGCACAGCAGCGAGCCGAAGAGCACGAGCACGAGCCCGAGCACGACGAACACGGCGGAGCTCGAGAGGGAGTCCTGCCGCTCGTCGTTCGTGGCGAACCTGACCGGCCCGCTCCCGAACACGCCGAACAGCCCGCCGAGCGCCCCGGCGTCGCCCTCCTGGCGCACCGGCGGGCGGATGCCGAAGAAGACGCCGAGCGTGATGCTGAGGCACGCGGCGAGGTAGAAGCCGACCGACAGCGACCGGTTGACCGAGTCGCCCACGAGCAGCCCGAGCGAGCGAGACGACGCCGTGCCGACGACCGCCGTCACGGCCACCTGTACGAACCGGCGCAGGCCCGCCCAGAGCTCCGCCCGGTCACGCGCGTGACCTCAGCTCGTGGAGGCGCCGCTGGGCAGCCGCAGGTCGCCCAGCGGCCAGGACTCGAGCGGGAAATGGCATGCACTTGAGATGGCCGTTCTCGCCGGCCGGCGTGAGCTGGGGCTCGTCGACATCGCACGTGCCGGGCTGGAAGCGCGGGCAGCGGGGGTGGAACCGGCACGCGCTGGGCGGGTTGATCGGGCTCGGCACGTCGCCCTCGAGCACGACCGGCTTGCGGGCGCGGGCGACGCCGGGTTCGGGATCGGGACCGCCGAGAGCAGCGCGCCCGTGTACGGGTGCTGCGGGTGGTCGTAGAGCTCGCCGCCCTCGGCGACCTCGACGATCTTGCCCAGGTACATCACGGCGACGCGGTCGGAGATGTGGCGGACGACGTCCAGGTCGTGGGCGATGAACATGTAGCGTGAGGTCGAACTCGCGCTGCAGCCGCTTCAGCAGGTTGAGGATCTGCGCCTGCACCGACACGTCGAGGGCCGAGACCGGCTCGTCGCAGACGATCAGCTTCGGCCGGATCGCGAGCGCCCGGGCGACGCCGATGCGCTGGCGCTGGCCGCCGGAGAACTCGTGCGGGTACCGGTTGTAGTGCTCCGGGTTCAGGCCGACGACGCTCGAGCAGCTCCTGCACCCGCTTCTTGATCTCGGCGGCCGGTGCCGATGCTTGTGGACGTCGAGCGCCTCGCCGATGATGTAGCCGACCCGCTTGCGCGGGTTGAGCGACGCGTACGGGTCCTGGAACACCATCATCATCTCGCGCCGCATCGCGCAGCAGCGACGAGCCCTTGAGCTTCGTGATGTCCTGGCCGTCGAAGACGATCGTGCCGCCGGTCGGGTCGAGCAGGCGCATCACGCAGCGGGCCATGGTCGACTTGCCGCAGCCCGACTCGCCGACGATGCCGAGCGTCTCGCCCGCTGCGACCGAGAAGGAGACGCCGTCGACCGCCCGCACGCTGCGCGACCTCCTTCTGGAAGATGATCCCGCGGGTGACCGGGAAGTGCTTCTCCAGGTTCTCGACGCCGGAGGAGCTCTTCGGCCGAGGGGGTCGGCCGCTGGCCCCCGTCGTCGCCATCGCCTCGGCCGAGTCCGCAGTCTCGCGGCGCTCTGCCGGTTCGCGGCTCGCCGAGTCGAGGTGGCAGGCGGCCCGGTGTTCGCGCCGTCCCCTCGACCGGCACGAACTGCGGGCTCGGTCGTCGCGGCACACCTCCATCGCGTACGGGCAGCGCAGGTGGAAGCGGCAGCCCGGCGGGGGCCGCAGGAGCGAGGGCGGCGAGCCGGCGATCGGCGTCAGCTCCTGGCCGTGCTGCCGCAGGTGCGGCAGCGACCGCAGCAGCCCCCACGTGTAGGGGTGGTGCGGCTGGTAGAAGATGTCGGCGTAGTGCCCTGCTCGGCCGGCTTGGCCGCGTACATCACGAGCACGTCGTCGGCCGTCTCGGCGACCACGCCCAGGTCGTGCGTGATCAGGATGATCGCGCTGCCGAAGTCACGCTGGAGGTCGTTCATCAGCTTCAGGATCTGGGCCTGGGTCGGTGACGTCGAGCGCCGTCGTCGGCTCGTCGGCGATCAGGAGGTCGGGGTTGTTGATGAGCGCCATCGCGATCATCACCCGCTGGCGCATGCCGCCCGAGAACTGGTGCGGGTAGTCCTCGAGCCGCGTCTCGGCCCGGGGGATGCCCACCGCCTTCAGCATCTCGAGCGCCCGCCGCGTGCCGCCGCCTTGGTCACCTCGTTGTGCAGCTGGATCGCCTCGCGCAGCTGCTTGCCGATCGAGTGCACCGGGTTCAGCGAGGTCATCGGGTCCTGGAAGATCATCGAGATCTCGTTCCCGCGGATGTTGCGCAACTCGGACGTCGGCAGCTCGAGCAGGTTCTTGCCGTTGAAATCGCCTCGCCCGTCGAGATCGTCTTCGCCCGCGGGTTCAGGCCGAGGATCGTCAGGCAGGTGACGCTCTTGCCGCAGCCGGACTCGCCCACGATGGCGAGCGTCTTGCCTTTCTCGACCGAGAAGGACACGCCGTCCACCGCGCCGACGATGCCGTCGTCGGTGCGGAACTGGGTCTTCAGGTCGCGGACTTCGAGAAGCGCCACGGATTCAGTCTACAGAGCGGACGCTACGCCAGCCGGATTCGCGGATCGATCCATGCGTAGAGCAGGTCGACCAGCAGATTGAAGCCGATCACGAGAATCGAGGCGAACACGGTCACTCCGACGATCTTCGGCAAGTCGAACTGGTAGACCGACGGATGGCCAGGTCCCCAGCCCCGGCAGACCGAAGACTTCCTCGATGAGGACGGCGCCTCCCAGCGCGATCGCGATGTCCATGCCGAGCATCGTGACGACGGGCAGCATCGCGTTCCGGAGGACGTGTCGCCGCATCACGATCGACTCCGGCGCGCCCTTGGCCCTCGCGGTGCGCACGTAGTCCTCGTTCAGCGTCTCCATGACATTGGCGCGGATCATGCGCACGTAGATCGCCGCGTAGAGGATCGCGAACACGATCCACGGCATCATCATGTGCGTGAACCAGTCGACCGGTCCTCCGCAGAACTGCCCGCCTGCCCCCCACGTAAGTTGCAGTAGCCCTGGATCGGCAGCAGGTGAGCTCGGGAAGCTCCAGTGCATGCCCGTGGTCGGCACGTACCCGAAGATGTAGGAGGCACAGGCCGATCCACACCGGGTGCGCCGAGATGCCGCAGAGCACGCCGACCATGGCGAAGCGGTCGGGCAGCGACCGCGGTGCAGCGCCGAGAGGACGCCTATCGGAACGGCGATCAGCATCCACATCACCGCGCCGCCGAGGACGAGCGACGCCGTCACGGGTGCCGCGGCGAGCACCGACGAGTTGACGCCTCGCGGTCGTTGAACGAGTAGCCGAGGCTGCCGTGGAAGACGAGCTGGTCCAGGAAGTGCGGTACTGGTCGCAGACCGGCCGGTCGAGATAGAGCGGTGGGCGACCGCCTTCACCTCCGCCGGGGTCGCGGCTTCGCCGGCCGCGAGCTTGGCCGGGTCGACCGGGATGAGGAAGAAAATCATGTAGGTGACGACCGTCACGGCAATGAAGAGGACAATCGCCCAGAGCAGGCGCCGGATCATGTAGCGAACCATGCGATTTCTCCCGGTGGCGAAGGGTCTGGCGGGGCGCCGGAATGGTTCCCCCGGCGCCCGCGCCGTGTCCTCGTTGCAGTCTCTGCCTCGCTACTTCGTCAGGCACATCGTGGTCAGATCCATGATGTACGAGGGCTGGTAGACCGTGCACCACCATGGGGGCCGAAGAAGTCGATGTTGTTCGTGTACGTCCCACGGCGCCCACGGCGGATTGTTCGCATCATGTCCGTCGCGATGCTGCCGTAGGCCTGGTACCGAGCGTTGCCGCTCAGCGTGTTGGCGTGATCCATCTCCTGGTTGTACTTCGGCACATCGAAGTACGCGAAGTTGTTTCCGCCGGTCTTGGGGATGTTGTCCCCGGAGAGCAGGATGTTCATGAAGTCGTACGGATCCGGGTAGTCCTCGATCCAGCCTTCATTCGCGATGTCCATCGCGACACCCTTCGTTCCCTCGTTCTTGAACTGCGAGCGCGCGTGAAGTACTTCGGCTTCACGGTGATCCCGATCTTCTGCAGGTTCGACTGCAGGACGGAGTCGGCCTGGGTCACCGACGGCGTTGCACGGGGTCGAGCACCGCCGTCAGGGGCGTCTTCACCCCTGCCTGCTTGATCAGTGCCTTCGCCTTCGAGATATCCGCGGACGTCGGGCGGTGATCGGGTACAGGCTCTTCTCGAACTGGCTGCCAGGAAGGGCGGGCGGCATGATCTGTCGCCCGGAGTGCCGTAGCCGTAGCCGTACGGCTTCTCGATGGCGGGCCGGTCGATCGCCCAGTTGACCGCCTGACGCACGAGCGGGTTCTGGAACGTCGGCCGCGCCGTGTTCAGCGCGAAGTACGAGATGTCGCAGCGGGCGTGATGAAGAACCGCTGTTCCCCGTCCCGTCGCGAGCCGTCCGGCCCGAACTCCTGGTTCAGCGGAAGTTCTCGCTGCCAGGGACGCAGTCCGGGCAGTAGTCGAGCTGGCCGTTCTTCAGCTCCAGGGTGCCCTGGTTCTGATCGATCGTCAGCTGGGTGTAGTCGAACTCGTTCGGGTACCGCGGCCGCGGGCCGTGGTAGTACGGGTTCTTCTTCAGCACGAGCGAACGGTGCTGAACCAGTTGGCGATGTAGAACGGGCCGGCGCCTGCGATCGACTGAAGCCCTTGCTGTTGATCGGGGTGTCCTTGGGGATCGCGCAGGCGAACGGCGTGGCGACCTTGGACGGGAAGCCGGCGTCCTTCTCGGTCAGCGCGACCGAGAGCTTGTCGCCCGAGACCGTGATGCCCGAGACGTGGGCCGGGAGGCCCTTGTAACCCGTGGCGCCCTGGATGTCGGAGAGGAACGTGACCGAAGTACGACGCCTGCTTCGGCGACAGGTCGCGCTCCAGCGCGTGCTGGAACGTCGCGGCCGTCACGGGCTCACGCGGTGTTGAACTTGTACTTACCGGCCGGCACCGTGAAGGTGTAGGTCTTGCCGTCTGCGGAGACGGTCGGCATGGCGGACGCCGCTTCCGGAGTCAGCACCTTGCCGGCGCCCGACTTGTCGGGGTAGTTCAGCAGCTTCACGCAGGTGGCGTACTCGACCTGCCACGACGTCTGGTAGTACGCCAGCGCCGGGTCGATGAAGTCGATGTCGCCGTGCGCGGCAACCTTGAGCGTGCCACCGTTCACGTGCGGCGCGACGCTCTGGCCGCCCGGCGCCTGCGAGCCTACGCTCGCGCTGCTGCCGCTGGAGCTCCCGCAGCCAGCTGCGCCGAGAAGCACGATGCCCGCGGTGAGCGCCCCCACCGCAAGCCACAATCCCGGTCGTTTCATGTTGAAAACCCCTCGCGTCGGATTCGGGTCCGCGGGCGGACGGAATCGGCCCGGCACCCGTCGCTATGACCCTAAGACGTCGTGCGGGGCTCGGGGAGTTAGAGCGGAGTCGAGCGCGGGTCGATCGCGTCGCGCATGCCGTCGCCGAGCAGGTTGAAGGCGAGCGTCGTGATCAGGATCGCGAGACCCGGCCACACGATCAGCCACGGCATGACGGTGTAGAGGTGACCGCGTCGGAGAGCAGGTTCCCCCAGCTCGCGTTCGGGGGCGGCAGGCCCACGCCCAGATACGACAGCGCGGCCTCGAACAGGATGTTCGTGGCGACGGTCAGCGTGCCGTAGACGATGATCGTGCCGACCAGGTGCGGCAGCAGGTGCGACCGCATGATGCGGAAGTCGCAGCAGCCGACCATCCTGGCGGCCTCGACGTACTCCTTCTCGCGCAGCGACAGCACCTGCGCCCGGACGATGCGGGCAGGGTAGTACCAGGAGAAGAAGCGATGATCAGGATCAGCGTGATGATGCCGGGGACGAATATCCCGAAGAACGTGTACGAGTTCAGTCGGTCGCCGACGGTCGCGGCGATGCCGATCGCGAACAGGAGCAGCGGGAACGCCATCACGATCTCGGTCATGCGCGACACGACCGTGTCCATCAAGCCGCCGTAGAAGCCGGCCAGTGTCCCCAGGACGACGCCGATGAACACGCCCAGAACGGTCGCGGCGATCGCAACCTCGAGCGAGACGCGTGCGCCGGAGAGGACGCGCAGGAGCTCGTCACGACCGACGGCGTCGGACGCGCCGAGGACATGAGACTCGTGCCCGACCCATCCTGGTCCTTGACGGTCGGTCCACGGGCCGGCCGGCGCGTAGTTGATGACCGCGTTCGAGTTGATGTCGTTCGGCCCGTGCCCGAGGATGTGGGCTGCGATGGGCGCGCCGATGAAGGCGACGAGGATGATCAGGATGATCACGATCCCGCTGGCGACGGCGACGCGGTCGCGCTTGAACCGGATCCACGCCTGCTCCCAGTAGCCGCGGGCGCGGATCGCGTCGCCGGATGCACCCTCGATCTCGCCCGAGAGGCCCGTGCCGACGGCAGCTGCCCCAGGGACGAGTGTGCTTCGTTCGGACGCCATCGGCTGGGTCAGGATAACGCCATGCGGTTGCATCGGCAACCGCGGCGGTCACCGATCCAGATGGTTGACTCCGATTCCCGTGATGTCCTGGGCGGCTGCGAACCGAGCAGCGCAAGGACGCAGGTCGCGTTCATACCTTGTCGTATGGGCGCGACCGAGGACACAGCGATGCGACGGTTCGCAGCTGCAGCGCCGACAGCGCTACGCACAGCCGGCGCGATCGTGCGTCCAGGCGCGCGGGGGATCGGAGCCAACCATCTAGGGCTGCGCAGCCGGAACCGGCGGGTTGATCCCGCGCGGGGTGAAGTTCTGCACGAGCCAGCCGCCGTGGCCGCTGGGGACGAGCTCGAGGAAGTCGTCGATCGGCGCGACGCCGAGCTTGTGCGAGGTCAGGAGCACCTCGAGCAGGATGTCGCGCTGCCGGTGCCGGTCGATCTTGAACTTGGCGCTGCCGAACTTCTCGCGCGGGTAGGGGACGACCGGGATGTTGCCGGTGTTCCACTGCGCCCGGGTCAGGCCGGCGCGCACGTGCGGGGTGACGAGCGCCCAGGACGCCGCCACGTCGTGACGCAGGACGGCGGTCTGGATGAACGTCTGGGCTGTGCGCAGCGCCGACTTCGGCATCGTGATCTCCGGCCCGTAGAGCTGCTCCGGGGTCTTGGTCGGCGCGACCGCCGGGCCTGCTCCGGCGCTGCGACCTTGCCGCCGTCGCGGGAGCTGACGAAGATCACGAGTCCCGCGATGAGCACGATCACGGCGACCGCCGTGAAGACCGCCCGCACCAGGGAGTGGTCCCACAACTGACCTACACGTTCCACTGGAGAAAGTGTAGCCACGCTATTCGAGCGCGTCCGCGCCTGCGACCACCTCGAGGATCTGCTGGGTGATCTCGGCCTGGCGGGCGCGGTTCATCGCGAGGGTGAGCGAGTCGATCAGGTTAGAGGCGTTCTCGGAGGCGTTCCCCATCGCCGTCATGCGGGAGCCGTGCTCGGACGCCGTCGACTCGAGCAGCGCCCGGTAGATGGTCACCTCGACGTAGGTCGGCAGCAGCCGACGCAGAATCTCCGAGCGGTCCGGCTCCTCCAGGTACGCGCCCTCGATCAGCTCCGGCTGCTCGCCCGTCAGCACCTCTTCCGGCACCGGCAGCACGTCGACCGTCTCGAGGTGCTGGGTGAGGGCCGAGACGAACCGGTTGTACACCATCACCACCAGGTCGACCTGGCCCTCGACGTAGAGCTCGGCCACCCGCTCGGCGATGGCACGGGCGTCGGCATACTTGGGCCGGTCGGTGATCCCCGTGTAGGAGGCCTCGAGCTCCTGGCCGCGGAAGCGCAGCGACGACCCGCCCTTGCGTCCCACCGCGAGCCAGTGCACGTCGCGTCCGGCCTTGCGGTGCTCCGCGGCGAGGCCGAGCGAGCGCCGGATCACGTTCGCGTTGAACGCGCCGGCGAGGCCGCGGTCGGCGGTGAGCGCGAGCACCGCGACACCCTTCACCTCGCGCCTCTCGAGCAGCGGCTGGCCGTGTGCGCGCGACGCGGCCGCCGCCACCTCGACCGTCAGCTGCTGGAGGCGGTCGGCGTACGGCCGCAGGCCCTGGATGCGGGCCTGCGCCCGCCGCAGCCGGGACGCGGCCACGAGCTCCATCGCCTTCGTGATCTTGCCGGTGTTGCGCACCGACCGGATGCGGCGCGCGATGTCCTGCTGGGTGGCCATCTACGCGGCGGTGCCCGCCGCTTGCCCTTCGCCGTCGACGAAGAAGCTGTCCTTGAACGTCTCGAGGTGCTTGCGCAGGCTCTCGACCGTCTCGTCGGTCAGGTCGCCCGACTCGTCGATGGCCTTCAGGATCGAGCCCTCGGCCCGCACCGACTCCACCAGTTCGTCGTTGAACCGCGACACCTGGTCGACCGGGATCGAGTCGACGTAGCCGTTCGTGACCGACCAGATCACGACGACCTGCTCGGCGACCGGCCACGGCGCGTACTGGGGCTGGTTCAGCGACGCCACGACGCGCTCCCCGCGGGCCAGCTGGTTCTGGGTGGTCTGGTCGAGCTCGGACCCGAACTGCGAGAACGCCTCCAGCTCGCGGTACGCGGCCAGGTCGAGGCGCAGGCGCCCGGCGACCTTCTTCATCGCCCGGATCTGGGCGTCGCCGCCGACGCGGGACACCGAGATGCCCGCGTTGATGGCGGGCCGCACGCCCGAGTAGAACAGGTCGGACTGCAGGAAGATCTGGCCGTCGGTGATCGAGATGACGTTCGTCGGGATGTAGGCCGACACGTCGCCGGCCTGGGTCTCGATCACGGGCAGCGCGGTCAGCGAGCCGGCGCCGAGGTCGTCGGACAGCTTCACCGCCCGCTCCAGCAGGCGCGAGTGCAGGTAGAAGACGTCGCCCGGGTAGGCTTCGCGGCCGGGCGGCCGGCGCACGAGCAGTGACATCTGGCGGTACGCGTCGGCGTGCTTGGACAGGTCGTCGTACATGACCAGCGCGTGCTTCCCGTTGTAGAGGAAGTGCTCGCCCATGGCGCAGCCGGCGTACGGGGCCATGAACTTGATCGGCGCGGCCTCGGTCGCCGACGCCGCGACGATGATCGTGTACTCCATCGCTCCGGCCTTGCGCAGCTGGGCCTCGACGGCCCGTACGGTCGACGCCTTCTGGCCGATGGCGACGTAGATGCAGACCAGATCCTGGCCCTTCTGGTTCAGGATCGTGTCGACGCAGATCGCGGTCTTGCCGGTGGTGCGGTCGCCGATGATCAGCTCGCGCTGGCCACGGCCGATCGGGATCATCGAGTCGATCGCCTTGATGCCCGTCTGCACCGGCTCGGACACCGGCTGGCGGTCGACGACGCCCGGCGCCTTGAACTCCATCGGGCGGAACTCGTCGGTCTCGACCTCGGGGCCGCCGTCGATCGCCTCGCCCAGCGGGTTGACGACGCGGCCGATCAGCTTCTCGCCGACCGGGATCGACATGACCTGGCCGGTGCGGCGAACGGTGTCGCCCTCCTTGATCCGGTCCCACTCGCCGAAGAGCACGCAGGCGACGTTGTCCTCCTCGAGGTTCAGCGCGAGGCCCGTCACGCCGTGGCCGAACTCGAGCTTCTCCATCGCCACGCACCGGTCGAGGCCGTAGACGCGGGCGATGCCGTCGCCGAGCTGGATGACGGTACCGACCTCCTCGACCTCCGCCTCGACGTCGTAGCGCTCGATCTCGGTCTTCAGGATGTTCGCGATCTCGTCTGGTCGCAGCTTCACGCTTCACTCCCAACGGGCAATGGTGTACGGATGAGGACGCGCCGAAGCTCTTCCAGCCGGCGCTTGACGGAGGCGTCCACGAGCACGTTTCGGGCCCGCAGGACGAGGCCGCCGATGAGTCTGGGATCGACGGTCGCCGTGACCTGGGCCTGGCGGCCGACCGCGTCGGAGATGCGTTTGGCGAGGGCGTCCAGGTCGGCCTCTCTGAGCTCGATCGCGGTCGTAACCTCGACGGTCAGGATCTGCTCGTCCTCGGCAGCGAGCTCGGCGTAGGCGGTCTGCATGTCGACGAGGAGCGCGAGCCGGGCGTGCTCGGCCAGGACGAGGACGGCGTTGCGGGCCAGCGGGTCGGCCTGCTCGAGCACACGGGCCAGGATGCGGCGCTTGGCGTCGCGCGGCAGCGCCGGGTTCACCAGCGCGCGCAGCAGGAGCTCGCTCTCGCCGAGCGTCGCGATCAGCCCTTCGAGGTCGCGGTCGACCTCGTGCACCCGGCCGGCGTCGGTCGCCGCCTGGTGCAGGGCGTTCGCGTAGACGCGCCCGCCCGGATCGACCCGATCGGCCATCTAGGCTTTCTCCTGCTCAGGGGCGTTTGGGACGAGGGTCGAGAGGTCGACGTCGGCCAGGGCTTCGTCGATCAGCCGCCGCTGCTCGGCCTCGTCGAGGCGGGCGCGGACGACCTTCTCGGTCGCGGCGACGGCCAGATCGGCGACCTGCTGCTTGATCGCGTTCAGCGCCTGGCGCGTCTCGGCCCGGATCTCCTCCTGCGTCTGGCGCATGAGGCGGGACTTCTCGGCCTCGAGCTCGGCGACGGCCGCGGCCCGCCGCTCGTCGCCCACCCGGCGGGCGTCCTCGACGATCTTCGTGGCCTCCTTGCGGGCTTCGGCCAGCTGCTGGCGGTACTCGGCCAGCGCCGCCTGTGCCTCGCCACGCGCCGCCTCGGCCGCATCCAGATCGGCCGAGATCGCCTTGCGGCGCTCGTCGATCATCTTCTGAAGCGGGCCGAACGCGTAGCGGCGCAGGACGATGAGCACGATCACGAAGGTGACCAGCGTCCAGATCATCAGCCCCGTCGTGGGAGTGATCAGGGTCGAGTCGTAGAGGATCATTGCGGCGGCTCCGGACTCAGGCGATGGCGTAGGCCACGAAGGCCATGCCCAGCGCGTAGAAGATGATCGCCTCGGTCAGGGCGAAGCCGAGCCACATCAGGCCCTGCAGCTGGCCGCGCATCTCGGGCTGGCGGCCGACCGCCTCGATGGTCTTGCCGAAGATGAAGCCGACGCCGATGCCGGGGCCGATGGCGCCGAGGCCGGTCGCGAGGCCCAGCTCCAGTGCGCGGGCGGAGTCGTGGATATTGCCGTCAAGGGCCATTGGGGCTCCTAGTGGTCGGGGTGGATGGCTCCACCGATGTAGATGGCGGACAGGGTGGCGAAGATGAACGCCTGCAGGCCGGCGATCAGCGTCGCCTCGAGCAGGTAGAGCGCGACGCCCATGGGGATGCCGATGGGCAGGATGAAGTACGTGCCGAGCAGCGAGGCCAGCCCGAGGAACACGGCGATCACCAGGTGGCCGGCCAGCATGTTGAAAAAGAGTCGGAAGCTGAGCGAGACGATGCGGACGAACTGCGACAGCACCTCGATCACGGCGATCAGCGTCAGCAGGATCAGCACCGCCGGCGTCTTCAGGCCCAGGGGCCGCGGCGACGGCAGGCCGGACGGCATCCAGCTCTTGAAGTACTTGACCGGGCCGTTGTAGCGGATGCCCTCGATGTGGGTGGCGAAGAAGGTCACGAGGGTGAGCGCCAGGGTCACCGAGAGGTTGGCTGTGGCGGCGTAGATCTGGAACTCCGGGATGCTGAGGCCGAACAGGTCGAAGTGGCGATCGCCGAACGGCAGCGGGACGAACCCGATCAGGTTCATCATCCAGATGAACACGAAGAGGCTGGCGACGTAGGGGAACCAGATCCGCATGCCCTCGTCCGGCAGGCCTCCCTTCGCGATCTGCTCCCGGGTCAACTCGTAGACCACCTCGGCGGCGGTCTGGCGGCCGTCCGGGCGCAGCCTCAGGCCGCGGCGGACGACGACGAGCGTCAGGATCAGGGTCAGGAGCGCGGCCATCCACATGTAGACCACGGCCTTGTTGATGTCGAGGCCGAGCGGGAGGCTGACATACGGGTGGTGGACGAAGTCCGTGAACTCCGCCACCGGGTTGAAGTCAACCTTGAGGAGCGGCAGCATCTAGACCGCTCCCCCCAGCCCGCTACCGATGTTCCGGTGCGTCACGATGCGCGTGACGATGTCGACCGTCAGGAGCAAGAGGAACAGCAGGACGGACGAGATCACCATCGTGCTGGAGTCGCGGGTGATCAGGAACAGGACGAGCATCCCGATCCACGGCCGCAGCAGCATGCTGGCGCCGAGCGTGCCGACGCCGCGCAGCGGCTCCATCCGCACCGCCCGCCGCTCGACCGTCGACTGGGCATAGCGGTTCACCGCCCACAGCACCGTCGCCCAGAACCAGCCCTCGAGCGGCAGCCCGGTCGCGGCGAACACCGGCAGCGCGGCGACGGCCAGAATGGCGTCGATGTTGTGCGCGCAGAGTTGCGCCGGGGTGGTCGTTCGGGCGGTCACAGGTCTCGATACGTGCGGTAGACGAGGTAGAAGCTTGCGGGGATTCCGATCACCGCTCCGACGGCCGCGCCGACGGCCGGACTGCCCGCCGCCCACCCGATCCCGAGGCCGGCCCCCACACATACGAGAAGCGCGGCCAGAAGGGTGATCCCGGCCATCGCACCGGATGCTGCAGGTCTCCCTGCCGTGGAAATCCTGTCGTCGGAGCGGACGGTTGAGAAGGCGCGGGTAAGTATGCCAGACGTTCGACTTCGTGACAACACGAGTTCATCCACAACAGCCGAAGAATACCCTATTCTGGCGGAATCTTCGGACGGAGCGGTCAGGCGGCCGGGCGACTTTGTGTCACTTCGGCCGGCTCCCTGCGAGCGGCCCGCAGCGCGCGCAGGCGGTGCAGCTTCAGGATCTCGAGGGTGTACACGACGTACACCGACGACGCCACCGCGATGAACGCGAGGCCGCCGAGGATCACGATCGACACCCAGCTCCAGCCGTGCCGGTGCGACGGCACGAACCGGATGGCGAGGGCGAAGACCGAGAGCACCGTGCACCAGGCGTAGAGGGTGAGCGCCGTCCGCCGCTGGGAGAAGCCGATGTTCGAGAAGCGGTGGTGGAAGTGCCACCGGTCGGCCTGGTAGATCGGCTGGCGGTACTTCAGCCGCTTCAGGATCACGAACGAGGTGTCCAGGATCGGCAGGGCCAGAATCATGAGCGGGAAGACGAGGGAGACGGCGGCGGCCGTCTTCAGCACGCCCTCGATGGCGATCGTCGCCAGCAGGTAGCCCATCATCAGCGAGCCCGAGTCGCCCATGATGATCGTGGCGGGGTGGAAGTTGTACCGCAGGAAGCCGAGCGCGGCCCCGGCCAGGATGGCCGACACGGCGGCGGCGTCGAGACGGCCGAGCGATGCCGACAGGATGGCGAAGGTGAGCGCGGCGATCCCGCAGAAGCCGGCCGCGAGCCCGTCCAGGCCGTCGATGAAGTTGACGATGTTCGCGATCGCGACGATCCAGATCACGGTCACCGGGTAGCGCAGCCAGTCGAGGTCGAAGACGCCGACTATCGGCAGGGTGACGTGGTCGATGGCGATGCCGAGGTGGACGGTCAGCGCCGCGATCAGTACCTGGCCCGAGAACTTCACCATCGGGTTGAGCGGCCGGATGTCGTCGACCGCGCCGAGCATCGTCATCAGCGCCGCGCCGAGCATCACCCCCCAGAAGCCGTGCTGGTTCCCGAGCGCGGCCGCGGGGATGACGATGGCCGCGAAGATGGCGATCCCTCCCAGCCGCGGCATCGGCTCGCGGTGCAGGCGGCGCTCATCGTTCGAGCGGTCGAGCAGCCCCGCCCGCCACGCGGCGAGCGACACCGCGGGGGTGAGCAGCAGCACGAGCATGAAGGCCACCACGAACCCGACGGAAGCGGCCTGGTAATCGAGGATCGATCCAGTCATGTGCGCGAGCCAGCGCGGAAAGGGTAACCCTTCGCCCCTGCAGAGGATCCCCCTCCACCGCCCTCTGTTAAGGGGACAGTCCCTTAACACTGCGTCGCAGCGGTCGAGGCGTTCCGTTGGAGACACGTGACAGCCCGACACCCACGGTTGAGCGCGAGCGTCGTACCGTCGATCGGGATGCGCCAGAACCGTGTGCAGCCTCCCGAGACGACCTTCCACGTCACCACTCACGGCAATGGTGAGAACGAGCGGATCTTCGTCGACGATCGCGACCGGCAACGGTTCCTCCAAACGCTGGCTGAGACCACGACACGCTTCGTGTGGGACGTCCGCGCGTACTGCCTCATGGACACGCACTACCACCTCCTCGTCCACACGCCCGAGCTGACCCTGGCTCGAGGAATGGCTCGCCTGAACGGCATACACGCGCAGACGTTCAACTTCCGGCACAGGCGTCGTGGCCACCTCTTCCGCGATCGGTACTGGTCGGCTCCGCTCTTGACGGACGAGCACCTCCTCCTCGCCCTGCGCTACATCGCCCGAAACCCGGTCGCAGCCGGACTCTGCGAGACCGCGGACGAGTGGCGATGGTCGAGCCACCGGGCGATCTCTGGTGTCGACACACCACCGGTCTGGCTCCGGATCGGACCGACCCACCAACTGTTCGGCGGCGACGGCCTCGAAGCCGCTGCGTCGTACGCATCCTTCGTCGCCGCCGAGTTGTAAAGGGGACAGTCCCCTTAACAATCGGGGACAGTCCCCGTTTGTCTAGCGGGTGCCGAACAGGCGGTCGCCGGCGTCGCCTAGGCCGGGGAGGATGTAGCCGACGTCGTTCAGCTCGCGGTCGACGCATGCCGTGTAGACGGCCACGTCGGGGTGGTCGGCCGCCACGCGGTCGATGCCGGCCGGGGCGGCCACCACGCAGAGCAGCCTGATCCGCACCGCGCCGCGCTGCTTGCACAGCTCGAGCGCCGCGGACGACGAGCCGCCCGTCGCGAGCATCGGGTCGAGCACCAGCACGTCGCGCTCCGCCAGGTCGCTCGGCAGCTTGCAGTAGTACTCGACCGGCTGCAGCGTCTCCTCGTTGCGGTAGACGCCGACGAAGCCGACACGGGCGACCGGGATCAGGTCGAGCACGGCGTCGAGCATGCCGAGGCCCGCCCGCAGCACGGCGACGACGCCGAGCTTCTTGCCCGACACCCGCCGCGCCGGCGTCTCCTCGAGCGGCGTCCGCACCCGGAACTCCTCGAGCTCCAGGTCGCGCGTCGCCTCGTAACAGAGGAACGCCGCCAGCTCGCCCATCAGGTGGCGGAAGTCCTTCGTCGTCGTCTCGACGTCGCGCAGCAGCGCCAGCTTGTGCTGGACGAGCGGGTGGTCGAGGACGACCAGCTGATCAGTAGGACGAGTGGCCATGGGGGAATCCCGAGTAGAGCGGCCTTCCGGCCAGGAGCTCGCCCGTCCGGCGGCGCAGCGCGGCGAGGTCGGCGGCGGGGTCGAGAGCTTCGAGGATGATCGCGCCCACCTCGCGCATGTCGTCCTCGGTGAAGCCGCGCATCGTCGCCGCGGGCGTGCCGATGCGGACGCCGGAGGCGATCGTCGGCGGGCGCTCGTCGAACGGAACGGTGTTGCGGTTGACGGTGATCGCGACCTCGTGCAGGCGCTCCTCGGCGTCGCGGCCACTCCACTGCGTCGGCCGCAGGTCGATCTGCAGCAGGTGGTTGTCGGTGCCGTCGGTCAGCAGCTTCTGCCCGCCGTCCATGAGCGTGGCCGCGAGCGCCTTCGCGTTCGCGATGATGCGGCCCTGGTACTCCCGGAACGCCTCGGTCCGGGCCAGCTTGAAGCAGACCGCCTTCGCCGCCACGATGTGGCAGAGCGGACCGCCCTGGAGCCCGGGGAAGACCGCCTTGTCGACCGCCGCCGCGTGCTCCTCGCGCGACAGCACGAGCCCCGCCCGCGGCCCGGCCAGCGTCTTGTGCGTCGTCGACGTGACGACGTCGGCGTGCTCGACCGGGTTGGGGTGCAGGCCCGCCGCGACCAATCCCGAGAAGTGGGCCATGTCGACCATCAGCCGCGCGCCGACCTCGTCCGCGATCTGGCGGAAGCGGGCCGCGTCGATCACACGCGGGTAGGCGGAGGCGCCGGCGACGATCAGGCGCGGCCGGTGCTGGTGGGCCAGCCGCTCGACCTCGTCGAAGTCGATCCGCGAGTCCTCGCGGCGGACGCCGTAGGAGTGGACGTCGTAGAGCCGGCCGGAGAAGTTCACCTTGAGCCCGTGGGTGAGGTGCCCGCCGTGGTCGAGCCGCAGTCCCAGGATGGGATCGCCCGGCTCGAGCATCGCGAAGTAGGCGGCCAGGTTGGCCGGCCCGCCGGCGTGCGGCTGCACGTTCGCGTGGTCGGCGCCGAACAGGGTCTTGGCCCGGTCGATCGCCAGCTGCTCGACCTCGTCCACCCATTCGCAGCCGCCGTAGTAGCGCTTGCCCGGATAGCCCTCGGCGTACTTGTTCGTGAGCACCGAGCTGGCTGCCTCGAGCACCGCCGGCCAGGTGAAGTTCTCGGACGCGATCAGCTCGAGCTGGTCGCGCTGGCGGCCGAGCTCGCGATCGATCAGACCGGCGATGTCGGGGTCGAGGTCGTCCAGGCCCGCGGCCCGGAGATGCTCGAAGGTCTGTTCGGCCGTGGCCACGGGGCGCCTCCTCGGATCGACTCCGCCGACTCTATCCGAGCAGCGCGACCAGGGAGTCGGCGTCCGGGCCGCGCCGCAGCACGACGGGGTCCACGCCCGTGATGTCGATCACGCTCGACGGCGTTCCGGCCAGCTCCCCGCCGTCGATCTCGACTGTGCACAGGCGGCGCAGCTCGCCCGGCACGCCGGCGAGGCGGGCGGGCGGCTGCTCGCCGCGCAGGTTCGCGCTCGTCAGGGCGACCCCGCTCACCGCGTCGGCGAGGTGGGCCACCTGCGGCACCAGAACGGGCACGCGCACGCCGATCTGCTCCGGCGTCGCCCCGCACAGGTGGACGAACCGCCGCGCCGGGTTGGGGACGACCAGCGTGACCGCACCCGGGAGCACCCGCCGGCACCGCTCCGCCGCGACCTCGCCCATTTCCGGGACGGCCGCCAGCAGCCCGGCGACCGAGCCGAGCACGATCGCCGTCGCCTGGTCGGCGGGCCGCGATTTGCACGCGTACAGCCGCGCGCATGCGTCGCGGTGACCGGCGGCGCAGCCGATCCCGTAGACCGTGTCGGTCGGCAGGATCGCGAGCGCGCCGCCGCGCAGCGCCTGCTCGTGGCTCACGCCCACCGCCCGACCACCACCCGGTCGATGCCGGCCAGATCGGGCTCGGCGAGTGTCATGGCGGCGCCGGCCGCGGCCATCATGCCGCGGACGGCCTCCGCCTGCCCCGCGCCGCACTCGACGACGAGGTGCCCCTCCGGTTCGAGCGCATCCGGCGCCGCCGCCACCAGCCGCTCGAGCACCTCCGTGCCGGCCGGGCCGGCCACCGTGGCCAGGCGCGGCTCGTAGTCGGCCACCTCGGGCCCGAGCGCCGCCATCTCTCCCTCGCCGATGTACGGCGGGTTCGAGGCGACGACGGCGAAGCGGCCCTGAACTCCGGCCAGCAGGTCGGATCCGACCAGCTCCACCTCGAGCCCGTGCGCGGCGGCGTTCGCGGCGGCGACCGCCAGCGCGTCCGCGGAGACGTCGGCGGCAACCACAAGGGCATCCGGACGGGCGGCCTTGATCGCCAGGGCGATCGCCCCCGAGCCGGTCCCGACGTCGACGACCCGGGGGGCCCCCCGCCCCTCGAGCAGCGCGAGGCACCTCTCGACCAGCACCTCGGTCTCCGGCCGGGGCACGAGCACGCGGCCGTCCACCGCGAGGTCGAGCCCGTGGAACCCCCACCGGCCCAGGATGTAGGCGACCGGCTCGCGGCGGCCGCGGCGCTCGAGCAGCGCGCGGCAGGCCGCCAGCTCCGGCTCGTCCAGCGGCCGGTCGAAGTTCGTGTAGAGCTCGATCCGGGGCAGCCCGAGCGCGTGCCCGATCAGGAGCTCGGCGTCGAGCCGCGGCGTCGCGCTCCCGTGCTCGGAGAGGTACCCGGCCGAGAGCCGCAGCACCTCGCCGAGCTGCCTCACCCGGCCGCCGCCGCGGCCAGCTTCAGGCGCCGCTCCTCCGCCGCGAGGGCGTCGGAGAACTCGCCCAGGTCGCCACCCAGGACGCGGTTCAGGTCGTGGACGGTGAGCCCGATGCGATGGTCGGTCACGCGATCCTGGGGGAAGTTGTAGGTGCGGATCTTCTCGGAGCGCTCGCCCGTCCCGATCTGGGCCGA
This sequence comes from uncultured Actinomycetes bacterium, assembly GCA_963708365.1. Classification (GTDB taxonomy): domain Bacteria; phylum Actinomycetota; class Thermoleophilia; order Gaiellales; family JAICJC01; genus JAICJC01. The sequence goes on from CAVPSM010000003.1 coordinate 166,125, forward strand.
CCGGGCCGCAGCCGCCTCCTGCGCCGCCCGCTGGCGCTCCGCCTCGTACAGGCGGGCGCGCAGGATCTTCATCGCCCGCTCCTTGTTCTGGAGCTGGGAGCGCTCGTCCTGGCAGGTGACGACCGTGTCGGTCGGGATGTGGGTGATCCGCACGGCGGAGTCGGTCGTGTTCACCGACTGGCCGCCGTGCCCACCCGCCCGGAACACGTCGATGCGCAGGTCGTTCGGGTCGACGTGCAGCTCGAGGTCCTCCGCCTCGGGCATGACGGCGACGGTTGCGGTCGACGTGTGGATGCGGCCCTGCGACTCGGTCGCCGGCACCCGCTGGACGCGGTGGACGCCGCTCTCGTGCTTGAACACCGAGTACGCGCCGTCGCCCTTGATCTCGAACACGAGCTCCTTGTAGCCGCCGGCGTCGCCGCCCGAGATCGCCAGCGTGTCGGTCTTGAAGCCGCGCTGTTGGGCGTAGCGGGTGAGCATCTGGTAGAGGTCGCCGGCGAAGATGGCCGCCTCGTCGCCGCCGGTGCCGGCCCGCAGCTCGACGATGACGTCCTTGTCGTCGGCCGGATCGCGCTCGAGCATCGCGAGCCGGATCTCCTCCTCGAGCGCCGGCAGCGCGGCCCGGGCCTCGCCGATCTGCTCCTGCGCGAACGCCCGCATCTCCTCGTCCGGGTCGCTGGTGAGCTCGGCCGCGTCGGCCAGCTGGGCGGTGCGCTCACGCCACTGCCGGGCGAGGTCGGCGGCGCCGGACAGGCGCTTGTGCTCGCGGGCGATCTCCGCGTAGCGGCGCTGATCGGCGAGCACGGCCGGGTCGCCCAGCTGCGACTCCAGCTCGGCGAAACGGCGCTCGATCTCTGCCACCAGCGGTTCCATGACCGGAGAAGGATAGTGACGCCGTCAGAGACGGCCGAGCTGCTTCAGCACGGAGACGGAGTCGGAGTAGACATCCTTGCGGGCGAAGCGGCCGTCCCGGGTGGGCAGGATGTCCATCCCGTCCCAGGTCGCCGACCTCCCGCTCTCCGCGTGGGTGCCGGTCGCCGTCCATTCCTGGACGACGAGGCCGTCGCGCACGTACAGGCTGCGTCCGGTGAAGCGCATCCCGGGCCAGTTGCGGAAGATGCCCGCGATGTGCTCACCGACGGCGGCCTTGCCCTCGACGGACTCGCCGGCAGTGTGGTTGTTGAAGACGACGTCGTCGGTGTGCATCGACGAGATCGCGTCGACGTCCTGACGGTTCCAGGCGTCGTTGTAGCGCTCGATCAGATCGTTCAGCTGGTGGGGCGAGTCGGGGCCGGCCATGCGGCCAACCCTACGCCATCACCTCGACCTGCGAGGCGGCGCCGGATGCGCGCTCGGCTTCGAGCACGTCCTGCAGCGCCTGGATCGAGACCTCGACCTGGTCGAGGGTCGGCTCGCGCGTCGTCAGCCCCTGCAGCCACAGGCCGGGCGTGAGCAGCGTGCGCACGATCGGGTTGTCGGGGTGCTTGCCGCCGAAGCGGATCACCTCGTAGGCCAGGCCGGCGATCACCGGCAGGAGCAGGATGCGCGAGGCGATCAGCGTCGGCCAGTCGGGCCGGCCGACGAAGGCAAACACGAAGATCGCAATCACCATCACCCACAGCAGGAACGCCGTGCCGCAGCGGAGGTGGATCTTGGAGTACGTCTGCACGCGCTCGGGGACGAGCTCGGCGCCGTCCTCGTAGGCGTTGATCGTCTTGTGCTCGGCAGCGTGGTACTGAAACACGCGGCGCAGGTCGGGGACGAACGAGATCGCCGCCAGGTACGCGACGAGCAGCCCAACCCGGATCGCGCCCTCCACGAGCACGAACGTGATGGTCGAGTGGATCGGCAGCAGGTCGGTGATGACCGCCGGCGAGACCTTGAAGACGACCACGGCGAACCCGATCGCGATCACGAACGCGAAGGCGATCTGGCCGCGGGTGAGCTCGGCCGCCGCTTCGGGGTCGGGCTCCTCCCCCTCCTCGACCGCGGCGAACGCCGCCGACACGGCGAGGGCGCGGAACCCGATCACGAGCGACTCGCCGAGCGCGACCATGCCGCGCAGGACCGGCAGCCGCAGCCAGCGGTGCCGCGAGGCGGCGCTCGAGACCGGCCGGCAGACGCGGGCGAGCTCGCCGTCGGGCCGGCGCACGGTCACGGCCCAGGAGCCGGGGCTGCGCATCATCACGCCCTCGAGGACGGCCTGCCCGCCGACGTTTGAGCCTGCGCTCATCGCTGACACGGATCGCTCACCCGGTCCTTGTCGGCACCGGGTGAGAGAAGCGTGAGCCCGTGCGTTCTACGCGGAAGCAGACTGGCGGGCCTGGCGGCGACGGAATCGCTCCACCCGGCCGCCGGTGTCGACCAGCTTCTGCTTGCCGGTATAGAAGGGATGGCAGGCCGAGCAGATCTCGACGTGCAGCTCGGGCTTTGTCGCGCGCGTGGTGAACTCGTTGCCGCAGGAACACGTCACGTGCGAGACAACGTAGTCAGGATGTATATCGGCCTTCATGGGATTCAGGATAGCACTCGGTCTGCGGCCGAAATCGCCGCGTCCACGGCCTCGGAATCGACGTCCAGATGGGTCACGAAGCGCACCGTGCGATCGTCGAGCGCGGCGCACAGAACGCCGGCATCGGCGAGCGTCGCGACGATCTCGGGAGCGGCCGCGGAACCGGTGGTCTTCGCGATCACGATGTTCGTCTCGACGGCCTCCGGGTCGAACCGCAGGAGCCGGCTCGAGCGCAGCCCTTCGGCGAGCCGGCGCGCGTTGCGATGGTCGTCGGCGAGCCGCTCGACATGGTTGCGCAGGGCGTGCAGCGCGCCGGCCGCGATGATGCCGGCCTGGCGCATCCCGCCGCCGAAGAGCTTGCGGTTGCGGCGCGCGACCGCGATGAAGTCGGCCGAGCCGACGACGGCCGAGCCCACCGGCGCGCCGAGACCCTTCGAGAAGCACACCGACGCCGAGTCGACCGGCGCAGCGATCTCGGCGGGCGCGCGGCCGCTCGCGACCGCCGCGTTCCAGAGGCGGGCGCCGTCCATGTGCACGCGCAGGCCGTTCGCGTGGGCGAAGCCGGCCAGCTCGGCCAGCCGCTCCTGCGGCAGCACCCGGCCGCCGACCTCGCCGATCGTGTTCTCGAGGCAGAGCAGGCTCTGGCGCGCGTGGTGGACGTCGGACGGGTCGCGCAGCCGCGAGGCGATGTCGGACACCTCGAGCAGGCCGCCCTCGCCGGGCAGCATCCGCGTCTGCACGCCGGCGAGCACGGCGGCGCCCGCCTGCTCGTGCACGACGATGTGGGCCAGCTCGTGGATGAAGAGCTCGTCGCCGGGACGCGTGTGCGAGCGCACCGAGACGAGGTTTCCCATCGCCCCGGACGGGACGTAGACGGCCGCCTCCTTGCCGAGCATCCGGGCCACCTCGGCCTCGAGCTCGATCACGGTGGGGTCGTCGCCCCAGACGTCGTCGCCCACCTCGGCCTCCGCCATCGCCTTGCGCATGGCCGGCGTGGGCCGGGTCACGGTGTCGGAGCGGAGGTCGACGACGCGCATCGCGCGGGAGCGTATCGTTCCGGCATGGCCCTGGAGATGCGTACCGTCTGCGAGCGCTGCGAGGCGCCCCTCGCCGCCGAGGGCGACGCGCGCATCTGCAGCTACGAGTGCACCTTCTGCCCGACCTGCACCGAGGCGATGTCGGGCACCTGCCCGAACTGCGGCGGCGAGCTCATCGCGCGCCCCCGCCGGGCCGCCGCCTCCTAGCCGGCCGCCTCCTTCGCGACCGCCGCCACCCAGGCCTGAAGCGGCCGCAGCGGCTTCCAGCGCTCGACGCACCACTCCGGGAAGTCCTCGGCCTGGGCCTGCGGGGGCAGCGGGTCGGTGGTCGCCGCCACCAGTCCGTCGTGGCGGAGCAGCTCGCTCCGGGGATGATCGGCGGCGTACGGGGCGGGGACGCGCTTCCACCGCGCCGGCCCGAACCGGGCGCCGGCGGTGAGCGCCGAGCGCACGGCCCGGTCGAGCTTCGGCCCGCGCTTGCCGTCGGCGACGGCCTGCCGGTAGGCGGCGAGGCCCGGCGTCGTGAAGTGGTGCACGCCCACTCCGAGAGTGATCGCGCCGGGGTCGAGCCGGAGGAAGTAGCCGGCGCACTCGCGGCTCGGGCCAGACCCCTCCCACAGCCACAGGTCGAGGTGCGTCTTGTACGGGGTCTTGTCGTTCGAGAAGCGGGTGTCGCGGGCGATGCGCATGATCGAGCCGTTCACCCGCGGATCGGCGTGGATGCCGGGGGCGACGGCGGCGAGCCGCTCGCCAAGGCCAAGGACGAGCTCGCGCGCGGGCTCGAGCAGGAGGCCCTTGTACTCCGCCTCGTGCTGGTGGAACCAGGCGCGGTCGTTGTGCTCGGCGAGGCCCGTGAGGAAGGCGAATGCGTTGGGATGGAAGCCGGTGAATGCCATGCAGCGAGCTTACGGCCGGCTCGTGTCACCTGTCTCGCACGGGCCGCGCCGAGAGTGGATGGAAACTGTCACGGCGCCCGTTCGGGGTCTGACCCCGGTAGCATGCCCGCCCGTGAAACGGCGCCCGTCCGACTACCCACCCCCGGTGAAGGTACGCGAGTTCGTCGCGGAGCCGCAGGCGGCCGAGGACGAGCGCGTCGACGTCGGCGTGCTCTTCGTCGGCGGCGGGCCGGCCGGGCTCGCCGGGGCGATCCGGCTCGGGCAGCTCCTGGCCGAACGACCCGGCCACGGCCGAGCAGCTCGGCGAGGTGCCGATCGCGCTCGTCGACAAGGGCAAGGTGGCCGGCGCGCACCTCCTGTCCGGCGCCGTCGTCAACCCGTCGGCGCTGCGCGATCTGCTGCCGGACACGCCGATCGAGCAGCTGCCGAGCTTCGGGCCGGTGCGGCGCGAGTCGGTGTACTTCATGCGCGAGCGCCGCGGCATCCACATCCCGACCCCGCCGCCCTTCCACAACAAGGGCAACTGGATCTTCTCGCTCGCCCAGCTCGGCCGCCACCTGGCCGAGAAGGCGGAGGAGCTCGGGGTCATGGTGCTGCCCGAGACCGACGCGCACACGCTGCTCGTCTCGGAGGGGGCCGTGCGCGGCATCGTCACGGGCGACAAGGGCCTCGACCGCGACGGCCAGCCGCTCGGCGCGTACGAGCCCGGCGCCGAGATCCACGCGAAGGCGACGGTGCTCGCGGAGGGCACCCAGGGCCACCTGACCGGCGCGCTCACCGAGGCGTTCGGCCTGACGTCGAAGAATCCGCAGACCTGGAGCCTGGGCGTGAAGGAGCTGTGGCGGGTCGCCCGCCCGCTCGACCGCGTCGTCCACACGCTCGGCTGGCCGCTGCGGCCGCAGGCCAGGTACGGCGAGAGCGGCGGCAGCTTCATCTACCCGATGGGCGACGACCGGATCGCGCTCGGCCTGGTGGTCGGGCTCGACTACCGCGACGCCTCGCTCTCGGTGCACGACCTGCTGCAGCAGTTCAAGCTGCATCCGCTGATCCGGCCGCTGCTCGAGGGCGGCGAGCGGATCGGCTGGGGCGCGAAGACGATCCCCGAGGGCGGCCTACTCGCCCTGCCGACGCGCCTGTCGGTGCCGGGCGCCGTCCTCACGGGCGACGCGGCCGGCTTCGTGAACGTGCCCAAGCTCAAGGGCATCCACTACGCGATGCGCTCCGGGATGCTGGCCGCCGAGGCGATCTACGAGCAGCTGAAGGCGGGTGCCGATCCGGCCGCCGCGGGCGCCCTGGACGGCTACGACGCCCGCATCCGCGCCAGCCATATCTGGTCCGACCTGCGCCGCGTCCGCAACATGCGTCAGGCGCTCAACAAGGGGCTCTTCGTCGGCGGCGGCCTCGCCTCAGCGATGGATCTCACCCGGGGCGCGTTCCCCGGCGGATCGTTCGGCACCCGCCGCGACGCCGAGGCGCCGATGACGAACGAGGGACGCAGCTACCCGCAGCCCGACGGCTCGCTCACCTTCGACAAGCTCTCGAGCGTCTTCCTCTCCGGCAACCGCAGCCGCGACGACGGCCCGAACCACATCCGCGTGCGCAGCCGCGTGCCCCGCGAGATCGGCGAGACGTGGGTGGCGATGTGCCCCGCAGGCGTGTACGAGCTGAACGACGCCGCCGGCGACATGGTCGACGTCGAGCTCACGCCGTCGAACTGCGTCCAGTGCGGCGCCATCACCGCCAAGGGCGGCCGGCTGACCCCGCCCGAGGGCGGCAGCGGCCCCGAATACGCCCAGATGTAGGCATGGCGTCCGATCGCGACCGCATCGGCGAGCTGATCGACCACCTGGACGAGTTCCTGTCGGGCTCCGACCGGCGCCGGTCGGAGGTTCCGATCGAGGTCGGCAGCGACCGCCGCTGGTCGATCGACGACACCGAGCGCCTGTTCAAGCGGCTGGGCCGCCCCGTCCCGGTCGCGCCGCCGGAGCAGCGCATGAGCGATGTCCTCGCCGACATCGTGCGCCTGCGCAACGCCCTCTTCGTGCTGCGCGAGAGCGCGGCGCAGGAGCAGCCGGTGGACGACGAGTCCTAGGAGGGCTCACCGGTCGACGGCTCGATTCGGGCGCCAACCCTGCGGACGTCCGGCACAGCAACGAGGAGGGCGGTGACGACGGCGGCGCCGAGCGCGGCCGTCCAGAACACCTTCGAGATGCCGATGCGGGCTGCGAGCGGCCCGACGACGGCGAAGCCGATCGGCTTGGTAGCCGCGTCGGAGAACCAATCGAAGGAGATCACGCGGGCCAGCACGTCGCGGGGCACCAGGCGCTGGATCGTCGTGTCGAACAGGACGAGATAGGCATCGTTGGCGGCGCCTCCGACGAAGGCCGCACATGCGATCAGGACGACGGGCGACACGACCGCAAAGGCGACCAGTGCCGGGATGTAGAGGAGGTTCAGCGCCGCTGCGATCAGCAGCGGACGCGACGGGCGGTATCGCAGGACAAGCGCGCCGCCGGACACGGCGCCCAGACTGTACGCCGACTCGATGAATCCCCACGACGTCGCGCCTCCCAGCGACTGCCTGGAGAGCGCCGGCCCGAGTACGTCCCACGGGGCAACCACCATGAGGACGAACCCCGCAGCGCCCGCGAGCATCACCCACAGCCATCTGCGGGACGCAACGGCCCGCCAGCCGTCGGCGAAGTCCGCCCGGAACGGGCGCCGCTCTCGGGCCGCCCGAGCCGACTCGTCCACCCGCATCAGAAACCGGATCGCGACCTCCACCAGCGACGTCGCGGCGTTGAAGAGCAACGTCCATCCGGGGCCGATCAGGGCGACGAGCAGGCCGCCGACGGCAGCGCCGGAGACGTCGATCGTGCTGGACGAGACGTAGAGCAGCGCCGTCGCCTGCTGGAGCCTGCCCGGTGAGACCGTCTCCGGTATCAGCGCGCCCATGGCCGGGCTGCCGAACGCGCGAGCCGTGCCCTGGACCGCCGCCAGGGCCATCAGCTCCCACACCCTGGCGCTTCCGGCCAGGAACAGCAACGCGATGCCTGTCTGGCTCGCCGCCGCCACGGCCCCGCTGATGGCCATCATGCGCAATCGCGGCAACCGGTCGCTCCAGACGCCGCCGATCAGGACGAAGGCCACGAACGGGACGCTCCCCGCAGCCAGGACGAAGCCGAGGTCGGCCACCGATCCGTGGAGATCGAGCACGCCGAACGCGAGCGCGATCGGCGCCATGCCGCTGCCCAACCGCGTGATCGTCGTCGCCACGAAGAGGAGCCGGAACTCGCGTTCCCGGAGTGCTCCGAGCCCAGGGCGCGGCATCCGCAGAGCCTAACGGCGTCGCACGCGTGCGACGCCGAGGCCCTGCTTACCCCTTGCGGGCGGCGACGAGCTCGGTCAGCTTCGGCAGGATCGCGAGCGCGTCGCCCACCACCCCGACGTCGGCGAACTCGAAGATCGGCGCGTTCTGGTCCTTGTTGATCGCGATGATCGTGCCGGCGCTCGCCATGCCCACCTTGTGCTGGATCGCGCCGGAGACGCCGCAGGCGATGTAGAGCTTCGGTGAGACCGTCTTGCCGGTCTGGCCGACCTGCATCGAGTACGGCACCCAGCCGGCGTCGACGACGGCGCGGGTGGCGGCCACCTCGCCGCCGAGCGCCTTGGCGAGCTCCTCGACGAGCGGCACGTTCTCCGGCCCGCCCATGCCGCGGCCGACGGACACCAGGATGTCGGCCTCGGTGATGTCCACGCCGCCGCCGTCGGCCGCCTCGCGGCCGGTCAGGAAGGCAGCCCGCGACCAGTCCTCAACGCTCACTGCGACGCGCTCGACCGGCGCGGAGCCGGACGCGTCCTCGCGCACCGGGAAGGCGTTCGCACGGGCCAGCACGATCCCCGGCCCGCCGGCGAAGCCGGACTCGACCATGACGGTGTCGTCGAGGGCCGGGCGGGTGGCGACGATGCCCCCGTCGGCCATTGCGATGTCGGTCGTCTCGCAGGCGATCCCCGCACCGAGCCGCGCGGCCAGGCCGGCAGCGACGTCGGCCGAGACCACCCCGGCACCGAACAGCACCGCGTCGGCCTCGCGGGCCGACGGCGCGAGCGCGTCGACGATCGGCTGCGAGAGGCCGCCGGTCAGGGCGGCGTCGTCGGCGACGAGCACCTTGCCGGCGCCGTGGCCGCCGAGCGACCCGGCCCAGCCGTCGTCGATGCCCGAGCCGGCCACGAACGCGGTCACCTCGCCGCCCAGCTCCGCGGCCTTGGCCAGCAGGCCGAGCCCCTGCGGCGAGAGCTCGCCGTCGTCGTGATGGACGTAGACCAGAAGACCCGCCACTAGATCAGCCCCTTCTCGCTCAGAAACGCGACCACCTTCTCGGCCGAATCGCCGCCGGCGTCGTCGATCCGCAGGCCCTCCGATTTCGGCGGCGGGGGCGAGATCGCGCGCACCACGCTGCGGGCGCCATCGCCGCCGACACGGGCGGTGTCGAGCCCGAGGTCGGCCGCAGAGACCGTCTCGAGCGGCTTGCGCTTGGCGCCCATGATCGCCTTGATCGAGGGCAGACGCGGCGTGTTGATCGCGTCGGAGACCGAGACGACCGCGGGCAGCGGCGCCTCGATCAGGTCATAGCCATGCTCGGCCTGGCGCTTCGCCTTGATCGATCCGCCGTCCAGGCGCAGCTCGGCCACCTGCGTGACGAGCGGCCGGCGCAGGTGATCGGCGACGGCCGCGGCCATGACGTAGCAGTCGGCGTCGGCGGCCTGCTGGCCCAGCAGCACGAGGTCGGCGTCCTGCTTGCCGACGGCAGCCGCGAGCACGTAGGCGGTGCCGGCGATGTCGGACCCGGCGAGCGCCGCATCGGTGACGAGCACCGCGCGGTCGGCGCCCAGCGCGAGCGCCTTCGTCAGCACCCGCTGCGCCGACTCCGGGCCCATGCAGACGGCGACGATCTCGCCCACGTCTGCGCCGCGCTCACGGATCTGGATCGCCTCTTCGAGCGCGTGCACGTCGAACGGGTTCGGCTCGGAGTCGCCGGAGCGGTCGAGCCGCTTCGTCCCCGGGTCGAGCCGCCGTTGCGACGTCGCGCTCGGCACCTCCTTGACGCAGACTGCGATGTTCACTCCCCGCTCCCTCCCTGAACCGTTTTCGCCCGCAGACTACTTGCCGATGAACGACGCCTGTCGCTTCTCCACGAAGGCGTTCATGCCCTCGCGGGCGTCGTCGGTCGAGAACATGAGCGAGTAGAGATCGGCCTCGTGAACGAGGTTGCCGCCGATGTCGCCGTGCAGCGACCGGTTGGTCGCCTCCTTGGCGTAGTAGAGGGCAACGGGGCTCTTGGAGGCCATCTGGGCGGCCATCTCCAACGCCGCCGGCATCAGCTCGGCCGCGGGGTACACGTGCTGGACGAGCCCCCGCTCCAGCGCCTCGGCCGAGTCCACGCGACGGCCGGTCAGGATCAGCTCCTTGGCGTAGCCGATGTTGGTCGCCCGGGCCAGGCGCTGGCTCGCGCCCCAGCCGGGGATGATCCCGAGGTTGATCTCGGGCTGACCGAACTCGGCGTTCTCGGAGGCGAGGCGGACGTCGCAGGCAAGGGCCATCTCGCAGCCGCCGCCGAGGGCGTAGCCGTTCACCGCCGCGATCGTCGGCTTGCGCATCGTCTCGAGCTTGTGGGCGATCTCCTGGCCGAGCTCGGAGTACGCCCGCGCCTCGAGCGGCGTCTTGTCCGCCATCTCCTTGATGTCGGCTCCGGCGATGAAGGAGCGCTCGCCCTCGCCGGTGAGGATGACGACGCCGACGTTCGGGTCGTTGCCGAGGTCGGTGAGCGTCGCCAGGAGCTCCTCGAGCAGCGAGGTGTTCAGCGCGTTCAGGACGTCGGGGCGGTTGATCGTGACCGTGCCGACGCGCCCGTCGACGGCGATGCGGAGGCCGGCGCCGCTCATCCCACCGTCCCCACCTTCTCGCGCAGGAAATCGACGATCGCGGCCGTCGGCGCGCCGGGGGTGAAGACCTCGGCGACGCCCATGCCCTTCAGCTCCTCGACGTCCTCGCCGGGGATCGTGCCGCCGACCACGACGACGACGTCGCCGGCTTCCTGCTCGCGCAGGAGGTCGAGGATGCGGGGGACGAGCGTCATGTGCGCTCCGGACAGGATCGAGATACCGACCGCATCGGCGTCCTCCTGGATGACGGTCGCGACGATCTGCTCGGGCGTCTGGTGGAGGCCGGTGTAGATGACCTCCATGCCGGCGTCGCGAAGCGACCGGGCGATGATCTTGGCGCCGCGATCATGGCCATCGAGGCCCGGCTTCGCGACGACCACACGGATGGGCCCACTCATAGCGGGGCGAGTGTATACGCGCTCACGTCTCCGGCGGCGCGAACACGACCAGGATCGTGAGGTCGGCGGTGATCGAATGGAAGCGGTGCTCGACCTCCGCGGGGACGAAGACGATCGACCCGGGGCCGACCGGCCGGTCGTGCTCTTCGACCCGCATCCGGCCCCGCCCGGAGATGACGTAGTAGAGCTCGTCCTGGGCGTGCGGGGTCTGCGGATCTGCCTCGCGGGCACGCAGGACGTAGAGGCCTGCGCTCATCGAATCGCGGCGCAGGAACTCGTGGTAGAGCTGCCCTGCCGCGGCGCGCATGGCGTCGAGCGCGTCGACCTCGAAGGTGTCCATCCGCGCCATCCTACGCGAGAACCGGCGCGGAGAATCGGGGCCTGGCCCCGTCAGGCGGGGCCAGGCCCCACGCCGACCCCACTGGGTCGCTAGAAGACCGGGGTTTCGCGGTACACGCCCCACACGGCCCGCAGGGCGTCGCAGATCTCGCCCTCCGAGGCGTACGCGCGGGCGCACTCCACGAGGGCGGGCATGACGTTCCGGTCGGTCGCGGCGTCGGCGGAGAGCCGTTCCAGGGACGCCTGCACCTTGGTGCCGTCGCGGCGGCCGCGGACGGCGTTCAGCCGGTCGTTCTGGCGCCGCTCCACCTCCGGCGAGATGCGCAGGATCTCGACCTGGTCGTCGTCCTCCGAGGCGTAGGAGTTCACGCCGACGATGAGCCGGCGGCCGTCCTCGACCTCCTGCTGGTAGCGGTACGAGGCCTCTGCGATCTCGCGCTGGAAGAAGTTCTCGTTCAGCGCCGCGACGACGCCGCCGAGCCGCTCGATCCGCTCGAAGTAGTCGTAGGCCTCGCGCTCGAGCCGGTCGGTCATCGACTCGACGAGCCACGAGCCGCCCAGCGGGTCGGCCGAGTGGATCACGCCGGTCTCGTGCGCGATCACCTGCTGCGTCCGCAACGCCAGGCGAGCGGCGCCCTCGGTCGGGAGCGCGAGCGCCTCGTCGTAGGAGTTCGTATGCAGCGACTGGGTGCCGCCGAGCACCGCGGCCAGCGCCTCGAGGGCCGTACGAACGATGTTCACCTCGGGCTGCTGGGCGGTCAGCGACACCCCGGCCGTCTGGGTGTGGAAGCGCATCAGCAGCGACCGCTCCCGCTTCGCGCCGTAGCGGTCGCGCAGCTCGCGCGCCCAGATCCGGCGGGCGGCGCGGTACTTCGCGATCTCCTCGAAGAAGTCGATGTGCGCGTTGAAGAAGAACGAGAGCCGCGGCGCGAAGTCGTCGACGTCCATCCCCCGCTCCCGGCACGCCTCGACGTACGCGAAGCCGTCGGCCAGCGTGAACGCGAGCTCCTGCGTCGCGGTCGCCCCCGCCTCGCGGATGTGGTAGCCCGAGATCGACACCGGATGCCAGCGCGGCAGCGTCTCCGTGCACCACTCGATCATGTCGACCATGAGCCGCATCGACGGCTCCGGCGGGAAGATCCACTCCTTCTGGGCGATGTACTCCTTGAGGATGTCGGCCTGGATCGTGCCGCCGAGCGCCTCGGGCGGGATGCCCTGCCGCTCCGCAACGCACACGTACTGCGCGAGCACGATCGCCGCCGGCGCGTTGACCGTCATCGAGGTGGTGACCTGGTCGAGCGGGATGCCGGCGAAGAGATCCTCCATGTCGGCCAGCGTGTCGACCGCCACCCCCTCGCGGCCGACCTCGCCGAGCGACCGGGTGTGGTCGGAGTCGTAGCCCATCAGCGTGGGCATGTCGAAGGCGGTCGAGAGGCCGGTCTGGCCGTGCTCGAGCAGGTAGCGGAAGCGGCGGTTCGTCTCCTCCGCCGTGCCGAACCCGGCGAACTGGCGCATCGTCCACGGCTTGCCGCGGTACATCGTCTCGTAGACGCCGCGGGTGAACGGGTAGCGGCCGGGGTCGCCCAGGTCGCGGTCGTAGTCGAGGTCGACGTCGGCCGGCGTGTAGAGCGACTGGTAGGGGATGCCCGAGATCGTCGAGCGCTCGGGCCCCGCCGCCTCGTCGGCGAGGCGGGCGCGGTCGGGCAGGCTCACTGGTCGGTCACCGATCCGCCCGGCTGCCAGAGCACGTCCGCGCGGCCGCCGTCGTTCGCGAGCCGGGCGGTGATGAAGAGCAGGTCGGAGAGCCGGTTCAGATAGGCGAGCGCGGCCGGGTTGACCGCCTCCGCCTCGGCCAGGGCGACCGCGTGCCGCTCCGCCCGCCGGCACGTCGTCCGGGCCAGGTGGAGAGCGGCCGCGGCGGGCGTCCCGCCGGACAGGACGAAGCTCGTCAGCGGCTCGAGCCGCCCGCCGAGGTCGTCGCAGGCCCGCTCGAGCGCCTCGACGTGGGCGTTCGTGATCCGCAGCCGGCTCTTGCCGTGCCCGCGCTCGGTGTCGAGCGGCACGGACAGGTCGGCGCCGACGTCGAAGAGGTCGTTCTGGACGCGCCGCAGGAGATCTGCCAGCTCGCCGTCGAGGCCGGTCGCGACGGCGACGCCGATCGCAGCCCCGGTCTCGTCCACGGTGCCGTACGCCCAGATGCGCAGATCGTTCTTGGAGACGCGTTCGCCGTCACCCAGCGACGTCTGCCCGGCGTCGCCACCGCGGGTGTAGATGCGGTCGATGCGCACCCCTGGACAGTAACCGACGCATCCCCCGTACGCGGGGGGCCGTCCCCCGATCGGGGTTTGTGAGGAGATTGTAAACGGCCGAATACCAGGCAACACCGCCTCGCCCCCTCGCCTCCAAGGACTCACACCCATGTACGGCCTCAACCACCGCATCGCCGCAGACCTCGCCAACGTGACCCCCATCGGGGCCCGGGCGACCGTGCTCGTCATCGACCGCGACCCCCTCACGCTCGGCCTCGTCGAGCAGGCTGTCGCCAACCACTACGAGATCGTCGTCGCCATCGACGCCAGCGAGGCCCTCTCGCTCGTCGACGAGCACCGCCCCGACGTCGTCCTCGTCGACATGACCCTCGGCAACGCCGAGATCGCCATGATCACCGTCACGCTCGCCGCCTGCGACGAGCTCGACTCGACCCCCGTGATCATGATCGACCCCGAGCAGCCCATGAACGCGATGGGCCTGCGCAAGCGCATCGACGACGCGATTCGCGTCGCCCGCCGCGTCTACCTGGGCGGCGGCCTGCGCAACCGGATCGCCGCCTAGCGAGAACCGGGGACTGTCCCGGCTGGACGGGGACAGTCCCCATCTTTTCTAAGGTGCGGGCGTGGGCAAGCCGCGCACCATCCTCGTCCTGGCGATCGCGTCGCAGGCGGCCTACTCGCTGATCTCCTTCGGGCTGCCGGCGATCGCCCTGCAGATCCGTGACCGCCTCGACGTGGGCGTGGCCGGGTTCGGAGCCGTGTACGCCGCCGTCGGCCTCGGCTCGGCGATCGCGCTCATCCCCGCCGGCATCCTCGTCGACCGGCTGGGCGCACGGGGCGTGCTCGTGATCGGCGGCGTCGTGAACGGCCTGGGGACGCTGGCCGCCGCCGGGCAGACGAACGCCTACGCGTTCTCGGCGGCGCTGCTCGTGGCCGGGATCGGCGGCTCCGCCGTGCCCGTGGCCGGGATGTCGGCGCTCATGCGTGCGTTCGCGCCCGAGAAGCGAGGCTCGGTGATGGGCTGGCGCCAGCTGGCGGTGCCGCTCGGCGGCACCATCGGCGCGATCATGCTGCCGCTCCTGGCCGACCAGGGCGGCGTCCCGCTCGCGATGGTCGCGTGCGCGGTCGCCGTCACCGCCACGTCGGTCGCGTTCGGCCTGCTCGTCGAGCACCCGCGCGCCGAGGAGGCCGTCGGGGGCCGCAGCAGCCTGCGAAGTGTCTTCCGGGTGCCCGGGATCCCGCCCGCGCTCATCGTCGCCTTCGTCTACATCATCGGCCTGACCGCGGTGATCACCTACTACATCCCCGCGGTCCGCGCGGAAGGCCTGACCTCCTCGCAGGCGGCCATCGGGTTCACGCTCGTGAACATCGTCGCGGGGCTCTCGCGGCCGATGTGGGGCCGGCGGGCCGACCGCGGCGGCGGCACGCGACGCACGCGCACGCTGCGCGAGACCGGCATCGTCGGCGCCGTGGCTGCCGTCGCGATGCTGCCGGCGCTCCATGCCGGCGTCGGCGCGGCGCTCGTGGCGACGGCGGTGCTCGCGTTCGGCGTCTTCGGGTTCAACGGTCTCGTCTACCTGCTCGTCGGCGAGCTGGCCGGCCCGGCCCGCTCCGGCGTCGCCGTCGGGGTCGCGTCGACCGTGATCTTCGGCGCCGGCGCGATCATCGCGCCCGTCGCCGGGCTGGCCGTCGAGAACCTCGGCTACGGAGCGCTGTGGGCGATCACCGCCGCCGCCGGAGCCGGCGGCGCGCTCATCGCCTGGCGGTGGCTGCCCAGCCCCAAGCGGACCGCGCCGGCAGGCGGCGGCCTCGCCGCCGGCGCCCCCGGCTGTCCGAATCCCTGACTAGAGCGGCATGGCGCAGGTGCGGCAGGCGACCAGCTTGACCGAGTGCCCGGGCGTCGTCCAGTGCCCGACGGTCATGCCGTGCGCGCCGACGGCGAACACGAAGTAGCGCTTGCCGGGACGCAGCCCGGCGAACCGGAAGTGGCCTTGCGCGTCGGTCATCACGGTGGTGATCGGCGGGGGCGGGTCGGCCATGATCGGGCCGCCCGCGTGGACGGCCTGCAGGTAGAGACCGACCCTGATGCCCGGGAGCAGCGTGCCGCCGGCGGGGTGCTCGGTGTCGCTCTGGACGACGACGCCCGTCACCGCCCCCTTCGCGGGGGCCGCCGACGAGCCGCCGCCCGAGCCGCTCCCCGTCGCCTGACCGCAGGCCGAGAGGGCCAGCGCTGCGACGAGCGCGAGCGCAACCGTGGTTGCGGATCGAACATGCATACCCGGTTAGTCGGGCGGAACGGCCAAAAAGTTCACCGGCCGGGGCGGCGGGCGATCACGATCATCCGCCGGCTGTCGATCGCGTACTCGGATCCCTGGTAGTCGCCGAACGCCCGCTCGACCTCGAACCCGACCGACGTCAGCATGCGCACGAGCTCGACCAGCGTGTAGGCGCGGGTCGCGAACGCCATCTCGATCCGCTCGCCGGTCGGCTCGACCAGCGTCCAGCTCGACTGCATCCTGCCGGTGTACGGGTCGAACGAGCGGTCCTCGAGCAACATGCGCCCATCGCCGAGCTCGTGCCACGACTTCGGCTCGAAGCGGCGCAGGACGGCGTAGAGGTTGACGGTCTCGAGCACGAACGCGCCGCCCGGCCGCAGCGCCCGGAAGGCCCGATCGAGCACGAGCCGGTCTTCCGCCTCGCTCTCGAAGTAGCCGAACGACGTCCACAGGTTGAAGACGGCGTCGAACTCCTCGCGGAACTCGATCTCGCGCATGTCGACGCGGCGCAGGTCGACCTTGACCCCCGCCTCGCGCGCGGCCCAGTAGGCCCGCTCGAGCGGCTCCTCGTTCAGATCGACGCCGACGACGCGCAGCCCGCGGCGGGCGAACTCGATGCTGTGGCGGCCGTGGCCGCACGGCAGGTCGAGCACGATCTGCCCCGACTGCAGCCCCAGCTCCTCGACGAGGAACTCGACCTCCGCGGCGCTCTTTTCGGGCGGATGCGTATGGCTCGAGATCGTGAGCCAGTGCTCGTCGAAAAACGTCTGATACCAGTGCGCGTCCAGCTCCGCGCCTGCTGCAACGACGTCAGTTGGCATAGTCGTAGAAGCCCCTTCCGCTCTTGCGGCCCAGCCGGCCTGCCTGGACATAGCTTCGCAGAAGCGGGCACGGGCGGTACTTGTCGTCCCCGAGGCCGTGGTGGAGCACCTCCATGATGGCGAGGCAGGTGTCCAGCCCGATCAGGTCGGCGAGCCGCAGCGGCCCCATGGGATGGTTCATCCCGAGGCGCATGACGGTGTCGATCGAGTCGCGGTCGCCGACGCCCTCCATCAGGCAGTAGACGGCCTCGTTGATCATCGGCACGAGGATGCGGTTGGAGATGAATCCGGGGTGGTCGTGGGCCTCGGCGACGGTCTTCCCCATCCGCTCGGCGGCGGCCCGGACGTAGGCGGCGGTCTCGTCGGCGGTGTCGATGCCGCGGATCAGCTCGACGAGCGGCATCAGCGGCACCGGGTTCATGAAGTGCATGCCGACGACGCGGTCGGGGCGCGAGGTGACCGCGGCCAGCCGGGTGATCGGGATCGAGCTCGTGTTGCTGGCGAGGATCGCCCTCTCGCCGGCCGCCTCGTCGAGCGCCTGGAAGATGCGTTCCTTGAGGGCGACCTCCTCGGTGGCGGCCTCGATGGCGAGGTCGGCCTCGACCGGCTCGGTCGCCGGCGTGATCCGGGCGACCGCCGCCTCGGCGTCGTCGCCGGCGACGCGTGCCCTTCTCCACCAGCTTGGCCAGCGACCGCTCGATGCCGCTGCGGGCGCGGTCGAGCTGGTCGCGGGAGACGTCGACGAGGGTGACGTCGTATCCGGCCACGGCCGCCACCTGGGCGATGCCGGAGCCCATCTGCCCCGCCCCGACGACGCAGATCCGCTCGCTCACGCCGCCGGCACCTCGAGCACCGTGGCGTCGCCCTGGGCCGCGCCCGAGCAGATGGCGGCGACGCCGATCCCGCCGCCGCGCCGGCGCAGCTCGAGGATCGAGCGTGCCCAGCAGGCGGGCGCCGGAGGCGCCGATGGGATGGCCGAGGGCGACCGCACCGCCGTTCACGTTCACGCGATCGGCATCGATCCCGAGCAGCTTGACGGTGTTCAGGGCGACCGAGCAGAACGCCTCGTTCACCTCGAGCAGGTCGATGTCCGAGACCGACATCCCGGCCTTCTCGAGCGCCAGCTTCGTGGCCGCCGCCGGCGTGCGAACGAGGTAGGCGAAGTCGTCGGCGACGTAGCCGGACGAGCGGATCACGGCCAGCGGCTCGAGGCCGCGCTCGCGCGCCCAGTCCTCGGAGGCGAGAACGAGCGCCGCCGCGCCATCGTTCACGCCCGGCGCGTTTCCGGCGGTGGTCGAGCCGTCCTTCGTGAAGACCGGCGGCAGCGCTGCCAGGCGCTCGGCGGACGTGTCGCGGCGCGGGCCCTCGTCGGTGTCGACGACGGTGTCGCCGCGACGGCCGGGAATCGTCGACGGGCACGATCTCCTCGGCGAACCGGCCGGCGTCGATGGCCGCGGTCGCAAGCTGGTGGCTGCGCAGGGCCCAGGCGTCCTGCTGCTCACGGGTGATGCCGATCTCCGCCGCGACCTGGGAGTTCTGCTCGGCCATGATCAGCCCGTCGAAGGTGCAGGTGAGGCCGTCCGACGTCATCGAGTCGACCAGGGTGCCGTCGCCGAAGGTGTAGCCGAACCGGCCCTTCTCGAGCAGGTAGGGCGCGTTCGACATGCTCTCCATGCCGCCGGCCAGGATGACCTCGTGCTCGCCGGCGCGGATCAGGACGTCCGCCAGCGTGGCGGCGCGCATCCCCGACGCGCAGACCTTGTTGATCGTCTCGGAGCCGACTCCCGGCCCGAGCCCGACTCCGACCGACACCTGCCGCGACGGGATCTGGCCTGACCCGGCCTGGAGCACCTGGCCCATGACGACGTAGCCGACGTCAGCGGGGTCGACGCCAGACCGCTCGAGCGCCGCCGAGCCGGCGGCGATGCCGAGCTTTGGCGCGGACAGCGAGGCCAGGCCGCCGCCGAGCTTGGCGAACGGTGTACGGGCGGTGCCGAGGACGACGGTGCGCGGCAAATGGGGTCCTTTCCGACTTGACGAAGGGGCGGCGATGCAGCATAGTCCGGGCCGAAATGACGACCGGCGGAACATGGTGGTGGCGTTGCGAGCGAGGTGCGGCCCGCTAGCTCCGCCACGGCATCCGCGCTTCGCAACCGGCCTCTCCGCCTAACGGCGGGAGGCTTTTTTGTTGGCATGAACGACGATCTGGACACCCGCGAGCTCCCCGCCGACCTGGTCACCCCGGTGGGCGCGTACCTGCGCCTGCGCGACGCGCTTGGCGCCCCCGCGTTCCTGCTCGAGTCGGTCGAGCGGGGCGAGCAGGTGGGCCGCTACTCGTTCCTCGGCGCGGGCCTCCCGGCCGTCGACTCGCTGTCCGACGCCGCCGCCTTCGCCTCCGGCCGTCCCGGCCCCGGCCCAGGCCGGCCGCCGTTCGCCGGGGGCGCGGTCGGCTACCTCAGCTACGACTGGGTCGCCGAGCTCGAGCCTGTGCCGCTGCCGGCCGCGAACGGGGCCGACGCCGGAGTGCCGACCATGCGCTTCCTGCTCGCCTCGACGTCGGTCGCGTTCGACCACGTGCGGCGCACGATGACGGTGAGCGGGCCGCGATCCGAGGTCGAGCGGGTGGTGGCGGCCCTCGACGGCGCCGCGTCGGCGCCGCCGGCGGAGGCGGTCGCCGCCGGGTCCGCCGAAGCCGAGATGACCCGCGACGGGTTCGTCGCGGCCGTCGAGCGGGCGAAGCTCCATATCGCCGCCGGCGACGCGTTCCAGATCGTGCCGTCCCAGCGAGTACGCCGCCGCACCGAGGCCTCACCCTTCGCCATCTACCGGGCGCTGCGCACCGTGAACCCCTCGCCCTACATGTTCCTGCTCGACATGGGCGGCTTCCAGCTGATCGGCTCCTCGCCCGAGACGCACGTGCGGCTCGGCGTCGACGGCACCTGCGAGCTGCGGCCGATCGCGGGCACCCGCCCGCGCGGCGCCGACGAGGCGGCCGACGACGCGCTCGCAGCCGAGCTGGTGGCGTCGGAGAAGGAGCGGGCCGAGCACGTCATGCTGGTCGACCTGGCCCGCAACGACCTCGGCCGGGTGTGCGTGCCCGGCTCGATCCGGCTGGAGCGCTACATGGACGTCGAGCGCTACTCGCACGTCATGCACATCGTCTCGCGCGTGTTCGGGCGGATCGCCGACGGCCGCGACGCGGTCGACCTGCTGCGCGCCACCTTCCCGGCCGGCACCGTGTCCGGCGCGCCGAAGGTGCGGGCGATGCAGATCATCTCCGAGCTCGAGGGCCGCCGCCGCGGCGCCTACGCCGGCGCGGTCGGCTACCTCGGGTTCGGCGGGCGACATGGACACCTGCATCGCCCTGCGCACGATGGTGCTGCGCGACGGTGTCGCCTACCTCCAGTCGGGGTGCGGGATCGTGGCGGACTCCGACCCCGACGAGGAGTACCAGGAGGCGATGAACAAGGTGGCGGCGCTCGCCGCCGCGATCGACCGGGCCGAGACGGGGGTGTACGGGCGATGAGCGCGCCGCGGGTCTTCGTCGTCGACAACTACGACTCGTTCACCTACAACCTGGTGGACTACATCGCCACGGCCGGCGCAGAGGTGCGCGTCGAGCGCAACGACGCGGTCGAAGGCGACGAGTTCGACCGCTGGGGCGCGACCCATCTGGTCGTCTCCCCCGGCCCCGGCACCCCGGCGGAGGCCGGCGTCTCGGCCAACCTGATCGGCCGCGCCACCGGCCGCATCCCGGTGCTCGGGGTGTGCCTCGGCCACCAGGTGATCGTCGAGATGCAGGGCGGCAGGGTCGACCGGGCCGGCCGGATCGTCCATGGCAAGCCCGACCAGGTGAGCCACGACGGATCGGCCCTCTACGCCGGCATCCCGTCGCCGTTCGAGGCCGGCCGGTACCACTCGCTGGCCGCGGTCGGCGACATCCCCGGGGACCTCGAGGTGACCGCCCGGACGCCCGACGGCGAGGTGATGGGCGTGCGCCACCGGCAGGTCGCGCTGCACGGCGTACAGTTCCACCCCGAGTCCGTGCTGACCCCGCACGGGCGCACGCTGATCGGGAACTTCCTGGCGATGGAGGAGCGGCGGCCGTGATCACCGACGCGATCAAGACGCTGGTCGAAGGCCACGACCTCTCGGCCGAGGAGACCCACATCGCCATGATGCAGGTGATGAGCGGCGACGCGTCGCCGACCCAGATCTCGGCGTTCGTCGTCGCGCTGCGGATGAAGGGCGAGACGCCGGACGAGATCGCCGGCTGCGCCCGGGCCATGCGCGCGCACGTCACGCCGGCGCGACCGTCCCGGGCCGACCTGGTCGACACCTGCGGCACGGGCGGCGACGGCCTCAACACGTTCAACATCTCGACCTCGGCGGCGCTGGTGGCGGCGGCGGCCGGCGCGACGGTCGCCAAGCACGGCAACCGGGCGATGTCGTCGCGCACCGGCTCGGCCGACGTGCTCGAGGCGCTCGGGGTACGCATCGATCTGCGCCCCGAGGACGTGGCCGAGTGCATCGACACGGTGGGCTTCGGCTTCCTCTTCGCCCAGGCCCACCACCCGGCCATGCGCCATGTCGGCCCGGTGCGCCAGGAGCTCGGGATCCGCACGGTGTTCAACCTGCTCGGTCCGCTGACGAACCCGGCCGGCGCCCGCCGCCAGGTGCTCGGCGTCTACGCCGAGGGGCTGGTCGAGCCGATCGCCCACGTCCTCGCCAAGCTCGGGGCCGAGCACGCGATGGTCGTGCACGGCGCCGGCGGCCTGGACGAGCTCACCCCGACGGGCGAGAACCTCGTGTCCGAGGTGCGCGAGGGCGAGGTCCACACCTACACGCTCGACCCGCCCCGCTCTCGACCGGCCCGGGCCCGGCAGCCCGGACGACCTGCGCTGCGGCGGCGACCCGGCCCAGAACGCCGCCGTGATCCTGACCGTGTTCGACGGCGAGAAGGGCCCGCGCCGCGACGCCGTCATCCTGAATGCGGCGGCCGCGCTCGTGGTGGGCGGCGTCGTCCCCGAGCTCGAGACCGCCATCGACGCCGCGGTCGACACGATCGACTCCGGCGCGGCCCTGGCCAAGCTGGACGAGCTCGTCGCGTTCACTCGCGGCGCGGGCGCCGGAGGCGGCGTGAGCGGCTACCTCACCCGGCTCTCCGGCGACATCCGCCGTGACGCGCCCGAGCCCGCGCGCGGCTTCGCCGATGCGCTACCGGCGGCCCGGCCGTGACGGTGATCGCCGAGATCAAGCGGGCCTCGCCGTCGCAGGGGGCGATCGCACCCGCGCCGACGTGGCCGAGACGGCGCGCGCGTACGCGGCCGGCGGCGCCGCTGCGATGTCGGTGCTCTGCGCCGAGCGCGACTTCGGCGGCAGCCTCGACGACCTGGCCGCGGCGCGGCGCGCGGCCGACCTCCCGGCCATCGCCAAGGACTTCACCGTCTTCCCCGAGCAGGTCGCCGCCCAGCGCCTGGCCGGGGCCGACGCGATCCTCGTCATCCTGGCCATGGTGAGCGACGACGAGGCCCGCCGGCTGCTGCAGGCGGCGGAGCTGCTGGGGATGGACGCGCTGGTCGAGACGCACTCGGCCGCCGAGGTCGAGCGGGCGCTCGGCCTCGATGCTCGCGTTGTCGGCGTGAACGCGCGCGACCTGGACACGCTCGCCGTCGACCGGGCGCGCCAGCTCGAGCTCGTCTCCTCGCTCCCGGAGTCGGTGGTGCGGGTGGCGGAGTCGGGCATCTCCTCGCGCGCGGACGTCGAGGCGGCCCGCGACGCCGGCGCCGACGCGGTGCTGGTCGGGACGGCGCTCATGCGCGCGCCCGGCCTGCTCGCGGAGCTCGTAGGGGTGGCGCGATGACGCTCGTGAAGATCTGCGGCCTGACCCGCGAGCAGGACGTCGACGCGGCCGTGGCCGCCGGGGCCGACATGGTCGGCTTCGTGCTCGTCCCGGACACCCCCCGCTACGTCGAGCTCGACCGCGCCCAGGCCCTCGCCGCCCGCGTCCCCGCGAGCGTGAAGACGGTGGCGGTCGTGGACGCCAGCGAGGACGTCCCCAACGATCGGGACAGTCCCCGTCGGGTGGGGAGTTCGATCTGGTGCAGACCTATGCCGATCCCGGGGCCTTCCGCAACACGATCGTGGCGGCGCGGGGCGAGCCGCCGGCCGGTCTCCCGGCCGATGTGCCGGTCATGCTCGACCTGGAATACGGATCGCGGCCCGATGCCGAGGCGCTGCACAAGCACTGGGAGCGGGCGGCCCGGATGACCAGCCCGGTGATGCTCGGCGGCAGCCTCGACCCCGGCAACGTCGCCGAGGCGATCGGCGTTGCCCATCCCTGGGCTGTGGACACGTCGCGCGGCGTCGAGGTCTCGCCGGGCGTGAAGGATCACGACCGCGTCCGCGAGTTCGTCCGCAACGCGAAGGCGGCCTCGTGAGCACGCTCCCCGACGACCGCGGCCGGTTCGGCGCCTACGGCGGGCGGTTCGTGCCCGAGACGGTGATGGGCGCGCTGGACGAGCTGGCCGAGGGCTACCGGGCCGCGAGCGCCGATCCGGCGTTCGCCGCCGACGTCGAGCGGCTGGCGCGCGACTACGTCGGCCGGCCGACGCCGATCTACCTGGCCGAGCGGCTGGGCGAGGAGGCCGGCGCGCGGATCTGGCTGAAGCGCGAAGACCTGAACCACACCGGCGCCCACAAGATCAACAACGCCGTCGGCCAGGCGCTGCTCGCGGTGCGGCTCGGCAAGCGGAGGATCATGGCCGAGACCGGCGCCGGCCAGCACGGCGTCGCGGCCGCCACGGTGTGCGCCCGCTTCGGCCTCGAGTGCCACGTCTACATGGGCGAGGAGGACATCCGCCGCCAGCACCCCAACGTCGTGCGCATGCACATGCTGGGCGCCGAGGTCATCCCGGTCAGCGCAGGCTCGGGCACGCTGAAGGACGCGATGAACGAGGCGATCCGCGACTGGATCACAAACGTCGAGACCACCCACTACCTGATCGGCTCCGCGGCCGGACCGCATCCGTATCCGGTGCTCGTGCGCGACCTCCAGGCCGTCATCGGCCGCGAGGCCCGGGCGCAGATCCTGGAGCGCGAGGGGCGGCTGCCGGACGCAGTGTGCGCCTGCGTCGGCGGCGGATCGAACGCGATCGGCCTCTTCCACCCGTTCATCGCCGACGAGGGCGTGCGCCTGGTCGGCGCCGAGGCCGGCGGCGACGACCGCGGCCACGCCGCGACCCTCTCGAAGGGCCGCGTCTCCGTCCTGCACGGGTCGCGCTCCTACGTGCTCGCCGACGACGACGGCCAGGTGCTCGAGAGCCACTCGATCTCGGCCGGCCTCGACTATCCGGGCGTCGGCCCCGAGCACTCCTACCTGAAGGACTCCGGCCGGGCCTCGTACGAGCCGGTCACCGACGCCGACGCGCTTGCGGCGTTCCACCTCCTCTGCCGGCGCGAGGGCATCATCCCCGCGCTCGAGTCGTCGCACGCCCTGGCGCTCGCGCTGCGGTCGGCGGAACCGGGCGAGGTGTGGCTGGTCGGCCTCTCCGGCCGCGGCGACAAGGACGTCGACACCGTCGAAGCATTCGAGGCGCGGTGAGGCTCATCCCGCCGGTCATCTCGATCTATCTGATGGCCGACACGGACACGGCCGACCTGGCCGAGGCCGCCGCCGGCGCCGGCGCCGGCCTGTTCGAGATCGGCATCCCCTACTCCGACCCGCTCGCCGACGGCCCGACGGTGCAGCGCGCGGGCCAGCGGTCGCTGCGCGGCGGGATGACGACGACGCGGGCGCTCGACGTGATCCGCGAGATCCGCTCGCGGGTGGACGTCCCGATCGTGCCGATGACCTACGCCGCGCCCGTGATGGCCTACGGCGAGCGCCGCTTCTGCGCCGATGCCGCCGCCGCGGGCGCGTCCGGCCTGATCGTGCCCGACGTCCCCGCCGACGAGTCCGGCGAGATCGCGGCGGGCTGCCGCGAGCACGGGCTCGATCTCGTCCCGCTGCTCGCGCCGACCTCGGCCGACGACCGCATCGCCCTCGCCTGCTCCCAGGCGGGCGGCTTCATCTACCTCGTGTCGGTCGCCGGCGTCACCGGCGCCCGCCAACGCCTCTCCGACCGGGTCGCCGGACTCGCGCAGCGCGTGCGCGCGCACACCGAACTGCCCCTGCTGGTCGGGTTCGGCATCTCGGCGCCCGAGCACGCGACCGCAGCTCTCGCGGCGGGCGCGGACGGCGTCGTGATCGGCTCGAAGGCAATCGAGGTGTCCGAGGCCGGCGGGCCGGCCGCCCTGGCGGAGTTCGTCGGGTCGATGACGGCGGCCGTCGCGGCGCCGAGCCCGCAGTAGCAGGTTAGAACCGGCCAATCGCTCCTCGCTACGCTTGGTGCATGCACATCCTTGTCGTCGAAGACGATCGGCCGTTGGCCCGGATTCTGCGCAAATCGATCGAATCGAGCGGCCACACCGTGGATATCGTCGGCGACGGTGACGAGGCACTGCGGGTTGCGCGCACCCGCGCGCACGACGCGCTCGTCCTCGACCTGCAGCTGCCCCGACTCTCCGGAATCGAGGTGTGCCGGCGGCTGCGCGACGACGGGAACGCGGTGCCGATCATCATGCTGACGGCGCGCGGAGCGGTCGCCGACCGGATCGAGGGACTCGACGTCGGCGCCGACGACTATCTGCCGAAACCGTTCTCGCTGGCCGAGCTGCAGGCCCGGCTGCGCGCGCTGCACCGCCGCGGCACGGTCGAGCCGGAGCTGCTGCGCTCGGGCTCGCTCGAGCTCGACACGACGGCGCGCGAGCTGCGCGTGAACGGGACATCGGTCGAGCTGACCGGCACCGAGCTCGCCCTGCTCGAGTACCTGATGCGCAACCCGGGCGTCGTGCTCTCCCGCGACCAGCTGCGCGAGCAGGTCTGGGGCGACGGGTTCGAGCCCGCGTCGAACGTCGTCGACATCTACGTGCACTACGTCCGCCGGAAGCTGAAACGGGCGGGTGCCGACCACGATCCCATCCGCACGGTGCGCGGGCTCGGGTACAGCTTCCGGCGCTCCGACTAGAACTCGTTCCACGTGTTCACCAGGACGCGCATCCGGCTGACCGCCTGGTACGTGGGAGTGCTGGCGTTTTTCCTGCTCGCGCTCGGGGTCGCGGTGTTCCAGCTCGAGGAGCACCAGCTGCGCACCAACGTCGACCACGGGCTGAAGGTGACGGCGGGCCGGGTGCAGACGAGGATCGATGGCGATGGTGTGCCCACCGCCGTTGGCGCCTACTACGGCGCGTCGTACACGATCTCGTGGAGCGACGGCAGCGGCGCCCCGGCCGTCGCAAACGGCGAGCCGCCGGCCAACCGCGCCTCGGTGCTGGCCGCGATCCACGACGGCAGCGATCTGCGGACGATCGAGCGCAAGGGCGTCACGCAGCGCATCTATTCCGTCCCCCTCCAGCACACGAACCACCTGGTGGTCCAGGTCGCGCGCTCGCTCGAGCCCGAGGAGGACGCCCTCCACGGACTCCTGCGCAACATGCTGCTCGGCGCCGCCGCCTGCGTCGCCGTCGCGGCTGTCGGCGGGTGGTTCCTGGCGGGGAAGTCGCTCGAGCCGGTCGCGGCGGCGTTCCAGCGCCAGCAGACGTTTATCGCCGACGCGTCGCACGAGCTGCGGACGCCGCTCGCCGTGATCCGGGCGAACGCCGAGTTCCTGCAGCAGGAGCAGCCCCGCAGCGAGGAGGCCGCCGAGATCCTGGCCGAGACCGACCGGCTGACCTCGCTCGTCGACGCGCTGCTGGCGCTGGCCCGTGGCCAGGGCGGAGCAGCCGAGGAAACCGGCGTCGACCTCGGCGAGCTCGTCACCTCCTCGGCCCTGGTCATGCAGCCGCTCGCCGGCGAGCGCAAGGTGGCGCTGGACGTCGACGCGGCGCCCGGCATGGAGGTGCGCGGGAACCCCGACCAGCTGCGTCAGCTCGTCCTGATCCTGGTCGACAATGCCCTGCGCTACACGCCCGAGGGCGGCCAGGTCAAGGTCGACGCCCGCCGCGTCGACGGCTCGGCCGTCATGGCGGTGTCGGACACGGGCATCGGGATCGACCCCGACGCGCTCGAGCACGTGTTCGAGCGCTTCTACCGCGCCGACGAGGCCCGCACCCGCGCGTTCGGCGGCTCCGGCCTCGGGCTCTCGATCGCGGAGCAGCTCGTCAGCGGCCACGGCGGCCGCATCTCGGCCGAGAGCACGCCGGGCCGCGGGAGCACGTTCACGGTCAGCCTGCCGCTCGGCCCCGGCTGAGCCCGGGGCCGAGCGGTTCCGCCGGGGCCTAGGCCGCCTGCGAGGGGACCGGCTCGGCCCGGGTGACGACGATGTCGCCGCTCAGCGACGTCGCGCGCAGCTCCACGTCGGCGTGACCGCCGTCGGGGGCGGAGCCGGTGACCGGCAGCTCGGAGCGGACGTCTCCCGACGCGGAGGTGGCGTCGACGTAGAGGCTTGCGCCGCGCGCGATCGCCGCCTCCAGGTCGCCCGACATGCTCCGCAGCTGGATCGTCCCTCCCGTCGCCCGCTGGACGCGGACGTCGCCGGACATGGTGTTGACGGTGAGCGCCGTCGCGGTCTCGCGGACGCGGACGTCGCCCGACATGGTGTTCACCCCGGAGGCGCCCGCCAGCCGCCCGAGGGCGACGTCGCCGCTGGCCGTCTTCACCTCGGTGGCCCCGTCGACGGACTCGAGGCGGACGTCCCCGGACGCGGTGCGCACGTCGGCGTCGCCGAGCCGGCCGAGGGCGTCGATGTCGGCCGACGCCGTCGAGACGTCGAGGCCCATCCCGTGCGGGCCGCGCACGCGGATCAGCACCTGCGCGTCGCCGAAGCCGGGCACGAGCCGCTTGCGCTTCGGCACCTCGACGACGAGCTCCTTCCCGCCGCCGGCCAGGTCGCGCAACTCCTCGACAACCGCATCGACGGCCTCGCGGGACGCGGACGATCGGTTCATCGGCGTGACCTCGACCACCGTCTCGGTCGTGTCCTCGGTCTCGATCTCGCAGCGGCCGGCGAGCAGACGCACCTTGAGCCGGACGCCGTTCGGGGTGTGGTGGGTTGCCATTGGTGGGTGGTCTCCTCAATCAGGCCCGGGCGAAGCCGGACAGATGGCGGGCGGGGCGGGGCCGGCGGGGCGCGGCGGACGGAACCGCCTCGGGTGCCGCCGGCGGGCGCACGACGTTGTCGCGTGTATCGGCGTGATCGTGCGTGCGGAGCGGCTGCAGCTTGGCCAGCTCGGACGCGGGCAGACGCAGGTTGTACATGGCGCTCATGACCTCTCCTCTCATCCGGACGAGTAGCCGCGGAGGCGGTTCCCGACCCGGCGCTGACCGACGGCAGCGGTGACCGCGCGGACGAGCCACGCGTTCGTCGAGACGCCGTCGCGGGCGGCGGCGGCCTCGGCGTCGGACTTCAGCCGCTCCGGCAGGCGCAGGGTGATGCGGGCCGAGGAGTCCTCCTCGGCGGCGGGTGGTGCCGGCGCGTCGGCGACGTAGGTGAGCTCGACGTCGCGCCCGGCCAGCCGCACCTCGATGCGGCCGGCGGCGAGCTGCCTGCTGAGCTCCATCGCCGCCTCGGACAGCGCATCCAGGAGCGCCAGGCGCATCGAAGCGTCGAGCGCGGCCGACAGTCTCCCGGCGGCGTCGACGAGCGTCTGGCCGCCCACGGCGGCCGCCGACTCGAGGTCGGCTCGCACGGCTTCCACGAATCGTGTTGTCTCCATGACGTCACTATGACATCACCCACGCCGTCTGTCAAATGTCGAGCTGACATCCGGGCGGCGTCGGTGAATCCCGACGGTACGCTGCGGCCCGTGCCGCGCATCGCCAGCCACCTCGACACCGGCTCCGATGAGTTCCTGCGCAATCGCGAGCACATGGGCGGACTGGTCGCGGAGCTCGACCGCCACCTGGAGCGCGTCCGCGCGGGCGGCGGCGAGAAGGCCGTCGAGCGCCACCACGCCCGCGGCAAGCTGCTCGCCCGAGAACGGGTCGAGCTGCTCGTCGACCCGGGCGCGGCGTTCCTCGAGCTCTCCCCGCTGGCCGCCCATGGGATGTACGACGGCGAGGCCCCTGCGGCCGGGCATCGTGACGGGCATCGGCCCCGTCGCCGGCCGCCCCTGCGTCATCGTGGCCAACGACGCGACGGTGAAGGGCGGGAGCTATTTCCCGATGACGGTGAAGAAGCACCTCCGCGCCCAGGAGATCGCCGCCCAGAACCGGCTGCCGTGCATCTACCTGGCCGATTCCGGCGGCGCCTTTCTGCCGCTCCAGGCCGAGGTCTTCCCCGACCGCGACCACTTCGGCCGCATCTTCTACAACCAGGCCCGCATGTCGGCGGCCGGCATCCCCCAGGTCGCGGTCGTGATGGGCTCGTGCACGGCCGGCGGCGCGTACGTTCCGGCGATGAGCGACGAGGCGGTGATCGTCAAGGGCACGGGCACGATCTTCCTGGGCGGTCCGCCGCTCGTGAAGGCGGCGACCGGCGAGGACGTGACCGCCGAGGAGTTGGGCGGCGCGGACGTGCACGCCCGTCGCAGCGGCGTCGTCGACCACATGGCGAACGACGACGAGCACGCGCTGGCGATCACGCGCGAGATCGTCCGCAACCTGGGCGATCCCGCCCCGGAGCCGTGGCGGCGGCAGGCGCCGAGCGAGCCCGCGTTCGACCCCGGCGAGCTGCACGGCGCGGCCGGCACCGACCTGCGCCGGCCGTTCGAGGTGCGCGAGATCATCGCCCGGATCGTGGACGGCTCCCAGATGCAGGAGTGGAAGCCGCTCTACGGCGACACGCTCGTGTGCGGCTTCGCCCACCTGATGGGCTATCCGGTGGCGATCCTCGCGAACAACGGCATCCTCTTCTCCGAGTCCGCCCTCAAGGGCACGCACTTCATCCAGCTGGCCGCGCGGAGGCGGATCCCGCTCGTGTTCCTGCAGAACATCACCGGCTTCATGGTCGGCCGTGAGTACGAGGCGGGCGGGATCGCCAAGGACGGCGCGAAGCTCGTCACCGCGGTAGCGTGTGCCGAGGTGCCCAAGTTCACGGTCGTCATCGGCGGGTCGTTCGGCGCGGGCAACTACGCGATGTGCGGCCGGGCCTATTCGCCGCGGCAGCTGTGGATGTGGCCGAACGCGCGCATCTCGGTGATGGGCGGCGCCCAGGCGGCCCGCGTGCTCTCGACGGTGCGTGGAGACATGGACGAGGCGGAGCGTGACGCATTCGAGGCGCCGATTCTGGAAACCTACGACCGTGAAGGCAGCCCGTACTACTCGACCGCCCGGCTGTGGGACGACGGCGTGATCGACCCGATCGACACGCGCAGGGTGCTCGCCCTCGGGCTCGCGGCGGCCGCGTGCGCGCCGGTGCCGGACACGACCTTCGGGGTGTTCCGGATGTGAGCAACGTCCGGCTCGACAGGAACGGCCTCGTGGCCACCATCACGCTCGACCGCCCGGACTCGCGGAACGCGCTCGACCGCGAGCTGATGGTCGAGCTCACCCAGATGATCTCGGCGCTCTCCTACGACGGCACCCGCGTCATCGTGCTCACGGGCGCCGGCAAGGCCTTCTGTGCCGGCGCGGACATCGAGTGGATGCGCAAGGCGCGCGACCTCGACCACGACGACAACGTGGCCGACGCTGCCGTCGCCCGCAACCTGTTCGAGACGATCGACGCCTGCCCGCGCGCGGTGATCGCGCAGGTGCACGGCGCCGCGCTGGGCGGCGGCGCCGGCCTCGTGGCGTGCGCCGACATCGCCGTCTCCTCCACGGACGCCCGTTTCGGGTTCACCGAGACCCGCCTGGGCCTGATCCCGTCGACGATCTCGCCCTACGTGCTGCGCGCGATCGGCCCCGGCCACGCCCGCGCCCTCTTCACCAGCGGCGAGCGGTTCGACGCCGCCCACGCGCTCGCGATCGGGCTCGTGCACCGCGTGTGCCCGCCGGAGGAGCTCGAGCACGCCGTCGCCGACAGCATCCTCGCCTACCTCTCCTGCGGCCCGGACGCCGTCGCGGCGACGAAGCAGCTCGTCCGCGACGCGACTCGCTCGATGGCGCTGCCCGATCTCGCGGAGCGGCTCGCCGTGACGCGGGCCGGCAACGAGGCCCGTGAGGGCCTGGACGCCTTCCTGGGCAAGCGACCGCCGGCATGGTCGCCGGAATCGCCCAGCTCCTGATCGCCAACCGCGGCGAGATCGCGGTGCGCGTGATCCGCGCGTGCAGGGAGCTCGGCATCGACGCGCACACCGTCTACGAACCGTCCGACCGCGGCTCGCTCCATGTCGAGCTGGCCGACGGGGCGACCGCGATCACGAGCTACCTGAGCATCCCCGAGATCGTGGCGGCCGGGATCGCCGCGGGGGCCGATGCCGTCCATCCCGGCTACGGCTACCTGGCCGAGAACGCCGACTTCGCCGACGCCGTCGAGGCCGCCGGCATGCGCTGGGTCGGCCCGCCGGGGTCGGCGATGCGCGCCCTGGGCGACAAGATCGCCGCCCGCCGCCTGGCCGAGGAGGCGGGCGTCGCCGTCGCGCCGGGCTACGCAGGCGACGACCTCACCGACGCGGCGCTGGCCCGGGAGGCGAGGGCCCTCGGCGCCCCGCTGCTCGTCAAGGCCGCCGCGGGCGGAGGCGGGCGGGGCATGCGCGCGGTCGACGACGCCTCGGACATCCGCGCGGCAATCGACTCGGCCCGGCGGGAGGCGGCCGCGGCGTTCGGCGACGACCGCGTCTATCTCGAGCGGCGCCTGACCGGCGCCCGGCACGTCGAGGTGCAGGTGCTGGCCGATGCGCACGGATCGTGCATCCACCTGGGCGAGCGCGACTGCTCGCTCCAGCGCCGCCACCAGAAGATCGTCGAGGAGTCCCCCTCCCCCGCCGTCGACCCCGACCAGCGCGCGGCCCTCGGCGCCGCGGCGGTCGCGATCGCCTCGGCGGCCGGCTACGTCGGCGCGGGCACCGTCGAGTTCCTCGTGGCCGACGACGGCACGTGGTGCTTCCTCGAGCTGAATGCGCGGCTCCAGGTCGAGCATCCCGTGACCGAGGCGGTGGCCGGCCTCGACCTGGTGCGGGCACAGCTCGAGATCGCCGCCGGGGAGCCGCTCGAGCTCGAGCAGTCCGACGTCGACCTGCGCGGGCACGCGCTCGAGTGCCGCCTGTACGCCGAGGATCCGGCGGCGGGCTTCGTCCCCGCCACGGGGCGGCTGGCCCGCCTGCGCCTGCCGGTGTGGCCCGGCGTGCGCGTCGACGCGGGCGTGCGCGAGGGCGACGAGGTGGGCGTGCGCTACGATCCGCTGCTCGCGAAGGTGATCGCCCACGCCGAGGACCGCGACGCCTGCATCGAGCGGATGGCCGCGGCCCTGGCCGACACGGCCGTCCTGGGCGTGCAGACGAACCTCGGCTTCCTGCGCTGGCTGATCGACCAGCCGGGCTTCCGCGCCGGCGCGGCGGGCATCGACTTCGTCGAGCGGGAGTGGCGGGCCGACCTCGTCCCGCCACTGCCCGACGACGTGCGCGTCGCCGCGCTGGCCGCCGGAGGCGACGACGTCTGGCACGCGTTCGGGCCGCCGCGAGCGGACGTGGAGGTGGCCGACGGCCACGTGCTCCATGCCGGCTGGCAGTACCGGGTGGCGGCCGACGAGGCCGAGGCGGGACCGGCCGTTGCGGCGGACGGCTCGCTGCACGCGCCGATGCCCGGGACGGTGCTGCGGGTGGACGTGCGCGAGGGCCAGGAGGTGGCCGTGGGCGAGCCGCTGGTGGTGCTCGAGGCGATGAAGATGGAGCTGGCGGTGTCGGCGCCGGCGGCGGGCACGGTCAGTGCGGTGCTGGTCGCGGCCGGCGACCTGGTCGCGCGCGGCCAGGCGCTGGTGGAGCTCGACGGGCCGTGAGCGACCCGGTAACGGTCGTTGAGGTGGGGCCGCGCGACGGCCTCCAGAACGAGTCCGCCGTCGTGGCGGCCGCCGACAAGGTGCGGCTGATCGAGCGGCTCGCCGACGCCGGCCTGCCCGTCGTCGAGGCGACATCGTTCGTCTCGCCGAAGGCCGTGCCCCAGCTGGCGGACGCCGACGACGTGCTGCCCGCCGTGCACCGCCGGCCCGGGGTGCGCTACCCCGTGCTCGTGCCGAACCTGCGCGGCCTGGATCGGGCACTGGCGGCCGGGGCCGACGCCATCGCGGTCTTCACGGCAGCCTCCGACGAGTTCACCCGCGCGAACATCGGCATGACGATCGCCGAGTCGCTCCTCGCGTTCGCGCCGGTGCTGCAGCGCGCGCACGCCGAGGGGATGTGGACGCGCGGCTACATCTCGACGGCGTTCGGCTGCCCCTACTCGGGCGAGGTGCGGCCGGGGGTCGTCGCCGGGGTCGCGGCGGCCCTGCGCGGCCTCGGCTGCGGGCAGATCTCGATCGGCGACACCATCGGCGTCGGCCGCCCCGAGCAGGTGCCGGAGGTCGTCGCCGCCGTGTCGGGGTCGGTGCCGGTGAAGGAGATCGCGCTGCACCTGCACGACACCGGCGGGCTGGCGCTCGAGAACGTGGCGGCGGGCCTCGAGTCGGGCGTGCGCGTGTTCGACTCCTCGGCGGGCGGCCTCGGCGGCTGCCCGTTCGCACCGGGCGCGCCTGGCAACCTCTCGACCGAGGCGTTGGTCGGCTTCCTCCACGAGCGCGGGCACGAGACCGGCGTCGACCTCGATGCGGCGCGCGACGCGGGCGCGTGGATGCGGGGGCTGGTGGGACGGTGAAAGCGCTCCTGCTCGACCTCGACGACACGCTCATCCCCGATTACGCAGGCTTCCTGGCCGCCGTCGAGGACTGCGCGGCCGCCCACGGCGCGCCCGCCGGGATGGGCACGACGGTGCACGCCCGGGCCCGGCCGCGCTGGGGCCTGGCCCCCGACGCGGCGGCGCTCGAGATGCGCGACATGAGTTCGTGGGAGGCGCTGTGGGCGCCGTTCCCGGCGGGCACGGAGGCGTGGGCGAACGGCTTCCGTGACGGGGCGTGGCACGACGCACTCACCGACCACGGCGTCGACGACCGCGACCTGGCCGAGCGGCTGGCGCGGGCCTATCGCGGGCACCGCCATGCCCTGTGCCGTCCCTACCCGGAGACGGTGGCCGTGCTCGAGTCGCTGCGCGGGCGGATGCGCCTCGCCGTCGTCACGAACGGCACCGAGGAGCACCAGCGGGCCAAGCTCGACGCGTCCGGCCTGACCGGGCTCTTCGACGCGGTCGTGACGTCGGGCGCGGTCGGCGCCTCCAAGCCCGATCCGGCGATCTTCCGCGCCGCGCTCGCGGCGGTCGAGTGCCACCCGGGCGACGCAGCCATGGTCGGCGACAACCCCCTGCGCGACGTCGCCGGCGCCCAGCAGGCCGGTCTGCGCGGCGTCTGGATGGATCGCGACGGCGGCGACGCCCGCGGCGTCGTCCCCGACGCGCGCATCCGCGAGCTGGGAGAGCTGGCGGCGCTCGGCTGGTGGTAGGCGGCGGCGGGTCGATGCGCCCCTTGCCGGGGGCCGACGGCGCCAAATGTCACATGCTGATGGCGGAGTGTGGCGCCCCCGGCCGGATGCCGGCTACGCCCGCGCCAGCCCGCGCCCGTATCCCAGTGGCGTAGGGTCGCAGCAATGCCGAACACGCCCGAGGTGCGCTACGTCAAGGCTGCCGACGGCGTGCACATCGCCTACCAGGTCGCCGGCGACGCCGAGATCGACCTCGTCCTCTCGCTGGGATTCGTCTCGCACCTCGAGCACCTCTGGGAGGAGCCGTCGCTCGCGCGGTTCCTCCGCCGGCTCGCGTCGTTCACCCGGCTGATCATCTATGACCGGCGCGGGACGGGGTTGTCCGACCGCACGTCCGGTCCGGACGCCCCGCTGGTCGAGGACCGCGTCCAGGACATCGCGGCGCTGATGGACGCGGTCGGCTCCGAGCAGGTGCTGATGGGCAACTCGGAGACCGGCGCCGTCGCGCTCCTCTTCGCCGCGACCTACCCGGAGCGGACGCGGGCTGTCATCGCCTACGGCACGTTCGCCGCCGGCGGCGGGAACACCGAGAAGACGTACCCCTGGGTGCCGGATCCGGATGCCGCGGAGTGGTACGAGGAGCTCGAGGAGATGTGGGGGCGCGGCCTGCTCTTCGCCGAGGACTTCGCCGGCGATGCTGCCAACGACCCCCACTACCAGGAGTGGTTCGCGCGCCTCGAGCGCCTGTCCGCGAGCCCCGGTGCGGCGGTCGAGCTCGCCAAGGCGGCCGCCCAGACCGACGTCCGCGACATCCTCCCGATGATCCGGGTGCCGACCCTGATCCTGCACAAGCGCGACGACGCCGTCGTCCCGATCGCCGAGGGCCGCGAGATCGCCGATGCGGTGCCCGACGCGACCTTTGTCGAGCTGCCGGGCAACGGGCACTGGCCGTGGATCGACGACGACGGGGTGCTGGAGGAGATCCAGGACTACCTGACCGGGGTGCGGGACGTCGCCGACATCGACCGGATCCTCGCGACTGTGATGTTCCTCGACATCTGCGACTCGACAGCGCGAGCCGCCGAGCTCGGCGACCGCCGCTGGGCGGACCTGATGACGTCGTTCTACGCGGGCGTCCGGCGCGAGCTCGACCGCCATGCCGGCACGGAGCTCGACACGGCGGGCGACGGCTTCTTCGTCCTCTTCGACGGTCCCGCCCGCGCGATCCGCTGCGCGACGGCGATCCGCTCCGCGGTCGCCGCTCGGCCTGCGGCTTCGCACGGGCATCCACACCGGCGAGTGCGAGAGGTCGGGCGCGAAGATCGCGGGCCTCGGTGTGGTCATCGGCGCACGGGTGTGCGCGCTCGCCGGCCCCGGCGAGATCCTCGTCTCGCGTACGGTGACGGATCTCGTGTTCGGATCGGACATCGGATTCGAGGATGCGGGCGAGCACGAGCTGAAGGGCGTTCCCGGTCGCTGGCAGCTCTACCGGCTCACCGTCTGAGCCGCCCCACCAGACTGCGCGGGTGGATTCCGCCGCTCTGATCCGCGCTGCTGCGGCCAACCACCGGTCGTGGTTCCGGCGGCTGGCGCGGGCCAGAGGGGGCGGCGTCGAGCGGGCCGGCGGGCTCGACCTGATCGTCGGCGCCGGGTCGGCGACGCTGGCGTTCCCGCGCAGCCGCCGGGTCGATGCCGCCGTCGCACGCATCCGTGCGCTGGGCGTGCGTGAGGCGAGCTGCTGGACCGAGACGCAGGACCGCGACCTGGGCACCCGCCTGATCGCGCGCGGGTTCGGGTGGGGCTGGCAGCCGCACTGGATGGGGCTCGACCTGGCCTACGTGCCCGAGCCCGACGAGCGGCACCGCGTCACGGTCGGTCATATCCCGATCCCCGACGCGGTGCCGTACGGCGGCGACCCCGACGCGCCGCCCGCGGTGCACGTGTCGATCGCGATCGACGGGCAGATCGCCGGACATGCCGCGATGAACCCGTGGCGGGGTGTCGCCGGCATCTACTCGATGGGCGTCTCCCCCGCCCATCGCCGCCGGGGGATCGGCCGCGCGCTCACGATCGCCGCCTGCCGGATCGCCGCCGAACGCGGCTGCACGCACGCCACGCTGAACGCGACCGGTGAGGGCGAGCTGCTCTACCGCGCCGTCGGGTTCGAGTCGCTCGGCTGGGGCCAGACCTGGTGGTTCTCCCCCGCCCCCGCGCCGACGCCCCGCCAGACTGCGCTCGCGGAGGCGGTCGGGTTCTGCGACCTGGCGGCCCTCGACGCGCTCGCCCCGACCCCGGCGGAGCTGGCCGAGCCCCTCCCCGGCGGCACGAGCCCGCTGCGGCTGGCGGTCGTCACCGACCGGATCGAGCCGGCCCGGTGGATGCTCGACCGGGCGCCGCAGCTCGTCCGCCGCCGCTTCGAGCCGTTCGGCGGCACCCTGCTCCATCTCGCCGTCGAGTGGGATCGCCCCGGCATCGCCCGGCTCGCCCTGGAGCGCGGCGCCGACCCGGCGGCGCGCGACCGCACCTACCGCGGCACGCCGCTCCAGTGGGTCGAGCACACCGGCGGCACGGCGACCGGTGCGGTGCTCCGCGCTACTCCGAGCTGACGGTGACCTTCTGCATCGTGACCTGCTCCGTCGGCCGGTCGCGGCCGTCACGGTCGACGCTCTGGATCGCGTCGACCACGTCCTGGCCGCTCGTCACCTGGCCGAACGCGGTGTGCTTGCCGTCGAGCCAGGGCGTCGCGTCGGCGGTGACGATGAAGAACTGGCTGCCGTTCGTATTCGGCCCGGCGTTCGCCATCGCGAGCGTGCCGCGGACGATCTTGTGCTGGTTGAACTCGTCGTCGAACTTGTAGCCGGGGCCGCCCGTCCCCGTGCCTTCGGGGCAGCCGGCCTGGATCATGAAGTCGGGGATGACGCGGTGGAAGATCAGGCCGTCGTAGAAGCCCTCGCCGGCGAGCTTCTCGAAGTTCGCCACCGTTTCGGGCGCGTCGTCCGGATAGAGCTCCAGCCCGATGCTGCCCATGCTCGTCTCGATCGTCGCGGTCGTGCTCGCCATGACTTTCCGTCCCCCGGGTTCGTTGATCGCTGCGAAGTGGGCACCATAGACCGAGCGGTCTAGACGCCGGCACGCTCGAGGGCGGGGATCGCGCCCAGCCGCTCGTACTCGTCCCGGGCCGCGACCACGTCGCCTGCGAGCTCCAGGCAGCGCGCCCGCTCGAACCGGCAGCCGAGGTCGGCGAACGCCCTCGTGGCCCGGTCGAGCGCGGCCTCGTCGCCGGCGATCCCGCGGGCGCGGTCGAGCTGCGCCATCACCCGCGGCAGCTGCTCGATCCCCGGCGCGGCGACGGCGTCGGCGAGCGCCGCGTCGAACTGGTCCCAGCGGCCCAGCAACGCCAGCGCTTCCGCCCGCACGGCAAGCGCGTTCGGCCGCATCGACGCCAGGTGGCGGAGCTGATCGAGCGCGAGCTCGGGCTCGCCCCGGCCGACCAGGGCGAGCGAGACCACCGGATGGAACTCCGACACCGGCACGTAGCCGAGGCGCTGCTCGAGCTCCTCGGCCCGCTCCGGCTCGCCGCGGAGCAGGAAGATCGCCGCGGCGATCCCGCTGGCCCGCGCCGGCGCCTTGCCGGCCCGGCGGCCGCCGCTGCGCCGGTAGAGCGCCAGGTAGCGCTCGTAGGCCCGTATGGCGGGCTCCCACCGGTCCCAGTAGAAGAGCGCCTCGGCCACGTCGAGCACCGGCCGGGCCTGCCAGTGCGCCTCCTCGTCGGCGCCTGGCTCGCCCGCCTGCTCGCCGGCCCGCACCGCTCCGGCGTAGTCGCCGACGAGCATCCGCGTCTGCGCCGCCTGCGAGCACGCATCCATGCGCTCCTCGCGACCGCTGCCGTCGGGCAGCGCCAGCTCGAGCCGGCGCCCGGCCAGGTCGCGGGCGTCCACGTAGCGGCCGAGGGCGAGCAGGAGCACCGCGATCGCATCCATCGCCGCCGAGCGCAGCGTCGGCCGGTTCAGGCGCTCGCCGATCGCGAGCGCCTCGCGGCCGGCGGTGAGCCCCTCTTCGAGGGCGACGCGGTCGCTCCTCTCGTAACGCCACCGGTGCAGTGCGCTCGCGACGAGCAGCCGCCCCTCGATGATCGGCAGCTGGGCGTTACGGGCCTCGATCAGTCCCTGGGTGATCGTGTCGGCGATGGTGGTTCGCTTGGGCAGGTCGTCGAACCACGAGCCCCACCGGGTCGGCATGTCGACCCACTTCCAGCGCAGGCGGGCCAGGTCGCCCGGATCGGCATCGGCCGCCTCGGCGTGCTCCAGCGCCTCGCCATACGCCTGCATGGCCTCCTCGGCCTCCTCGGTCATCCAGCGCGCGTCGCCGACGGCCTCGGCGGCCTGCGACCGCTCGTTGTCCCCCTGGGCGAGCGTCTCCGCCAGCGCGGCCTGGCGCAGAGCGAGGCCGTGCGCGTAGATGGCGCGGGCGTCCGCGGCCGCCGCCAGGAGCAGCCGCACGGCGTCGGCGCGAGCCTCGTCGGCGCCCAGCCCGGCGGCGGTGGCGTAGTGGCTGGCGAGCGTCTGCCGGCTCACGACCGGGTCGGTCTCGAGACAGCGGGCGAGCGCCAGGTGAAGGCGGGCGCGCTCGGTCCGGGGAATGCTCTCGTAGGCGACGTCGCGGATCAACGCGTGCTTGAACACCTGGCCCCCGCCGGGCTCGCCGAAGATCATGCCCCGCTCGGCCAGGCGGCGCAGCGTGCGGCCCAGATCGGCCTCGCCGGAGAGCGCCGCCAGCTGAGCCTGGGTGAAGCGGCGGCCGATCACCGACGCCCGCTGCAGCACCTGCTTCGACTCCGGCGGGAGCAGGTCGATGCGGGCGCTGATGACCCCCTGCACCGTCTCAGGCACGCGCTCGGCGCCCTCGTCCGTCATCGCCAGGATCTCTTCGAGGAAGAACGGGTTGCCGCCGGCCAGGCCGACCTCGCCGTCGTGCTCGCCGCCGAGCGCCGTCGCCAGCCGGCGCATCTGCTCCGGCGGCAGCGCCGAGAGCGTCACCGTCGTCTCGTCGCGCATGCCGGAACCCCAGCTGGGATACCGCACCAGCAGGTCGTCGCGGGCGATGCACAGGACGACGAGCGGCACGCGGGCGTCGCTGCGGATCACCGACGACATCAGCTCGAGCAGGGCCGGCTCGGCCCAATGGGCGTCTTCGATGACCACGAGCGTCGGCTGGCGGCCGGCCATCGCAAGCAGCAGCTGGCGCCAAGCGTCGTGGCCGCTCTGCGCGTCGCGCTCCATGTCGTCGTGCTCGCGGACCGCCCGACGCCGGTTGGAGACCGTGCGCAGAAGCTCGTCGATCCACTCCGGCGTGGCGTCGGGGACGAGCGCGTGCAGGAAGCCGGTCACCCGGGCGATGGCGTCGTCGGGCGCGTCCTCAGGTCGCACGGTCGCGGCCCGCAGGAGCACGTCGCGCAGCGGCGCGTAGGGCCCCGCTTCGCCGTAGGGCAGGCAGCGGCCGACCCACACGGCGGGCGGCTCGTCCGCGCGCTGCAGCTCGACCACCGCCTCCTCGAGCAGGCGGCTCTTGCCGATGCCGGGCTCCCCGATGATCGTGATCAGGTGCGGCCGGGCGTGCTCGACCGCCCGCTCGACCAGCGAACGCATCAGCGTCAGCTCCGCCTCGCGGCCGACGAACGGCCCGAACGCCCGCCGCCGCCGCCGGTAGGAGCCGACGGGGGCCATCCGCTCGACGGCGAAGGCGGTGACCGGGCCGGCGCGGCCCTTCACCCGCAGCGAGCGCGGCGCGACGGTGCGCGCGAGCGGCTCGACCGCCCGGAACGTGCGCTCGCCCACCAGGATCTCGCCCGGCTCGGCCGACTGCTGCAGGCGCGCGGCCAGGTTCACGGACTCGCCGGTGACCAGGAAGTCGCGGCCCGGGCTCGTCCCGGTGACGACCAGGCCGGTGTTGATCCCGATCCGCAGCCCCAGCTCCATGCCGCGGCGCTCGGCCAGGCCGGCCAGGCGGGAGCGCATGACGATCGCCGCCCGCACGGCCCGCTCCGGGTCGTCCTCGTGGGCGACGGGGACGCCGAACACGGCCATGACCGCGTCGCCGATGAACTTCTCGACCGTCCCCCCGTAGGCCTCGGCGGCGCGGGAGAGCTGGTCGTACACGTCGCCCAGCAGCCCGCGCAGCGTCTCGGCATCCATCAGCGTCGACAGCTCGGTCGAGCCGGCCAGGTCGGCGAAGAGCACGGTCGCGAGCTTGCGCTCGGCCGCATCGCCGACGCCGAGCGCGCGGCCGCAGCTCGGGCAGAAGCGCGCTCCCTCGGGGGGCAGGGCGCCGCAGTTGGGGCAACGGGTGGCAGTCATCGTCGTGATGGGTAGGATGCCCGAGGCCGGCCGACCGGCCGTCCGCCCGGGATGCGAATCACCACCACCAACACCTCGCCTCTCCGAGCCAGCGCCGACGTGCTGGTGGTTACGGTGACGAAGCCTCCCACGCTGGAGGGGGTCGCTGCGGAGATCGACGCGGCCCTCGGCGGCACCATCGCCGGGCTGATCAAGGCCGGCGAGATCCGCGGCGCGCGCGGCCAGGTGACGGTCGTCCACGCCGGTGCCGGCGTCCGCGCCAAGCGCGTGGCCGTGGCCGGCCTCGGCGCCGACCCGGAGGGCGACGACATCCGCCACGCCGCGGCCGCCGCCGCCCGCGCCGCCACGACGGCCCGGGCCAAGACGCTCGCATTCGCCGTCGATACCGTTCCGGCCGACCGCGACCTCGCCAGTCGCTGCCTCGTCGAGGGCGCCGTGATGGGCGACTATCGCTTCGACAGGTTCCGCAGCGGTCCGGCCAAGGAGCGGCCGAGCCGGCTCGACACCGTCACGCTGCTCAACGGCAAGCGCCGCGCCACTGAGCGGGCCGCCGTCGTCGCGACGGCGGTGAACCGGGCCCGCGACCTCCAGAACACGCCGTCCAACCACCTGGGGCCGGAGCAGCTGGCCGAGCGTGCCCGCGCCATCGCCGTCGAGTACAAGACCGTCACCGCGACCGTGAACGACCGCCGCTTCATGGAGCGGCGCAGTATGGGCGCGTTCCTGGCGGTCGCCGCGGCAGGCGGCCCGCCGCCTGCGCTGATCACCCTGCGCCACAAGCCGGCGAAGCCCGCGAAAGGCGTCGTGCTCGGCCTGGTCGGCAAGGGGCTCACGTTCGACACCGGCGGCTACTCGCTGAAGCCGGCCCGCAGCATGACCGGGATGAAGTTCGACATGTCCGGCGCGGCCGCCGTGCTCGAGGCGACGGCCGCGATCGCCGAGCTGGACCTGCCGATCGAGGTCGTCTGCGTCGTCGGCGCCGTCGAGAACCTGGTCGTCGCCGACGGCGATGCGCCCGGACGACGTCGTCACGGCCGCGAACGGCAAGACGATCGAGATCACGAACACCGACGCCGAGGGCCGGCTGGTCCTCGCCGACTGCCTCCACCACGCCCGCACCCTGGGCGCGACGCACGTCGTCGACCTCGCAACGCTGACCGGCGCGATGATCGTCGCGCTGGGCGACTGGTACGCCGGCATCATGGGCCGCGACGAGGGTTCGGTCGAGCGCGTCTGATCGACGCCGGCGAGCTCGGCGGCGAGCACGTCTGGCGGATGCCGCTCCACGAGACGTACACGCCGCTTCATGCGCTCGGACGTCGCCGACATGGCGAACTCCTCGACCTCCGGGAAGGGCGGGGCCGGCTTCGCCGCCCGGTTCCTGCAGGAGTTCGCCGGCGAGGGGCCCTGGGCGCACCTCGACATCGCCGGCGTCGCCGACCTCGACTCCGACCGCGGGCGACGGGTTCGCCAAGGGGGGAACCGGCTTGGGCGTGCGGCTGCTGGTGGAGCTGGCGGAGTCGCTCTGTTGAGCGGTTATACGATCTGGACGACGAGCATCGCCTGTTCCGGAGACGGTGCGGGAGTTCGCGGAGGGGCGGATCGGGCCGCAGGCGGAGGCGCTCGACCGGGAGGGCCGGTTTCCCGCTCGAGCTGGTCGCGAAGGCGGCGGAGCTGGGGCTGCTGGGCATCCCCATCCCCGAGCCGAGTGGGGCGGCGCCGGGCGCCGACACCCTGGCCTACGCGATCGCGATCGAGGAGCTGGCCCGGGTGGACAGCTCGTTCGCGATCACGGTCGCGGCGCACACCTCGCTGGGCACCACGCCGATCCTCCTGTTCGGGTCGGACGAGCAGCAGCGGCGGTGGCTTCCCGACCTGGCGGCCGGCACGGCGGCTGGCGGCGTTCGGCCTGACCGAGCCCGGAGCCGGCTCCGACGCGGCGCGACCCGCACCACCGGCGCGCCTCGAGGACGGCGAGTGGGTCGATCGACGGCTCGAAGATGTTCATCACGAACGCCGGCACCGAGATCTCGGCGCTGGTCACGATCACCGCCCGCACCGGGCGCGACGAGATCTCGAACATCGTCGTCGAGAACGGGACGCCCGGCTACACGCCGTCGGCGCCGCTGAAGAAGATGGGCTGGCGCTCGTCGGACACGCGCGAGCTCTCCTTCGCGGGCTGCCGGGTGCCGGAGGGCAACCTGCTCGGCCCGCGCGGCGAGCGGCTTCCACCAGTTCCTCGAGATCCTCGACGGCGGCCGCATCAGCGTCGCCGCGCTCGGGCCTGGGCGTGGCGCAGGGCGCGTTCGAGATGGCGCTCGCCTACGCGCGAGAGCGGGAGCAGTTCGGCCGGCCAGATCGGGCAAGCTTCCAGGCGGTCGCAGTTCAAGCTGGCCGACATGGCGACCGAGATCGAGGCGGCCCGGCAGCCTGGTCTACAAGGCCGCGTGGCTGAAGGACGAGGGCCGCGACGTTTGCCCAGCAGGCCGCGATGGCGAAGCTCTACACGGGCGAGCTGTCGCGGCGCGTGTGCAACGAGGCGGTGCAGATCCACGGCGGCTACGGGTTCATGGACGAGTACCCGATGAGCCGCTTCTACCGCGACCGAAGGTGCTCGAGATCGGCGAGGGCACCAACGAGGTGCAGCGGCTCGTGATCGCCCGCGGCCTGGGTCTGTGACACGCGGCCAGGCGCTGCACGGCGGCGGGCGCCGTGCTCGTCTGCGCGGTGTTCCTCGGCCACCGTCGTCTCCCGCACGATCGCCGCCCGGGCGCCGGCCGGCGGCTGACCGACGAGACGGCGCTCATCCTCGGGTTCGCGGCGCCGGCGCTGGCGCTGGTCTCGCCCTGTCTGCACGATCGGCTGTGGCCGCCGCGCGGCGGTGATCGCGGCGGGCTACGGCGGCTTCTACCTGGTGCGCATGCGCCAGCTCCGGCGGGCGAACCGCGACGGCGTGCGCCGTGCTGCTCGGGCTCGACAGGGACGCGTCGTTCGGCGAGGTGTGGCAGCACGCGGAGCGGCTGGAGCCGCGGCCGGTCACGAACGTCGGCCGGCTGGTGATCGCCGTCGCCGCGGCGCGCGCTGGTCGTGGTCGGCTACGGCTCGGCCGCTACGACACCGCCCTGATCGCGCTGATGCTGGGCGCCGCGGACACGACGCTCCGGCCCGCCTACCACCGCGCCCTGGTGAAGCGGGTGCGCGACATCGCCCGCTGACCGGGGTCTGACCCCGAACGGTTCGGCGTGTCACTTCTGTTGCACTTTCGTCGGCAACCGCGGCAGCCGGGGGCGCGTCCAAGACGGTGTGAGGCGTCTCTCCCAGATCGTCGTCGCGGTGGCGGTCTCCCTCGGATGCGCCGGCTGCTACGGATCGGCCCACCAGGCACGCGGG
The DNA here is from genome assembly GCA_963708365.1 of uncultured Actinomycetes bacterium. Classification (GTDB taxonomy): domain Bacteria; phylum Actinomycetota; class Thermoleophilia; order Gaiellales; family JAICJC01; genus JAICJC01. Next base: position 209,841 of record CAVPSM010000003.1, read on the forward strand.
GCCCGCGCCGACCCGGTTCGAGGTTGCGTATGTCCCGCCGATTGGCAATCTCACGGGGCCGAGCTCCGTCTACGCGGACTTCGCCACCGACTCGTCCGTTGCAGGTCGCGAAATCGCGCGCTCTGCGCCGCGATCGCCTACTACGCGACGCACCATCCCCGGACGTGCCGGCAGAGCGATTTCAGCACTCCGGCGCAGTTCGGCGTCAAGGGAACCCTCCGGGGCCGCAGGATCGACGAGCCGGTCGCGCCCGTATGCCGACGGTCACCGCCCATGCTCGCGGCCGCCGAGCAGGTCATGTTCTTCGCCTTCATCCGGCCGCAACGCGCGCAGGGCTAGTGCATCCGCGTGACGGGGTAGCCGCTGTTGCGTACCAGCTCGATCACCGAGTGGGCGTGGGCCTCGTCGCGCGTCTCCAGGATCAGCTCGATGCCCGTCTCTGCCACCGCCACGTCGACGCTCTCGCGGTGGTGCGAGACCACCAGGATGTTGATGTGGGCGTCGGCGAGCACCTTGAGCAGGTGCATGAGCTGGCCGGGCCGGTCGATCAGCCGAGTGCGGATCACCAGGTAGCGGCCGGCGTTCGTGAGGCCGAACCGGATCACCTGCATCAGCAGCGGCGTGTCGATGTTCCCGCCGGAGAGCACCGCCACGGCCCGCTTGGCCTGCACCTTGCCGGCGAGCAGCGCGGCCAGGGCGACGGCGCCCGCGCCCTCGACCACGGCCTTGCTGCGCTCGAGCAGCTGGACGATCGTCTGGCTGATCTCGGCGTCGGTCACCGTGACGACGTCGTCGACGAGCTCGCGGATGAGCTGGAACGTGATCTCGCCGGGGTGCTTGACCGCGATGCCGTCGGCGATCGTCTCGGTCTGCGGCACCGGCGTGATCGTGCCGTGCTCGAGCGACCCCACGTACGGCGCGCAGCCGGCCGCCTCGACGCCGATCACGCGCACCTCGGGCCGCATCGCCTTGACGGCGATCGCGATCCCCGAGAGCAGCCCGCCGCCGCCCAGCGGCACGACGATGGCGTCGAAGTCGGGCGCATCCTGGAGGATCTCGAGGCCCACCGTCCCCTGGCCGGCGATGACCACCTCGTCGTCGAACGGGTGCACCAGGGTGCGGCCCTCGTCGTGGACGGCCCGCTTGGCGGCCTCGACCGACCCCTCGACGCTGTCGCCGACGAGCCGCACCGTCGCGCCGTAGCCCTCCGTCGCGCCGACCTTGGCAAGCGACGCCGCCTCGGGCATGTAGACCGTCGCGTCGACCCCGGCGGAGCGGGCCGCGAACGCGACCGCCTGGGCGTGGTTACCCGCGGACGGGGCGACGACGCCCGCCGCCCGCTCGCGCCGGGCTGAGCGACTGGATCTTCGTGTACGCGCCCCGGATCTTGAACGAGCCGGTGCGCTGCTGGTTCTCGAATTTCAGCCACACCTCGCCGCCGCAGAGGCGGGTGAAGGTCTCGGAACGCTCGGTCGGCGTCCGGTGCGCGACACCGGAGAGGCCGTCGGCGGCCGCACGGATGTCGTCCAGCGTGACCACGAGGTGGGCGCGAAGGGTACCCTGTTTTCCCGATGGCGTCCGACCAACCCGTGAACGTGATTGTGGAGATCCCGCAGGGGAGTCGGAACAAGTACGAGTTCGATTCGCAGCTCGGCCGGATCGTGCTCGACCGGACGCTGTGGACGAGCGTCGTCTACCCCGCCGACTACGGCTTCGTCATGCACACGCTCGGCCGCGACGGCGATCCCGTCGACGCGCTCGTGCTCGTCGCCGAGCCGACCTTCCCGGGCTGCGTGATCAAGGTCGAGCCGGTCGGCGTCTTCGAGATGCACGACGAGAAGGGCGAGGACGACAAGGTGCTCTGCGTCCCCTTCAAGGATCCGAAGTGGAGCCGCGTCCACGACATCGGCGACATCCGCGTGTCGCTGCTCGACGAGATCGCCCACTTCTTCGACGTCTACAAGGATCTCGAGAAGGGCGCCGGCACCGAGATCGGCGGCTGGCGCAACCGCGCCTATGCGGACGAGATCATCGCCGAGGGCCGGCGGGCCTACGCGTTGTCGGTGGCCGCGACCACCGCCGCCGACGGCGTGTAGCGGCTACGAGCCGGCGTCGCCCCGGAACACCCGCTCGCTGATCTCCCGCGTCGCCGTGAGCGGGTCGAGCTTGCGGGCGTGCACGTCGTCGAGCAGGCGGCGCAGGTCGGGATCGCGTTCGAGCGCCTCGGACAGCCGCCGCCGCGCCTGGGCGACGGCCACGGAGACGATCTCGTGCTCGACGCTCTCGCGCCGGCGGGCGTCGAGGCCGCCGTCCTTCTCCAGGTGGGCGCGGTGCTCGAGCACGGCCTCCCACAGCTCGGCGATGCCCTCGGAGCGGAACGCCTCGGTCTCGACGATCGGTACCCGCCGCGACGTGGCCGGGTCGAGCGCCAGCACGGAGCGGATCTCCGAGCGCATCGTGCGCGCCGCCGGGTGATCGCTCTTGTTGATGACGATGACGTCGGGGATCTCCATGACGCCGGCCTTGAGCGCCTGGATCGAGTCGCCCGACCCCGGCTGCAGCACGAGCAGCACCGTATCGGCGAGCGACGCCACCTCGACCTCGCTCTGCCCCACCCCCACCGTCTCCAGGAGCAGGATGTCCATTCCGGCCGCGTCGAGGATGAGCAGCGCCTGCAGCGTCGCCTCCGACACGCCGCCGAGATGCCCGCGGGTGCTCATCGAGCGGATGAAGACGCCGTCGTCGAGGAAGTGGTCTGCGAGCCGGATGCGGTCGCCGAGCAGCGCCCCGCGCGAGAACGGGCTGGACGGGTCGACGGTCACCACACCGACCTTCTTGTCCTGCGACCGCAGGTGGGCGATGACGCATGCGATCAGGCTCGACTTCCCCACCCCCGGCGGCCCGGTGAAGCCGACGACGGCGGCCTTGCCCGTCCGCGCGTAGAGCTCGCGCACGAGGTCGTAGGCCAGCGGGTCGCGGTTCTCGACGAGCGTGATCGCCCGCGCGACCGCGCGCACGTCTCCGCCGCTGACCCCCTCGACGAGGGTGGGCAGGTCGGTCGGTCGCCGGCTCACCGCGGCTGCAGCGCCCGCGCCAGGGCGGCCGCGAACGCGGCGTTGTCCTCGGGCGTGCCGACCGTGACGCGGATGCTCTCCGGCGACCCGAACGGCGCCAGCGGCCGGACGATGACGCCCTCGCGCTCGAGCGCCCGGGCCAGCGCGCGGCCGTCGCCGGCGTCCGCGGTGAGGAAGTTGCCGACCGAAGGGAGCGGCTCCATCCCCGCCTCGCGCAGCGCCGCGGCGAGGTCTGACCGGCCGCGCTCGTTCAGATCGCGCCGCCGCACCACCTCGTCCGGGTCGTCCAGGCTGGCGAGCGCCGCGGCGTGGGCGACCTCGGACACGTCGAAGGGGTTTCGCACCTTCATCGCCTCGCGGACGACCGCCGGCGGCGCGACCAGGTAGCCGATCCGCAGGCCGGCCAGGCCGTAGATCTTCGAGAACGTGCGCAGCACCGCCACGTTGGGACGCTCGGCGACGTGCTCGGCGATCGCGTCCGGGTAGTCCGGGTCGGTGACGTACTCGTGGTAGGCCTCGTCGACCACGACGAGCACGTCGTCCGGCACCCGGTCGAGGAACCCGCGGAGCGCCGCCCGGCCGACCATCCCGCCGGTCGGGTTGTTGGGGTTGCAGACGTAGGCGATCTTCGTGCGCGGCCCGATCCGGTCGGCCATCGCGTCGAGGTCGTACGACCCGTCCCGCAGCGGCACGGTCACCGGCGTCGCCGCCTGCTTGACCGCATCGAGCCGGTAGCTCGGGAACGACGGCCAGCCCATGACCGCCTCGTCGCCGGGGTCGAGATAGGCCATCGAGATCAGCCCGACGATGGCGTCGGCGCCGTTTCCTATCGCGATCCGGTCCGGCGTCGTGCGGTGCCGCGCGGCCAGGCGCTCGGCCAGCTCGCCGCCCCTCTCGGGGTAGCGGTTGAGCTCGGTCGCCGCCCGCCCGATCGCGTCGAGCGCCGCCGGGAACGGCCCGTACGGCCCCTCGTTCGAGGCCAGCTTCACGATCCGTTCGAGGCCGAGCTCGCGGCGCACCTGGGCGGCGGGCTTTCCCGGCTCGTACGGCCGCAGATCGGCGAGGGCGGGTCGGGGGCGCACGGGCCACTAGAGTACCAACGCCATGTCGGCCCGCGAGATCGGTCTGTTCCCGCTCGCCGCGGTGCTCGTGCCCGGCGAGTTGATGCCGCTCCACATCTTCGAGGAGCGCTACAAGCGGCTGATCCGCGACTGCGAGGGTGCGGCGCAGGAGTTCGCCATCCTGTACGCCGACGACGACGGCGCCCGCGAGCTCGGCTGCACGGCCGAGATCGTCGAGGTGACCGAGCGCTTCGACGACGGCCGCCTGAACCTGGTCGTGCGCGGCGGCGAGGTCGTGCGCGTGCTGGAGCTGACCCGCGGCCGCGCGTACATCACCGGCCGGGTCGAGCCGGTGGCCGAGGACGACGAGGACGCCGCCCGCGAGGCCGCATCGGCGCTCGCGCTCTACCAGCAGGTGGCCGAGGCGACCGGGAACGAGCCCGACCCCGCCCTCACCGCCGATCTCGATCGGGTGTCGTACGCCATCACCGCCCGGGTCGAGTTCCCGGCCCCGGAGAAGCTGCGCATCCTCGAGGAGCGGAGCGAGCGGGCCCGGCTGATGGTGGTCGTCGAGCTGCTCGCCCGCGGCCTCGAGAACCTGGCCACCGCGGCCGAGATCCGCGACCGCGCGCATACGAACGGCAAGGTGGCGCCGCCGGAGGGCGGGGACAAGGCGTCCTAGGGCGGGCGGTTGAGCCAGCGCCGTTCGGCGTGCCAGCGCTGCAGGGTGCGGCGGCTGGGGCTGTGGGCGGTGCAGGCGGTGCAGGCGTGGTAGGTCGAGTCTGCTGGCGGCGCGCCGTTGGCGTAGTGGGCTTCGAGGCGGCGTCGTAGCTCGGGCCAGGCGTAGCTGCCTGGCCTGATGCGTGGCGGTTGGGTGCGGAGCTGGTTGACGTGGGCATCGACGGCACGATGGCGCGCGGCCGTCATGCAGCCGTTCGCCCGCCACACGCCCATCAGCGTCCGCACGAAGTCTCTGCCGCCGCGCCTGGTCTGGAACGCCTGCGACGCATGCCCGGGGCACAGCCACACCGTCACCCGATAGCCGAGGCGGATCTCCTCGGTGCGTCCCCGTGTCCGGTCGATACAGATCGCGCAGACCGGCCGCTTCAGCGGCAGGTTGCGCGCCTTGTAGAGGGTTGGGAGGGCATACATCGGTGCTGCCAGTGTGACGGGGCAGATGTCACGCGTGGGTGACGAGGGGTGGCAATAGTGTCGGGGATCCGCAAATGACACATGCAAACACCGCCAACTGCCGTGTACCCCTCAGGTGTCCGATCCCGTGGCAAACCCCTCCGCCCCGAGCCAGCGCGCCCTCGGCGCGGCACCGCCGGCAGTTCCACCGGGGCTCGCCTGGCAGCCTGGAATCCGCGACGCGACCGAGGAGTGGGCCGAGGCGACCCGTCCAGGCTGGAATCCGCCCAGACCGTGGCACCCAACCGTCGAGCACTTGTGCACCAAACGGGGTCTGACGTGTTCGTGCGTTACCCGTCGAGCAGGACGCCGAACCCGTCCCGGCGGGGATCGCCGGCGGCCTCGAGGGCGCCACCGCGGCCCACGACCGCGTTGGCGCCGCCGAAGTACAGGTTGAGGCCGGCGAACCGGTTCACCCGCTCGCCCCAGCGCTCCAGCTGGTCGATCTCGGACGGATCGAAGCCGCCCTCGCAGTCGAGCCGCTCGCCCTCGACGTGGACGCGGGGATGGTCGATCGCCTCGCGCGCGCCCATCCCGTGGTCGATCACGTTGATCGCGACCTGGGTGATCGCCGAGCGCAGCCGGTTGGAGCCGCTCGACCCGACGACCAGCTCGATCCCGTCCGGTCCGACGACCATCGTCGGCGCCTGCATGCTCGTGAGCCGCGTGCCCGGGGGCATGGCCCGGCCGGCGGCGAGATCCTCCTCGCCCATCATGTTGTTCAGGTGCAGGCCGGTTCCGGGCACGATCACGCCGGAGTGGCAGCCGTTCGACGACGTGAAGGCGCAGGCGTTGCCGGCGCCGTCGACGACCGAGATGTGCGTGGTGCCGTGGTCTGACGGGATCACCGGCGCCGTCGACGGCTCGCCGTCGAGCGCGGCCACGAGCGCCGCCCGGCCGCGGCCGACGGCCTCGTCCGACAGCATGTGGGCCGCCAGCCCGCCGCGGTGCAGCAGCCGCTCGAAGCGGCGGTCGCGCATCCGCGCCGCCGAGCGCATCGCCTCCGCGTACGCACGCAGCGTGCGGGCGCGACCCGGCGGGAGCGGCTCGGTGACACCGCGCAGAACGGCCAGCATGTGCCCGATGAGCACGCCCCCCGACGACGGCGGCGGGTTCGTGTAGATCTCGCGGCGGCCGTGGTAGGCGATCCGCAGCGGCCGCCGCCACACCGCCCGGTACGTGGCCAGGTCGGCCATCGTCAGCTTCCCCCCGGTCGCGTCCTGGTGCTCGACCATCGCCTCCGCCAGCCCGCCCTCGTAGAAGTCGAGTGGCCCGAGCTCCGCGAGGCGCTCGATCGTGCCGGCCAGGTCGGGCTGGCGCACGCGCTCGCCCTCCTGCACGTAGCTGCCGCCCGGCGCGAACACGGCGCGGGCCTCCTCGGTGTGCGTGAGCACGACCTCGATCGCCTTCAACACCGCCTGCTGGCCGCCCCGCGACGCAACCCCCTCGTTCGCGGCAGCGGCCGCGGGCATGAGCAGGTCGCGCCACGGCATCGACCCGAAGCGCGCATGCACGGCCGCCACGCCAGCGACGACTCCGGGCACGGCGCAGGCGGCGGCGCCGATGTGGAAGACCTGGGTCGTCTGCTCGTCGAAGGGCACGTCGACGCGGTCGAACGTCCCCAGCCGCCGCTCCGGCGGAAGGTCGCGGCCGGGGATGGCGGTGAACGCGTCGAGCAGGTGGAGCTTCCCCGTCCGCGCCGGCCGCACCAGCAGGAACCCGCCGCCGCACGGGCTGATAAGGCCGGGCTCGGACGCCCACGACATCGCCGCCGCCGCGACGGTCGCGTCGACGGCGTTCCCGCCCGCAGCGAGGACGTCCGCGGCGGTGCGGGCGGTGAGCTCGTGGCCGGCTGCGGCGGCGGCTGCCATCCCGGGATCGTACGCCCGGGCTCAGGCGGACGCCGCTACGCGGCGGAGGCGCCGGGGCGCAGGCCCTCGCCGCGGGCGAGCCGTTCGCGCACGGCCGGCTCGGGCTCGGTCGTGTGCACGAAGTAGGCGTAGACCGTGCCGCCGTCGGCGACAAGATAGGCGTGGCCCGTCGCCGTCTGCTCGTGGATCATGAGGCTCTGGTGGCGCTCTGCCAGACGGGCCAGCGCCTCGATGCTCTCGACCTCGACCAGGTCGCCGCCGTGGATCAGCGTCGACTGGACGGCGGCGATCATCGCCTCGCCGTAGCGGCCCTGGATACGCGTGGGCTCGTCGGCGCGGCGCTCGCGGCGCAGCTGCCGCCCTGCCAGGCCGGCCGCGGCCAGCGCGACGAGCAGGCCGATCGGCCCGAGCACCCGCGCGAACCCGGCCGAGAGATGGAGCCGATCGGGGCCGATGGTCACCTGCGCCGACCCGGCGGAGGTGAACGACGAGGTCTGGGCCGGGTGGAAGACGCCCGCCTTGCCCGCCCTGGCGGGACCGGCGGCCGCGGCGGCCTCGGGCAGCACCGGCGCGAGCTCGTACGGCGTCAGCGAGAACGGGAGCCGCGGGGCATAGTCGGCCGCGAAGGGCCGCCCGGCGAGCGTGCCGTGGGTGTGGACGGACGGCACCAGCGTGAGCGTGAACGTCTCGCTCGGTACCGAGGTCGCGACGGCCACCCGCTGGACGAGCCGCTGCAGGCGGCGCAGGTGGACGGTGCCCGCGACGGCGACCCGGCGGCCGGTGAACGGCGTCGGATCCTCGAGGCTGACCGTTCGCGCCCAGCCGTTCGGGGCAGAGATGACGGCGGCGAGCGACGCGGTGCCGGTGGCGCCGACGACCGGTGCCGAGCGCAGCGTATAGGCGAAGCGCACCTGCACCGGGCCGACGAGGCGCGAGAACATGGGCTGGCCCGTGGTCACGCGGTCGCTGTCGTAGACGGCGCCGGCGACCGCGCTGGCCGAGTAGGAGAAGCGGCCCGACTGGACGTAGCTCGAAGACGACGGGGCGGGACGGCTGGTCGGCGACGTCCACGCGAGAAGGGTGAGGCCGGCGCATGCGATCACGGCGGCGAACGCGGCGGCGACTCCGCCGTACGACGGGCCTGCCGAGGGGCGCCGGCTCCGCATCGGCGGCGGGACCAGTGTCGGCGCGGGTGCCGGTGCGGGCCCAGCGGAGGTCGCCGTTGCTGCGGCCGGGGCCGGTCCGGGAGCGGGCGCCCCGTTCCACTTCGGCTGCGCGGCCTTCCACTTCGGCTGCGCGCGACCGCGCCGGCGGCGCGCCTGGGCGCCCGCCCCGCCGAAGAGGAGCAGCACGGCGAGGACGGCCATGGCCGCCATGACGAGGGGCGAGTGCAGCGTGTGAAGGTCGCCGCCGAGGCCCGGCGCGAGCACCCACATCTTCCCGATGATCGCCGCCCGGGTGACGCTGCCCGGATCGATCCAGGAGTTGTTGTCGCCCTTGAACCGGTACCGGCCGGCGGGCGAGATCGAGTGGATCCGGTGCAGCACGGTCACGCGCAGCTCCGGGTTGCGGTACGCGACGATGTCGCCGACCCGATAGCTCCCCGCCGGCCGCACCAGCGCGAGATCGCCGGTGTGGATGCGCGGGTGCATGCTGATGCCGTCCGTCACCACGTAGGACGTGTCGCCGCCGATGGCGGGCGGGGCGAGGAACCACCACCCGGCCGCAAGCACCGCCAGAACGACGACGAGCGCCGCGATACGGCGCCTGCGGTGACTCTGTGTGCGGGGGGCGAATGTCACATTGAGGCTCCGCACGTGGGCGGCGGGAGAGGGGATCCCGCCGCCCCGTGCTTCGTGCTGGGTCGGTCTAGCGGGCGGCCGAGACCGTCAGCGTGTCGAGATGAGCGTCGACACCGGGCAGGACGCAATGGACTGCGAACGGCGAGACGTGCTGGATGGTGCTGCCGGTGCCGGTGCAGTCGATCCAGCCGCTGCTCGGCAGGACAGCGTTCGAGTCGTCGAACTTGACCTGCACCTGCGTGGCGTTGCTGTCGAGGTTGAAGTCGACGGCCGACCAGGTCGACGGGTCGACCGCGTCCTGGGTGTAGGAGACGTTCGTCACCGCGTACCCGGAGATGGCGGCCTGACCGACGCCGGCGGCGCTGGTGGTGTCGACCGTGTTGCTGGTGGTGAAGGCGTAGGCGCCGAGCCCCGCAGCCGCCGCGACGACGACGATACCGAGGCCGGCCGACCGCTTCAGATTGCTGAACATGTCGGTTTCCCTTTCAATGCTGACAAAGCGTGTTGGTGGCCCCGAACTGCTGGGCTCGCCCGTGGCAATCGACCGGAGGCACCCACTTCTTGAGGGTTATCCACAGGCAGGGCCTGGCAAATGTGCCCGCAAAGGTGCTGCAAATCGAGCCGCGTGACGTTTGCGGCCCTGGTGCGGATAGGGAGGCGACGGCGGAGGGACGGAGGTCACGATGACGAGGAGAACGACGCGCACATTGATCTGGGCGGCCGTGGCGCTCCTCGCGGGCCTCGTGCTCCCGGCCGCGGCGCTCGCCGTGGGCGTGACGCCCGGCGTCGCGCTCGGCGGCGACGGCGCATCCTGGCGGGGCCACACCCGGCGATTCGTCGCCGTGCCCAGCCCCCCGGGACGGACGCTCGTCACCGAGCTGCGCCGGGCGGGCGGTGCGACCCTACGGTCGCAGACGATCGCCGGCAGGTTCGGCATCCCCCTCGTCACCTACAACGCGGGCGTCGAGCAGGTGCCGGCGACGAGCCCGACGCTCGTCGTCGAGGAGCGCACCTTCCTGGGTTCCCTGCCCCGCCGCACGAGCTTCGTCGTCCTCTCGACGCGCGACCTGCACGTCGTCCGCCGGATCACGCTGCGCGGCGCGTTCGCCTTCGACGCGCTCTCACCCGACGGCGCCACGCTGTACCTCACCCAGCACGCGTCGCGCGCGCACTTCACCCGCTACACGGTGCGGGCCTACGACATCCCCGCGGGGCGGCTGCTCCCCGGCGTGATCGCCGACAAGACGGACCACGAGTGGCGCATGGACGGCCTGCCGGCGACGCGGCTCCAGACGGCCGGCGGCGGCTGGGCCTACACGCTCTACCAGGGCGGCGAGGACGGCGCGTTCGTGCACGCCCTCGATACGCGCACTCGCACGGCCCGCTGCATCGACATCCCCAGCATGCAGAACCGCAACGTGCTGAACATGAAGCTCCGCCTTGCCGACGGCGGCACCCGGCTCGTGATCGTGTCGGGGGCGAAGGCGGTCGCGGCGATCGACACGCACACGCTCGCACTGGTCTCCGCCCCGTCGCACCGGCGGACGACGCCGCACAGGCCGCGGGCCGCCGCGCCTCCGGCCGCCTCCGCGTCGTCGGGCTCGAGCACCGACGTGTGGGCGATCGGCGTCGTGGCCGCCCTGCTCGCCACCGCCGGACTGGTTGGCGTCCGCCGGCGGATGCCGCAGAATCCGGCCCATGGCAGACGACCGTGAGACGCTCCGGGCGACCTTCGACTCGGTGGCCGAGCGCTACGACCGCGCCCGGCCCGGGTATCCCGAGGCGCTGTTCGACACGCTGCTGCGCCAGACCGGCCTGCGGGCGGGCGACCGCGTCGTCGAGGTGGGCTGCGCCACCGGCAAGGCGACGCGGCCCCTTGCAGAGCGCGGCCTGCGCCTGACCTGCGTCGAGCTCGGCGCCGAGCTCGCAGCCGTCGCCCGCGCGAACCTGGCGGTGTTTCCAGACGTCGAGGTCGTGCACGGCGCGTTCGAGACGTGGCGCCCCCTGGACGAGGCGACGTATGACGCGGTCGTCGCCGCGACCGCCTGGCACTGGGCCGATCCGGAGGTGCGCTACCGGCGGGCCTGGGAGCTCCTGCGCCCGGGCGGGCACCTCGCGTTCTGGGCGGCCGTCCACGTGCTGCCGGTGGCGGGCGACCCGATCTTCCTCGAGCTGCAGGAGGTGTACGAGGAGATCGGCGCGGGCCGCGCGACGACCTGGCCGCGGCCGCGCGAGCTGCCGGACGCCCGCTACGAGATCCGGGCGTCCGGACTCTTCGACGGCGTGACCGTCATCCAGTTCGATTGGGAGGTGCGGTACACGGCGGAGCGCTACATCGACCTGCTCGAGACTTTCTCGGCCAACATCGTCATGCAGCCGTGGCAGAGGGAGCGGCTGTACGACGAGATCCGGCGGCGGCTGGCCGAGCGCCCGGACGGGCTGCTGCGCCGCCACTGGGGCGCGGCGCTGCACATGGCCAGGCGCACCGACCACCCGTAGAAATCGGGGACAGTCCCCGCCGAGCGGGGACTGTCCTCACCGCGTGCCGTATGTCGCCAGGTGCCTCGACCCCTCGTAGGCTCGAAGCATGGCCGATATCGACACGAACCTCGTCGTCGTCGACGTCGTGACCATGTGGAGCATCGACGCGGCGCTGTTCCTGCTTGTGGGGCTGGGATTCCTGGCGTGGAGCACCGTGGCGCGCGGCGCCGGCCAGAGCGTCGCCGCCTTCGCGATCGAGCTGGCGGTCTGTCTCGTGGTCGAGCGCTGGGCGACCACGCTGCACCGGCCGGACCGTTTGAAGGGCGCGTCCCCGCTCCCGGCCGGCGCGCGGCGTGGCTCCGTGCTGGGATACACACTCAAGAGCGTCGCCGTCGTCGGCGTCAGCGGTGCCGTGGCGGCGGGCGCGGCCACGGCGCTCTCGTCGCCGAACCTCATCGGCGGCTGGTTCGCCGCGTACGGGGTCATCCGGCTCGTCTCCGCCGTGCGTGCGCGCCGGATGGAGCGACGCGATCGCGTCGAGTACAGCGTCGGCATGGGCTCGCCGCGCAATCGCCGCGCCCACGAGTACTACGTCAGGTCGCCGGCGTTCTGAAGGGCGGGTGCAGCAGGAGGATGACCCGCGCGTCGGCGGCGGCCTGCGGCCCGTCGCCGCACAGGCAGGAGGTGAAGCGCTCGTGCACCGGACGGCCCCGGATCGTGCCGCGGACGTCGACCCGCACGATCGACGGTGGGCAGCCGGCGCACAGGATCCCCGTCGACCTCCGCGTCCGGGAGTCGAGGATGGCAAGGTAGAGGCGCTGGCGCCATGAAGGCGGGCCGTAGAGCCCCTGATAGTGCCGCGGCGACCGGCATGTGAGGGTGAACCGAGCCTGGCGGAGCTCGCCGGCGAAGTGGTTCGTGCGCGTGGCGCTGGGGTAGGCGCCGCGGATGTGGAAGACCGCATAGCGCTGGGTGCGCAGACCGGACGAGCAGCCGCTCACAACGATCCCGAGCGCGAGCAGCACCAGCATCCTTGCGGGGGCCATGTCGGTCAGACCACGCGGCGGCGCGGAAGGTTCCCGTAGGCTCGGCGCGTGAGCGCCGCCCACACCGATCTGGTCGTCCTCGAGGTGGTGACCCGCTGGCGGATCGACGCCGCGGTCTACCTGTTGGCGGGGGCGAGCTTCTTCGCCGGGAGCGTGGCGGGGGAGGGCTTCGCCCGCGGGGTCGTCTCGTTCGTCGTCGGATTCGTGTTCGGCACCCTGCTCGACCGGATCAGCTCGATGCTCCCGGGCGCCGCGCAGCTGGCCGATGCCGCAGCCTTGCCGGACGGCGCCCGCCACGGCTCTATTCGGCGCTACGTGCTCGAGTCCCTGGGCTGGTATGCGGTCTTCTACGCCGCGATCGGCGCCTTCGCGTGGTGGTGGGGGCACGAGCAGCTCTTCGGCTGGTTCGCCGGCTGGCTCGCGGCGCACGGCGTCGTCCGCATCTACGGCGCGGTGCGGGCACGCGACGTCGAGCAGCGCGACGGGATCGTGCTCCTCGTCGGTGTCGGCTCGCTCCGCCGCCGCGTGGCGGGCTATTACGCCGTGCGACCGACCGGCTGAGCAGCCGAAACCGGGACTGTCCCCGATTTGGGCGGGGACAGTCCCCGGGGTCTAGCTGAGGAAGCTCGGCGGCTCGAGCGTGAAGTCGTCGGCCGGCGGGCGTGGCGTGGGCTCGAACCGCTCGCGCTCCCGCTCCAGCTCCTGCCGCGGGCGCATCTGTGTCCGGGGCGCGTCGCCCGGGAGCGGGAAGCCGGTGGCGACCACCGTCACCCACAGCTGGCCGGCGAGACGCTCGTCGACCGTCGCGCCGAAGATGATCGTCGTGTCGTCGTCGGCGGCGGCACGGACGACCTCGGCGGCCTCGTTGACCTCGTGCAGGGCCAGGTCGCTGCCGCCCGAGATGGCGAGCAGGATCCCGCGGGCGCCGTGCACCTCGTGGTCGATCAGCGGGCTCTTGATGGCGTGCGTGGCAGCCTCGTTGGCGCGGTGCGGGCCCGTGGCCATGCCGATGCCCATCATCGCGCTGCCGGCTCCGGACATGATGGTGCGCACGTCGGCGAAGTCGAGGTTGATGAGCCCCGGCTGGGTGATCAGGTCACAGATCCCCTGCACGCCCTGGCGGAGCACGTCGTCGGCAACGCGGAACGCCTCGACGAGGCTCGTGCCCTTCTCGAGCACCTCGAGCAGCCGGTCGTTGGGGATGACGATCAACGTGTCGGCGGCCTCGCGCAGCGCGCGCACCCCCGCGGTCGCCTGGGTCTTGCGACGGCTGCCCTCGAACCCGAACGGCGACGTGACGATCGCGACGGTGAGCGCGCCGACCTCGCGGGCGATCCGGGCGACGACCGGCGCGGCGCCTGTGCCGGTGCCCCCGCCCTCGCCGGCGGTCACGAACACCATGTCCGAGCCGCGCAGCGCGGTCTTGATGCGGTCGTACGAGTCTTCGGCGGCCTCGCGGCCGACCTCGGGGTCGGCGCCGGAGCCAAGGCCCTGGGTGCGCTGGCGGCCGATGTGGATCTGGACGGTCGCATCCGACATCTGCATCTGCTGCTGGTCGGTGTTGACCGCGATGAACTCGACCCCGCCGATGTCCGCGTCGACCATGCGGTTGACGGCGTTGCAGCCGCCCCCGCCGACGCCGACCACGCGGATGACCGCCAGGTAGGGCGAGTTGGACGCCCTCGGCACGGGCGGTGCCGCGCCGTACTCCTCGCTGGGCAGGTCGACGACGTGCGGACGGTCGGCCTCGATGCCGACCTGGGTGTCCTCCTCGGCGATCTCCCCGTCCGCCGCCTCGGCGGCGGCCTCGGCCCGCTCGGTCGCCTTGAACAGCGCAGCCAGCGGGCCGTCCCGCATGCTATGGCGCTTTGCCATTGCGAAGCACCTCCCCGGCCAGGTCGCGGTACGCCCTGGCGGCGTTCCCGTTGGAGTCGTACTTGAGCACCGACGTGCCCTTCACCGGCGCCTCGGCGTAGCGAACCGTCTTCTTGATGCGCGTGTCGAACACGAGCGTCCCGAAGTTCTCCTGCAGGATCTCGACCGCCTCGCGCGCGTGCAGCGTGCGGGCGTCGAACATCGTCGGGAGGATGCCTTTGATGCGCACGTCGGGATTCAGGTTCTCACGGATCATCGCGAGCGTGTTCTCGAGCTGGATCAGCCCGCGCAGGGACAGGTACTCGCACTGCACCGGCACGACGACGCCGTCGGCGGCCGTGAGCGCGTTGATCGTGAGCAGCCCGAGCGACGGCGGCGTGTCGATCAGGATGTAGTCGTAGGTGGAGCGCACGGGCAGGAGCGCCTTCTGGAGCGCCCGCTCGCGCCCGATCATCGACGACATCGCGAGCTCGGCGCCGGCCAGGTCGATGCTCGACACGGCCAGGTCGATCTCCCGGCTGAGGATGATCTCCTCGATCGGCGTCTTGTGCACGAGCACGTCGAACATCGACAGCTCGAGCTCCTCGGGGTCGATGCCCTGGCTCATGGTCAGGTTGCTCTGCGGGTCGAGGTCGACCGCGAGCACGCGCTTGCCCCGCTCGGCGAGCGCGACACCGAGGTTCAGGGTCGTGGTGGTCTTCGCCACCCCGCCCTTCTGGTTCGCGAAGGCGATCACCTGGCCCAACGGCTCGGCTCCTCTGACCGGGCGCAACCGGCGGGTGAATTCGGCTTCAATGACAGGGTTCTTGGGGAGTGTGGCATTTCGCATCAGGCCGCAGTTCGCCTGGAACAAGTGTAATCCTGCCCGGCTCTGCGCGTTCTCACGCCGCCGGAACGTGTCTGCCGGAGCGCGCGACAGCGATTCGTTCGGCCGGCGTCGGGTGCGACGAGGTGAGCAGGTGGTACAGGCGGGGCGGCTCGAGCTCGCTCAGGTTTCGGGCCACGAGCCGCTCCATCGCCTGCGCGAACGTCTCGCCTTCGCCCGCCAGCCGGGCCGCATAGGCGTCGGCGGCGCGCTCGCGCCGGCGCGAGTAGGCGGCGACGAGCGGCGACACGACGGCCGAGGCGAGGGTGAAGCCGAGGACGACCGACGGCAGCGCCGAGACGTGGCCGGCGCCGTCCGGCGCGAATGCCTCGACGGCCGCCCATGCGCCCAGGATCCCCGCCGCGAGCGACGCCGACGAGACGGCCATCAGCCGCCACATGTCGCGGTGGACGTGGTGGCCGAGCTCGTGGGCCAGCACCACGCGCGTGCGCGCGAGCGCACCGCCGTCGTCCTCGCCCTCCTCGGTCTCGGCCAGCGTGTCCGAGACGTAGATGCGCACCGTCGGCCCGAGGCCCGCGACCATTGCGTTCGCGGCCGCGGTCTTCTCCCCCATCCGCAGCAGGCGCAGCTCGCGCACGCGCACGTTCGCCCGCCGGGCCGTGTCCCAGAGCGCGTCGGCGAGCTCGCCGGACGCCATCGGCTCGCTGCGGAGGAAGATCGGCAGAAGCAGCACCGGCCACAGCGCCGCCAGGACGGCGCTGAACGCGACGATCGCGATCCAGGCCGGCAGCGGCCACCAGTCGCCGGCGGCGCGCTGGATGCCGACCAGCCCCGCGGCGGCGACCCCGCCCAGCACGAGCCCGATCCCGGCGCCCTTGAGCCGGTCGGCCAGCCAGCCGCCGGTCGTCTGCCGGGAGAGCCCGTAGGCCCGCGAGAGCTTGTAGCCGGCGTAGCCGAACGGCAGGCCGAGCAGGAAGAGCCCGCCGACGAGCAGGGCGAGCGCCCACCAGCCGCCGATGCTTCCGGTCACGGCCACGATGGCGACGAGCGCCGCCAGCTCGACGACGTTCGCGGCCAGGCCCAGCCGGCGCCCCCGGCGTCGGTAGGCGTGGGCCTCGGCCTGGCGCAGCGGATCGCTCGTCTCCGACATGGGCGAAGCGTACGCAAGCGGGGTCTGACCCCGAACGAAAGCGCAACGGAAGTGTCACAGCCGCTGTTCGGGGTCAGACCCCGATTCTCGCCGGAGTATGCTCGGCGCATGTCGCTCTACGCGCGGCGGCTGGTGATCGTCTCGGGCAAGGGCGGGGTGGGCAAGTCGACCGTCTCGGCCGCCATCGGCATGGCGGCTGCCGGGGGCGGGCTGCGCGCCCTGCTGATCGAGGTGGCGTCGCAGGAGCGGATGTCGCTGCTCTTCGACCAGGGCGGGCCGATCGGCTACCGCGAGACGCCCGTCTACCCCGGCCTCGACGCGTTCTCGATCGACCCCGAGAGGGCGCTCGAGGAGTACCTCGTCTCGCAGTTCAAGGTGCGGGCGATGGTCGAGCGGCTCGTCGCGAACCCCGCCTTCGGCCACATCACCGCCGCGGCCCCCGGTCTGCGCGAGCTCGTGACCCTGGCGAAGATCCGCCAGCTCGTCGAGCGGGGCCGCCACGACGTCGTCGTCGTCGACGCGCCCGCGACCGGCCACGGGCTGGGGTTCCTGAAGGTGCCGCGCAACTTCATCCGCGTCACCCGCACCGGGCCCGTGCACGCGCGGGCGGTGTGGGTGTCGGAGCTGCTGGAGGATCCGAAGCGCACCGCCGTGGTGCTCGTGACGACGCCCGAGGAGCTGCCCGTGTCGGAGACGCTCGAGGCGATCGCCGACGTCGACGGCCACGACGTGCCGCTCGCCGGCGTGATCGCAAACGCGGTCTTCGAGCCGCTGTTCGCGCCCGGCGACGCCGACGCCCTCGCCGCCGTTCCGGCCGGGGGCGACGCCGGGGCGGCGGCACTGGCGGCCCGTGTGCGCATGGCCCGCACCGCCGACGAGGCCGAGCAGCTCGACCGGGTGCGGCCGTGCCTGGCCGAGCTGCCGTTCCTGTTCGCGCCGCGGCTCGACGCAGCCGCCGTCGCCGGGCTCGGCGAGAGGCTGGCCGGGCTGTGAACCTGGTCGACCACCTCGAGGGCGTCCACGTCGCCGTCTGCGCCGGCGCGGGCGGCGTCGGGCAAGACGACGACCGCAGCGGCGCTCGCGGCGGGCATGGCCCAGCGCGGCCGCCGCGTGCTCGTGCTCACCATCGACCCGGCCCGCCGCCTCGCCGGCGCGCTCGGCCTGCCGGAGACCGACGACGACGAGCACGAGGTCGACCTGGCCGCACACGGCATGGACGGCCCGGGCAGCCTGCACGCGGCGATGCTCGACGCCCGGCGCACGTTCGACGCGCTCGTGCGCGAGCAGGCGCCGTCGCCCGAGGCCGCCGAGCGGATCCTGGGGAACCCGATCTACGGCCAGCTGGCCGGCGCGGTCGCGGGTCGCACGAGTACATGGCGATGGAGCGGCTCTACGAGGTGTGGGCCAGCGGACGCTTCGACCTGATCGTGCTCGACACGCCGCCGTCGCGCCACGCCCTCGACTTCCTCGAGGCGCCGGGCCGGATCACACGGTTCGTCGACGGCAAGGCGCTGCGGCTGCTGGTGCGCCCGGGGATGAAGGCCGGCCGGCTCGGCCTGCGCGCGCTGCCCGGCACGGGGATGGCGCTCGGCGCCGTCGAGCGGCTGACCGGCACCGCGCTGCTGGCCGACGTGTCGGAGTTCCTGGCAGGCTTCGACGGCATGTACGAGGGCTTCCGCCGCCGCGCCGAGCAGGTCTCGCAGCTGCTGGCGTCGGCTGAGACGACCTTCCTGCTCGTGACCGTGCCGCTGCCCGAGCCGATGACCGAGGCCGACTTCTTCTGGCGGGCGCTGCGCGAGCGCGACCTGCCGTTCGGCGGGGTCGTCGTGAACAAGGTGCACCGCAGCTACGTCGGCGGCGCCCGCAGCCGCATCCGCGGCCGGGCCGCCCGCGCGCTGGCGGCGGCCGGCGTCCCGGACGATGTCGCCGGGCGGGCCGCCGAGAACCTGCTCGACTTCCAGTCCCTGGCCGATCGCGACCGCGCGAACATCGAGCGCCTGCAGGTCCGGCTGGGCGCCGAATCGATCGTCGAGGTGCCCCTGCTCGACCACGACGTGCACGACCTCGAAGGGCTCGCCGCGGTCAGCGCGCACCTGCTCCCCGGCACATAGCGGACGGCGAGGTTGCCTCCGAGGAAAACGCGCGTATTCTCCGTCGGCCGTCCCAAGATTGGAGCCCGATGTGAGCGCGTCCCTCAAGCTCTTCGCCCTCGCCGGGGTCGTGGCCGCGGCGGCAGCCGCGCCGCCCGCCCAGGCCCAGACTCATCACGCGCACGCATCGCCGCAGATGGCTCCGCTGGTCGGTTCGGCGGAGCGTTCGCTGGCGGGCGCGAACGTCGTCGGCCACGCATCACCGACCTCGCCCGTGCGCGTCTCGGTCTTCCTGAAGCCGAGCCACCGGAAGCTGCTCGCGCAGATGGCGGCCCAGTCGAGCGCCCGCCCGGGCCTCTCGGCGAAGATGATGAACCTGCTCTTCCGGCCGTCGGCGACGGCGCGGGCGCAGCTCAGCGCCTACATGCGCTCGCAGGGCTTCACGCCCGAACGGCCAG
Source organism: uncultured Actinomycetes bacterium (assembly GCA_963708365.1). Lineage (GTDB taxonomy): Bacteria > Actinomycetota > Thermoleophilia > Gaiellales > JAICJC01 > JAICJC01. The sequence goes on from CAVPSM010000003.1 coordinate 228,766, forward strand.
GGCCTGCTGGTGTCGTCGTTCACGGGCACGGCCGCCGCGGCCGAGCACGCGTTCGGCGTGTCGCTCGCCCAGTACCAGGGCGCGGACGGCAAGACGTTCCGGGCGCCGACGAGCGCGCTCCACCTGCCGGCGTCGATCGCCGGCGACGTGCTCTCGGTGGACGGCCTCTCGACCCAGCCGCTGATGAAGCCGCTCGGGCTCGCACGAAGCACACGCACCTGCAGCCGAACGCGCTCACCGGGTGCGGCGGGTCGAACACCGATCAGAGCAACTTCCCCGGGACGCTCCAGCCGCAAGACCTGGCGGCGGCCAACGCCTACAACTCGCAGACGCTGCTCGACAACGGCAACGACGGCTCACGGCCAGTCGATCGCCCTGGTCGAGTTCTCGGCGACGGCTCGGAGCGACCTTGACCACCTTCCAGACCTGCTTCGGCACAGCGTGCCGAACACCCGGGTGAAGGTCGGCGGCGGCACGACCAACACCGACGGCCGGTCGAGGTCGCCCTCGACCAGCAGGTCGTCGTCTCGCAGGCCACCGGCCTCGACAACCTGTTCACCTACGTCGCCAAGCCGTCCGCCTCGCAGGCGGCCGTGCTCGACGCGATGCTGCACGACCGCACCACCCGGCACATCAACATCGTGTCGGACAGCTGGGGCCTGTGCGACCTGTTCGAGGGCCTCGACCAGCAGGCGGCCACGAACCAGGAGCTGCAGCTGATGGCGGTGGCGGGCATGTCGTTCTTCGTCGCCTCGGGCGACGACGGCGCCTCCGACTGCCACCGGCTCGGATTCAACGGCCTCGCGGTCGACGACCCGGCCGGCCAGCCATACGCCACCGGCGTGGGCGGCACCACCCTGCACACCCGGCCCGTTCAGCGAGACCGTCTGGGGCGGCCACGGCGCGACCAACGGCGGCGGTGGCGGCGGCGTCTCGAGCGTCTTCCGCATGCCGTCGTGGCAGGCCGGCCCCGGCGTGATCCGGACCGGCCTGTCGAGCAAGACGAAGTGCGGCGGCAAGACCGTGTTCTGCCGTCAGGTGCCCGACATCGCCTTCAACGCCAACCCGAACACCGGGCTACGTGATCAACGACGGCGGCTGGGACATCGTCGGCGGCACGTCGGCGGCGGCGCCGCTGATGGCGGCCTTCACGGCCGACGCCGACACGTTCAGCCTCGCCAACGGCGGCATGCGGATGGGCTTCGCCGACCCGTTCCTCTACCACGAGGCGAGTCGCCGACCCGGCGATGTTCCACGACGTCACGAGCGGCAACAACAGCATCCTCACGCCGGCCGGGCGGTACAAGGCCGCGCCGCGCTACGACATGGCGACGGGCTGGGGCTCGATCGACGTGAACCAGATGGCGACCGACCTGGCCGCCTACTCGCGCACGGCGACGAAGGTGCACCTGACCAAGATCACCGCGGGCGCGAGCCGCAACCCGGTCACGGCCGGCCACCCGTCCGTCCTGTCGGGCAAGCTCACCGACAGCACCACGCACAAGGTGCTGCCGAGCCGGGTGGTCTGGTTCGCGGGCGTCTCGGGGACGAGGAGCGAGCTGTTGCGGCTGCACACCGGGCCGAAGGGCAGCTGGGCGGTGACGATCAAGCGCGGCCAGCTGAACAAGCGGCTCGTGTGGCAGGTGCTCTACGTCGGCGAGCAGGGCCACCGGCCCGCCGAGAGCCCGGCCAGGGTGCTCAGGATCGGGTAGGGCAGGAACGGGCCGACCCGACGCGTACTTCGTGGAGGACACGCGCGGAACCGGAGCTTGCATTGTCCGGTTCCGCGCGTAGCCTCGGTGCGGCAATTCGCGACGATCGGAGTCACGTGTGCGTCCTTCCCTGAAGATGGTCGTCCCCGCTGCCGCGGTGGCGCTGATCGCCGCCGCGCCGTCCCTCGCCGCCACCGGGACGCACCGGGCACACGTCGCCCGGCCGAGCGCGGCGCTGCACGGGTCGGTGCAGCCGGCCGTGGCGCACTCGGCGCAGATCGGGAAGGCCGTCCCGGCGACGCCCGTGCGGGTGTCGTTCGTCCTGCGGCCCGTGCACTCCGGCCTGCTCCGCACCATGGCGGCGCACTCGAGCGGCGGCACCGCGCTCACCCAGGGACAGATCGACCGGCTGTTCGGGCCGCCGGCTGACACCCGCACCCGGATCGCCGCCTACATGCGCACTCGGGGCTTCCGCCCGCTCGGGCGCGGCCTGCTGACGATGTCGTTCTCCGGCAACGTCGCCCAGGCCCAGCGCGCCTTCGGGGTGCAGCTCGCCCGCTACCGGCTCAACGACGGCACCGCCTACCGGGCTCCGGCCGGCGCGATCCACCTGCCGCCCGCCCTCGCCGCCGATGTCATCAGCGGTGTCGGGGCTCTCGACGCTGCCGCTGATGCAGCCGGCCGGCCTGCAGCGGGCGGCCACGACAGCAGCAGCCGCACATCACCGTCGGCGACTGCGCCGACGCCGACTCGACCCAGGGATCCAACGCCGGCAGCCTCCAGCCCGACGACCTGGCCGGGGCCAACGGCTACAACTCGCAGACCCTGCTGAACGCGGGCAGCGACGGGACCGGCGAGAACGTCGCCCTGGTCGAGTTCTCCAACTACGCGGACAGCGACCAGGCCACCTTCCAGACCTGCTACGGCACCGCCGTGAACGTCGTCCGCAACAACGTCGACGGCGGCAACATCACGACGGCCGGCGGCGACGAGGTCGCGCTCGACCAGGAGGTGCTCGCGAGCGCCGCTCCCGGCATCGGCACCATCCACACGTTCGTCGCCCCGAGCGACGACACGATGGCGCCGGTGCTCGACCGGATCCTGGCCACCCACACGGCCCAGGGCGTCCACATCGTCTCCGACAGCTGGGGCATCTGCGAGATCGAGGAGCTGCGCTCCGACGCAGCGGCGACGAACACCGAGCTGCAGCTGCTCGCGGTCGCCGGCGTCTCGTTCTACGCGGCCTCGGGCGACGACGGCGCGAGCGACTGCAACCGGTTCGGCATCAAGGCGCCCGAGGTCGACGACCCGGCATCGCAGCCGTACGCGACCGGCGTCGGCGGCACGCGGCTCGACCCGAGCACGGCGCACGACGAGACCGTGTGGGGCGGCCATGGCGCCGCGGCCGGCGGCGGTGGCGGCGGCATCTCGGCGATCTTCACGATGCCCGGATGGCAGAAGGGCCGCGGCGTGATCCGCGCCGGCGTCTCGAGCAAGACGAAGTGCGGCGGCAAAACGCACGACTGCCGCGAGGTGCCGGACGTCTCGTTCGACGCCGATCCCGACACCGGGTACGTGATCCACTGCACCGTCGGCCAGTGCTCGACCGCCAACAACGGCTGGCAGGTGTTCGGCGGGACCTCGGCGGCGGCGCCGCTGATGGCCGCCTACACGGCGATCGCGAACTCCTTCAGCCTCGCCAACGGCGGCGGCCGCGTCGGCTTCGCCAACCCGTTCCTCTACCGCGAGTTCGCCGACCCGGTGATGTTCAACGACGTCACCTCGGGGACGAACAGCATCCACGGCGGGACGACCTTCTCGGCCCGGGCCGGGTACGACTTGGCGTCCGGCATGGGCTCGATCGACGTGGACGCGATGGCGACCGCGCTCGCCACCTACACGGGCGGGGCGCCGCTGTCGCACACGAGCAGGGTCACCGGCGCGTCCGGCCGCCGCACGATCACGAACGCCCACGGCGCCACGCTCTCCGGCAAGCTGACCGACTCGACCTCGCACAAGGCGCTCGGCAACCGGTCGATCCAGGTCGAGGGCTTCGTCCTGAACACCGGGGCGTACAAGCTCTTCAAGCTGCACACCGGCCCGAAGGGCGGCTGGAGCGTCAGGCTGACGACGAAGCAGCTCCGATCGAGCCTCCTCTGGCACGTCGTCTACGACGGCGAGCAGGCCCACCGGGGTGCCGCCACCAAGTTCCGGTCGCTGGGTGTCTCGCCCACGCTGAAGGCCACCTCCCTCCTGCCGTTCTCCGGCGGCGCCTACCACGTCGCCCACGGCAAGCTCTTCACGATCTCCGGCACCAGCAACCCGAACATGCACAGCGCGTTCGGCTCGGCGACGCAGATCGGCTTCCAGGTGCGCGCACACGGCGCGAAGGCGTGGCACACCACGACCAGCGTCGCCCGCGTCGGCAAGAAGGGCCGCTTCTCGGTCAGGGGCGAGTTCACCGGCGCCGGCACCTTCGATCTGCGCTTCCGCTACCGCGGCGGCCCGGGCTTCGCCTGGTCGTCGACGCAGTCGCGCGCGATCGTCATCAAGGTGTCGTGAGCCTCCGGCTCTAAGCTTCGGCCGTGTTAGCAGCGAGCGCCATGGGCCTGGCGGGGTGGAGCTGGCGGCGACGGCTGCCGGTCATCATCCTGGCGGCGGCCCTGATCACCCTGATCGAGCTGCGCGTGGGCGTGACGATCGCCCACTCGCGCCACGACGTCTACCGGCTGCCCCGGACGGCGGTGGTGACGGTCGTCGCGGCCGGCGTGATCGCCACGGTGGCAGCGGCCGGGCTCGTGCTCGTCCCTCGGCCGCGAGCGGCGATCATGGTCGCCCTCGTCGTCGGCCTGTTCGTCGCCGGGCTCGCGACCATGCTCGGCATCGGCCTGCTCCTGCTGCCCGCCGCGATCGTGAGTGCCTTCGCGATCGTGCCGGCGCTGCGCGGCGGCGGCAGCCGGGCCTGGGCCCTCGCGTTCCTGTGCGGGGTGCCGCTCGGAGCCGGGCTCGTGGCCGTCTCGATCGTCAGCGTCCAGCCGCCGCTCGTGCGCTGCGCGCCCGGCTCGGTGACCGAGTCCGAGCGGGCCTGGTGGGGCGGCGGCTCGGGCGAGTCGAACGGCACGGACTGGCTCGCCCCGGCCGGCGCGGCGAACGGCACGATCATCTCCGGCGGGCGCACGTACCGCTACGCCTGCCGCGGCTCCGACCTGGTGGCGTTCAGCGAGCTCTCTTGATGCGAGCCGGCGGCGGCAGCCGGTCGAGCCGCCGCAGCGACTCCCACACGAGACCGCTGACGACGACTGCCCTGAACCGGTCGACCGGGTCGCGGCGAACGGCCAGCATCGATGCGGCCGCCTGGAGGCACAGCAACACGGCCAGCGCCGCCATGTGGTGTCCGAGGAACCGCCGCACGGGCGTAGCGTAGCCCTGACCGGTGCCAGGCACCGTGACGGAGCCAGGCACCTGTTCCTCTCGTATCGTGCGCGGGTGGACCCGATCCCCGTCGTCGAGACGCAGCGGCTCGTCATGCGCGGGTGGACGCAGGCCGACTTCGCCGCGTACGCCGCCGCGAACGCCGACGCCGAGGTGCAGCGCTTCCTGGGCGGCCCGCAGGACCGCGCACAGGGCTGGCGCAGCCTGGCGGGGCAGATCGGCCACTGGCAGCTGCGCGGCTACGGCCAGTGGGCCCTCGAGCGGCGCAGCGACGGCCGCATGATCGGCCGGGCCGGGCTCTGGAACCCCGAGGGCTGGTTCGGGGTCGAGGTGGGATGGAAGCTCGACCGCGACGTGTGGGGGCGCGGCTACGCGACCGAGGCGGCCGCGGCCTCGCTCGACTGGGCCTGGGGCAACCTCGACGTCGACCGCGTCCTCTCGGTGATCGCCCCCGACAACGGGGCGTCGCTGCGGGTCGCGGCGCGCCTCGGGATGCACCGGCTCCGCGACGACACCTCCGCCGGCGGCCCGGTCGTCATCATGGCGATCGACCGGCCGGCGTTACACAGCTGTCATGCGCACGCAATAGTCCCGCAATCCTCGTGATTTAGCCTCGTGTCCCGGTGGGCACACGGCTTCGGATGCGTCTTGTGGTCGCGGCGACCCTCGGGATCCTGGCGGTCGTCGCGGCGATCGTCGTCGTGCGGGCCGACCGCAGCTCGGCCACGACCGCCGATGGCGGCGCGCCGCCGGCCACGGTGACGCCGCCGCCCCCCAGACCGGCCCGCGCCACCCGAACATCGTCCTCATCCTCACCGACGACCAGCGCTGGGACACGCTCTGGTCGATGCCCATCGTGCGGCGGATGCTGGTCGACCACGGCGTCACGTTCACGAACGCGTTCGTGACCAATTCGGACTGCTGCCCGAGCCGCTCCACCATCCTCACCGGCAACTACTCGCACACGACCGGGATCTACGTGAACCGGCCCCCGCACGGCGGCGCCGTCGACTTCCACCGCTACGGCGACGACCAGTCGACGATCGCCACCTGGCTGCACGACGCCGGCTACCACACCGGCCTCGTCGGCAAGTACCTGAACGGCTACCACGGCCGCTTCATCCCGCCCGGCTGGGATACCTGGAACGCCTTCAACTGGGGCTTCCACTACTACGGCTTCCAGCTGTTCGAGAACAACTACCCGAAGGCGTGCCACGGCGAGTACAAGTGCCCGGTCACCTACCCGAAATCGGCCTATTCGACAGACGTGCTGGCCGGCAAGGCGGCGAAGTTCATCCGCAAGGCGCCGAAGTCGCGGCCGCTCTTCCTCTACTTCGCGCCCTACGCACCGCACCTGCCGGCGACCCCCGAGCACCGCTACCTGGGCGCCTTCGCGAACCTGCCGCCGTACAACCCGCCGAACTTCAACCGGGTGACGCCGTCACAGCCGGCGTGGCTGCGGCAGATGCCGCCGCTGCGCAAGAAGGGCCTCGAGTTCGTCCGCCGCTTCCGCCGCCGCCAGTACGAGTCGCTCATCTCCGTCGACAACGCTGTCCGCCGCGTCGTCGACGCCCTCCGCCAGACCGGACGGCTGCACACGACGATGATCGTCTTTGCGAGCGACAACGGCCTCCAGTGGGGCTCGCACCGCTTCCCCGCCGCCGTCAAGCGCACCCCCTACGACGAGTCGATCCGGATCCCCATGGTCGTCCGCTACGACCCGTGGACGAGCACGCCGAGCGTCGACAACCACCTGATTCTGAACACCGACTGGGCGCCGACCTGGGCGGCGCTCGCGCATGTGCGCCACCCCGGCACCGAAGGGCTCAACTTCCTGCCGTTCCTGCACGCCAACCACGGGCGCGTGCACTGGCGCAAGGGCTTCCTGCTCGAGGGCTGGGACAAGAACCCGCCGACGGCCGACCCGAGCTACTGCGGCATCCGCGCGCAGCACTTCATGTACACGCAGTACGGGGACGGATCGCAGGAGCTCTACGACACGCGCACCGACCCGTGGGAGATCCACAACCTGATCGGAAACCCGGCCTACCACTCCGAGCTCGCGACGCTGCACGCGATGATGCTGCGCGACTGCTCGCCGCCGCCGCCCGGCTTCCACCCGCACTGAGCGTGTCGGCGGCGGGGTTTGTGAGACCGCCGTAAGGACTCGGTAAAACGGCCCCTTCCGGCCTTGACCGCGGCCGTGCCGGTCCGGCACGGTGCCGTGATCGAAAAGGAAGGAGCTGGATACGTGCCTCGCACAACCGCCGCGCTCGTCGCGCTCTGCGCCGCCGTCCTGATCGCCCTCGCCGCCCCCTCCCAGGCGTCAGCCGCCTGGAAGCTGCGGTTCACGGCGGGGTTCAACCACGGCCTGAACACGAGCATCTGGACGCGCTACAACGGGACGCCGCACTGCTGCCACGAGACGCTCTGGCGACCGTCTCACGACGTCGTCCGCGGCGGGCTGCTGCGGCTCCAGAACTACCGCGACTCCGCCTACGGCGGCAACTGGGTGTCGGGCGGCCTCTCGATGGGCCGCTCGCTGAACCAGACCTACGGTCGCTACCGCATCCGCTTCCGGATCACGAAGGGCCGCGGCGTCGGCATGTGCATGTTCCTGTGGCCGAAGACGGGCTGGCCGCCCGAGATCGACTTCGCCGAGGAGTCGTCGGGGGTCGGCGGCCGCCTCTGGGAGACGTCGACGCTGCACTACAGCCCGCGCAACCTCGAGATCCACCACCGGGTGCATGCCAACTTCACCAATTGGCACACGATCGGCCTCAATTGGCGCCGGGGCCGGATCTCCTACGTGCTCGACGGCCACACGTGGGCCCAGATCCGCAGCAGCCACGTCCCCAACGTGCCCATGCACCTTGGCATCCAGACCCACGTCGGCTCGAACGGCAGCACCGGTCCGAGCCCTGACTCGACGACGCCGAGCAAGGTCGGCCTGCAGATCGACTGGGTCAAGATCTGGCGCTGGGGTTAGGCGGAACCGGGGACAGTCCCCACCGAAGCGGGGACTGTCCCCAGCGTCACAGCGCTCTGGCGAGGAAGACCTCCGTCGCCGATCCGTCGGACGGCAGCGGCCGCGTCTCGCCCGTCGGCAGGAACCCACACAGGCGGTACAGCGCTGAGGCCGCCGCCGCCCGGTCGCTCACCGAGAGCTCGAGCCGGGCGGCACCGGTGGCTCGCGCCCATCCGGCGACCGCGTCGAGCAGCCGGCTCGCAACACCTCCGCGGCGGGCCTCCGGGGCGACCCACATCCCCCACACCCCAGCGGCCGGCGGATCGCCCTCGCTCACGTACGCGCCGATCATCCCCACGAAGGCATCTGCGGCAACCGCGACGAAGACGACGGAGTCCGTCGCCGCCTCGCTCCTGGCCGCGAGGCCGTCCCAGTGCCCGGGCGCGTCCTGCTCCTCCTGCGCGAGGGAGGACGAGAAGGCATACGGGGCGTCGCGCAGCGCGCGCAGCCGGAGCTGGCGGATCGCGGGCCCCTCTCCAACCCTGAGGCGGCGGACTTCCACCGCGCGATCGTACCGACGCCGCACAGGTGCCAGGCACCGGGACGCTGCCTGGCACCGGCCCGACTAGCCGAGCCGGCTGATGTAGAGGAAGCCCGTGCTGGCGCCGAAGGGGCTTCGCAGCGAGCGGACGCGGATGCGATGGAAGCCCGGCTGCAGGACGAGCCGGATCCGGCTGTAGCCGGGCGCGTTCCAGCCCTCCGGACCGGTCGAGGCGAAGGGGAGCTGCGCGCACTCGGTGTCGATCGGCACCACGCTCGTCGTGCCCTTGCGATGCCCGTGGTCGAGGATGCGGTAGCGGTCGCCGCGGCAGAACGCGTCGGTCACACGCAGCGCGACCCGCTTCTCGCTCGTGAACTTGAACAGCCCCTGCGCGTCGAACGTGCCCGCCATCCCGGCGTTGAACGCCACCCACTGGCCGAACGGCAGCTGCCGCGGGCGCTGTGGCGCGCCCGCAGCCGAGGCAGGAAAGAGCAGCAGCGCAAGGAGCAGCATCGCAAGCGAAACCGTGCCCAGCCTGCCGGAACGAGGAGGGTGTGTCCCGGTCAAAAGCAAAAATCGCCCGTCGGAATGCTGCCACCGGAATCGGCGGCCGTCAAAAAGATCCCCCGCCAGAGGGACTAGCGGAGGCCGCGCAGCAGCTCGCGGGCGATCACGACGCGCTGGATCTGGTTCGTGCCCTCGTAGATCTGGGTGATCTTCGCGTCGCGCATCATCCGCTCGACCGGGAACTCCTGGATGTAGCCGTAGCCGCCCAGGATCTGCACCGCGTCGGTCGAGACCCGCATCGCCGCGTCGGAGGCGGCCAGCTTGCACATCGCCGAGAGCTTCGTCAGCTCGGAGCCGTCGGCGCCCGCGTCGAGCATCGCCCCCACCCGATACACGAGCCCCCGCGCGGCCTCGAGCGCGGTGGCCATGTCGGCCAGCATGAACTGGATGCCCTGCTGGTCGGCGATCGGCCTCCCGAACGCCTCGCGCTCGGTCGCATAGCGGGCGGCGTAGTCGAGCGCCGCCTGGCCGATCCCGAGCGCCTGGGCGGCGATGCCGGGCCGGGAGCGGTCGAGCACGCGCATCGCCAGCCGGAAGCCGGCCCCCTCCTCGCCGATCAGCCGGTCGCCGGGGAGGCGGCACGAGTCGAGCAGGAGCTCACCCGTCGTCGACCCCTTGATGCCCATCTTCGGCTCGATCCGGCCGACGGCGAACCCGGGGTCGTCGGCCTCGACCATGAACGCGCTGATGCCGCCCTCGGCCCGCGCGAACACCACGTAGGTGTGGGCGACGCCGGCGTTCGTGATGAAGCGCTTGACGCCGTCGAGCACCCAGCCGTCGCCGTCGCGGCGGGCCCGGGTCGCGAGCGCACCGGCGTCGGAGCCGGCGCCGGGCTCGGTGAGGGCGTAGGCCGCGATCCACTCGCCGCTCGCCCACCTCGGCACGTACTTCTGTCGCTGCTCCTCGGTGCCGTCGAGCAGGACCGGCAGCCCGCCGAGGCCCTGCACCGCCAGGACGAGCCCCACCGTCGCGTCGGCCCACGACAGCTCTTCGACCGCCTGCAGGTGCGTGAGCATGCCTGTGCCGGTGCCGCCGTACTCCTCGGGGAAGGCGAGGGCGAAGACGTCGTTCTCGCGCAGCAGCTCGACGGCGTCCCAGGGGAACTCGGCCGTGTGGTCGACCTCGGCCGCGCGCGGCGCGATCCGCTCGCGGGCGAGCGTGCGCACCGCCTCGACCAGCATGCGGCCGTCGTCGGAGAGCGGCGTCAGGGGGCTCGTGTCAGTCACGCGAGATCAGCTCCTCGGACGCGGTCGTCATCGTCTCGAACCCGGTCGCCGTGACGGCGTACATGTTCTCGATCCCGACCGCCCCGCGGCCGGGGAACACGAACTTGGGCTCGATCGCGACCACGTTTCCTTCCACGAGCGGCTCGTCGAATCCCGGCGCGAGGATCGGCAGCTCGTCGATCTCCATCCCCACGCCGTGGCCCAGGAACCGTACCCGCTCGGTGCCCGCGCCCATGAAGTGCTCCGCGAGGCCGGCGCCGGCCGCCATCTGCTCGGAGAGCTCGTAGAGGGACGACGGGACGGCGCCGGGACCGAGCCGCTCCTCGACCGCCCGCAGGACAGCCACGGCCAGGTCGTACGCCGCAACCATGTCGGCCGGCGGCTGGCCGACGGCGAAGGTGCGGGTCTGGTCGGAGAGCCAGCCCTCGTGGCCGCCGACCAGGTCGGCGATGACGGTGTCGCCGCGCGCGAGCACGTGGTCCGTCCGCCCCCTTCCCCACGGCCGGGTTCGGGCCCGGGCCGCACAGAGGCGAGTCGGAGTAGCCGGCCACCGCGCCGCTCGGGCCGCCCAGCACCTGGCCGTAGTGCATCTCCTGGTTGAACCCGCGGAAGCGCAGCTGGCCCTGGTGGCCGGCCCGGCGCAGCTCGCGCTCCACCTCGAGCTGCACCTCGGCCTCGCTGACGCCCACGCCGATCAGCCCAGGCACCGCCTCGCAGGCCAGCCGCACCTGCTCGCCGGCGGCGGCCATCTGCTCGAGATCCCAGGCCGACTTCACGGCGCGGACGCCGCGCACGGCGGCCGTGCAGTCGCCGAGCTCGATCCCGGGCAGGCGCCTGGCATAGCCGAGGTAGGCCTGCGTCGGGAGGACGTCGAGCTCGAAGCCGACGCGCGACCCCGGGCCGGCGCCGGCGTCCGCGAGCTCGCCGGAGAGGCCCGAGAGCGACCGCAGGGGGGCGATCCGCTCGAGCGGCGACTCCCGCCGGGCACGGTCGAGCACGCGGCGGACGAGCAGGCGGGGCTCGCCGTCGGCCGGCACGATCAGGTGGGCCTGCTGGTTCGTGCCTGTGAAGTAGGCCAGGTCGGCGTGCTGGACGATCACGGCCGCGTCGAGGCCGGCCCGGCCGAGCTCCTCCCGCAGGCGCCCGATCCGGCGCTCGATCTCGGCGGCGGGAGTCACGTGCCCTATCGTAACCGGCGCATGATCCTGCGAAACGGGCCGGTGTACACGATGGATCCACGGCTCCCGCGAGTGGCCGCGCTGGCCGTCGCCGGAGGCACGATCGCCGGCGGGGTCGATGTCCGCGAGGGGGACACGGACACCGTCGGGCACGAGCGCATCGACCTCGACGGCCGCTGCGTCCTGCCCGGGTTCACCGACGCCCACGTCCACTTCCAGGAGTGGTCGCTCTCCCGCACGCAGGTGGATCTGCGCGCGTGCGGGTCGAAGGCCGAGGCGCTGCGGACGGTGGCCGGCACGGCTGCGGGCGGCGGCTGGCTGCGCGGCCGCGGCTGGGAGCCGTTGCGCTGGCCGGACGGCGCGGCGACGGCGGCCGACCTCGACGCCGTCACCGGCGAGCGACCCGCGGCGCTGTGGTCGCAGGACGGCCACACGCTGTGGGTGAACTCGGCCGCGCTGGCGGCGGCCGGCGCCGCGGGCGGAGGCGGCGTCCTGCAGGAGCGCGACGCGTTCGAGTTCCCGGTGCCGCCGCCCGATCCGCTCGAGTGCTCGCAGGCTGTGCGGGCGGGGATCGCCGAGGCGAACGCCCGCGGCGTCGTCTGCGTGCACGACTTCCAGCGGCCGGGCGGCCGCGGCCTGTGGCAGCGGCTCGACGCCGACCGGAGGCTGAAGCTGCGGGTGCACATGGCGGTGCCGGTCGAGATGCTGTCCGCCGCGACGGCGCTCGAGCTGCGCACCGGATTCGGCTCGGAGCTCGTCAGGGTCGGACCGGTCAAGGTGTTCATGGACGGCGCCCTGGGGTCGGGGACGGCCTGGATGCTCGACGGCTCCGGCGACGCGCTCGTGACGCCGGACGAGCTGGCCGCGATCGCCCGCGAGGCGGCGGCCTCAGGGCTCTCGCTGGCGATCCACGCGATCGGCGACGGGGCTGTGCGGGCCGCCCTCGACGGCCTCGAGGCGGCACGGGACGCGTGGGCGACCGTGCCGGTCGCACCCCGCATCGAGCACGCCCAGTGCGTCGACGACGCCGACCTGCCCCGCTTCGCTGCCCTCGAGGTCACGGCGTCGGTGCAGCCGATCCACGCGATGGACGACCGCGACCTGGCCGACCGCGTCTGGGGAGCACGGGCGGCGTCGGCCTACCGCTGGCGCGACCTGCTCGACGCGGACGCGCGATTGGCGTTCGGCTCGGATGCCCCCGTCGCCGACCTCGACCCGCTGGCCGGCATCGCCGCGGCCGTCCATCGCACCGCCGACGAGCGCGACCCGTGGTACCCGGCCCAGCGGCTCGACGTGGCCGACGCGATCGTCGGCTTCACGGCCGGCGCCGCCCACGCGGTGGGCGAGCACCGCCGCCGCGGCCTGCTCCTCCCCGGCTACGCGGCCGACCTGGTCGTGCTCGACACCGACATCGTCGAGCACCCCGACCGGATCGGCGAGGCACAGGTGGTGGCGACGATGATCGCCGGCCGCTGGGTCCACGGCGCCCCACCCTGGTAACAGAAGTGCAACGGAAGCGAGACGTCCGACGTTCGGGGTCAGACCCCGGTTAACCGCCGTTGGCGATTCGGGTGCATTCTGCCTTGTTGTCGATACACGTCTCGAACACGTGGGCGACCTGGGCGTAGCCGCTCTTCGGCGGCGCGTCCTGGACGACCTGGCGGAACTGGGCGGCGGCGTCCTGGCCGTCCTTCAGCCAGAAGTAGAGGACGCCCAGGTGGAAGCGCACCTCCGGGTTCTGCTGCACGCCCGGCTGTGAGGTGAGCGTCATCAGCTTCTGAAGCGAGTCCATCGGCCGGTCCTTGTTGAACTCGAGCACGGCCGAGGCGACCTGCTCGGACACCCCGTTCGGGTCGAGAGCGGCCGCCTTGCGCACGGCCTGCACCGCCGCCAGACGATCGCTGCGCTCGAGCCGCGCCGCCAGCGCCAGCCAGGCCGCAGAGCTCGACGGATGGGCGGCGGCGGCCGCCCGCAGCGCCTGGAGCGACCCGTGCGGCGGCGTCGGCGGGAAGTACGGCGGGTAGCCGGCCGCCTCGGTGCTGATGTGGAGGATGTTGTCAGCGTTCGTGCCGTAGTAGCCGTACGGGTCGAGCTGCTTGACGCGCTCGAGGCTCCCCTCCGCCGCCTTCGGATCGCCGGCCCAGAGCTGCGCCATCCCGAGCGCGAAGGCGACGGCCGGGTTTCCCTGCGGCAGCTTCTGGAGCGCCGCCACCGTGCGGGCGCGGTGCGCCGGGTCGTAGGCCATGATCGCGCGGGCGACGGCGAGGCGGACGTCGGCGGCGGGCAGTCGGTGCCGCGCGGCGGCGTACACGGCGGCGTTGCCGCGCGCCGTCGGGCCGGGTAGCTGGAGCACCAGCGGCGGCTGCCCCGAGAGCGGGGGAGCGGCGGTCTTCGCAGGGGCGCCCCCTCCCCCCCGTGTCGCGATCACCGCGGCGGCGGCGATGCCGCCCGCCACGAGCGCCACGACGGCCACGAGCACCAGCCGCCGGCGGCCGGTGGGAATACGCACGGGAGGCCCGACGTTAGCTCTCTCAGAAGGAAAGTTTGGATCCATTCGCTTGGTAGACTTGATGCTGCGCGTGAACGTTGAGAGGGGAAAGGGTAGGTGAAGCCGGTGGTCTCGGCTCGCGATTACTTGGCTGCGGTGAAGCAGCAGATCAGAGAGGAGACGGCGCACGACGCCGCCGAGCGGCTCGAATCGGAGCCCCGGCCCGTGCTCGTCGACGTGCGCGAGCGCGACGAATACGAGCAAGGCTTCATCCCCGGCGCGATCCACATCGCCCGCGGGAACCTCGAGTCCCGCATCGAGGCGAACGCCCCCGACCGCGACGCGCCCGTGATCATCTACTGCCAGTCCGGCAGCCGGTCGGCATACGCCGCGAAGACGCTGTCCGAGCTCGGCTACAGCGACGTGGTGTCGCTCGCCGGCGGGTTCACCGGCTGGAAGGAGAACGGGCACGAGTGGAAGGTGCCGCGCACGCTGAGCCACGACCAGTTCGAGCGCTACAGCCGCCACGTCCTCATCCCGGAGGTGGGCGAGGAGGGCCAGCTGCGCCTGCTCGACTCGAAGGTGCTCCTGATCGGCGCGGGCGGGCTCGGCTCGCCGGCGGCGCTCTACCTTGCCGCGGCCGGCGTGGGTACGCTCGGCATCATCGACGCGGACGTCGTCGACACGAGCAACCTCCAGCGCCAGATCGTGCACACCGTCGACCGGGTGGGGACGCCCAAGGTCGACTCGGCCGAGATTGCGATCCACGGGATCAACCCCGAGGTGAACGTGAAGAAGTACGACTTCCGGCTCACGTCCGAGAACATCCTGGACGTGATCACGGGGTATGACGTGATCGTGGACGGCACCGACAACTTCCCGACCCGCTACCTGCTGAACGACGCCAGCCTGGTGGCCGGCATCCCGGTCGTGCACGGGTCGATCTACCAGTTCGAGGGCTCCGTGACGGTGTACAAGCCGCACGACGGCCCCTGCTACCGCTGCCAGTACCCCGAGCCGCCGCCGCCGGAGCTGGCGCCGTCGTGCGCCGAGGGCGGCGTCCTGGGCGTGCTCCCCGGTGTCATCGGGACGCTGCAGGCGACCGAGGCCGTGAAGCTCGTCCTGGGCATCGGCGACCCGCTGGTGGGCCGCCAGCTGCGGTACGACGCGCTGTCCATGGAGTTCGTGGAGCTGAAGATGCACCGCGATCCGGACTGCCCGGTCTGCAGCAAGGATCCGCACGAGATCGAGTTCATCGACTACGAGCAGTTCTGCGCCCTGCCCGGACGGGCTGCCGCGCCTACCCAGGAGGCCATCGCTTCGTGAGCACCGTCCGCATGCCCCCCATCCTGCGCCAGGCCGTCGGCGGCGCCCGCGAGGTGGATGCCACCGGCGGCACGGTCCGCGAGGTGCTCGACGACCTCACCGGCCGCTTCCCCGGCATCCGTACCCACCTCTTCGACGACGGCGGCGACCTGAACCGGTTCGTGAACGTCTACGTGAACAACGAGGACGTCCGCCTCGGCAGCGGCCTCGACACGGCCGTCGGGCCGGACTCGACCGTCATCGTGCTGCCGGCCATGGCCGGCGGAGGCGGAGCGCCGGCATGAGCTGCCTCGAGACTCGCAGGAGCGCCGCGCTCACGGCGGTCGGCAACACACCGCTCGTCGAGCTGCCGCGCATGTCGCCCAACCCGGACGTGCACATCTTCGCGAAGCTCGAGGAGCAGAACCCGACCGGCTCGATCAAGGATCGCGTCGCCCTCTCGATGGTCGAGGCGGCCGAGGCCACCGGCGAGCTCGAGCCGGGCCGGCGCATCCTCGAGCCGACGAGCGGCAACACCGGCATCGCCCTGGCGATGATCGGCACGGTCAAGGGCTACCCGGTCACCGCGGTCATGCCCGAGTCGGCCACGCCGGAGCGCGTCGAGCTGCTGCGCATGTACGGCGCCGAGATCGTGTTCTCGCCGGGCCCGCTGGGCTCGAACGGCGCGGTCGCGATGGCGCGCTCGATGGCCGAGCGCGACCCGTCGGTGTTCATGCCGTTCCAGTACGCCAACGAGGCCAACCCGGCGGCGCACTACTGCGGCACCGCGATCGAGATTCTCGAGCAGGTGCCCGACGGCCAGGTCGACGCGTTCGTCGCCGGTCTCGGCACGGGCGGGACGCTCATGGGCTGCTCGCGGCGCCTGCGCGAGGCCAACCCCGACGTGATGATCGTGGCCGCCGAGCCGCTCCAGGGCGACCCGGTGATGGGACTGCGCAGCCTGGAGGACGGCTACACGCCGCCGATCCTCGACATCGCCGAGCTCGACCGCAAGGTGCTCGTCTCGAACGGCGAGGCCGTCGCGACGCTGCGCAAGCTGCTCTCGCTCGAGGGCGTGTTCGCGGGCGTCTCCGCGGGGGCCGCGCTGGCCGTCGCCCGCCGCGTCGCCGGCGACATGGAGTCGGGCAACGTGGTCTGCGTCTTCGCCGACGGCGGCTCGAAGTACCTGTCGGCCGGCATCTACACGAAGGCCGCCGACCAGCTCGAGCGCGAGATGGAAGAGCGCGTCTGGTGGTGATCCCGGCGGTGCTGCGCGACGAGATCGTCGCGCATGCGCGGGCGGGGATGCCGAACGAGGCGTGCGGGATTCTGGCCGGGCTGGACGGCCGGGTGGAGCGGTTCTTCCCGGCCGAGTCCGACGAGCCCAGCCCCTACTACTACCGGATCGAGTCGCGCGACCAGATCCGGATCATGAACGAGATCGACGATGCCGGCCTCGACCTGATCGGCATCTACCACTCGCACACGAGCTCGCCGGCGTTCCCCTCGCGCACCGACGCCGAGCAGGCGTTCTGGCCGGACGCCGTGTACGTGATCGTGTCGCTCGCGAGCCCCGACGCCGACGTGCGCGGCTACCGCATCCGTGACATGGAGGTCACGGAGGAGGAGCTCGTCACCGAGTAGCCGAGTCGCCGGAGTGCGGCGGCGGAGTTCGCGCGCACCCACGACGCGCTGTCGAGCAGCCCGGCCTCGAGCAGGCCGGACGCCGCGTCGTCCCCCAGCCGGCCGAGCGCCCAGGCTGCCTGCGCCCGCACCCGTCCGTGCGGGTCGGACATCGCGGCGCGCACCGGTTCGGGCTCGCCGAGGCGGGCGAGCGCACGGACGATCCGCACGCGCAAATCGACCGACGCAGCCGGCATCGCCGCGGCCAGCGCCGCCGCTGCCGCGGGCGAGCCGGTGCGGCCCAGAGCGTCGGCCAGCGGGACGCGCAGCGCGACCGTCCGCGGCGCCCGGAACGCGAGCAGGAGCGGCCCTTCGGCCCACGCCCCGCCGAGCGCCTCCACCAGCCGCTGCTCGGCCACGAGGCCCTGCTCCAGCGCGTCAATGAGCGCCCGGGCCGCGAACGGCGACGCGATGCGGCCGAGCGCCCTGGCCGCAGCGACGCGCACCGAAGGGTTCCGGTCGTGCAGCATCTGCGCCAGGCGCGGGGATGCCTCGATCAGGCGCAGCTCGCCGATCGCCGTCGCGGCGCGGGCGCGGCGCGGGGCGAGCCAGGAGCGCGAGGCGCGCTCGAGCGTGCGCGCGACGCCGGCCGCGCGCACGTGGTAGCCGAGCAGGTCACGTTCGGTCTGGGGCAGCACCGGCCAGGCCCGGTCGGCCTCGACTCCGAGGTCGCGGGCCGCCGCCTCGGAGCGGGCAGCCGCCGCCGCGAGCCGGCGCAGGCCCACGTCGTCGGGCCGGTCGAGCAGCGCAGCGAACCGCGCTCTCCGCCGGCCGGGGGCGTTCGTGCTGGAAATCACTGTCACCTCTCAGGGATACGGCGCGGCCCCGAGAGCGGCAACTACCCGAACGAGTTACAGGGCGAGCGACACAACTAGCCGCTCTGAGCCTCGTCGAGGGCGACCTCGCTCGCCATCGGCGCGACCGGCCGGCCCTCGAACTCCGTGGCGAGCACGACCACCGTCTTCGTCCGCTCCACCGACTCGAGCGCCCGGATGTCCCAGATCAGGTGCTCGAGCGCCCGCGTCGACTCGGCCCTGACCTTCAGCATCAGGCTCTCCTCGCCGGCGATATGGTGGCACTCTTCGACCCACGGCATGCCCTCGAAAGCCTCCTCGAGGCTGCCGCGGGGGCCGGCGATCTGGGTGACGAGGATGAATGCGCTCACGCCCGCCCCCACCTTCTCCGGGTCGACGACGGCCCGGTAGCCGGTGATGACGCCGCGCGCCTCGAGCTTCTTCACCCGCTCATGGACGGCTGCGGGCGACAGCCCGACGTGCTGCGCGATCTGAGCGAAGGTCGACCGCCCCTCGACCTGGAGCACGCCCACGATCGCTCGATCGATGTCGTTCAGGTCTTTCACGTCTGAGGTGATGCGGAACCATACCCCGGGTACCCTCACGGCGTCGGCAAAAAACCGAAAGGGAGGACGCCATGGCGGTGCTCGCCGAATCTGAGCTCCAGGCACAGGTCGCGGGAATGCAGGGCTGGGAGGTACGCGACGGCGCGCTCGAGAAGTCCTACGACCGCGGCGACTTCGACGGCTCGATGGCGTTCGTGAACGCCGTCGCCGGGGCCGCGAACGCGGCCGACCACCATCCCGACATCGCGATCTCGTGGAACACGGTCACGCTGCGCTGGGTCAACCACAGCGCGGGCGGCATCACCGAGAAGGACATCGAGATGGCCGCCAAGAGCGACTCGCTGGCTCAGTAGGGCGCCAGGCCCCCCGCGGGGCCAGGCCCGGGTGCGTGAATAAAAGGGGTCTGACCCCGTTTATTC
Source organism: uncultured Actinomycetes bacterium (assembly GCA_963708365.1). Classification (GTDB taxonomy): domain Bacteria; phylum Actinomycetota; class Thermoleophilia; order Gaiellales; family JAICJC01; genus JAICJC01. Next base: position 247,645 of record CAVPSM010000003.1, read on the forward strand.
ACTCTGGCCGGGCGGCCGGGCCGGCTGGGGGGCCGCTGTCGCCAGCGTCACGTCGACCTCGCGGATGCGCGGCCCGTCGATGGCGCTCACCTCGAAGGTGGCGCCGTCGAACGCCACCGTGTCGCCCACCTTCGGCACCCGGCCGAGCGCGCCGAAGACGAACCCGCCGATGGTGTGGTAGTCGTCGACCGGCAGGCCCTTGCCGAAGCGCTCGTTGAACTCCTCGATCGGGAACGACCCCACCAGCCGCACCCGGCCGCGGCCGATGCGCAGGATGCCGGCGTCGGGCAGGTCGAACTCGTCGCCGATCTCGCCGACGATCTCCTCCAGCAGGTCCTCCAGCGTGACCAGGCCCTCCACCGACCCGTACTCGTCGACGACGATCGCGAGGTGGTTGGACGTGCGCTGGAACTCGGCCAGGAGCTCATCGAGCGGCTTGGTCTCCGGCACCATGATCGCCTCGCGCAGGATCGTCCGCAGGTTCGTGCTCTCGAGGCCGCGCTCGTGCAGCGCCGAGAAGAGGTCGCGGACGTGGAGCACGCCGACGATGTCGTCCAGCTCCTCCTCGAAGACCGGGTAGCGGGTGAACGGGTGCGAGAGCACGAGCCGCAGCACCTCCTGCACCGGCAGCTCGAGCGGGACGGCGACGACGTCGGGCCGCGGCACCATCACATCAACGGCGTCCTTGTCCGCGAACTCGAAGACCTTGTGGAGCATCGCCTGCTCCTCCTCCTCGAGCACGCCCTTCTCGCGGCTCGCCGTGACGAGCATCTTCAGCTCCTCCTCTGAGTGCACGAGCGTCACGCCGCTCGACGCGCTCACCCCGAACCAGCGCAGCACGGCCGCGCTCGAGCGCACCAGCACCCAGATGAACGGCCGGAAGATCACGTAGAACGAGCTGATCGGCCCGGCGGCGAACACGGCCACCCGCTCCGGGTGCTGGAGCGTGTACGACTTCGGCACGATCTCGCCCATCACCACGTGGAAGTAGCTCAGGATCGTGAACGCGAGGATCACCGAGATCGTCGTCGTCACGCCCGTGTGCCAGCTGTCCGGCAGCAGGGCGATCGGGCGCTCGAGCAGCTTCGAGACGACCGGCTCCCCGATCGCGCCGAGCGCCAGGCTGGAGAGGGTGACGCCGAGCTGGATCGCCGAGATGAAGCGGGGCGGCTGCTCGAGCAGCCGCAGCACGCGCCTGGCCCCGCGGTTGCCCTGCGCGTCGAGCTCCTGCATGCGCGTCCGGCGGACGGTCACGAGGCCGTACTCGGCGGCCACGAAGAAGCCGTTCGCGGCCACGATGATCGCCACCGCCAGCAGCTCGAGTGCGGTTGTCATCGAGTACTCGGACCGTCGTCGCTCAAGCGCCGCCAAGTATAGTCGGGGCGTCGTACGGCCTCTGAAAAGGAAAGAACCCCTCAAGCGCCGGACGCAACTGCCGATTCACTGCAGCAGGGATCACCCCCCACACCGGCGAAAACCGGACGGCAGGGCACGCGAGTGCTAACGGCCGCACCGATTTCTGCCGATACCGCCTAAACCCGAAGCTGGTCGATGCGACGAGTGGAGCACACGTGGCCGAGCCGATTACTTGTCTGATTGTCGATGATCATGAAGTCGTTCGCGAGGGGCTGCGCCTGGCGCTGTCCCGCACGGACAACATTCGCGTCGTCGGCGAGGCGTCGGACGGCAGTGCCGCCGTGGCACTCGCCCGCCGCCGCCGCCCGAACGTCGTGATCATGGACGTCCGGATGCCCGGCACCGACGGCCTCCAGGCCGCTCGCGAGATCTCGACCGAGGTGCCCGAGGCCTACGTGCTCATGTTCACGGCCTACGGCGAGCGCAGCCTGCTCACCAGGGGCCTCGAAGCCGGCGCCAAGGGTTACATCCTCAAGGAGGCGCCGCACCAGACGCTGGTGCGCGCGATCCAGAAGGTGGCCGGCGGCGATGGGTACGTCGATCCTGCGCTGATGCCCGCGTTCCTGACCAAGGAGCGCGAGAACATGCTGACCGCGCGCGAGCGCGAGATCCTGCAGCTCCTCGCCGACGGGATGTCGAATGCCGACGTGGCCGCGAAGCTCTTCATCAGCCAGGAGACCGTCAAGAGCCACGTACGGCATATCCTCTCGAAGTTGGAGGCGGATACCCGTACGCATGCAGTCGCCATCGCCCTCAGACAGGCCATCATCGACTAGTCCCGCCGATCCCGGGGCCCGCGTCGTCGCGGCGCCCGCGCGGATCGTGCAGGTCGGAGGGCTGGCGGCGCTGTCCGTCGCGGTGACGGCGATCGCGTTCGCCCTCGCGGCCACCGCGTTCTCCGACCCCATCGCTCTCGTCATCGCCGGGATCGCGGCCGTCGCACTCGTGGGCGCGCTGGCGGCGCACGCCGTCCAGCGCGACGCCCGCCGGCTGCAGGCCTCCGAGGAGTGGCAGCGGCGCCTGCGCGGGGAGCTGATGTCGCAGGCCGCCTTCCTGGACGAGGTGGTCGGGAGCCTGGCGGCGATGACGTCCACCCGCGATGCCGAGGCCGTGCTGGCGGCGACCGCCGAGCAGGCCCACCGCCTCCTGCGGCCGGACGCCACCGTGGTCCTCGTCCCGTCCGCTGACGGGCGCGACCTGCGCCCGGCCGTCGCCCGCGGGATCGCGCTCGGCCCGATCGCCGGCCTCGGCGTCGATCCGGCCAGCCCCGACTCGCTCCTCGCCGAGGCGGCCGCGAGCCGCACGCCCGCCGCCGGGCCGGTGAAGCCGGGCGGCGACGCCCTCACCAAGCATCTGCGGCCGGTCGCGGCGCTGGCCGTGCCGCTGGTCGTGCTCGACGAGCTCCACGCCCTGCTCGTGCTCTTCCGCCTTCAGGGCGACGGCAGCTTCGGCCCCGCCGAGGTGGCCCAGGCCGTCCTCGTCGCAGACTTCGGGGCGAGCGCTGCGGCGAACGCCCAGCTGTTCCAGCGGGTCGAGTCGCTGCTCGCCCAGGCGCGGATGCGCGAGAGCGAGCGAGCCGAGCTCTCCCGCCGCATCCTCTCCGCCGAGCAGGACGAGCGCCGCAAGCTGTCGCTGTTCCTGCACGACGGGCCGCTTCAGGCGATGTCCGGCATCGCGATGATGCTCGACGCGGTGGCCGAGGACACCACCGAGGGATCGATCGATTCGGCGCTGCGCGTGCTCGAGACGGCCCGTGAACGGCAGCGCTCGGTGATCCGGTCGCTGCGCGAGCTCTCGTTCGCGCTCGAGCCGTGGGTGCTGCGCGACCAGGGCTTCGTCGTCGCCGTCCGCGCGCTCGCCGACGAGATGGAGCGCGGCCACGCCGTGTCGGTCGACCTCGACGTCGATGCGGCCGGCGACCTGCCGCCCGACGACCAGGTGTTCCTCTACCAGATCGTCCGCGAGGCGGTTCAGAACGCGGTCAAGCACGCCACCCCGCGGTCCGTGTCGGTCACCGTCTCCGGCGATCCGGGCAGCGGCTTCGAGGTCGTCGTGCGCGACGACGGCACCGGATTTGCCGCCTCGCCGCCGGACGACGGCCTGCCCCACCACGGCATGACGGCGATGCGCGAGCGCGCCCAGATCCTCGGTGGACGGCTGAAGATCGACTCCGTGCCGGGCGCCGGCACCGAGCTGCGCGTGTCGCTCCCCTCACACGACCATGCCGATGTGGCGTAGACAGCGGCACTCGACGAGCCCCGTCGACGCGCTGGTCGAGGCCTGCGAGAGCGGGCTCGACCTGCCCGCGGTGATGGCGGCGGTGTGTAAGGCCGTGTCGGAGTCGCTCTCCGGCGTCGCCACGGCCGCCTACGTGCTCTCCGACGACGGTACCAACCTGCGCCTGGCGGCCGGTGAGGGCGTGGACGAGCTCGACCCGCCCGAACCCGACCGGCCGGTGCACATCGGCGACCGCTGGCTCGTGCCGCTGATCAGCGCCCGCCGCACCGTCGGCTGCGTCGTCACCCACGCACCCGCCTACGCCGACCTCTCCGGCATCCGCCTGATCGCGGTGCTCGCCGCCCAGGCGATCGAGTCGGCCCGGCTGTGGGAGCGGGCCGGCGACAGCAGCGGCACCCACGACGTGCTCACCGGCCTCTCCAACCACCGCGGCTTCGAGCGGGCGCTCGCCCGCGAGCTCGCCCGTGCGATGCGCGGCGGCGTCCCGATCGCGGTGGCGATGGTCGACCTTGACGGCTTCCAGGAGGCGAACGAGCGCCGCGGCCACGCCGCCGGCGACGAGCTCCTGCGCACCGCCGCGCGCTGCCTTGCGTCCGGCGTGCGCACGTACGACAACGTCTCCCGTATCGGCCCCGACGAGTTCGGGCTCGTCCTCCCGGGCATGGAGCCCGAGGTGGCCCGGGCGCTGCTCGAGCGGCTCGCGGCGGCGTTCGCGTCGTCGGCGCAGGGGGCGACGGTGTCGGCCGGTGTGGCCGGCTTCCCCGCCGACGGCGACACCCAGTCCGAGCTCGTGCGGCTCGCGACCGGCGCCCTCTACTGGGCCAGGCGCGGCGGCGGCGGCCGGGCGGTCGCGTACGACTCCGAGGTGGTCGAGGCGCTCTCGGCGGAGGAGCGCGCCCGCCAGCTCGAGCGCGACACCTACGAGCGGACGATGCGCGCGCTCGAGGCCGCCCGCGGCCAGTCGGCCACGTCGCGGGCCGTCAGCGAGTACGCCGGCTATATCGCCGCCCAGGTGGGCCTCTCTCCCGACCGCACCGACCGCGTGCGGCTGGCGGCGTTCCTGTACGACTCGACCACGCCGGGCGGCGACCGCGACGAGCGCGCCCGGGTCGCGTCCAAGGTGGTCGCAAACGCCCTCGACGCCGAGGCGGCCGAATGGCTCCTGGCCGCTCACGACATGGACAGGGAGGCACCGATCGAGTCGCGCGTGATCGCGGTCGCCGCGGCCTTCGTCGAGTCGGGCGGCCACGTCTCGAGCGCCGGCGCCGGGCGGGCGCTGGCCGACATGTGGCAGCGCCGCGACGAGTTCGACCCGGGCTGCATGCGCGCGCTCGAAGCGCTGCTCGCCGACCAGGCCGTGGTGTGACCGGCGCGGGCCGGCTGCTGCTCGACCTGCACAGCCACACCCACCGCTCCTACGACGCGCAGATCCGGCCGGCCGACTACGAGCGGGCGCACGCAGCGGGCCTCATCGACGTCGTCGCGATCACCGACCACAATACGATCGCGGGCGCGCTCGAGCTGCGCGAGCAGGCCGGCTTCCCGGTCATCGTCGGCCAGGAGATCGACACCGCGGACGGCGAGCTGATCGGGCTGTTCCTGGAGCAGGCGGTGCCGGCCGGCCTGGCCGCGATCGAGACCGCCGAGCGGATCCGCGCGCAGGGCGGCCTGGTCTACCTGCAGCACCCGTTCTACCGGCTCGTCCGCGCCCGCATGCGGGGCCCGGTGCGCGAGGAGCTGCGCGGCCGCGGCCTGATCGACGTCGTCGAGGCCGCGAACGGCGGCCCGTTCACCGCCGAGGCAAACGCGCGGGCGCTGGCCTGGGCGCGGGCGTCCGGCCTACCCCACACCGCGTCGTCGGACGCGCACGAGCCGTCGATGATCGGCACGTGCCTGGTGACCGTGCCCGCGGGGCCGGTCGACGCCGCGGCGCTGCCCGGGCTGCTGCGCACGGCGACGCCGCTCGACCGCCGCCCGTCCGCCGCCACGGCGCTCGCGGTCAAGGCGGCGGGCCGCATCGGCACGGCGCTTCGGGTCGCTGCCGGACGCGAGCCGCGGCTGAGGCGATCGGGCTAGATCCGGACGCGGCCGCGCCAGAGCACGGCGAAGGCGCTCGTGGCCAGCGCGAGGACGACCAGCGACACCCAGATCTCCACCCGCTGGCCGAGCACGATGGTGGTGTGGTCGATGCGGATCCGCTCGATGACCAGCCGTCCGGCCGCGTAGAGGGCCGCGTAGAGCGCGAAGACCGTCCCCGGCCTGATGCGGCCGCCCGCGCGGCGCCCGAACCAGAGCAGGCTTCCCAGCACCGCCAGGTCCCACAGCGCCTCGTACAGAAACGTCGGCTGGAACGCCCGCCCGGGGAGGTACGGTGGCACCGGGTTGTCGATCCGGATCGCCCAGGGGAGGCTGCTGGGGTGGCCGTAGAGCTCCTGGTTCGCATAGTTGGCGAACCGCCCGATCGCCTGTCCGAGCACGATGGCCGGGGCCGCGCAGTCGGCAACGACCCAGAACGGCAGTCGCATCAGCCGGCACGCGACGGCCGCCCCGATCATCCCGCCGATCACGCCGCCATAGATGCCCAGACCGCCGCGCCAGATGATGAATGCGTTCTCCGGGATCGCGGCGAACGGCTTCCAGTCGGTGGCCACGTGCTCGATCCGCGCGCCGACGAATCCCATCAGGACGGCGGCGACCGCGATCGGCACAACCCGCTCCGGGTCGAGGCCGCGGCGGGTGAACCCGCGCCGGGCCATCCACACGCCGGCGGCGATCGCGACGACCAGGATCACGCCGTACCAGCGCGGCTGGAAGCTGCCGAGCTTGAAGACGTACGGATCGCCGGGGCTGGGGAGCGACAGGAGCACGGGGCGCCGGGAGCCTACCGGCCCCTCAGGGTCGCGCCTTTCCATAGCAAGATGGACAACATGCATTTTCTCAGCTATCACTGTGAGCAGGGCTGCAACGCGTTCGCGCGGTCGTCCACTCCCCCCTGGCCGCAGCCCCGCCCCGATGAACGGCATCCCCGAGCACCCCCCGCACCCCGAGCTGATCCGCGTGGCGCTGATGAGCGATTACGCCGGCCTGCGCGAGCTCTTCGAGCGCTCGGGCATGGTGCGCGTGGTCGACACCGTCCCCGACGTCCTCGTCTGGCTGCTGCCGCACGACGCCGACGGGCTGCCGTCGGACGTGCTCGCGGCGCTCGCCGACCCGGCCGCCCCGGGGGTCGTCGTGCTCGCCGACCGGCACCCCATCCGCTGGTTCCAGGAGGCGCTGCGCCTCGGCGTCGACGACGTCCTCTGCCTGCCGCAGACGCCTCAGTCGCTCGGCATGGCCGCGGCCAAGGGGCGTGCGGCCCGCGCGCGCAGGATGCCCGCCGTCGGTGCCGAGGGCCTGGACGGCGATGGCCACGTATTCACCGTCTTCTCCACGAAGGGCGGATCGGGCCGCACCGTGATCGCCTCGAACCTGGCGGTGTCATTCGCCCAGGCGGGCCTGCGCACCCTGCTGCTCGACCTCGACCTGCACTCGGGCGACTGCGCCCTCGTGCTCGGCCTGGCGCCGCGGGCCACCATGCTCGACCTGGTCGCCGGCTCCGCGCCGATCGACGCCGAGGCGCTCGGTCGCGCCGTCACCCGCCACGTCAGCGGCGCCGACGTGCTGGCCGCCCCGGCCCGGCCCGAGGAGGAGGAGCTGGTCGCCGTCGAGCGGCTGCGGCAGCTGGTCGAGACGGCCCGCGCCGGCTACGACGCCGTCGTCATCGACGCCGCGTCCGCCTTCTCCCCCACGACGCTTCTGGCGCTCGACCACACCGACACCCTGCTCCTGGTCGGCGCGCCCGACGTGCCGGCGGTGCGCAGCGTCCGGATCGCGCTCGAGACGCTCGACCTGCTCGAGCTCGACCTGCCCGACGTCCGCATCGTCATGAACCGCGCCGGGGCCGACGTCGGCCTCGATACCGCCGACATCGAGGCGACGCTGCGGCGCGAGATCGCCTATGCGCTGCCCTCCGACCGGGCGGTGCCGCTGTCGGTCAACCGCGGCCGCGCCGTGGTGGCCGACGATCCGCGGTCGCGGGTGGCTCGCTCGCTGATGAGCGTCAGCCGCTCGCTGGTCGCCGTCGTCGGCCGCTGAATAAACGGGGTCAGACCCCTTTTATTCACGGACGAGCCGACCGGCGCTAGGCACGCAACGCGGAGCCAGGCACATGACCGGCGCGATGGTACGGTGGGCCGATGGCTGACCTACTGCAGCAGGCCGAGGTCGACGCCGGCACCGACGCGGACCGCAGGGAGCGGTTTCCGGCCGGCGCGGAGATCACGTTCGCCGACCTGGAGGACGCCGGCGGCGAGGCCGCGCTCGACCGGCTGCGCGACGCCGAGCCGGTGTCATGGTTGCCGGCGCTCGGCGGCTGGTTCGTCACCGGGCATGCACAGGCGCGCGAGGCGCTCAGCCCGCGGGCGGCGACGACCGTGGAGGCGGAACAGAACCTGGTGCGGGCGTCGCTCGGCCGGATGATGCTGACCTCCGACAGCGACGAGCACACGCGGATGCGGGCGCCGTTCGAGCGTCCGTTCCGGATGCGCGAGGCGACCGAGCTGTTCGGCGCCGCGATCGCCGAGACGGCCGCCGCGCTCACCGACGCGATCGCCCCGGCCGGCGAGTGCGAGCTCGGCGCCGACTTCGCCGCGCCCTTCGCGATCGGCATGGCGGGGCGGATGCTCGGCCTCTCGCTCGGCGACGCCGCCCGCATCGATGCCTTCTACGACGCGTTTGCAGGTGCGATGAGCTACGACGGCAATCCCGAGCCACAGCGGCTGGCGGACGCGGCCCGAGCGGAGCTTGACGCCATCCTGCACACCGAGCTCGGCCGCTGCCGCTCGACCCCGGACGCCTCTGTCACGTCGCAGGTCGCGAACGATCCCCGCGCGGGGCTCACCGACCCCGAGATCGCCGCCCAGCTGCGCGTGATCATGTTCGGTGCGATCGAGACGATCCAGGGCGCCGTGATGAACACGATGCTGTTGCTCCTGCGCAACCCCGATGCGCTCGCCGCGGCAACGGCCGACAGCGCCGTGCTCACCGGGGCGGTCGACGAGGCGCTGCGGATGATCCCGCCCGTCGCGTTCATGGAGCGATGGGCGCGCGCACCGGTCGAGATCGGCGGTGTCGCGATCGGCGCGGGCGAATTCGTCGGCGTGTCGGTGATCGCCGCCAACCGCGATCCGGCGGTCTTCGCCGACCCGCTGCGATTCGACGTCACGCGCAGGAACGCCCGCCACGCGCTCAGCTTCTCGTTCGGCGAGCACCACTGCGTCGGCGCGCACCTCGCGCGGCTCGAGACGGTGACCGCCGTCGAGCGGCTGCTCGCCGCGCTGCCCGGCCTCGAGCTGGTCGAGGTCGACGAGCCGAGCGGCTTCGCGTTCCGGCGGCCGCAGCGGCTGCAGCTCGCGTGGGCGCCCTCGCGGCGCGCCCCGGTTACTCCATCCGGACGGTCGTCGCCGACTTGAGGGTGCCCGAGGCGACGACGAAGCCGAGCAGGTTGATGCTGTACGGGTAGGTGACCGTGACGGTGACGTTCTGGCCGGTCGTCCACGGCTGGCCGGGCGAGACGGTGACGGTCGTCTGGTTCTTGTCGAGCCACCAGGTGGCGTTCTTGGCCGTCGTCACGACGTCTGCGACGCCGGACGCGTCGCTGCGAGAGACGAGCGCCTTGCGGCCGCCGTCGCGGGCGGCGTTCGTCACCTGGATGTAGTCGGCGTAGGTCTGCCCGAACTGGTAGATACCGAGGATCAGCAGCATGAGCAGCGGCAGGATGAGCGTGAACTCGACCATCGCCTGGCCGCGGCTGCGGCGGTTGCGGCGCTCGGCGGCTGATGCTTCGGTCTTGGCGGGGGGTGCGGTTCCGGGCTGAGACATGCGGGCTACCTCGACGGGCCGTGGCTCAGACCGCTCGTCTGGCCTGAGGGATGCGTGCAGCGGAACGCTTGGCAAACGTCCAATATGCGTCATCGGCACTCTGGGGCTCGGACTTGAGCGGCGCCGCGGCCGCTTCGCCGAGGTTCTCGCGCAGCGCGCCCAGATCGGTGGCCGGCCGGACGTGCCCCGCGAGCCGCGCGAGCACGCGCTCGAGCACGGCCTGGGCGGCGGCCGGCGCGCTGATGAAGTAGCAGCCTGCGGTGTAGACGTCGGGGCCTGGCGAGTGGACGCGGACGATGCGCACCTCGGCAGTGAACTCACCCTCGAGAAACCGGGCCGTGAGCGCCATCCGGTCGCCCTCGCGCAGGCGGTTGTCGGTGAGGTTCATCGCGCAGCCCGCGTCGCTCAGGTCGGTGAGCGTCACGGGGATGACCTCGTCGGGTACCACCCGGTCGCAGATGACGGCACGCAGCGACGCGGACGAGCTGACCGCGAGCCGCTCCGTGCGGCGGCGGTAGCCGTGCGCCGAGACGCCGACGACCCGCAGGACGAGCGACGCCCGGGACTGCGAGCGGAACTCCGCCTCCTCGATCACCGCGTCGACCTGGATGGGCTGACCGTCGTGGGACAGCCGGCACGAGATCTCCATGCCGCCGGCAACGGACAGGCGCGGGCCGCTGCCGGTGACCGTGTTGCCGTCGCTCGCGATCGTCCAGATCTCGATCGTCTCGCCCCGGTCCGTGTCGACGTCGAACGCGGATGCTTCCACGAGCAGGGCTGCGGCCTCGGCCGCGGTGGGCAGATTGGGCGACGGCGTATCGGTCATCACGGCGAGGTCGGGCGGGTAGGGGACCTCAAGCCCCGTGATCGGCCGGTTTTGCGGGAGGATTAGGCCACTGTACGCAGGGTTACGGGCCGACAGGCACGACCAGCACCGGCACCTTGGACAGGTGCAGGAGCTTGTGCGGCACCGAGCCCAGCACCGCGCCCGTCAGCGGGTGCTCGCCGTGCGTGCCGACGACGATCATGCGCGCGTCCTGCTCCTGCGCCACCTGGAGCAGTGCCTCGGCCGGACGGGCGTCCACGACGACGCCCTTCGCGTCGTCGATCCCCGCGCTGCGGATGGTCGCAAGCGCCTCTTCCGCCCAGTCGTCGCCCATCTCGCGGACGAGCTTCTGGTGGTCGGCGTCCTCCCCGATCGCGTAGATGCCGGCGCCGAACGCGACCACGATGCCGTCGCCAAAGGCCTTCGCGGTGTCGACCGCCGCGGTGAGCGCCGCGTTCGCGCACGCCGAGCCGTCGTAGCCAAGGACGATCGTCGAGCCCATCAGTCCACCGCCGCTTCCGGCATCGGCACGGCGCCGTGCACCGCGACGTAGTCGTCGACCACCTCCGGGCGGCGGCGGAAGAACTCGGGCGCCATGCTCTGCCAGACGAACATCAGGACCACCCCGACGGCCAGGAACCCGATCCCGATGATGAACGCCTGGCCGACGCCGAACCAGGTGCCGTTGTCGCTCGTGTAGTAGAGGTCGTGGGCCGAGCGGAAGAACGCCCATGTCAGGATCAGCCCGCCGATGATCGGCGAGACGCCGATGAAGAGCATGTTCTTGACGCTCTTCCCCAGGTGATGGCGGTAGTAGATCGGACAGGCGAACCCGGTGAGCGCGTAATAGAAGGCGATCATCAGGCCGAGACCCGCGATCGACGCGAACAGGATCGACTCGCTGATGATCGTCAGGCCGACGTACCAGATGATCGAGAGCACGCCCATGTACATCGTCGAGGTCGACGGCGTCAGGTAGCGGGGATGGATGTTGGCGAACCGCTTCGGGATCGCGCCGTGGGCGGCCATCGACAGCGACGTCCGCGCCGTCGGCAGGATCGTCGTCTGGGTCGAGGCCGATGCCGACGTCAGCACGGCGATGATCAGCAGCTTGTCCCACGGCGAGCCGAACACCTCGCCGCCGAGCGCGCTGAACACGTCGTCGGAGTTGTTGTTCAGGAAGGCGACGCCGTGATAGGCCTGGGCCGCGACCGAGTCGACCACGTAGAGCAGCACGAGGATGACGGTCGCCCACAGCGCCGCCTTGCCGGGGGTCTGGGTGGAGTCCTCGGTCTCCTCGTTCACGGTCACCGTGCTGTCCCAGCCCCAGTAGATGAACACCGCCAGGATGATCCCGTCTGCTAACGCCCCCGTGCTCTTGATCGCGAAGGGGTTGATCCAGCTGAGCGACGGCTCGATCGAGCCGACAGGGTGGTTGAGGTACACCTTCGCCAGGGCCACGATCGCGAAGACCCCGAGGATGATCACCTCGGCGCCGAGCAGGAACCACTGCGTCTTCGCGGAGGCCTCGATGCCGACATAGCAGATCCAGGTCATGACCGCGATCCAGAGGACGCCGAGGGCGAGCGACCACCACTTGCTGTTCGCGAGGCTGTCGGCGCCGAAGAGGTAGAACGTGTACTGACCGGCGATCTGGGCCAGGTTCGCCATCACGATCACGTCGGCGGCGATGATCCCCCAGCCGCCCATCCAGCCCAGGTGCGGGCCCATCGCCCGGCTCACCCACGCGAAGGTCGTGCCGCAGTCGGGGTCGGCCCGGTTCAGGTAGTAGTAGGACGACGCGATGAACAGCATCGGCACGAAGGCGAGCAGCATGATCGCCGGCGCCTGCAGGCCGACGACGATCGTGACCAGGCCCAGGCTCGCGGCCAGGCTGTAGCCCGGCGCGGTCGACGCGACGCCGATGACGACGCTCGAGATGAAGCCGAGCGCTCCTGCGCGTAGGCCCTTGTCCCCTGTCTCGTGCGCGACGTTTTCGACGGCCGCCATTTGACCCCCGTGGTCGAGTTGCCGCGCGACCATACCGGTGCCTCCACGGCGATTCAATGTGCTGGGTCACGCAGGCCGGTGCGGGCGTGCGATGCTGCCGATCCGGGAACGGAGCAGGAGCAGCTCCACTCGCGTTAGAGGGAACCCCAAGAGCCGGAGCGAACTTGAACCGGATGCCACCCAGTGGCGAGAGACCACCGTTCGAGCCGCCGGTCGCGCGGATCGCCGCCGAGCACCTCGAACCGGCGCTCGGCGTGTTCGAGGCTGCGCAGGCGCTCTTCACGCACGACGACGTCGCCGAGATGCTCGCCGTGCTCGCGCGCAGCCTCTGCGAGCTCGTCGACGCGAAGGCGTGCATGGTCTCGTCGGTCGACATGGATGCATCGGCCGTCCGCGACCTGGCCGGCTACGCACGGCCGCCGCACGCGTGGGACGCCGCCGCCGAGGAGTACCTGCTCGAGGACTACCCCAGCACGGCGGACGCGATCGAACAGGAAGTGGCGATCGTCGTGCGCATCGACGACCCCGACGCCGACCCGGCCGAGGTGCGCCGGATCACGCAGTTCGGGTTCCGCTCGCTGCTCATGTTCGCGCTCACCGTCGAGGACGAGCCGTACGCGCTGATCGAGATCTACGACACCCGGCAGCGGTCGTTCGGCGGCGTCGAGGTGCGGCTGTGCCGGGCGCTGGCCGCCGAGGCGGGCAAGGTCGTCGAGCAGAAGCGGATGGGCGAGCGGCTGGAGCAGGCGTACTTCGCCACGCTCGGCGCGCTGGCGGCGGCGCTCGAGGCCAAGGACGCCTACACCAACGACCACGCCATCGAGATCGCCGACCTGGCCGGAGCCGTCTGCGAGCAGCTGCGCATCGCTCCGGCGGACGCGCGCCTGATCCGGCTCGGAGCGCTGCTGCACGACATCGGCAAGATCGGAATCCCCGAGTCGATCCTGCGCAAGCCCGGCCCGCTCACCCCGGACGAGGCCACCGTCATGCAGCGCCACCCGCAGATCGGCGCGCGCATCCTCGAGCCCGTCCCCCACTTCGCCGAGCTCGTCCCGCTCGTGCGGGCCAGCCACGAGCGTTTCGACGGCGCCGGCTACCCGGACGGCCTGGTTGCCGAGGGCATCCCCCTCGGCTCCCGCGTGATCGGTGTCTGCGACGCCTTCCACGCGATGACCGAGGATCGCGTCTACCGCAAGGCGCTCCGCCACGACGAGGCGGTCGCCGAGATCGAGCGCTGCTCCGGCAGCCAGTTCGACCCCGACTGCGTCCGCGCGTTGCTCGATGTGGTGCGGGCCGAGGGCTGGGCCGACGCCGAGCGCGAGCACGTCGTCCAGCCGCCGACCGACTCGGAGTAGCCGGCCGCGCTCAGTGCGGGTGGTGGCCGCCCGCCGTCAGCACGTTGACGACGATCCCGATCGCCCATACCCACGGCGAGAGCAACGCTCGGCCCCAGAGCTGCGGCCCGCGCGCGAACACCGTGACGTAGACGACGCGGAGCAGGACCGCGATGATCAGCGCGCCGCAGCACTCACCGAACAGATAGGCGGACGAATGGCTCGGCCCGATCGCCGCCCCGACCGTCAGCATCCACACGGAGAATCCGAAGATGTGCCAGCCCCACGGCGGCGAGTACGCCGCCTCCGGCCCAGGATCGTGGGCGGTCACCTCGCCGACCGGGCAGAAGCAGAAGTCCTGCTCGGCGCGCGCCGTCCCACAGTTCGGGCAGACCGTTTGCATGGTCTTCGTATCGGCGAGAAGGCGGCGGAGGGTTAGCGGGTGGGCTCGGACGGCGGGACGCGGCACTTGTCGCCATCACCTGGCGACAAGTGGCATTTAAGGCGGCCCCAAAGTGGCGCGCCCACCACCGCCGCCCGCCACCCGCCACCACCGCCAGCGCCACGGCGCAGCCGGCTACGGCCCCAGCCGCTCGGCCACCATCCGCAGCGCCCGCTCCAGGCGCTCGCGGTTGCCCGGCCGGTGCGGCCACGTGCTCGCGCCCGACGGATGCGGCAGCGCCAGCAGTGGGCGGCCGTCGGCGAGTGTGAGCTCGGCGCCGACGGCGTCGTCCAGCCGCAGGCCAGGCGCCAGCTCCTCCAGTGCCAGCGTGCCGACGGACAGCACGACCGGCGCGCGCACGAGCTCGAGCTCGCGCCGGAGCCAGGGCACGCACTGCGCCACCATCGCCCTCGACGGGCGCACGTCGCTGCCGCCGGAGGCCTTGCCCGGGAAGCAGCGCACCACCGCGGCGACGTAGAGGCGGCCGTAGAACGACTCCTCGTCACCCAGCCCGGCCGGGGCGAGCCACTCGCGCAGGCGGCGGCCGGCCGGGCCGCTGAAGGGCGTCAGGTTGTCCGCCTCGCGGATGCCGGGCGCCTGGCCGACCAGGATCGCGTCGGCGTCGCGGCTGCCGCTCACGACGGGCATCGACTCGACCCGGATGCCGGCCGCGACACACCGCCGGCAGGGCCTCAGAGCACGCTGGAGCGCGTCCAGATCGGGGATCCGCCCGCGCTCGTCCACCCTTGTAGTATCCGCGGCCGTGAATCGCGCCGGACGCAACCCGTTCCCGTTCGCGGCCGAGTACCAGTACTCGCAGTCCGTGATCACCGAGGGCGAGCTCGTGTTCACGGCCGGGCAGGGCGGCTTCGGCGCGGACGGCGCCGTCGTCGACCCGACCGATGCCGAGGCCCAGATCCGGCAGGCGTTCGCGAACGTCGCTGCGGTGCTCGAGGCCGAGGGAGCGTCGCTCGAGACGATCGTCAAGATGACCGTCTACCTCGCCCGGGCGTCCGACTACGACGCGTTCAAGCGCGTCCGCGGCGAGCTCTTCGGCCCGCCCTACCCGGCGTCGACCGCCATCGTGGCGGGCGGGTTCCTGTTCGACGGCATGCTGGTCGAGATGGACGCGGTCGCCCGCGTCGGAGAGGAGCGCGCGTGAGCGCCGCCAAGATCTACCTGTCGACGGACATCGAGGGCACCGCGGGGATCGTCGACTGGGGCCAGGTGCTCGGCCCGAGCGCGGAGTACGAGGTCGGCCGGCGCCTGCTGCTCGCCGAGATCAACGCCGCGATCGACGGGGCCGGCGAGGCCGGGGCGACGGAATTCCTCGTGAACGACGCCCACGCCACGATGGCGAACCTGCCGCCGGCGGCGATCCACCGCGAGGCGTCGTACCTGTCCGGCCGCTACAAGCCGCTCTACATGATGGAGGGGCTCGACGGCAGCTTCGACGCCGCCTTCTTCATCGCCTACCACGGCTCGATCGGGCACGAGCGCGCGATCCTCGCCCACACGTACAACCCGAGCGCGATCTGGGAGGTCAAGCTGAACGGGGCCATCGTCGGCGAGAGCGCCCTGAACGCCCTGGTCGCGCTCCACCACGGCGTGCCCGTCGCCCTCATCACGGGCGACCAGGCCACCGCCGACGAGGCCCGCACGTTCGCGCCGGCCATCGAGGCCGTGGTCGTCAAGCGCTCGGTGAGCCGCTTCGCCGCCGAGAGCCTGCACCCGCGCCGGGCCTGCGAGCTGATCCAGGCGGGTGCCATGGCTGCGGTCGAGCGGGTGGGGGAGATCGGCCCCCCGCAGATCGGCCTCCCGGCGACGCTCGACATCACGTTCCTGACGGCCGACATGGCCGAGGCGGCGACGGCCATCCGCGGCGTCGTCCGCTCGTCCACGCGGTCGGTCGCGGTGAAGGACGACGACCCGCTCCAGCTCTACCGCACGTTCGTCACGATCGTCGCCCTCACCCGGGGCGTCGACGGGTGAGCGCGGGCCTGGGGACGGTCTCCCGGCGGCAGCTCCGCTTCAGCGCGCCGGCGCTGCGGCATCTCGAGTGGCCGTACTTCGACGCGCGCGGCGCGCATGACGGCCCGCACCTCACGGTCATCGCCGGCATCCACGGGTGCGAGTACTCCTCGATCTCGGGCGTGGTCGAGCTGATGCGCGGCCTCGACCCGACCGGGCTGCGGGGGCGGATGACAGCCCTGCCGATTGTGAACCTCGAGTCGTACCGGCAGCGCACGCCGTTCGTGTCGCCGGCAGACGGCAAGAACCTGAACCGGTGCTTCCCCGGCGATCTGCGGGGAACGTACTCCGACCAGCTCGCGCACCACGTCCACGACGAGGTGATCGCGCCCGCCGACGCGCTGATCGACCTGCACGGCGGCGACATGGTCGAGGCGCTGGAGCCGTTCGCGCTCTACGACGGCTCGCCGGTCGAGGAGACCGCGCGGGCGATGGCGGTCGCTTTCGGGCTGCCCTACATCGTCCGCACCGAGCGCGAGGGCGCGCCGATCGGCGGCACGACCAGCGCGGCCGCGGCCGACGTCGGCGTGCCCGGAATCACCGCCGAAGTCGGTGGCTGCGGACTGCTGGAGGCCGACGCGGTCGCCGCCCACGTGCAGGGCTGCCGCAACGTCATGCGCCGGCTGGGGATGCTCGACGGCGCCGTCGAGCCGGCGCCCGAAGCCGCAGCACACCGTCGACCGCTTCATCTGGCTGCGCTCGGAGAACGCCGGCTGGTGGCAGCCGTCGGTGCGGGTCGGCGACCCGGTGCCGGCGGGCGGCCGGCTGGGCGGCGTGCTCGATCCCTACGGCGACGAGCTCGAGACGATCGAGGCGCCCGAGGCGGGCGTCCCGCTCTTCATCACCTCGAGCCCGGCGGTGGCCGACGACGGCCTCCTGCTGGGCCTGGGCGCCGGCATCAAGCCGCTCTAGCGCGCGGACCGGTCCGCCTTCAGGGCGCGTAGTGGACCGCGCGGAACCGCCATGTGTCCGCCAGCCAGCGGGGGACGACGCCCGCCAGCTCGCGGCCGAGATCGGTGCCGGCGGCGGCGTCCACGAGCCACCACGACACGAGCGCGTCGGTGCCGGGCGGGCAGTCGTCCTCCGGCGGGTCGACGTAGACGCAGCCGAGCAGCTCGGTCTCCCCCGCGTCCAGCACCGCGTAGTTGAACGTCTCCTGGGCCGCGATCTCGACCTCGTGGCGGATGAGATCCTCGTGATCCTGCTCGTAGGTCATCGTCGCGGGCGGCCACCTCCACGCCTCGCCGTAGCGCGCCCACAGCGACGGCTGCGAGCCCATCACCGCCGGGTAGTCGATCGCCGACGTCGTCGCCGCGGATCGGGCGGAGATGGTGGCCGGTGGCAAGGTCGAGCCGCTGCGGCGTCTCGAAACCGTCCGGCAGCCAGCTCACGGCTACCGCCAGCCCGACGCGATCAGGTCGCGCACTTCCTCGACGCCGGCCTGCCACACCGCCCGCCAGTCGGCTTCGGGGCGGCCGTAGTCGCCGCCGTAGGAGCCGTCGCCAAGCAGCTCACGCACGCCCGCGGGATCGGCGACCCGCAGGAGCCCGCCGTCGACCGGCTGCTTGTGGCCCTCGGGAACATCGACGCCCTCGACCTCGGTCCACGGGAACCGCTCGAGCCAGGAGGCGTGCGACGCGTCGGGGTCGATCGATTGGACGATCGGCCACACCCGCGGCCCGTTCCACCAGCTGTGGAAGAGCACCTGGCAGCCCGGCCGCGCCCGCATTAGCTCGGGGCCGACGGCGGAGGCCGGGGAGTTGCCGCCGTGGCCGTTCACGACCACGAAGCGGCGGAAGCCCTGGTCGTGCAGCGACTCGAGCAGCTCCCGCACCACCGCCACATACGTGTGCACGGTGAGCGTCGGGCTCCCGGGATACGCGGCGAAGTATGGCGTGAGCCCGTACGGCAGCGAGGGCAGCACCGGCACGCCGAGCGGCTCTGCCGCCTCGACCGCCACCCGCTCAGACAGGATCGCGTCCACGCCGAGCGACAGGTATCCGTGCTGCTCGGTCGACCCCAGCGGCAGGACGACACGGTCGTCCCCCCGCAGGTACTCCTCGATCTGCATCCATGTGCAGTCGTGCACTCTCATCGCGGCGCCACCTCCTCGTATCCGGCCGCAACGGAGAGCAGCAGCGGCTCGCTGTCGGCCACCGACATGAGCTGCAGACCCGCCGGGAGAGCATCCTCGGCGGGGCCGCAGGGCAGGGTCACGGCGGGGATCCGGGCCAGGTTGCACGGCCCCGTGAAGCGGGCCTCGACGTCGCCGTCCGGCGTGCCGAACGGCGGGTCCTCGGGCGGGGCGACGTAGGCCATCGTCGGCCCGGCCAGGATGTCGGCCTGCGCGAACGCCCGCGCGAACCCGGCCGTGACCCGGTCGGCGTC
The DNA here is from genome assembly GCA_963708365.1 of uncultured Actinomycetes bacterium. GTDB lineage: Bacteria > Actinomycetota > Thermoleophilia > Gaiellales > JAICJC01 > JAICJC01. The sequence goes on from CAVPSM010000003.1 coordinate 266,249, forward strand.
GGCGAGCGCCTCGCGGTACTCGGGCTCGGTGAGGCGCGACGCCAAGTCGAGCAGGGCCCGCGTCCCCAGGCCGTACCCCTCGCCGTCGGCCTTGTAGAGCTCGGCATGCACGTCCCACGCCTCGCGCAGCACGATCGTGCCGAGCGCTGCGTCGGCGACAGCCAGCTCCGGGATCTCGACGTCGACGAGCTCGTGGCCCAGACCGGCCAGCGCCTCGATCGCCTCAGCGACCCGCGCGCGGACGAGCGGGCGCACGTCGGGGTCGTCGAGCTGGCTGCGAACGACGCCGATCCGCAGCGGGCCGACGCGCTCGATCGGGCACGGCCGCGCCTGCAGCACCGCGAGCAGCCGGGCGGCCCCGGCGACGGTGGTCGTGAGCGGCCCGATGCCGTCGCACGTGCGCGAAAGCGGGAAAAGGCCCGTCGCGGGCACCGATCCCGTCGTCGGCTTCACCCCGACGACGCCGCAGTAGGACGCCGGCACCCGGATGGAGCCACCGCTGTCCGTCCCCACGGCGGCGTCGCACACCCCGGCTCCGACCAGGGCCGCGGAGCCGCTGGACGAGCCGCCCGAGGTGCGCCCCGGGTTGCGCGGGTTGTAGGTCATCCCGTAGGCCGGGTTGACACTGCCGGCCCCGTACTCGAGCAGGTTCGTCTTGCAGAAGACGTCTCCACCCGCCGCGCGCACCCGTGCGACCGCCTCGGCGTCGGCCGCAGCCGGCGGCGGGACGCCGACCGTCGAGGCATTCGTCGTGACCAGGCCGGCGACGTCGATGTTGTCCTTGATCGCGATCGGCTGTCCGTGCAGCGGCCCGCCGGCGGCGCGGTCGGGGGCCGGGATGGTCGCGATGACCGCGTTCAGCGGCCGGCCCAGCCGCTCCATGCGCTCGTAGGCGGCCAGCAGCTCGAGGTTCGCCGGTTCACAGATGCGACGGCCGTCCTCGATCGCGCGGATGAGCGCGGCCGTCTGGAGCACGAGCGGCCCGTCGAGCACCTCGAGCATGTTGGAGACCTCGGTCTTGCGGTGCCGCACGGCCAGGTCGCGGTAGATGCCCGAGTGCGTCTTGGCCGATCCGCGGTTGAACTCCACCAGGCGGTCGATCGAGCCCTCCAGGTCGGCCGGGTCGAAGCCGTCGAACGGCTCGGGGTCGGCGGTGGCCGCCGCGAGCACCTCGCGCGCGAGCGCCAGGTAGAGCGGCCGGTAGCGGGGCTCGGCCAGGGCATCGGCGATCGAGAGGTCGGAGACGGCCGTCGCGAAGAGGATTGCCCCATAGGCCTCCTTCGACCACAGGAACCCGTGGATGTTCGCGGTCTGACGGGCGTCGGCGATGTCGGCGACCAGGCCGCGCACCCGCTCGGTATCGGCGCCGTCGAGCTCGCCGATCCAGAACGCGGCCCGGTTCCCGCGCAGGATCCGGCCGGGCGCGACGACGTCGGCGCCGAAGTTCACGAAGGCGCCCACGACCCGCTCGCGCCCGACGGCGGCGGAGATCGTGTCCTCGTTGAAGCCGTTCTGGAGCGAGACGACGAAGCCGTCCGGCGCGAGCCGCGGCGCAAGGTGCGCCACGGCGGCGGCCGTGTGGTGCGCCTTCACCGCCAGGAGTACGGCGCCGAGCCCGTCGGGCAGCGCGTCCGGCGTGACCGCGGTCGCGGAGACGGTGTAATCCTCCACCGGCCCCTCGATGTGCAGGCCCCCGGCGTTGATCCCGGCGACGTGCTCGGCGTCCGTATCGCAGAGGAGCACCTCGTGCCCGGTTCTGATCAGACCAGCGGCAACCGTGCCGCCGATCGCACCCGCCCCGATGACGGCATAGCGCATTGTCCGATCCTACCGCGGGGCCCGAGCGCCTTCATCGCTTCACCACATAGACGCCATCCGCCGGGCGTGGGATACTGGCGCCCCCTTGCGCAAGGAGCTCGCATGAAGATCACCGCCCCCGTTGTGCTTCTCGTCGTGTGTCTCGTCACTCTGGCGGCCGGTTGCGGTGGATCCGGTGGAGGCAGCAGCGGCAGCTCCGGCAGCAGCGCAGGCGCCCCGCAGCACGGCGGCAACATCACGATCGGCTGGTCGGCCGAGCCGCAGTCGATGGACAAGGAGAACGTCTTCGACAACCAGTCGATCTGGGTGCTCGAGCAGATCATGGAGCCGCTCTACACGGTCAGCGCCGACGGCAAGAGCGTGAAGCCGTGGCTCGCGAAGTCCGTCACCCTCTCGCCCGACAAGAAGACGTACACCTTCCACCTGCGCCCGGGGGTCGAGTTCTCGAACGGCAAGAAGATGACGTCGGCCGACGTGAAGTTCTCGATCGACCAGACGACCAAGACGGGCTCGCAGGGCTGGGGCTACCTCAACTCGGCGATCAAGAACATCACGACGCCCAATCCCGAGACCGTGGTCATCAACACCAAGTACCCGTGGGCGCCGTTCATGGCCGACATCGCACTGTTCGCGAACGGCATCGTGCCGAACAACTACGGCGGCGAGACGGCCAAGGAGTTCTACACCCACCCGATCGGCACCGGCCCGTTCATGTGGGGCCACTGGACGCACGGCTCCGAGATCGTGCTCAAGCGCAACCCGCACTACTGGCAGAAGGGCAAGCCGTATCTCGACCAGATCACGTTCCTGACGGTGACCGACACCAACACCCGCCAGCTGCAGCTCCAGGGCGGGCAGGAGCAGATCGACCAGTTCCCCGACTGGCAGACGGTGAACACGCTCAAGAGCACGCCGGGGATCACGATGTCGCTGTTCCCGTCGACGCGCACCGACTACACGATGATGAACGAGCGCTACGCGCCGCTCGCCGACGTGCACGTGCGCCGCGCGATCAGCCTGGCGATCGACCGAAACGCGATCATCAAATCGGTCCTGTTCGGCCACGGCGTGCCGGCGAACTCCTTCATGCCGCCGCAGGTGCCGTTCTACGACCCCAACTCGCCAGGGCTCCAGTACAACCTGACGCAGGCCAAGGCGGAGATGGCCAAGTCCAAGTTCCCGAAGGGCTTCACGGTGCAGATGCTGGTCGGCGCCGGCGTGGCCGACGAGAAGTCGATCGCTCAGATCTACCAGCAGGAGCTGGCCAAGATCGGGATCAAGATCGACCTCAAGCCGGTCGACCCCAGCATCGAGTTCCAGGACGAGCAGGAGTTCAAGTACCAGCTCGGTCTGAGCTACTGGACGATGGACATCGCCGACCCGGACGAGCTGGTGACGTTCGCGGTCGATCCGAACGCCGGGGCGAAGTCGTTCTACACCGACTACAACAACGCCAACGTGATCAAGTGGACGCACCAGGCGGAGAAGACCTTCTCGGCCAGCGGCCGGCGGGCCCTCTACAGCAAGATTCAGGCACAGGCGGCCCAGGACGCGTTCATGGTGTTCATGTACTACTCGCCGTACCGGTACGCGTACACGAGTAAGCTGCACGGCTTCCTGGTCTACCCGACCGGCAACTTCCATATGGAGGACGTCTGGCTCTCCCACTAGCCGGAATCTGAGGGGATCCGGAAGCCACCGTGGACCGGTTCGCATACATCCTGCGCAGGCTCCTGCAGGCGATCCCGGTGCTGTTCGGCGTCACCCTGCTCGTCTTCTTCATGATCCATCTGGTCCCGGGCGATCCCGCCCGGACGATGCTGGGCGTGCACGCCACCCCCGCGCGCGTCGCCGCGCTGCACCACGAGTGGGGCCTCGACCGATCGGTGCCCGAGCAGTACTGGCTGTATCTCAAGCGCGTGCTCCACGGCAACCTCGGCACGTCGCTCTTCTACCGGGTCTCCACGGCGTCGCTGATCACGGGCCGGTTGCCCGTAACCCTGTGGCTGATCTCGTACGGCACGGTGCTCTCGATCCTGATCGCGCTGCCGCTGGCGACGCTCGCGGCGACGCGCAAGGACCGCCCCACCGACCAGGCCGTCCGCGCGGTGCCGCTCGTCGGTCTCGGGTTCCCGCCGTTCTGGCTCGGGATCATGCTGCTGCTGGCGTTCGGCCTCCACCTCGGCCGGCTCTTCCCGGTCGGCGGCTACGGCAGCGGGTTCGTCGGTCACCTGCACTCGATGTTCCTGCCCGCGCTCACGGTCGCGCTCGGCATCTCGCCGCTCCTGATCCGCTCCTTGCGGGCGAGCCTGCTCCAGGTGCTCGAGTCCGACTACGTCACGACGGCCCGCTCGAAAGGGCTCTCCGAGCGGCGTGTGCTCGCCCGCCACGCCTTGCGGAATGCCGTCGTCTCCACCGTGGCCGTCCTCGGCGTGAACATCGCGTTCCTGGTCGGGGCCACCGTCGTCATCGAGCAGGTCTTCGCCCTGCCCGGGATCGGCCAGCTGATGCTGAACTCGATCTTCCAGCGCGACTTCCCGGTCGTGCAGGGAGTCACGCTCGTCTTCGGGATCATGGTCGTGCTGGTATATCTGGCCACCGACGTGCTCCACTCGCTCCTCGACCCGCGCGTGACGTTCGACTGATGGCCATCGCCGTCGCCGAAGGCGCAATCGACGAGGTCGCCGAGCACAAGGGCGGCTTCCGCCGGCGCTGGTATCGCACGCCCTCGTTCGTCGCCGGGGTGCTCATCCTCGGGACGATCGTGGGGATGTGCCTGCCGCGCCTCTCATCACCAGCCAGAGCCCGACGCATCAGGATCTGAACAACATCCTCGCGAACCCGTCGTCGAAGCATCTGCTGGGCACCGACCAGCTCGGCCGCGACCTGTTCTCGCGCATCCTCTACGGCGGCCGGGTCGATCTGCGGGTTGCCTTTCTGGCCGTGCTCCTGCCGTTCCTGATCGGCACGACCCTCGGCTGCATCTCCGGCTACTACGGCCGCTTCTACGACACGGCGATCATGCGGCTCGTCGACGTCATGGTGGCGATCCCGTTCTACGTCCTCGTGATCGCGCTGGTGTTCGCGCTGGGGCCGGGGGCGCGCAGCATCTACATCGCGATCACGTTCGTCGGATGGGTGTCGTACGCCCGCATCATCCGAGGCGAGGTCCTCGTGGCCAAACGCCAGGAGTACGTGCTCGCCGCCCGCGCCGCCGGCTTCCGCGACCGGCGCATCATCGCCCGCCACCTCCTCCCCAACGTGATCACGCAGGCCATCGTCTACGCGATGTCCGACATCGTGCTCGACATCCTCGCCATCGTCACCCTCGGCTACCTCGGCCTCGGCATCCAGCCGCCGACGCCGGACTGGGGCGGGATGATCGCCGACGGCCAGGCGTTCCTGACGACGAAGTGGGCGCTGTCGACGATCCCCGGAGTGGTGGTCGTGGTGACCGCCCTCGGGCTGTCGCTGATCGGTGACGGACTGGCCGACCTGCTGCGACCCGAATGAGCGAACCGCCCATCCTCGAGGTGCGCGACCTGCAGGTCGAGATCCCGCTCACGCGCGGGACGGTGCACGCCGTCCGCGGCGCCTCCTTCAAGGTCGAGGCCGGCCAGGCGCTCGGGCTCGTGGGCGAGTCGGGCTGCGGCAAGAGCATGACCCTGCGCGCCATCCTCGGCCTCCTGCCCCAGCCGCGGACACATCACGGGCGGCGAGGTCATGTTCGAAGGCGATGACCTGGCGATGGCCGACGCCAAGCGGCTGCGCGACGTCCGCGGCGCCCGCATCGGCATCATCTTCCAGGAGCCGATGACCGCGCTCAACCCGGTCATGCGGGTCGGGCGACCAGATCGCCGAGGGGCCGATGGTGCACCTCGGCCAGAGGCGCTCGCAGGCGCGCAAGACGGCGCTCGACCTGATGCGCAAGGTGGGCATCCCCGACCCGGCCCGGCGGGCGCGAGCCTACCCGCACGAGCTCTCGGGCGGCATGCGCCAGCGGGTGATGATCGCGATCGCGCTCTCCTGCGAGCCGCAGCTGATCCTGTGCGACGAGCCGACGACGGCGCTCGACGTGACGATCCAGGATCAGATCCTGAAGCTGCTGCGCGCGATGCGCGCGACCTGGGCGTGAGCGTCGTCTTCGTCACGCACGACCTGGCGGTGGTGGCCGAGACGTGCGAGCGGATCGCGGTCATGTACGCCGGCCAGGTGGTCGAGACCGGCACCGTCGACGAGGTGTTCCGGGCGCCGCGGCACCCTACACGCTCGGCCTGCTGCGCTCGGTGCCACGCTTCGACGTCGTGCGCCAGTCGCTCGACTCGATCCCCGGCCAGCCGCCCGACCTGGTGGCGCCGCCGACCGGGTGCCCGTTCCAGCCCCGCTGCGGGTTCGCCCGCGACGACTGCCTCGAGGGTGACTTCCCGCTTCGGCCGCTCGGCCCCGAGCGGCGCAACGGCCTGCATCCACGACGCGGACTGCGCGCCAGGACGTGGCGGCGAACCCGGTGATCGCCGAATGCCTGAGCACCCCGCTGCTCGAGGTCCGCGGCGTGCACATGAACTTCGTGCTCGCGGACTCGCTCGTACGCCGCACCCGCAGGATCCCCGCCGAGGTGTTGCGGGCGGTCGACGGCGTCGACCTCGAGATCGCGCGCGGCGAGGCGCTCGGCCTCGTCGGCGAGTCGGGCTGCGGCAAGTCGACGCTCGGCCGCTGCATCGTCGGCCTGTACGCGCCCACCGCGGGCGAGATCCGCTACGCCGGCGAATCGCTGAAGGTCAGGCGGACGCGGCGCGCAGAGACGGCGGATGCAGATCGTCTTCCAGGATCCGTACTCGTCGCTGAACCCGCGGATGACGGTGCGCCAGGTGCTGTCGGAGCTCCTGCGCGTGCATAGGATGGTGCCGAAGGCGGGGATCGACGCGCGCTGCCGGGAGCTGATCGAGCTGGTCGGCCTCTCGCCACGGGCGCTCGACTCGCACCCGCGCAACTTCTCGGGGGGCCAGCGGCAGCGCGTCTCGATCGCCCGCGCGCTCGCGCTCGAGCCCGAGCTGCTGGTGGCCGACGAGCCCGTCTCCGCCCTCGACGTGTCCGTCCAGGCCACCGTCCTCAACCTGCTCGAGGAGCTGCGCGTCAAGCTGGGCCTGACCATCCTCTTCATCGCCCACAACATGGCCGTGGTGCGGCATGTCTGTGACCGGGTGGCGGTGATGTATCTCGGCCGCATCGTCGAGACCGCGCCCACCGAGGAGCTCTTCTCGAGCCCGCGCCACCCATACACGCAGGGGCTGCTGAAAGCCGTCCCCCACCTCGTACCCGGCCGCGTGTCCGAGGCGCCGGCGATGGAAGGCGATCCGCCGAGCCCGATCAACCTCCCCAGCGGGTGCCGGTTCCACACCCGCTGCCCGATCGCCCAGGACGTGTGCCACACCGACGACCCGGCGCTGACGGCGAACGGCGGCGCCCACCGGGCGGCCTGCCACTTCGCCTGGACAGCGCCTCCGCCGGCGCATGTGCCCGAGGTGATTGCCGAGGCGGAGGCCGAGGCGCCGAGCTAGGCGTTTCCAGCTCCCGCCGCAGGCGCCGCGATCACGCGCCGCCGGCGAGCGCCGCGAGCCGGTCGTGCGGGATGCCGTGGGCGATGGTGCCGTTGCATCCGACCATCGTCCGGCCGGCGACGAGGGCGTTCACGATCGCCTCCTCAGTCGCCTCGATGGCGGCGTAGAAGAGCGCGTCGAGGGTCGTCGCGGTCACGGCCCGGAGCGCCACCGGCTCGGTCTCGTGCTCGAGCGAGTCGGCCAGTCTGCGCAGGCCGTGGTTCCCCGTCGCGAAGGCGAGCATGAGGTCGCCGCTGCCGTTCTCCCCGGCGCCGCCGGTGCGGCCGACGCCCAGCGCCGATCGCTGCGCGAGCCGGGTGCACTGACCGGGCAGGAGCGGCGCATCGGTCGCCACGATGACGATGATGGAGCCCGTCCCCGGCCGGTCCTCGCCGCGCGGGTCGGGCACCTCGCCGGGGCCGATCGCCTTGCCAACGGCGACGCCGCCCACCATCAGCCGCCCGCGGGTGCCGTGGTTGGCCTGGACGAGCACGCCGACGGTGTACCCGCCGGCGACGCGCGACGCCGTCCCGATCCCGCCCTTGAACCCGTGGCAGACCATGCCGGTGCCGCTGCCGACGCCGCCCTCGTCGACGTGGCCCCCGCGCGCGCCGGCGAGCGCGGCGCGGACGTGCTCGGGGCGGACGTGGTGGCCGTTGATGTCGCTCATGTCGCCGTCGTAGGTCTCGCCGACGACGGGCAGGTACCAGCGGATCTCGTCGGCCGGCCGGTCGGCGGTGGCGGCCTGGATGAGCGCGTCACGGACGACACCGACCGAGTGCGTGTTCGTGAGGCCGATGCAGGTCGTGAGCAGGCCCGACTCGCGGATCCACTCGAGGCCGGTCAGCTCGCCGTTGCCGTTCAGCCGGTGGGCGCCCGCCGTGACAGGATCACCCCAGGGGTCGTCCGAGCCGGGGATGATCACCGTCACGCCCGTCCGCACTGGCCCCTCCCCCACCCGCAGCGGGCCGTCGCCCGAGATCAGCGTCGTGTGCCCCACGCGGACACCGGCGACGTCGGTAATCGCGTTCGCCGGGCCGGGCGGAATGTCACCGATGACGACTCCGAGATCGCGTGCCCTGGGTGGGTTCTCGGCCATGGGGAGTGCCATACTACGGCGCAGCGGATGGAACCGCACCGATCGCACTGTGCGTGGTTCTGGGCCTGGACGGCGGCCGGGTTCGGCCTCGCGCTCGGCTTCGTCGCGATCTTCAGCCTCGGCCCGTTCCTGCTCCCGTTCGTGACGCTGCTCGTCGGCGTGGCCGCATGCCGGCGCGTGGTGCCGGCGGCGATCACGGCCGGCGCGATCGTCGCGCTGCTCGGGCTCGTCGCCGCGCTCACGGTCTCGCCGGATGCGTTCCTGCTGACGCCGCTCCTCACGCTCGCGATCGGCCTCTCGCCGGCGCTGCCGCGCGGGCTCGCCGGAGTGGCGCGGGTCGTCCTGCTCGCCGTCGTCGTCAGCGCCTGCGCGGTCGCTGCCGTGAGCGCCTCGCCGGCGCCGGACACCGTGCTCGCCGTGATCCCGATCGCGCTGGTCGCCTTCGCCATGGCAGCCGTCGGCCGGCTGGACGCCGAGGCGAGCGGCGTGATCGCCGGCGCGGCCCTGGCCGGCGCCGCCCTCGGCGGCCCGTCCACCCTGCTGCTCGCCGCCGCCGCCGGGGTGGCGGCGTTCCCGCTGCTGCGGCGGCCGTCCGGCGCGCCGCTGCGCGGATAGCGACCGCCGCCCTCTCCGTTAGCGTCCCAGGCGATGCCGACCCGCGCCTCCATCGCCGACCTCGACGCACACATCCAGCACCTGTGCGACGCCCACGGCGTCGAGCGCCGCACCGGCGGCCGCGGCCTCGCCTACCGGCGCGGTCCGGCCGGAAGGCGCCGTCCCGGCATCCGCATCCCGCCGATCCGCAGCCAGGTGACGTACGCGGTCGCGCTGCACGAGCTGGGGCACCTGCTCGGGCCGGGCCGTTCGGGTCCACGGCTCGAGAAGGAGGCGGCGGCGTGGCGGTGGGCACTGGGCAACTCGATCGTCCCGCTCTCCGACCACGCCCGCCGCAGCGCCGGGCGGCGGCTGCGCTCCTACGTGACCTGGGCGCAGCTGCGCCAGCACCGGATGCGCCCGCCCCGGATCCCGCCGGCGGGCTCGCCGTTCTGGGCGCTCCTGGCCGAGCTCGAAGCGGCCGGGACAGGTCTCCACGAGCGCCCAACCGCCCATCGGTAGACTCGCGAAATGTTTGACCGCGCCCCCGTCGGCGTCGGCCCGCGGGCGGCCGCCTTCGTCATCGACGTCGCCGTCGTTGCGCTCATCATCGTCGTCGTCTGGACCGTCGCCGGAGGCGTCAACCAGGGGGCGGAGAACAACACCAGCTTCACCGACCCGAACACGGGCGCGAGCCTCGTCATCGCGGTTGCGCTGCTCGTCTACTTCGGGGGACTCGAGAGCGCCTGGGGGTCGACCGTGGGCAAGCGCCTGATCGGGCTGCGGGTGGCGATGCTCGACGGCAGCCCGCTGTCGGGCCGCGCCGTCTTCATGCGCACGGTGGGCCGGTTCTTCGACTGCTCGCTGTTCTCGCCGATCGTCGCGGCGGTCTTCGTCTGGGCATCCCCGCACAACCAGCGGCTGGGCGACCGCTGGGGCGGCACGATCGTCATCCGCACGGGCAAGCGCGGGTTCTGACACACCACGTACGCACGAGTGTGGGCGCCCGGCCATCGCCCCGCGTCGGTGCATCGGGCTACGATTTGGGTAGACGTTCGGAAGGGAGGTGATCAGGATGGCAAAGACCCTTACCAGGCTCACGCAGCCGATGGTGCGCGACAACGACGCGCTGCGGCCGGCGACGTGGGACGAGGCGCTCGACCGGGCCGCCGCGGGCATCAGCTCTGCGGTCGCCGCGGGCGGACCGAACGCGCTCGGGATCTTCTCGTGCTCGAAGGCCTCGAACGAGGTGAACTTCATGGCGCAGAAGTTCGCCCGGGTGGCCGTCGGCACGAACAACATCGACAGCTGCAACCGCACCTGACACGCTCCCAGCGTCGTCGGTCTGGCGACAGTATTCGGAGCGGGCGGCGGCACCAGCTCGTACCGTGAGGTCGAGGAGACCGACCTCATCATTCTATGGGGATCGAATGCCCGCGAGACGCACCCGATCTTCTTCCACCACGTCCTGAAGGCCGTGCACAACGGCGCGCGCCTGTTCGTCGTCGATCCGCGGCGCACCGTCTCGGCCCAGTGGGCGGACGGCTGGCTCGGGATCGACGTGGGCACCGACATCGCCCTCGCCAACACGGTGGCGCGGGAGATCATCCACGCCGGCCTGCACAACCGCGAGTTCATCGAGCGGGCCACCACGGGGTTCGAGGAGTTCGCCGCATCGGTCGAGGAATGGACGCTCGAGCGCGGCGAGCGCGAGACCGGCGTCCCGGCGGCGGTCATCCGCGAGCTGGCCCTGTCCTACGCCCGCGCCGACCGCGCGATCCTGTGCTGGACGCTCGGGATCACCGAGCACCACAACGCCGTCGACAACGTCTTCTCCCTGATCAACCTCTCCCTGCTGTGCGGCCACGTCGGCCGCTACGGCTCCGGCCTGAACCCGCTGCGCGGCCAGAACAACGTCCAGGGCGGCGGCGACATGGGCGCGATACCGAACAAGCTGCCCGGCTTCCAGGACGTCGAGCGCGACGCCGAGGCCCGGGAGCGGTTCGCCAAGGCGTGGGGCGTCGAGATCGTGCCCAAGTACGGCTGGCACCTCACCCAGATGTTCGCGGCCATGGAGCGAGGCGAGCTGACCGCGGCGTACGTGATCGGCGAGAACCCGGCCCAGTCCGAGGCCGACGCGAAGCACACCCACGAGCTGCTCGAAGGCCTCGACTGCCTCGTCGTCCAGGACATCTTCATGACCCGGACGGCCCAGATGGCCGACGTCGTCCTGCCCGCGTCGGCGAGCTGGTGCGAGGCCGAAGGCACCGTCACGAACAGCGAGCGACGCGTGCAGCGCGTGCGCAAGGCGCTCGAACCGCCGGAGGGCGCCCGCGACGACATCGAGATCATCTGCGAGATCGCCCGCCGCATGGGGCACGATTGGGCCTACCCGTCGGTCGAGGCGGTCTGGGACGAGTTGCGCAGCCTCTCACCCATGCACGCCGGGATGAGCTATGCCCGCCTGGAGGAGCTCGGCGGCATCCCGTGGCCGTGCCTCGACGAGCAGGACGACGGCGCGCCGTTCCTGCACGGCCGGCTGTGGGAGAACCCGATCTCGGGCCCGCCCGCGCCGTTCTTCGTCTGCGAGCACGAGCTCCCGGTCGATCGGCTCACCGACGAGTTCCCCCTCCGGCTGACGACCGGCCGGCGGCTCGACTCGTACAACACCGGCGTGCAGACCGGCGGCTACACGTCGCCGCTGCGGCGGCCGGAGACGCTCGACCTCTCGCCGGAGGACTGCGACCAGCTCGGCCTCGAAGAGGGCGAGCGCGTCCAGATCAGCTCCCGGCGCGGTACGGTGATCGCGCCCGTGCGGATCGATCCCACCCTGCGGCCGGGCCTCGCATTCATGACGCTGCACTTCCCCGACCAGGTTCAGACGAACGTCCTCACCATCGAGGCCACCGACCCGAAGTCCGGCACCGCCGAGTTCAAGGCGAGCGCGATCAAGGTCGAGAAGCTGCCCCTGCCCCAGACCGACGCAGCCCCGGGCCGGGTAGCGCTTCCCGCCAGGTAGTGGACCTCAGGATCCAGGATCAGACGGCGACGCCGGTCGAGCGCCAGGCGGTCGACGCCGTGCTCGGCGAGCCCGACTCCGCCTGGGTCGGCGCCGCCCGGTCCGAGGTGGACGGGCACTTCGCGATCGGCGGTCACGCCGCCCGTAGCCAGCGCCACCTGCTGCTGCCGGTGCTACACGCCGTCCAGGCCCGGGTCGGCTGGATCAGTCCCGGTGCGCTCGGCTACATCTGCCGCCGGCTGACGATCCCGCCGGCCGAGGCCTACGGCGTGGCCAGCTTCTATGCCCTCTTCGCGCTCGAGCCGCGCCCGCCGGTCGTCGCCCACGTCTGCACGGACATCGCCTGCATGTGCCGAGGCAGCGAGGAGCTCGTCGCCGAGCTCAAGCGCACGGTCGGCCCCGCCGGTGAGCTCCCCGTCGACGGCCATGCGATGTGGCTCGAGAGCCCGTGCCTGGGCCTGTGCGAGCGTGCGCCGGCCGTGCTCGTGACCGAGGCCGGCGAGGAGCCCTCGGAGCGCTCGATCGCGCCCGCGACAGCCGAGGACGTGGCCTCGACGCTCGCCGGGCGCCTGCCCGAGCGGATGGCCGCCGACCCGGTCGCCCAGCAGGGCGATCCCGACGTCCGGCTGATGCGCCGCTTCGGGGTGGTCGACCCCGACAGCCTCGACAGCTACCGGGGCCACGGCGGCTACGACGCGCTGCGGCGCGCGTTCGCGCTGGGCCCCATGGGCGTGATCCGCGAGGTGTCCGACTCCAAGCTGCTCGGCCGCGGCGGCGCCGCCTTCCCGACCGGCCGCAAGTGGGAGGCCGTCGCCCGCCAGCCGGTGCGGCCGCACTACCTGATCTGCAACGCGGACGAGTCCGAGCCGGGCACGTTCAAGGACCGCGTCGTGTTCGAGCAGGACCCGTTCAGCCTCATCGAGGCGATGACGATCGCCGCCTACGCAACCGGTGCCGAGTACGGCTACGTGTACCTGCGCGGCGAGTACCCGCTGGCCTGGGAGCGGCTCGTGAACGCCGTCACGCTGGCCCGCCGGCACGGCTTCCTCGGGGACGACATCATGGGCCAGGGGATGCGCTTCGACATCGAGCTGCGCAAGGGCGCTGGCGCCTACATCTGCGGCGAGGAGACGGCGCTCTTCAACTCGATCGAGGGCTTCCGCGGCGAGCCGCGCAACAAGCCGCCCTTCCCCGTCGACGCCGGCCTGTTCCAGAAGCCGACCGTCATCAACAACGTCGAGACGCTCGTGAACGTCCTCGACATCGTCCTCGAGGGCGGCCGCGCGTTCGCCGAGCGCGGCACCGAGAACTCGACCGGCATGCGCTTCTTCTGCCTGTCCGGCTGTGTCGAGCGGCCGGGGCTGTACGAGGCGCCGTTCGGCGTCACGCTGCGCCAGGTGCTGGACATGGCCGGCGGCGTCCGCGCCGGGCGCGACCTGCGGGCCATCCTGCTCGGCGGCGCTGCGGGCGCGTTCGTCGGCCCGGACATGCTCGACCTCGAGCTCTCGTTCGAGGCCACCCGGGAGGCCGGGGTGACGCTGGGTTCCGGCGTGATCATGGTCTTCGACGAGACGGTTCCGCTGGTGCCGGTGCTGCTGCGCATCGCCGGCTTCTTCCGCGACGAGTCGTGCGGCCAGTGCGTGCCCTGCCGGGTCGGCACGGTGCGCCAGCAGGAGGCGCTCCTGCGGCTCGCGAACGGCCGCCCGCGAGGGTCGGTCGACGACGAGCTGGCGCTGATCGACGAGATCGCGCGTGGCATGCGCGACGCCTCGATCTGCGGCCTCGGCCAGACGGCCGCGAACGCGATCGAGTCGGCGATCAAGGCCCTCCGGCCGTTCGCCGGGGCAGGAGCGGCATGAGCGCCGTCCCGGTCACCCTGCGTCGCAGCGTCGAGCTCGAGATCGACGGCGAGCCGGTGCGCGCCCGCGAAGGCGAGACGATCCTCACCGCCTGCCGCCGCTCCGGGCTCGACATCCCCACGCTCTGCTTCGGCGAGACGCTCACGCCGGTGAACGCGTGCCGCGTGTGCATGGTCGAGGTCGAGGGCTCACGCGTGCTCGTGCCGTCGTGCGCGCGCAAGGTCGAGGACGGGATGAAGATCAAGACGGGATCCGAGCGCGTCCGTCACGCCCGCAAGATGGTGCTCGAGCTCCTGGGGTCGTCGGTCGACCTCTCCACGACCGCACGGGCGGACGAGTGGATGTCCGAGTACGACGCAAAGCCCGAGCGCTACGGCCCGCCGGCGGCGCCGGCCGAGGCGGGCGAGCGCGACCATGCCCAGGCCGGCCACCACCACGCCGGCGACGGCCAGACGGCGGCCACGGTCGCCCAGCCGGTGAAGGTCGACAACGAGCTCTACATCCGCGACTACTCCAAGTGCATCCTCTGCTACAAATGCGTCGAGGGCTGCGGCAGCGACTGGCAGAACACGTTCGCGATCGCCGTCGCGGGGCGCGGGTTCGACGCCCGCATCGCCACTGAATTCGCGGTGCCGCTCCCCGGCTCGGCGTGCGTCTACTGCGGCAACTGCATCGCCGTCTGCCCCACCGGCGCGCTCATGTTCAAGAGCGAGCACGACCACCGCGAGGCCGGCACGTGGGACGAGTCGCAGCAGACGCAGACCGACACGATCTGCCCGTACTGCGGCGTCGGCTGCAACCTGACGCTGCACGTCCAGGACAACACGATCGTCAAGGTCACCTCGCCGCTCGACCACGACGTCACGAGCGGCAACCTCTGCATCAAGGGCCGGTTCGGCTTCCAGCACGTCCAGAACCGCGCCCCGAAGCGCTAAAGAAAAGGGGTCTGACCCCGGTTATTCAGCAGCGATGCGTTCGGCGTTCGTGTAGATGTTGAAGCGGCTGCCGCGCAGGAACCCGACCAGGGTCATGCCGAAGCGGCGGCCCGTGTCGACGGCGAGGCTGGACGGGGCCGAGACGGCGCAGACGATGGGGATGCCTGCCACGGCGGCCTTCTGCACGATCTCGAAGCTGAGCCGGCCCGAGACCATCAGCACGCGCTCGGACAGGGGCAGCTCCCCGGCCAGGAGCGCGCGGCCGACCAGCTTGTCGACGGCGTTGTGGCGGCCGACGTCCTCGCGCAGCTCGAGCAGCGTCCCCGCGGTGTCGAACAGGCCGGCGGCGTGCAGACCGCCCGTGCGGTCGAACACCCGCTGGGCCTCACGCAGCCGGTCCGGCAGGGCGACGACAACCGACTCGGCCACCTCCGGGCCCGCGGCCACCGGAGCGCACCGCACCGAGATCGAGTCGAGCGACGCCTTGCCGCAGATCCCGCAGCTGGACGTCGTGTAGAAGTTGCGCTGGAGCAGCTCGGGATCGTACGGGCGGCGCAGGTCGACCGTGACGACGTTGTACTGCTGCTCCTCGCGGGGCACGTCGCAGTAGCGCACGCTGCGCACGTCGGTCTGCGCCGCGACGATGCCCTCGGTGAAGAGGAACCCGGCGGCGAGCTCGAAGTCGTGCCCCGGCGTGCGCATCGTGACCGCCACCCGGCGCTGCTCGAGGCCGGGTGCGTCGACCCGGATCTCCATCGGCTCTTCGGTGGCCAGCGCGTCGGCCGTTCGGCGGCGCCCGTCGCCCAGCTCGACCGCGGTCAGACGGGTGCGGGTGACGGTGCCGGCGCGGGCGGGAACGCTCACGCAGGCAGTGTACGCCGCGCCCTGTTCAGAGCTCGGGCGGCTCGTCTACCGGGGGTCGTCGCGGTCGATGTTCCAGTGCCGGGCGGCGGACACGATCCAGGTCGCGTCGTCGCCCTGTCGCGGCGTCAGGCCGAACCGCGTGATCGTCCGCTGCCCACCCTCGTGATCGCCGTAGAGCACGTCGACCGTCACCGGAACGCGGCCGGCGAGGGCATCGGCGGCGGCCCGGAACTCGTCGGTCTCGGGCTCGCGGAACACGCCCTGCCAGAACCCGACCTGGCCGACGGGGATGTAGATGTCGCGGGTGAGCCGGTGCAGGTCGTCGAGCGGCGGCGGCGCAGCGTCGTTCCCCGCCTGGCGCCCGGCCCAGAACTTCCATCCGTGCAGCACGGCGATGCCGTTGCCGACGTTCCGCAGCGACATCGCCACGTACACCGCCTCGGGCGTGACGTCGGCGGCGCCACCACCACCCGGCACGTGCAGCCAGCGGTTGTCGATGAAGCCGACCTTGACGGAGGCGTCCTCCATCTGCGACGGCATCAGCACCGGCCGGATCCCGGCCAGCAGCGACCGCTCGGCCACGCGGGCGGAGCGGTTCCCGGACCTCACCGACGAGAACGTCGCCACGGCCAGGACGAGCGTCCCGCCCGCCGTCGCGAGCGACGAGATGGTGACCCAGTCCGCCATTGCGGGCGAGTCTAGCGATGCGTCATGCCACCGCTGCCGGATCGACGCTCTGGACGGGCCGCCACCGGCCCTCGAGCTCCTGCATGCGCTTGAAGCTCGCGAGGAACGCCGCCCATCGCGTCCGACTCCCCACCCCCACCAATTGGCACATGCAGCGAGTGTCAATTGGCGGGGTGAGCGGGACGCAGCGCGGCCGTGCAGCCGCTACGCGGCCAGTCCGGCCGCGAGCTCGCGCACCTCGGCGGGCGAGACGTCCGTCGTGCGCCCGTCCGCGTAGGCGGCCGCGATGCGCGCGGCGACCGCTTCGACCACCGGGTCACGCTTGTCGCGCCCCAGCACCCAGGCGACGCCGGCCGCGCCCGAGCGGTCGTTCACGGCGACGTCGGCGGTGCGGCCGACCAGGGCCGGGTCGAACGGCAGGTAGATCTCCGGATCCTTCAGCAGGCCGTCGATGTGGACGCCGGCCCGGGTGAGGAACGCGTCGGCGCCGATCACGGGCCGGCGCGGCGACACGGGCGCCCCGGCGGCCTCGAGCGCCCGAGACACATCCCCCAGCGCCGCCAGCTCGAGCCCGCAGCCGGGGTCGATCCCGGCCAGCTCGACGGCGGCGAGCTCGATCGGCTCGTTGCCGGTGCGCTCGCCGATGCCGCCCAGCGTCCCGTTGACCGCCGCGCAGCCCGCCAGCCAGGCGGCGGTCGCGTTCGCGTGCACCTTGCCGAGGTCGTCGTGGCCGTGCCACTCGAGCTGCTCGCCGGCGACGCCGGCCGAGCGGATGAGCGCGTCGACGAGCCCGGGCACGCTGCGCGGCAGCGCCGCCTCGCGCCAGGGCAGGCCGAGGCCGAGCGTGTCGCACAGGCGCAGCTTCACGGGCACGCCGCGCTCGCGGCCGAGCTCGGCCAGCGCGCTCGCGAGCGGGAGGACGAAGCCGTCCAGATCGGCCCGGGTCACGTCCTCGAGGTGGACGCGCGGGCGGATGCCGGCGTCGATGACCGCGCGGACGAGGTCGATGTAGCGGTCGAAGGCCTCGCGCCGCGTCCAGCGCAGCTTGCCGTAGATGTGATGGTCGGAGGCCGAGCACAGGATGCCGGTCTCGGGCAGGTCGGCGGCGCGGACGAGCGCAAGGTCGCGGGGATCTGCTCGGATCCAGGCCGTCGGCTCGGGCGCGACGGATCCCGTGGCGCGGATCGCGTCGAGCAGCGCGCGGTCGCGGTCGGAGTAGAGGAAGAGCTCGGTCTGGGCGATGCGGCCGCTGCCCGCGTCGAGGCGGACGAGCACGGCATGCAGCGCGACGGCGGCGGGAAGCGAGAACGGCTCGCCGGCCTGCTGCCCGTCGCGGAAGGTCGTGTCGGTGATGCGCAGCGCGCGGGCGTCGAGGGCGCCCCCGGCGGGCACGCGCGGGCGCAGCGCCGGCGGGGTAGGCGTCGCGGTGCCGGTTGGGCGCACCGGTGTTATTGATTTGTATTGACATACATTGATTCTACATGACGATCGAGTACGCCGCGGCGGGGTTCCGTACACTGGCCACATGCCCGTGATGGTGGACGGAGTCGAGTACCTGACCGCCGACGAGGCCGCCGCGGCGCTCGGCGTGAAGCGGGAGACGCTCTACGCCTACGCCTCGCGGGGACGGCTGCGGTCGTACCGCCGCGGCACCGGCCGGGCGCGGCTCTACCGGGCGGACGAGATCCGCGGGCTCACCCGGATCCAGGCCGACCGGGCGCCGGACTACCTGGTCGACGCGTCGACCTGGATGGACGGGCACTCCTGACATCGGCGGGCGGGCACCCGCCGCGCGATGGTCAGGGCATCGCGCCCATGTACGCCTGCTGAGCGAGGTTCGTGAACGCGGCCAGCAGCGCGGGGTTCGCGACCAGGCGGAAGTCGTAGCCGCGGGGCGAGACGGAGTCGAAGAAGTTGACGGCCTTGACGGTCGGGTGACGCCGCCGCCCAGGCGCCGTAGGCCTCGATCCAGCCGGGCGTGGCGGCAACGGAGGCGAGGCTGGCGGTCTCCCCCACGATGAACGGCTTGTGGTGGGCGTGCGCGAAGGACACAGCCGCATCGAGCAGCTCGTCCTGCGTACGGAACGGCGCGCCGGGCAGGTTGTAGGCGTCGGCGCCGATCCAGTGCACGTAGGAGTCGCCCGGGTAGAACGTGCGTGCGTCCACCTTGGCGTGGGCGCCGAAGTCGTAGGCCATCGGCGTCCAGACGAAGTGCACGTTGGTCGCGCCGACGGCGCGGAAGAGGGTGACCATGCGCCGCCAGGCCGCCACGACCTTCTTCGGGCCGCCGATGAAGCGCTTGTGGCCCTTCGGCTGATCGAACTCGTACCACGGCACGAGCATGATCTCGGCGCCGGTCTCGCGCATCGCCTTGGCGGCGGCCTTGATGACCTTGTCCTGCGTCCCGGAGGCGATAGCCGCGGCCGTCGTCGTCGGCGCGGCCGACCAGGCCAGCTCGGGGATGCGTCCGGCGGCGACGTCCGGCGCGATCCGCTGCGCCCACCCCGTGAACGTCCATGGCATGTAGCTGCGGTCGAGCGCCAGGTGGCGGCCGATGTCGGCCTCGAGCGTCGTGATCCCGCCCGGCTCGTTGGCGAAGGCGCCCAGGTAGGCGCCCGAGCTCGGGGTGATCGACCCTGCCCGCGCGGCGGGCGCCGCGGCCAGGGCGGCTGCCGCCAGTGCGAGGACGAGGAGGATCGTGCGCCGCATGCGGTCATCCTCGACCGGGCCGGGCCCACGGCGCCATACCGCAATCCGGTGGTCTTGGCTCCCCGCGCGCCCCGGGATGCCCTACCTAGTCCTCGATCAGGATCGACAACGTCGGACAGGCCGCCTCGGCCTCCTCGACGCAGTCGCGCAGGCTCTCGTCGGGCTCGGAGACGTGCTCGAGCTTGTCGGGAGAGACGAGGTTGAAGACCTCGGGGCAGGCGATCATGCACTGTCCGTGGTGGTCGCAGGTCTGCTCGTCGACGGTGACTCTCATGCATCCACTCCAGGGTCGAAGGTGATCGGGAGCTCCACCGGCCCGGTGACGCCGCTGATCGGCCGCAGCACCGGCGCACGCTGGAGCCGGGGGCGGCGCATCCGCCGGGCCAGGATCGGCAGCGCCTCGCGCATGTCGATACGGGCCAGCCAGTGGCCGAGGCAGTGGTGGGCGCCGCCGCCGAAGCCGAAGTGGGCGCGGCGCTCGACCGTGATGTCGAACGGCTCGTCGCCGACGGCGAGCGGGTCGGTGTTCGCCGGCGGGCTGAGGAGGTGCATCGTCGTCCCGGCCGGGATGTCGAGGCCGTCGACGGTCAGATCCTCGACCGCCCGCCGCGTCGTCCAGACGACCGTCGGGTTCCAGCGGATCACCTCCTCGACGGCGCGCGGCGCGATCTCGGGCTCCCGGGCGAGCAGCTCCCACTGCTCGGGGTGGTCGATGAAGAGCTGCAGCGCCAGGCCGAGCTGGTTCTTGGTCGTGTCCATGCCGCCGAAGACGATCAGCGTGATCATCGCCCCGAGCTCCTCGTGCGACAGGCGGCCGTCGCCGTCGTGGGCGGCGACGAGCGCCGAGATCACGTCGTCGCCAGGCGCTCGCCTGCGCTCGTCGATCAGCTCGTCGGCGAGGCGGTACATGTTGCGCAGGCCGGCCTCGATCCGCTCCTGATCGCGGGCGATGGTGACGCCGAAGGAGAGGCCGATGTCGGTCGACCAGTGCGACAGGTCGCGCCAGCGCGACTCGTCGAGCCCGACCAGGCGGCACAGGACGCGGGCGGAGTAGGGCTCGGCGAACTCGGACACGAACTCGCAGCTGCCGCGCTCGGCGAACGCGTCGATCAGCTCGCCGGCGAGCAGACGGAAGCCGGGCACCATCTCCTCCATCAGGGCCCGCGAGAACGCCGGGTTGGCGAGCCGGCGCAGGCGGCGATGGTCGTCGCCCTCCGCGCTCAGCATCAGCAGCGACCACCACCGGTGCAGCAGCCCCTCCGTGATCCCGTGCTGCTCCGGCCAGGCGAAGCTGCCCTGGCGCAGGCGCCGGTCCTTCAGGAGCGCGCTCGTCTGCTCGTAGCGCAGGACGGCGATGCCGAAGTTCGTCCGTGCGTACCAGCTGCGCTCACGCGCTGCGAGCACCTCCGCCGACGACACCGAGAAGTCGGGGTCGGAGACATCGAAGTACGGCACGTCTGGCACGATCGCCACGCGATCATCGTAAACGGGTCACCCGCGCGGCGGCCAGACGTTCAGCGTCACGACCTCGACCGGACCGGCCTCGGCGGCGTGCGGCACGCCGCCGGGGATCAGCACCTGCTGCCCGGGCCCAGGCGCAACTCCGCGCCGCCCGAGCGGAACACGATCTCGCCGGAGAGGACGGCGGTCAGCTGGTCCTCCGGGTGCTCGTGCTCCTCCCAGCGCGATCCCGCCGCGTAGCGGTACATCGAGACCGTCAGATCGGCCGAGACGATGGTCGAGCCGCGGATGCCGGGCCGCAGCTCGGAGAACTCGCGCGCGTCCCAGTCGATCTCGAGCGGCCCGGTCACGGCCGCTCACGATACCTGCGTCCCCTACCATCCGGCGATCTTGACCAGGTACGCACGCATCACCGAGCTGATCGAGGCCGATCGGTGCGTCGTCCTCGACGGCGGCACGGCAACCGAGCTCGCGGAGGTGGTCGGCGACCGGCCTGACCTCCAGGAGCGGCTCTGGGGCACCGGCGCGCTCGTGCGCTCGCCCGACGACGTGCTGCGCGTGCACCGCCGCTACGTCGACACCGGCTGCGACGTGATCTCGACCGACACGTGGGGCCTGCCCACCGCGCTGCGCGACGAGCGCCCGCAGCTGTGGGACGCCGACCGGCCCGTGCACTGGATGGACGTCGCCCGTCGCGGCGTGCAGCTCGCCCGCCAGGCCGCGGCCGAGGGCGGCCGGGCCGACGAGTGCGCCGTCGCGTTCTCGATGAACGGCGATGTCGACACGCCCGAGGGGGCCGAGACGATCCGTCTGCTCGCGCGCGTCTTCGAGGAGGACCCGCCCGACATCGTGCTGCTCGAGACGCTCTCGCTGGTGCGGCCGCAGACGTACGA
The DNA here is from genome assembly GCA_963708365.1 of uncultured Actinomycetes bacterium. Classification (GTDB taxonomy): domain Bacteria; phylum Actinomycetota; class Thermoleophilia; order Gaiellales; family JAICJC01; genus JAICJC01. The sequence continues at coordinate 287,784 of CAVPSM010000003.1, forward strand.
CACCGTCGAGCGCCTGCTCGGCACCGGGATCCCCGTGTGGCTGAGCTTCCGTCGCTGCCGCCAGGGCGTCTGCGGCGTCTACGGCGAGCACTGGGGCGGCCCCGAGGGCGACTCGTTCGGCCGGGCGGCGCGCCGGTTCGAGCAGATGGGCGTCTCGGCGCTCCTGATCAACTGCATCCCGCCCGACCACGTCGCCGGGATGATCTCGTGGATGCGGGACTTCACCGACCTCCCGCTGGGCGCCTACCCCAACCTCGGGTACCTCTCCACCGCCGGATGGCGCACCGAAGCGGCCGTCGACGGGGCGCGAGTACGCGCGCATGGCGCTGGCGCTGGCGGGATGAGGGCGCCCAGATCATCGGCGGCTGCTGCGGCGTTGGCCCGGAGCACCTCGCCGCCGCGCGCGAGGCGCTCGCCGGCACCGCCCCCGGGCACGCCCGCCCGCGCGGCATCGCCGCCGAGCGACGGCGGCGGCGACGCGCCCGCGGGCGCCCGGCCGGGACCGTGGACGGACACCCGCGGGTCGTCGCTCTATCCGCTCGACTTCCCGGACATCCTGTGCGAGCCGGGCGTGTTCGTGCCCACGCAGGGCAGCTACCTGGTGTGGAAGTACCTGTTCCGCGAGGGCATCGGCCGCGGCGGCCGCTGCCTCGACGTCGGCTGCGGCACCGGCCTGCAGACGGTGCAGCTGGCCAAGCAACGGCGCCGCCCACGTCCACGCGATCGACGTCGACCGCCGCGCCGCCCAGAACACGCTCACGAACGCGTTCCGAAACGGCGTCGCCGACCGCGTGACCGCGCGCCCCGGTCGACCTCTTCCCGTGGGTGCCGGAGGAGCGCTACGACGTGATCGTCGCGAGCCTCTACCAGATGCCGGTCGACCCGTTCGACGGCGCGTCGACCCACCGCCCGCTCGACTACTGGGGCCGGAACCTGATCGACCACCTGATCGCGATGCTGCCGGAAGCCCTGGCGCAGAACGGCGTCGCGTACCTGATGCAGCTCTCGATCATCGGCCAGCGGCGGACGGCCGCGCTGCTCGACCGAGCGGGATTCGCGTCGAGGGTCGTAGACTTCGGATTCTTCGAATTCAACGAGCTGTTCCAGGACAAGGAGCAGCAGATCCACCGGGTGGAGCAGCTGTCGGACGCATACCACCTCCGGCTGGGCGACCAGAACGTCATCGTCGCGTACCTGATCGAGGTCACGCGGGACGCAGAAAGCGAGGCTTCACCGGCATGAGCGCAGCCGATAACGAATATCTCTTCACGTCAGAGTCGGTGACCGAAGGTCACCCCGACAAGATCGCCGACCAGATCTCCGACGGCGTCCTCGACGCAGTCCTGGCCGACGACCCGTACGGCCGCGTCGCCTGCGAGACGCTCGTCAACACCGGCCTCGTGGTCGTGTCCGGCGAGATCTCGACGACCGCCCACGTCGACGTGCACGAGATCGCCCGCGAGACGGTGCGCCGGATCGGCTACGACAACGCCGCTCTACGGCTTCGACTGCAACACCTGCGCCGTCATCAACGCCCTCGACCGCCAGTCGCCCGACATCGCCCAGGGCGTCGACCGGGCCTACGAGGTGCGCACGGACGCAAACGACCGAGGACGAGCTCGACCTCGCCGGGGCGGGCGACCAGGGCATGATGTTCGGCTATGCGACCAGCGAGACGCCCGAGCTGATGCCGCTGCCGATCTCGCTCGCCCACCAGATCGCCCGGCAACTGGCCGCGGTGCGCCGCTCCGAGGTCGTCCCCTACCTCCGCCCCGACGGCAAGACCCAGGTCACCGTCCGCTACCGCGACGGCCGCCCCGTTGCGATCGAGAAGCTCCTGATCTCGACCCAGCACGCCGAGGGCGTCGACCCCGAGACGCGGATCAAGCCCGACCTGTGGGAGCACGTCGTCGCGCCGGTGCTGCCGGCCGAGCTGTACGACGAGGGCCGGCTGCGCGCGAACTTCATGGTCAACCCCACCGGCCGGTTCGTCATCGGCGGGCCGATGGGCGACTGCGGCCTGACCGGGCGCAAGATCATCGTCGACACCTACGGCGGCATGGCCCGCCACGGCGGCGGCGCGTTCAGCGGCAAGGACCCGTCCAAGGTCGACCGCTCGGCCGCCTACGCCGCCCGCTGGGTGGCCAAGAACGTCGTGGCCGCCGGCCTCGCCGACCGAGCCGAGGTGCAGGTCGCCTACGCGATCGGCGTCGCCCACCCGGTGTCGGTGATGGTGGAGACGTTCGGGACGGAGCGGATCGGCCGCGGCCGCATCGCCGAGCTCGTCGCCGAGCACTTCGACCTCCGCCCGGGCGCGTTCCGCGAGGAGCTCGCCCTGCACCGCCCCATCTACCAGAAGACGGCGGCGTACGGCCATTTCGGCCGCGAACGACCCCGATTTCACCTGGGAGCGCACCGACCGCGCCGACGCCCTGCGCGCCGCCGCCGGCCTGAGCGCCCCTGCCGCCGCCGCCGTCTCGGCCTGAGCCGGCCCGGCCGCAGGCCCTCTTCCCCGACCCACCTGGAGCACCCATGACGACCACGACTGTCCCCACCGGCGCCGACTTCAAGGTTGCCGACCTGTCCCTGGCCGTGTTCGGCCGCAAGGAGATCCAGCTCGCCGAGCACGAGATGCCCGGCCTGATGGCGACCCGGCGCGAGTTCGGCGCGTCGCAGCCGCTGCGCGGAGCGCGCATCACCGGTTCGCTGCACATGACCATCCAGACGGCCGTCCTGATCGAGACGCTTGTCGCCCTCGGGGCGCAGGTGCGCTGGGCCTCGTGCAACATCTTCTCGACCCAGGATCACGCCGCGGCCGCCGTGGCCGTCGGCCCCGACGGCACGCCGGAGGGCCCCGGCGGCGTCCCCGTGTTCGCCTGGAAGGGCGAGACGCTCGAGGAGTACTGGTGGTGCACCGAGCGGGCGCTCTCGTGGCCCGACGGCGGCCCCAACCTGATCCTCGACGACGGCGGCGACGCCACCCTGCTCGTCCACCGCGGCGCGGAGTACGAGCGCGCGGGCGCGGTCCCGTCGTCCGAGTCGGCCGACTCCGAGGAGATGCGCGTGATCCTGCGCGTGCTGGAGCGGTCGCTCGAGGACGACTCCGGGCGCTGGACTGCCATCGCCGCCGGCATCAACGGCGTCACCGAGGAGACGACGACGGGCGTGCACCGGCTCTACCAGATGCAGCTCGCCGGCCAGCTCCTCTTCCCCGCCATCAACGTGAACGACTCGGTGACGAAGTCGAAGTTCGACAACCTGTACGGCTGTCGCCACTCGCTGATCGACGGCATCAACCGGGCCACCGACGTGATGATCGGCGGCAAGGTCGCCGTCATCTGCGGCTACGGGGACGTCGGTAAGGGCTGCGCCGAGTCGCTGCGCGGCCAGGGCGCGCGCGTGATCGTGACCGAGATCGACCCGATCTGCGCCCTCCAGGCGGCCATGCACGGCTACCAGGTGACGACTCTCGACGACGTCGTCGAGACCGGCGACATCTTCATCAGCGCGACCGGCAACCGCGACATCATCACGGCCGGCCACATGGCCCGGATGAAGCACCAGGCGATCGTCGGGAACATCGGCCACTTCGACAACGAGATCGACGTCGCCGGCCTGGCCGACGTCAACGGCATCCGCAGGATCAACGTGAAGCCGCAGGTGGACGAGTGGCAGTTCCCCGACGGCCACTCGGTGATCGTGCTCTCCGAGGGCCGCCTGCTCAACCTTGGCAACGCCACCGGGCATCCCAGCTTCGTGATGTCCAACTCGTTCACGAACCAGGTGATCGCGCAGATCGAGCTGCATACCAAGAACGACGCCTACGAGCGCCAGGTGTACACGCTGCCCAAGCACCTGGACGAGAAGGTGGCGCGGCTGCACCTCGACGCGCTCGGGGTGAAGCTCACCCGGCTGCGCCCCGACCAGGCCGCCTACCTCGGCGTGCCCGAGGACGGGCCGTACAAGCCCGACCACTACCGCTACTAGCGAACCTCAGGGGCCTGGCTCCTCGCGGGGCCAGGCCCTTCTCGCTGCCGGCCTAGAACAGCTGCGCGAGGTCGCGGAATCTCGCCACCCGCAGGATGCGCTCGTCGTTCTCCGGCAGGGCGACGACCTCGAGGCGCCACGTGTGCGGGTGGGCGATGAAGACGGCGCGCAGGCCGGCGGCCACCGCCGGGAGGATGTCCGACTTGGGCGAGTTCCCGATCATCCACGTCCGGCGGGCATCGAGCCGCTCGCCGGCGACCACGCCGCGGTAGGTGGCCTCGGTCTTCTCGGGCGTCACCAGCGTCCGCCGGAAGAGCTCCGCGAGGCCGGAGCGCTCGATCTTGCGCACCTGCTCCTCCTGGTCGCCCTTGGTCAGGAGCAGTAGGTCGTGGCGGCGGCGCAGCCCGGCCAGGGTCTCGGGCACGCCGTCGATGATGTCGAGCCGGTCCCAGCGCAGCCGCGCCATCAGCAGCGCGATCTGCTCCGCGTCGGCCGTCGTCAGCCGGCCGTCGTGCAGCCGCCGGATGGTCTCCTCCAGGGTCAGCTCGAACACCTTCGTCCCGTAGCCGAACCGGGCCGCGTGCTCGCGCTCGATGCCGTCCATCACCCCGCGCACCTCGTCCACCGTCATCCCGGGATGGTCGAGCCAGGCGATGAAATCGGCGATCACGCCCTCGAAGACGACGTTGTTCTCCCACAGCGTGTCGTCGGCGTCGAAGATCAGGTGCTGGCGCGGCCGGGTCGGCATGTCCGGCGAGCGTATGCGAACCGCTAATCCAGCGCCCCCTCCGGCCGATCACCCGGTGTGCCATGCGCCTCTCGCGACTCACCGGTTCGATCGGCTCGAAGCTCGGAGCGAGCTTCGGCCTCGTCGTGGTCCTCCTGCTCGGCCTCTGCGGCCTCGCCAGCTGGGGCCTCACGCAGACGACGTCCGTGTCGCAGCAGATCGACCGGTCGGTCACGCCGCGCCTGATCGCGGTCGACGACGTCCGCGCCGCCGCCGGGGACATGCACTTCTCCCAGACGCGCGCCGTGTTCGACGGCACCAAGTCCGCACATGACGACTTCCTGGGCGACCACGCCGCCTTCGCGGCCGCCCTGAAGAAGCTCGACGGGCTCGCCGGCGACGACGCCGACCACGCCGCGCTGCGCAAGATCCACGCCGCGGTCGCCGCCTCCGACGCGATCGATACGAAGATGTTCGGCCTCCTCGCCGCCGGGCACCACGGCCAGGCGATCGCGGTGATGAACAGCCAGGCGGACGGCGCCAGCGACGCGATCGCCGAGGCGCTCGACATCTACCAGAGCTCCCTGCGGGCGTCCGAGCAGCGGCTCGCCGGCTCGGCCGACTCCACCGCCACGACCGTCCGCTGGGCCGTCGTCCTGTTCGCCCTCGTCGAGGTCGCGGTCGCGACCACCCTCGCGGTCGTCCTCACCCGCCGCATCTCCGGCGGCACCCGCAGGATCCTGCGCGCCGCCGAGGGCATCTCCCAGGGCGACCTCGACCAGGACGTCGAGAGCACCAGCCGCGACGAGATTGGCGAGACGTCCCGCGCCTTCCAGCGCATGGTCCGCTACCTCCAGGAGATGGCCGACTCGGTCACCCGCGTCGCCCAGGGCGACCTGACCGTGACCGTCGAGCCCAAGTCCGACCGCGACGTCCTGGGCGCCGCCGTCGCCGAGATGCTCGAGGCCCTGCGCGGCATCATCTCCCAGGTCACGACCGCGGCGACCGAGATGAGCGCGGCGTCGCAGGAGCTGACCGCCACGTCGAGCGAGACCAGCCGCGCCGTCGACGAGATCACCCGGGCTGTCCAGGAGGTGGCCGAGGGCGCAGAGCGGCAGGTGCTGATGGTGCAGACCACGCGCGACCTGGCCGCCGAGTCCGCCGGCGCCGCCGAGCAGGCCAGCGGAGTCGCCACCGAGGGCATCGGCGCCGCCGAGCAGGCCACAGATGCGATGGGCGTCGTCAAGCGCTCGTCCGCCGAGGTCGTCGAGGCCATCGGCGAGCTCGCCAACCGCTCCGACCGCATCGGCGGCATCGTCGAGACGATCACGGCCATCGCCGGCCAGACCAACCTGCTGGCGCTGAACGCGGCCATCGAGGCCGCCCGCGCCGGCGAGCAGGGCCGCGGCTTCGCCGTCGTCGCCGAGGAGGTGCGCAAGCTGGCCGAGGAGTCGCGCCGGGCCGCAGAGCAGATCGCCGCCCTCGTCGGCGAGATCCAGGTCGAGACCAAGCGCACGGTCGGCGTCGTCACCGAGGGCGCCACCCGCAGCGACGAGGGCGCCACGATCGTCGCCGAGACGCGGGTCGCGTTCGGCCAGATCGGCGTCGCCGTCGAGGACATGTCGCACCGCATCGAGCGGATCGCGGTCGCCTCGTCCGAGGTCGCCACCGTCGCCGAGCAGTCGTCTGCCGCCACCGAGCAGGTGTCGGCATCGGCCGAGCAGACGAACGCCGCGGTGCAGCAGATCAGCGCCTCGTCGCAGCAGCTGGCCGCGACGGCCCAGAGCCTCGAGCGGCTCGTCTCGCACTTCCGTCTCGACTGACTCCGGCGCGGATAGGCTTCCCTCTCCGGTTCCGGGCAAGACGGAGGGGGAACGATGGCCGAGGCCTGCACACACACCGATCGGATCGAGCGCACCGAGCTGCCCGAGGAGATCGCCGGCTGCGAGGACTGCCTGGCGATGGGCGGGCGCTGGCTGCACCTGCGCATGTGCGCCACCTGCGGCCACATAGGCTGCTGCGACTCGTCGCCCAACCGGCACGCCACCGCCCACGTGCACGCCAGCGGCCACCCGATCATCCGCTCCGCCGAGCCGGGCGAGGACTGGTTCTGGTGCTACGAGGACGAGCTGGCGTTCACCGTGTCGGGGCCGGCGAGCCGGAGCGGGATGAGCACGACGGAGCGCCCGGCCGGTGCTGCTGGCGGTCGACGACGAGCCCTCGGTGCGCGCGCGCGGTCGAGCGCGACCTGCGCCGCCGCTACGGCCGCGACTACCGCGTCGCTGCGCGCGGAGAGCGGCGCGGACGCGCTCGACGCCGTGCGCGAGTCGAAGCTGCGCGGCGCCACGATCGCCCTCCTGCTCGCCGACCAGCGCATGCCGGAGATGTCCGGCGTCGAGTTCCTGGAGGAGGCGATGCGGCTCGCCCCCGAGGCCAAGCGCGTGCTGCTCACCGCCTACGCCGACACCCAGGCGGCGATCGACGCGATCAACCGCGTCTGCGCTCGACCACTACCTGCTGAAGCCGTGGGACCCGCCGGAGGAGCAGCTCTACCCGGTCGTCGACGACCTGCTCGACGACTGGCGGGCGGACGCGCCGGCCGCCGCCGACCGGCATCCGGATCGTCGGGCACCGCTGGTCGCGCGGAGTCGCACGACGCCCGCGACTTCCTGGCGCGCAACCAGGTGCCGTACCGCTGGCTCGACGTCGAGCGCGACGACGAGGGCCGGCGGCTGCTGGCGGCGGCCGACGGCGAGGCGCGCGCTGCCGCTGGTGCTGTTCCCCGACGGCGGCGTGCTGCACGGCCCGACGGTCGTCGGAGCTGGCCGAGCGCGCCGGCGTGCGCCGGCGGGCCGAGCTCGAGTTCTACGACCTCGTCATCGTCGGCGGCGGCCCGGCCGGCCTGGCGGCGGCGGTCTACGGCGCCTCCGAGGGCCTGCGCACGGCGCTGATCGAGCGCGAGGCGCCGGGCGGCCAGGCCGGCCAGAGCTCGCGGATCGAGAACTACCTCGGCTTCCCGGTCGGCCTGTCCGGCGCCGACCTGGCCCGGCGGGCGACGGCGCAGGCGCAGCGCTTCGGCGCGGAGCTCCTGACCGTGCAGGAGGTGACCGCGATCGACGAGCGCGGGCCGGCCCGGCTCGTTCAGCTGGCCGGCGGCGACGAGCTGGGCGCGACGGCGATCATCGTCTCGACCGGGGTCGACTACCGCCGGCTCGAGGCGCCCGGGATCGACGGAGCTCACCGGCCGCGGCGTCTACTACGGCGGCTCCCGCAGCGAGGGCGTCTCCTGCCGCGACGAGCACGTGGTGGTCGTCGGCGGCGCGAACTCGGCCGGGCAGGCGGCGATCTACTTCGCCGGCTACGCCCAGCGGGTGACGATCCTCTACCGCGGCGCCAGCCTCGGCGAAGAGCATGTCGCGCTACCTGATCGACACGATCGAGGCCACCCCGAACATCGACGTCCGCCTCCACGGCGAGGTGGCGGCGGCGCACGGGGACGCGTCGCTCGAGCGGATCACGGTCCGCGACACCGGTACGGGCGAGACCGACGAGGTCTCGCTGGCAGCGATGTTCGTCTTCATCGGCGCCCGCCCCCAGACCGACTGGCTGCCGGACGGGTCGCCCGCGACGCGCGCGGGCTTCGTGCTCGCCGGCGCGCGAGGTGCTGCGCGAGGAGGTGCGGCCGCGCTGGCGGCTCGATCGCGACCCGTACCTGCTCGAGACGAGCATGCCCGGCGTCTTCGTCGCGGGCGACGTGCGCAGCGAGTCGATGAAGCGGGTCGCCTCTGCGGTCGGCGAGGGGTCGATGGCCGTCCAGCTTCGTGCACGAGTACCTGGCGGCCGCCGTATGATCCACGTGGAGGTGCTGCGAGGGGCTCGACCTGTTCGAGGGCGTCGAACGGCCGGTGCTCGAGGACTTCGCCGCCCGCGCCGTGCCGGATCGGCTCGCGATCGGCGACGAGCTGTTCACGGAGGGCAAGGCGCTCGAGCGCTTCTCGGTCGTCGTCAGCGGCGCGGATCGAGTGGTCGCGCTGCATCAACGGCGTCGACGTGATCCTGAGCGAGCGCGAGGGCGCCGACCTACGCCGGCGCGTCGAACGTGCTCACCGGCGATCCGCCCGTCGCCAGCGGCCGCGCGGTCACCGAGGTCGAGCTGCTGACGTGGGACGTGCCGACCTTCCAGGCGTTCCTGGGCGAGGCCCCGACCGCGATGAGGACGACCGTGCGGCTGATCGCGCCGATCGCCCAGGCCGCCGACGCCGCTCGTGCGGCAGCAGGAGAAGCTGGCCGCGCTCGGCACGCTCTCGGCCGGCCTCGCCCACGAGCTGAACAACCCCGCCGCCGCTGCCCGCCGCACCGCCAGCGAGCTGGGCGAGGCGCTCGCCACGATCCAGGACACCGTCCACCACTTCGTCTCGAGCGGCGTGGAGCGCGAGGAGGCGGCCAGGCTCGTCACCCTGCAGCAGGCGGCGCTCGCGCGGCGCAGGCGAGGGCGAGGGCGGTGTCGCCGCCGCCGACCGCGAGGACCGGCTCGCCGAGCTGCTCGACGACATGGGCCAGGAGGGCTGGCGGCTGGCCGAGCCGCTGGCACGGGCCTGCCTCGACGAGGAATGGCTCGAGCAGGTGCAGACGGCCGCCGGGCCGGCGACGGGCGCGGCCCTCGAGTGGGTGGCCGCGTCGCTCACCGCCCACACCCTCGTCGGCGAGCTGCACGAGTCGACCGCCCGCATCTCCGAGCTGGTCGCCGCGATCAAGGACTACACGCACATGGACCGGGCCGCGGTCGAGGACGTCGACGTCCACGCCGGCCTGGACAGCACGCTGACGATGCTGAAGTACCGCATCAAGCACGAGCCGGTGAAGGTGGAACGGGTCTACGACCGCACGCTTCCGCCCGTCACCGTGCACGGCTCCGAGCTGAACCAGGTGTGGACGAACCTGCTCGACGAACGCGCTCGACGCGATCGAGGGCCGCGGCACGATCACGATCACCACCCGCAGCATGGGAGCAGACGTCGTGGTCGAGATCGGCGACGACGGTCCGGGCATCCCCGCCGACGTGCAGGGCCGCATCTTCGACCCCTTCTTCACGACGAAGCAGGTCGGCGACGGCACCGGCCTCGGCCTCGACATCGCCCGCCGGATCGTGATCGGCCACCGCGGCGCGATGACCGTGCGGTCGCGCCCCGGCAACACGGTCTTCAGCGTCACGATCCCCGCCGCCGGGAAGGCCGCCTAGCCGTGTTCCGCAACGACATGCCCCGCTACGACGTCCTCTCCGACGACGCGATGGCGGTGCTCGAGCGGGGCTGGCGGCGGCTGCTGTCCGACATCGGCGTCGAGTTCCTGCACGACGGGGTCGCTGGAGCGCTTCCGCGCCGCCGGCCAGAGGGTCGAGGGCTCGGTCGTGAAGTTCGACCCGGACTGGGTCCTCGAGTGCGTCGAGAGCGCGCCGAGCGAGTTCGATCTCGTCGCCCGCAACCCCGAGCGCACGGTGCACCTCGGCGGGCGGCACATGGTCTTCTCCCCACCCAGGGCCCGCCGTTCGTGCGCGAGGGCGACGACCGGCGCGAGGCGACGATGGCCGACTTCGAGAACCTGTGCCGCCTCAGCCAGGCGTACGACCAGCTGGACACGCCGGGCGGCCTCTGCTGCGAGCCCGGCGACCGCGCCGCTCGACTCGCGCCACCTCGACATGCTGCTCGCCGTGCAGACGCTCACCGACAAGCCGTACATGGGCGCCGTCATCACCGAGGGCGCGGCGGTCGACACGATCGCGATGACCGACATCCTGTTCGGCGGCCCGGCTGACGACCCGGTGCGCGGTGTTCGGCGTCGTGAACGCGAACTCGCCCATGCGCTACGACACGCGCATGATCGAGGCGATGATCGTCTACGCGGCCGCCGGGCAGGCCGTGATCATCACGCCGTTCCTGCTCATGGGCGCGATGTCGCCGGCGTCGGTGCCGGGGTCGCTCGTCCAGCAGACCGCCGAGGCGCTGGCCGGCCTCGCCCTCAGCCAGGTGGTGCGTCCCGGCGCGCCGGTGGTGCTGGGGTCGTTCCTCTCGCATACCGACATGCAGTCGGGCTCGCCCGGGTTCGGCGGCCCCGAGTCGGCGATGGGCCTGCTCTGCTCCGGCCAGATGGCGCGCCGACTCGGGCCTGCCGTGGCGGGCGGGCGGCGGCTTCCTGACGTCGAGCCAGACCGCCGACGCGCAGGCCGCCTACGAGGGCCTGAACACGATGCTGCCCGCCTTCCTGGCGGGCGCGAACTTCGTCGAGCACGCCGCCGGCTGGCTCGAGTCCGGGCTGGTCGCGTGCTACGAGAAGTTCATCGTCGACATCGAGATGCTGCGCATGCTGCAGGAGGAGTTCACGCCGCTCGAGATCGACGAGGCCAGCCTCGCCTACGGCGCCCACCAGGAGGTCGGCCACGGCGGCCACTTCCTGGGCGCGGCGCACACGCTGGAGCGGTTCCGCACCTGCTTCTACCGGCCGCTGCTCTCCTCCACCGAGAACTTCGAGCGGTGGAAGTCGAAGGGCGGCCGCGACGCGACCGAGCGGGCGGGCGAGATCTGGCGGGAGACGCTCGAGCCTACGAGCAGCCGCCGATCGACGCCGACCTGCGCGCGGAGCTCGAGGGCTACGCGGCCCGCCGCCGCACGGAGCTCGGCGATTGAAGATCACCGGCGTCCGCGCCTACCGGCAGCAGCAGCCCTTCGCCGACGGCGTGTACTCGACGGCGGGCGGGTCGGCCGAGGGCTTCGACTCGCTGATCGTCGCCGTCGACACGGACGAGGGCGTCACCGGCTGGGGTGAGATGGCGCCGCTGGGCGCGTTCTACGCGGACGCGTTCGCATGCGGGCGCGCGGGCCGGGATCGCCGACCTGGCGCCGAACGTGCTGGGCGCAGACCCGCTGCCAGCCGCGCCGACTGGTGCGGCGGATGGACTCGGCCATGCGCGGCCAGCCGTACGTCAAGTCGGCGCTCGACATGGCCTGCTGGGATGCGGCCGCCCGGCTCCGCGGCCAGCCGCTGTGCGAGGCCCTCGGCGGCCGCTTCGGCGGAGGCGGTCGACCTTTACCGCTCGATTCCGCCGGACCCCGCCGCCGCGGCCGTGCTGGCAGGCCGCTATGCCGCGGACGGCTACCGCCGCTCCAGGTCAAGGTCGGCGGCGACCCGCACACCGATGCCCGCCGGCTGGCGGCCATCCGCGACGCCGTCGGCCCCGAGGTCGTGCTCTTCGCCGACGCGAACGGCGGCTGGACGACCGCCGACGCCCGCCGCTTCCTCCTCGCGACGTCCGGCCACACCTACACGCTGGAGCAGCCGTGCGCGACGCTCGACGAATGCGCCGCAGTGCGGCCGCACTGCGCGCATCCGCTCATCCTGGACGAGTCGATCGACACCCTGCCCGCGCTCATCCGCGCCGGTCGTGAGGGCATCGCCGACGGCGTCACGATCAAGATCGCCCGCGTCGGCGGCGTCACCCGCGCGGCCACGCTCCGCGACGTTGCGGTCGAGCTCGGCATGACCGTCACGGTCGAGGACACGGGCGGGGCTACGATCGACACCGCCGCGATGCTCCACCTCTCGCTCTCCACTCCCGAGCCGCACCGGCTGCACACCGTCGACTTCACCGACTGGGTCACCGTCGCAAACGGCGACGGCCTGCCCCCCACGCCGCCGGCCGGATGGCGGCGCCGTCGGCGCCCGGCCTCGGCGTCGAGGTGCGCGAAGGGGAGCTGGGCGAGCCGTTCTTCCGGGCGCCGTGACCGGGCCGCTCCTGCTCGATGCGAGCCTCGCGCTCGAGGACGTCGCCGACGTCGCGCTGCGGCGCCGGCCGGTGCAGCTGGCGGACGCCGCCCGGGAGCGGATCGCCGCGGCACGCGACGCCACCGACAGCCTGCTCGCCCGGGGCGAGCGCGTCTACGGCCTGACCACCGGCGTCGGCGCGCTCAAGCGCGTATCGGTCGGCGGAGGCGAGCAGGTCGCGTTCAACCGCCTGATGCTGCTCTCCCACCGCACGGGCACCGGCCCCGACGTTGCCGAGCCCGTGGCGCGGGCGGTGATGCTGGCGCAGGTGGCCGGGTTCGCGCGCGGCCGCTCGGGCGTGCGCGTCGAGCTGGCCGACCACCTGATCGGCGCCCTGAACGCCGGGCTCGTGCCCCGCATGCGCACGACCGGTTCGCTGGGCCAGTCCGACCTGGGGCCGCTGGCCGACCTCGCGGCCGCGCTCACCGGTGACGGAGGGTGGGCCGGCGAGCTGCGCGGCCTCGGCCTCTCCGCCGTGGGAGCCGACGGCCAAGGAGGCGCTCGCGTTCGTGAACTCGAACGGCTTCTCGCTGGGGTGGTCGGCGCTCGCCCTGGTCGGCGTCGGCACGCTGCTCGACCGGTTCGACGAGGCGGCCGCGCTCACGTTCGAGGGCATGCTCGGCAACGTGCAGGCGCTCGACCCCGCCGTCGGCGACGCCCGCCCTGTGCCGGGCATCCCGGAGGAGCTGGCACGGCTCCAGGCGCTGCTCGCAGGCGGCAGCCTGCTCTCCGGCACGCTCCACCGCCATCTCCAGGATCCGCTGACGATGCGGGTTGTGCCGCAGACGCACGCCGCCGCCCGCACCGCCCTCGCCCACTCCCGCACGATCGTCGAGGCCGAGCTGACCTCGTCGCACGACAACCCCTGCATCACGCCGGACGGCCGGGCCCTCTCGACCGGGAACTTCGACTCGGTGCCGTACGGGGTCACGCTCGACTACGTGCGCCTGGTGCTCGCCCACGTCATCACGGCGTCATGCGAGCGGGCGAACAAGCTCGTCCACTCGGCCTTCAGCGGCCTCCCAACAGGGCTGCGGGATGACGACGCGACCAGCCAGGACGGCCTCGGCATCGTCGTCTACGGCGCGAACGCGGCGGCCGCCGAGGCCCGGCTCCTGGCGCTCCCCGCGACGCTCGACCTCTCCACCTCGTCGACCGCCGAGGGCATCGAGGACCGCGTCATCCCGACGCCGGTGGCCGCCCGGCGCATGGAGGAGATGACCCGGCTCGGCCGCTACGTCGCCGCCGTCGAGCTCTACCTGGCCGCCCAGGCGGTCGACCTGCGCGACCGCGCCGGCGAGCTCGGCCACGGCACCCGCCGCGCGTACGACCTCGTCCGCGCCCACGCCCCCCGCCGCCGCGCGGGCGAGCCCCCGCTGGCCGACCTGACCCCGCTCGAGACCGCCCTGGAATCGGGGTCTGACCCCGAACGCCGGCCGTGACGACGGTGTGACGCTTTCCGGGCGGGGTCTGACCCCGGTTCAGCCGGGGAAGAACGCCGCCAGCAGGCGGGCGGCCTGGCCCTGGAGGGTCGTGAGCGCCTCGTTGCCGATGCCCATGCCCATCCGGGCGACGGTCAGGAAGCCGCCCTCCTCGCCGTGATCCTCGATGTCCAGGAGCACGTCGGGCTCCTGGCCGACCCACCACGCGGTCAGCTCGGGCGAGAAGACGGCGGCGAGCTGGTCGGCCGGGATGTGCCGCGAGCCGACGATGCGGTAGCGCTCGTCCATCTGCGCGGACGAGGTGTGCACGCGCCGGTCGGAGCGGACCAGACGCCGGGCCCAGTCGTGGTCGGAGAATCGGCTCGGGTGCACCGTGAGCCGCTGCCAGCGCGCGCCGTCCACGAACATCAGGAAGACGGTGAACCCGGTCGAGTCGACGCCCCAGCCGCCGAACGCCTCCGACCAGTCGGGCGAGCCGAGTGAGAACTCGGCCAGGACGGCCTCGCGGCCGTCGACCTCGCCGCGGTAGGCGGCGTCGGTCGTGTCGAGCATCCCCAGGTCGAGCAGCTGGGTCGCCCCGCCGATCTGGTCGGTCGACGGAGTGAAGCCGTGGGCCTCCGCCCAGGCGTCGATATCGGCGCGCGGCTCGTCGTCCATGCCGCGATGCTAGACGATTGAGTCCACGCCCCCGCGCCTCAGCCGTCTACTGCGGCGGCGCGATCGGCGGGATGAACCGCGAGGCCGAACCGCTCGCGCAGGAGCACACGCACCCGCGCGTCGTCCCCCGGCCTGGTCCCGAGATCCGCAGCGATCTCGTCGATCGCCAGGTCGACCGAGTAGACGCACACGTCGGCGCCCATCCGGTCGAGCGCGTCGTCAAAGGCCCGGTTGGCCGCCGTCTCGAGCTCGTCTGGAGGCATGCCCGAATCGTAGTCCCCGCTACAGCGGGAACGGCGCCTGCCACCAGGGCGGCCGGCCGCTCGGCTGCACCGACGTGACCCACTTCACCCACCAGAAGCCGCGCCGGCCGGACGCCACCAGCCGGACGGGCGCGCCGTTGCCGGGGTCGAGGGGCTCGCCGTCGAGGTGCGTCGCGAGCATCAGGCCGGGCACGCCGGCGAGGTCGAACCGCCGCGCGTACCCGGTCGCCGAGCGCACCTCGAGGCTGGCGGTGCCGGCCGGCACCGCCAGCGGCAGGTCGGAGACGCACACGCCGCGCCAGCGGTTACGCGCGTACCAGCCGCTCGTGCAGTCGAGCGTGCACGTCCACTCGTGCTGCGGCAGGCGGGCGAGATCGGCCAGGCCGAGCCGGACGCCGCCGACGTCGACGCGCCACGCGACCGGGTCGATCCGCGGCGTCGCATCATCGATCCAGACGGTCGGCGACGGCCGGGCCTGCTCGAGCGAGCCGGTCGCGGCCCGGCGCGCGCCGAGCGTGCGGTCGAAGACGAGCTTGGCCGCGACACCGGCGGCCGCGAACGCCGCCAGCCGCAGGAACGCCGCGCGGGTCAGGTCGCCGCGCCGCAGCAGCACCGGCCGCGTCGCCAGGTGCAGGACGACCAGCGGCGCGAGCGCGAGGGCGAACGCGATGTGCCAACCGAGCGCTGTTAGCGGCCCGACGTCGCGTACGCCCGCCGAGTGCGCCACCCCGAACCCCAGTAGCCCCACCGCACAGACGAGGCCCGCGAGCGACCCGCCCACCTCGGGCCACCGCCGCCGCAGCCCCCGCCGGATGACGCCGAGCTTCGACCAGACGAGCGCGATCACCGCCATCCCGGCCGCGCCGTGCGCCCACACCACGAGCGCCGCGTGGCCCTCGCTCACCCACAGGCCGATCACGCCCGTCGCGAACGACGCCGCGAGCGCCGTGCCCAGGAGCACCAGGTCGACACGCCGCCGCACGCTTCAAGCGTAGGCGAGCGGGACCACGACAGACGTGCGCGCGACTACGCCGCGTCGGGCTGCTGCACGATCGAGCGCACCCGCACCTCGGTCGGCTTGCGCCCCCACGGGTCGCGGCGGAAGAACGCCTCGTCGACGGCGAGCGCGTGCGAGACGCTCACGTCGAGGGTGATCCACGCCTCGCCCGGCCCGTAGCGGGCCTGGGTCTCGTACGCGAGGATCGGTGGTGGGGTGCGCTCGGCGCTCATAGAGAGGTAATCGGCGGGTCCACCTGAAACGTGCCCGCTATACGCAGTACACGAGCCCCCCCGTCAGGGGGAGCCGCTCCCACCCTTTTGGGTGCGCGCTTATCCCGGCGGCGATGCAACCGCGGTCGGAACGGCGAAGCGCACGCGCGTCCCGGCCCCCGGCTCGGAGTCGATCGTGACGTCGCCGCCGGCCGCGCGCACCCGCTCGACCATGCTGTCGAGCCCCATGTGGAGGGCAGCGCCGGGCCGCGCGCGCACCTCGTCGAGGTCGAACCCGCAGCCGTCGTCGGCCACCTCGCTCTCGAGCACGCCGTCCCGCTCGACGATGTGCACGCTGATGGCGGCCGCCCGGGCGTGCTTGCGCACGTTGGCGAGCGCCTCCTGGGCCGAGCGGTAGACGGGCTCCTCCACCGCCAGGTCGTACCGGCCGCCCGGCCCCGTCACCTCGCTGGTCGCCCCCACCTCCTGGGCGATCTGGCCGGCCAGCAGCCGCATCGCCGCGACGATGCCATGGTCGTGCAGAACGGCCGGGCGCAGCTCGAACATCAGCCGCCGCGTCCGATCGGTCGCCTCCTCGAGCGTCGCCCGCGCGACGCCGAGCGCCGACGCCAGCCGCTCGATGCCGGCCTTCGTGGCCACGAGCGCGGCCCGGTCGAGGGCCATCAGCGACGCCGCCATCACCTGAACGGTGTCGTCGTGCAGCTCGGTGGCGATGCGGCTGCGCTCGACCTCCTCGGCCTGGAGCATCGTGGCCAGAATCTCGCGGCGGCGCTGCTCGCTGACGGCCAGGGCCCGCTCGGCGAACACGCGGTCCGACACGTCCAGGAACAGGCAGCCGACCTGCTCGATCTCGTGCACGGCGTTCCGCACGGGGAACATCGTCAGCAGGTACGAGCGGCCGTCCACGCCGGTCGACTCCAGCCCCACCACGGGCTCGCCGCCCCCGAACACGCGCTCGACTGCGGCGACGATTTCGGGGCTCACCTGGGGGAACGCGTCGAGCAGCGGCACCCCCAGGTGGTCGGGCCTGATCGTCCCGATCCGCTCGACGGCCCGGTTCACGCGCACGATCCGCAGGTCGGAGCCGAAGAGCACCATCCCCAGCGGGGCGGCGTCGAGCACCGCCGCCAGCACCTCGACGTCGCCCTGCGGCGCATCGGCCGGCACCGGCGTGATCACCGAGACGATCATCCGCTCGCCGGAGAGCTCGATGCCGTGGATGTCGAGCTCGGCCAGCCGAGGGCCGTGCGGCGTCTCGAACACCCGCCGCTGGCGGTGGCTGCGGCCGCGCTCGGGGAAGCGGTCGATCAGCCAGTCGAGCCGGGTGCGGTCGCTGATCCCGAGCTGGTCGGCCGTCCTGCCGAGGATCTCGGCACGGGGCCGCCCGACGAGGGCACAGAACCCATCGCTCACCTCGACCATGACCGCATCGCTCGCTCGCGCGATCGCAACGGCCTGCGCCGTCTCGGAGAGATCGCCCGGGAGTGCTGCGGCCGGCGGTCGTGTTCCGCCACCACGCCCTGTCACGGGCGCACTCTAGCGGGAGGGCGGCGCCCGTCCTTTTGCGCGGGCGCCGCCCTTCGTGCCTCGGTCGGCTAGCGCACGACGATGCCGTCGAAGCCGAACGTCCCGCCCGTGACCGTCAGGGTGAGGACGTGCGAGGATGTGGCGTCTGCGGGCGCCGAGAACACGATGGCGCGGTGATCGCCGGCGCACAGCTGCGCCACCGGCTGGGCCGTGCCGCCGTCGATCGCGACGGTCGCGTTGCCGCACGAGCCGCGAGCGATGACGGCCACCGACGAGCCCTGGAACGTGAAGGACACGGTCGCGGGCGTCGTGGTGTCGCTGGACGTGTGCAGCGTGCCCAGGTAGTCGAGTGAGTCCGCCCCGGTCGTCGCCCAGGTGCCGGTGTACGTCATGCCGGCGTTGCCGTCGTCGAACGGGAAGTTGATCCGCCGGATCCGGCTCGTCGTGCCGTTCCCGGCGCGATCGGTGGCGACGATCTGGAACTCGCGCCGGTCACCCTCCGCACCGTTCACGGACACGGTCTGGTTGCCGCTGGCCGAGCCGCCGGCGACGGTGATCCAGGTGGTGTCGCCGACGTTGCGGCCCTGGAGTGTCCAGGTGTCCAGGCCGGAGTGGCCCGTGTCGATGACCGCGAAGTGGACGGCGGCGGTCGTCGACGCCGGGAGGCCCTGCTGCGGGAACGTCATCGTCGGCGCGGTGAGGTCGTGCAGCACCTGGCCGCTGTTCGGTGCCCGGTCGACGCAGCCCATCCGGCAGGCGCCGGGGCCGACGTAGACCGAGAACAGCTTCCAGTGGTAGCCGTTGGGCTTGCCCAGCAGCTTGCGCGGGATCGAGACGCGCACCGACCGCAGGTTGGCGCGTGTCGCGACGCCGAAGCCGAGCAGCCGGCCGCGCCGCGTGGCCACGGCGACGCGCAGGACGCCGTGGGCGCGGTGGACGATCGCGAACCGCTCCGGCCGGGCGTTGCCGGTGGTGTCGATCTCGAGCACGAAGTGCGACTGGTGATTCCCGCCCAGGACGCGGCTGCGCCAGGGCCCGTACGTCGTGATCGTGTGGACGACCGCCCCGGTCGCAGCGTGCTCCTCGGTCACGGCGGCGACGTCCAGCTTCCCGTGGACGTCGTCCGGGTCGGTGATGGTGGACGCCCGCGCCAGGCCGGGCATGGCAACCGCGACGGCGACGACGACGCCGACCGCGACGGCGAACCACCACGCCGGATGCCGTGTCTGTCGTCCCTGGTCATCGCATCCTCCCCTTACGGTTTCCTCGCGACGGTTGTTGCGAGGTCGCCTCAACCTAGGAACGGGCCGGCGACGGGGCGTCGGGGATACCCCTCGCATTTCCGTCGGGGAACGCAACAATCTGTACAATCTGCGCCTCATGCTTGTGGGCAGGCTGGAGGAGTGCACAAGCGTCGACCTGCTGCTCGTGGAGGCACGGGCGGCCCGCGGCGGGGCGCTCGCGATCTGCGGCGAGCCCGGCATCGGCAAGACGTCGCTGCTCGACTACGCCTCCGACCGGGCGGACGGGATGCGGGTCGTGCACGCGCGCGGGGTGCAGAGCGAGACGGCGGTGCCGTTCGCGGCTCTCGTCGACCTGCTGACGCCGCTCGCCGAGTCGATCGGCGCGCTGCCCGAGCGCCAGGCCGAGGCGCTCGAGAGCGCGCTCGCCATCGGCCCGCCCCGCCCCGCCGACCGGCTGGCGGTGCTCGTCGGCGGCTTCAACCTGCTGTGCGCGGCGGCCGCCGGCGGGCCTCTGCTCGTGCTCGTCGACGACGCCCACTGGGTCGACGCGGCCTCGGCCGAGGCGATCGGCTTCGCCGCCCGTCGCGTGGGCGCCGACCCGATCGCGGTGCTGATCGCAACCCGCACGCCGGGCCTGGCCGGGATCCCGTCGGTCTATCCGCGCCCGCTCACGGCCGGCCAGTCGCGCGACCTGCTCGAGGGCCGCGGGCTGACGCCGACGGGGCTCGAGGCGGCCGTGCGCGACGCGGCCGGGAACCCGCTCGCGCTGGTCGAGCTCGCCGGCTTCGAGGACGGCCGGTTCGAGCCCGGCCGCTCGACGCTTGAAGAGGCCTACGCCGCGGTGCTCGAGACGCTGCCCGGGTCGTGCCGCTCGGCGCTGCTCCTGCTTGCGACCTCCCAGTCCGAGGGAACGGCGGTGATCGGGCGGGCGCTCGCGGCGCAGGGGCTCTCCGACGAGGCCTTCGCGCCGGCGGAGGAGGCCTGCCTCCTCCACGTCGGCCCGGGCCGGATCCGCTTCCGCCACCCGCTGATCCGCACCGCAGTGAGCGCGAGTGCGAGCGGCCCCGACCGCCGCCGGGCGCACGAGGCGCTCGCCCTCGCATGCGTCGAGCCGGAGCTCGAGTGGGAGCGGGTCGGCCACCGCGCGGCGGCCGCCGTCGAGCCGGACGAGGAGCTCGCCGCGGCGGTCGAACGGCTGGCGTCGGACGTCGGCCTGCGCGGCGGTGCGGTGGCCACGATCGAGTGGTACCAGCGCGCGGGCGGCCTGAGCGCCGACCCAGCCGAGGGGCGGCGGCGGTTGCTGCTGGCCGCCGAGGCGGCGCACGTGAGCGGCCGGGCCGACGCGGCCTCCGCGATCCTGGGCGAGGTCGAGCGGGAGACACGGGCGCCGGCCGAGGTCGCCCGCGTCGAGCTCCTCCGCGGCCGGATCGACGCCCGCTCGGGCTCGACGCTGTCGGCGAGCGCCCGGCTCCTGCGCACGGCGCACCGCCTCGAGGACGCCGACCCGGTCGCCGCCGCGGCGCTCTTCATCGAGGCGGTCGACCCGTCGATCAGGGCGGGACGCCCGCAGCAGGCGCTCGCGGCCGCCGAGCGCGCGCTCGACCTGGCCCCGCCCGGCGACGCGTTGGAACTGGCCGCAAGGATCGCACGGGCTGCCTCGCTGGTCTTCCTCGGCGATGCCGTTGCGGCGGAGCACGACATCGAGGCGGCCGCCGACGAGGCGGCGCGTACGCCCGAGGTCGTCGCCGACCTGCAGCTGCGGGCCTACCTGTGCATGACCCTCGCGTTCGCCGAGCGGATCGACCGGGCCGGCGCGGCGCTCGACGAGGTGATCGACGAGTGCGAGCAGGCCGCGCCGGGGGCGCTGACCTACCCGCTCATCGGCCGCGCCTGGCTGCGGCGGGTCACCGGCGCGTGGGAGGGCGCCCAGGCCGACTCCCAGCGGGCGGTGCGGCTCGCGCGCCAGCTCGGCCGGGCGAACGACGAGTGCTGGGGGCTCAGCATCCTGACGTGGCTCGGCGCCGCCCAGGGCCGGTTGGACGGGGAGATGCTCGCCCACCAGGAGTCGCTCTCCGAGCGCCTCGACCTCCCCTACCAGCGGATGAGCGTCCATGCCTGCCGCGGCCTGCACGCGCTCGCATCCGGCGACGCGGAGGCGGCGGCGGGCGCGCTGGGAGCGGCACTCGCGATCAAGCGCGAGTGCGAGATCGAGGACGCCACCACCCACCCCGTCGTCGGCGCCGACCTTGTCGAGGCGCTCGTGCGCTGCGGCCGGGCCGCCGACGCGACGGCCGAGGCGGCCGCGCTGCACGCCGCCGCGACCCGCTCCGGACGCGACTCGGCGCTGGCGCTGGCCGAACGGGCACAGGCGCTCGTGAGCGACGACGGCAGCGCCCACTTTCAGCGGGCGTGGGAGCTCCAGGCCGAGACCGGCGACCGCTTCGCCAGGGCGCGCACGGCGCTCGCATGGGGCGATGCGCTCCGACGCACCGGCGCGCGGGTCGAGTCGCGGCGGATGCTGGACGCCGCCCGGGAGGAGTTCGAGCGGCTCGGCGCGGCGCCGTGGGAGGAACAGGCCGCCTCGGCGCTGGCCCGCAGCGGCAAGGTGCTGCGCAAGGAGGCATCGCGGCGCGATGAGCTGACGCCGGCCGAGCTCGAGGTCGCGAGCCTCGCCGCCGAGGGCAAGATGAACAAGGAGATCGCCGCGGCGTTGTGGATCAGCGAGAAGACGGTCGAGGCGCACCTCTCGCGGATCTTCCGCAAGCTCGGCATCCGCAACCGGGCCGAGCTCGCGGGAAGGCACGCGAGCGGGGTCTCGCCGACTCCGTAGCTAACGCGCATGGTGCGTGCGCGTGTACGGCACCCCGAACCCGAGCCGTCCGAACGCCGCGTAGGCCCGCGTGTCCCTCGCCGGCGACGGCGCCTCGATGTCGGCGACGAAGCCGGCAGCGCCGAGCGCCGCTCCGTCCGCCACGATCCGGGCAAGGATGGCCGCGTCGGGAGCGTGGTCGGCGGTCATCACGCCGGGCACGGGGCCGTCGACGGCGAGGAACGCGACCGCCCCGGGCCCGGGCAGGTACATGCTGCGGGCGGCGACCGCGCAGTCGCCGTGGCGCGCCAGGTAGTGGAGCCAGCCGGGACGCCCATGGAGCGCCCGCAACCACGGCCCGGCGTCGACGCGATAGACGCCGACGAGCAGGTCGACCCACTCCTCGACGGCCTCGGGCCCCACGACCGAGACGGCCGGCTCGTCGGCGCCGTCCTCCCCGGCTACCGGCGGCGCACCGTCGCGCGCGACCCTGTCCCACCCGCCGCGGGCCTCCAGCCCGAGCTCGGCCAGCCAGTCCATGTAGGCGTCCGGGCGGCATTGCGGCTGGGAGACGAGAATGCCGTGGGCCACGCCGGCCGCCTCGAACCCGGCCACGATGGCTTCGACTTCCGCCCGCGAAGCCGGCTCGATGACGCCGAGCCCGATCGGGCGGTTGAAGAGCCCGCGGTCGAACCCGCCACCCGGGCAGTGCACCACGAGCGCCGCGCCTACCCAGCGCGCCTCGAGGCCGATGGAGGCAGCATGCCGGGCGGGGCACGCCGCCACGAGGTCAGACCAGGCGTGCGCCTCGACGGTTTCGATCGCTGCGGCCTGGTGCGGCGTTCCCGGCATCGCGGCTCCTCTCCGAGCGTAGACATGGTGTCCAAACAACGCGTCCGAGCCTATCAGCGATCCGACAGACTATCTAGACTCTCTGTCCATGGGAACGCGTCACAGCATCCGATCCCGCATGAACGGCGCATCGGCGCGCACCCGCGAGCGCGTCGTCGCGGCCGTACGCGACCTCCTGCGCGAGGGGTCGTTCCACGACGCGACCGTCGAGCAGGTCGCCGCCCGCGCCGGCGTGTCGCGGGCGACGCTCTACCAGCACTTCGGGTCGCGGCTCGGACTCGTCGACGCGATCTGCGAGACCTTCGACGCCAACCCGGCGCTGATCGCGATCCGCGAGGCGGTGCGCGATCCCGACCTCTCCACCGCCCTCGACCGGTCGATCTCCTACACGGTCGGCTTCTGGGCCTCCGAGGAGGCAGTGCTCGAGCCGCTCTACGGCGCAGCGGCGATCGACCCGGCCGCCCGCGACCTCGTCGCCCGCCAGCGCGCCGACCGGCGCGGCGAGTACGCGGGCCTGCTCGGGCGGCTCCAGGAGGCGGGGCGGCTGCGGCCGGAGCTCTCCGCGCCCGAGGCGCTCGGCGTCCTGCTCGTGCTGACGAGCTTCGAGACATTCCAGGAGCTACGCCGCCTGGCCGGCCTCGAGGAGCCCGAGGTCACGGCCACGCTTCAGGCGTCGGCCCGGGCGCTGCTCGCGGCGTAGGGCTCCCGATCAGGGCAGCCGTGCGTCGCGGATCTGGCGCGCGGCGGCGCGGTCGTCCGCGCCGAGCTCCGACTCGCGCACCGGCGTCACCAGCGTCCAGTGCCGGCCGACCGGACAGCGCTGGAACCGCCACCAGCCCAGCCGCACCGACTTGAGCGACGCGCCGGGGATCCAGATCGTCGTGAACAGGTGCCCGGCGCGGCAGCGG
This sequence comes from uncultured Actinomycetes bacterium, assembly GCA_963708365.1. Taxonomy (GTDB): domain Bacteria; phylum Actinomycetota; class Thermoleophilia; order Gaiellales; family JAICJC01; genus JAICJC01. Next base: position 311,245 of record CAVPSM010000003.1, read on the forward strand.
ACGACGACGGTGCCCGCCATCCGCCCGGTCTTACGACGCAGCCCGACGGCCTCGATGAGGACGAAGGCCGCGCCGATCACGAACGGCCTCCGGCGGCGACGTCTCTGCTTCGCCATGACCGAACCCTAGCCTCCAATCCTCGGGTTGCCCGGCCCCGCGGCCGGGTCTACCCTGGGCGTGCGGGCCACGGACGGCTCGTGAAGGACGGTGGGCGGCTTGTGATCGAGGACTTCTACGTCCAGGTGCGATACCCGGGAGGGCGGCGCTGGGTCGCGGTCGCCGTGTCCGAGGATCGCCGCCTGGCGGCGTCCCTCGCAGCCGCCGCCTACCAGAACCTGGCCGACGACCGCGGCCGCACGCCCACCGGCGTGCGCATCATGAGCGCCCGCGAGCTGGAGATCGACGGCGGGCCCGACGCGGTTGCGAAGGCGGCGCGCGACATCGCAGACGCGGCCACCGGCCCCTGAGCCGCGGCGGGCGGCGGGTATCACCGCTGAACGAGGAAGGCCGCCGAGGGGTGGTCAGCCTCCGGCGGCCTTCGATCTCCGATCCGCCCGGGCCGCTGAGGGTCGGCACGAACGGCCTGACCAACGTAGAGCAGCGGGAGGGCAGCCGGCAATGGGGGAAAACGCCCATCCGGGGCATGCCGAGTCGCCGTTTTCGAGGAGGGCGGCTCACGGCCGCCGGGATCCAGCCCGGGCCCGCGCCCGCCGATCCCTGGAGAGATGCCCGTCCCGCGTCGCCTCATCGAGTTCGAGTTCTCCCCTGCCGCCCTGGTGCGCCGCATCGTACGCGGCGCGGTCGAGCACGACATGGTGCGGCTGCACGGGAGCATCGTCGCCGCGTTCGAGATCTACGGCGCCGAGACGGCCGAACGGGACGTGTTCGCCGCCGCCCGCCGGCTGGCGGCCGCCTGCAGCCCCGCCTGCCACGCGATGGTGGCCGAGGCGATCGGCAGCCACGCCAAGCGGCCCTGACCGCGCCTGACGCTACGGCGTTGTCGAGGCGGCGCCCGATCCGGCCTGGGAGATCGCGTCCGTGATCGCGGCGAAGATCTCCTGGATCCGCTTCGATCCCGACCCCGCCAGGGAGTGGGCCGAGGCGATGCCGGCCGTCGCGATCGCGGAGTCGCGGGCTGCCTCGGCCGCGGCGACGCGGGCGTGTGCCTCGGCGATCCGGGTGCGGTTCTCGAGCCGGGCGACCTTCAGTTGGATCTGACCGTTCGCGAACGACTCCTCGGCGTGGCGCTTGGTGATCTGGTCGACAGCGTGCCAGACCGTGATCAGGATGAGGACGAGCACGAGCAGGAAGAAGAGCGCCCGCCAGATCGACTCACGCCGGGGGCCGTCGGTGCGGGCGGGCGGCGCTGGAGCGGGTCACGGAGCTGTGCTCATCCATTCCTCCTTGTGTCCCCCAGCGATTCGTGCTCGGGAACCTGGTTCCTACCGGCCGGGGTGGGCTAAACTCTCAATCTCAACCCGAGGTTGAGGTATCAGCTGGGGACGCGGTCGTCGGCGGGGGCGTGCTCATCGGCGAGCTCGAGCAGACGGCGCATGCCGATCGGCTTCGTCTCGTAGGCCCAGGCGCCGAGCCGCTTCAGTTTGTCCAGCTCACCGCGGGTGGCGTCGGCGGTGAGGACCACGACCGGGATCCCGCGAGTCGCCGAGTCCCGCCGGAGCGCGGCAAGGACGTCGGCGCCGGTCATGTCCGGCAGGTGCAGGTCGAGAAAGATCAGCTCAGGATGGTGGTCGCGGGCGAGCTCGATGCCGAGCTGGCCGAGCATCGCCGGGATCAGGCGGACGCTCGGCCGGCGGGCAAAGATCTCCTCCACCAGGCGCACGTTCGCAACGATGTCCTCGACGTAGAGCACGCGCAGCTCGGAGGCGTACTCGCGCAGTCGGCAGCAGATCCTCGCTGCCGGCGTCGGCGGGCTCGACGGCCGCCGGCCGGGCGACCTCGAGCTCGACCCAGAACGTCGACCCGACGCCGCGGCGGCTGCGGACGCCGATCCGCCCGCCCATCGCCTCGACCAGGCGCCGGGAGAGCGCCAGCCCGAGGCCGGTGCCGTCGATGCCGGACGCGGCGGCGTCCAGGCGCTCGAACGGCGTGAACAGGCGCGGCAGCAGCTCGGGCTCGATGCCTGCGCCCGTATCGGCGACTGACAGCCGGATGCGGCCGTCGTCGACCTCGGCCTGGACGGTCACCGTGCCGCGGTGGCGGTTGTACTTGATCGCGTTCGAGATCAGGTTGATCACGACCTGGTTCAGCCGCTGGCTGTCGGCGAGGACGTACGCGGCACCGGTCGTCGTCGTGAACACCGGCTCGAACAGGGTGATGGCCTGCGCCGGCCGAGCGGGCCGCATGAGCTGGCAGCGCCTCCTCGAGCAGCGGCCGCAGCGGCACCGCCTCGGTGGAGATGCCGAGCCGTCCCGGCCTCGATCCGGGAGAGATCGATGATCTCGTCGACGAGCCTCAGCAGGTGCTCGCCGGCGCCGCGGATCATGCGCCCCCACTCGTCCGGCTTCTCCCGCCAGGTCGCGCGTCGCGAGGAGCTCGCTGAACCCGAGGATCGCCGCGAGCGGCGTGCGCAGCTCGTGGCTCATCCGGGACAGGAACTCGTTCTTCGCCGTGCCGGCCTTGCGCAGCTCCGCGTTCGCCGTCTGGAGCTCCTGGGAGCGGCGCACGATCTCGGCCTCCATCCCCGCCGCCCGCTCGCGCATCTCGGCGGTCATCGCGTCCTGCTCGTCGCCACGCTCGCGCAGGCGCACGAACTCCGTGACGTCCTCGACCCGGTGGACGATGTAGCGGACACTGCGCAGGTCGTCCAGCACGGGCGAGTTGACGGGGCTCCAGTAGCGCACCTCGAAGCCGCCGCCCTCGGACTCGGGCCGGCGGATGTCGTACTTCTGCACCGCCATGGTGTCGGTCTTGCGCGGTCTTGCGCACACGCTCGAGCGACGCGCGCAGGTTGCCGACCCCGGTCGCGGCGGGATCGTCAGGGTTGTCGGGGAAGACCTCGAAGATGCCGCGGCCGAGCGATCGTCGTCGCGCGTCGGATCATGGTCGCGTCCAGATACGCGTCGCTCACCGCGACGATCCGGAGCTCGGGGTCGAGCACCAGGAACAGCCCCGGCGCAGCCTCGAACAACGCCCGGAAGTCAACATCCTCGCAGCCCATTGACCCACGCACCCTAATCCGGGCTCCTTGAACGTGCAACCACGCCGCGGCTGCTGACAACGGGGTCAGTACGCCTGCGCCCACACGGCGACCGACTCCGCCGGCCGGCCGCAGCAGATGCACGCGGTCGGTCGGCGCGGCGCTGCGTCGAGCGGGAGGCAGCGGATCGTGGCCGCAGCGTCGGCCTTCACCCGCGCCTCGCATTCCTCCCCGCCGCACCAGCCGGCCTGGGCGAAGCCGCCCGCCTCGCGCAGATACGCGGTCATCTCGGCGTAGGTGTCGGGGTGGGCCGTCCGCCGGTCCTGCTCGTCACGGGCCGCGGCGAACATCGCCGCCTGGATGTCGGCGAGCAGCGCCGGGACTCCGTGGCGAGCGCCGTCGAGCGGGAACGTCGCCTCTCGCGCCCGTGTCGCGGCGGGCGACCGTCACCGCGCCCCGCCGCGAGGTCGCGCGCGCCGATCTCGACCCGGCAGGGCACGCCCCGCAGCTCCCACTCGTTGAACTTGAACCCGGGCCGGTGCTCCTCGCGGTCGTCGAGCCGGACGCGCAGGCCGGCGGCGCGCAGCTCGTCGGCCAGCGCACCGGCGGCGCCGAGGACGACGGACCGGTCATCGTCGCGGACGATCGGGACGATCACGACCTGTTGCGGCGCGACGGCGGGTGGCAGGCGCAGCCCGGCGTCGTCGCCGTGCGCCATCACGACGCCGCCGACCAGGCGCGTGCGTCGCGCCCCACGACGTCGCGTAGGGGTGCTGCTCGCTGCCGTCGCGGCCGGTGAACGTGACGTCGAAGGCGCGGGCGAAGCCCTGGCCGAGGTAGTGCGAGGTGGCCGCCTGCAGCGCCTTCCCGTCGCGCATGAGCGCCTCCAGCGCGTACGTGTCCACCGCGCCGGGGAAGCGCTCGCTCGCGCTCTTTCGGCCACGGAGCACCGGCATGGCGAGGACGTTCTCGACGACGTCGGCGTAGACGTCGTGCAGGATCGTCAGCACCTCGGCGATCGCCTCCGCCTCGGTCTCGTGGGCGGTGTGGCCCTCCTGCCACAGGAACTCGCTCGTGCGCAGCAGGATCCGCGGCCGCAGCTCCCAGCGGACGACGTTCGCCCACTGGTTGTAGAGCAGCGGCAGATCGCGGTAGGACTCCATCCAGCGCGCGTACGCCGCCCAGATCATCGCCTCGGACGTCGGCCGGATGGCGAGCGGCTCGTCGAGCTCCTTCCCTCCCGCCTGCGTCACGAGCGCGACCTCGGGCGCGAAGCCCTCGATGAGCTCGGACTCCCGGGCCAGGACGGACGCGGGCACGAGGATCGGGAAGTAGACGTTCTCGTGGCCCGTGGCCTTGATCCGGTCGTCGAGGGCGCGCTGGATCGCCTCCCAGATCGCGTAGCCGTACGGCTTGATCACCATCATGCCGCGCACGGCCGAATTCTCGGCCAGGCCGGCGCGACGCACGACCTGGCCGTACCAGGCGGGAAAGTCCTGCGATTGACGGGGCAAACGGGCGGCACTCATGCCGACCTCCTTGACGGACGTACACCGGCGTTGGGAGCTGGTCGCGGCGCTTCGGCCGAGGGCGGCGGAAGCGCCTACGCCGGGACGTGCACGAGCGGAGGCAGCGGAGCGACGGCCGTCGTCGGCCGGAGGTCGCTCACGCAGCGATGCTCGATCGTCATGCGATCAGTGTAGCGAGGCCGGCTACGGCGCTGGCGGGAGCCTAGCCGCTCATGCCACCGGCCAGAGCGCGCGCTGGTCGTAGTAGACGTCGAACGCCGGCACGGACTCGGGAAGCTCGACCCAGGGCAGCTTCGAGCGGGTGAAGATGTGGACGTCCGGCGCATGCCGAGGCCGGATCGTCAAGCGTCCCGCCGCGGACGAACCGCACCACCGGCACGCGCGTAGGTGCTGAAGACCGCCACCTGGCAGGCGGCGCAGCGGAAGATCAACTGCGTGCTGCCGTCGTCGCGGGGCACGTCGACCGGCTGCGGGTCGCCCGCGAGCAGCTCGACCCGATCTGCCTCGATCATCAGGTTGATCACGAACGCGCTGCCGGTCTGGCGCTGGCAGTTCAGGCAGTGGCAGCAATGGACGAACAGCGGATCCGACGTCAGCCGGTAGCGAACCGCCCCGCAGGCACAACCGCCTTCACGAACGCTCATGGCGTCACGGTACCGCGGATCCGGCGCCCGCCGGCGGCGAGCAGCTCATCCAGGCGCCGGGCGACCGGATCGTCCGGCGCGGCCTGGGCGACCTCGTAGCCGTCGTCGAGAAAGGCGGCCAGCTGGTCGGCCACGCCTGCCAGTATCGCTTCCTCGACGTCTGGCGCAAGGCCCGGCTGCGGCAGCGCCACGACGCCCCAGCCGGCCTCGGCCAGTTCGCCCAGGCGGTCGTCGACTCCCGCCTCCGGGTTGAGATAGGCGTCCGGCACGACCGCCACACGCCGTGAACGGCCGTCACCGCGCACCGGGCTCGCCCTCCCCGCCCAGGGCCCGGCCGAGCCTCGCCAGCTCGCGCTCCTCGTCGTAGTCGAAGAGGTCCTGGCCGATGCCGACGGCACGGACGGCCCCGACCTCTTCGCCGAGCAGCCCCAGCAGGGTCTCGGTGAACAGGCCCGCGCCGGACGTCACCGGATAGTCCTCGTCGCGCGGCTTGTCGGGGCGGCCTCCCCAGCTGTCGGCCGCCGCGGTCAGCTCGACGCCCATGCTGGGGCTACCGTCGATGCCGATGATGACAACCCGGTCGCCGGCGGCCAGGTCGGCTCGCACCTGAGCGGCCACCGGCTCCGCCAGCCGGCGGCAGTGCGCGCGGTACGCCGGCGTGTCGTACTGCTGGCGCACCGCCCAGAAGCGACGGGTGCCGCCGAACGCGAGCTCGGGACACGGCATCTGGCGGATGGTCGCCCCACCCTCGCGCAGGAGCGAGAGCACCGGAAGGGAGACGCCCGCGCAGCGAGCGCCCTCATCGACCTTGGCGTTCGCGTTCAGGAGGCAGTGAGCGAGGTAGCAGACGACCACGGCCGGATCATCCCGCACCGCCGGGCTATTCGCATCCCAGCCCGTCTCCGTCCGAGTCCAGCCGGTATGGGTCGGACCCGGTCACGTGGATCGGCTTCAGCGAGTCGGAGATGTCGCCGCAGTCCAGATCGCTCGTTCTGGGAAGGCACGGCGTGTAGCCGGGCTCGCAGCTGCCACCCGACGATCCGGCGGTGCCCGACGAGCCCGGCCCGCGGAGCGCCGTCACCGCGTCGTCCGGCCGGAGCCTGGTGGCGGGACACGCGCCCCACAGGCCGCGGTGCAATCGCCTCGCGGCGGCCGCCAGCGCGTAGAGCCGGCCGGCGAACCGCCCGCGGTCGCCGTCGAAGAAGTACGGCGCAGCCGCGCCGCGCCGCACCATCTCGACGTTCAGGTTCGTCCCGCCCAGATAGACGTAGCGCAGCAGCCGCCCGTACCGGTCGACCTGGTCGAGCGCGGCATCCCTCCGCAGCCGCACGCGCGAGCCGGGATGCAGGTACGACTCGAGGACGCTGCGCGCCTGGGTGGCGTAGCACTCGTTGCTCGCAAGCTCGGGCGTATCGATCTGCAGGAACCGGACATGCGCGCCTGTGGCGAGCGCGATCGTGTCGCCGTCGATGACGTAGGCGACGCCGACCGTCGGCCGGCGCCCGGGCCGGGTGTGGCGGACATGGTGACGATGACGGTGGCGAGGGTGCTGAATCGCGGTCTTGCCGGTTGTCGGCGCCGAAATCGGCGGAGGGCGGTCGGTGTCGGCGGCCGTCGAACCGGCCGAGCCGCACGCCGTCACCGCCGGCGCGAGGCTCACGGCGAGCGCCACGGTGATCACCGGCACCCATCTGCCCACGGCCCGATCGTACCGACCGGCATCGTGGGTGGCCAGGGGCGTGAGACCAAAATACCCGCAGATGGGGTTCTTTTGGGGTAGCGGGGGCAGCTTCACCGAGAGCTCTGCGTCGTGCCCGATGTTCGGGGCGACGCGACGTGTAGCAACCTAAGAGGATGCGTGCGGGCCCGCGCGACCTCGTCATACCTCCGGAGCTCTGAGTCACCGTTCGAGGCTGCCTTGCGCGCCGAACGCGGAGGTCGGCCGGTAGTGTCCAGCTATGGCGATCCGGCTGGCGCGCCCCGGCGAGGCCGATGTGCTCGGCGCGGTGTTGGCGGACGCACTCGCCGACGATCCGGTCTTCCGTTGGCTGTTCCCGGGGAGGCGGCGACGCGACCAGCGGCTGCTCGCATTCTTCACCACGATGTCGGCCTCCTACCTGCAAGCGGGAAAACCGGCCTATCTCGCCGACGAGGACGCCGGCGCCGCACTCTGGTCCGCCCCAGCCACGGGCGGGAATCTGCCGTTCGACGGAGGTCAGCTCCGTGTCCTTTTCGGGTCGTTCGGCGCCGTTCACGTCGTCCGAGCAGTACGCACGCAGATGCACCTCTCGAAGCTGCATCCCACTGAACCGCATTGGTATCTCGGTTTCCTCGGCGTGCGCCGTTCACGGCAAGGCCAGGGCATCGGCGGCGCGCTGCTCGACGAGGTGTTGGCGGGAGCCGGAGCCGCGAACGCCCCGGCATACCTCGAGTCGTCCAACAAACGGAACCTGTCGCTCTACGAGCGAACGGGCTTCGAGCTCGTCGAGGAGGTCAGGCTGCTCGGCAAAGGGCCCTCCGTCTGGCGGATGTGGCGCGATGGGACGAGCTGGACGACATCCCCAGCCGAACCTACACGCGGACTCGCGTAAGCCGGGGGTTCGTGGCGGTTCTCGGGAACGACGCTAAGAAACGAACTGCTGTGTCAGTTTAGATTGACAAATCGACCCCATGTCAGTCTATACTGACAGGCGTGGACGTCGAAGATCTCAGCGTGAATCTCTCGTCGGATGACCCGGCAATCGGGCTTCGGTCCTCGCTGGCGCTGCGTCGGCTGGCTGAGAGAGTCGAAGCGAACTACGTCGCGTCAGCCCGGGAAAAGGGCTGGTCGTGGCAGCAGATCGGAGACGCTTTGGGCGTCACCCGCCAATCCGTGCACACCAAGTACAACAAGGAGTGATCATGACCACCGGGTCCGTTGTGCGAGAGGTGCATCACGTCTGGAACATCTCTATGCGTGCCGGTGAGGAGGCTCGTCGCCGAGGTGATCGCCGGACTGGCACCGATCACCTCCTCCTCGGCTTGTTGGAGGATCCCTCGATCGAAGTCGTGTTGGGCGTGAGCCTGCAGCAAGCTCGCCAGGCGCTTGAGTCGCTCGATCAGGAAGCCCTGGGCGCCCTGGGCATGCGATCCGGCACCGACGCTCCCCCACTGCCGATGCGCGCCGTGCCGAAGAAGCCCACGTTCAGAGACGTCGTGAAAAACGATCGCCTCCGCATGACGCCCGCGGCAAAGAACGTGCTTGAGGAAGCAGTCAAGCCCAATCGCCGGAAGACCCAGGTCACATCCCAGCAGGTGCTGGTCCAGCTCCTCACTCTCCGACCACCAGATCCTGCGGCGGTGCTGCTGGGCGCTCTCGGCGTGAACACGGTGGAGGTTCGGCGCCGATTGAATGCGGTCACGCGCGACAGTTGAGTTCCCAGCACATTCACGACCTCGAGCGGAAGTGTCCGGATCCGGCCGTCCCGTGCAGGGCCGCGGTCGACGGCGTCACGATGTGGCGACGGGGCTCGCGGGCGTCACCACACGCGTCCGGGAAGGGCACTGGAGGCGTCGGTATCGCCAGCGGCTCGTGCCGGGTCTCCCGCACCCGCTCCGAGGTCGCCGAGCGGCGCGCGATCGGCCATCTCCCGGTTCATGGGCATCCTGTGCCTGGGCCGCTTCGGACGCAGGTGGGACTCGATCGGGCTCGAGGTGATCTGCGACCTCGTGCATGTCCCGCCACGCTCCGGCAACGGCGTCGCTCACGAGCGGCTCATCGCTATGAAGGCCGTCGGCATCGGCCGTCACCCCGTGGCGACTTGAGGCAATGAATCTGCACGGGACGCTGACGGCCGTGGATTCCCTTCCGAGCGGTGCGTTAGCCGCGGGAGCTGCGGGGGTCGTTTCCTGGAGGGATCGCGTTCCCTTCCCGGATCCGTCCGTCTCGGCCGGCGATTCGGAACTCTCCGCCCCCGTTGTTGCCGAGGATCTGTCGAGCCCGCTCTGCGGCGGCAGCCTGAGTGTCGATTGCCGCTGCTTCGGGCGACGCCGGGATTGATGACCTTCCACCCGCCTTGGCCGTCGGGTCGGACTTCGCGTGCGTTCGGATTGCTAGCTCCATCTAGTCCACGAAGCGCCTTGCCTCGAAAAACGCGAAGTCGCCCTCGAAGAAGGAATCTGCAACCAGCACGCCGCCGCCACGACAATGCGTGGCGGCGGCGAGTGGGCTCGTCTTGGCGGTGTTTAGCGGCGTCGGGCGACGCGTCGTGAGGTGCGTCGGGCGACTCTGCGGGATCCCATCATCGTGGTCCTCCTAGCGTGTCGGTGCCGGCTTGGTGCCCTTCTCGATGGCGTGGAGGTGTTCAGCCTCCTCTTTGCTCGCGAGTCCGATCTCGACCAGGTCGAGCGGACTGATGAAGCCGTCGCTGAGGCGGAAGCCACCGGCGCGCGCGATCGCGTCGCGAAGGGGTACCGCCCAGTGGTGCTCGATCAGGATCAGGGCGGCGGCGGAGTCGTTGGGGATGTCCTCCAGGACGTCCCACGCCTCCTGGTCGGTGAACACGTTGATGCCGTCCTCGGCGGCGGCCTCGGCGCCTGTAAGCGCCCCGGTCTCGGCGCCTTCCTCGCCTTCGATTCCAAGCCCGATCAGCGCGCCGATCTTGCTGCCAAGCTCGATCGCTTCATCCTTGGACAGGTTGCTGAGGTGGGCGATCTCGATCTCTCCCTCGGCATCCTTGTGGACCGCCATTGCGTCGATCACCCGCACCGTGTCGCTCTCACGCAGCCGCTCGAGCTCCGCGATCACCTCGCCGTGAAAATCGGGATGGGAAAAGCCCAAGACAAGCAGCTGTACTGGTCCAATCGCCACGTCTCACCCTCTTTTGTCAGGTAGCCGTATCTTGTACCCGGTTGAAATCCGCGCGCATGCGCCGGGTTCCATTTACCGCTCTCCTTTCCGGTGCGTGTCACAGGCCGGTTACGGCCTTGATGCGCCCGCTCTTCACCGCCTCCGTCAACGATTCGTAGTCGCGCTGGTTTTGGTCGGCATAGGCCTCGGAGAAGTCTGCGATGGCGCGGTCGAATGTGTCGGTTTGGCCGAGGTAGGAGGCGATGGCGATGCGGTCTCCGGAGCGGGCATGGGCACGCGCGAGCGTCCACCCGCAGGTCTGACCGTACATCGCCGCTCCCTGCGGCAACGCTCCCGCGGTCTCGAACGACCCCTTCCAGTCCTTCAGCTGGCGGCCATAGAAGTCCCGCTCCTGGCCGTCCACCCCGCTGTCGACGTGCAGCCAACCGAGGAAGATGTCGCTGCTTGCCTGCATGAGATGCTGGCCGGCGACCACCCGTTCGCCGTGGTTTTTGTACTGGCTCTTGGCGGTGAAGTCCTCCAGCACCGAGGGTTGCGCCTCCTTGAACTGCAGGAACAGCGGGTCTTGATCGCGGCCCAGCATGAGCGCAATCCACGCACGGGTCCCGACACTGCCGACGCCGACGACCTTGCGAGCCATGTCCGCCAGCCGGAACTCCTCCAACAGGATCCGCCGGTCGGTCTGAAGCGTCTGTCGGTACCGTCGCAGAAGCTCGTGCAGCTCTCCCGTCACGGCGGTTCCTTGCGGGCCGGGCGCCAAGTCCTCGATCCGCTCGATCAACGGCGGATCCGAAACGATCTGCGGCTCGCCGTCGACCATCCGGGTGAGCTTGGAAAACGCGGTCATGCTGTCCCGCGTCCGCGCCTTCGCCGCCACCTGCGCGGCCCTCTTCGCCATCCGCTTCTTCATCTGGCTTCGGATCTGCGCCATCAACGGTTCGACTTCGAGCCGGGCGTACCACACCTCCAACGCGTGCATCCCGGCGAACTCGCGCATGGCCCGGCGATAGGCAGCAACGGTCGCTTCGACGATCCGGCGACGCTGCTTCCGCGAATAGCCATTCTCCCGGCCGCCCACCTCAAAGCTCACCGCCAGCCGCTTCACGTCCCACTCCCATGGTCCCGGAAGCGTCTCGTCAAAGTCGTTCAGATCGAACACCAACCGACGATCCGGCGACGCGAACAACCCGAAGTTCGACAGGTGCGCATCGCCGCACAGCTGGGCATGCAGTCCGGAAGCGGGAGTCGCCGCCAGGTCCGCGGCCATGATCAACGCCGCACCCCGATAGAACGTGAACGGCGACACCAGCATCCGCCCATACCGGATCGGCACCAGCTCCGGAACCCGCGACGCCGCCTGCGACTCGAGCAGCGCGACCGGATCCTGACGGTGCGCCGCCGGCGCGTACTCCGCGTGACTCGACCGCGGCACCTCAGCCCGCGCCGCACGTCCGCGCGCAACCCGCTCCGCCACACTCAGATGCGGCACCACACGCGGCGACGCCCGCGGTGCGCGCCTTGCGGAGGGCTGCTTACGACCCTTCGCCTTGTCCGTACTCGTCCGGTCGACCGTCGTGGCACTCATTGCGCTCCCCCCTGCAGCTCAGTGACCTCGCGCTTCGACAACCCATTGCGTACTGGTCAGTTACGGCCTTGAGGGTTGTGGCGACAGGCTCAAGCTGGCGCGACCCTCTGGGTGAACGAACAGGATCAGTGGCATCTTCGCGCGACCGCGCATCGGCGCCTCGTCCATAGGGGATGAAATCCACGCCGGCGGTCGGAGCGCGGAACGATTCCCTGCGCGCCGGGTGTCCGGCGGCCACGAAGGCGGAGCAGACCCGCCGTTAGCGTTCTCGAATCGCGATCTCGTGCTCGGTCAGCCAGGCAGCGAACTGCTCGGCTTCGGCCGCCGCGAGCAGGATGTCCAGCGCCCGCGCGCTGTCGTCACGTGTGAGTGTGAAACATGCCCATTCCCCGCGCGAATGCGACCCCTCCGGGCATGGCTCCCCTTTGCCGACTCGTGGCCGGCCTCCGCGCAGGGGCACGTCGCCTCAACGCGCGAGCTGAAGCCTTGGTTGCCAGTTGACACGTTCTGGTTATTTTCGGTATCGGCGTATGGCGGCGCGCCATGCAGCGGCTTGTGCCGCCTCATCCCTACCGGGCGATCCCGACGCGACTCTCCTGACCCAGACTACGGTCGCGACAGCCAGCGGGCGACGTCCGCCGTGATGATCTGCATCGACCACGCGCCGCGCGGCTGATCCGGCTTCGGGTATCGCCGATGGGAAGGGGAGATCAGATGGATACGACCACGATCGACATCTACATCGTCGCGGACGTGTTTCTGCTCTTGCTCATCGGCATCGGGCCGAAGATCGCGCTCGTTCCCTACCTGGAGCTGACCGCGGACATGGATCCCGAAGTGCGCGGTAAGGTCACGCGAAGCATGCTGAAGACGGCGGCCGTGGTGGCCGGCATCCTCGTCGTCTTCGGCGAGATCCTGCGCAGGCTCTTGCACTTCTCGACCGGCGCGCTCTCCATCGCAGGCGGGATCATCCTGCTCATCATCGCCGTCACCATGATCCGCGGGCCGCGGGAGGACGAGGAGCCCTCCCTGGGTGAGACAGCGAAGGATCCGCTGCAGGTGGCCGTGTTCCCGCTGGCGGTGCCGTACCTGTTGAACCCCGCCGGCATCGTCGCGCTCGTGACCCTGTCGGCGGACGCCGTCTCGCTCAGTATGTTCGCGGTCGTCGTCGGCAATCTCGCGGTGGTGCTCGCGCTCGACGCCGCCGTGTTTCGCTGGGCAAACAAGGTCAGCGACCGATTGGACGAATCACGCCTGCTCGTCACCGAGAAGGTGTTCGGGTTCCTGCTCGCAGCGCTCGCTGTCCAACTCGCCCTCAACGGGCTCGACGACGTCGGCGTCATCACCCTGACGAGCCACTGAGCCGCACGGCGATCCCGCGAGCTCAAACTCGCCGACACGGCCGCAGTTCTTTCATCCGATTCGGGTGATGCCCGTGCTGCCCCGCTGCATAACGGTTGGTCGTTCCCGTCAAGCGAGGTAGACATGTTGCTTGATTCGCTCTTCGGTTCCGTGATCCTTGGAATCCTGTTCTTTGCGATCTGGATCGCGATCGCGTTTTGGCCGGCTCGTGTGGCCGCCCGCAAAGGGCACAGCTTCCTCGGATACTTCATCCTGAGCCTGATCTTCTTCCCGCTCGCACTGATCGCCGCGTACATGGTCTCCGACCGCACCCGCGTCGCTTAGCCGATCAGACTCCCAGGCGCGGCCGGACATCTCCAGATCAGCGTCCTCGGTCGAGCGGTTAGCTGCACTTGGAGTCCGTCGCATCCGAGAAGCTCTTGACCGACTTTGCGACGTTTGTAGTGTCGGCTGCGACCACGGCGATCTGGCTGGCGGTTGGATTCGCCGGGAGCGTGTCGATGGCGCTCGAGAGTGTGTCCACGGACGACTTGATGGCGCTGGTCTGATCCGGGAAGTCCGACTTCGCGGAGTTCACGACCGATTTCGCGTCGCTCTGGACGGTCTTCAGCTGGGACTGAAGGCCGCTGACGCCACCGCTTGAGACGGAACCCTGAAGCCCGTTGACAGAGTCTTGGAGGCTGCTCACGTCAGAGCAGTACGCCGGCTTGCTGCTTCCACCGCAGCCGGATGCCGCGACCAGCGCGAATACGGCGATCACGGCTATCGACGCGGGTATCCAGATGCTACGCACGTGGTCTCGTGAGCCGATTCGCCGAATCCGGCCGAGGTTTGGTGTACGCACTTGAACGACTCCTTCAAGTCGAAAGAACGGCTCGCCACTGGCCCGTCCGCGGGCGGGTTCGGGTCCACCGGTGCGACGGGGCGAGTCCAGACGGAGGCAGCCCGCCGAGCTCGTTCGCCATCCGTAGGGCGCGGGTTGTGGTTTCGGACTCATGACGGTGCGGCGTCAGCTACGGGTTCATCCGTCTGAGGTACGGCTGGGCTGGTCGCGGCGCGAGCGTCGGCGAATGCGGTCAGCGTCTCGCTGGTGAGATAGGCGACGGCGACGGCAACGACGATCAGTGGGGCGACGGCGAGTCCGGCTTTGGCGGAGAGCAGGGTGGCGATCATCACCGATGCGAGCGGGAGCCGGAGGGCGGAGACGACGGCGGCGCCGGTGAGCGCGGCCACCGCCTGTGTCTCGGCGTAGCCGGGCAGGTGTTGCGCCGCGAGTCCGGCGACGACGCCGAGGAAGAGCGCGGGGAAAACAGAGCCACCGCGGAAGTTCCCCAACGAGATCGACCAGGCGAGTCCTTTGAAGAGGAGCAGCAGCATGATGGTCGAGAGGGAAAGGGCCGTGGCTTGGCCGAACACCGAGCCCAGCGCCTCCTGGCCCGAGAACAGCACCGCGTCAGGCGACTGGCTCGTTGCCTCTGCGAAGGCGATCGCGAGGCCGCCGACGCAGACTCCCGCCGCGACGGTGAAAGGAAACGGGCGCCGGTCGACGATTCGCTTCAGCCAGCGCGCCAGTTCCATCATCGCGAACACGGCGCCCGCAACGGCGAAGGCCAGCACGATCGTCCAGCCGAAGTCCGCCCAGCCGGGCCCCCCGAACGCCGGCAGCGGGAACGGGCTCAACGACCAAGCGGCCGTGCTCAGGCCCGAGAACGAGCCCAGCCCGATGAACACGAGCGAGCCGACTCCGGCGGCCAAGAGGCCGGGCAGGAGCACAAGCGGCAGGGTCGGCCCGCCGAGCCCCGCCGCCTCGATTACCAGCACCGCGCCGATCACCGGCGATCCGAAGATCGACGAGACTGCCGCGAAGCTCCCCGCAGCGCCCATCAGGCCTACTGCTTGGTCGGGTGCGTCGCGCTTGACGAGGCGCATCGCCAGCGAGCCCAGCCCGATGCCGAGCGCGATCAAAGGCGCCTCCGGCCCCAGAACGAGTCCAAGGCCGAGCGTCGCGACCGCCGCTAGCAGCACTCCCGGCAGGTCGATCGGACGGGTCTGCGGGCCGCCCGCCTTGAGTCCGTCTACGGGGACGTGGCCGCCATGACCAGGCAGCCGCACAACCGCGAATGCCGTCAGCAGTCCCGCGAGAGCCACCCACGGAAGCGGCCACCACACCGGCACCGCGTGGTACCCGAGGTCGCCCGGCAGATGTTCATACACCCACACCTGCAGCGCGTGAACACCCTCCAGGAAGCACCACGACGCCGCCGACACGACCAGCCCGACGACCGTCGCCAGCACGAGCAGAACACGGTACTGCCGACTCCGGATGACACACCGGGATCGGATGAATCCGGCATCGCGTTCACGACGGTGCGCCGCTTACGCCGATCTGACACGCCAGTGTGTGGCTAGCCGGCTGGCTCCAGCGCGTCGCAAGACTCCGGACGTGCCCTGTGCGGCCACCCCGAGAGCTCGGCGCGCTGCATCTCGTTCCGGCATCAGCCCCTTGTACGGAAGCGAAGACCCCCTCGCGTCATCCCGACGAGATGAGTTCTGGATATTGCTCATCATCCCCGCCCAGCACGGCCATCCGACACGTCGGCCAGTCAGATCAAGGTGACCGAACCGGGGAGCCGGATCGGGATCACTCCTGAGTAGTCGATCTCCGCCCAGATCGATTGTTCGTCGTGGTGCTCCGAGTCGGCGTCCGGCACAGCGATAGCCCAGCTCGTCCAGGTTCCGGCCGGTCGAGCGATGGCGGTCCTGACCCTGGCGCGGACGGTGATCCCCGGGGTTACCTCGACGGGCCTGCGCAGTGGAGCGGTCGTCATCCCCCAGTGTGTCGGTGGATCGCCCGGCCCGACGGAGAGGGGGTGCCGGGCGCGAGTTCCGCGCTGAACCAGAGTGCGAGCGCGTTGGCCGTTCCATGCTCTCGGATCTGGAGTTGCGTCTCGGCTTCGTGGGGTGCCTGCGCCTGCTCAAGCGTGATCCCACCCGCCACCGTGGTCCACAATCGAGCCGGCTTGGACCGCATGCCGCTCGCCGCCAGATGCCGGCTGGAGGCGGTCGCCGAGCTGGCCACCCTGAGAGAGACGGCGTTCTCGAACGTCGTCCTCATGCTCCGGGACTTGACGAGGTCGGCAACAAGGCGTTCGCCGAATGGGTGGTCGAAGCCGATCACACCGGGCCGCTCGTCCTGACCGAGGTCGCGGTGTTGGAACCGACGGGACGGCATGTCCAGCTGGCCGGCGCCACCGTGGCCGACTTCCGCGACGGGAAGATCCGGTCATACCGGACATACTTCGATTATCTCTCGCTGATGGAGCAGATCGCCGGCGTCTGACGAGCCGGCCGGCTCGGTGCAGTTCCAGGTCGAGGACGCTCCGGATCCGCTCGACATCGAGTTCCTCGAATCGGCGATCGGTCGTGAGGCGTGCGCCGCCATGGGGCTCGGAGACGGCGTCGAGTTGGCGATCTTCGTGCGCACCGCGGGTGAGATCGTCGCCGGAGTCAGTGGATGGACATGGGGCGACTGCTGCGAGCTCCAGAACCTCTGGGTGGAGCCGCGTCTGCGCCGTCGCGGCCTCGCGACCCGGCTTCTGGCAGCAGCGAGGTGACGATCAGGACGGCCGCAGGGGCTGTGAGCATCCAAGTCAGTGGTCCGGCCCATGGGCAGGATCGACGCTCGCGTCGATGCCCTTCTCGGCGGAGACCCGGGCATCGTTCACTTAGGTGGTTGCGCTAATGCGAGCGTACGGGTTGGTGGCGGGCGTCGAGGAGGTCGCGGCGATGAGCGAGCGCGGGTGACAGGGCGGCTGCCAGTACGAGGACTGTCGCGGCGGTGATGATCCAAAAGAAGATGCCCATAATGATTCCGACCGCGCCGTAGGTCTTGGAGTAACTATCCAGCCATCGGGCGAGTACGAAGGTCGAGGCGATCCTCAAGGCGATTAGCCCGAGTACGGTGAAAACCGCCCCTGGCACGAGCTGGCGCGTTTCGACCCGGTGGTGTAGGAGCAGGCGTGGCGCCCAGACGAATAATCCAAGCAGAATCGCGAACCACCCGAGGTCGAGTGGCCACCCGATCCACGCCACTCGGCCGAGGTATTTCTGCTGGAGTAGGTAGCCGAGGCTCATGACAAGCATCGCAACCAAAACGGCCAGGTAGCGGGTTTGGTCGATGATCGCGTTCTTGCGAAGGTCGATACCCCACGAGCGGGCATGGACCAGCTGAAGTACTCGGCCGAAGCCGAGGCCAAACGTCACCAAGCTGAGAACTGCCAATAGCACCGCGATGAAGGCGTGCTGGCTGACTCCGGCGAAGACGCTCACGAAGAGGGTGCTGGTCGGGTTGTGCAGCCCCAGGCGGTGCTCCGCGTGCACACCAAAAGCGGCCGGTTTGCCGGTAACGTAGCTAGTCTCGACCAGCATCGCCGGAAACATCGTCAGGAAGAAGTAGGCGGACAGGAGCACCGCGTAGAGCTGGCCGTCAGCCGCCTGGTAGCGGCGGTACCAGCTGATCGTGGCACCGGTGTGGGTTGCGGGATCCCGGGTCTCCAGCCACTTCTGCCCCCGATCGGCGAGCCTCATCCCCCACAGGTAGGCGCTCATTGCGTGTCGCAAAGCTCGGTTGCTGTGATCTCCGGTCGGGACAGTCATTTCCCGGAGGCATCGATTGGCTTATCGGGGGAAATCATGAATCGCCAGACACCCGCGGCAGCCGTTTCCAGCCAACGCTTTTTCGCCAGGTCGATGGTCTCGTTGCCCGCCACCGCCGCCCCGGCGATACCGACCCTGACTTGCATCGTCCAAATCAGGTAGCGGAGATGGTCTGCATCGCTTCCACCAGCCCCGGTGACGTCGATCGCCAGCTGCGCGAATGGCAGCCAGGAGATGAGCACGAGCCCCACGCCAAGCCGGATACGAAACCGCGCCCTTCCGCTGATCCAGTCGTGGATCCGCCACTGGCGGTTCAGCAGCCATTGGACCGCCGCTCTGGTGCCGCTCGTAGTCCGATCACACTCACCGAGTAACCCTCTCCGCCTCTTAGGCGCTGATCCCGTGGGCAGCGGCGACGTGCGTGCCGGCCTCGTGCAGCGCCTTCTCCTCGTCGTGGCTGCCCGGTTTGAGGTCGAAGACGACCTTCTTGACCGTGCCGGTGAAGGGATAGGGCGCCTTATCCGCGTAGGCGCGGTCAACGGGCAGGCCGTTGTCGCGGCCGACGTCCATGCCGGCGTAGCCGGAGAAGCGGATCGCGACCGTCCGCTCGATTCGTCCCTCGCCGATCTTTGCGTTGTTCGCGTACAAGGACACCGATCCACCGACCGCGGCTTCCTGGCGGTCGGCGTCGAACTGCATGCGCACCGTGACATCGCCGACCGGGATCGGCCCGGTCGAGACCTGCTGGTAGCGCTCGACCCCCATCATCGAGTAGCTGTGGTGCAGCAGGCCGTCCTGGTCGACCCACAGCGAGAAGCCGCCCATCTCGTCCGCCTCGGCGACGATTACGCCCTCGGCGCCACCCCGGGGGACCGAGCAGTTCCGCCTCGATGGCGTAGGAGCGCCCGTAGATGCGGGGGATCATGCCGGACGCGATGTTTTCGACGTCGCCGTAGAACGTCTGTGTCGTGGTCGTCGGCATTGGCGGCAGGATCCCGAAGAAGACGGAGAACGCCGCCAGCAGCGGCAACACGTTGTGCTTCTCGGCCTCTTCCAAGAAGAGCTGCTTGAGCTCGGCGAGCTTCTTCGGGTTCTCGGCGGCGAGGTCGTTGGCTTGGCTGAAGTCGTCGGGGAGGTAGTACAGCTCCCAGGTGTCCTGGTCGGGGTCGTAGGTTCCGGGTGCGAACCTCGCTATCGTCGGGGGCGAGAGATCCCAAGGGATCCGGTCGAGCTTGCAGGCGGCCCACCAGCCGTCCTTATAGATCGCTCGGTTGCCGACGGTCTCGAAGTACTGGACGGTGTGCCGCTCCGGTGCGTGCGCATCCTCGAAGCTGTAGAGGAAGCTCGTCCCTTCCATGGGCTTCTGGACGGTCCCGTCTACGACGTCGGGCTGGGGGATACCGGCGGCTTCGAGGATGGTCGGCCCGACGTCGATGCAGTGCGTGAACTGAGCACGCAATCCCCCGGCGTCCCTGATCCGCTCCGGCCAGGATAGGACCATCGGGTTGCGCGTGCCGCCGAGGTGGGAAGCAACCTGCTTGCCCCACTGGAAGGGCGTGTTCCCGGCCCATGCCCAGGCGGACGAGTAGTGCGGTGCGTACGCGTCGGTGCCCCAGGCGTCGAGGCCGCCGTAATCGTCGATCAGGGAGAGCTGCTGCGCGGCGGTGAGGGCGATTCCGTTCTGCATCGTGAGCTCGTTGAAAGAGCCGGTGATCGCGCCCTCCATGCTCGCGCCATTGTCCCCGAAGACGTAGATCACGAGCGTGTTGTCGAGCTCCCCCATCGCCGCGACCGCGTCGAGCAGGCGGCCGACGTTCCAGTCGGCGTTCTCTTGGAAGCCGGCATAGACCTCCATCTGCCGCGCGTACAGCCTCTTCTCGCTGTCTGACAGCGAGTCCCAGGCTGGGAGGGTGTCTGGCCTCGGCGTCAGCACCGCATCCGGCGGGATCACACCCAGCGCCTTCTGCCGTTCGAAGGTCTCCTCGCGGAGGACGTCCCAGCCCTGGTCGAACTTGCCGCGGTACTTCTCGCTCCACTCGAGCGCAACCTGGTGAGGCGCGTGCGAGCAGCCGGTCGAGTAGTAGACGAACCACGGCTTTTCCTGGTCTTGGGCGCGCACCTGGTGCACCCAGCGCACCGCCTGATCGGTAAGGTCGTCCGGCCAGTAGTACTGCTTATTGTCCTTGCCCTCCGGGACGCCGATGGTCGTGTTGTCCTGGGTGATCACCGGGTCATACTGGCCCGCCTCGCCGCCGAGGATGCCCCAGAAGCGATCGAATCCCCAGGCATTCGGCCAGCGGTCAAACGGCCCAGCCGCCCCCTGGACATGATCGGGGGTGAGGTGCCACTTGCCGAACCCCGCCGTCGAGTAGCCGTTGCCCTGCAACGCCCGGATGAACGGAGCGCAGTCCTTCGGCACGCTCGCGCAATAGCCCGGAAACGGACCCGGAAGCTCGCCGATCGATCCGAACCCGACCGTGTGATGGTTTCGGCCCGTCAAGAGGGCGGCACGCGTCGGCGAGCAGATCGCGGTGACGTGAAAGCCGTTGTACTTGAGGCCCTGGTCGGCCACCCGCGTCATCGCCGGCGTGGAGACCGGGCCGCCGAACGTCGAGGGGTTGCCGAAGCCCGCATCGTCGATCAGCACCAAGAGCACGTTCGGCGCGCCCTCCGGCGGCGACGGCGTCATGTTGATCGTCCAGTCGGGAACGGACACGTCGATCGTGCGCCCGATCGTCCCGCCGAAGGCCGGATCCGGGATCGGCAGCACCGTCCGGTCCGGGCTGAACTTGCCCATCGCCTCGGCGAGCGACCCTTTCAATGCCGCGATGCCCTGCTTGTCGCCCTCCACGATCGACCGGAGCTGCGCACCCGCGAGCGCCCGTTGGACGCCAAGCCGCTCAGTGTCGTCGAAGACCGCGATGATCCCCGCCGACCCGGGCGGCAGGTTCTCGCCGATCTTGTCGTGAATCTCCTGCTCGACGCGATGGGCGACGAACTTGCCTATCAACCCGCCCGCAACCGCGCCCACCGCGACAGACGCGAGCAGCGGCGGCGCGAACAACCCAACCGCGAGGCCGACGCCGCCTCCCCAGCCTGTGCCCTTGCGGCCGAATCTGTCGCCCGTCTGCCGCACCGCCACGCTCCCATCCTCCGCGTGGGTGACGAGAATGACCCCCTCGATCGAAACCTCGTTCTTCTTCACCAGCTCGACGAGCGCCTCGAAATCCTTCGTCGCCTCGTCGATGTCCTGGTACCCGGCGACGAGCACGTCGGTGGGCGGCATCTCAGCGGTCACGGCTCTCCCTTCGACCCCCGGCGCGAGGTCTCCGGAGTCCGTCGAGCAGTTGCGACACTTGCGATCGGCTGCACGCGCGGCCAACGACAAGCTAACCGAGGGAGAAGGGTTCGCATCATCCGGTTTGGATGAGCGCCGTGTGACAACGGCCCGATGAACACGGGCGACGACGCCACCCGGGGCATGGTGCTGCTCGACGGTGGCAGCTTCGTGATGGGCTCCGACCGCTTCTACCCCGAAGAGCGTCCGCTGCGACAGGTGAGCGTCGACGGATTTTGGATAGACGAGTGTCCCGTTACCGTCGCGGATTATCAGCGGTCGTCGAGGCGACCGGCCATGTCACGATTGCCGAGGTCGCGCCAAGGATCGAGGCTATCCGGATGCTGATCCGGCACTGCTGGTGCTTGGTTCGCTGGTCTTCCATCTAACCCCAGCCCCGGTCGATCTGCGCGACCTCAGCAATTGGTGGGCGTGGGTGCCGGGCGCCTGCTGGCGACAGCCGGAGGGGCCGGGGACGACCTGCGGCGGTCGCGAGCGGCACCCAGTCACCCACGTTGCCTACGACGACGCTGCAGCGTACGCCAGCTGGGTCGGTAAGGAACTGCCCACCGAGACCGAGTGGGAATACGCTGCCCGGGGCGGACTAGAGAACGCCCTTCACTAGAGAGGTGCGCCTCGACCGGTTCGGCCTCGCCGGGTGGCGTACAGCCTCGCGTGCGCCTCGGCGGCCTCGGCGTCAGTCTCGCTGGAATAGGTTCCGACCAGCGCATCCCCTTCTGGGTCGGGTCATACAGCGAGACGCCGAAGCTGTTACCCCGCCTGTGGATCATCCCGCCGGGAGGTCGAGTCGCCGCGGCCGGGCTTGGCGCGAGAGCGGGATCGCTGGCGGTAGCGCTCCCTAACTCCTCGCGGGCGCGGGCTTCGTCCTTGTGGCCATACAGCTCCCGCACCAGCCGGCCGTGGCCTCGGTGACCCATCTGGATGGCGGTCACCTCGGACGGCAGCTCGAGCACGTTGGTCATGTACGACCCGCCGTAGTGACGCAGGTCATAGAAGTCGAGGTCGGGCTTGCCGAACGCCTTTCGGACCGGATTCCACCAGTAGAACAAGTTGCCCTTGTTGAACTGAAGGCCGGTCTTGGTGTAGAAGAGCCACGGCACGTCGATCCGCGGCGGCACCCGCGCGATCGCCTCGGCCGCCGGCGGCGGCAACACCATTCGGGAGGCTGGGGCATGATCCGAAAGCGCGGCAACAAGTTCACCGTCGCGGTGTATGACCCACGCGTGAAGGGCAAGATGTGGGTCGGCACCTACGCGACCGAAGAGGAAGCCCAGGCGCACGAGGAGATGGCCGCCGCCTACCCGCACATCCACGGCTATGGCGAGAACACCTGCCAGTCGCAGCCCGAGGCGTCCAACCGCTCCCCCAAGCCGCGCGTTCCGGCGTCGTCGTGGAGCCGCCCTCGCCGGCCCGGCAAGCCCGTCCCCGACCATCGCAACGCGGGGCCTGCAATGCAATTGCTCCCCAAACCGGGGAGGGCTGCCACCGGGGCGTGGGTTGCAGGATGGGAAAGCCCCTGCAAAAGGGCTGCGCAGCCGTTCGCAGCGCTGCGCACCCCTTCGCGGTCGAAGTACCCGCAAATCCGCACTCTTCGCGGGATTCGCGGCGTTTTGATCGAGTAGCGGGGGCAGGATTCGAACCTGCGACCTTCGGGTTATGAGCCCGACGAGCTACCGGACTGCTCCACCCCGCGTCGAGGGCCGAGATTCTAGCAGATGCCCTAAGATCAGGCGATGCTGCGGGCGGCGATCATCATCTGGGCACTGGCGGTCGGTGGGTGCTTCGTCTACGCCCTGGTGGGCGGTGTGCGCACCTTCCGGCGGGTGCGCGCGGCCCAGGCCACCCTCGAGGTGCGCATCGCGGCCCTCGAGGCCGACGGCGTCGCAACGCTCGAGAGCCGCACCGCCGAGCTGAACGAGAAGACGATCGCGATGCAGGCGGCGCTGGAGCGGCTCGAGCAGTCGATGGCGGGGCTGCGGGTGCTGACCGGCTCGGTGAGCACCGCGACGACGGTGCTGCTCGCGCTCCGGCGCATCGTGCGGCGATGACGCGCCGCGTCGGCGCCGTCGACATCGGCACCAACTCGACCCGGCTCCTGGTCGCCGACGTCTCCGACGAGGGCGGGATCGCCGAGGCCGAGCGCCTGCTCGAGATCACCCGCCTCGGCGATCGGGTCGACGCCGAGCACCGCCTGTCGGACGCCGCCATCGCGCGCGTCGACGCGGTGCTCGCCCGCTACGCCGCCCGCACCGAGGAGCTCGCAGCCGAGACGGTGCTCGCGATCGCGACGAGCGCCGTACGCGACGCCGGGAACGGCCGCGCGTTCCTCGACGAGACGGCGGCCCGCCACGGTTTCGAGACCCGCCTCCTGACCGGAGACGAGGAGGCGGAGATGACCTACCGCGGCGTCTGCTCGCGCCAGGCCGTGGCGGAGTCCGTCCTGATCTGCGACATCGGCGGCGGCTCGACCGAGCTCGTCCTGGGCGGCCGCGACGGCGTCACCGACCGGGCCAGCCTGGACATCGGCTGCGTGCGCATGTCCGAGCGCCACCTGCACGACGACCCGCCGACCCCGGCGCAGCTCGAGGCGCTCCGGGCCGAGGCGCACGCCGCTCTCCCGCGGCGTCTGACCGATGCCGCCCGGGGCCTCGTCGGCGTCGCCGGGACGGTGACGACCCTCGCCACAATCGACATGGGCCTCGAGGTGGAGCTGCCCGAGGTGATCGACGGCCACAGCCTCGCGGCCGGGACGGCGGAGCGGCTGCTGGAGGAGCTCGCCGCCCTCCCGCTCGAGCAGCGGAAGCTCGTACGCGGGCTGATGCCGCAGCGCGCGCCGACGATCGTCGCCGGCGCCGTGATCCTCTCGGCGGTCGTCAGGGCGGCGGGTGCCGATGCCGTCGTCGTGTCCGAGCGCGACATCCTGCACGGCGCCGCGCTGGCGGCCGCCCGGCTCTAGGCGCTCGGCGCCGCCTTGTCCTCCACCGTGCGCCCGTGCTCCTTCACGGCAGCGTCGGCCTTCTCGCCGCGGGCGAGCAGGACATCGCGGATCAGCGCGTCGTAGAGGAACGCGGCGATGCCGGCCCCGAGCAACGGCCCGATGATCGGCACCCAGAAGTACGTCGAAACGTTGCCGTAGTCACCCGGCATGGCGATCTTGCCGTAGCCCTGCGTCCAGGCGAACAGGCGCGGGCCGAGGTCGCGGGCGGGGTTGATCGCGTAGCCCAAATTGGCGCCGAACGAAATGCCAATTGCGACGACGACGAACCCGATCAGGAGCGGCGCCAGGTTCGCCTTCACCGGCGTGTTGAACTCGTCCACGATGGCGAGCACGAAGAAGATCAGGAACGCGGTGCCGATGAGCTCGTCGACGAACGGCCCGACCCAGCTGTGGAAGTACCCGGCGGGGAACGTCGCGAAGATGGAGTAGGTGGGTATCGAACTCACCTGCCCCCGCACGATGTGGTGCGCGTGCTCGTAGGAGTGGATCGCGTACCGGTAGTTCACGTAGACGAGCGCGGCGCCCACGAAGGCGCCGGCGATCTGCGCGATCCAGTACGTGGGCACCTTCGCCCACGGGAACCCGCGTCGCAGCGCGAATGCGAGCGTGACCGCAGGGTTGATGTGCGCCCCGCTCACCCCGCCCGCGACGTAGACCGCGAAGACGACTGCGAATCCCCACCCCCAGGCGATCAGCAGCCAGTCGCCGCTGGCCTCGAAGATCTCCGTCCCACGTCCGGACTGGTTCAGGGCGGCGACGGCCATCGCCACCACCCCGTCCCCGAAGGAGATCAGGACGAACGTCCCGACGAACTCGGCAAGGAGCTCGCCCCACGTGCCCTGCTGCCACTTCCAGCGGCGCGTAAGCATTTGCCCTCCCAACGTCATCAGCGCTTTATCGTAATACGATATACCTAGAATCGACGCACAGAGGCGTTTGAGGCCGGCAGCGCCCGGGAACTGTTCGGCGCATGAGCACAACTGCCATCATCATCATCGTGGTCGCCGTGATCGTGATCGTCGCGATCGCGGTCGCCGTGGCCCGCAAGGCCCAGGCCCGCCGGCTCGACCAGCAGCGGATCCAGGCCGACGAGCACCGCCGCGAGGCGGAGGCGCAGTCCCTCACCGCAGAGCGTGAGCGGGCGGCCGCCGACGAGCAGGCGGCCCATGCGAAGCAGCAGCATCTCGCAGCGCAGGAGCGCCACGCGGATGCCGAGCGCCAGCGTGAGGAAGCCGACGCGCTCAAGCGCCGCGCCGACGAGCTCGACCCGGACGTCGACGTCGACGCTGGCGAACGCGAGCAGGACACCACCCGGCGCTAGCCGGGAGTGGACACCGCGGCCGGAGGCCGGCACAGCGCCGGGCTCCGGCCGCGGCCTACGCGCGTTCGGGATCGATCGTCGAGCGGATTGTCTGTGTCGTCACAATCCCCTGCTCGCCTCTCCCGGGTAGCTCTCGGTAAAGAGCATCCAAAACTCGGAGAGGAACGCAACACATGCGCATCCATATCGGCACTCGTGCAATCGCAGCAGCCATGGCAGCCACGGTCGTCCTCGCGGCGGCGTGTGGCGGGTCGTCCTCCGGCGGGAGCGGCGGCAGTCATGCCGCCGGGCCCATCCAGACCGCCCGGAACGCCTCGCTCGACACCTCGGTGCTCGTCAACCAGAGCGGCATGACGCTGTACTCGCTATCGGCCGAGAAGAACGGCCGGTTCATCTGCACCACCTCGGCGTGCTTGAAGCTCTGGCATCCCGTCGTCGCCCCCGGCGGCGGCCTCCAGGGCGATTCCGTGAGCTCGCTCGGAACGATCAAGCGCCCGGGCGGCGGCCCGATGCAGGTCACGTACCGCGGCCTGCCCCTCTACACGTTCTCCGCCGACCACAAGGCCGGCAGCGTCGCCGGCAACGGCTTCAAGGACGTCGGGACGTGGCTCGCGGCCACAACCTCGAAGAGCGCCGCGACGGCACCGGCGTCGACCACGAGCGGCGGGGGCTACGGCTACTAGCGCTCCCGAACCTCGGGCAGGATCCCGCCATGTCCGGCACCTCAACGGTGCCGGACATGGCGATTTTCGTTTCCCGCGTGCGACCATGCACCGGTGCGCGTCACGGACATCCGCCGCACGGTGGGCCAGCTCGACGGTGTGGCCGAACGCCGGCGCGACGGGCTGCTCGACTGGCGCTACCACGGCCGCCTCGTCACCCGCCAGCTCGACGCGGGCCACATCGTCATCCGCGCGTCGTTCGAGACGCGGGACTTCCTCGTGCACTCCTTCCCGGAGACGTTCTCGGTGCCTCGACGCTTCGCGAAGCACATGATGGTCGTCGCCGACCTTGCGGGGAACTCGGCCGCGATCGAGGATGCCGTCGTCGGCGCCTGGGAGCTGCAATCCGGGAAGACGCGGCCGCCGTCCTAAGCCTCGGCCAATACGGCGCAGGTACCACATCGGTTGAGGCCGCGGCACGGCGAGCCTCCTCCCCCGATGACTGCGCAGCCGACCGCCACCACCGATAGCCGATCGACCACCGCCCGCTGGGCCGCGTTCCGGTTCGCTGTCGTGAAGGTGCCCGAGATCGCCGTCCTGTTCTGGATCGTGAAGGTGCTCACGACGGGGATGGGAGAGGCGACGTCGGACTTCCTCGTCCATCGCATGCCGCCGCCGGTCGCCGTCCTGATCGGCGCGGCCGGGCTGGCCGTCGCAATGTCGTGGCAGCTGAGGGCGACCCGCTACAGGGCCGTGCCGTACTGGCTTGCGGTCGTGATGGTGGCGGTGTTCGGGACGATGGCCGCCGACGTGCTCCACATTGGCCTGCACGTGCCATATGTCGCCTCGACGGCGTTCTTCGCCGTCTCGCTGGCAATCGTGTTCATCGTGTGGCACCGGGTCGAGGGCACCGTCTCGATCCACAGCATCTCGACGCGCCGGCGCGAGCTCTTCTACTGGTCGGCGGTGATGGCGACCTTCGCGCTCGGAACCGCCGCCGGCGACATGACCGCGCGAACGCTCAACCTCGGGTACCTCACGTCGGGGATCGCGTTCGCCGCCCTGATCGCGGTGCCGCTGATCGGCTGGCGGCTCGGGCTGAATCCGATCGTCGCGTTCTGGTTCGCCTACGTCGTCACGCGACCACTGGGCGCCTCCTTCGCCGACTGGATGGGCGTCCCGCACACGCTGGGCGGGCTCGACTGGGGTCGTGGCGACGTCAGCCTCGGCCTGACGATCCCGATCGTGATCCTGGTCGCGTTCTTCGCGGTCACGCGCCTGGATGTCCAGGCCGAGGACGCGGGGGCGGTCGCCGGCGTCGCCGGCGGCGATTGACCCTGGTGGGACTCTGCTATTCGCTCTGGGAGCGGTTTTGCGAGGCGTCTCGTTCCAAGGTGGTGCCATCCGCCCACGTTTCTCGCCGCCGCGCGGAGCGGTCGCCCTCCTCGAGCACCCAGCCGCCATAGACGCGGAACGTGTGCTCGGTCGACTCGTGGCCCATTTCGCGGGCGAGTGCGGCGACTCCGACGTCGGCTTGGAGACTCCAGTAGGCGAACGTGTGGCGGAGGCAGTAAGGCGCGCGGTACTCGAGGCCGGCTGCCTCGAGCGCCGGCGCCCACACCTCTCGACGGAAGTAGACCCACGAGATAGGCCGCCCGTCATGGTGGAAGACGTTGCGGGTCGTGATCGCCCGGGACGCTCGCGACGGCTTCGACGCCGCGGCGAGTCATGTAGACCGTCCGCCACGCGCGCCGTCTTATGGCCTGGGAGCTCGACGGCGGCGCCGTGGACGTTGCGATGCTCGAGCGCGACCGCCTCGGCTGGCCGGGCGCCGGTGTCGGCCATGAAGATGACGATCTCGCCCCAACCTCGGCCGCATTCCTCGGCGACGGCTTCGACCTCCGCCCACGACTCGAACGGGATGATGTTCTCGCCGCGGATCGGTTTCGGCGCTTTGACCTTGGCGGCCGGGTCCGTGTCGACGAGGCCCATGTCGACGCCCCACCGATAGACCATCCGCAGCGTGCGGGCGGATGTCGCGCCGGTAGCTCTTGCCGGGGACCGCGGTGACGACGCGCTGCAGGGCTTCTGTGGTGACGTCGCCGGCTTGGGCATCTCCCAGCACCGCCAACGGCGCACGAGGCGCTGATGGATATGTGACGGTCTGCGCGGACGCTGGGTGCTGGGCGAGGAAGCGGTCGCATAACTCTTGGAGCGTGATCGGCTCGCGGTAGCGCTCGCCGAGGGCGATCCGCTCAATCTCACGGTTTAGTTGAAGATCCAGCCTCGCCCTTCCGCTCGAACGTCTTCGTCGACCGGCGACGCCACTTCCCGTCTTCGTCCTTCTCCTGCCACAGGCCGCGCCAGCCTCGGCCGCTCCGTACCACCGTGCCGGTCTGCACCTCAGTCGCCTCCCTCGTCGCCGACAGCGCGAGCATACGCCCGATGCCGGTCATCTCGGCGTACCAGTCGACGTGGATCCGGAGCCGGCCGCCGGGCTGTCGGCGCGCTTGGAAGGTGCCCTTGCTCGATCCATCGCAGGATCGTCCGGGCGCTGACACCCTCCTGGTGGGCGACCTCGGCTACGGTGAGCCAGGAACGCGGAGTCATGCGGCACCCGTGCTTGTGTGGCTCTGGAGGATGTCGGCGACGTCCTGCATCGACGTGGCGCCCTCCTGCCAGACATGAACCTCGGCGCCGGCGGCGGTGAGGACGGAGAGCCACGCCTTTTGGTCGTCGCGCAGCCGGCCGCGCGGCGCTCTTGCATTCGACGAACAGGAGCCGTCCGGGCTTTGCGAGCGTTAGATCGGGCCACCGGCGCCGTCCGCGGCGACCGGCGTCCGCCAGCCGTGTGCGGTCTTCGCCGCGCGGAAGTGCGCGACGCGGTAGCCGAGCAGGCGGGCAAGTTCGACGATCGCCTCTGGAACTGGGCCTCGGTCATGCCGCGTCCATCCATTCGGGCAGCGGCTGCGCTTCGAGCGAGCGGCGAAAGTCGCCTTCCGCCGACTCGACCGGCAGCGTGAGTTGTTCCGGCTCGCGCTCACCGCTGTAGAGGGCCGCGAGGTCGTCCGGCAGGATGGAGAAGTCGGGGCGCGTCACTGGTCGAGCTCCGCGGCTTGTTCGTCCAAGAGCGCGCGCCACAGCACATCGACGTGCTGCGCTGCCTCCCGATACGCGGGACCGGGGTCGGCGCGGTGGACAAGCCGAACCCACGCTCCGATGAGCCCTTGGAGGTCGTTGAGGATCGTGACTAGCTCGGGGTTCACCGCGCAGTGGCGGCAGAAGTCGTTGCCGGCGCCCAGCGGAAGCTCGACGGGAACTTCGAGCAGGTCGAACAGTTCCCGCCAACTCTCGGCCGCGTCGGTCGAGTTGCAGCGTGTGCAGGCGCTCATCGGTGCCGCCCTTGCGCGCGCACTTCCCGAAGTCGGGATCTGGATCCGACTCAGGGGTTAGAACCCCCATTTTTGGCTTAGATAGTAATGTTCCCGTTTCGGATCGTGTTCGCGCGCGTGCGCGCGCGCACGGAGCTTCCCGACTTTCGGGATGTGGGTTTCGGTGGGTCGCGGTCATGGCCGCGGCGCTCCCGTCCGTGACACCATCCACACCTTCGGCTGGCCCGCGTCAGAGAAGTTCCGGGAACGCGCGGACGAGCCCCTCTTTCCGGAGTTCGCTGCGGATGTTCTTGACGGTCTTCGCGGCGATGCCGATGTCGCGGGCGATGGCGGCGTCGAGCGTGTCGCTCTCAATCGCGAGCGTCGGGCTCGCCTCGAGCATGTCGAGCACGAGCTCGCGCGCGCGCCGGCTCTTCGACCCTTCGTTCGACGCGGGTCGAGCGAGCAGCTCGTCGAGATCCTTCGCGGACGCTCCCATCTCGACCGCGCGAGTGATCTCTTCGGTCAACCCGTCGACGGTGACGCCTTCGATCCGGAACATCACGCCGCCGCGGGTCGCGGTGCGGTTCCCTGCGACGACTGGATGTGGCGGAGCGCCTCGTCTTCGTCGTCGGTCGCGATCATCACGACCGCCCTGGGTGTGTCCACCCACGCCGTCGAGCCGAGGATGCTCGCCACGGCGCCGCGGCTCCGATCCTTGCCCGGATGGCGGACGCCGAGGACAAGGCAGTCGAGTCGTCGGCGAGTTGGTTGAGCGGCGCGATCGCTTCACGAACCTCCGCGTCCTGGTTCGAGCTGCGATCGCCGATGTGGTTCGCCACAGGGTCAATCACCAGGATCCCGGCTCCGCCGACGTCGCCGACGATCCTGGCGAGCGCGTCGATGTCGTCGGGCAGGCGTACATGCCGGTTGACGATGAAGACCGGCCGATGTCGGCACCGGCCGCGACCAGCCGCGGTTTCAGGTCGATCGCGGCGGAGTCTTCCGACGAGATGAACACGATGTTCCGCGGGCCGCCCTCGAGGAGCCCCGTCGTCACTTTCGCGCCCAGGAGGGCGAGGTAGGTGCCTTTGCCGCAGCCCTTCGCGCCGGCAAGAAGATGGAACGCGGATCGCTGCCATAGCGGCTTGTCGAGCCATTCAATCGACCGAATCGCGATCGTCTCGAGCGAAACGACCCGAAGCGCCTCGGTGGTTCCGTTCCGCAATCGCGGTGCGGTTGGCGTTCCTCGAGCCGCTGCCTCTGCCACGAGCCGGTCGCGTTCAGCCTGCGCTTTGAGCCGGTTCTGGATCTCGGCGAGTTTGTCGGTCATGAGACACGCTCCGCATCACCGATGAGCCGCGGCGTTTGGATGCCACGCTCGAGCCCGTTCATTACGACCTGTTCCGCCTCGAACGAGCTCAGGCCCGACTCTCTGGCCGCCGTGGCCAGTCGCTCCGCCGCGTCGGCGAGGGCGATCAGGCCGCCGGCAACCAGGTTCCCGACTGCGGCTGCTCGCGCAAACGCGACGTGGTTACGCTGACCTTCCGGCGTCCCCGCGATCCGGGAGCACTCGGCACCAAGGATCCGCGCGCCGATGCCGCTCGTCTCGTCGGCGATCATCGCCCCCACTCGCCTGCCTGGACTCTCATCCTCGTCGCGCAGGAGCAGGTCGATCAGCGACGCCGGGCACTCCCTGACAGCTGTGTCGACGGGCGCGGCGATCCAGTGGTAGCCGTCTCCGTCCGGATGGACGCTCGGCGGAGCCACGACGTATGCCGGTCCCTCGCGTGTCGACACCATCAGCCAGGCGACCAGACGTGTTGCCGAAGACCATCCGGGGGCAGGCTCAGGTAGTAGTGAAATCCGTGGCCGCCGGTGAGAGCGGTCGGCGTCTGGATCGGGAAGTCGTGATCGCCGTCCACCACGAGCCGGGTGAAGGCGAAGGCGGCTTCGTCGCCGTCGATGTCGATCACGAGCAGCCCGTCGCCGGTCGCGATACCGATGTTCGCGTTCGGCGAGCCTCTCCACCAGGCGCGCACCATCTCCTCGTCGGTGGTCGCGTCCAGGCACCCGCGACCGCCCCTGATCAGAGGCGTCTTGCCACGAGGCTTGAGGGGAACAGTCGGAACCCCTGGCCGGCGAGCTCGAGCGCCGCGTCGGTATGCGAGGGGTTCATGCGTGCCGCCGATCCGTCTCGAACGCGAGGTAGTCGCCGCGACGCTCATGCAGCGCCGCCATATGCCAGTGATCGCGCGGCTCGTCAAGGAGCAGCCGCGAGACGTACCAGACGACCTGGGACGGCGTCCAGCCTGCCGGGCTCGTTACTTGGGGAGTGTCGCTGTCGTCGTCACTCTCGGCAGCTGCGACAAGCGCCGAGAGCGGTTGGTCGTGAGGGTCGTCGCTGGCCGGCCGGCTCGTGTACTGCGAGCTCCCGTGCTGCGATGCTCCCGCCGTCGTTCGGGCGACACCGACGCCGGCCGAGGCGTAGCGGTCGCCCGTTTGACCATCCGCTCATACCGCCGGTGCCGCTCTGCCCGCATCCTGAGCTCGAGCCGGTGGCGTTCGGGCGCCCGCTCTACCTGCGCGTGATAGACGGCAAGCGCCTGAGCTTTGACCTGCTCCATGTCGGGGCCAGGATTCCGCTCTCGCCATGCGGCGTACCAGGTGTTCGGGTCTCCGCCGTCCTCGATCCAGTCCAGCAACGCCTCAGCTTCGTCGCCGGCCGGCTGGCTGGCGTGAGCGGGTGCCCACAGATACAAGGTGAATCCCCACCCCGCGGTGATCGTGGAGTCAGCCGGGGTGGCTGTCCCCGGGACAAGTTGCACTTCCATTTCGACGAGTCTCCTTGTTGTGGTTACGCCACGAGTGACTGCGGCGGCTGTCTACGACCTAACCGGTCGCTTCCATCATGTTCTACCAGTCGACGTGGACGACAAGTAGGTGGGGTGGGGCCGGGCCGGTTCACAATGCCGGCCCGGCGAATCCCCAACCAGACAGCGGCGACTCGTCGAAAGCGCCAACAGGATCGTACCAGTCGGACCCACATGCATAGGTTTCACCGCTCCCCGTCGAGCCACGCCTCGACCTCCTCGATGCCGGCCAGGACGACAGGCCGCATACCGCGGCCTGTGATCGTCCACGTTCCATAACCGATCGCGTGCGGGTCACGAATCCGACTCTTCGACAACCGCAGGCCGCGCCGCTCGACACGTCGCCGCGCGAGATTCTCGCGCACCTTCTCCTCGTTCGACATCGGCATACGGAAAAGTATACCAGAAGCCGTGAAGCGGGTCCATGGCGGGTCCGTACTCTGTGCTATGGTGAGAGCATCAGCGGCCGTGGCACACGCGGTCGACACGCCAGGGGGCGCCCCTCACTCCCGCAAAGAAGACGGGGCGCCCCCCAACACCCAGGAGGCTACCCCATGGGTACCACCCGCACCCCGGTCGAGGCGCGCCGCCTCGAGCTCGAAGCCGAGTCAGAGCGGCTCCGCGCCGAACTCCGCCAGGCGCAGGACGCGCTCGACAAGTTCACCCGCGACCACCCGAAGATGCACGATTGGGCGCCGCGGTTCCGCGAGGCCCGCGAGGCGCTTGGCGTGAGCCGGGCGATGCTGGGACGCATCGCCGGCGTCTCGCCCACCACGATCCGCCACGCAGAACTCGGCGACCGCGACCTCACCCTCCGTCCCGTCCTCCGCCTCGCCAACGTACTCGGCGTCACCCCGGGCTGGCTCATCATGGGCGAGGAGGCGCAGTCATGACGCGCCTCACCACCATCACCATCATCGCCTGCGCCATCCTCGCCGCCACGGCCGGCGCCGCACAAGCTCGATCAGCGACCGAGGGCTGTGGCCTAAAGAGCCCCGGAGCGCCCGTCATCCACAGCTCCTCGTCGATCACCAGCACCGGGGTCGCCCGCTGCAACACCCAGTGGCGCGCCACCGCCGACCTCCAGGTCGAACAGAACGGCACCTGGGCGACGGCGTTCAGCGACGGCGAGCCCGTCGCGCCGCAGGTCGACGGCCCCTACACCGCGCGGGTAGACCACCGCACCGACTACCAGTGGGGCCTCCTCGACGTCTCGCCCTACTGCTCCTACAACTGGCGGCTCGTCGTCACCTACACCGACCAGGCCGGCGACCAGATCGGCGTAGCGTTCTCCCCGGAGACGTTCTCGACATGTCCCAAGTCGCTCCGCGCATGAACGCCGCCCCGCGACGCACTTGCCCGCTACGGCGTGATCACAGTCGGCATCGGCTTCATCATCCTCGGCCTCTGCCAGGACGATCTAGGATCGATCCTGATGAGAACCCAACTATGCGCCAAACTTCTGATCGCGACCGCGATGCCGTCCTCTGCCGTCGCCGCCGGTTGCGGCGGCGGCAGTTCGGGGACATCCTTCTCATATGCCGCCACGAAGCGGTGCCTAGCATCGAAGGGCTATCTCCCGAAGCCGTTCAACTCGCCCCTGTTCAGAGGGACGGCCGGCAATCTCGCGGTCTACTTCTCTGGCGCTGGGTTCCCGCCTGGCCGCGTCGTCGTCATGTTCGGCAAGAACCACGGAGAAGCGGACGATATCCTGGCGAAAGCGAAGCTGATCGGCAAGGCTACGGGCACGAGCCACGTCATCATCAGAGAGGTCGGCAACGTCGTCTACGGAGGCGGCTACTCCGGTAAAGAGGTCGCCGTCGTCGGCCACTGCCTACGCCCATCGGCCTAAGGGCGCATCGAGCCATGTGGTTCTCGTTCCCGATCACCCGCACCATCCGAGTCGGCCTGCCCTGGTGGTGCTTCCCGCTCGTGCTCCTCGTGCTCGTGATCGAGCTCGCATTCATGGCGGTCGTGTTCCTGCTCCACGTCGCCGCGGCACTCCTGGCACCCGTGCTCCCACGGAACCGCCGAGAGCGCCGCGGCGAGGACAACGCCAAGGTAACGATCATCGTCCGGGAAGAAGCCCGCCGAGACGACGCAACGCCCCGGCGAGATCGGATAGAGGGAGCGCGACCCGCGCCAGACCCAACCAAGCCGACGCGGAGCCGCGCTCAACCCTCAACCGCCGCCAGGTCAAGCCAGCCCGGCGACGACCTCAATCCTCCACGTGGCCGCGAGCCCGGTTGATCGCCGCCCCCTTCATCACCATTCCGGGTCGCCCGGCCAGCGCCAACCGCGGTGGCTCGCCGTCCCGCCAAAGCGGCCCAGGCAGCGCAACCCGATCCGGCGCACTGGTCGCGCCGATCGGCCGGCCAGGACGACGCACAGGGTTGATCCGCTTCGCACTCGCCGGCGTCAACCCCAACTCGGCGGCGAACCGCGCCAGCCTGAGCCTCCGCAGCCTCATAGCCCCGCAACACCGGGTGGACGCCGCTCATCCCGTTCGCGAACGTGTCCCGCATCGGCCGCTCGAGCCGCTCCCACTCCAGGCGCGCATGCTCGCCAACGTCGACCGCGAGCACATACCGGCGCACCGCGGAGGCATAGCGATCGAAGTCGGGACCGAGCTCGTCAATCGCCTCCCGCTCCGCAGCCGCCGCCGCCTCGGACAGCGTTACGCCCTGCGTTACGCGCAGCTTCTCGAACCGCTTCCGCTCACGCGACCGACGCTGACGCTCAGCATTCGTCCGATCAACCCGCTCAGACACTAGGAACCACCCCATAAACCGCACGAAAATCGTGCAGCACCGTTTCCCGACCATCCAAAGCGCCCCTCCGACCATCCCGACCGTCGAGACCCCTCATTTTTGGCTTAACCATGCGGATCACGCGGCCACCCCTTGGTGGATGGTCGGCCAAACAAGTATCCATATTGGGGGAGTCTGGAAAGGGGTTTGGGCACCCGCCAGGGCGCCGCGATCCGACCCCCGCCCCCCCCCGGCGCCGGTGTCTGTGGTGTGGGAGGTGTCGGCCGCGGCGGTGTGCCTGGTGGTGTGGCTGGCCTGGTGGTGTGGAGTGGTTGTCATGTCGTGCTCGAGCATGGTGGGGTGGTGGATGGTGAGCCTTCTTAGCTGCGGCTGGTCTGCTGCTGTTGTTCGGAGCCGAGTTGTTCGCCGTGCGTAGTGTGGTGCCGGTGATGCGGTTGGCTTCTTTGCTGGCGTTGGGTGTTCCGCTGCCGACGCTGGGTGTCGCTCCGTGTGCTGCTGCGTGGCCGGTGGTTGGCTGTGAGGGTCGTTTGTGTGGTGCCATGGTTGGCTCCTTTAGAGGATGCGGTGTCGGGTGCGTAGGGTGCGGTTGGCGAGTTTGCCGTGGGTGCGTTGTGCTGAGACTTGGCCGGGTGGTTGTGTGAGGGTGAGTTCGACTTGTTCGGGCCTTCGTCGGATTCGCCCCACCATTCGACGTGTGTGGCGTAGCCGGCGTTGATGGTGCCGGCTGTGCTGGAGCCGGTGATTTGGAGGCTGCCGGGTCGGATGGTGGCGAGGCGTGGGATGACGCAGCCTTGTTTCATGATGGAGTAGCCGCGTCGACCCGTCATTCGTGATATTGACGGTGGCACTGGAGACGGCGAGGCGGCGCTGCGCGAGGTACTGCGTGGCCTGGCTCATGGGTGTCTGGTTATCGCCGACCGAAGGTTGGATGGTGTAGTCCTCGACGCGCCTGTACCCCTGCGCGAACGCGTAGTTCGATGGGCTCGCGTCCTGCTGGATGATGCTTTGCTGCCGGCCTCTGATGGTCTGGTAGTTGGTGTAGAGGTAGTCGATGAGCGGCTGTGCGTACCGTCGCGGGGACGACTTGGGCGCCTTCCTGCGTCTGGACGGTGTAGTCGGGGTTCGTCGTCGGGTCGCTGAACGCCTGGTAGTAGAGCTGTGGTGGCGCTGTGAGCCAGAATGATCCGACGTCGCCGGCGCTGAACGCTCCGGCGGGTCGTAGCCGCCGCGACCGTTGTATGG
The DNA here is from genome assembly GCA_963708365.1 of uncultured Actinomycetes bacterium. Taxonomy (GTDB): domain Bacteria; phylum Actinomycetota; class Thermoleophilia; order Gaiellales; family JAICJC01; genus JAICJC01. Next base: position 347,623 of record CAVPSM010000003.1, read on the forward strand.
AAGGAAGAAGCCGACGTGGCACCCGTCGATCGCGGCGAGACTGGCGAGGATGTCGGCGGGGCTTTGCAATTCCAGCGCGGTGAAGCCGGTGATGCCGATGCCGCTGTTCGGCGCGGTGCCGGTGCCGGTCTTGCGGGTCGAGGCCCCACATATACGCTGGGGTGTTAGTGTCGGGAGGATTGTTGCCGACCCGAGAGATGTAGAACTCGGGCGGGATCCCGTTCAAAGAGGATCGGGTAGACGCTCGAGCTCGTCGCTGAATCGTTCAGAGGCACGATCACATCTCGTGCGAGAGCGGCGGTGTCCAGCGGAGCGACGACACCACCAGAGACAGTCTGAAACAAGTTCTCGCGTCCCATACGGATCCGGTCGAAGGTGACGTACTGGTCGGCGCTGACCGTCACGCCGACGGTGTGATGTACTCGAACCGGAGGCAGCGATACCCGGACGTGTGGGCCATTGGACGAGCCTTGGTTCGTGCCGTTCAGGTTCAACGCGCCTTGCTTGCTGCTCGCGCCGGTCGCGCCGGTGTCATAGAGCAGATCACCGCCGGCCGTCGCCGCGTTCGATATACCAATCACCCGGATCCGCCGATTCGCGGTGAGCGCCGTCGCTGCCGCGTCTGAGATGTCGAACTCGAACGCGGTGATCAGCTTGGCGTCGGAGATTCCGCCGGTCTCGCCGAACAGGAGATAGTCGACGCTGACACGGTCACTCGCGGCGACGACTGTTCCGTTCGGGAAGCTGAACGTGACGGTGCCATCACTGTTGACGTTGAACTGGCCGGCCTTGTTTTCGTTCGCGCCGGTGCCCTTCGTCAAGAGGCTGACGTCCCAGATATCCCAAGCTTCGCGTGTCCTGGAACGGCCGAGCATCGCCCATGGGCCGGAGATGTTCATCTGACAGTCGCCGGTGGCTGTCCACACGGGCTGCTCGGCGTAGCCGTAGAAGATGGGTGTAGCGCCGTCGAACATCCACACGACGACGCCGTAACGGAGGAGGGACGCCACCGCAATGCTTCCTCTGCGCGGATCGTAAAGTCGGCGCTGATCCATCCGCCGACAGCATCGCTGACGATATGGGGGTTGAGGATGCCGCGCAGACGCGCCGTCGCGAGTTCCGGGTTCAGGCGCGTCACCTGGCTGGTGACGGCCTGCTGTGCCCCAGCCGCAGAGCCGATCGAGCGCGCGTCACCGATGATGGCTGTATACGACGCCATCTACGTGAGGAGGCCCTGCTCCGCGGGTGATCGCGCCGCCCAGCCGGTGGGCGACGCGGGCGAGGGTGGCGGGATGGTCGAGGCTCGCGCCGTGGACGTGCATGTGGACAGTGACACGCCCACGACCGCCTACGATGACGCGGGCGCTGTTGGTAGCGTGGCCGCCTAGCCCGGCCTGGCCTGCTTGTCCTGGCGTGCCGAGCCGACCGCCGCTACCGAAGTGGTCGGGGCCGCTGCCGAACCCGGCGAACGGGTTGAACTGGTTCAGCATGTTGGTGATCTCGTCCATCGCCGCTTGCGCGAAGGCGTGGCCGGCCGCCGCGCCCGCCTGTGCCGCCATCTGCTTCACGTTGTTCCATAGGTTGTTCCACGCGCCGCTTTGCAGGAGCGCCGTCGTGAGCTCGTGCAGCCAGCGGATGCCGGTCTGCGTGAAATGCTGGCGGTTGAACCAGTCGACGATCGGCTGTAACGCGCCTGGGATGTGGCTCGTGATCGTCTGGTGTATCGGCGCGACGAAGATGGATTCGGCGTGGCCGAACAGGAAGTTCTTGAGCTCGTTGAACTTCGACACGAACTGGTCGCGGACGTCGACGACGCTGAGAACGAATCTCTGACGATCAGCTTGAACGGCTGCGCCATGAGGTGGCCGATCTGGTCTGCCATGTGGCCGATGATGTTGACGCCGCGCGTCGAGAAGTCTTTCAGCGCGGCTGCGAGGTCAGGCATGTGGGCGAGGCGATTCAGGTAGTTCACGAACTTGAGGACGTCGCCGGCGACGATGTTGAAGGCCGGCGCGAGCCGCTGCGCCAGCGTCGCCACCAAGTCGCTGAACCCGCTCTTGATCTTCGTGACGGTGTCATGCAGGCCGGCGAACTGCTTAGAGGCGCCGAGGGCGTGGATGCCGGCCAGGACGACCAGGCCGCCGAGACCGCCGAGCAGCGCCGACATCAACGTCAAGGGCGGGATGAAACCAACAACGACGGCGGTCAGGGTGAGGATCTCGCCGCCGAGGAAGTTGAACGCGAACGTCCCCGCAGCTGCGAGGGCGGGCAGCGCTGTCAGCGCGATGATGACGGGGCCGAGCGCCGGCATCAACTCGCCGAAGCTCGCGACGAGTCCGCCGATCGCGACGCCGAAATCGCCGACGATCGGGATGCCGTCCGACATGCCGGCGATCCAGTTCCCGAACGCGACTGTGGCGTCGCCGGCGAACTGGGTCGCGTTCATGATGCCGACGCCGAGGTTGCCGAAGCCGTTCAGGGCGGCGCCGAGGATGCCGCTGTGACCATCGCCGAGGCTGCCGAGGTGATTCTCGATCGACTTGAGGCCGCTCGCGAGCGAACTCTTGTTATTGTCGTCGCCGAGGTCTGACCCCGTTTTCGATCCGCTGCGGCCAGCTCGTCGACCGCCGCCCGCGTCGCCTCGAGTTTCAGGATCGTGTCGCCGGTGTCGGCGCGGATCTCGATCGTGACGTTGTTAGCCGTCGCCCTCACCCGCCTCTGGCGGCATGTAGACCGGCAGGTTCTCCCACCCGGCCGGCGGTTCAACTTCGGCGTCGAACGCCGGGTCATAGTCAGCCTCGACGTCGACGAGGCTGAACCCGGCGGGGTTGGGCCACCACTTCTCGGGGTTCGACTCGTGATCGATGATCTGCTGGGTCATCCAGCCGACGGTGGCGAGCGGGAGTTTGTCGACGGTGTCAGGCATCGTGTTCATGTACCGCGCCCAGAGCAGATAGACGCGCTGGGCGCTCAGGCTGGGGGGACAGGTTCCGTCACCCCGCTATACAGATGGCTCATCAGCGGGCCGAGGTGCTTGTCGATCGTGAGCCGCCCGCCTTGCCATAGCCGCTCGAGCAGCGTGTCCGCCTGTGGCGCCCCGTTGATCGGGTCGAGGCGGATCGCGATGCCGGTGAAATAGAGCGCGGCGAGTTCGTCCACCTCGTCGTCGGTCGCCGCTCCGTTCGTGGCGTGCTCGGCGACGGTCTGGCGGTCTTTGACGTCGCGGAGCAGGCGGTTGTAGCTGCGCGCTACCTCGCGTGTCAGGCCGCGTACCGCGAAGCGGTGGTCGACAACGGTTCCGGTCTCGTCGACCTCCGGGATCTTCACGGTCTGGTCAGTGTCGACGTGGGTGGTGTCGACGGTGAACTCAGCCATTCGTCTCCTGAGGTTGTAGTTGAGGGTTGGGGTTGGGTGTGCGGGCGAGGCCGAGCTGCTCGAGCCGCGCGGCGAGGTCGGGGGGGACGGTGACGACGCGTGTCCGCCGCGCCTGGGCGAGCGGTGGCAGTGCGCCGGCGGGGTAGGCATCCGGGTCGAAGGTGAGCGCCCGCACCGCGCGTTCGATTCGGCGGCGCTGGCGGGGGCGAAGGCTCACCACAGCCACCAGCGCCGCCGATCAAAGTGGGCGCGGTGTTGGCTGATAACCGGGTCGCCTCGGCGTACCTGTTCGCCCTTTCTGATCACGCGCGCCCAGTTCGCCCGCCGGATCAGAAGCGACCGTGTACAGAGCACGGTGGACGACCGTCGAAGAATCACTGGATGCTAACGATCGCCGGTTCGACCACGAACCGCTCGCCGAACGAACTCCGCGCGTGGCGGGTGATCCACGCGGTAACGACGGGACGCGCCCATGAGTCGCGGCCTTCGCGCTGCGTCACGATCAGGCTCGTGAGGCTCGCATCGGCGTCGGTGAGGGTGGCGAGGTCGCGCGCCCAACACGCGATGTCGCCCGCGCTCGGCGTAGCAACGCAGCCGGGATGCGAGTGCCAATCCCCGGTCGCGCGCAGATCGAAGCCCTTGCCGCTACGTCGTTCCGACACGAGGTGCTCATCCATCGCCAGGAACGCTGAGGCGTCCAGATAGACGCTCGAGCGGGTGCGGCCGTTCGCGGCGACGGTCGCCTCGACGATGTTGTGATCGGCATGCCACGCCGGCGCTCTCGGCCCGACAAGCCATCCGCCCGTTTCGAACTCGCCGCAGCGCGCGCACTCATCGGCGATCGAGGTCATCGCCGACTTCGAGATGTGGACGGTTACTCGCGGTTCCGTGTCGGCGTCGAGCCGGACGGAAGGCGCTTCACCGTTCGGCAGTCGTTTCGGCGCGCGTGGCGGCAGCTGCCACGCGCCAGGCCGGCGCGTCAGCATCTGGGCGCGTTCCTGCGACCGCGCCCACGCCGCCTCGGACGCCGCGTACCGCTCATCCGCAGTCGACCGCGTCGCCCAGCTTGCCGGCGTGAGTACGCCCCGCGCCGGCTCCACTCCAGCCTCGAGGTCGCTCAAGAGCGAGAACAGGCGAGTCTCGGTCTCCGCCAATCGCCGATAGAGCCCTTCCGTCGACGACGGGATCGACTTCATGATCGCGTCCAAAGCGTGGAGCCGTTCCCGGATCGCTGTGGCGTTCCGCGGGACTGGCGCCTTGAGCATCTTCTCGCCGGCCGCGCGTAGGTCGCGGGCGGTCAGCTGTTTGGTCGGCACGAGTTGCGCTCCCTTGTTGCGATGAAGCGCTCGAGCTCGTCGGCTCGGACGCGAAGTATCTGTCCAGGCCCTGGGCCTGTCCCGAGTTGGACGGCCGGCAGTTGGCCGCTCCGAATGAGGCGATAAGCCGAGGAGCGGTCTATGCGCAACTCAGCTGCGACCTCAGTGATTTTCAAGAACGGGGAGCGGGCAGTTTCGGCCATGGGTCATTTTAAGCCGCCGTGGCGACTTATGCAGCAAGTTATTTCTTTTTCTTAACAGGTCCCGATATGCTCGTCTGATGGACCTCGCCGACGTGCCGCTCGAGATTCGCGCCCAGGCGGCCGTCGTCTGCATCCTCGAGGACGCCAGAATGGGGATTCGCAAGCGAAGGGAATTGCTGGCCGCTGCTGTCTGGCCCAGCCAGACGAGGACGCCGCGAGGCGAGCCCGTAGCGCCGCGGGAGCCTAAGCCGACGTCAGTCCCGCCGCCGAGATACCGGCCGCCGGTGCTGCCGCGGCACGAGCAACCGTCGACGATCGATCAGCGCGAAGCTGCTCGAGTGGCGTTCCGCGCCGGCGCGTCGATCGAGGAACTCGCGATCCGCTACGACCAGCCGTGGCTCGTCGTCCGAGGATGGGTCAAGGGTCGCGGCTAACCGCGTGCGGGTAGCTTGGAGCGCCGCGAACCTAATCGCGTCGGCTCAGTCCTAGGTCAAGACTTCGAGACGAGGCGATCTAGGTGCCGCTGGGCCTTGTCGGCCTGTTCCTTCGCCTTCTCGGTCTGCTCGTCCGTCTGAGCCGCGCGTTTCCGAAGCTCGGTAAGCCGCTGCCGCTGCGACTCTTGCAGCTGCTCGAGCTTCCTCTTCAACTCAGCGAGCTGTTCGGTGTTCGATTCGGTGGTGCTCATGAGGACTCCGATTCTAGAGCAAGCGCCTTAAACGTACGTGTGGTCATGGTAACTGTCCATGTTCTGCCCGGGACATCTGGTCGATAAACGAGTCCACAAGCTCCAAGGCAGAGTCGCGCTCCTCGGTCAGTGTATCGACCGCCCTCCGCAGCTGCTTGAGCGCCGCCTCAGACTCGTCCCGCGTGTCCTCGACCTCTGCATCGTCCACTGAGATTCCGCCAGTCCCAAACCCTTTGAGCCAGCGCCCGCCGATCATCAGCGCGGGGGCGCTCACAATCACGTAGGCACCGAGCGCCACGATCGCCAACCGGACAAACCCGAGCGTCACGTTGTCCGCCAGCAGGTAGTTCGTGAGAGACGGTTTGGCCCCGAGACTGGCAGGCGACGTGTTAAACGGCCACGTCTCCTTGTCCCAGAGCACGAAGATCGCGACCAGTGCAGCCGCGCCGCCCAGAGCCTGGAAGCCCTTCCGCTTCCGCTTCACGGTCGGCACCATATCTCCCTGGACGGCTAGACCCTGAGCCGCCTTCCTTTCGGCCGAGCAGAGCCGTGGTCCCTCGTACCACCTTCGTACCAAACGCCGAGAAACGCCTGCACGTAGGCTCCATGCGCAACACCCGTGCCAGACCGGGGTTTCGGCGTAACTGTCCAGGTATGGCAGGGGTGTCGCTGTCGCGAGGTTGACCCTGGTGGGACTCGAACCCACACGGCCCGGAGGGGCCTCCGGGGTTTAAGCCCGGTGCGTCTGCCAGTTCCGCCACAGGGTCACGCGCGACGGTACACCCGATCCGGGGCCGCCTCCACTGATTCCGGCACCGGCGGGCGCTCCGAGGCCACCGCGTAGGGTGTTCGGATGCGCCTCGCGCTCGCCCTGCTCGCCGCCTTCGTGGTCCTCACAGGCCTGGTTACCGCGGACGCCCTTCGGCCCGTCGATCGCTACGCGATCCACCACCTCATGCCGTACGCGTCCGACTCCGTGGCGGGGACGATCGCGCCGTCGGAGCCGGAGAGCGCGATCAAGCCGATCGTCCACGGCCACCGCTCGCTCGCGCAGAGCATCGCCGCCCTGGCGTTCCTACCGGCGGACAGCATCTCGGCCCTCCTGCTGGCCGCGGCGACCACGCTCATCCTCCGCCGCCGCGGCGGCCCGTGGCGGGCGGGGGCGGTGTGGATCGCCGCCGTGCTCGCCGGGCTCGCCGTCGAAGGCGCGGGGAAGCTGCTCGTCCCCCAGATCCCATTCACCTACCGATCGGTCGTGCTCGGCGTGAACATCGACGGGACATACCCGAGCGGCCACACGATGCGGTCCGTCATCGTCGCCGGGATGGTCATCTGCCTGTGGCCGCGCCTGCGGCTGCTCGCCGCGGCCTGGGTTGTCTACGTGACGGCCGTGCTCGAGCTGGGCGGCCTGCACGTGCCGAGCGATATCGCCGGCGGATACCTGATCGGCGGCGCGCTCGCGGTCGCGGCGCTCACCTACAGCCGCGATGCCATGGGCGCCGGTTCGCCGATCGTCGCCCTACAATCCGCCCGCCGTGCACTTGCGCAAGCGCCCCGACCAGCCCACGTACAAGGTCCGCCAGGCCCCGCCGACCGTGGCGCCCGGCGACCGGGTGCGGATCGTGGGCCGGAACAGCCCGAGACTGGATGAGCACGGGACGGTGAAGCACGTCTCCGGGCGCAGCGTCATCGTCGAGCTCGACCGCCCCTACATGGCGACCGGCACGCCGAGGCGGCTCTACTACAGCTATCCGGGTGAGCTCGAGGTCGTCCCCAAGGTCGGCCGGATGGGCGCGGTCGACCTCTTCGCCGACGACGAGACGCCCTAGCCGCCGCTGTTATTCGCCGGGGGTGAAGCCGGTGAACTTCGTGTCGGGCTTCACGCCCGGGGGCAGGCTGCCGGCGACGACCGTGACGGCGTCGTGCTCGCCCGGCTTGGTCAGAAGACCCTTGGGTGAGAGCTTGCCGTTCACGTACACCTTCACGCCGTTGCAGTAGCCGCCCAGGCACTTGTTCGTGGCGTAGACGCCCCACACGTCGAAGAGCTGGAGGACGGTGGCCCGGAAGTTCGCGTCCGGCGACTCCACGTGGATGATGCCGGAGTGCTTGTCGACCTGGATCGAGTGCGTGTGGATCTCGGACGACATCGCCGGCGGGTTCTGGAGCCCGATGTTGCGGGGCACGACGATCTTCCGGCCACCCGCGTAGATCGTGATGTGCCAGTGGTAGTGGACCTGCGGGTTCACCTCGTTCGCCGGCGAGATGCCGAGCTTCGTCAGCGCGGAATCGAGGTTGTTGTAGTTCGGCGGCCAGGTGCCCTCGGCAACGAAGTCGATCTTCGAATGGGTCAGCCGGTCCTGGATCACCGACGACGTCTGGGCGTTCGCGCTCGACCCGCCGCGGGTGACGACGAAGGCTGCGGCGATGATCACCGCCGCGAGCAGCACGGCGCCGCTGACCATGAACGCCCACCCGGGCATCCCGCCGGTCTTGGCCTTGGTCGGAGCGATGCCCTCGCCTGTCCCGAGCCGCCGCGCGCGGCGCTCGTTCGTGAGCTGCTTCTTCGCCTTGCCCATTCTGTCGCATGATAGCGACGGCCCCACTGCACGAACAGCGCCTATATTGGCCGGGCATGTGGACATGGACGCTCGTGCGGTTCGTGCACGTAACCGGCGCCGCGGTCTGGCTGGGGATCCAGGTGACGCTGCTCGTCCTCGTGCCCGCGTTGCGACGCCAGCTGCCCGCCGAACAGGTGCGCGAGGTCGTACGCAAGGCGGGCCGCAGCCTCGCGATCGTCGGCGGCACGGCGCTCATCCTGATCGCCGCGAGCGGGATCGCCCTCGCCCGCCACGAGGCCTCGGCCAAGGCCCATCCGGGTGTGGTCGGCCTGAAGGAGGCCGTGATGGTGGCGATGGTCGTCCTGCTGGGTGGACACGCCTACGTGCGCGGCCGAAACGCCCGGCTCGCGGCCTCGGCGCTCATGCTGGCACTCACGCTCGCTGCCATCCTCGCCGGGGCGTGGTTGACGCAATCGTGAGCGACGCCCCGGAGCCGCGCTACTGCCCGTTCTGCGGACAACCGCTGGGCTCGTTCTTCGGCAACCGACTCACCGACGGCAGCCGCTGGTGCGAGCCCTGCCAGGAATCTTTTCGCGTCTCGATCGTTAATCTAGATGAGGGGTCCGAACAGGGCCCTGGAGACACTGAAGGAGCCACATGACAAACGACATCCGCGAGGTCATCATCATCGGCGGCGGGCCGGCCGGCTACACGGCTGCGCTCTACGCCGCACGCGCGAACCTGAGCCCGCTCGTGTTCGAGGGCTTCGCCTACGGCGGACAGCTGATGATCACCTCCGACGTCGAGAACTATCCCGGCTTCCGCGACGGCATCCTCGGCCCGGAGCTCATGCAAACGATGCGCGCCCAGGCGGAGCGCTTCGGCGCGGAGCTCGTGGCCGACGACGTGACCCGGGTCGACTTCTCCGAGCATCCGCTTCGGGTGTACGTCGGCGACGAGGAGCACCGAGCTCGCTCGGTGATCGTCGCGACGGGCGCGACCGCGCGCCAGCTCGGCCTCGAGAGCGAGGTCTCGCTGCAGGGCCGCGGCGTCAGCTACTGCGCCGTCTGCGACGGCGCCTTCTTCCGAGCGAAGAACGTGGTGGTCGTCGGCGGCGGCGACTCGGCCATGGAGGAGGCGACGCACCTCGCCAAGTTCGCGACCAGGGTCACCCTGGTGCACCGCCGCGACGAGTTCCGCGCGTCCCCGATCATGTACGACCGGGCGCGGGGGAAGGACAACATCGACTTCGTCACAAACGCCGTCGTGAGCGAGGTGCTCGGCACCGAGCACGGCCAGGTGAAGGGTGTGGCGCTGGCCGACACCGTCACCGGCGAGACGCGCGAGATGGAGGCCGACGGCCTGTTCGTCGCGATCGGCCACGACCCGACGACGGCGATCTTCTCCGGCATCCTCGACATGGACGAGGCCGGCTATCTGGTCACCCGCGAGGGCTCGACCGAGACCAACGTCACGGGCGTGTTCGCCGCCGGCGACGTCGTCGACCACGTCTACCGCCAGGCCGTGACCGCGGCGGGCATGGGCTGCATGGCGGCGCTCGACGCCGAGCGCTGGCTGGCCCACACCGAAGACCCGCCCGAGAAGGCCGCTACTCCAGCGTGAACCAGGCCAGGCGCCTGCCGCCGTCCCCCCGGCGCAGGATCGCCTGGCCCAGATAGACGCCGGCCTGCACCGCGACGACCTCGTCGACGATGCGGCGCAGGGGCGGCGGGTTCTCCGCCAAGTCGTAGTCGATCTGCACAACTTCGACGCCGGGATCGAGCCGGCCGGAGGTCCCCGACGTCCGGAACCGCAGCGCGCGGTAGCTCGAGACATCCTCCGGCCACCAGGCCCGGTAGGGCGCCGGTGTGAGCTGCTCGCCCACCCGGTAGGCGCTCATGTCGAACACGTTCTCGCCGGTCGCCGCCTCGGCGTCGAAGCGCTTGCCGAGCCACGGCAGCCACAGCCGGAGCAGGCCCTGGAACGCCAGGTCGGCGCCCGGCCCGAGCGTCAGGTGAAGCAGGGCCCCGTCGTAGCGGCCGTCGAGCGGCGGCTCCGGCGGAACGCCGCGGGCGAACAGCCCCTCGAGCTCGGCCGGCGCCCGCCCGGCCAGCGTGCGGGGGCGGTTGGCGTGGGAGTGCATGCCACATGTTCGCACGAGACGCTTCGGTAGATTCCAATACATATGCGTTTCTTCATCTGCCCCAACTGCACGACCCGCGCGCTCGACGACGACGGCAAGGCGGGACTCACACACCAGCCCGTCGGCTGCGAGCATTGCGGGTTCGGGTACCTGTTCGAGCTCCTCGAGGACTTCTTCCCCCCTGCCGGGGCGGGGATGATCACGTGCGACCAGGAGGGCCGTGTGCTCTCGTGCGGGCGCGGCGTGTTCGAGCTGACCGGCTACTCCGAACGGGAGGTGATGGGCAAGACCCTGGACGATGCGTTCGGCTTCTCGGGGTTCGAGAACGACGCCGACCCGATCCCGGTCGTCCTGGAATGGGGCGTTCGCAAGCTCGACCAGTACGTCACCCTCCGCCACCACTCCGGCCGCGCCAAACGGGTGCGGATGGACCTGTTCCCGGCCTACGACGAGGACGGCGGCCTGCTCGCATCGCTCGCTCCGGACATCAACGGCCAGCCGTACCACGAGTCATCCTGACCTCGCGTCGCTGAGGTCGCGCTCGACGAGCGACTGCAGCCGCTCGAGCGCCTGCAGCTGGCGCAGCCTGCGCTCGAGCAGCCGCCTCTCGCCGGCGGCATCGACCGCCACGAGCACCCCGCGCGCCTCGAGCACGGCCGCGTCGCGCGCGCCGAGCTCGGAACGCACCCGTCCTTCGAGCTCCTCCCAGACCAGGCGCAGCCGGGCGCCGTCGACGTCGTCGCGCAGGCGCTCGGCGTGCCTTGCGAGGCGGTCTGCGTAGAGCTCGAGCTCGATTCGGGGCATGGGGGATCGTCCCCCACCGGCCCGTCACGGATCTACGCCCGTGCTGTCACGAAACCGTGCCGGGTCAGCTCGGCCGCCGAGATGGGGCCTGGCCCCGCCCAGGCGGGGCCAGGCCCCGCGTCTTCTGCACGCCGACCCGGAATGCGGAGGGGCACAGGTCGGTCGCGGAGCACTCCTCGCAGCGGGGCGCGCGGGCGTGGCAGACGCGCCGGCCGTGGAAGATCAGCACGTCGGAGACCTGCAGCCAGCGCGAGCGCGGGTAGAGCTGCATCAGCACCCGCTCGATCTTGTCCGGATCGGTGTGGCGGGTGAGCCCGAGCCGTTTCGACAGGCGCCGCACGTGCGTGTCGACGGCGATCCCCTCCGTCGCGCCGAACGCGTTCGATGCCACCACCGCCGCGGTCTTCCGGCCGACGCCGGGCAGCCTCACGAGCTCCGCGGTCGTATGCGGCACCTCCCCGCCGTGGCGCTCGAGGATGGCCGCACAGCAGCCGCGGATGGCGGCCGTCTTCTGGCGGAAGAACCCGGTCGGCTTGATCAGCTGCTGCAGGTCGCCGACCGGCACCGCCAGGTAGTCCTCGGGCGTCCGGAACCGGCGGAAGAGGGTCTCGGTGACCTTGTTCACCCCGACGTCCGTCGACTGGGCCGACAGGATCGTCGCCACCAGCAGCTCGAGCGGCGTCGACCAGTGGAGCGCGATCGAGGCGTCCGGATGCTCCGCCGCCAGCCGGTCGAGGATCTCGGCCGCCCTGCGGCGGCGCTCGGGGTTCACCCCCCCCACTCCAGACCGGGGCCGGCGCAGAGGAGGTCGAGCGCCGGGCACTCCCGGCAGTGCGGGCCGGGACGTGCCGGGAAGCGCCCCGCACGGATGGCATCGATGGCCGTCCGCAGCTCCGCCTCGAGCCGGGGGACGTCGTCGGCCGAGAACCGCCGCACCGCGACGGCCTCGGCGTCCTCCAGGAAGGCGTAGGCGACCTCGGCCGCAGGCGCGCCCGACCGCAACGCGGCGAGCGCGTAGGTCGTCACCTGCTCGGCGTAGGCCCCGTCCATCACGTCCTGGGCGGTGCGTTCGCCGAGCCGGTTCGTCTTGAAGTCCACGATCAGCACGGTGCCGTCGGCGAGGTGGCCGAACAGGTCGAACCGGCCGCGCAGGAGCACCCCGTCGACCTCGAACGCGAACGCGACCTCGTGCCGCGCATCGGTCAGCTCGCCAACCTGCCCGCGCAGGGGCGAGGCGGCCCAGGAGGTGACGAACCCGCCGATCCGCTCCTCGTTCTCCGGCGTCGCGTGGGGGTAGCGGTCGCGCCAGCGCCCGTCGGCCCGCTCGAGCTCCAGGTGGACGGCATCTCCCAGCTCGAGCGGGTCGAGGCCACCGCCCTCGACCGCCGCCCGTTCCGGCTCCGGCAGGCCGAGCACGCGCTGGGCGAAGTAGCGGTAGCCGCAGCGGCGGTAGAGCGAGAGGGCGCTGTAGCTGAGCCGCCGCAGCGGCACCGGCGGCGCCGCCGGGATCGCCGCCAGCGCGGGCAGCGCCGCCACGGTGCGGCCTCCCTCGCCGAACAGCGCAAGCTGCTCGCCGACCGGGTTCGTCGCCGGGGCCGGCGCGGGGATGTCGACGTCCCCGTTCGGCGACACGTCGGCGTCCTCGCCCGGACGCTCGACCCGCACGCGCAGCCGCGCCTCGCCGGCGTCGACCTCCTCGTCGGAATCGAGATCGACGCCGAGCACGCCGCACAGGTGCGCGATCGCGGTCTCCTCGCCGGCCTCGAACGCGCCGCTGACGATCAGGTGATGGCGGGCCCGCGTCATCGCGACGTACTGCAGCCGGCGCGCCTCCTCGCTCTCGGCCGCCCGCTCCGCTGCGGCCACCTCCTGATACCCGAGCGCCGGGCCGAGCAGCGCGGTGGCGGGATCGGCGGCGCGGAGCGCGATCGAGCCGCCCGCGGCGACGAGGATGTCGCGGGTCGCCCGTGCGGCCCGCTCGCGGCCGGAGTCGGCCAGCGCGACGACGTCGAACTCGAGCCCCTTGGCGGAGTGCACCGTCATGAGCACGATCGCGTCGCGGCCCTCCTCGGCGGTCGCCGCCTCGCCCTCGCGCACCTGGAGCGCGGCCTGCTCGTCGCAGAAGTTCACGAACCCCTCCAGGTCGGGCCCGCGCACCGCCTCGAACTCGGCCGCCAGCCGGCCCAACTTGCGCAGATTGGCGATGCGGCGGTCGCCGTCGGGCATCGCCAGGCAGGCCAGGTCGTAGTCGTGCTCGGCCACGATCAGGTCGCAGAGGCGCTCGAGCGACACCTCGGCCGATGACCGCACGAGCCGCGCGAACCGCTGCCCGAACGCGAGCACCAGCCGGCGCTCGTCGGCAGCGAGGCCCGGGGGTGGCTCGTCCCGCTCGAGGGCCGTGAAGATCGGCCGTTTCACCGCCGCGCGACGCACGTGCAACAGGCCGTCGTTCGACACGCCGACGAGCGGCGAGGCCAGCACCGTCAGGAGCGAGTAGTCGTCGTAGCGGTTGCGGATCAGGCGCAGGTAGGCGAGCACGTCGGACACCTGCTGCTGGGCGTAGTAGCCGCGGCCCGTCGCCCGCACGGTGGCCAGGTTGCGCTCGCGCAGCGCCTCCTCGTAGCGGGCCGCGTCGGTGCCCGCCTCGAACAGAAGCACGATCTGGCCGGGCCGGCACTCGCCCGAGTCGACGAGCTCGGCGATGCGGCCGGCGAGGACGCGAGCCTCGACCTCGCGCCAGCTGTGGCCGGCCGTGCGGAACCCGACCTTGTCGGTGAGCAACAGGTCGACGCGGCCGCCGGCCGGCGCCGGGCCGTCGAACGTCCCCTCGGCGAGCAACGGGTGATAGCGCTCGGGAAACGCGCGCCGGTAGCTCTCGTTCACGGCATCCAGCACGTGCGGCCGGGAGCGGTAATTGCGGCGCAGCGCAATCTCGCCGTCGCCCGCCTGGCGCTGCCGCTCGCGGTAGACCGACACGTCGGCATGGCGGAAGCGATAGATGCTCTGGAACTCGTCGCCGACCAGGAAGAGCTCGCCGCCGGCCACGAGGTCGATCAGCTCGCACTGGAGCCGGTTCGTGTCCTGGAACTCGTCGACGAGCACGCACGCGAACCGCTCGCGATAGGCCTCCGCCAGGTCGGGCCGGGCCACGAGCAGCGCGCGTGTGCGCAGCTCGAGGTCGGTGAAGTCCACCAGGCTGCGGGCGTCCTTGCGCTCGGCGTACGCGGCGTCCAGGACAGCCAGCAGCTCCTGGAGCAGCCCGAGGTCGGCGACGGCGGCCGTGTCGCGGGCCGCCTCCTCGACCGCCTTGCGTGCGTCGTTGTACTCCTTGTGCGCCGCCGTGTTGGGGAGCCGGTAGCCGGACAGGTCGGCGAGGACGGCCGGATCGAGGGTTCCGGCGAGCAGCGCCGCCAGCGCCTCCGCGCGCTCGTGGTGGACCTCGGACCCGGCTCGGCGTGCCGCCTCGACGGCGCCCGTCAGGTCGGGCAGGCGGTGCGGGCGCAGCTCGAGCGGCCGGCCGGCGCTGCGCAGCTGCTCGTGCACCTCCGAGATCGTCTCGCGCAGCCGGCGGCGCCCGTAGGCGGCCAGCAGGTCGAGCCGGCGGCCGTCGTCATCGGCCGGCGCCTCGGCCAGGAACCGCTCGAGGGCGATGTCGAAGGCCTCCGAGCGGAGCAGGCGGGCGCCGATCTCGTCGGCGACGGCGAATCGCGGGTCGAGGCCGGCATCGAAGGCGTTCGCGCGCAGGATGCGCAGACAGAAGCGGTGGATGGTCGAGATCCAGGCGGAGTCGATCGCCCGCGCCCGCTCCATCTCCCCCGCCAGCTCGAGTCCCTCGCGCACGCGCCGGCGCAGCTCGGACGCGGCCCGGTCGGTGAACGTGATCGCGAGCAGCCGGTCGATCGGCGTGCCGCCGAGCACCTGGGCCAGCACCCGCTCGACCAGGACGGCGGTCTTGCCGGTGCCGGCGCCCGCGGCCACGAAGACGTGCCCGCGCCGCTCGACCGCGGCGCGCTGCTCCGGGTTCCAGCGGTCGGCGCTCACGGCCGCGGCACCCGGCAGATCGTATGCAGCGCGCACCAGCCCGGGCACTCGCCCGTGCGGGGGTCGTGGCGGACGCGGCCGGCGCGCATGCCGGCGACCGCGGCCTGCGCCACCTCGGTCGCGCGCCCCACCTGGGCCCAGAAGTCGTCGGCGTCGAGCTTGTCGCGGGCGGCGATGCCCTCGGCGTCGATCTCGCCCGCCAGGACGAGGCCGCGGGCCGCCCGCTTGCCGGCCAGCGCGCGGTACATCCCGCCCAGCGGCTCCACGCCGAGCAGGTCGCGCAGCGCCAGGATGTAGAGCGGGATCTGCAGCCTGCCCTCGCGCTCCATCTCGCCGGCCGAGTGCGCGCTCGCGCCGGACTTGTAGTCCCACACGAGGCCGCGCGGCGACATGCTCGGATCCATGTCGATGCGGTCGATCTGGCCGGAGACCGCGAAGTCGCCGATGCGCAGCCCGTCCTTCAGGCCAGGCGCCGCCATCGGCCCGCCGAAGCGCACCTCGAACCGGCGCGGGACGAGCGGAAGCGCCAGGTCGGCCTCGGCCCGCAGGAACGCGTCCAGGTCGCGCTCGAGCGCGCGGGCGAGCTCCTTGCCGGCCACCGAGTCGGGCACGCGCTGACCGCCGAGCGCCTCCGCCAGACAGCGGCGCATCAGCGGGTATGCGTCGGGCAGGTCGTCCTCGGACAGGCGCTCCAGGCCAAGCTCGGCGGGGAGCAGTGTGAAGAAGCGGGCCAGGGTGGCGTGTGCGATCGAGCCGCGCATGCGGGCGTCGAGCTCGAAGTCGATCTCGCGGGGCGAGAGGACGCGGTCGACGAACCACATCGACGAGCAGTCGCCATACCGCTCGAGCTCGGTGACCGAGAAGCGCTCGCCGGCGGCCAGCTCGGCGAGCAGCTCGGGATCGCGCAGCTGGGTGGGGTGGCGGGTGGCGACGGCGGCGCGGCGAAGCTTGCGCTCCCACCCCATCATCGCGCCGAGGTCGGTGGCCCAGTCGGCATCGGTGCGCAGCTCGCGGGCGAGGGCGCGCAGCCGCTCCCGGTCGCTCGGCGCGGCCGCGAGCGACCAGCTCACGTCGGCCAGGCCGCGGCGGCGGACGAGGCTCGCCGACTGCGGCCCGAGCACGCGCACGACCTCGGCCCAGAACGGCGAGGGCTCGAGCGGGCGGCCGTCGTCGGTGGCGGCCTGGCGAGACAGGTACAACGTGCGCCACGGCCGCGTGCAGGCGATGGTGAAGAGATGGCGCTCGCGCTCGGACTGATCGGTCCCTTCCACGCCGAGCTCGGCCGCGGCGGCCGCGTCGAGCACCCGCCGCTCGGCTCCGCCACCGGGCAGTGACCCCTCCTCGAGCCCCAGCACGAAGGCCACCTGGAACCGGCGCGTGCGCGCCCGGCGCAGGTCGAGCACCGACACCCGCCCCGGCTCCGCCTCGGCGCCCGTGCGCACCCGCAGCCGCTGCACCGCCTCCAGCACCTGCTCGCGCGCGACGGGGCGGGCCAGCGCGCGGATCTCGTCGACCGCCTCGAGCACGGCCCGGGTGGCGCGCACCTCGGCGCGGGCGTGCTCCGGCACGAACTTGGCCCCGAGCGAGCGGGAGGCGCGCAGCATGTCGCGCACGAGCGTGGTCAGCCCCTGCACCGGATCGGGCTCGGCCGCCAGCCGCTCGATGGCCGGAAACGCGTTCGGGCCGGACAGCTCGGCGACGGCCTCGATCACCTCGTCGTGCCCCGTGACGCCACGCCCGCGCAGTCGCCCCTCCAGATAGTCGACGCGGCGGCGCAGGACGCCCGAGAACGGGCTGCGCAGGAACGCGAACAGCTCGGGCCGCTCGCCGCCCATCCAGCCGAACCGCAGCGCCCCCAGGAGCGCCACGCCGAAAGCGGTGCGGTCGAGCGGGACGCGGACGTCCATCGACAGCGGGACGCCGAGCGCGGCGAAGGCCGCCTCGAGCGGCGCCCGGTGGGCGCTCACAGACGGCACGATCACGCCGATCTCGTCGAGGCGGGAGCCCGGCGCGGGTGAGCGCCGCGACCTCGGCCGCCACCTGTTCGGCGACGCCGCGGCGGCCGCAGGCCTCGAGCAGGGTCACGGCGCCGCCCGCATCGGGCGCGGGCGGCGGCGGCCGGTCGGAGAAGAGCGTCGCGCCCAGGTGGACGAGGGCCGCGGCGTCGTGGTGGGCGGCGGGCGGGAGCTCCTCGATCTCCGCGCCGGCCGAGAGCGCATCCACGAGCGGCCGCACCGCCGCATACGCAGGCCGGCCGGGCTCGTAGGGCAGCGAGACAGTGACCTGGCAGCGGGCCGCGAGCGCGCGCAGCGCCCGCACCTGCGCCCGGGTCATGTCCTCGAACCCGTAGGCGAGCACCGGCCGCGCGTCCCACGCGCCGAGGCGCCCTTCCAGGAGCGCGGCCGCGACGGCGCGGCGGCCGGGCCGGTCGTGCATGCCGATGCCGTCGACGGCGGCGCGGTAGGCCGCGACGAGCGCCGAGAGCTCCTGGGCACGGGCCGAGTCGGCGGCGGGGCGCGGCTCGGCCATCGCGGCCGAGAGCTCGTCGGCGAGCGCGCCGACGGCTTCCCCGAAGCCGGAGAACCGCGCCGACGCGGCCAGCGCGTCCAGCGATGTGTGGCCGACGACGTCTGCGAGCAGGAGGCGGCGCTGGACATCGCCGACGAGCGGACGGGCCTCGCGGCAGCGGCCGAGCACCTCTTCGAACAGATCGTCGAACGTGCCCACGCGGCCGCCGACGAGCACGCCGCGGCGCCGCACCAGGTCACGCTCGACCGCCTCGACGTCGGGGCGGTTGGGCACGATCAGGAACGGGTCGGCGTCGGCGTCCGCCGCCTCCAGGAACCGGTCGAGCAGGAGGGCGATCTTGCCGCAGTTGGCCGGGCCGAGGACGAGCTGGAGCGGCATCAGGTGATTCTATGCGTGGGCTCGAGAGCCCCAAGTTCTTACGGCGGTCTTAGCCTGCGTCGGTACGCTCAAATAGCACAAGAGCTATAGAAGCGATATGACGACCGACGCACCCCACCACCACTCCATCGCCCTGACGTCACGCGGGTGTTCGCGATGACGGCCTCGCAGGCGAACGCCGTCGAGGCGGCCGAGAAGTATCTGTCCATGGCGGCGTTCAGCCGCTCGGGCCTGATCCAGCAGCTCTCATCCAGGTACGGCGAGGGCTATCCGGCAGGGGATGCCGTCTACGCCGTCGAGCACCTCTCGGTGAACTGGCACGAGCAGGCGGTCAGGGCGGCGAACCAGCACCTCGCGGAGAGGTCGTACTCGCGCGAGGGGCTCATCCATCAACTGACGGCCAGGTACGGCGACGGCTTCACCCGCGCCGAGGCGTTCTACGCGGTGGACCAAACCGACCTCGCCTAGCGCCGGCGCGCCGTATCCTTCCGCGCATGGTCTCGAGTGTCTCGAGCACCGGCACGTTCCGGGCGGCCCGCGACCTCCTCCTGGAGCGGCGCGAGGACTACGACGCCGCCTGTCGCGAGTTCCGCTGGCCCGAGCTCGGCGAGTTCAACTGGGCGCTCGACTGGTTCGACGTCGTCGCGGCCGGCAACGACCGCCCCGCCCTGCGCGTCGTCGAGACCGACGGCAGCGACCGGCAGGTCTCGTTCGCCGAGCTGTCCGCCCGCTCCAACCAGGTGGCGACCTGGCTGCGCGAGCAGGGCGTCGCTCGGGCCGACCGCCTGATCCTGATGCTCGGGAACCAGGTCGAGCTGTGGGAGACGATCCTGGCGGCGATGAAGCTCGGCGCGGTGCTGATCCCGGCCACCACGCTGCTCGGGCCGGACGACTGCCTCGACCGTGTCGAGCGCGGCGGCGCCCGCCACGTCGTCACCACCGCGGCCGACGCCGCGAAGTTCGACGCGGTGCCGGGCGGGTACACCCGCATCGCCGTCGGCGGCCCGGCCGACGGCTGGCTCGACTACGCGGCGGCCGACGCGGCGTCCGCAGACTTCGTCCCCGACGGGCCGACCCGGGCCGACGATCCGCTCCTGCTCTACTTCACATCCGGGACCACCGCACAGCCCAAGCTCGTCGAGCACACGCACGCCTCGTACCCGGTCGGCCACCTCTCCACGATGTACTGGATCGGGCTCCGGCCCGGCGACGTGCACCTGAACGTCTCCTCGCCCGGCTGGGCCAAGCACGCCTGGAGCAACGTCTTCGCGCCCTGGAACGGCGAGGCGACGGTGCTGATCGTGAACCAGGCCCGGTTCGACGCGGCCGGGCTGCTCGACCAGATGGTGCGCTGCAACGTGACCACGTTCTGCGCCCCGCCGACCGTGTGGCGGATGCTGATCCAGGAGGATCTCTCCCGCTGGCCCGTGCGGGCGCGCGAGCTGGTGGCCGCCGGCGAGCCGCTGAACCCCGAGGTGATCGAGCACGTGCGCCGCGTCTGGGGCATCACGATCCGCGATGGGTACGGCCAGACCGAGACGACCGCCCAGATCGGGAACCCTCCCGGCCAGACGCTCAAGGTCGGCTCGATGGGCCGGCCGCTGCCGGGCTACACGGTCGCCCTGGTCGACCCGATCTCGGGCGCCGAGGCGGACGAGGGCGAGATCGCGCTCGACCTGCGGGCGCGGCCGCTCGCGCTCATGACCGGCTACCGCGACTCAGCCGAGCGCACGGCCGAGGCGACGGCGGGCGGCTACTACCACACCGGCGACGTCGCCATCCGCGACGGCGACGGCTACATCACCTACGTCGGCCGTACCGACGACGTGTTCAAGGCGTCGGACTACCGCATCTCGCCGTTCGAGCTCGAGAGCGTCCTGATCGAGCACGAGGCCGTGGCCGAGGCGGCGGTCGTGCCGTCGCCCGACGCCCTGCGGCTGGCCGTGCCGAAGGCCTACGTCTCGCTCGCGGCCGGCCACGAGCCGACCCGCGAGACCGCGCTTGCGATCCTGGCCCACGCCCGCGCCCACCTGGCCCCGTACAAGCGCGTGCGCCGGCTGGAGTTCGCGGCCCTGCCGAAGACCATCTCCGGCAAGATCCGCCGCGTCGAGCTGCGGACGCAGGAGCACGAGCGGCACGGCAAGGGCAAGCCGACCACCGCCCGCGCCGCCGGCGAGTTCTGGGAAGACGACCTGCCCGAGCTACGCGGGTAGCGGGGTCTGACCCCACGCAACGAGCGTCGCGGAAGTGTCACGCGTTCCGTTCGGGGTCAGACCCCGATTTTGAGCTCCATGTCGGCGAACTCCCAGTCGCGGTCGCCGAGCCGGCGGACGTGGCGGCCGGACTCGACGAAGCCGCAGCGCTCGTAGACGCGGATCGCGCGGGCGTTGAACGTTGCGACCGCCAGCGTGATGCCGCCCGCGGCGGAGCGCCGGGCGAGGTCGATCACCGCGTTCGTGAACGCCTGTCCCAGCCCGTGGCCGGTGAGGTCGGGGCGCAGACCGAGCCCGATCTCGGTCGCGCCGCCCGCCGCCGGCTCAAGCTGGGCGAACCCCTCGAGCTCGCCCTCGCCGCGTCGGGCCGTGTGGTACTGGTCGCCGCGCTGCTCCGGGTCGAGCAGCTCTGCGAGCCCCGCGGGGATCCAGTCGGCGTCGTAGAACGCGTACTCGCCGGGATAGTGCCAGCCGGCGATCTCCTCGGCCTCAGCCTGCGTCATCGGCGCGAACGTCCAGGTGCTCACGGCCGGCCCAGCTCCGTTGCCACGTCCTGGAGCCACCCGGACAGATGCCCCGCCCACTCGCCTGCCGCCGCGGGCGGCATGCCGCCGAGCACCCGCTGCCACCCGAGCGCGCGTGTGAGCGGGCCGAGCCGCAGAGCCAGGTCGAGGGCGGCCCGTAGCTCCGCACGCGAGCCGTACGCCGCCCACGGCTCCAGATAGGCGTCGCGCAACCGCTCGTCGTCGGCGCCGCCCGCGTCGACTCCGTGGTTGTGCTCGAGCCACCGGGTCGCCACCATCATGCTGAAGAACGGGTGGGTGACGGCCCCCTCGTGCCAGTCGAAGATCACGTACCGGTCGCCCGGTGCCAGCACGTTCCCGGCGTGCAGGTCGGAGTGGTCGATCGTCGCCGGCAGCCCGTACGCGCCGAGCTCCGCCGCCAGCTCGTCGACCTGCCCAGCCAACGCGAGCGGGTCGGCCTCGCCGGCGACAAGCTCCTCGAACAGCGGCCGCAGCCGCGGCAGCCGCCGGTCCGGCGCGCCGACGTCGACGCAGCTCCTCCGCGTGCCCGGACGCGCGCACCTGCACGTCGGCGTAGACCGCAAGCATCACGCTCCCAGCGCGTCGAGGTCGTCGACCCCATCCAGGCGGCTGCTGCATCGTCGGGCCGCCGTCGGCCTGGAGCATCCAGCCCTCGCGCGGCTCGTCGGCGAGCACGTCGAGCACCTGCCCGGGCGCGATCCGGTGCAGCAGCCGGGTCAGCTCGGGCTCGTTCGCGAGCGCCGGCAGGTTCGCCTTGAAGTACACGTCTCCAGTCCGGGTCGGCTGGCGCAGCACCGCCGACCACGGCCGGATCTTCACGTCCTCGGCGTCGCCAAGCGGCTCCGGGTCGACCTGCGTCTCGATCCAGGCCTGCGCCCGCGCCCGCCAGCCCGGCTGCGACCACGGCAGCTCGGCGACGAGCTCCACTAGCGCAGGACGCGGCCGTCGACGCCCGAGGCGTCGAGCCCGAGCCCGTCGAGCGCCGTCGCGGCAACGTCCTGCACGTCGGCCTCGCCGTCGGGCTGCGCACCGCGCACGAGCACGAAGGCGTCGTCCTGCGTGTGCATCCCGGTCAGCCGGCCCTTGCCCTGCAGGTCGTTCGTGCGCACGGCGCCCTTCAGATCCCAGCCGTTCTTCGACACGAGCACCAGGTCGGGTGCGCGGTCGGCGTGCGGCCCCGAGAAGGCCTCCTCGCGCGTCGCCACCCGCTGCACGAAGGGCAGCGCCTCGGCCCAGCGGCGCAGCTCGTCGCGGACGCCCTCGTACTCGGCCGGCGAGACGATCCCGCCAGGCTCGCGGCCGGCCAGGTTCAGGTACAGGCGACCGGGATCCATGCAGTACGCGCGGGTGCGGCTCGGGGATCACCGAGGCGATCGACTTCGCCGGCTCCTCGAGCGCGATCCAGCCGTCCCGCTCCAGCCAGCGGTTCACGAACACCTCCTGATCGAGGCGGCAGAAGCCGTGGTCGGAGAGCAGGATCAGCCGGCAGTCGTCGGGCAGCCGCGAGACGATCTCGCCGACCGACGCGTCGACGGCCGCGTAGTAGTCGTGGAACCGCGACGGCCCACGGCTCCTCCTCGCGCTCCATCTGCTCCCACAGGAAGTGGTGCAGCCGGTCGGTGCCCGTGAACGCGACGTAGAAGAGGTCGCACGGCTCGCCGTCGAGCAGGTCGACCAGCACACGCGTGCGAGCGGCGTGGTGGGCGAACAGCTGCTCGCAGAAGGCCTCCAGATCCTTGTGCCCCAGACCGAGGTCGACGTCGATCAGGTAGTCGCGCTCCTGCAGGAACGAGATCAGCGACGGCGGCTGCACCGACCGCTCGAGCGTCGGCGAGACGAACCCCGAGACGAGCACGCCCGAGCCATTCGGCTGGGCCGGGTACGTGCCCGGGATGTTGACGACGACCGAGCGCATCCCGGCGTCGGCGGCCTTCGCCCACACCTGTGGCTCGGAGATCGTGAAGGCGTTCGTGAAGGTCAGGTCCCACGAGCCCGGCTTGCGCTCGACGAATCCGAAGACGCCATGCCGACCGGGGTTCACGCCAGTCGACGCGCTCGCCCACGAGACCGACGAGATCGGCGGCAGCGGCGCCCGCGCCGACATCAGCGTGCCCTGCCGGGAGAGCTCCGCCAGGTTGGGCAGGAACCCGTCGGCGATGCGGCGGCGGAGGTAGCTCGCGGGCGTCCCGTCGAGCCCGATCACGCAAACCCGTGGCGAGGCCACGGCCTAGATGTACCCGAGGTCTTCGAGGCGGGCGGCCACGGCGGCCTCCTCGTCCTCGGAGTACGCCTCGTCCTGGCCGTCCGCGGCGTCCGCCTCGTCCGCGGGCGGCTCGTCCGGGTTGGGGCGCTCGCGCTCGCCGCTCATTCGGGCGGCTTGACCTCGTTGGTGAGCTTGTCGATCGTCTCGCCGTCGGGGTAGGCGTAGTTGATCTTGATGAACGGCTCCCACTTGTCCGGCAGCGCGTCCTCGGGATAGATCGCCTCGACCGGGCACTCCGGCTCGCAGGCGCCGCAGTCGATGCACTCCTCGGGATCGATCACGAGCATGCGGGCGAACTCGTGGATGCAGTCGACCGGGCACACGTCGATGCACGACTTGTCCTTCAGATCGATGCACGGCTCCGCGATGATGTACGTCAAGCGCCCTCCTGAGACTCCCGAACAGAGCCCGAAGCTTATCCAACCAGGTCGGCGATCAGGTCCCCCAACCGCCCCGCCAGCACCGATCTCGGCACCACCTTCGCGAACCCCGCCGCCCGCGCGGAGCGCAGCAGTGCGGCGTCGGTGTGCCTGCCGAAGCCCAGCACGGGCACCGGCCCGGCGGCGGCAACAACGGCTGCCGGGTCGCAGCGGTTGACGTCGGCAACGATGACGTCCGGCGCCTCGCCCGCGGCCGCCATCCGGTGGCCGGTCGCGGTCAGCATCGCCTCGATCTTCGCGCGGAAGAAGAGGTCGACGTCGGCGAGCGCGACGACGGCCACTACGGACGTGAACTGGCCCACCCAGGCGTTCACGAGGTAGGTCTTGTCGAAGAAGACGAGCAGGCCGGCGGCGATCAGCACCGCGCCCGAAACGGCCTGCACGAGGGTGTAGCGGTCGCGGACGAAGCGGGCGGTCGACATCACCCGGCCGAGCGCCACGCCGGCGACGAGGAACGGGACGGCGAGGCCGGCCGCGTAGGCGGCCAGGAGCGCGGCGCCGCGTGCGGCGGTCGCGCCCGTCGCTGCCAGCGCGATGATCGATCCCAGAACCGGGCCGATGCACGGCGTCCAGGCGAGCCCGAACGCGGCGCCGAGCAGCATCGCCGACCCCGAGGCGTGGGCGCGTCCGAGGCCCGGCGCCAGCGTCCGGTTCAGAGCGGGGATCGGGATCAGGCCGAGCATGACGAGGCCCATGGCCACGATCACGATCCCGGAGAGCTTGATCAGCTGGGCGCGGTGGTCGGTCAGCGCACCGCCGGCGAGCCCGGCCCCCGCCCCGAGGGCGATGAAGATGACCGAGAACCCGAGCACGAACGGGATCGACGCCTGCAGCGCCCGGCGCGGATCGGTCGAGCGGGCCCCGATCGCACCGAGGTAGGCGGGCACGAGCGGCAGCACGCAGGGCGTCGCGAACGACAGCAGCCCCGCCGAGAACGCGACGGCGGCCTCTCTCACTCGAACCGGGCCATGTCGGCGTCGATCCGGGCAGACAGTCCTGGGTCGACGGGAGGAGGCGGCGGCGGGCCGCGACGGCCGCGCCAGCGCGTCGTCAGCACCGCGGCGACGATGGCGCCGGCGAGCAGTGCGGCGCCCGGGATCACCCACGCCAGCAGGTCGAACCCGTGCTTGGGCGGCGACGCCAGGATCTCGTTCCCGAACTGGGCGATCAGGCGGCTCTTCACCTGACCGGACGTCCACCCGGCGCCGCACCAGGTGTGCAGATGCCCGCGGATGTTGGTGGCGATCGTCGACTGGGAGTACGCCAGCACCTGGTGGCAGGTGGGACACATCAGCTGCGTCTCCATATCGGGCTCGCTCCAGCCGTTGCAGGCCTCGGCGACCGCAGGGAAGACGAGCAGCGCGACGAGCGCGAGCGCCGCGGCGATTCCCGTCCGCCTCATGCCGCCCCTGCCCGGACCAGCGGCCGCAGCGCCGACTGCAGCATCTGACCGTCCACCTGGGTCGCGAACATCTTCTGCACCGCCCCCGTGCGGTCGATCACGAACGTCACCGGGAAGCCGCTCGTCACGCCCCAGCGGTTGGTGACGTCGTTGGACGAGTCGCGCACGAGCGTGTAGTTGACGTGCAGACGGCGGGCGAAGGCGCGCGCGTCGCCCGCGAAATCCTGCGAGTCGACGCCGACGACGGCGACGCCGCGGCGCCGGTACGTGTCCTGTATCTGGTTGAAGAGCGGCGCCTCCTCCTGGCAGGGTGGGCACCACGAGGCCCAGAAGTTGAGCAGGACGACCTTGCCGCGGAGGCTCTTCAGCGCGACGTCGCCGCGGCCGTCCAGCTGGGGCAGGCTGAAGTTCGGGGCAGCCGGGCGCTGGCCGTCGTTGAGCTCGGCCGAGACCGTCGTCGACCCCTGCAGCAGGCTGCGAGCGAAGAGCCCGATCAGGGCGACCAGCAGCGCAACGGCGGCCGCCTGTAGCGCGAGTCTCACGCCTCTCCGCACGGCTGAATCGTAGAGCACACCCCTACCCGGGGCGGTCGGCGGCCTTCCGGCCGTCGACCGCCGCAGGGCGATCTAGTCGTTCATGGGTGAGACGACTCGCGTGTACGGCCTCCACGGCACGCGTTCCCACGCGGTGCCGTGACACATCGGACACACCGGCAATGACCGGTACACCGTCACGCCGTATCCGCATCCCTCACACCGGAACTCGCCCTTTGCTCTCGCCCCCGCGATCCATTCGGCATCGGCGGCGAGGCCCTCCTTGTTCAGCGTCGACTCCACTGGGCGCTCCTCGCTTGGAGACCGTAGGGTAGCCGCTCCGGAGCCCCTGCTCAACATGAAATTAACATAAGACACCGCTCCTTCCGGGCTTCATCACCCTCCTGCGGCGGCCGCCCCGGCCGATATGCTGCCCGCCGTGCCAACGCAAAAGGCAACCCTGAAGCCGTATCTGGAGGAGATCCGCCAGTGGGTCGAGCAGGGGCGAACCGATATCTGGATCGCCCACACGCTGAATTCGACCCCGGCGAGCATCTCGGCGTTCCGGTCGCAGCACGGCATCTTGCGCCGCGACGCGGCCGAGGGGCGCGGGGCATCGGTCCCGCCGCCGGTGATCCCGCCCGACGCGCCGCCGGAGGAGCCGGCCACCAAGACGCGGCGGCGGCGGTCGAAGAAGGCGACCGGCGGCGTCGCGCCGCTGAGCGGCCCGCTGCCCGACGCGCCGGCCGCAACTGCTGCCGCGGACGAGCCGTCGACCGACGAGGGCACGGGACGACGGCGCAGGCGGCGCGGCGGCCGTGGCCGCAAGCAGCAGACCGGCTACGAGGCCGTGCTCGACCGCGGCGACGAGGGCTACGGCTTCTGGCTCGACGGCGCGGTGCGCGACGACCCGGTGTTCGCGGAGCACTGGTCGGGCCGGCGGGCGCTGATCGTCCGCGTCGAGGCCGACCAGATCGTGATCCGCCCCGACGACCGGGAGTGAATCAACCGCTGCGGTAGTCCACGGCGCTTCGGGCCACGCGGGCGAAGGCGGCCGGCTGGACCGCCGAGAGGTCGTACGCCCAGGGCTCGGGCGTGACCCGCTGGGCGACGTCGAGGCACCACGACTCGCTCGAGGAGTAGACCTCGGTCAGCTCCGCCAGGGCGAACGTCTGGCCGATCCGGCGGACGATCTCGGCCTCGAGCTCGGCCGCCACCCGCTCGACCACGGCGCGGCGGCGCGTCGTCAGGCTGAGCGCCGCGAGCCGGCGCGCGCCCTCCGCCCACTCCAGCATGGCGAGCTCGATCGCCGCGGTCACGCCGTGCAGCACTCCCCGGCCCGATAGAGCGGCGCCGCCTCCTCCAGGATGCGGCGGCCGAGGGCGTAGCCCGGCTCGGCGAGCGCGAACGCCGCGTGAGCGTGCAGGCACTTGACCGCGCCCTCACGGCTCGTGCCGGCGATCCCGAGCGCGAGGCTTGCACCGTCGTCGGCCATCCGCTCCGCCGGCCGGCGCAGCTCGCGCTGGCGGGCGGCCCCGGCGCGGTACTCGGCCATCGCCTCGGAGTCGTCCGACACCAGCTGCTCGTAGCGGTCGACCCCGCCGGCCGCCTCCAGCGCGTCGATGCGGGCGACGGCGTGCGGGCAGCTCAGGTAGTAGGTGGTCGGGAACGGCGTGCCGTCGGCGAGGTACGCCGCCTGCGCGATGACAGCCGGCCGCCCGTGCGGGCAGCGCACGGCGACACCCACGTCACCGCGCGGAGGCCGGCCGAGCTGGAGCGCGATGGCTGCCTGATCGTCGATCCGGTCAGGGTACTGCCGTCACCGGCAGGAACGGGCCGTCAGGCCCTTCACCACGTACGCCTGCTCGCCGGGGAAGATCCAGCCGCACGCGCGGGCGAAGCGGACGATCTCGGCCTTCGTGTGCAGCTGCGCCTCGACGTCGTGGAGGCGGCGGTTCTGCCGGTCGAGGACGGAGACGCGGTTGCGCCCAGCAGCCAGCTCGCTGCGCAGGTGCAGCTCCTTCTGGAGCGGCCCGACGTAGAGCGCGGCGATGAGGACCAGGACCCCGGCGGCGACCATGCGGCCCGCGGTCAGGCCACGTCGTAGGGTCCGCGGTCGCGTCCGTGCCACCCGACCCCGTTCGACGCCGGACGGCGGACTCCTACTCGATCGTGCGCACGACGATGTGATCCGTCGTACCGGGGCGGTTGAGGCGCGTGCCGCCCGAGAGCACGACCCGCTGCCCGGTGCCTGCGAGGCCGCTCGCGCGGATCGCGTCGACCGTCCGCCGCCACAGATCCTCGGTCGAGGTCGCACCCTCGATCACGATCGGCACCACCGCCCACTCGAGCGCCAGCTGCTGCAGCACGACCGGGTCGGGGCTCGCCGCCACGATCGCGCGCCGGGGCCGGAACCGGGACACGTTGCGGGCGGTCGAGCCCGACTGGGTCGGGCACGCGATCACCTCTGCGTCCAGGTCCTCGGCGACGTCGCACGCCGCGTGGGCAAGGATCGTGCCGACGTCGCCCTCCCGGCGGCGGCCGGCGTCGTGGTAGGTCAGCGACGGCTCGACCGCGCGGGCGATCCGGTTCATCGTGGCCACCGCCTCGAGCGGATAGGCGCCGACGGCCGTCTCGCCGGAGAGCATCAGCGCCGACGTCCCGTCGAGCACCGCATTGGCGACGTCCGAGGCCTCGGCCCGGGTCGGCTCAGGCTGGTGGATCATCGACTCGAGCATCTGCGTCGCCGTGATCACGGCCCGGCCGGCGTCCCGCCCGGTGCGGATGATGAGCTTCTGGACGAGGGGCACGTCGGCCGCGCCGATCTCGACGCCCAGGTCACCGCGGGCCACCATGACGGCGTCGCTGACGGCGACGATCTCGTCGAGGTTCTCGACCGCCTCGGCCTTCTCGATCTTGGCGACGATGCGCGCATGCGACCCGGCGGCGTCGATGCGCTCGCGCAGCTGCTCGACGTCCGCCGCCGTGCGCACGAACGAGAGCGCGATGTAGTCCGCGCCGATCCCGAGCGCGAACTCGAGGTCGGACTCGTCCTTCTCGGTGAGCGACGGGATCGGCAGGTAGGTGCCGGGCAGGTTCACCCCCTTGCCCGACGAGATCAGGCCGCCGACCTCGACGCGGGTGATGACGCGCGCCCCCTCGACCGAGGCGACCCGGGCCCGGACCATGCCGTCGTTTATCAGCACCTCTCGACCCGGCGAGACGGTGTCGGCGATGCCGACGAAGGTGACGTCGAGGTCGCCCGGCGCTCCCTGGCCGGGTGCCGTCAGGACGAGCGTGTCGCCCGGGTTCACCGAGCGCGGCTCGCCGATGCGCCCGATCCTGATCTTCGGCCCCTGCAGGTCGGCGATCACCGCCAGCGGCCGGCCGATCAGCGCCTGCGCGCGGCGCACGGACGCGAGCGTGGCCCGGTGCATCTCCTGGTCGCCGTGGGAGAAGTTCAGGCGGGCGGCGTCCATGCCCGACCACGCCAGCTGCTCGATCGTCTCCGGATCGGACGATGCCGGCCCGATCGTGCAGACGATCTTGGTGCGGCGCGGCCGGGGCTCCGTCACCGCGCCGACGACGGAGCTGCGGCGAGGGCGGCGAACGCCGCGCGGCCGGGATACCGCGCGGACGCGCCCAGCTCCTCCTCGATGCGGACGAGCTGGTTGTACTTGGCCACGCGGTCGCTGCGCGCGGGCGCGCCGGTCTTGATCTGCCCGCAGCCGGTCGCGACCACGAGGTCGGCGATCGTCGTGTCCTCGGTCTCGCCGGAGCGATGGGAGATGACGCTCGCGTACGCCGCCGACGACGCCAGCCGGATGGCGTCGAGCGTCTCCGAGAGCGTGCCGATCTGGTTCAGCTTCATGAGCACGGCGTTGCCGATGCGCATGCGGATGCCCTCGCGGATGCGGCTCGTGTTCGTGACGAAGATATCGTCGCCGACCAGCTGGAGGCGGTCGCCGAGCCGCTCGGTCAGGTGCGCCCAGCCGTCCCAGTCGTCCTCGGCCAGGCCATCCTCGATCGACACGATCGGATACCGGGTGGCGAGGTCGTCGTACAGGTCGACCATCTCCCCCGCCCGCAACGTGCGTCCCTCGCCGGTGAGATGGTAGGCGCCGTCGCGGTAGAGCTCGGTCGCGGCGGGGTCGAGCGCGATCATGATCGAGCCGCGATGGCCGGCGTTCTCGGCGGCCTCCATGATGACCGCGATCGCCTCCTCGTTCGAGCTCAGATTCGGGGCGAAGCCGCCCTCGTCGCCGACGTTCGTCTCGAGGCCGCGGCTCTTCAGAAGCGTCTTCAGCGCGTGGTAGGTCTCGGAGCACAGGCGCAGCCCCTCGGCGAACGACTCGGCCCCGACGGGCACGATCATGAACTCCTGCATGTCGACGCTGTTGTCCGCGTGCATGCCGCCGTTCAGGACGTTCATCATCGGCACGGGCAGGATGTGCGCGCCGGCGCCGCCGACGTAGCGGTACAGCGAGAGGCCCGCGTCCGCCGCCGCCGCCTTCGCCGTCGCCAGCGAGGTGCCGAGGATCGCGTTCGCTCCGAGGTGGCTCTTGTTCTCGGATCCGTCGAGCTCGATGAGATAGGAGTCGACCAGGCGCTGGTCGGCGGCGTCGATGCCCTGAAGCGCCGCCGCGATGGCGGAGTTCACGTGCCCGACCGCCTGGAGCACGCCCTTGCCGCCGTAGCGGGCCGGATCGCCGTCGCGCAGCTCGACGGCCTCGTGCGCGCCGGTCGAGGCGCCGGAGGGCACCGCGGCGCGGCCGCCGGCGCCGGACTCGAGCACGACGTCGACCTCGACGGTCGGGTTCCCGCGCGAGTCGAGGATCTCGCGGCCGGTGACGGACACGATGGCGCTCATCCGGAGCGGGATATTAGCCTGGGCTTGCCCCGGAGAGGCCTGCGGAGGACAATCACGGCGTGCGCGTCCGGATCGTCACATGCGCCCTGGCCGCCGCGCTGGCGGCGGGGTGCAGCGGCGGCCACGGGTCGGCCTCCGGCCCCTCGTGGGCGACGCATTCGCGCGACTTCGTGGCACACGTCCGCATCAGCCTGCTCCACCCCACGACTGGGAGCTCGGCCGGCCCGCCGCAGACGATGCTCGTCGACGGGGACGGGAGGTTCCGGATCGTTGCCCGCTCGGAGCGGTTCCGCTACCGGATGGTCTCCGTCTCGGACGGCCGCACCGCGACGCGGCAGTGGGGCGGCGCGGCGCACCCGTTCGTAACCGACTACCGCGGCTCCCAACGGTTCCTGGCGAACCAGGCCGGCGGGCTCACGCTGCGGATCGTCCAGGCCTTCCTGAGCGGCACCGCGCCGCCGTGGGGCGTCCATCTCCGCGTCGTCTCGAGCGGCCCGCCGGCGCGGATCGTGGCGACGACCAGCACCGAGCGGCTGCGGATCACGATCGGCCGCGCCGGCCACATCGCGGCGTCCGCGTTCCGGCCGGCCGCTGGGCACGCCAGGGAGGTCGTGCGGGAGCTGCGCCCGGGAGTGCGGCCCGCCTCGTCCGTCACCGCCTACTGGCTCGGGCCGAACTGGAGGGGCCACCGCGCCCGCGCAAGCAGCGCGGCGTCGGGCGACGGCGGCTGGTACGCGATCGGCTACCCCCACGTGGACGTCGAGGTCACGGCGCCGCTCGGCGGCTTCGGAGGTGACGAGCCGCTGACCCTCGGCGACGGCACACACGGCACGTTCCAGCTGGCGGCGATCCGGGCCGACGGCAGCGTGAGCCTGACGGGGGAGAGCGGCAACGGCACCACCCAGGGCATGCTCGCCCTCTCGTCGTCCGCCGCCAACCCGGGGACCACGATCGCCTTCGTCTTCGTGCCCCACGCGATGATCACACTCTCCGGCACGGGCGTCACGCCGCGCTCGGCGCGTGGGATCGCGCGGTCGCTACGCCCCCTGTAGCGCGGCCTTCGCCCGCCGGTACCAGGCGTCCTGCGCCTCCAGGTCGAGCCCGGCCCAGTCCACTCCCGCGTCGGCGGCCAGGCGCTCGGCCGTCTCGACCCGGTCGCGGAAGCGTCCCGCAGCCGCGCGCAGGGCGAGCTCCGGATCGACGTTGGCCAGGCGGGCGACGTTGGTTGCGGCGAAGAGCAGGTCGCCGAGCTCGTGCACGACCTCGGGGTCGGGAGCGTGCTCGGCCCGCGGTGCCGGCGCCGCGTCGAGCGCCGCGCGTAGCTCGCGCAGCTCGTCGGCGAGATCACCCCAGGCCCCGTCCCAGGCCTGCCAGTCGAAGCCGACGGCCGACGCCCGGCGCTGCACCTTGCGCGCGTGGAGCAGCGCGGGCAGCACCCCGGGGACGTCGTGGAAGATGCCGCTGCGGCCCTCCTGATCGCGCTTGATCTGCTCCCAATTCGCGCGCACCGCCCCGGCGGTCTCGGCCTCCCGCTCGCCGAACACGTGCGGGTGGCGGCGGATCAGCTTGGTCGTGATTCCCGTCGCAACCGTCGCCAGATCGCCGTCGCCCTGCTCCTCGCAGAGGAGCGCGAGGAAGAATGTCTGGAACAGCAGGTCGCCCAGCTCGTCCACGAGCTTCGCGCCCGTGCCGGCCTCCGCGGCCTCGGCCACCTCGTATGCCTCCTCGATCGTGTGGGGGACGATCGTGCCGACGGTCTGCTCGCGGTCCCACGGGCAGTCGCGGCGCAGCCGCTCGGTCAGCCGCTGCATCGCGACCAGGGCGTCGGCCAGAAGCAGCGTCTGCAGGACGGGGCCCGACGGCACCGTCTCGTCCCAGCTGCGCAGCCCGAGCAGCCGCCGCAGCCGCTCGCCCGACGCCGCCGCGACCGGCGCGCCCGGGTCGACGGCGATGCCGCGACCGGCCAGCCAGTCACGCAGCGGCTCGTCGTCCGGCAGCGCCACCGGGCCGGCCGCCTCGAGCGCCCGCCAGGATGCCAGCGGGATCAGCTCGGGATCGCCCGGGCCGAGAGCGATCAGCGTGGCCACGAGCGCGGGATCTCCGGCGTCAGCTGCTCGGCTGCGTGCCGCTGCCGGTCGACGGCGTCGACGTCTTCGGCGGGGCGTAGCCGGGGGCGTACTCGGTGGCCTTCTTCTGCTCGCCCTCGAGCTGCTTGACGACGCTTGCGATGTGGGCCGACTGGCGCGTCTGCAGAAGCTGCGTGCGGATCTGATCCTTGACCGACGCGAACGACTTCTTCGTCCCCGCCTTCACGATGTCGCCGGTCGGGCGGATGACGAAGTAGCACGTGGGCTGGCACTTGCCGGCCAGCGAGGACTGCGTGTAGGCCTTGTCGACCGGGACGAGCCCCGAGAGCTCGTTCGTCTTCAGGCCGAACGTCGCATCCTGGAAGGCGACGTCGCCGCCACCCTTGCTGAACGTGAACGGCTCGTGGGCGGCGCTGTCGTCGATCGCACCGGCCGCCACGTCGGCGAAGCTCTTGCCGGACGCGAGCGCGGCGTGCGCCTTGACGGCTGCAGCCTTGTCGGGGAGCAGCACGTAGTCGACCGTGCGCGAGTCGGCGTTGGCCTCGTAGAGCTGCTGGTGCGACTTGTAGTAGTCCTCGACGTCCGTGTCCGAGACCTTCACCTGGCTCTTCAGCTTCGCCTCGATCTTCTGCTCGAGCAGCGTCAGCTCGAACTGCTGGGCGATGTCGGCATCGCTCAGCTTGTACTTCTTGAGGTCGGCGTGGTACTTGGCCTGGTCGCCTCCGTAGTACTGCTTGATCGCCTTGTCGACCTCGGACTGGATCTCCTTCGGCGTGACGTCCACCGAGAGCTGATTGGCGATGTCGTGCACCTGGGCGTTCTGTACGAGATATGCCAGCACGGGCTGGACGACGGAGCTCGTGTAGGCGGTGGTGCCGACCTTGGGGATCTTCTGCTTCTTGACCGCCATCGCGGCCAGCTCGAGCGTGATCTGGTGGTCGAGCTGCTGCTTCGTGATGTGGTTCGGCCCGACGACGGCGACGTCGCCGGAGCCGAGCTGGGCCGACGTCGAGCTCGACGACGACGACGAACCGCCACAGGCGGCCGAGAGCGCCGCCACAGCGGCCAGGGAGATGATCAGGAGAGTTCGGCCCATCAAACGAACTACGCCGCGATTTCGCGGCGGATATCAATGATAGCATCGAGTAATTCCAGTCCATGGAGGACCCGGGGCCGGGTCTCAGACGGCTCCAAGACTGGTCTTAGGCTAAGTTCACGCGAGGCCACGCTGTAGCGCACCGCCGGGAAGCGCTCGCGCAGCGCGCGCACCTCTGCCGAGCCGAGCGCGACCGGGCCAACGCTGAACGTGCCGCCCCGCAGGGTCGCGACGGCCATGCCCATGTCGGCGGCGACGAGCCGCAGCTCCTGGATCGCGAGCAGGTTCGCGACCGGCTCGGGCAGCGGCCCGAACCGGTCGGCCAGCTCGGCCTCGATCTCGCGCAGCTCGGAGCGGTCGACGGCGAGGGCAACCCGCCGATGCAAGTCGATCTTGACGGCCTCGAGCGGCACGTAGTCGGCCGGGACGTAGGCGTCCACCTGGGCCTCGACACGCACCGGCTTCGACGCGGCCAGCGGCGCGCCTTGCAGCTCGGCGACCGCCTCGGCCAGGAGCTCGCAGTAGAGCTCGAAGCCGACCGCGGCGACGTGGCCCGACTGCTCGTCGCCGAGCAGGTTGCCGGCGCCGCGCAGCTCGAGGTCACGCATCGCGATCCGGTAGCCGGAGCCCAGCTCGGTGTAGTCGGCGAGCGTCGAGAGCCGGTGGCGGGCCTCCTCGGAGAGCTCGCGCCGGTCGGGGTAGAACAGGAACGCGTGGGCGACCTCCTCGGAGCGCCCGACGCGGCCGCGGATCTGGTACAGCTGGGCCAGGCCGAGCGTGTCGGCCCGCTCGACGATCAGCGTGTTCGCCTGCGGGATGTCGAGGCCGGACTCGATGATCGTCGTCGAGACGAGTACGTCGAACTCGCCGCGCAGGAACTGCATCATCACGCCCTCCAGGGCGCGCTCGGCCATCTGGCCGTGGGCGACGCCGACCCGGAGCTCGGGCACCCACCGCCGCACCCGCTCGGCCACGTCCTCGATCGTCTCGACGCGGTTGTGCAGGTAGAACGACTGGCCGCCGCGAGCGTGCTCGCGCCGCAGCCCGGCCGCGATCAGCTCCTCGTCGAACTCGCCGACGTGCGTCTTGATCGGGTGGCGGCCGCGCGGCGGCGTCGTGATCACGCTGATGTCGCGCAGGCCGGAGAGGCTCATGTGGAGGGTGCGCGGGATGGGCGTCGCCGACATCGCCAGCACGTCGACCTCGAGCCGCAGCTGGCGCAGCAGCTCCTTCTGGGCGACGCCGAAGCGCTGCTCCTCGTCGAGCACGACGAGGCCGAGGTTCTGGGGCACGACATCACGCGAGAGCACCCGGTGCGTCCCGACCAGAACGTCGACCTTGCCGGCGGCGAACTCGGCCAGCACCTGCTTCACCTCGGCCGGCGCGCGGAAGCGCGACACCATCTCGACCCGCACCGGGAAATCCCGGAAGCGCTCGCGCAGCGTGGCCGCGTGCTGCTGGGCGAGGATCGTCGTCGGCACGAGCATGAGCACCTGGCGGCCGGCGGAGGCGACCTTGAACGCCGCCCGCACGGCCACCTCGGTCTTGCCGAAGCCGACGTCGCCGCAGACGAGCCGGTCCATCGGCTGGGGCGCCTCCAGGTCCTGCTTCACGGCGTCGATCGCGACGCCCTGGTCGTCGGTCTCGTCGAACGGGAACGACGCCTCCAGCCGCGCCATCCACTCGTCGTCCGGCCCGACCGCCGGCCGCGTCGCCGTCTGGCGGCGGGCGTAGAGCGCGAGCAGCTCGCCGGCCAGCTCGCGCACGGCCACGCGGGCGCGGCTCTTGAGCGTGCTCCAGGCCTTGCCGCCGAGCTTGGCGAGCGACGGCGCCCGGCCGTCGGCGCCGACGTAGCGGCTGACCTTCGCCAGCTGGTCATGTGGCACGTAGAGGCGGTCGTCGCCGCGGAACTCGAGGTAGAGGTAGTCGCGGACGACGCCGCCGACCTCCTTCGTGTCGAACCGGATGAAGCGGCCGACCCCGTGGTCCTCATGCACGACGTAGTCGCCGCTGCGCAGGTCGGCGACCGTCGAGAGCGCCCGGCCGCCGAACCGGGCCGGGCCGCGCGTGCCGCGGCGGCGCAGGAGCTGGGCGGCGGGCAGGACGGCGACGCGCAGCGCGGGCGAGACGAAGCCCTGCCGCAGCGGCGACACGACGAAGGCGACCCCCGCCTCGTCCGGCCCGTGCCCGCCGGGGACCGGCACCGTGGCCTCGACGCGGCGCAGGGCCATGTGGGTGCGCCGGGCCTCGCCGAGGTGGGCGAAGCACACGAGCACCCGGTAGCCGGCCCGGACCAGCCCGCGCAGCTCGTTTTCGGCCTCGGCGATCCCGGTGGACGCGAGCGCCGGCCGCTGCGCCTCGAACTGGAACGGCTGGCCGAGCGGCATCTCCTCGAGCGCAGGCACCGACTCGATCAGGTCGGTGACCGCATCGACCCCGACGTAGCCGCGGGCGCGGGCCGCGGGATCGCGCAGCCGGTCGGCCACCTCGGCGTGCGCACCCTCGATCCCGGCGGCGAGGTCGGCCGGGTTCCATGCCACCACGGCCGCGCCGGCGACGAGCTCGGGGCCGAGCGGAACGAGCCCCTCGGGGACGTCAGCGCCGTCCTCGTCGTCGTCCCTGCCCCAGCGCGAGTGCTCGATGTCGTGCCCGGAGTACTCGGCGGCAGGGTGGATCAGCACGCGGTCAAGGTCGCGCAGGGATCGCTGCGTGAAGGCGGAGAACGCGGACAATCGTTCGACCTGGTCGCCGAAGAACTCGACACGGACCGGCTCGCGGCCGGTGGTCGGGAACACGTCGACGAGGCCGCCGCGGACCGAGAACTGGCCACGCTCCTCGACCGAGTCGGATCGCTCGTAGCCGGCGGCGGCGAGCGCCGAGACCAGGTCGTCGAACGGCAGGTCCTCCCCCAGCCGCAGCTCCACCGGCGCCGGACGACGGTCGGGCGGGTCGACCCGCTCGATCAGCGCGTCGGCCGACACGGCGACGAGGCCGCCGCGGGCGAGCGCGTCCAGCGCCCGGTGGCGCTCGCCGACCAGATGCGGCGCCGGGTCGAGGCCGCTGCCCCAGCCGGCTCCGCGCGAGGGCAGGAATGCGGCGGTGTCGGGCGGCAGGAACGCGGCGGCGGACTCGGCGAGCGCGCGGGCCGCGTCGTCGTCCTCACAGACGACCGCGAGCGCGCGCGGCTCGACCCCTTCCCGCGAGCGCCAGAGCGCCGCCGCGAGGGCGGGCAGGATCGGCTCGGCCACGCGGGCGCGGGTGATGCCGGCCGCGGTCCGCTTGGCGTATGCGCCGAAGGACTCGTCCGCAAGCATGTAGGCCAGGGCCAGTTCGGCCCCGGCGAGGGGGCCGTCCACCTGCTGCTCCAAGCCGTCCACACTGGCATGGTAGGCTCCGTGCCGCCATGCCGACGGAGGTTTTCCGGTGCGCCGCCTGATCGTCTCGCTGTACGTCTTCGCCCTCATGCTCGCGCTCCCGGTCACCGCGTTCGCCGCGGCGGCCAACGCCGAGGGCAAGCCGACCGGGCACGACTGGACGCTCACGACGATCTTCTTCATCGCGCTGTCCATCCCGCTGCTGCTCGGGACCCTGACACTGATCGACATCGCGCGTGGCAAGCACACCCAAAGCCACGACTGACGCGTTCCTGGCACAGCTCTACGAGCTGCTGCGGATCGAGTCCGTCTCGAGCGACGGCGCCCATCCCGACGAGCTGCGGACCGCGGCCGGCTGGATCGCCGACCTGATCGGCGGCGACGCGACCGTCACAGCCGAGCACGGCAATCCGCTGGTCGACGGCGTCATCCCCGCGTCGCGGCCGGGCGCGCCGACCGTCATCGCCTACGGCCACTACGACGTCCAGGCCGTCGGGCCGCGCGAGCTGTGGGACAGCGACCCGTTCGAGCCGGAGGTGCGCGACGGGTGGATCCACGCCCGTGGCGTGACGGACGACAAGGGCAACTTCTTCGCCGTGCTGCGGGCCGCCCTCGACCTGGCCGCGGCCGGGGAGCTGGGGGTGAACGTGCGGGTGTTCGCCGATGGCGAGGAAGAGATCGGCGGCCACTCCGTCATCCACCACCTGGCCGCAGTCGAGGGCGATTTCGGCGCAGCGGTGATCTTCGACGGCGGCATGGTCGACGCCGGCCAGCCGGCGATCACGACCGGCCTGCGCGGCCTGGCCGGTGCCCAGCTGCGGCTCCGCACCGGACGCCGCGAGCTGCACTCCGGCATGTACGGCGGGGCGGCGGCGAACGCCGTCCACGACCTGAACCGCGTTCTGTCCCGGCTGATCGACCTCCCCGAGGCCTTCTCCGCCGGCATCGCGCCCGTGAACGAGGCGGAGCGGGCGTCCTGGGCCCAGCTGCCCGCGGGCGACGACCTGCTGCGCGAGGCCGGCGCGATCCCCGCCGATCCGGCCGCCGGGAGTGAGTTCTACGAGCGCACGGGCGCGCGGCCGTCGCTCACGGTGCACTCCATCGCGGCGGGCGACCCGACCCTGCACAAGACGAGCATCGTGCAGGAGGCGCTCGCGTCGGTCTCGCTGCGGCTGGCTCCCGGTCAGGACGCCGATGCGATGTCGGCCCTGTTCGAGCGCACGCTGCGCGACACCTGCCCGGCCGGTGCGACGCTCGACGTGGAGATGTGGCCTCCGGCCCAGCCGGCGTGGATGGATCCCGAGCACCCGGTGCTGCGGGCGGGCTTCGACGCGATCGAACAGGCCACCGGAATCCGCCCGCTGGCGGTGCGCTCGGGCGGCACGATCCCGGTCGCGGCGGCGTTCGCCGGGCGCGGCATCCCGACGATCCTGTCCGGGTTCGGCACGGACGACGACAACATCCACTCGCCCAACGAACGGATGGAGCTGCGCCGGCTCGACTGGGCGTACGCCTCGGCCCGCGAGATCTTCCGCGCGCTGCCCAAGATCGTCTAGACGGTCGGAATCTCCGTCCGTTTCTTGACGGTTGTGGCTTTACTCCGTCCGCCGTTCTCGATACTCTTGCGCCGCAATGCGGACGGCGACGAGGGGAATGAGCGAGTACCAGGTGCGCACGCGCCTCTACGACCCGCCGGAGGGTGTCCGCCGTCTCGACTCCAAGCTCGCCTGCTGGCGGATCGCGAACGCCGCTCACATGCGCGGCGAGGAGATGCGCCAGGCGTTCGAGTCGCGCCTCGACAGCCGCACGCCCGACGTCGTCGCCGCCCCTGCCACATCCGGCAAGGGCCCGCGCATCCGCCTGATCGCCTAGCTCCGAACCGGAGCTTACGCAGGCAGGTCGGGCCCGCTCACGCCACGCGTGGCGCGGTAGCCGGCGTACGCGCCGGCGCCGATCACGCCGACGGTCAGCACGGCGCGGCGCAGCCGCCGCTTCTTGCGCTTCGGCTGCGGTGACTGGGCCGCGGCGTAGCCGGCGGCCATCGCCATGGCCGCCCTGCGCAGCTCCGACCAGAGCTTCTCGTCGGTGACGGCGCCCGCCAGGTCGTCCGACCCGCGCAGGCGCGCCCGTGCGGACGTCAGCGCGTCCCGCGTCTCGTCCAGCTGGTCGCGCACGCGGGGATCGTCCTTCGCCGCCCGCGCCTTGCGGGCGACATCCGGCGCCGCTCGGCCGATCTTCACGGCTGTGGCCGTGCGCTTCGGGTGACGGGCGATCGTCCAGCCGACGCGTGCCGCGGTGCGCGGATGCTTGCGGACGAACCAGAGACCGACCTTCGTTCGCGTGCTCATGCGCGCACCATACCCGCCCGCGACGAGCTTGAAAACTCGGTCACGAGGCGCCGGTGGGCCCGGCGCCGTTGAACCGCTGCATCGCCTCGTCGACGCCGTCGCGGATCACGGCTCGGGTACAGGCGGCGCCTCGGGTCACCAGATCGTCGACTGCGACGCCGGCCGGGAACGGCCGCAGCACCCAGTCGGCGACCGGCTGGCGCTCGCCCCGCTCGGGCCGCCCCACCCCAATCCGCACCCGCACGAAGTCGGCCGTGCCGAGCGTGTCGCGCAGCGAGCGCAGGCCGTTGTGGCCGGCCAGCCCGCCGCCCGACTTCGCCCGCACGTCGCCCAGCTCGAGGTCGATCTCGTCGTGCACGACGACGAGCGCATCCGGTTCGAGCTTGTAGAACCGCATCGCCGCCGCGACGCTCTTCCCCGACAGGTTCATGTAGGTCAGCGGCTGCAGCAGCGCAAGCCGGACGTCGCCGTCGCGGCCCTCGGCCACCCGGCCCGAGAACTTGCTCTTCCAGCCGAGCGACCACTCACCGGCGAGGCGGTCGGTGACCATGAACCCGAGGTTGTGCCGCGTGGCGGCGTACTCCGGGCCCGGGTTGCCGAGCCCGACCACGAGCGCATCCAGCGACGGGCCGAAGTCGCGCCGTCCGAGGCGCACCCCGCGCGCCGCCTACTCGGAGCTCGGCTCCTCGGCCGGGGCGGCCTCCGCCTCCCCGCCCTCGGCAGCGCCCTCCTCGCCGGCCTCGGCAGCAGCCTCCGCAGCCGCGACGGCTTCCGCCTCGGCCTCGGCGTCCGCCTCGAGCTCGGCCTCGGTCTTGAGCTCCTCCTCGGACACCGGCGCCGCGATCGTTGCGAGCACGGTGCCCTCGAGGTCGTCGGTGAACGTGATGCCGTTCGGGGGCGTCACATCGGCGAGCCGGATCGACTGGCCGATCTCGAGCGCCGACACGTCGACCGTGATCATCTCGACCAGGTCGGCAGGGAGTGCCTCCACGTGCACCTCGTGGGTGGGCTGGCTCAGCGCGCCGCCCATGTTCACACCCTCGGCGTGGCCCTCGATGTGCACCGGGATCGACGTGTTGATCTTCTGGTCGAGCCTGATCTCGTGCAGGTCGACGTGGATGACCCGGTCGCGGACGGGATCGAGCTGGAACTCCTTGATCAGCACGGGCCGGTCGGACTTCCCGTCGATGCTGACGTCGAACACGGAGTGCACGCCGGCCTCGGACAGCGCGTGGCGCAGATCGCGGATGCTGACGACGATCGACTCGGTCTCAGAGGTCGCGGAATAGATCACGCCGGGGACGTCACCGGCCGCGCGCAGCGCCTTCGCGTCCTTCGTGCCGCGCCCGTCACGCAGGCGCGCCGCCAGTTTCACTCGCTCCATGCCGCCCTCACCACCGTCGTTTCCGTGGGGACAGTCCCCGGGTTGCCGTCAGAACAGCTGATTCCCGCCGTGGAAGAGGCCCGACACGGAATCGTCGTTGAAGACGTTGCAGATGGTATCAGCCAGAATTGGCGCCACCGACAGCACCTTCACCTTGTCCGGGCAGTGCAGCGGGTTGATCGGGATGGTGTCCGTCACGACGACCTTCTCGAACACGCTCTTGTCGAGCCGCTCGAGGGCCGGGCCGGAGAAGACCGGGTGAGTGGCGCAGGCGAAGACCCGCGTCGCCCCCTCGTGCATCAGCGACTGACCTCCGGCGCAGAGCGTTCCGGCCGTATCGATCATGTCGTCGAGCAGGATGCAGACCTTGCCGCCGACCTCGCCGATCACGTTCGTCACCTCGGCCTCCTGGTGGCCCGGACGCTCCTTGGTGATCAGCGCCAGCTGTCCGCCCAGCATCTCCGAGAACTTCTTGGCGAGCTTCACCCGGCCGGCGTCGGCGGAGACGACGACGACATCCTCGGGCGGGACGTCGAGCAGGTCGTTGAAGTACCCGGCCAGCATCGGGGCGGCGGTCATGTGGTCGACGGCGCCGTCGAAGAAGCCCTGCAGCTGGCCGGCGTGCAGGTCCATCGTCAGCACCCGGTCGACGCCCGCGGCCGCCAGCATGTCGGCCACGAGCTTCGCGGTGATCGGCTCGCGCGGCATGCTCTTCTTGTCCTGGCGGCCGTAGGGGTACCAGGGCATGACGGCCGTGATCCGCTTGGCCGAGGCCAGCCTGGCCGCCTGGGCCATGATCAAGAGCTCCATCAGCGAGTCGTTCGTCGGCGACGAGCACGACTGCACGATGAACATGTCGGCGCCACGGATCGACTCCTGGTAGCGGACGTAGACCTCGCCGTTCGTGAACGTCTTCAGCAGCACGTCGCCGAGCTCGATGCCGATCCGCTCGGCGATCGCCTCG
The DNA here is from genome assembly GCA_963708365.1 of uncultured Actinomycetes bacterium. GTDB lineage: Bacteria > Actinomycetota > Thermoleophilia > Gaiellales > JAICJC01 > JAICJC01. The sequence continues at coordinate 389,174 of CAVPSM010000003.1, forward strand.
CCGAGGGCCGGGTTCGAGCGGCCGGAGAAGAGCATGAGCCGCTTGTGCGGCGCCCGTTCCATCCAGCTCGCATGCTCCGCCGCGCTCATGCTGGACACCGACATGCCGGCGGCCGAGAAGAGCGGCAGGGGGGTCTCGAGACTAACCGCGCTTTCGTCGTCCATATCCCTCGATGTTCTTCTGGTGGGCACGGGCAACGGCGAGCGCGTCGGGGGGAACGTCGTCGGTGATCACCGATCCCGCCGCTGTCCACGCGCCGTCTCCAATCGTCACGGGTGCGACGAAGACATTGTCGCAGCTGGTGTGGACATCCTTGCCGATCGTGGTCCGCTGCTTGACTCGTCCATCGTAGTTGGCGGTGATCCCGCCCGCGCCGATGTTCGTCCCCTCGCCGATGGAGGCGTCGCCGATGTAGGACAGGTGCGGCACCTTCGCCCCCGCCGCGAGCTGCGAGTTCTTGATCTCGACGAACGTCCCCGCCTTGGCGGCGTCGGCCAGCTCGGCACCCGGCCGCAGGTAGCAGAACGGCCCCACGCTGGCCCCGGGGCCGATTGTCGCGTCGATGGCGACGGCGTGTGGGCCGACCGTCGCGCCCGCGCCGACGTGGGTAGCGCCGCGCAGCACGGTGAACGGCTCGATCGTCGCGTCGGCCGCAAGGGTGACCGTGGGCTCGATCCAGGTCGACGCTGGATCGACGATCGTTACACCCGCGAGCATGTGGGCGGTGTTGATCCGGTCGCGCAGCAGCGCCGCCGCGGCCGCGAGATCGGCGCGGGTGTTGATGCCGAGCGCGACGGTCGGGTCGTCGTGCAGGTGGCCGGCGACCGTGTGGCCGTCGCCGAACAGGAGGCCGACGGCGTCGGTCAGGTAGAGCTCGCCCTGGTCGTTCGCCGTCGAGAGCCGCTCGAGAGCGGGCCAGAGCAGGTCTGTCCGGAAGACGTAGATGCCCGAGTTGACCTCGGTGAGCGCGCGCTCCTCCGGCGTCGTATCGCGCACCTCGACGATCCGCCGCACGCTCCCGTCCGGCCCCCGCACGACCCGGCCGAAGTCGGCGCCGATCGCGTCGGTGCGGTTGAAGGTGAGCACCGCGGCGGCCGCACCGGTCCTCTCCCGCGCCGCGGCCAGATCGGCCAGGCTGGCAGGGTCGGTGAGGGGATGGTCGCCGTTCATGACGACCACGTCGCCGGCGAAGCCTTCGAGCGCGCTCCGCGCGGAGCGGGCGGCGTCGCCTGTGCCGAGCGGCCGGGCTTGCGTGACCGCCTCGACGCCCTCGGGCAGGATGGCGCGGAGGTCGTCGCTCTCGGCGCCGACGACCACGATCGTGCGCGCGGGCGCGAGCTCGGCGACCGCCGCGAGCCCCCACGCGAGCACGGAACGGCCGCACGCCTCGTGAAGCAGCTTCGGCGTCGCCGATTTCATCCGCGTGCCCCGGCCTCCGGCCAGGATCACGCATGCGAGCGGCGAGGTGGTCATGTCGGTGCTTTGGGGCGGTCGGTGCTTGTAGCTGGGGCGCCTGGATTCGAACCAGGGATCACGGGACCAAAACCCGTTGCCTTACCACTTGGCCACGCCCCACCGGGCGCGCCTGCCGGGCCGAGCGAGTATACCGGCCGCGGGCTGCCGGGGCCGCGACTCGGCGGCCCTGCGTCAGCCGCCCGCCGCGGCCTCGTCCACCGCGTCCTCGACCCGCTCGGACGAGACACCCAGATCGCGCAGGATGCGGGCGCCCGGCCCCCCGTCGCCGCGCACGAGCGCGACCAGGACGTCGCGCGGATCGGGCTCGCGGCCGCCGCGTTCCTCCGCCACCTCCGCGGACAGCTCGAGCACGCGCTCGGCCCGGGTCGTGAGCCCCGAGCGGCCGACCGGCGGGACCGGCGGGCGCACGGCGGCGGCCCGCTCGCGCACCGCATCGGCGCTCACCCCGACCGCGGTCAGCGCCCGGCCCGCAGGCCCGTCGTCGGCGAGCAACGCCAGCAGCAGGTGCTCGGTGCCGATGTAGTCGGCGTCGAGGCCGCGGGCCGCGTCCCGGGCGCGGTCGAGCAGCGGGCCTTCGTCGCTCTGGCGCTTCGCCACGGGAACTCCGCTACTTGCGCATGCGGTCGCCGAGCATGACGAGCGCCAGGATGATGAGGAGCAGCGAGCCGACGATGAACATCATGGCCGTCGCGACGTAGACGAGGGGCAGCACGAGGCCGCCGATCGCCTGGGCCATCACGATGATCCACACCGGCCGCCGGATCGCCTCGGGCAGGCGGTGTCGCAGGTTCAGGTAGGCAACCACCGCGACGACGCCGATCGCCATCAACAGCAGGCGGTGGCCGGTCGCCCACGCGAAGACCGCCTCGGCCAGGCCGAGGACGACGGCGATGCGCAGGCTGTGCTGGTGGAGCCAGCGGGTCGGGGAGCGGCGCTGCCGCGGCTCGATGGTCAGCGCGTCCCCGGAGACGTTCCAGTTGGACATGCCAAAAATCATACCGGAGAGGCTGCGAACGACCCGGGAATCCTGGTGGACGCCGCCTCGGCCTCGTCACGGTGCCGGAACAGGCCGAACGCGGTCGGTCCCGACCCGGAGACGATGGCGGCGAGCGCCCCCTCGCGCCGGAGCGCGGTCAGCGCCTCGCCCGCCTCCGGCCGCAGCCGCAGCACCGCCGGCTCCAGGTCGTTGGCCATGAGCCCCGCGACGTCCTCGACTCGGCGGACGGTGTGCATCGCCCGCACCAGGTCGCCCTCGACGGCCCGGAAGATCGGATTCGGCCCGGCCGCCGCGAACACGTCGCCGGCGGACAGTCCGCGGTCGGACGGAACGAGCACGAAGGCATGGCCGCGGGGGAAGTCGGGCAGCGGCTGGATGCGGTCGCCGCGGCCGGTGCCGAAGCCGGTCTCGGCCCCGGTCAGGAAGAAGGGCACGTCCGCGCCGAGCGCGCGGGCGATGGCGTGCAACTCGTTCGGGTCGCGCTCGCCGCGTAAACCGCGCAGGACCGCGGCCGCGTCGGACGACCCGCCGCCGAGGCCGGCGGCGACGGGGATGCGCTTCGTCAGGCGCGCGCGCCGGGTCTCGCCGAGCGCCTCCAGGGCAGCGGTCACCAGGGTGTCTTCCGGAAACCCCTCGACGGTCGTCTCCGCGGCGTCGGACAGCTCCAGCTCGTCGTAGCAGTCGATCGCCTGGAAGAGCGTGGTCAGCCGGTGATAGCCGTCCTGCCGCAGCGGCCCCACGCGCAGGCAGAGGTTCACCTTGGCGGGCGCGCGCAGGATCATTGCCGCAGCTCCTCGGCGAGCTGCCCGAACCGCTCCGGCGGCAGCTGCTCGGCCCGCAGGTCGGCGACGTCGGCAGGCGGCGCCGGCAGGCCGGCCAGCCGCAGCGAGTTGGCGAGCGTCTTGCGGCGGTGGGCGAACGCCCCGTGGACGACGGTGCCGGTCCAGGCCCAGTCGGGCCCGAAGACGACACCCGGCCGGCGGCGGAACGCGACCAACATCGAGTCGACGTTCGGCTGGGGCACGAACACGTTGCGCGAGACCGGCCGCGCGCCGGTGCGCTCGCACGCGAGCTGAACGATCACCGAGACGGCGCCGTAGGCCTTCGTCCGCGGCACCGCGAACAGGCGCTCGCCGATCTCGCGCTGCACCATCACGCAGAACCGCTCGACCGCGGGCAGCGCCCGGATGATCACGGGCGTTGCGACGCCGTAGGGCAGGTTCGCCACCATCGCCACGGGCGGCGGATCGAGGTCGGCCAGGTCGATGTCGAGCGCATCGGCGAAGAGGAGGCGTACGTTGTCGACGCCGCGCAGCGTCTCGGTGAGCGCCGGCTCGAGGCGGCGGTCGATCTCGATCGCGTGTACGAGCGCGGCGTGACGGGCGAGCCAGGCGGTCAGCACGCCGAGGCCGGCGCCGACCTCGCAGACGACGTCGTCGGGATCGACGGCGAGCAGCCGCCCGGCGACGTCGAGGACGTTGTCGTCGATCAGAAAATTCTGACCCAGGTCGCGGTCGGGCGCGATGCCGAACTCGGCCATGCGCCGCAGCGAGACCTGCCGGGTCACAGCCCGAACAGGCGGTCGGCGTTGCGGTCGATCTGCTCGCCCAGCGCCGCGTCGGAAACGCCCCGCTCGCGCGCGAGCACGCCGAGGGTGATCGCCGCATACGCGGGCTGGTTCGGCCGGCCGCGATGCGGCGGCGGGGCCAGGTAGGGGCAGTCGGTCTCGGCCAGGATACGCTCGGCGGGGACGCGGGCGGCGGCGGCGCGCAGGTCGTCCGCCTTGGCGAACGCGACGTTGCCCGCGAACGAGCAGTAGTAGCCGCGCTCGACCGCCTCGTCGAGCCGGTCGACCGAGCTGAAGCAGTGCAGCACCACCGGCACCTCGGCCGCCCCGAGCATCCGGAACGTGTCGTCGTCGGCGGCGCGGGTGTGGATCACGAGCGGCAGGCCGGTCTCGTTGGCGAGCGCGATCTGGGCCTCGAACACGCGCAGCTGATCCGCCCGCGGCGCGTAGTCGCGGAAGAAGTCGAGGCCGCACTCCCCCACCGCGACCGCGCGCGGATGGGCGAGCAGCGGGCGCAGCCGATCGACGTCGCCGGCCTCGGCGGCCTCGTGCGGGTGGATGCCGACGATCGCCCACACCGAGGCGAACCGGCCGGCCAGCTCGAGCGCCTGCTCGCGGCCGACGGTGAGGATGCGCCCCACCCCGGCCGCGGCCGCCGCGTCCACCAGATCCTCGGCCGCCCCCTCGCAGAGGTCGAGGTGCGCGTGGGTGTCGATCACGCCCGCGGGAAGAGCGGCGGCGGCTGGCTGACCTCGACGCCGGAGGCGAGCAGCCCGACCCCCGCCCGCTCCCACGCGACGGCGCCCGGGTCGCCCACCGCCTCGAGCATCCGCGCCGCAGAGGCGGGGATGAACGGGTGCAGCAGCACCGCCAGCGAGCGCACGGCGTCGGCGAGCGTGTACAGGGTCGTGTCGAGCAGCGCCTGGTCGGCGGCCGCCTGGCTGCGGGCGAGCACCCACGGCTGCCGCTCCTCGACGTAGCGGTTGGCCGCGCGCACGAGGCCCCAGATCACGTCGAGCGCCCCGGTCAGGTCGATGGCGTCGAAGCGCTCGCGCACCGCCCCGTCGATCGGCTCGAGCTCGCACCGGCCCTCGGGCACGACGCCGCCGCGGTAGCGCACGACCATCGCCGTCGCCCGCGACACGAGGTTGCCGAGGTCGTTCGCGAGCTCCCCGGCGTAGCGGCGGTCGAGGCCGTCGCGGGTCACGCTGCCGTCCTGCCCCCACTGCACCTCGCGCAGGAGATAGAAGCGCAGGGCGTCGGCGCCGAGCTCGTCGATCACGGCCAGCGGGTCGATCACGTTGCCGAGCGACTTCGACATCTTCTGGTCGCCGCTCGTCAGGTAGCCGTGCACGAACAGCCGCCGCGGCGGCTCGTAGCCGGCCGCCATCAGCAGCGCCGGCCACGACACGCAGTGCAGGCGCAGGATGTCCTTGCCGAGCAGGTGCATCGACGGCCAGAAGGTCGCGGACACGTCGCGGCCCAGGCCGTACTCGAGCGCCGTGTGGTAGTTCAGGAGCGCGTCGACCCACACGTAGACCGTCTGCTCCGGCTTCCACGGCAGCGGCACGCCCCAGCTCACCGTGGCGCGACTGACCGAGAAGTCCGAGAGGCCCGCCTCGATGAACGAGCGGGCCTCGTTGTAGCGGGCGCGAGGCATGACGTACTCGCGGTCGCGGTCATACAGCTCGAGCAGCTGCGACTGGAAGGCGGAGAGGCGGAAGAACGTGTTCTCCTCCTCGAGCCGCTCGACCGGCCGCTTGTGCAGCGGGCAGATGTTGCCCGGCTGCTCCAGCTCGTCCTCCGAGTAGAACTGCTCGCAGCCCGTGCAGTAGAGCCCCGAGTAGGTGTCCTCGTAGAGATGGCCGGCTTCGCGCAGCCGGAGCATGAACTCCTGCACCCGCTTCTCGTGCTCGCGGTCGGTGGTGCGGATGAAGAAGTCGTTCGAGGCCTCGAGCCGGTGCACGAGGTCGCGGAAGCGGGCCGACACCCGATCGCAGAACTCCTTCGGCGAGAGCCCGGCCTCGGCGGCCGCCTGGGCCACCTTCGCGCCGTGCTCGTCGGTGCCCGTCAGGAAGAAGACATCCTCCCCGCGCTGGCGGTGGTGGCGGGCCAGTGCATCGGCCGCAACCGTCGTGTACGCGTGCCCGAGATGCGGGTCCGAGTTGACGTAGTAAATGGGAGTTGTAAGGGAAAACGGCATATCGCGCCCGCCGTCTGGCAAATTGGCAAGAAGGCATCTATGCTCAGACGTGGGCTCCATCCTAACGAGATGGCGAGGGTCACTATGAGCGTTATCAGGCATTCCGCGGGTGTTCGCGGCAGAGCGGCATCCGCGCGGGCAGGGGGCGTGGTGCGCAGGGTTGACGAGCTCGGCCGGATCGTCATCCCGGTCGAGATCAGGCGTCGGTTCGGCATCGACGTTCGGGATCCGCTCGAGATCAGCGTGCGGGGCGAGACCATCGTCCTCTCCAAGCCACATGACGCCTGCGTGTTCTGCGGGCGAACGGGCGGGCTGGACGAGTTCCACAGCCGTCAGATCTGCAGCACCTGCCGCGTCGAGCTCTCGGGCGGCGTCGTCAGAGCTTCCTAGCAGACGCCGCGCGATACAGCCGGTTCCGGGGTACCCCCGTCAGCCGCGAGGCGATCGCGGCGGCGCGGCGTGCGCCGACCGCTGCGACAAGCTCGGCGAGCACGTCCTCCGGGACGTCGGCGGCATCCGCCGCCGCGTCCGCGGCGGCGAGAACGAGCGTGACCTCGCCCTTCGGCGGCGTCGCGAACGCCTGTGCGAGATCGGCCAGGCTGCCGCGCTCGACCTGCTCGTGCAGCTTCGAGAGCTCGCGGCAAACGACGGCGGGCCGGCCGGGCTCCGCCTCGGCCAGCGCCGCCAGGGTCGCCGGCAGCCGCTGCGGCGACTCGAACGCGACCACGGACAGGCCGCACGCGTCCAGCCGGCGTACCTCGGCCGCGGCCTTCGCCGCCGGCCGGGGCAGGAAGCCTGCGAACGCGAAGCCGGCGCCGCCGAACCCGGAGGCTGCCACGGCTGCGGTCACCGCCGACGGCCCCGGCAGCACGGTGACGGGCAGATCGGCTTCCGCGACCGCAGCCACGATGCGCGCCCCGGGGTCGGAGACGGCCGGCATGCCGGCGTCGGTCGCGAGCGCCACCCGCTCGCCGCCGCGGATCCGTTCGACCAGCTCGGCGGCCCTGGCCGCCTCGTTGTGCTCGTGCACGGCGAGCAGGGGAACCGAGATCCCGTGCCGCTCCAGCAGGATGCGCGTGCGGCGGGTGTCCTCGCACGCGACGACATCGGCCGAGCGCAGCTCCTCGAGCAGCCGCAAGGTCACGTCCGAGAGGTTCCCGATCGGCGTCGGGCATACGACCAGCGCGCCGGGGCGGGGGGAGGATTCGGGCACCGCGAGTACCATTAAAGCGTCGTGGCCGACTCCAAGCCGACCAAGCAGTACCGCACGTACCGGGGCGGCAGGACCGGGCGCGACGATCCCGAATCGGCGCGCTTCAACTTCGGCGGCGGAGGCACCGGGACGGCGACCCCGCCCCGCCCGCGTACGCCGGAGGGGATGCCCCGGCCGGGCTACCGCGGCCCCGACGCGCTCCCCGGCCGCCCCGTCGCGACGCCCGGCGGACGGCCCCCGCGCAGCTTCCTGCGCCGGCGCTGGAAACGCATCCTCGCGATCGGGATCCCCGTCTGCTTCCTGCTCTTCGTCGGCTGGCTCTATCTCGGCTACCGCAGCTTCTCGAACGAGATCGCGAACGCCAACAAGCGGCTGAACAAGACGACGCTGGCGTCGCTCCAGCCGGCCGGGAACATCATGACGAGCCCCCAGATCAGCCTGATCATGGGCTCGGACAGCCGCGGGAAGAACGCCATCTCGGGCGCCCGGTCGGACTCGATCCTGCTCGTCCGCACCGACCCGTCCCACCACCTGATCTCGATGCTCTCGATCCCGCGCGACCTCGATGTGGCGATCCCCGGACACGGGACGGACAAGATCAACGCGTCGTTCGCCTTCGGCGGGCCGCCGCTCCTGATCCACACTGTCGACAGGTTCACGGGCCTCGGTGTGAACCACATGGTGCTGGTCGACTTCACCGGCTTCAAGGATCTGATCGACTCGCTCGGCGGCGTCACGATCTACAACCCGTACAAGGTGGTCTCGTCGCAGCCGTTCGACGGCCTGATCTGGCATTTCGCGAAGGGCACGATCCACCTCGACGGCCGCCACGCGCTGGCCTACGCGCGCATCCGCCACACGACCAATCCGCGCGACTCGGACATCACCCGCACCGAGCGCCAGCAGCGTGTCGTCCAGGCGCTGATGCGCCAGCTGGTCACGCCCTCGTCGCTCTTCCACCTGCCCTCGATCGGCCGCGACCTGGCCAAGCCGCTCGCGACCGACCTCTCGGCGCCGGAGCTGCTTGCGATGGGCTGGATCAAGTTCCGGGCGTCGCGCACGCTCGAGTGCCACCTGGGCGGGACGCCGGCCTCGATCGGCGGCCAGGACGTGCTCCAGCCGAGCGAGCAGAACGCGGCCGTGGTCGGCATGTTCCTGGGCAAGCAGGCCCCCCAGCCGGCGCCCGCCGGCCAGCTGTACGCACCCGGCTGCACGGTGCACTAGGCGTACGGGTGCCAGGCACCGTCCCGGTGCCTGGCACCGGTCGGTCGAGCAGTCAGCCGGCGATCTCGGAGGCGATCGTCTTGAGGTCGTCCTCGACGACTCGTGAGTTCGGCTCGTTGTAGGCGAGCCCCAGGGCGAGGACACGGCCGTCGGCAAAGGAGGTGTCGTACTCGCCGTCCTGCCCGGCGATGTTCCCTGGAGTGTCGGGCTTGTGCATGTGCGTCTCCATGGTCACCGGGCTCACCATCGTGTCGGGGATCACCCGCGTCCGCGAGCTCGTGGGCGAGACGAGGAGGTGGTCGGTCTGAAAGAGAGAGGCGCGCGCACAGCGCCCTGCGATCGACGCGTTCGGGAACACCGCCACGAGCATCCCGATGCGGGCCGTATTGCCCGGCCCAGGCTTGACACGCTTGTCGTCCAGCTGGATCTCATACGAATCCCGCGTGTAGGACGCGTACCTCCCGGTCGTCGCCGCGGGGCCCTGTTCGACCTCGAAGCCGCGGCAATACCACGACGTGAGGGGCATGCGATAGACCTTCAGCCCCTCCGCGGTGGCCTGGCGGATCGCCCGCTTCTCCGTCAGCGTCGGGTGCGCCGAGCTCCCGCCGAAGCAACCTGCCGCAAGGGCCACGATGGCGGGCGCCGCCAGCCATGGCCGCCGGGCGCACGCTCAGCCCTCGGCAGCCTTCTTGGGCTCGCTCTTCCCCGAGTCCGACGACTTGGAGTCCGAGGACTTGGAGTCGGACGACTTCGAGTCGGACGACTTGCCCTCGCCCGCGGACTCCGACCGCTCGCTGGACGCGGACTTCTTGCCGCGGCCGTAGTCGGTCGAGTAGAAGCCCGATCCCTTGAAGTGGATCGCGACCGGGTGCAGCACCCGGGTCGCCGGGGCGCCGCACTCCTCGCATTCGGTGATCGGGTCGTCGGCGATCTTCTGCAGCACCTCGAACCTGTGCCCGTTCGTGCATCGGTACTCGTAGATCGGCATGCAAGCCGAGTATATCGCACGCAACCGGCCCGAAACCCGGCGGGCTTGGCACACTCGGGGCGAGAGTGCCAGCGGCGGTGCCTTCTGTAGCATCAGCCCCGTGCGGATCGCGATCGTGACGGACTTCTACTACCCGTCGCTCGGGGGCATCACCGAGCACGTGGACGGCCAGGCGCGCGAGCTCGCCAACCGCGGCCACGAGGTCACGGTCGTCACCGGCCACCTGCTGCGGACGCCGCCGGTCTCCGACGACGCGCTCGAGGTGCCGGAGCCGAACTTCGAGATCGTGCGGATGGGCACCTCGATCCCCCTCTTCGTCCCCTACTGGGGCAACAACGCCCAGACCCTGCACACCTACGGCCCCCGGCTCGGCCAGCAGCTGCGGGCGCTCTACCGCGAGCGTGGCTTCGACGTCGTCCACGTACATGCTCCCTACAACCCGCCGTTCCCGGCCTGGGCGATCGACCAGTGCCCGGACGAGACGATCTGCGTGGCGACGTTCCACAGCGTGTTCCCGCAGACGACGGGGATGGACATCCTGGCCGAGTGGACGCGGCCCTGGATCGAGCGCCTCGACGGCCGCATCTGCGTCAGCGAGGCCTGCATCGGCTCGCTCGCGCCGTACTACCCGTACGCCTACGACGTGATCCCGAACGGCATCGACGCCCGCCACTTCACGCCCGACGCCGAGCCGGTCGCCGAGCTCATGGGCGACCACCAGAACATCGTCTTCTGCGGCCGGTTCGACCCCCGCAACGGCCTCGACACCATGATCGAGGCGTTCCGGCTCCTGCACCGCGAGCGCGGCGACCAGGTGCGGCTCGTCGTCATCGGCGACGGCCCGCTGCGCAAGCTGTACCGACGTCAGGTCGGCGAGGAGCTCGCACCGTTCGTGCACTTCGCCGGGCGCCTGAACCGCAGCCGCCCGAACTACCTCGTGTCCGGATCGGTGTTCTGTACGCCGTGTAACCGGGCATCGTTCGGCATGGTGCTGCTCGAAGCCATGAGCTGTGGACGTCCCGTCGTTGCGAGCCGGATCAGCGGCTTCCAGCTCCTGATGGAGCACGGCCGGCAGGGGTTCCTGGTGCATCCCGGCGATTCCGCCGAGCTGCATGCCGCAGCCCTGCGCCGGGTGCTGGACGACCCCGGCCTGCGGACGCGGATGGGCGACGAGGGGCGCCGCACCGCGCTCGAGACGTACGCCTGGCCGCGGGTGGCTGCGACGCTCGAGGCCTACTACGCCGACCTCCTCGCCGGCGACCCACCGGTATGGGCAAGCGCGAAGTCATCACTCGCTTCGTAATCCTCGGCGCGCTGTGGATCGCGGCGACAGCCGTGATCGGACAGGCCGTCGGGGGAGTCGCAGGCGACGTCATCGAGGGCGTCGCGGTGCTGCTGCTGCTGTTCGTCGCCTGGTCGGCGTTCACGCCCAACGCACGCCTGTTCGGGCGCGTGATCGGCAGGGGCACCTCCCCTTCGGCCAAGGTCGCGATCACGTTCGACGACGGGCCGAGCCTCGAGCACACCCCGGCGGTGCTCGACACCCTGGCGACGGCCGGCGCCCGGTGCACGTTCTTCGTGCTCGGCCGCCACGTCCGCGCTCACCCCGAGATCGCCCGCCGGATCGTGGCCGAGGGGCACGAGCTCGCCAGCCACGGCGACGACCACTCGCTGCTCACCTTCGCCGGCCCGGCGGCGATCGCGCACCAGTTCCGGGCGGCCGAGGAAGCCGTCACGGATGCGGTGGGGTCGTCGGTCGCGCACCTGTTCCGCGCGCCCCACGGCTACCGCGGGCCGTTCCTCGCCCCGGTGGCGCGACGGCTGGGCTACCGCATCGTCGGCTGGACCGGCTCGATCTTCGATACCGCCCGGCCCGGCGTCGGGGTGATCGTGGACCGCTGCGCCGGCGTGCTCGAGCCGGGCGCGATCCTGCTCCTGCACGACGGCGACGGGTCGGGCGAGGGCGGCGACCGCTCACAGACCGTCGCGGCGCTGCCGCAGATCCTCGAGACCGCCCGTGAGCGCGGCCTGGAGCCCGTGACGGTGTCGGTGCTCGCGGAGGAGCTGCGCCCGAAGCGCAACACCGTGCCGCGTGCCGCGGCGTTCACGGCGATCGCGGTCGCGATCGTGTTCGCGCTCTCGCGCAAGTTCGACCTCCAGGTCGTCGCCGACGTCTTCACCCGCGCCAACCCGCTCTACGTGCTCGCGGCGCTCGTCGCGAACCTGTTCTCGGTCGCGTTCAAGGCGCTCACGTGGAAGGCCGCCTTCGACGCGATGCCGCGGGTCGAGGGCGAGGAGCCGGTCGACGTGGGCATGCGCGACGTGGTGCCGGCGATCTTCATCGGCTTCCTCCTGAACACGGTGCTCTTCGCCCGCCTGGGCGAGGTCGCCCGCGTCTCGGTCGTCCGACGTCGCCTGGCCGCGCGCGGCCACCCCCTGCCGGTGCCGCCGGTCGTCGGCACCCTCGTGACCGAGCAGCTGCTCTCCGGCGCGACGCTCGTCGGGGTGCTGGTCGGCGTCATCATCTTCGTGCCGGTGCCGCGGGCGGCGGTCAACCTGCTCGCGGTGCTCTCGGGCGTCGTGATCTTCATCGCGGTCGTTGCGGCCGGGATCGAGATCTGGGGCCGGCTGCGCCGCCGGCAGATGCCGAACGACGACTACGTCGAGCGCTGGTGGCACCTGCTCGGCATCAGCTTCACCTCGACCGTCCAGGGGCTGCGCCGGGGCCAGGCCATCTTCCAGCGCCCGAAGCTGCTCACGCTCGGCCTCGTCACGGCCACCTCGAGCTGGCTGGCGCAGATGGCCGGGATCTACCTGACGCTCGCGGCGTACGACATCCACAAGAGCCTGGGCGTCGCCGCGGTCGTGTTCCTGGCCTCGAACCTCGTGCAGCTGTTCCCGATCACCCCGGGCAACCTGGGGGTGTTCCAGGGCGCGACCGCCACGAGCCTGACGCTCCTGTACGGTGTGCCCGCAAATCTGGCCCTGACGTTCTCGATCGGACTCCAGCTGATCGAGGCCCTGCTGGGGGTCGGCGTCGGGTTCGTGTTCCTCTCGATGGAGGGGTTGTCGGTGAAGGAGCTGCAAACCCAGGGCGAGGACCACGGCGCGTGAGGCGGCTCGTCGCGCTCGTCGCGGTCGCAGCGTGCCTGGCGGGCTGCTCGTCCGGCGGGGGCGGCTCGAGCGCAGGCTCGACGGGCCCGAAGCGGGTCTCGACCCTGCCGACCTCGGGCACGGTCACCTACACCGACGGGCGCGTCTACACGGTCGCGCCGCTCGGGAGCGTGCTGCGCCTGGACGACATCACGGTGCAGGTCAAGAGCGTCGCCTGGAAGCCGCACGTCGACCTCGGATCGGTGGGCGGTACACCGATCAATCCGCCGCCGGGGACGAAGATCTTCGGCCTGGTCACGCTGTCGGTGAGGAACCTGACCAAGAAGCCCGAGCGCCTCGGCCTGACCCAGGTCTGGCTGCGAAACGCCGCAGGGAGCCCTTACCTCGCCGCCGCGACCGCGTCCGTGCCGGACAGCCTGCTGAAGATGGCGATCCCGCCCGGCAAGACGGTCACGGGCACGCTCGTCTACCCGACGCCGCAGAAGGAGACGGGCTACCTGCTCGTCTATCGCTTCGACGACGCGAAGGCGATCGCTAAGGCGAGCCACGTCGGTCTCCTGCGCTACGCGTCGTAGCGTTCTCGCGCCAGCAGGTCGGCCACCGTCTCGCGGGCGACGACCGTGCGCTCCACGCCGCCGGCGACCATGACCGCCGCCGGCCGGGGCAGGCCGTTGTACGTCGACGCCATCGTGGACGTGTAGGCGCCGGTGGCCGCGAGGGCGATCACGTCTCCGGGACGCAGCTCGGGCAGGGGCGCGGCCTCGATCAGCACGTCGCCCGACTCGCAGTGCTTGCCCGCGATCGCGTAGGTGTGCGTCGGCGGCTCGCCGGCCCGGTCGACGGTGAAGGCCTGGTAGCGGGCGCCGTACATCGCCGGCCGCGGGTTGTCCGCCATGCCGCCGTCCACCGCGGCGTACGTCACCCCGGCCGCCGTGCGCTTGATCGCGCCCACGGTGTAGAGCGTGACGCCCGCCGGGCCGGCGATCGAGCGGCCGGGCTCGAGGATCAGCTCCGGCAGGGGCAGTCCGCGGTCACCCAGCTGCCGCGCGACGCCCGCCGCGGTGGCCGCGACCGCCTCGCGCACGTCCGGCGCGGTGTCGCCGTCGGCGTACGCGATCGCGAGGCCCCCGCCGAGATCGAGCACGGGCAGCTCGCCGAGCGCCTCGCGGTCGATGAACGCCGCCAGCCACGCAGCCGCCTCGAGGTAGGTGGCGACCGAACCGATCTGGGAGCCCAGGTGGACGTGGAGGCCCATCGGGCGGACATGCTCGAGGCCGGCGGCACGGCGCAGCGCGGCCGCCGCCTCGCCGGGGGCGAGCCCGAATTTCGAGGCCGCGTGGCCGGTGGCGATCTTCCGGTGCGTGTCGGCGTCGATGGCCGGGTTCACCCGCACGAGCACCGGCTGGATGCGCCCGGCGGCGGCCGCCAGACGCTCGATCTGGTCGAGCTCGCGGTCGTGGTCGGCGACGACCAGGCCCGCATCCGCGGCCAGCGCGGCCGAGATGTCGGCGTCTGACTTGTTGTTGCCGTGGACGATCAGCCGCTCGCCCGGCGCGCCGGCAGCGAGCGCGAACGCGAGCTCGCCCTCGGAGGCGGCGTCCATGCCCAGGCCCTCGTCCAGCAGCACCCGCAGCACGGCGACCGTCGTCTGCGCCTTGCAGGCGAACGCCAGCCGGGAGGGGCCCGGATAGGCTGAGAGCCCGGCGCGGTAGGCCCGGGCGCGGCCCCGCAGCGTCACCTCGTCGTAGACCAGCAGCGGCGTGCCGTGGCGGGCAGCCAGGTCGCCGAGCGCGACGCCGCCAACGGCCAGCCGGCCGCCGGCGACGGCCGCACAATCGGGCAGGACGGAGCCGCTCATCCCGGCGAAGTATGCGCCCCGGGCGGCGGCGCCGGTGCCCTGCCCTGACCGGCGCCGGTATCCTGCCAGCCCATGTCGAACCGTGTGCTCGTCGTCGGCTGGGATGGCGCCGACTGGGAGATCCTCGAGCCGCTGCTCGCCGCCGGCGACCTCCCCAACCTGGCCGCGCTGGCCGAGCGCGGCGCCCGCGGAGTGGCCCGATCGGTGCTCCCGTCGCACTCGTGGGCGGCGTGGCCGTCGTTCCTGACCGGGGTCGATCCAGCCGGCCACGGCGTCTTCGACATCCTCGAGCACAAGCCCGGCCAGACGCGGCGGATGCCGGTCTCGTCACGGTCGATCCTGGCGCCGACCTGGCCCCAGCGGCTGTCGGACGCGGGCCGAACGGTGCTGCTCCTGAACGTGCCGCTGACCTATCCGCCGCTCCCGATCAAGGGCGTCGTGATCTCCGGCGGCGTCATCCCGCCGAAGGCGGTCTTCTCGCACCCGGCCGAGGTCGGGCCGGATCTGGGCTGGCCGATCAACGGCGGCTCGTGGACGACCTTCCGCAACCGGCCGCTCGACCTCGTCGCCGACGTCGAGAAGGTGACGCAGGCCCGGGCCGAGGCCGTCCGCCGGCTGATGGACACCAACGAGTGGGACGTCGCCTGCGCGGTCTTCGTCTCGCCTGACCGCATCCAGCACTGCCTGCTCGAGTACGTCCACCCCGGCCACCCAGACCATGCCCGGGCGGCGGCGACACCGGTCGCCGAGCGCGTGCGCGACGTCTACCGGCTGCTCGACCGCGAGCTCGGCACGCTGGTCGCGCGCACCGACGAGTCCGACACGGTCGTGGTCATGTCCGACCACGGCCACCAGCCGTGCACCCGGGCGCTGAACATGAACCGCGTCCTCGAGCACCTCGGCTACCTGCACCAGGGCCGCGGCTCGGCGCTCGTCGGCCTGCTGGCCTGGGGGCGGGTGCGGTCGATCGCCCGGGTCGCCTACGACAAGCTCGGGCTGCACGGCAAGGTGGCAGTGCCCACCGCGCCGATCGACTGGGCGCGGACGCGGGCATATACGAGCGTCGTCTCGACGGGCGAGGGTGTGTCCCTCGCGTTGCAGGGGCGGGAGCCGGAGGGGACGGTCGCACCGGAGGACTACGAGCAGGCCCGCTCGGAGCTGGCCGCGGCGCTTGAAGGCTTCATCGATCCTACCACCGGCCAACACCCGATACTGCGGGCGGTGCCGCGCGAGCAGGCGCTCGAGGGCGCCTACCTCGACCGGGCGCCCGACCTGCTGCTCGAGGCCGCGCCGCTCTACTCGCTCACCCACGCCCGGCAGATGGTGGAGCAGGCCGACTGGCTCTCCGGCGACCACCGGCCCGAGGGCGTCTACGTGGCGGCCGGGCCGGGCGCCGGGCGGGCGAACGGCGCCGAGATCTCGCTCACCGACCTCGCCGCCCTGATCTCGCGGGCGGCCGGCGTCGAGCCTGACGCCGGCTGGTCGGCCACACCGGAGCAGGAGTCCGTGGCGGTCTTCTCCGACCAGGAGCAGCGCGAGGTCGAGGAGCGCCTGCGCGGGCTGGGCTACCTCGAGTAGCGGGCCTGCGCACCGCGGGGCAGTGCCGGCCGGCGATGGCGTGACCGACGAGCGCACCCTCCTGGCCGGGACGGGCGCGAACGTCATCGGCCTGGCGGCCGGGGTCGTCGCGGCCTTCGGCGTCCAGCTGCTGCTGGGGCGGTCGCTGCCCAACGGCGGCCTGGCCCTCGTCACCGTCGCCGTCCAGTTCGCCTTCGTGGCAGCGGCCGGCGCCCGCTTCGGCATGGATCTGGCGTCCGTGCGGGCGGTCGCAATCGGCGCGGGCACGGGCCACATGTCCCACCTGCGCAGCCTGGTCGACCGCTGCGCCGGGATCGCGCTCGCCGCGGGCATCGTCCTCGGGGCGGTCGTCGCGGCCCTCTCACCGCTCGCGGGCGACCGCGCCGAGGGGATCGCCATCGGCGCCGCCGCGTTGCCCCTAATCGCGACGGCGAACGTGTACCTGGGCGCGACCCGCGGCGTGAAGAAGATGGGGCCGACGCTCTGGGTGTTCTGGATCGGCCAGCCGGTAGCGTGGATCGCACTGGCCGGGATCGCGATCGCGCTCGGCGGGGAGACCAACGCGGCGATCGCGGCCTACGACCTGTCGTGGCTGGGCGGCCTGGTCGCGGCCTGGCTGATGTGGCGGCGGCTCGCGGTCTGGCCGGACGCCCGCCCGGCGACACGGGCCGAGATCTCGGCCGTCCTGCGCTACGGAGCACCGAGGGCGCCGTCGGCGCTGCTCGCACAGGCCCTCTTCTGGGGCGACCTCTTCGTACTCGCCCACTTCGCCTCGGGCCGGCGCCTGGACGCGTACGCCGCGGCCGCCCGGATCTCGCAGCTGATCCTGCTCTTCCTGACGTCGGTGAACCTGGTCTTTTCGCCCTTCGCGGCCGACCTGCACTCGCGCGGCGAGCGGAAGCGGCTCGACGCCCTCTTCAAGCAGGCCACCCGCTGGGCGCTGGCAGCGACGCTGCCGCTCGCGATCGTCCTCTTCGTTGCGGCACCGCAGGCGCTCGAGGCCTTCGGGCCGGGCTACGCGACCGGATCGACGCCGTTGCGGATCATGCTCGTCGGCCAGACGGTGAACGTGGCAACGGGCGGCGTCGCGTTCGTGCTCGTGATGGCCGGGTTCACCGGACTCGACCTGGCCGACAACATCCTGGCCGCCGCCGTTCTGTTCGCGCTCGCGATCCCGCTCGCCGCGGCCGAGGGGCCGACCGGCGCCGCCGCCGCGTCGGCCGTGGCGCTTGCGGCCGTGAACCTCGTCCGGCTGGGCCAGGTGTACCGCCGGGTCGGCGTCCAGCCGTTCGACGCCGCGTACGGGCGGCTCGTGCTCCCGGCCGTCGGATGCGCGGCCGCAGCATGGGCGGCGCGGGCCGTGACCGACGCGCATCCGTGGTGGGTGGTCGCGGCGGCGACGTCGATCGCCGGCGTGATCGCCTACGCCGTGCTGCTGCCCGCCGGGCTACCGGCGGCCGAGCGGGCGTCGGTCGCGTCCTTCACGCGCAGGATCTCGAACCGGCCCAGGTGATCCGGCACGTCGGCCGGATCGCGGTAGACGAGCGCGAGCGCCGGGTCGGCCATGATGCGGCGCAGGACGTCGGGCGGCTGGTCGCGCAGGTCGAGCAGGACGTAGGAGACGTGCAGGCGGCGCAGGATCTGGTTGCGGCGGGCGGTGGTCGTCTCCAGCGAGAAGAACGTCTGGCCGAGGTGGTTGCGCGAGGCCTCGTCGAGCTTCGGCACCGCCCGCGTGCGCGCCTCGGGCAGCACGGCCGCGCGGATGTCGGCGAAGGCGAACAGCTCGAACAGCCGCTGCGGGTCGCCCAGCACGACCGGCGCCGGCCCCGGCAGGCGCCGGAACGCCTGCACAACGCCGGGGGTGATCCGCACGGTCTCGAACGACGGCTCGGGCCGGTACGGCCCGGCCTCGGCCGAGTCGCGCACCACCGGGCCCCAATGCCACACCCACGGGCCCAGGAGCGCGACGACCAGCGCGACGGCGGCGGGTGATACGGACAGCGCCGGCGGGTAACGCGACGGCTTCCACAGGGCCAGCGGCACCGCGGCCAGCGCCGCCACCACGAGCACGCTCGTCGGCGTCTGCCAGACCCAGTCGAGGCCCCGCACCTGATGCAGGCCCAGGGCGAGCGCGATCGCGACCGGCCACGTCCACCGGCCCAGTGCGCCCGCCACGATGCAGGCGCCGGCGGCGGCCACGACGGGCCACGTCAGCGGCTGCCAGAAGCGGTGGAACTGCCCCATCCCCACCGCCACGATGACCGCCGTGTTCACGCCCGGCACGAGCAGGAGCAGGAGCAGGGCGACGCTCGAGGCGGCCAGCGGTAGCAGACGGCGGTAGCGGGCGACGACGGCCAGGAGCAGGATCGCCGCGAGCACGTAGCCGCGGTCGAAGACCGGCGCCCACGGGTACATGAAGAGGGCCCGGCGGCCGTGCACCACGAACTCGTCGGCGTGGGAGAGCACGGGGTGGCGGTGGCCGCCGTGGATGGCGATCAGGTAGATCCACAGCGAGATCGCCCCGATCAGGACGGTCGCGCCCGCCAGCGTCAGCGCCGGCGTGCGCACCCGGCGGCCGCCTGCCAGCCACGCCCCGCCGAGGATCCCGGCCGCGAGCACGAGCGCCGGGATGGCGTACGTCGGGTGCACGAGCGCGATCGAGACGAACGCCGCCGCGGTCGCCGGCGCCGCCCGGCGGACGCGGCCGATCTCGAGCAGGAACAGGATCAGCACGGCCGGAGTCAGCACCCAGACCGAGAACGGCGCCGGCTGGTTGATCTGGATGACCAGGCCGTTCAGGAGCGAGCACAGGTCCCATGCGACGAAGACCGCAGCGAGCAGGCCGATGCCGCGGCGGCCGGTCAGCGCCTTGGCGAGGGCGTATGCCGAGACGATCGCGAGCCCCGCGCACAGCGGCTGGACGTCGCGGAACGTCGTCACCGGATCGGTACCCGCGAGGCGGGCGACCGACGCCAGGGCGGCGTGCATGATCGGGAACGCGTAGCCCGCGTTCGCCGGGCCGTGCAGGAACGGCGACACGCTGCCGAACGAGATCGACGAGACGTCCTCCAGCTTCCGCATCAGGCCGACGTGGAAGAGGCCGTCGCCCACGACGGGCAACGACAGGCGCCAGCCCAGGTATGCGAACCCGGCGATACCGACCGACGCCGCGGCGAGCTCCCACCTGCCGGCGTTCGGCAGGGCGGGCGGTCGGCGGACGCAGACCATCATGGTGGCGATCTCGCACGCGACGGCGACGATCACGAACCCGAGCGGCAGGCCGATCAGGTAGGCGAGCGCGAGCGGCGGCCCCCACGCCACCAGCCCGAGCGCCGCCGCGACCGGCGCGCACCCGGCCCGGCCCAGCTCCCCCTCGAGCTCGAGCGCCCGCAGCGCGAGCCACCCGGGCAGCATGAGGACGAGCGCGAACGCCAGCCACACGGCGATCGCGTCCAGCCCCAGCCCGCGGGCGAGGAGCAGGCCGGCGGCCATGGCGGCGACGGCGGCCAGCTCGAGCCTGCGCGCATGCACGGGCCAGATGCTAACCAAGGCCCCCTCGGGAGCAGCGACGGTGGCGGCGACCGCTATCGGCCGCCCTCGATAGCATTCCGGCTATTGTTACGGCCCCGCGGTCGGAGGGGCCGCACGATTCCACCACGAACGTACGGAGTGACGCGTATGCGAGTCTTGATCCTCGGCGGGGACGGCTACCTGGGCTGGCCGACCGCGATGCGATTCTCGGGCAAGGGCCACGAGGTCGCGGTCGTCGACAACTTCGCCCGGCGGCGCTGGGTCGAGGAGATGGGCGGAGACTCCCTGACCCCGATCGTGTCGCTCGACGAGCGCGTCGAGGCGTGGCGCGAGGTCTCCGGCAAGCGGATCACGTCCTACGTCGGCGACCTGGCCGAGGACACCCTCGCCGCCGATGTGGTGGTCGACTTCCAGCCGGACACGATCATCCACTACGGCGAGCAGCCGAGCGCCCCCTGGTCGATGCGCAGCGTCGACAACGCGGTCGCGACGCAGCAGAACAACGTCGTCGGGTCGCTGAAGCTCCTGTGGGCGATGCGCGACCACGCGCCGAACGCGCACCTGATCAAGCTCGGGACGATGGGCGAGTACGGCACGCCGAACATCGACATCGAAGAGGGCTTCATCGAGATCACGCACAAGGGCCGCACCGACGTGCTGCCGTTCCCGAAGATGCCGGGCTCGCTGTACCACCTCTCGAAGGTGCACGACAGCCACAACATCCACTTCGCCTGCCGCGTCTGGGGTCTGCGCGCGACCGACCTGAACCAGGGTGTCGTCTACGGCATCGAGACGCCCGAGGGCAAGCTGGACGAGCGGCTGCTGACCCGCTTCGACTACGACGAGGCGTTCGGCACGGCCCTCAACCGCTTCTGCGTCCAGGCGGTCGTCGGCCGCCCGCTGACCGTCTACGGCGTCGGCGGCCAGACGCGCGGCTTCCTGAACATCGTCGATACGCTGCAGTGCGTCGAGCTCACCGCGGAGAACCCGGCCGGCGCCGGCGAGTACCGCGTCTTCAACCAGTTCACCGAGACGTTCACCGTCGCCGAGCTGGCCGAGAAGGTCAAGCAGGCGGGCGCGGAGGTGGGGATCACGGTCACGATCGAGAACCTCCAGAACCCGCGCTTCGAGCTCGAGGAGCACTACTACAACCCGGTGCACACGAAGCTCCCGTCGCTGGGCCTGCAGCCGACGCTGCTCTCCGAGAACCTGATCGAGTCGACGCTCGGCGTCATCCAGCGCTACCGCGACCGCGTCATCTCCGACGTGATCGCGCCGAGCACCCAGTGGCGGCCCGCGCCGCCGGTGGGCCAGCCCGCCTCGTGATGAAGGCGCGCCGGTGACACCGCTTCGCACAGCCGGCCTGGTCGCCGCACTCGTGTTCGCGGCGCTGACGATCAACGCGTATCGCCGGGGCAGGATCGGCAACGGCGACCTGCTCGTGCGGCTGTCCGTGTTCACCCTGCCGCTGCTCGTCTTCTCGCTGGAGCCGGGCGCGCTGCAGTGGACGTTCGACGAGCTCTCGTTCCGCAAGGGCGGCGGCCACCAGATCATGGGCGCCACGGTGCTCGCCGTGGGCGTGCTCTACCTGTTCGCATTCTCGCTGGCCGGGCGAGGCGAGAAGTCGCGCCGCGACCTCACGCGCCTGATCGAGAACCTGGCGCTCGAGCAGTTCCGGGCCACCGGCCATCCCGAGCAGTTCGCGGGCGGCGTCGCCGTCGTCATCCCCGCCTACAACGAGGCGGACAACATCGACCACGTGCTCGGCTCACTGCCGGGGATGGTGTGCGGCTACCCGCTGCACGCGATCGTCGTCGACGACGGCTCGGCCGACCCGACCACCGACCGCGCCCGCACGGCGGGGGCGGCGGCCGTACGGCTGCCGCTGAACCGCGGCCAGGGAGCGGCCCTTCGCACGGGCTACCGGCTGGCGCTCGTAACCGGCGCCGAGATCGTCGTCACGATGGACGCCGACGGCCAGCACCAGCCCTCGGAGCTGTCGCGGCTGGTGCAGCCGATCGCCGACGGCGAGGCCGACGTCGTCAACGGCTCCCGCGTGCTCGGCGAGGCCGATCCGTCGCACGCCGCCCGCGAGATGGGGATCCGCATGTTCGCCCAGCTGCTCTCGGTGCTGACCTGGAGCCGGGTGACCGACCCCGCCTGCGGCTACCGGGCCGTGCGCACCGAGGCGTTGCGCGGGCTCGAGTTTCGCCAGGACCAGTTCCACAACTCGGAGTTCATCGTCGAGGCGTCGAAGAAGCACCTGCACACGATCGAGGTGCCTGTCACCGTCTCGAGCCGGCTCTCGGGCACGTCCAAGAAGCCGCCCCACTTCCGCTACGGCATGGGGTTCGCGAACGCCCTCGTTCGCGCCTGGCTTCGCTGAGCTTCATGAATAAAAGGGGTCTGACCCCGTTTATTCAGCCGAGGCGAACCAGTCCCACGTGCGGCGCAGGCCGTCCTCCAGCGTGACCTGCGGCTCGTAGCCGAGGGTCGCCCGGGCCTTGTCGATCAGCGAGTAGTTGCGCTGGATCTCGCCCTGGCGGGGCGGCTCGCGGCGTACCCGCGGCGTCTCGCCGGCCGTCTCGCCGATCAGCTCGATCAGGCGGGCGAGACTCGTCTCGACGCCGCTCGCGAGCTGGAAGATCTGCCCGCCGACCCCCGGCGTCGTCGCGGCGGCGACGAGCCCCCGGGCCAGGTCTTCGCAGAACACGAAGTCGCGCGTCTGGCTGCCGTCGCCGTAGACGATGAGCTCCTCGCCGGCGCGCAGGCGGCGGATGAAGAGCGGGATCACGTTGCCCTTGTGCGCCGACCGCGGCCCGTAGGCGTTCGAGAACCGCACCACCACGGCGTCCATCCCGTACGCGCCGTAGAAGGCCGAGCAGTACGCCTCGCCGGTGGCCTTGGACGCGCCGTAGGGCGAGAGCGGGGCGACGGGCTTGTCCTCGCGCGCCGGGTAGGCGTTCTCGCCCAGCGGGGCATTCGACGAGGAGAAGACGAGCCGGGGCACCTCGGCCCGGCGCGCGGCCTCGAGCGCCGTCAGGGTGCCGCGGCCGTTCTGGTCGAAGTTCGTCAGCGGGTCGTTCATCGACTCCACCACACCGGCGCCCGCCGCCAGGTGGAACACGACGTCGCAGCCGCGGGCCGCGCCGACGACCAGGTCGAGGTCGCGCACGTCGCCCGTGACGAGCTCGGCGTCAGTCCCCTCCAGGTTGGCGGGGCTTCCCGACGAGAGGTCGTCCAGGACGCGCGCGTCGAAGCCCGCAGCGGCGAGCGCGCGAACCAGCGCCGAGCCGATGAACCCGGCGCCGCCGGTGACGAGCGCCCGGGGCACGGCGGCGGAGTCTACAGATCCGGCTTACTCACCCGACGCGGAAGCGTGCTCGGCATCCCCGTGCCAGCACGGCGCGCCCTCGAACGCCTCGAGCCCGGCCACGGGCCGCGCCGCCGGCGGGCGCCCCTTGCGGAGCCGCGGCGCGACGACCGCGGCCGCGGCGCCGACGATGCCGCCGACCACGAACGAGCGCACCACGCCGCGGCGGCCGCGACGGCGGTCGGAGCGCGAGTCGCTCACGACACCTCGCGGTGCGCGAAGAAGGCGGCCACCAGGAGCCCGAGCACCTGGATGTAGGCGCGCGGGCTGCCGCCGATCGACGCCGCGATCACGATCCCGGAGATGACGTAGGCCCAGGCCGCTCCGCCGGCCGCGATCCAGGCGGTCGACCCGCCGCGGTAGTAGCCGGACCCCCAGAGGGTGGCGCGGCCGGCCGCGATCCCGACGAAGTACGCCAGGATGAACGTGAAGAACCCGATGCCGAACCCGCCCGCGTAGGCGAGGACGACGCCCATCGCCGTGCCCGCTCCGAACGCCACCAGCACGGCCCGCACCGCCTTGTCGGCGTGCAGCGTGACACGGGCCGAGCGGGGCTGGCGAGCGCACTCGCGGCACTTGATCCCCACCGGCGCGGGCACCATGCAGTCGGGGCAGATCGGCTTGCCGCAGCTGGAGCAGGACACGCCGGTCTCGACCTTCGGATGATTGGCGCAGGTAACCGGCGCAGATACACCTGAGTCAACGCTGGGCACGGCCTTCGAGTGTAGCATCCGCACCGTGTTGCAGGAACTCGCGCGGGGCGCCTGGTGACCCCTCCGCACCCCTCGGGGCTGATGGAGATGACGACCGAGGTGGAGCGGGCGCTGATCCGCTCCCGGCCCGTCGTGGCGCTCGAGTCCTCGGTGATCGCGCAGGGCCTGCCGCCGGAGATCGGCCCGGACGTGGCCCGCGAGGCCCAGCAGCGCGTGCGCGACTCGGGCGCCGTGCCGGCGACGATCGCGATCCTCGACGGCGCCGTGCGCGTCGGCCTCGACGACGCCGCCATCGACCGGCTCGCCCACGACGACGACGTGCGCAAGGTCGGCGGCCGCGATCTGGCCACCTGCGCCGTCTCCGGGCAGAGCGGCGCGACGACCGTGGCGGGCACGCTGGCGGTGTGCGCGATGGCGGGCATCCATTTCATGGCCACGGGCGGGATCGGCGGCGTCCACCGCGGCTGGGAGCGCACGCTGGACATCTCTGCCGACCTGACCGAGATCGGCCGCACCGAGGTGTGCGTGGTCTGCTCCGGGGCGAAGTCGCTGCTCGACATCCCGGCCACGCTCGAGCTGCTCGAGACCCGGGGCGTGCCCGTGATCGGGTTCCGCACCGACACGTTCCCGCTCTTCTACGTGACCGAGAGCCCGCACAACCTGGCCGACCGGGCCGACGACGCCGAGACCGTCGCCGCGGCCGCCGCAGCCCACTGGGGCTTCGCCCGCCGCACCGGCCTGCTGGTGGTGCAGCCCGTCGCCGAGGAGGTGGCGCTGCCGCCCGACGAGACCGAGTTCCTGGTCGAGGAGACGCTCGCGCAGGCCGAGGCGGCGGAGGTGGCCGGGCCCGCCGTCACGCCGTGGGTGCTGGCGCGGCTGCACACGGCGACCGACGGCCGCTCGCTCGTCGCCAACCGGCGGCTGCTGGTCGACAACGCCGGCCTGGCCGCCGACATCGCCGCCGCGTACTACGCCTGAGCCCGTCGTGCCTAGACTGGGGCGGCCATGGCGTGGCTGCTCCACGACCCGACGGCCGGCGAGCTCATCGGCGCGGCGACCGTGGTGTTCCTGGCCGGCGAGGTCGGCGCAACCATCGCCGGCCGTGCCGGGACCGCGGACGCGTGCTCCGGAGCATGGCCGAGTCACTGCTCCTGACGCGCCGGGACGGCGTTGCCACGGTCGACCGCGGCACGAAATGGATCGTCGCCCTCGCCGCCCGGGTGGCGATCTTCGGCGCGCTCGTGATCGCGGCGCTCCTGCCCGGCCTGCGCGCCGGCGCAAACGACTGGTGGACGTTGGGGCTGGGTCTCGGCCTGGTGCTCGCGGGAGTCGCGCTGCGCAGCTGGGCGATCGTGACGCTGGGCCGGTTCTTCCGCCGCGAGGTCACGATCGCGCCGGGCCAGCGGCTCGTCCGCCGCGGCCCCTACCGCATGCTCCGCCACCCGTCGTACACCGGTCTGCTCCTGGTCTGCGCGGGGTACGGGCTCGCCTTCGGAAGCTGGGTCGGAGCGGCCGTGGCCCTGATCGCGATGGGGCTCGGGCTGCTGCCGCGCATCCGCGTCGAGGAACGCGCGCTCCAAGGAGCGTTCGGCGCGGAGTACGCCGACTACGCCCGTTCGACCTCTCGCCTCGTGCCCGGCGTCTGGTAGCGCCTAGCCCCCGGGAACGGCGCCGCGGTCGCAGTGGAAGCCCGCCATGGTCTGCGGGTCGGGGAACCTCCCGCCGCTTGCCCCGCGCACCTGGTAGACGTCGAGCACGGGGCTCGAGTGGATCAGGTGCAGGTAGGGCACCGAGCGGAACGAGGCGGGGTCGACGCCCGACTCGAGCGTCCCCACCATGCTGCCGATGCGCACGCCTTTCACGACCAGCACCTCGTCGACGCCGAGGCGGTGCAGCAGCGCCGCGCCTCCGGCCGGATCCTCGAAGAACCGGTGGGTCCGCAGCACGAGCCCGAGCACCGTGTGCAGCATGTCCGGCCGCAGGTACGGTCCCATCCCCTCCACCACGCTGACCCGGCCGGTGGCCGCGGCGAACGTCCCGAGCGTCACCCGGTCGGGCAGGATGCGCGCGCCGCAGGGGGCGTGCTCGTCGACCCAGTCGAGCACGGCGACCGAGTTGCGGCCGTTCTGCTCCCAGCCCTGCCGGGCCGGGCCGGCGGTCGCGCCGACCGCCACCGCGGGGACGACGACGAGCGCTGCGAGCGCCACGACCGGGATCCACCCGCGCACCGCCCGCAGCCGCACGAGCGCCGCCTCGGCCAGGCCAAGCCCCGCCAGGACGAGCACGAGCGGGACGTAGTCGAACTCGCGGTCGATCCCGAACCGGCCCGGGATCTGGGTGCGGTAGCGGTACGAGAACAGGAAGGCGACCGCGAGCAGCGTCGCCGCGGTGCCGGCCGCGACGATGCCCAGCGGGGCGAGATCGCGCGGGAAGCGGCGCAGCACGACGATGGCCGCGACGCAGACGCCGATCGGCAGCAGCCAGACGAGCCATGTCGGTGCGTTCTTCAGCGTGGTGGCGCTCTCGGTGAAGTCGTCCATGATCGCCTCGGGCCGCACATACCAGTGGCCGTGGTCGGTCGGCGAGTGGCGCACGGTGCCGCTCAGCAGCGACGCGGTCGGGTCGACCCCGTGGCCGAACGAGGCGTACGAGCTGTTCCCCGACGCCCCCTGGAAGCCGATCGAGCCGCCGGAGGCAAACAGGATGGCGACCGTGAGCCCGACGGCCGCCGCCGCGACGACGATGAGCCGCAGCAGGATGGGGCGCCACGCCCGGTCGAGCAAGCCCCGGGCGACCCCGTACCAGCCCATTGCCACCATCAGCGCAACGACCGGCACGCCGTGCGTCGCGAAGCCGGCGCCGAAGAGCAGCGCGGCGAGCAGCGGCTCCATCCAGCC
Source organism: uncultured Actinomycetes bacterium (assembly GCA_963708365.1). Taxonomy (GTDB): domain Bacteria; phylum Actinomycetota; class Thermoleophilia; order Gaiellales; family JAICJC01; genus JAICJC01. Next base: position 415,906 of record CAVPSM010000003.1, read on the forward strand.
GTCCCGGTCGCGCAGCGCCCGGACGGCCAAGACGAGCGCGCACACCGCCACCATGCGACCCACGTTCTCGGCCGTGTACACGTCGAGGTTGCGGTGCAGCTCGTCGTCGAGCACCACCAGCGTCAGCAGGGGCAGGAGCGGCGCCAGCCGGCGCAGGCCGAGCTCGCGCCCGAGCGCCCACAGGCCGGCCGCAAGCCCGGTGGACGCGAGCCACAGGAGCGCCCCCATCGCCGGCAGCGGCGCTCGCCCGATCGCGTAGGAGAGGGCCGCGTGGTAGCTGTTCAGCACGACCTTGGAGACGGTGGGCGTCCAGGTCGATCCCCACTGCAGCGTCTCGGCGGGGACACGGCCGGCGTCGGCGATCTCGAGCCCGTCCGCCCAGTACCGCCACGGGCCGAACATCTCGAAGTTCAGCAGCGGCGAGCTGCGCAGGCGCACGACCGCAATGGCGACGAACACGATCGTCCCGGCGGCGAGCGCCCAGCGGTCCGCCGACACCTCGTCGCGCAGGGTGGCCCAGTGCGCGCGGGCGCCGCCCCGGCGCAGGCCGTAAATCCACAGGCCGGCGGTGACGATCAGAAGCAGGGGGAAGAAGGTCGCGGGCTGCAGCGCGTGCACGATCACGAGCACGACGGCCGTGAGGCCGACGACGACGTAGCCGAACCCGAACACCAGCGCGAGCCGGGTCACCGGCCCGATCCGCCCCGGCGGATAGGCCGCGACGGTCGCCCCCAGCCCGGGGACCAGCACGAGCCCGGCGGCGATCGCGATCGTCGCCGGGTTCACGCGGTCGCCGCCGCCCGCGTCGTCTCCGCCGCCGCCATCGACGTCCCGGCCAGGAAACCGACCAGCAGCCACATGGACGGGTCCTCGAAGAAGGAGTCGTAGAAGAGCGAGCTGGCGAAGATCGCGACGATGGCGGCGAGCAGCACGCGCGGCACCGCCCCGGCGCCGCGGATGCGGACGCCCGCGGCGGTGATGGCGCCAAGCACCCACAGGTAGAGGGCGAAGCCGATCGGCCCGAGCTCGGCGGCGACCGTGACGGGCGTCGTGTGCGAGGCGGCGCCCTTCACCCGGAACGGATGGGCGGTGCCGGCGACCGCGGCCTTCGGCAGGCCGCTCAGACCCGCCCCGAACAGCGGGTGGTGGCGGATCACGCGCCAGCCGAGCCGGATCAGGTGCGATCGCTCGTCGGACACGCGGTTCGCGGAATTCCCTCGCAGGGCCACGACGACCACGGCGAGCAGCCCGGCCGCCCCGACGGCGATCAGCGCGATCGTGACCCGCCGCGACCACAGCCCCGTGCCCACGGCGAGGACGCCGGCGGCGACGGCGAAGTAGCTCGACTGGGAGTAGGTGAAGTAGAGGCCGGCGAACATGAACGCCATCGCCGCGCCGAGCGGCACAGTCATCCCCCGGTACACGGCCACGCCGACGCACAGGACGAGGGTGACCGCCATGAAGCGGCCGTAGACGCTCGCGTCCCAGAAGAGCGAGTTGACGCGGAAGAACGACCGGTAGGCGTTCGAGACCCCGATGCTCGGGTTCCAGAAGATGCGGTGCACCGCCTCCTGCCACAAGGCGACCGCCGCGAACAGCACCGCCAGTCCCACCTGCGCGGCGAAGGCGGCCCGCAGACCGTCGGGGCTCCACCCGAGCTGCCCGATCCGCATCGCCATGAACGCGAACGGCAGATAGAAGAAGAGCATCGTCACGGCGCCCTGGTGCAGGTCGACCGTCCAGACCAGCGACAGCGCCGAGAACGCGGTGAAGATCGCGAGCGGCAGCACCGGCCCGCGCTGCGGGAGCTCCGGCTCGCGGGCCCGGGCGATGTCGTAGAGGGTGCCCAGCGCCCCGGCGGCGAGGACGCCGTACAGCGGCAACAGGAGCTTTGCGTCCTGCGAGCCGAAGTGGACCGGGATGCGGGCCGGCGCCGCCAGCACGCAGGCGACGGCGAACGCCCACGGGCGGCGGTGGAACACGACGGCCACGGCGGCCAGGCAGCCGATCGCGACGACCGCGGCGGGCACGACGAACACCGGATGGTTCGAGAGGACGGTGCCGACCCGGTCGACCGACGAGTGCAGCAGCCGCACCGCCAGGACGACGGTGCCGCCCACCCAGAGAACGGCCGCGCCGCGACGGACGGCCGGGTCGCGGACGACGAGCAGGAGCCCCAGACCGGCCGCGGCCACGAAGGCCGCGATCGCCTGGCTGTTCACCGGCCGCTCACTTCAGCGGGCGCAAGACGTAGACGTGCGTGGCGCCGGAGACGACGAGGCGGCCGGCTGCGGCGATCGGCGTCGCGTACTTGCCGTCGTTGAACTGCCACTCGAGACGTCCGTTGATCGGGTTGTAGGCCAGGAGGCGTCCCCTGACCCCGGGCGTCGGCCCGAGATCGGCAACGTACACGTACTTGCCGATGACGACCGGCGACGCCAGCGACCGGTTGGGCAGGTTGTGCGTCCACAGCACCGCCCCCGTGCGCGCGTTCAGGGCTGCGAACGTGCCGTTGAAGCTGGTGACGTAGACACGTCCGTTCGACACCGCCGGCGAGCCGTACGCCCAGTCGGGCATCGTGTATGTCCACGCCACCTGGCCGGTGCCGGCGACGAACGAGTACACCTTGTCGTCGGTGTTCCCGATGTAGACGCGGCCGTAGGCGACGGCGGGCGTCGAGAAGAAGTTGCCCGACCGCAACCCGGACGAGAGCCCGTCGGTCGTGCTGCGCCAGATCTGGTGGCCGTTCGACGCCTCCAGGCAGTACATCGCCCCACCGTAGTCGCCGAAGAAGACCTTCCCGCCGACCACGGCCGGCCCGTGCTTGACCGCTCCGCCGGCATGGAACGACCAGGCCACGTGGCCGTTGCCGAGGTAGAGCGCGCGCACGACGCCGTTCTGATCCGCCATGTACAGGAAGCGCGAGTCGAACGCGGGCGACGACTCCATCGTCGCGCCCACGTTCGTGTCCCAGATCGTCCGGCCGGTCTTGGCCGAGAGCGCAAAGATGTGCCCGCTGCGCGCGCCCAGGTAGAGCACTCCGGCGTGGATGGCCGGCGACCCCTGGCCCAGGTTGTTCTTGGTCTGGAGCAGGCTGCGCGACCACAGGAGCTTGCCGGTGAAGACGTTGCGCGCGCTCACGAACCCGCCGTTCGCGTACAGGTAGACCACGCCCTTCGCGTAGACGGGCGGGTACTCCAGGAAGCCGACCGCCGCGCTCCACTGGACGTGGTAGGGCGGGTGGATGCCCGTCAGCGCCGATGCGTCGCGGGTGCGCGCGCCGGTCAGCCCGTACACCGGCCACGACGGCCCCCAGGCCCGCTGTGGGCCGGTCGTCGGCGTCGACGATGACGGCGCCGTGGGGTCGGACGTGAGCGTGAACGGGAGCTTGTTCCCGTTGTGCACGTCCGCCGTGCGCTGGTTGACGACCCAGTAGGCGGCGCCCGCCCCGACTGCAAGGAGCACGACCGCTGCCGCGCCGATGATGAGGATTCTGCGGCGGCGCATCCGGCGGACGCTAGCAACGCGTCGTTGGAGTGCCATCCGCACCTGCGGGGCCAGGCCCCTCGACCGCCGGGACCCTCCCGCTGCTCGTCAGGCGGTCCGGTCCTGCGGCGCGACGACCGCGCGGCCGGTCAGATCGCCGTAGAGCGCGCGCAGGAAGAGGGCCGAGAACGGCCACACGATGGGCGCCGCCAGGGCGAGGCCGATGATCGTCGACGTCGTGTTGTCCGCGAACGCCGACACGATCAGAAGCATCGCCAGCACGACGGGCGCCGAGAACACCACCATGATCAGCCACACCAGCCACGTGCGCGAGAAGTTCCGCACCGCCAGCGCGACCGAGTGGGTCAGCGCCCCGGCCGGGCCGACGTCGCCGGCGGCGATGGCGGGGACGGCGAAGAGAAAGATCGGCAGCACGACCACCGCGTACGTCGAGAAGATCAGCACGATCGTGCCGCAGAGGATCCCGATCAGCACGGCGGTCATGTACGTCCACACCACCCGCCTCCGCGGCGCCGGGTCGGGCAGCCCGCGCAGCATGATCCAGCCGAGCAGGCAGAAGTACGCGATCGCGTAGGCGAAGAACGCGACCAGGATCGTCTCGGCGAGCGTCGCGCCCGTTCCCCGCACGAGGGCGACGGGCACCGTCGCGCCGACGAGGGCCGCGACCGCCCCCACGACCAGGTCGGCCCAGACCGATCCGAACCGGTGCACCGCAGACGCGAACAGGTCGGACATCGGCGTCCGGGTCTTCGGAGCCTCGCTCACGCCGCAGCAACCGCCGAGCGGCGCACGGCGATCTCGAGCTGGTCTCCCGTGGCGTCGACGACGACCGTGTCGCCCTCGCCGACCTCACCCTGGAGCACCATCATCGCGAGCGGATTCTCGAGCTCGCGCTGGACGGTGCGCTTGAGCGGGCGGGCGCCGTAGGCGGGGTCGTAGCCGTGGTCGACCAGGACGCGCTTGGCCGCGTCGGTCAGCTCGAGCTCGATGCGGCGGCCGGCGAGCCGTCCGCGCAGGCCCCCGGCCTGGAGCTCGACGATCTCGGTCAGCTGCTCCCGCGACAGGCGCTGGAAGATGACCACCTCGTCGACGCGGTTTCGAAACTCGGGCCGGAACGTCTCGCGCAGCGCCTCGTCGACGCGCTCGCGCACGAGCGCCTCCTCGCCGCCGCGGTAGATGAACTCGGAGCCGACGTTCGAGGTCATGATGACGATGGTATTGCGAAAGTCGACCGTGCGGCCCTGGCCGTCGGTGAGTCGGCCGTCGTCGAGCAGCTGCAGCAGGATGTTGAACACGTCCGGATGCGCCTTCTCGATCTCGTCGAGCAGCACGACCGAATACGGCCGCCGGCGCACGGCCTCGGTCAGCTGGCCGCCCTCGTCGTAGCCGACGTAGCCGGGTGGCGCGCCGACCAGCCGCGAGACGGAGTGCTTCTCCATGTACTCGGACATGTCGATCCGGATCATGGCCCGCTCGGAATCGAACAGGAACTCGGCCAGCGCCTTCGCGAGCTCGGTCTTCCCGACCCCGGTCGGGCCGAGGAAGATGAACGAGCCGATCGGCCGGTCGGGATCGCCCAGGCCGGCCCGCGAGCGCCGGATGGCGTTGGCGACCGCGGTGACCGCCTCGTCCTGGCCGACGACGCGCTGGTGCAGCCGGCTCTCCATGTGCACGAGCTTCTCCATCTCGCCCTCGAGCAGGCTGTGGACGGGGATCCCGGTCCAGCTGGCCACGACCTCGGCGACGTTCTCGGACGAGACCTCCTCCTTCAGCATCCCGGAGCCGGCCTGCTGCGCCTCGAGCCGCTCGGCGGCGACCTCGAGGTCACGCTCGAGCTCGGGCAGGCGGCCGTAGGTGAGCTCGCCGGCGCGCTGGTAGTCGCCGTCGCGCTGGGCCCGCTCGGCCTCGCCGCGGATCGACTCGATCTCCTCCTTGAGGCCGCGGACACGCTCGATCGACTCCTTCTCGGCCATCCACTCGGCCTCCATGCCGTGCAGCTCCTCGCGCAGGTTGGCCAGCTCCTCGGCGATCGCCTCGCGCCGCTCGACGGCGGCCTCGGCGGTCTCCTTGGCCATCGCGGCCTGCTCGATCTCGAGCTGGACGATCCGGCGGCGGACCGTGTCGATCTCGACCGGCATCGAGTCGATCTCGATCTTCAGCCGCGACGCGGCCTCGTCGACCAGGTCGATCGCCTTGTCGGGCATGAAGCGGTCGGAGATGTAGCGGTCGGCGAGCATGGCCGCCGCGACGATCGCGTCGTCCGAGATGCGCACGCCGTGGTGCACCTCGTAGCGCTCCTTGAGCCCGCGCAGGATCGCGACCGTGTCGGCGACGCTCGGCTCGCCCACGATCACCGGCTGGAAGCGGCGCTCGAGCGCGGCGTCCTTCTCGATGTGCTTGCGGTACTCGTCGAGGGTGGTCGCGCCGATCGCCCGCAGCTCGCCGCGGGCGAGCATCGGCTTCAGCATGTTGGCGGCGTCGACGGCGCCCTCCGCGGCGCCCGCGCCGACGATCGTGTGCAGCTCGTCGATGAAGAGGATGATCTGGCCTTCCGAGGCGCTGATCTCGGCCAGCACGGCCTTCATCCGCTCCTCGAACTCGCCGCGGTACTTCGACCCGGCCAGCAGCGAGCCGACGTCGAGCGCCCATACGCGCCGGTCGCGCAGGCCTTCGGGCACGTCGCCGGAGGTGATGCGCTGGGCGAGGCCCTCGACGATGGCGGTCTTGCCGACCCCCGGCTCGCCGATCAGCACCGGGTTGTTCTTCGTCCGCCGGCTGAGCACCTGGATGACGCGCCGCACCTCCTCGTCGCGGCCGATCACCGGATCGAGCTTGCCGCGCTCGGCCAGCTCGGTCAGGTCGCGGCCGAACTTCGTCAGCGCCTCGTAGGTGTTCTCGGCATCGGCGGAGGTGACCGTGCGGCCGCCGCGCACCTCGACGATCGCCTTCATGATCGCCGCGCGGTCGAGCCCGGCGGCGTCGGCCAGGGCGAGCAGGAAGTGCTCGACGGCGACGTACTCGTCCTTGAGCGCCTCGGCCTCGGAGAACGAGCGCTCGAGCACCTCGCGCAGGGCGCGGCTCGCCGTCGGCGACTGCTGCGCGCCCTCGATGCGGGGCAGCGCCCCCAGCCGCGCATCGGCGGCCGAGCGCACCTCGCCCGCGTTCGTGCCCGACTTCTCGAGGATGCGCGGCGCGACGCCACCCTCCTGGTCGAGCAGGGCCACCAGCAGGTGGTCGGGGGTGAGCTCGGGATTGCCTCGGGAGATGGCGTCCCCCTGGGCGGATGCAAAGGCCTCCTGGGCCTTGATGGTCAGTTTCTGAAAGTCCATGGCACCGGTGATTTCGGGGTTTGGTAGATGACGAGGTCGCGGCGGTAGCTGCGATGCACGCGGTCGAGCTCGCGCCGCTGCTCCTCGGCGGCGGCGTCCAGCCGGGCTCGCAGCGACCTGACCTCGCGGGCCAGCGCCTCCATCGCGTCCTCGAGGTCGAGCACGCGGGTCGCGCCCGCCAGGTTCAGCCCCAGCTCGCCCGTCAGCACGCCGACCTTGCGCAGGCGCTCGACGTCGCGGTCGGAGTAGCGGCGGGTGCCGCCCGGGGTGCGCCGGGGCCGCACGAGACCCTTCGCCTCGTAGGTGCGCAGCGTCTGCGGGTGCATCCCCGCCAGCTCGGCCGCGACCGAGATCGAGTATCGGGGATGGTCGTCGGCGGGGCGCACGATCACCCGGCGGCCTTCTCCGCGAACAGCTTCTGGCGTGGGTCGCCGTGGTTGGCGTGCTGGATCTCCTGCAGGCGCTCGAGCGCCTCCCGCTCCTGCTTGGACAGCTTCGACGGGACGGCGATGCGCAGGCGGGCCAGCAGGTCGCCGTGTCCGCCGCCGTTCAGCCGCGGCGCGCCCCGGCCCTTGACGCGCAGGGTCTTCCCGTCGGTCGAGCCGGCCGGGATCCTGACGCGGACGGTGGTGCCGTCGGGCGTCGGCAGCTCGACCTGCTCGCCGATCGCCGCCTCGGCGAACGTGACCGGGACGTCGATCACCAGGTCGTCGCCGTTGCGCGTGAAGAGCGGGCTCGAGGTGACGCGGGTGACGACGTAGAGATCGCCGGGCTCGCCGCCGCGCGGGGCGGCCTCGCCCTTGCCCTTCACCTTGATGCGGGTGCCGTCGCGGACGCCCGCCGGGATGCGCACCTGGTAGGTCTTCGTCGAGCGCACGCGGCCCGAGCCGTGGCAGGTCGGGCACGGGTTCTCGATCACGGTGCCGGCACCGCCGCAGCGGGTGCAGGGCTGGTTGATCGAGAAGAAGCCCTGGCTCTCCGACGTCACGCCGCGGCCCTTGCAGACCGGGCAGATCGTCGGCGCCGTGCCCGCCGCCGCACCGGATCCGTGGCAGGTCGGGCAGGCGTTGGCCTTGTCGACGGGCACCTTCACGGTCACGCCGCGCAGGGCGTCCTCGAACGACAGGCTGACCTGGGCCTCGACATCGGCGCCCCGGCGCGGGCCCGCCGACGTGCCCGCACGGCCGCCGCGGTTGAACAGGCCGCCGAAGAGGTCGCCGATGTCGAACCCGGCCGCCGCGTTGCCGAAGTCGAAGCCCTGGAAGCCGCCGCCCGGCCCCGGGCCCTGGCCCGGCCGGAAGGTGCGCCCGAAGCTGTCGTACTGCTTGCGCCGGTCGGGATCGGAGAGCGTGTCGTAGGCCTCGCCGATCGCCTTGAACCGCTCCTCCGCCTTCGCGTCGCCGGGGTTGTGGTCGGGGTGGTAGCGGCGGGCGAGCTTGCGGTAGGCCTTCTTGATCTCGTCGGCACTCGCGCCCTTGGGGACGCCGAGCGTCTCGTAGTAGTCGGCCACCCGCTACTCCTCGCCCTCCGTCGCGGGACCGCTCGAGACGACGACGCGCGCCGCGCGCACGATCCGGTCGCCGAGGCGGTAGCCGCGCTGCCACAGGGCCGCGATGTCGCCCTCGGGATGCTCCGAGGGCTGATGGCTCAGGGCCTCGTGGACGTGCGGGTCGAAGGGCTCGCCCGGCTCGGCCTCGATCTCCTCGAGGCCGCGCCGGTGCAGGATGTCGGCCAGCTGCTGGCGCACGCGGGCGACGCCCTCGGCCACCTGCGCTTCCTCGTGGTGCTCGGAGGCGTCGACGGCCCGCTCGAGGTTGTCGAGCACGGGGAGGAGCTCGGCCACGATCGACTCGGCCGCCCGCTCGGCCTGGCCCTCGGAGTCGCGGGCGACGCGCTTGCGGTAGTTGTCGAAGTCGGCCGCGACGCGGCGCAGGTCGTTCAGATACTCCTCCGCCCTGCGCCGCGCCTCGTCGAGCTCCGACTCGAGCTCGCCGGCCCCCTCCTCGCCGACGTTCTCGTCGGTCTCGGGGGCCGGCGCGCTCTTGCGGGGATCTGGGGTCACGCCCGGTCACCGCTCTCGTCGACCACCTCGGCGTCGACGATCTCCTCGTCGCCCGACGTGTCGGCGCCGTTCGCCGAGCCGTCGCCGCCGGCCGTGCTCTGCTGGGCCTGCTGGGCCTGCTGGTAGACGACCTCGCCGAGCTTGAACGAGGCCTCGCGCAGCGCCTCGAGCCGCGACCGGATCTCGCCGGCGTCGTCGCCGTCGAGCGCCTGCCGCACCGCCTCGAGCTTCGAGCGGATGTCGTTCTTCGTCTCGTCGTCGAGCCGGTCCTCGTGCTCCTTGAGGGACTTCTCGGTCGAGTAGGCGACCTGCTCGGCCGTGTTGCGGGCCTCGGCCAGCTCCTTCATGCGGCGGTCGTCCTCGGCGTGCGACTCGGCGTCGTGCACCATCCGGTCGACCTCGTCGTCGGAGAGGCCGGAGCCGCCCTGGATCTGGATCTTCTGCTCGTTGCCCGAGCCCAGGTCCTTGGCGGAGACGTGCATGATCCCGTTGGCGTCGATGTCGAACGTGACCTCGATCTGGGGCACGCCCCGCGGCGCCGGCGGGATGCCGACCAGCTGGAACTTGCCCAGCGTCTTGTTGTAGACGGCCATCTCGCGCTCACCCTGGAGCACGTGGATCTCGACCGACGGCTGCCCGTCCTCCGCGGTGGAGAAGATCTCCGACTTGCGGGTCGGGATGGTCGTGTTGCGGTCGATCAGCTTGGTGAACACGCCGCCCTTGGTCTCGATGCCCAGTGACAGCGGGGTCACGTCGAGCAGGAGGACGTCCTTGACCTCGCCCTTCAGCACGCCGGCCTGGATGGCGGCGCCGATGGCGACGACCTCGTCGGGGTTGACGCCGCGGTGCGGGTCCTTGCCGATCAGGTCCTTGACCTTCTCCTGCACGGCCGGCATGCGGGTCATGCCGCCGACCAGGATGACCTGGTTGATGTCCGACGCCTGTAGACCCGCGTCGGACAGCGCCTGCTTGGTCGGGCCGACGGTGCGCTCGACCAGCTCGCCGGTCAGCTCGGCGAGCTTCGCCCGGCTGAGCGTCGTGTCGAGGTGCTTCGGCCCCTCGGCGTCGGCCGTGATGAACGGCAGGTTGATGTTCGTCGACTGCGTCGTCGACAGCTCGATCTTGGCCTTCTCGGCGGCCTCGTACAGCCGCTGGAGGGCCATGGCGTCCTTGCTCAGGTCGATGCCCTGGTCGCGCTTGAACTCGGCCGCGAGCCAGTCGACGATGGCCTTGTCGAAGTTGTCGCCGCCCAGGTGGTTGTCACCGGAGGTGGCCTTGACCTCGAACACGCCCTCGCCCAGCTCGAGCACCGACACGTCGAACGTGCCGCCGCCGAGGTCGAAGACGAGGATCGTCTGGTCGCCCTCCTTGTCGAGGCCGTAGGCGAGGGAGGCCGCCGTCGGCTCGTTGATGATCCGCAGCACCTCGAGGCCGGCGATCTTGCCGGCGTCCTTGGTGGCGTTTCGCTGGGCGTCGTTGAAGTAGGCCGGGACGGTGATCACGGCCTCGCTCACGGTCTCGCCCAGGTACGCCTCGGCGTCCGCCTTCAGCTTCTGCAGGATCATGGCCGAGATCTCCGGCGGCGGAACGACCTTGTCGCCGGCCTTGACGCGGGCGTCGCCGTTCGGGCCGGCCGCGACCTCGTAGGGGACGATCTTCTGCTCCTCGGACACCTCCGAAGCCTTGCGGCCCATGAACCGCTTGATCGAGAAGATCGTGTTCTTGGGGTTTGTCACCGCCTGTCGCTTGGCGGGCGTGCCGACGAGGCGCTGCCCATCCTTGGTGAAGGCGACGACCGACGGGGTCGTCCGACCGCCCTCGGCGTTCGGGATGACGGTGGGCTCGCCACCCTCCATCACCGCCATGCACGAGTTCGTCGTACCCAGGTCGATGCCGATCACTCTTGCCATGCGCTTGCAACTCCTTTAGTTGATTCCACGAAGCAAATCTACGTCGAGTTATAGCAAGTTTGCAAGAGCACGGCAACACGCGCGGAGGGCGAGGCGAACCCCGCCCTCCGCGCGCGTGTCGGATCGGCTCAGCTGCTGGGATGCGGGTGCGCGATCCGCACCGGCGCAACCTCGCGTGGAGATGCGCCGTACACGGCCGGGAAGCCCTGCCGCCAGCTCGGGTACCGCAGCTCCCAGCCGAGCTCGCGCCGCGCCTTCGCGTTCGAGGCGCCGCGGGCCTCGGTGCCCATAAGCACGGCCGCCTTGCCGGCGAGGATCCGGGCCAGCAGCGGCGGCACCCGCCGGGGCGGGCGGGCGCCCAGCGCGTCGGCCATGACCGGGAGCCACTCGCGCACGGGCGCGGGCTCGTCGTCGCAGACGTTGTAGATGCCGGGCTCGCCGTGCTCGATCGCGAGCACGGTCGCTGCTGCGGCGTCCTCCAGGTGGACGAACGAGAAGACCCCGCCGCCGTCGCCGACGATCGGGAACCGGCCCTTGCGCACCGGGTCGAGCAGCCCGTCGGACGGGTCGCCGTAAAAGCCGCCGTAGCGGAGCACGATCCCGTGCACGGACTCGACCGCCTCCTCGAGGTGGCGCATGGCCGCGCTCACCCCTTGCATCGAGGCGGGCATGTCCGGGTCGAGGGGATCGGACTCGGTCTTCACCGGCCCGCCCACCCGCGCGTACCGGTAGCTGGCGAAGCTCTGGGCGACGACGCGTCGCACACCGACGTCCCAGGCCGCGGCCACGAGGGCGTCGATGCCCTCGATGCGCAGCCGGTTGGTGTCTGCGAACATGCGGTTGAAGTTGCGGGAGAACTGCTGGTTGGCAAGCGCAGTCGCCTCGTGGACGATCGCGTCGGGCGATGCCGCCCGGACGGCGGCGAGCACCGCGTCGCGGTCGAGCAGATCGAGGGCGACGGGCTCCGCGCCGAGCGTCCGCAGGAGCTCATCCCGGCCCGGGGAGCGGTACGTGCCGACCACCTCGTGGCCGCGCTCGACGAGCTGGGGGACGAGCCGGGTGCCGATTGCGCCGCTCGCGCCGGCGATGAAGACTCGCATGGTGTTTCTCCTCTCGCGTTGGGTCTGACCGGTATGACCCGGCGCGGGACGGAGGTGTGACAGGCCGTCAGCCCGTGGCTGGTCCGCCGACCGCCGATCGCCCGTACGGGCACACGTCGACCAGCGGGCATTCGCCGCACCGGGGCCGGCGGGCGGTGCAGGTGCGACGGCCGTGAGCGATCAGCAGCAGGTGCGCCTCGAGCATCCGGTCGTCCGGCACGAGCGCCGTCAGGGCGGCGTGCGCCGGCCCATCGGCCATCCGCTCCGGGATCAGGCCGAGCCGGCGGGACACGCGGCCGACGTGGGTGTCGACCGGCATCACGGGGACGTCGAGGCTGAAGAGGAGGACGCAGCTCGCGGTCTTCGGGCCGACGCCGGGAAGCGCCTCGAGCCGGGCCATGGCATCGGCCGGCGCGAGCGTCGCCGCCCAGTCGAGCCGCGGCTGGCCGCCGCCGGACAGCTCGCGGAGGACGGCCTGGATCCGGGGCGCCTTCTGCGCGGCCAGGCCGCCGGGCCGCAGCACCTCCTCGAGCTCGGCGGTGTCGGCGTCGCGAACGTCCGCCCACTCCGGGTAGCGCGCCCGGAGGCTTGCGTATGCACGCTCGCAGTTGGTGTCGCTCGTGTTCTGGGACAGGATCGTGAGCACGAGCTCGTCGAGCGGCGGCAGCCTCCGGTGCACCGACGGGGCGCCGTAGCGGTCGCGCAGCCGGTCGAGGATGAGGGCGATCATGGCGTAGGCAAGCCTACGCACGGGTAGGCTGCATACGTGGACTCAGTCACCGACACGTTCGCGCGGCCGCTGCACGATCTGCGCATCTCGGTCACCGACCGCTGCAACTTCCGCTGCGTGTACTGCATGCCGAAGGAGGTTTTCGGCCACGACTTCGAGTTCCTGCGTCGCTCCCAGATCCTCTCGTTCGAAGAGATCGAGCGGCTGGTGCGGCTGTTCGCCGGCGCGGGCGTGCGCAAGCTGCGCCTGACCGGCGGCGAGCCGCTCCTGCGTCGCGAGCTCGACCGGCTCGTCGCCATGCTGGCGGCCGTCCCCGGCATCGACGACATCGCGATGACGACGAACGGCGTGCTCCTGGCGCGGAGCGCGCAACGGCTCGCCGACGCCGGGCTGCACCGGGTCACGGTCAGCCTCGACTCGCTCGACGACGACGTGTTCGCCTCGGTGAACGACGTCGGCGCACCGGTCGCCCAGGTGCTCGAGGGCATCGAGGCGGCGGCGCACGCCGGGCTCGGGCCGGTCAAGGTCAACATGGTCGTCAAGCGCGGGCTCAACGACGAGAGCATCCTCGACATGGCAGAGCACTTCCGCGGCACCGGCCACGTCCTGCGCCTGATCGAGTACATGGACGTCGGCGCCAGCAACGGCTGGCGGCTCGACGATGTCGTCCCGGCCGCCGAGATGGTGGCCGCGATCGACGCCGAGTGGCCTCTCGAACCGGTGGAGGCCGCCTACCGCGGCGAGGTGGCGAACCGCTACCGCTACGTCGACGGCAGCGGCGAGATCGGGGTGATCGCGTCGGTCACCCAGCCCTTCTGCCGCGACTGCACCCGCGCCCGCCTGTCGGCCGACGGCCGGCTCTACACGTGCCTCTTCGCGAACGTCGGCCGCGACCTGCGCGGGCCGCTCCGCTCGGGCGCGACCGACGCCGACCTCGGCGCGCAGATCGGGCGCATCTGGGGCCGCCGCGGCGACCGCTACTCCGAGCTGCGCACGGCCGCGACGGCGGAGTCGCCGCGGGTCGAGATGTCGTACATCGGCGGCTGATCCACCCACACTGGGAATGGACGCGCCCCCTGCGACGTTGGAACCCGTATGGACCGACCGCGGCGTGCGATACGATTGTGAGTCCCATGGACGCCACGGGAGCCACCTCGGGCCTGCGGCTGCGCGGGCGCGTAAGAGCATTCCTGCCCAAAGGGTGGGGCGACTTCCTGCTGCAGCTGTTCCTCTTCACGCTCGTCGACATCGCGTATGAGCTGACCCGCGGGCTGTCCGAGGGCAACGTCCTGCCGGCGTTCTCGCACGCCCGCGACGTGGTCTCGCTGGAGCGGTCGCTGGGCGTCTTCACCGAGCTCGACGTGCAGCGCTGGGTGCTGCACCGCCACTGGGCGCTCGACATCGCCGACTTCACCTACTTCCACGCCCACTTCGTGATCACGGTGGTCTTCATGTTCTGGCTCTACCTGCGCCGGAACAAGTACTACTACTTCGTCCGCAACGCCGTGTTCGTGGCCGATGCGATTGCCCTGGTCGGCTTCACCCTGTTCCCGACCGCGCCGCCGCGGATGCTGACGGACCTGGGCTTCACCGACACGCTCGACCGCTACTCCTCGATCTCGAACTACTCGGGGCCGGTGGCCGCGCTGGCGAACCCGTTCGCGGCGATCCCGAGCATCCACACCTGCTACTCGCTGATCATCGGCGTGACCTGCTTCTTCCTCGTCCGCCATCGCGCGCTCGGCTTCACGTGGCTCCTCTACCCCGCCCTGATCGTGTTCTCGATCGTGGCGACGGGCAACCACTTCTGGACCGACGCGTTCCTCGGCGGCGTGCTCGCCTGCGTCGCCCTCAGCTCGGCCTGGCTGATCGAGCGCTACCGGCCCACGCTGCCGCACGCCACGCGGGTGCGAATGCGGCTGGAGGCGCCGACACGGCCCGCCACGCCTATCACCGCAAGATAGCCTCCGTGGTATAGTGCGCGGGATGAGCACGGTGCTCGCCCGAATCAAGACCGGTTACACGAACGGCGGCCGCGGCCTCGGCATGGCGCTGATGGCGCGTTTCCGCTCGCTGCCGTTCACGCCCAACCAGGTGACCGTCGCCGGCCTCTCGCTGAACGGCGTCGCCGCAGTGCTGATCTACCAGGAGCACTTCGTCTGGGCGACGGTCGCGTTCGTCGCAGGCAGCATCCTCGACATCCTGGACGGCGCGCTCGCGCGGTCGCACGGCAAGCTGACCCAGTTCGGCAGCTTCCTCGACTCGACCACCGACCGCATCTCGGAGGGCCTCGTGCTCGGCGCGATCGCCCTCGTCCTGTCCAAGCAGGGCCACGAGGCGGCGCTCGCGAGCGTCTTCGTCGCCCTGGTCGGCTCGTTCCTGGTCAGCTACACGCGCGCCAAGGCGGAGGCTCTCGGGCTCAGCGGCGCCGTCGGGCTGATGGGCCGGGCCGAGCGGATCGTGCTCGTCGCGGTCGCGCTGCCCTTCGCGGGGCACGGATCGCTGCCCTACGCCATGTACCTGCTGGCGGCGCTCACGGCGTTCACCGTGGTCCAGCGGGTCAATCACGTTCGTACGCAACTCGACGGGGGGGAATAGGCATGGCCGAAACGGCCTCCACCACCAACGGCAACTCCAATGGACACCGGAAGGGCTCCGGCAAGGTGCGCGTCGCCGTCATCGGCGTCGGCAACTGCGCCTCGGCGCTCGTCCAGGGCATCCACTACTACCGCGACGCCAAGCCGAACGAGCTCGTGCCCGGGCTGATGCACACCGACCTCGGCGGCTACCACATCTCCGACATCGAGTTCTCGGCGGCGTTCGACGTCGACGCCGACAAGGTCGGTCGCGACCTGGCCGAGGCCATCGGCCGCGGCCAGAACAACACCGTCCGCTTCAGCGACGTGCCCGCGCTGGGCGTCCCCGTCCAGCGCGGCATGACCCACGACGGCATCGGCAAGTACCTCGCCACCGTCGTCAAGAAGGCGCCGGGCGAGACCGCCGACGTCGTCCAGGTGCTCAAGGACACCCAGACCGACGTCGTCGTCTCCTACCTGCCGGTCGGCTCCGAGCAGGCCACCAAGTGGTACGTCGAGCAGGTGCTCCAGGCCGGGTGCGCGTTCGTGAACTGCGTCCCCGTGTTCATCGCCCGCGAGCCCTACTGGCGGCGCCGCTTCGAGCAGCAGGGGCTGCCGATCGTCGGCGACGACATCAAGTCCCAGGTCGGCGCGACCATCGTGCACCGCCAGCTCACCCGCCTGTTCGCCGACCGCGGCGTGCGCCTCGAGCGCACCCACCAGCTGAACGTCGGCGGCAACACCGACTTCATGAACATGCTGGAGCGGGAGCGGCTCGAGTCGAAGAAGATCTCGAAGACGAACGCCGTCACCTCGCAGCTCGACTACGACATCGGCGCCCGCAACGTCCACATCGGCCCGAGCGACTACGTGCCGTGGCTCGACGACCGCAAGTGGGCCTACATCCGCATGGAGGGCACGAGCTTCGGCGACGTCCCCCTGAACATCGAGCTCAAGCTCGAGGTGGTCGACTCCCCGAACTCGGCCGGCATCGTCATCGACGCCGTCCGGTGCGCCAAGCTGGGCCTCGACAACGGCCTCGCGGGCGCGCTCGAGTGGCCGAGCGCCTACTTCATGAAGTCGCCGCCGTTCCAGCACCACGATGATCAGTGCCGCGACGAGGTCGAGGCGTTCATCAAGAAGTACGGCCCGAAGGCCAAGAAGGCCCGCGAGAAGTCCACCACCAAGGCCTGACCGACTCCCCGGTGGACCCGCTCAAGCTGTGCCTGGCGTCCCCGTTCGCGCTCGCCGGCGCCCATCCGGTCGCCGAGCACGTGCGCGGGGTCGCCACGGCGCTGGCCGCCCGCGGCCACCGCGTCACGGTGCTCGCACCGAGCCCCTCGACGCGGGCGCTGCGCAGCGGCCGGCGCCGCCTGCGGGCGCTCGACGGCGGCGATGACGAGGCGCTGATCGCGCTCGACGGCGAGCCGCTCCAGGTCGCCGTCGCGCCGGCCGTGCCGCTGCGCCAGCGCGGCCGCCGCCGGGGCGCGGGCATCCCCGTGGGCGCCCGCGCGAACGTCGCCCTGGCCGTCGGTCAGGGCGGCTTCGACATCGTCCACGCGTTCGAGCCGATCCTGCCCGGCGTCGCCACCTCGGCACTGCGCCACTCGCCGGGCCTGACCGTCGCCACCTTCCACGCACCCGAGCGGGCGCTGCACTACCCCGTGCGGTCGGGCCCGCTCGAGCGCTACCGGGCGCGGATCGACGCGCTGCTGGCAACGTCGCCGGCGGCGGCCGAGCAGGCGGCGGCGATCTATCCCGGCGAGTACGCGATCATCCCCGAGGGCATCGGGCCGGGGTTCACGGCGGGCGCCAAGGACGGGACGACCATCGTCGTCGAGTGGCATGGCGAGGGCCGGGCCGTCCTGCGCGCGCTCGTCAAGCTGGTCTCCTCGACACCGGACGTCGAGCTGGTGTTGCTCTGGAACCGCCGCAGCCGCCGGCCGCTGCGGCCGTTCGTGCCCGCCCAGGCCCGCGGTCGCGTGCACGCGACGAGCCCCGAGGACGCCGAGGGGCGCGCGGCCGTCCTGGCCGGCGCCGACGTGTTCGTCGCCAGCGACGGCGGCGATCCCTCGCTCGCGTGGGAGGCGCGCGCCTGTGGCTGTGCCGTGGTGGCGCCGCTGGCCGAGGGGTCGCTCGACCTCGATGCGCCCGGACTCGGGTTCGCGATCGACCAGCCCGCCCTCGCAGCCGCTGCCACCGCCCGGCTGCTCGACGACGCGCAGCTGCGGACGCGGCAGTCCGATGAAGGCCGCGAGGCCGCGGGCCGGCGGTCGTTCGCCGCCGTCGCGGAGCAGCTCGAAGACGTCTACGCCGGCCTCGGCTCGCGCCGGCGCACCAGCCGCCGGCCGGCGCTGCGCGACCGGGAGACCATCTCGGCCGACCTGCACATGCACACGAGCCACTCCTTCGACTGCGCCACCGACCCGGAGGCGCTCGTCGACCACTGCATCGCCCAGGGCCTCGGCGCGATCGCGATCACCGACCACAACGAGGTGTCGGGTGCACAGGCCGCGGTGGCGCTGGGCAAGCCGATCACGATCATCGTCGGCGAGGAGGTCAAGACGACCCAGGGCGAGGTGATCGGCCTCTTCCTGAAGGAGCGGATCGAGCCGGGCCTCGACATGGGCGAGACGATCGCCGCGATCCAGGAACAGGGCGGCCTGGTCTACATGCCGCACCCGTTCGACCGCCTCCACACGATCCCCGACGCGGCCACGCTGCTGCGCCACCTCGACCAGATCGACATCCTCGAGGTCTACAACTCGCGCCTGCTCTTCGACAGCTTCAACGACGACGCCCTGCGATTCGCGGCGAAGTACAACCTGATCCAGGCCGCCGGGTCGGACGCCCACGTCCTCCCCGGGATCGGCACGGCGATCAACCGCATCCCCGCATTCGACGGCCCCGAGGAGTTCCTGCTGGCGATGCGCCAGTCGGAGATCCTGCGGCGGCCGAAGAGCCTCCTGTATCTTCAGGGGCTCAAATGGGTGCAAAGCGTGGCCAGGTAGGGGCGCAGGCTTCGGGAGGCGACCGCCGAATAGGGCGGTGGGTGACCGTGGCCGACGACGAGATCTACGAGCGCTACCAGGCCAAGGCGATCGACGAGACGAACGCTCTCGGCCACGACATCGCCGAGTGGCTCGGCGAGCGCCATCCCGGGGCAGCGCCGGTGCTGGGCACCGGCCATCCCCTGGCCGACATCATGCTCCTGAAGCACCGGCCGATGCCGGCCGAGGTGCAGGAGGGCGTTGCCTTCTTCGGCCGCGCCGGCCAGGCGATCCTGAAGAGCCTTCAGCGGATGCGCATCGATCCGCTGATGCTCTACGGCACGTCCTGTCTGAAGGCCGCGATCGACCCCTCGGCCGAGGATCTCGCCGAGGCGCACAGCTGGCTGACCCGCGAGATCCACATCACCCAGCCGCGGATCGTGGTCACGCTCGGCGACGACGCCCGCGCGTTCCTGAACGCGATCGAGTTCCCGCTGTCGGTGCCGTGCGAGGGCGAGACGGGCGCAATCGCACGGTTCACGCCCACGATCGAGACGCTGGCGGTGCCCGACATCGACCGCTGCCTCGACGACGCCGGCGCCAAGCAGGCGTTCTGGGACGCGTTCAAGGTGCTCGGCACCTGGTACGAGAACCTCCCGCCCTACTAACGGCACCGATGGGGCCTGGCCCCGCCTGACGGGGACTGTCCCCGCTCTTCGGCCATACTCCGGCAGATGGCGGAGCGGCACATCGTGGCGATGGGAGGCGGCGGGTTCCTGCACGACGGCGACACGCTCCTCGACGACTACGTGCTCGGCCTGGCAGGCGCCGACCATCCCCGCGTCTGCTACCTGGGGACGGCGACCGGAGACGAGCCGGGCGGGATCGCGCTCTTCCACCGGTCGTTCCCGCCCGACCGGGCCCGGGCCACCCACCTGAACCTGTTCTGGCGCGACGACCGCGACCTGCGCGCCTTCCTGCTTTCGCAAGATGTGATCTACGTCGGCGGCGGCAACACCGTGAACATGCTCGCCATCTGGCGGGCCCACAGCGTCGACTCCGCCCTGCGCGGGGCGTGGGAGGCGGGCGTCGTGCTGTGCGGGATGAGCGCCGGCTCGCTGTGCTGGTTCGAGGCGGGGATCACCGATTCGTACGGCCCCCTGCGCGGGCTCCGCGACGGCCTCGGCCTCCTGCCCGGGAGCAACTGCCCGCACTACGACGGCGAGGCCCAGCGGCGGCCGACGTACCACCGCGAGATCACCGGCGGGCTCCCTGCAGGGATCGCCGCCGACGACTTCTGCGGCCTGCACTTCGCCGGCACAGAGCTGGTCGAGGCGGTCAGCTCGCGGGCCGGCGCCGGCGCGTACCGGGTGGAGCTTACGGACGGGGCGGTGCGCGAGACGCCGATCGCCGCGCGGTACCTGGGCGCATGATCCTACGCGGCGCCGCCTGCCTGGCCGCGCTGGGGGCGGTGAACCTGATCGCGCCCCACCTGCCGGCACCGGGCCGCGGTGTCCAGATCGCCGCCCTCGCCCTCGTCTCGTTCCCGCTGGCGACGCTCTTCGTCGCCTCGATCGCCCCCACCACCCTGGCGGCGCCGCGGCTGATCGCGATCGCCGTCGCCGCGGCCGCGCTCACGGCCGCCCTGATCGCCGCCGGGCTCGAAGGAACCCCGGCGACGCTGGCCAAGCTAGTCGCGGCGGCCTGCATCGGGATCGCCCTCGCCGGCCTCCTCCAGACCCCGGCCGAGATCGTCGCGATCGCCGTGCTCATCGCCGCCGTCGACGCCTACAGCGTCGCAGCGGGGCCGACCCACGCCATCGTCCTGCACCACCAGCAGGTGCTGGGGGCGTTCACGCTGGCGTTCCACCCGCCCGGCACCTACGCCGTCGCCCAGATCGGCGCGAGCGACTTCGTGTTCTTCGCCCTCTTCGCCGCCGCATCGGTGCGCATGGGCCTGCGGGTGCGGGCGACGTGGATCGCGACGACCGCGTCGCTGGGCGCGACCATGGCGCTCTCCTACATCCTCGACACGGCCCTGCCGGCCCTGCCGCTCCTATCGCTGGCGTTCCTGGCAGCGAACGCCGACCTCCTGCTCGAGCGCACCCGGGGGAGGCGCGGCTCACCCGAACGGGAGAGCGGAGCAGGGCCATGACATGCCGATCCATGAAGGATGCGCTCGCGGCGGCTCCGAACGGTCCTTGCCCTGGCTGCGTGTGGCCTGGTGACGGCATCCGCAGCCGCTCCGGCGCACGCCGCCGGCCGCACGACGGTCGCTGACACTCAGCCCGCCTGGGCGACGCCCGCCAACCTCGCCCGCCCGGCGGACAGCAGCGACCGGATGGCGTTCTCGGTCTGGCTCGGCTGGCGCGACCAGGCCGGGGTCGACGCGACGCTCGCCGGCCTGTACGACCCCGCATCGCCCGCCTACAAGCGCTGGATGACGCCCGCGGAGTTCCGCGCCCGCTACTCGCCGTCGCGTTCGCAGGTCGATGCCGTCCGCACCTGGCTCGGCGACTCCGGGTTCGACATCGTCGACGTGCCCAAGAACCGGCTCTTCGTGACCGCGTCCGGCACCGTCGACCAGGTCGAGCAGACGTTCGACGTCCACGAGAACCTGTACCGGATCGACGGGCGCACCGTGCGCGCGCCCGACGCCGATCCGGCGGTGCCGGCCGGGATCTCCGCCGACGTCCGCGCGATCACGGGCCTCGACGGCTCGCTCACGCTCGCCACTCCCGAGCATCGCTCGCCGGCGCCGCCGCCGCCCTCGGGCACGTCCGTCGGCCCGTGCTCGCACTACTGGGGCGAGCACACCTCGACCGCCTTCCCCAACCCGTATGCGCCGGGCACGCCGCTGCCCTGGCTGATCTGCGGGTACACGCCGGCCCAGATCGATTCCGCCTACGGGATCGACCGGCTCCACTGGGCCGGCCTGGATGGCCGCGGCCAGACGATCGCGATCACCGGCGCCTTCTTCTCGCCCACGATCCGGAAGGACGCCAACAGCTTCTCGCGCGAGTTCGGGCTGCCCCGTCTGAGCGGGCGGAACTACCGCCAGGTGACGGCCCCGGGCACGCAGCGCTTCCCCCAGGATCCGGCCGAGACGCAGAGCTGGTACATCGAGCAGGCGCTCGACGTCGAGTGGGCGCACGCCGTCGCCCCGGCCGCGAAGATCGTCTACGTCGGCGCGGCCAACGACGCCGGCGGGCTTGACCAGGCTGTGAACGACGTCGTCGACAACCACCTGGCGAACATCGTCTCGAACAGCTGGGGCCTGCCCGAGGTGTACGCGCCGCGGGGCGAGATCCTGGCGATGAACGCCGTCTTCCAGCAGGCGGCCGCCGAGGGCATCGGCGTCTACTTCGCCTCCGGCGACGACGGCGACAACGAGCTCGCCGCCGGGCGCGTCTCGGCCGGGTTCCCCGACTCGAGCCCGTGGGTGACGTCGGTGGGCGGCACGAGCCTCGCGGTCTCGCAGACTGGCGGCTACGAGTGGGAGGCCGGCTGGGGCACGACCACGACCGACTGGAACGGGACGAAGTGGGCGCCGAAGGCGCCGGGCGAGTTCATGTACGGGTCGGGCGGCGGGCCGAGCCACGTCTTCCCGATGCCGGCCTATCAGGTCGGAGCCGTCTCGCTCGCGGACGCGACCTGGAACGGCACGCCGCGCCGGGTCGAGCCCGACCTCGCGATGGACGCCGACCCGCAGACCGGGGTGACGTTCGCCCAGACGTACGTCGACCCCAACGGTCACCGCCGGATCATCGACTCGTGGATCGGCGGCACCAGCCTCGCCTCGCCGCTCGTCGCGGGCGTGATGGCCCTCGCCGACCAGCGCAGCGGGCACCCGCACGGCTTCATCAACCCGGCCCTCTACCGGCTGCGGGGGACGCCGGCCCTGAACGACGTCATGGGCGGCCATCACGACCTCGCGGTGCTGCGAAACGCGCTGCAGCCGAACGGGTCGATCCTCACCCGGCTGCGGTCGCTCGACCGCGACAGCTCGCTGGCTGCGGGGCCAGGATGGGATCCGGTCACCGGCCTCGGCTCGCTGAACGTGCCCTGGTTCCTGGCTGCGATACGCTGACCGCCTGCGCGTCTGCTCCCTCCTCCCCAGCGCCACCGAGATCGTCGGCGCGCTCGGTTGCGCCGATCTTCTCGTCGGGCGCTCGGCCGAGTGCGACCACCCGCCCGAGGTCTCGGCGCTGCCCGTCGTCACCGCCGCGCGCATCGACTCCGGCGAGCTCGGCAGCCGTGCGATCGACGCCGCCGTCCGAGAGGCCGTGCTCGACGGCAAGTCGCTCTACGCCCTCGACGACGCGCTGATCCGCGAGCTCGCGCCCGACCTCGTCATCACCCAGGACCTCTGCCACGTCTGCGCCGTCTCGAGCGAGGACGTGACCCGGGTGCGCAGCCTCGACGCCGACGTGCTCGCCCTCGACCCGCGCACGCTGGCGGAGGTGGCCGAGTCGGTGCGGATCGTCGCCCGCCGGCTCGGGGTCGGTGACCGTGGCGACGCCGTGGCAGGCGAGATGGAGAGGCGGATCGCGGCGACGGCGGCAGCGGTCGCCGCAGCGGCGCCCGTGCCCGTGTTCGTCGCGGAGTGGCTCGACCCGCCCTTCGCCGCCGGCCACTGGCTACCCGAGATGGTGGCGGCCGCCGGCGGCGAGGACGTGCTCGGCCACGCCGGCCAACCGTCGTACCCCACGACATGGCACGAGGTGTTCGCGGCCGGCCCCGAGGTGATCGTCGCGGCGGCGTGCGGGTTCGATGCCGCCCGGATCGCGACGGAGGCGGGCGCCATGGAGTTCCCCTGCCGGACGGTCGCCGTCGACGCGAACGCCCACTACTCACGCCCGGCACCCCGGCTGGCCGACGGCGTCGAGCAGCTCGCATTCCTGCTCCACCCCGACCTGGCCCCCGATCCCGGGCTGCCCTCGATCGAGCTCGCGCACGCGTGGACGAGGTAGCCGGGCTCCTCTCGCAGCTGGTCGCGATCGACTCGGTCAACCCCGACCTGGTCCCGGGCGGGGCCGGCGAGACCGAGATCGCGGCGTTCGTGGCCGGCTGGCTGGAGGCGGCCGGGCTGGACGTGTCGGTGCGCGAGGCCGCGCCGGGCCGCCCGAACGTCGTCGCCCGCGCGACCGGGAGCGGCGGCGGTCGCGACCTCCTCCTGAACGCCCACATGGACATCGTGGGCGTCGAGGGCATGACCGATCCCTTCGTGCCCCGGATCGAGGAGGACCGCCTCTACGGGCGGGGAGGGTTCGACATGAAGGGCGGCCTCGCCGCGATCATGCTGGCCGGCGCGCGGGCGGCGCGGATGGAGCTGCGCGGCGACGTGATCGTCGCGGCGGTGTGCGACGAGGAGTTCGCGAGCATCGGCGCCGAGGCGGTCGCCGCCGAGGTGTGGGCGGACGCCGCGATCGTCACGGAGCCGACGGGGCTCGACGTCTGCGTCGCCCACCGGGGCTTCCTGTGGCTCGAGGTGGAGACCGAGGGCGTCGCCGCCCACGGCTCGCGTCCCGATCTCGGCGTCGACGCGATCGCCGCGATGGGCGGCGTGCTCGTCGGGATCGAGCGGCTGGCCGCCGCGCTGGCCGCGGGCCGCCATCATCCGCTGCTCGGGCCCGGCTCGGTGCACGCCTCGCTGATCGAGGGCGGGCGCGAGCTCTCGAGCTATCCGGATCGCTGCACGCTCGGGCTGGAGCGGCGCACGATCCCGGGCGAGACGCGCGAGCTGGTCGAGGCGCAGGTGCAGGCGCTCGCGGGCAAGGCACGGGTGCGCACGACCTTCGAGCGCGCCCCCTTCGAGGTCGATCCCGACGTCACCATCGTCCGTGCGCTGCGCCGCCACGCGGCCGCGGTGCTGGGCCACCAGCCGCCGATCGTGGGGCACGCCGCCTGGATGGACGCTGCGATGTTCTCGGCCGCCGGCATCTCGACGGTCGTCTTCGGCCCCGCCGGCGCCGGCGCCCACGCGACGGAGGAGTGGGTCGACCTGACCTCGGTGGCCGCCTGCGCCGACGTGCTCGAGACGGTCGCCCGCGACTTCTGCGGCTGATCGGGGTCAGACCCCGAACGTCGGCTGTGACGGTTCCGTTGCGCTTCCGTTCGGGGTCTGACCCCGGGTGAGGCGGGCGACGCACTCGATGTGCGGCGTGTGCGGGAACATGTCAAGCGGCCGGACGGTGTCGAGCAGGTACCCGCCATCGACCAGCTGGCGCGCGTTCGGCGCGAACGTCGTCGGGTTGCACGACACGTAGACGAGCCGCTCGGCCGCCAGCTCAAGGACGCGCCGCACCGCCTTCGGCGTGAGGCCCGAGCGGGGCGGGTCGACGAAGACCACGTCGGGCTTCGGCACGCGCTCGAGCAGCGGGCGCACGCTCCTCGCGACATCGCCGGCCACGAACTCGGCGTTCCCGATCCCGTTGCGGGCGGCGTTCTCGCGGGCGCCGGCGATCGACTCCTCCGAGATCTCGATGCCGTACACCTCGCCGGCGCGCGCCGCGGCCAGCAGGCCGATCGCCCCGGCGCCGCAATAGAGATCCCAGACCACGTCGTCCGGCCGCAGGTCGGCGGCCTCGATCGCGAGCGTGTAGAGCCGCTCAGCCATCACGGTGTTGGTCTGCATGAACGCCCCGGCCGTGACGGCGAACTCGATCCCGCCGATCCGCTCCGCGAAGCGGTCGCGGCCGAGCAGCAGGGTCTGCTCGAGGCCGAGCGACACCTCCGCCACGCCCGGGTTCACGGCATGCACGACGCCGACGACCGCCTCCGGCACGAGCTCGGCCAGCCGCTCCACACCGGGTACCTCGCCGGGGGCGGTGACGAGCATCGCCAGCAGCTCGCCGGTGCCGCCGCCCTCGCGGACGACCAGGTGGCGCAGGTAGCCCTCGCCGCTGCGCTGGTCGTGGGCGGACAGGTCGAGCTCGGTCGCCCACCGCACGAACGCGCGCCGGACGTCGTTCGAGGCGTCGGAGGCGATGTGGCAGTGATCGACGGCGATCAGCCGGTCCCAGCGGCCCAGTTGGTGGTATCCGAGCCGGGGGCCGTCGGGCGTCTGCGACCACGAGTACTCGACCTTGTTGCGGTAGCCGTAGAGGTCCTCGGCCGGGATCATCGGCTCGGGCTCGATGCCGTCGAACCCGCCGATCCGCTGCAGCGCGTCGGCCACCTGGGCGTGCTTGTGCCGCACCTGCTCGGCGTAGTCGAGGTCCTGCCAGGCGCAGCCGCCGCAGACGCCGAAGTGGGCGCAGCGCGGCTCAACCCGGCCCGGCCCCGGCTCGAGCAGCTCGATCGCCTGCGCCTCCGCGTAGCGGCGTTTGAACTTCGTCACCCGGGCACGGACGCGGTCGCCGGGCAGCCCGCGGGCGACGAACACCACCAGCTCGCCGTGCCGGGCGACGCCGCGGCCGCCGTAGGCCAACCGGTCGACCCGGAGCTCGATCTCGTCACCGCGCGCCAGAGCAGGCATCGCGCCCCTCAGATGCGTGATCGACGCCTTCGCGTGCGTCTGGACGCACGGAGGCTGGTGGTCGGGAAGGGCGCTGGCGGGGCTGCGGCCGCGAACCATCGCATCGCCCCGTCCTCGGTCCTTGACCTGCTCGGCTCGCAGCCGCCCAGAACATCACGGAAGTCATCGATCACGCATCTAGTGTATGAGCGCCCATGCCGGTCGCCGTCAACACCTATCGCGCCCGTCTCGAGGAGATGACGGCCGACGTGATGGAGGAGTACTACCTGCACGCGGCGGGCCGCAAGCCGACCTACGAGATCGCCGCCGTCTACGAGCGCTACGCCGACCTGACGACGCTCGACCAGGCCCGGGCGCTGGCGACGGGGGCGCCGGTCGAGCTGCACCGCTTCGCCTGCGAGGCCTACATCGGCGACGGCACCAAGCACCTGAGCGAGGAAATCGCAAACGCCGAGGCGGCGCTGACGGTGCCTGCGGACGGCGATGACGTGCCCTACCGCGAGGTGACGCCGCGCCTCCTCAACGAGCCCGACCGCGACCGCCGCCACCGCCTCTACGACGCCCGTTGCGCGGTCACCGTCGCGCACATGAATCCGCTCCACGAGCGGGCCGACGCCCGCGTGCGTGAGCTCGTCGCCGACCTCGGCGCCGGCTCGACGCTCGAGCTCTACGAGGGGTTCGGGTTCGACCCACGCAGCCTGCATCGGTCGACCGAGGCGTTCCTCGCCGGCACCGACGCCCTCTACCGGCGCAGCATCGACGCCGAGCTGCGCCGCCGCGTCGGCGTTCCGCTGGCCGAGGCGCGGCCGCCCGACCTCGCCCGCATGTGGCGGGCGCCGGAGCTCGACTCGGCCTTCCCAACCGACCGCGCCCTGCCGGCGCTGCGCGAGACGCTCGCCGGCCTCGGCATCGACCTCGACGGCCAGGCCAACGTCGAGCTCGACGTCGAGGCCCGTCCGGGCAAGAAGCCGCGCGCGTTCTGCGCGCCGATCCGCGTCCCCGGCCGCGTCGTCCTCGTGATGCTGCCGCAGGGCGGCCAGGACGACTACCGGGCGCTGTTCCACGAGGCCGGCCACGCCGAGCACTACGCCGGGATGCCCGCCGAGCTCCCCGCCGAAGACCGGCTGCTGGGCGACAACGCCGTCACCGAGGGCTTCGCCTTCCTGTTCGAGCACCTGCTGGCCGACCCGGCCTGGCGCCACGCCCGGATGGGCGACGACGCTCCGGAGTACCCCCGCTTCTCCGCCCTCTACAAGCTCTTCCTCGTCCGCCGCTATGCCGCCAAGCTGGCCTACGAGCTCGAGCTGCATGCCGCGGGCGCGAGCCGCGAGCGGCTGCCGGCTCGCTACGCCGAGCTGCTGTCGGGCGCGGTCGGCGTCCCCTACCCCGCCACCGACTACCTGGAGGACGTCGACGAGGGCTTCTACTGCACGTCCTATCTGCGGGCGTGGGCGTTCGACGCGCAGCTCACCGACCACCTGCGCACCCGCTTCGGGCGGGCCTGGTTCGGCGAGCCCGGCGCCGGGGAGCTGCTGCGCGAGATGTGGTCGCTCGGCCAGTCGCTGCAGGCGGAGGCGCTGCTGCGGCATGTGGCCGCCGTCGAGCTCGACTTCGCCGTCCTCAGCGCCGAAGCCGAGACCGCCCTAGCCTGAGCACGCTCCCGCCGCCTCGAGCGCGGCGGCGTGGCGGTAGAGGCGCACCATCCGGCGCACGTCGTAGGCCGACGGGTCGGCGCCGACCGCCGTGCGAAACAGGTAGTGCGCAGTCAGGAGCGTCGACAGCACCGTCGGCTGCCGCGGGAGCGCCGATGCGACCAGCAGCGTGCCGAACCCGCGCACGTCCGCGCCCGCGGTGCGCAGCGCCTGGCCGACCGGCCGCGGGTCGGGCACCGACATGACCAGCCACAGCGTCCCCACCGGCGTGTGCCGCTGGCCGATCCGGCGGACGAGCTTGCACCCGCGGACCGAGCCGGCGTGCTGCCACGTCGACAGCGGCGAGGCGCCAGGCGCCGCGAGGACGGCGTAGGCGCCGACGAGGCGCGGATCCTCGGCCTGGGAGAGCGTGCCGGCGGTAGTCGCGAGCACGTCGTCAGGCCCGAACCGGTCGGCCATGTAGAGGCTCGCGTCGCGCAGGTCGGCGTTGAAGTTGGCGAGCTCGTTGTGGTCTGCCACCCACCCCGGCGCGAGCAGCACCGCCAGCGCCGCCGCCGCGACGAGCCCGCCGAAGCGGGCGCCGACCCGGGCGCGCAACTCGAGCGCGAAGCCGGCCAGGGCGATCGCGTAGCCCGGCAGCAGGAACGACAGGTGGCGCTCGGGGGCGAAGTCGCGCGACGACGCCGTGAGCACGGACAGGAGCGCCAGCGGGAGCACGATCCACACCGCCGCGAAGACCGCCGCCCGCCGGTTCCGGAACCCGAGTGCGACGACGCCGAGCGCCGTGGCGACGGCGAGGACGATCGCGAAGCCGACGTGGCTCGACCCCGACACGGCGTCGCCGAACCGCTCCCAGAACCGCTGCGACTCGAGCTTGATGACCGACGTGCCCGAGCCCACGCCGTACTTGCCCTGGAGCGGCGAGTACAGGTGCCGCAGCAGGAGGAGCGCCAGTCCGCCGAGGACGAGCGCCGCCATCACCGCGGCCACCAGTCGGGGCTGGCTGCGCAGGCCGTGGCGCAGGCGCACCGCGGCGAAGATCGCCATCAGCACGAGCTCGGAGAAGAGCGCGAAGAGGCCGAACGGGTGCGCGGACACCAGCAGGAGCGCCGTGATCCCGTACGGCACCACCCAGCGCGCCTTCCCGGTGCGGATCAGCACCAGCATCAGCCACGCGCTCGCGTACGCCGCCGCGATCATGGCCGTGTAGCCGCGGGCGAACTGGCCCAGGTGGATCGTGATCGGCGACGAGGCAGTGACGACGGCGACGACCGCGCCGCCGGCCCGTCCGACCAGCTCGCGCCCGAACCCGTAGCTGACGGCCACGGCGACGATGCCGAGCACCGCCGACGGCAGGCGCAGGCCGAGGATGTCGTACCGCCAGGCCAGCGAGGCGTGCACGAGCAGGTAGTGCAGCGGCGGGCCGTGGCGATGGTCGACCGCGACGCGCAGGACATCGAGCGCCGACGCGCGCGACGCGACCCCCAGCGTGACGCCCTCGTCGTTGTGCAGCGGGCGGAAGTCGAGTCCGAACCCGATGACGAGGACGGCGTATCCCAGGGTGGCGGCCAGCGCCACGAGCGGCGGCCAGCGGGCGCGCAGGATCCGGCCTGCACCGTCGCGAGTCAGCATCGGCGCGGCATTATCCGCTACCGGAGGCCGGCGCGGTCGCGCAGGCAGACCTCGTTGCGATGGTCACCTGCGTGTGCCGCCGCCCCCACCCGGTACCCTTTCGCGCATGGCTTCTGACCCCGTGCTGGCCGGCCCCGCCGAACCGGCAGCGGCCGCGACGCCGGACGTCACGGTGGTGGTGCCGGTGCTCAACGAGGAGGCCACCCTGCAGCCGCTCTACGACGGCATCACGGCGACGCTCGAGGCCGCCGGGATCCCGGCCGAGCTGATCTTCATCGACGACGGCTCGACCGACGGCACGTTCGCGATCCTGGAGCGACTGCACGACGCCGACCCGCGCGTCCGGGTTGTGTCGTTCAAGCGCAACTTCGGCCAGCACCCCGCCATGCACGCCGGCATCGCCCGCGCCCGCGGCCGCGTCGTCGTGACGATGGACGGCGACCTCCAGAACCAGCCGGCCGACATCCCGCGGCTGGTCGCCGCCGTCGACGCAGGCGCCGATGTCGCCAGCGGCCGCCGGGTGATGCGGCGCGACCCGATGCTGGTGCGGCGGCTGCCCTCGCTCGTGATCAACAAGCTGCTCACCCGCCTCACCGGCGCGCACGTCGCCGACTTCGGCTGTGCCTTCAACGCCTACCGGCGCGACGCCCTCGAGCCGGTCATGCACCGGATCGGCCGCCAGAAGTTCACGAAGGCACTCGTCTGCTCGACCGGCGCGCGGGTCACCGAGGTCGACCTCGACCACCGCGCCCGCGCCGACCGCAGCCGCTACGGCGTCCTCAGCCTGGTCAAGCTGGCGCTGCACGTTTTGACAGGCTTCTGGGCCCAGCTGGTGCAGTGGCTGGGGACGATCCTGGGCGTGCTCGGTATCCTTACGTCGCTGGCGGTGGGACTCTGGGGGGTCGTGTACTGGATCCGCAACAACAACTTCCCAGGCCCGCTCTTTCTGGGAGGCCTCGTGCTGTTCGTCCTCGGTCTGCAGGGATTCCTGATGGCCGTGGTGGGGGAGAACCTGCAGCGGATCCAGCGCGACGTCGAAGGGCGGCCGCTGTACTACATCGAACGCGAGCTCGGTTAGGCGGGATGGGGGAAACACGGTGAAACGGATACTGGTGACCGGCGGGGCCGGCTTCATCTCGTCGAACATGATCCGCTATCTGCTGCACGAGACGCCGCACGACGTCGTCACGATGGACGCGCTCACGTACGCGGGCAACATGGCCAACCTGGCCGACGTGAACGAGCATGAGCGGCTCCGGTTCATCCACGGCGACATCCGCGACGTGGCGGACGTCAGCGCTGCGCTCGAGGGCGTCGACGTGATCGTCGAACGCCGCCGCCGAGTCGCACGTGTCGAAGTCGATCGAGGAGGGCGGCGCCGAGTTCGTGACGACCAACGTCGTCGGGACACAGGTGCTGCTCGATGCGATGCGCAAGCACCCGGTGGAGCGCTTCATCCTGATCTCCTCGTCCGAGGTGTACGGCACGGCCATCGCCGATCCCATGGACGAGGATCACCCGCTCAACCCGCGCTCGCCGTATGCGGGCACGAAGGCGGGGGGCGACCGGCTGGCCTACTCGTACTGGTGCACGTACGACCTGCCGGTCACGGTCATTCGCCCGTTCAACAACTACGGGCCGTACCAGCACCCCGAGAAGGTCATCCCGCGCTTCATCATCCAGGCCCTCTGCGACCGCCCGCTGACGATCCACGGCAGCGGCCTGGCCAGCCGCGACTGGCTGCACGTGTTCGACACCGCCGAGGCGATCACGGCGGCGTGCGAGGCCCCGCTCGAGGCGATCGTCGGCGAGACGATCAACGTCGCCACGGGCATCGACGAGACGGTCGAGCAGATCGCCGACATGATCCTGGACATCCTGGGCAAGCCGGCGTCGCTGAAGCTCACATGTCCGACCGGCCCGGCCAGGTCGACCGCCACATCGGGTCGACCGACAAGGCGGCGCGGCTGCTCGACTGGCGCTCGCAGATCCCCTTCGCCGACGGGCTCGAGCGCACCATCCGCTGGTACCGCGACAATCCCGAATGGTGGCAGGCCGTCCTGGCCTCGGAGCAGACGGCGCAGGCCGTCTGACGCGCCCCCGCACACTCGTCGTGCTCGGCGGCGGCCCGGCGCAGCGGCATGCGATCGATGCCGCCCGCGCGCTGGGCATGCGCACCATCGTGTGCGATTCCGACCCCCGCTACGCCGACGTCTCCGTCTCGAGCGAGGACGGCGAGGGCGTGCGCCGCACCGCCCGCGACGCCGACGGCCTGATCGCTCCCGGTACCGATTGGCCGGTGCGCATCGCCGCCGAGGCGGCCGAGCAGCTCGGCATCCCCCACCCCATCCCGGCATCGGTCGCGGTGACCTGCACCGACAAGATCGCCCAGCGCACGCGCCTGGACGAGGCCGGCGTCCCGCAGCCGCGCTGGTCGACCGACGCGCCGCCGTCCTACCCGTGCGTCGTCAAGGCGCCGGATCGCCAGGGCCAGCGGGCGATGTCGATCGTCCGCGACGCGGGCGGCCTCGACGAGGCCGCCGACCGCGCGCGCCGCGGATCGCGCAGCGGCCGGGTGCTGTACGAGGAGTTCGTGCCCGGCCCCGAGGTGACCGTGAACGGCTTCTCGGTCGAGGCCCGGTTCATGCCGGTGGCCGTGACCGACCGCATCCACTTCGAGGGCGTCCACGGGGTGGCCCGCCGGCACGTGTTCCCGGCGGCAGCGACCGGTGCCGAGAAGGCGGCCGGCGTCGCCGAGGCGGCCGTGGCGGCGGTCGGGATCGGCGCGGGGCCGAGCTACATCCAGCTGATCCTGGCGGACGACGGGCCGCGAGTCGTCGAGGTCGCCGCCCGGCTGGGCGGCGGGCACGACTCCGAGATCTGCCGCACCGCAGCCGGCGTCGACCTGGCCGCGGCGGCGGTGCTGGCGGCGGTGGGCGAGCAGGTGGCGGCCGAGTCGCTCGAGCCCCAGCCCAACGGAGCGGCGCGTGATCGAGTTCCTGGCCGCGCCCCCGGGCGAGCTGGTGGGCGCGACCGGGCCGCCGGATGTGCGCTTCTTCGATGAGCCCGGCCACGTCTACGGGCCATTGCGCATCGCGACCGACCGGGCCGGCTACGTGCTCGCGACCGGCCCCGACCGGGCCGGCGCGCTGCGCCGCGCCGCCGCCGCGGTCGACTCCGTGAGGTTCGAGGTGCGATGAGCGAGTCGACCGACACCCGGCTGGCGCTCGACGGCGGCACGCCCGTGCGCCCGGCGATGCTCGACTTCTCGCCGCCCGTGATCGGCGACGAGGAGGTCGAGTCGGTCGTCGCCACGCTGCGCTCCGGCTGGCTCACGTCGGGGCCGCGCACGGCCGAGCTCGAGGAGCGCTTCGCCCGGCGCACCGGCGTCCCCCACGCCGTCGCCACATCGTCGTGCACCGAGGCGCTGCACCTGTCGCTGGTGGCAGCCGGGATCGGGGCGGGCGACGAGGTGGTCACGAGCTCGTTCACGTGGCCGGCGACGGTGAACGCGATCCTGCACACGGGCGCGAAGCCGGTGTTCGCCGATGTCGACCCGGACACGCTCGACATCGATCCGGACGCGGTCGCGGCGGGCGATCACGCCGCACACGCGGGCGCTCGTCCCGGTGCACTTCGCCGGCGGCCCCTGCGACATGGACGCGCTGTGCGACATCGCCGCCGAGCACGACCTGCGTGTGATCGAGGACGCCGCCCACGCCGTCGAGGCGGACGTGCGCGGCCGCAAGGTGGGCTGCGATCGGCGACTTCACCTGCTTCTCGCTCTACGCCACCAAGAGCCTCGCCGGCGGTGAGGGCGGCATCGTCACCACCGCGTCGGACGCCTGGGCGGGGCGGCTGCGGCTGCTGCGCGCGCACGGGATCACGCGCGATCCCTGGCAGCGCGCGCGGACGCACACGCTCGGCCACTACGACGTCGTCGAGCCGGGGTACAAGGCCAACCTGGCCGACCTCCAGGCCGCCGCCGCGTTGCCCAAGCTCGACCGGCTGGAGTCGCTCCATGCCCACCGGGCCGACCTGGTCGCCCGCTACGACGCCGGCCTGGCGCCGCTCGCAGGCATCGAGCCGATCGGCCGGCCGGCCTACGGCCGTCATGCCCATCACCTCTACGTGCTGCGCATCGATCCCGACCTGGCCGGCGCCGACCGCGACGTCTACGCCGCGGCGCTCATGGCCGAGAACGTCTCCACGGGCCTGCACTTCCTGCCCGTGCACACGCTTACGTGGTACCGCGAGAACCTGGCCGTCCCGCCGCTGCCGGTGACCGAGCTCGCCGGGGCGCAGGTGCTCTCGCTACCGCTCGCCGCCGCGCACTCCGACGCCGACATCGACGACGCCATCGCGGCCGTTCGCAAGGTGCACGAGGCCTACTCGCCGTGAGGATCGACCGCCGCACCCGGGTCGCGGTGGAGGCGGTGGTCTCGGCGGTGGTGCTCGGCCTGCTCCTGCGCTGGGCCGGGCTGCACGAGGTGGCGAAGACGCTACGGGGCACCGACCTGGCCTGGTTCCTGCCCGCGGTCGTCGTGAGCGCGGCCACCGTCCCGATGATGGCGCTCCGCTGGCAGCTGCTGCTCGAGGCCAAGCATGTCTCGGTACCGCTCGGCTGGCTGACCCGCACCTACTTCGTGGCGCTCTTCGCGGGCCAGTTCCTGCCGGCGGCCATCGGCGGCGACGCCGTCCGGGTCGGTCGAGCTGGGCCGGCGCACCGGCAACGCGCCCGAGTCCGTGGCGTCCGTCCTGATCGACCGGCTCGTCGGCCTCGTGTCGCTGGTCATCCTGGCCGTCGTCGCCGTGCTCGTGAGCGGACCCGGGCGGCGGCCGGGCGTGGTCGCCGCCGAGGCGGCGTTCGGTGCGGCCGCGGCCGTGGCGCTGCTGCTGCTGTTCTCGAGCCGCCTGCGCGGCGCCGTCGCCCGCTGGCTCGAGCCGCGCGCCGCCGGCCGCCGCCTGGCGGTGGGCGGGCGCTTCTACGAGGCGCTCCATGCCTACCGCGCGCACCGGGGCACGCTCGTCGCCGTGGGGCTGCTGGCGCTGCTCGTGCAGGTCGCGCGGGTCGGCGTCATCTGGATGCTGGCCCGGGCGCTCGGCTTGACCGTGCCCGACTCCGTGCTGCTGCTGGCGGGCCCGGTCGTCTTCGCCGCACTGGCGCTGCCGGTCTCGCTGAACGGGATCGGCGTCCGCGAAGCCGTCTTCGTCTACTTCCTGCACGGCTACGCAACCCGCCCCGAGGCGATCGCCCTCGGACTCGCGTTCTTCGCGGTCGGCACGCTCACGGCCCTCTGCGGCGCGGCGGTGCTGGTGGTGCGCTTCGTCCGCTACGGCGTCGGCTCCGTGCGCCCCCGCACCGAGATCGGCGACCCGCCCGGCGCGAAGGGCGACTACATCGCAATTGGCATCCGTTCGGGATGTCAATTGCGAGGATTTACCGCAAGAGGGTGATGCGAGCGACGGCCGCGATGGCCGATCCTGGCGGACATGTCCACCCCCTCCCCCCGAAACCGCGTCCGCGCCGTTGCGATGCAGCAGCGCTCGATGCGGGCCGTGAACTCCCTGCTCGCCGTCGCCGCGGCCCTGGCCGTCCTCGCCGCGGCGGCCGCCAGCATCGTTCGCTAACGCCCCTCGCTCCGCGAGGCGCACGACCGGCTTACGCCGACAGGGAGGTGATCCACACCTCGCGCGTGCGCGGTCCGTCGAACTCGCACAGGAACACCCGCTGCCAGCGGCCGAGCGCCGGCAGTCCGCCCTCGACCGCGATCGGGTGCGCGCAGCCGACCAGGATCGCCTTGATGTGCGAGTCGCTGTTGCCTTCGGCGTGCGCGAAGGACGGGGAGACGGGCACCATCGCCGCCAGGTGGGCGAGCACGTCGCGGGCGACGTCGGGGTCGTAGCCCTCGTTCACGGTCACCGCGGCGGTCGTGTGGGGCACGTGCACGAGGACGGCGCCCTCCTCGACGCCGAGCGCCGTGACGGCGCTCGCGACGGCCTCGGTGATGTCCAGCATCTGTTCGCGGCGCTCGGTCTGCACGCTCAGGCGATGCACCGGCCGATCGTATACCGTCG
Source organism: uncultured Actinomycetes bacterium (assembly GCA_963708365.1). Lineage (GTDB taxonomy): Bacteria > Actinomycetota > Thermoleophilia > Gaiellales > JAICJC01 > JAICJC01. Next base: position 450,952 of record CAVPSM010000003.1, read on the forward strand.
CCGCCCGTGGCCCCCGGACGCCCCCTGCTGCTAATCGACGGCGACTCCCTCGCCCACCGCGCCTACCACGGCTCGCGGCCGCTGCGCGGCGTCGAGGGCCGGCCGATCAACGCCATGCACGGCTTCGCGGTCATGCTCCTGGCGCTCGTCCGCACCGAGCGCCCGCGGGCGGTGCTGACCTGCTGGGACACGCTCGACGCGCCGACGTACCGGCGCGAGCTCTGGCCCGAGTACCAGTCAGGGCGCGAGTTCGATCCCGAGATCGTCGAGCAGCTGGGCCGCCTGCCCGGCCTGGTGGAGGCGTTCGGGTTCGCGGCGGCGAAGGCGGCCGGCTACGAGGCCGACGACCTGCTCGCGGCGGCCGCGCGAGCGGAGCGGGAGGCGGGCGGCACCGCGCTCGTGGTCACGTCCGACCGCGACGCCTACCAGCTCGTCACCGGCGCGGTCACCGTGCTCGCCCCGCGCTCCGGCGCCTACGCGCCCGACCGGATCGGGCCGGACGAGGTGGTCGAGCGCTACGGCGTGCGCCCGGAGCAGGTGGCGGACTTCATCGCCCTCCGCGGCGACCCGTCTGACCGCCTCCCCGGCGCCCGCGGCATCGGCGCCAAGGGCGCGGCCGAGCTGCTCGGCCGCTATCCCGACCTGGACGCGATTGTCGCCCACGCCAACGAGCTGCGCCCACGCCAGACCGAGGCCGTGCGCGACCCCAACCTGCCGCTCTTCAAGCGCATCGCGACCATGGACTCCCACGCCCCGGCCGAACCGCCGCCCGACGCCGAGCTCGACATCCGCAGCGCGATCTCCCACCTCGAAGCGATCGGGGACGAGCGCCTGGCCGACCGGCTGCGCCCTGAATAAAAGGGGTCTGACCCCGTTTATTCAGGAGACGGCGATGGCGATCAGGGCGGCGATAACGGCCGCGGCGAGCACCATGGCGGCGACGCCGGGCAGACGGCTCGTGCCGCCCAGGCGGGCCACCGTGAAGCCGATGAAGCCGAGCGTCAGCGCGACCAGCGCGAGGATCGCCGCCAGGAACGCGAGCAGCTGACCGCCCTGGGAGCTGATGCCGGCCGCGGCCGCGCCGACGGCGACGAGCCCGCCGAGCACGGCGGCGGCGATGCCGAGGCCGCCCGAGCGGGGCGAGCCGGTCGGGCGCTCGTCTGCTATCGCGTCCCCCAGGCGTACGTCATCTTGACCATGTCGAGGTACATGAAGGTCTCGGTCGACTTCACCCCGTCGATCTCCCGCAGCCGCTGCACCACGTCGAGCAGGTGGCGGTTGTGCTCGCACACGATCTCGACCAGCAGGTCGTAGCTGCCCGACGTGATGACCACGTAGCTCGTCTCCGGCCACTCCGACACGACCTCGGCGACGTGGCCGAGGTCGCTGTTCGCCTGGACGCCGACGAGGGCCATCACGTCGAAGCCGAGCTTCAGTGGATTGGTGACGGCGACCACATCGAGCACGCCGGCGTCGGTCAGCCGCTGCACGCGGGCGCGCACGGCGGCCTCGGATATGCCAAGCTCACGCGCGATGGACGTGTAGGGGCTGCGGCCCTCACGTTGAAGGATCTCGATGATCCGGCGGTTGACCGGATCGAGCTTTACCGCGGGAGCGCTCATGCGAGAAACCTGCCCCAACCCCGATTCAGGTGCGAACTTCGTAGTTGACAGTCCGAAATCCAACGATATACCCTTGACCCCGGGATGACGCAAGCGACGGCCGACCACGCCACCACAGCGTTCAGCTCTGACGGCGAAGTCGATGTCGAGTTCCGCGCGATCACGAAGCGGTTCGGCTCGCTGACCGCGGTGAACGCCGTCAACCTGCGCGTCCACAAGGGCGAGTTCCTCTCGCTGCTCGGCCCGTCCGGCTGCGGCAAGACCACCTCGCTGCGGATGATCGCCGGCTTCGAGCAGCCCGACGAGGGCGAGCTCCTGATCGGCGGCCGCGACGTGAGCGGCGTCCCCCCGTACAAGCGCGACGTCAACACGGTATTCCAGCAGTACGCGCTCTTCCCGCACATGTCGATCCTCGACAACGTCGCCTACGGCCTCAAGCAGCGCCGGGTGGGGAAGAAGGAGCGGCACAAGCAGGCCGCCGCGGCACTCGAGCTCGTCCGCCTGGTCGGACGCGACTCGCATCGCCCATCCATGCTCTCCGGCGGCCAGCAGCAGCGCGTCGCCCTGGCCCGGGCGCTGGTCATGAACCCGCGCGTGCTGCTCCTCGACGAGCCCCTCGGCGCGCTCGACCTGAAGCTGCGCAAGGAGATGCAGATCGAGCTCAAGCGCATCCAGGACCAGGTCGGGATCACGTTCGTCTACGTGACGCACGACCAGGAGGAGGCGCTCTCCATGTCCGACCGGGTCGCCGTCATGTCGAACGGCGTGATCGAGCAGCTCGACGAGCCGCGCGCGATCTACGACCGGCCGCTGACCCCCTTCGTGGCCGACTTCATCGGCGACATGAACTTCATCGACGGCCAGGTCGTCGAGGCCGCTGACGGCGGCTTCGCGGTCGACGCCGGCGACGGCGTCGTCGTGCGCGGCCGCGGCAACGCGACCCGCGGCGACCGGGTCCGGGTCGGCGTGCGCCCCGAGCGCATGGCCGCACATCCCGGAGCCGGCCAGGGCACCGCCAACTCGGCGCCCGCGGACGTCGTCACAAAGATGTACCTCGGCGATCAGGTGCAGATCGTCGCCCGGCTCGCAAGCGGGACTGACGTGATCGTTCGCGAGCAGCGCACGAGCGCCGACCCCGCCCTGGACCACGTCAACCCGGGCGACAAGGTCGCCATCACCTGGGACGAGGCGGCGCCGCACCTGCTCGGCGACGCCCCCCACGCAGAAGATCAGAAGGAGACGCCGTGACCGACAAGCCCCGCGATTCGCTGAACATCCTGGCGCCGACCAGCGCGAAGCCGAAGCTCGACTACCTGCACCGCCAGCTCTATCGCGATGCGGCCGAGCGGTCGGGGCTGTCGCGGCGGGAGCTGCTCGGGCTGGGCGCCCTCGGGCTGATCGCCGCGGCCTGCGGCGGCTCGACCAACGCCGGCGGTGGCGGCGGTGGCGGTGGCGGCAGCACCCAGACCGGTGGCGGGAACACCCTGGCCGGGAAGCCGATGGAGAGCAATCTCGTCATCTACAACTGGTCGGAGTACGACGCGGCCAGCACCTTCTCGAAGTTCAAGACCGCCCACCCCGGTACGCACGTGACCGAGACGTTCTACTCCTCGAACGACGAGCTGCTCGCGAAGCTCTCGGCCGGCGGCACCGGCTACGACATCATCGTCCCCAGCCAGAACGCCGTCGCCCAGCTCATCACCGAGAACGGGCTCATGGCGCTCGACAAGGCGCTCCTGCCCAACCTGAAGAACCTCGACCCGAAGTTCCTCAAGCCGACGTATGACACGACGGGGAACTTCCACGTGATCAAGGACTACGGGATCACGATGTTCTTCTTCATGAACACCGTCGTCACGGATCACCCGAAGACGATGCTGGACTTCTACAACCTCCTGCCCAAGTACGTCAGCAAGGGCCGCACGAACGTGCTGGACGGCGCGGAGGAGGTCGTCCCGCTGGCGCTCATGGCGCTCGGGATCGACCCGAACACGGACAAGAGCTCCGACTTCGCCAAGGTGAAGAAGTTCCTGCTCGGCATCCGCAAGGGCGTCACGACGATCGACTCCTCCGGGTACATCAACGACGCGATCGCCGGCAAGATCATCCTCAGCCAGGGCTGGAACGGCGACGTCCGCCGCATCTACCAGTCCCGGAAGAAGCAGGGCGACATCACCCCGGTCATCCCGACGGAGATGTCGGAGGTGTGGGCCGACAACTGGTGCATCCCGAACAACGCCCCCGACCCGGTCGCCGCGCACGCCTGGATCAACTGGCTGCTCGTGCCCGCCACGGCGGTCGCCGAGATGAACTACCACAACTACCCGATCCCGATCCCGACGGCGCTCAACCAGATGCCCGCATCGCTCAAGAACGACCCGCTGTTCAACGTGCCGGCGAAGTACACGGACAACTACAAGTACATCCTGAACGTGAGCCCGTCCGTGGTGAACCAGCGGACGCAGATCTACGGGGAGTTCAAGGCGGCCTAGTGGCCATCGCCGGCGGAGAACCGGCTGCCGCGGGGACGGCTGCGGCCGAGAGCCCACGACGGCGAGGGCGCGGGTTCGCCCCGCGCTACCCGGCGTGGCTGGCGCTGCCGTCGCTGTTCTACTACGCGATCTTCTTCCTGGGGCCGATGGCCATCCTGGCCGTCTTCTCGGTGTCGATCCAGTCGGGCTTCGGCAGCGTCTCGTACGCGTTCGACACGGCGCAGTTCCACCAGGTCTTCTCCGGCTTCTACATCACGGTCTTCTGGCACACGCTGCTGATGGCGGCCGGCGGGTCGCTGCTCACGATCGTGATCGGCTACCCGGTCTGCTACTGGATGGCGCGGTACCTGACGACCTACAAGATGCTGGCGCTGCTGCTTCTGGTCGTGCCCTTCTGGACGTCGTTCCTGATCCGCACGTACGCGCTCAAGATCATCCTCGACCCGAACGGCTACCTGGCGAAGGACCTCGGGTTCAACGCGATCTACACCTGGAAGGCCGTCGGGATCGGGCTGGTCTACAACTACCTGCCGCTCTTCATCTTCCCGGTGTTCGCGTCGCTCGAGCGGATGGACTGGACGCTCGTCGAGGCCGCGACCGACCTCGGTGCGCGGCCGTGGAAGGCGTTCTGGGAGGTGACGCTGCGGCTGACCCTGCCCGGCGTCGTCACCGGCGCGCTGCTCGTGTTCATCCCGATGTCGGGCGAGTACATCATCCCGAACATCCTCGGCGGCGGGAACTTCGAATTCGTCGGGAACGCGATCGGCGACACGTTCAACTCGGCCCAGAACTGGCCGTTCGGCTCGGCCCTCTCGATCTCGCTGATGATCGCGCTCTCCGTGTTCGTGGTGGTCTACATCCTGTTCGCCACGAAGGAGGAGCAGTTCGGTGCGTAAGCGCCGGATCTTCACGGCCAAGCGCGGCTTCACGGTCTGGGCGATGCTCGTCTTCGTCTTCCTCTACCTGCCGATCGCCGTGGTCGTCATGTTCGCGTTCAACAAGCCGTCGGCGACGTCGATCGCGACCTATCACGGCTCGAACTACTGCAACATGTCGCCGGTCCAGATCGGCAACATCGCCGTCTGGAACGGGTTCACGACCTGCTGGTTCCCCGAGGGCCTGAACGACTCCACCTACATCCCGGCCATCAAGACCAGCCTCGGGATCGCGGCGGAGGCGGCGATCATCGCGACCGCTCTCGGCCTGGCCGCCGCCCTCGCGCTCGCCCGGATGAAGCGGCGCTGGCGCATCCCCTTCGACATCGTCGTCTACCTGACGCTGGTCGTGCCGGAGATCGTCATCGCGGTGGCGTCGCTGATCTTCTTCGTGCAGGCCCGCCAGAACTTCGCCTTCTTCCCGCCGCTCGGCCGCAGCACCATCCTGCTCGGACAGATCGTGTTCAACGCGTCGCTGGCCATGCTCATCATCCGGGCCCGGTTCGTCGGCATGGGCGACAAGCTGGAGGAGGCGGCGTACGACCTCGGGTCGGGACCGCTCTCGACGTTCCGCCAGGTGACCCTGCCGCGGCTGATGCCGGCCGTGGTGGCGGCGGCGCTCCTGTGCTTCACGTTCTCGTTCGACGACTACGTGCTGCCGACGTTCACGAACGGCACCACCAACACCTGGCCGATCGTCCTCTACTCGGCCGTCCGCTTCGGCATCACCCCGGCGGTGAACGCGCTCGCAACGCTGATGCTGCTCTTCACGGCGTTCGTCGTGCTCATCACCGTGATCATCTTGCGTCGTAGCCGTGTCGTCGATACCCGCGACTCCGGCGGCCTGGGATCGATGCTCGGCCTCGGCTGAGCCCGCGTGTCCCGGCGGGGGATCACGAGGCGGCGGCTGCTGGTGGCCGCAGGCACCGTGCTGGCGGCGCCCGGGTGCGTCGGTGGAGGCTCGTCGGCGCCGCCGCCCGCGCCGGCCCGGCCCCGCGCGGCCCGTCTCACCGGCCCGCTGCGCGTGCTCGCCCCGGCCGGCGCGGTGCCCGCGGCGAACCGGCTCGCCTTCGCGCAGGCGCGCTCGGTCGACGTCGACATCCATTCCGGCCCGGCCGGGCCCGACCTGATCGCGCTGCTCGCGTCCGGCTACCAGGCCGACGTCGTGCTCGCCCGCCAGGACGACGTCACCGTGCTCGGCGATCTCGGGCTCCTGCACGAGCTCGATCACAGCCGCGTCCCCAACTTCCGCCTCGTCGACTCCGCGTTCCTCGACCTCGACTATGACCGCAAGAACCGGTGGTCGGCGCCGGCGCGCTACGGCGTCTACGGGTTCGGCTACCGCCGCGGCCTCGTGCGCGGCAAGGCGGCGGACTGGGGCGACTTCTTCGCGCTCGTGAACCGGTATGCCCTGCAGGGCGTCTCGCTCCTGCCCGGCCCGATCCAGCCGATCTCGGCCGCGCTCGCCGCCCTCGACGAGAACACGAACACCGACGACGACTCCACCCTCGAGCGCGCGCAGGCGCTGCTGCTCGCCGCGCGGCCGGGAGTCAACACCTTCAGCGCCCACCCCGTCGTCCGCTTCGGGCGCGGCGAGCTCATTCTGGCGATGGGGACGAACGCCGATTTCGCTCACGTCCGGCAGCAGCCCGGCCACGCCGTCGACACGGCCTTCGTCCTCCCCGACGGCCGCTCCGAGATGTGGATCGACGGCTGGGTGATGCCGGCCGCGGGCCGCCACCCGGAGACGGCGGTGCAGTGGATCGACTCCCAGCTCGCCCCCCGCGCCGCCGCCCGGGCGTGGGCCGCGTCGCGCCTGCCGGCACCCGAGCGGGCCGCGGCCCGGCTGCTCCCGGCGGAGGTGCGCAACGACCCCTTGGCCGTCCTCGACCCGGCCGTGGTGGGCCGCTACGAGCTCACGGCGGTCACCCCCGCCGGCCTGCAGAAGCGCTCCCAGATCTGGGAGCGCGTCCGCGCCGCCTGAGCGCGGCGGTGATCCCCTGCGAGGGGGAGGGGCGCCGCGGGGGGCATGGATATACTCGCCGCTCGTGCAGCTCTTCCATGAGCACGAGCAGGTGGTCGTGTGCCACGAGCCCGAGGCGGGGCTGCGGGCCATCATCGCCGTCCACGACACCACGCTCGGCCCGGCGCTCGGCGGCATCCGCATGTGGCGCTACGACTCGGACGAGGCCGCTCTCACCGACGTCCTGCGGCTCTCGCGGGGGATGACCTACAAGAACGCGGTCGCCGGGCTCGACCTCGGTGGCGGGAAGACCGTGGTGCTCGGCGACCCTCGCACCGAGAAGACGCCGCTGCTATTCCGTGCGCTCGGCCGCTTCGTCGACTCGCTGGGTGGCCGCTACCTGGCGGCCGAGGATGTCGGTACGAGCACCGACGACGCCGAGCTGGTCGCGCTCGAGACCGACCACATCACCGGCCTGCCCATCTCCCGGGGGGGCTCCGGCGACCCGTCGCCGATGACCGCCTGGGGCGTGTTCTGCGGCATGCGCGCGGCGGCGGCGGAGGCGGGACTGGGCGACGACCTGCGCGGGATCCGCGTCGCCGTCCAGGGCGCGGGACACGTCGGCGCCGGCCTCGTCCGCCACCTGCTCGACGCCGGCGCCGAGGTCACGGTGGCAGACATCTACCCCGAGCGGGTCGAGGAGCTCGTCGCCCTGGGCGCGTCCGCCTGCCCGCCGGAGGACGTGCACCGCCAGGACTGCGAGATCTTCGCGCCGTGCGCCCTCGGCGCCGTCATCCGGCCCGAGACCGTCGGCGAGCTGCGCTGCCGCGTCATCGCCGGCGCGGCCAACAACCAGCTGCTGGACGGCTCGATGGGGGACGTGCTCCACAGCCGCAGCATCGTGTACGCCCCCGACTTCGTGATCAACGCCGGCGGTGTCATCAACATCGCCGAGGAGCTCGGGCGCCCGTACGACGCCGAGCGCGCCAGGGCGAGTGTGGAGCGGATCGCCGGCACGCTCACGACGGTCTTCGAGCGCTCGCGCCGTGACGGCATCGCCACCCACCTCGCAGCCGACCGGCTGGCCGAGGAGCGCATCACCGCCGCCAGGGAGTCGCGACCGGATGCGGTCGCCTCCCTGCACCGGCCGGGATGATCCCGCTCAAAGACAACGTCCCGACCACGCGCCTCCCGATCCTGACGCTGGCGCTGATCGTCGCCAACCTGGCGATCTTCATCTGGGCCGAGCATGCGCCCAGCGAGCGGCTGCCGACGAACCTGGGCGTGCCGCTGTCGGTACCCGGGTTCACCGCCGTCACCGCCGAGTTCGGCTTCGTCCCCTGCGAGGTGCGCAGCTCGTGCCCGCACGGAGACGACTCGGTGCTGCTCGGGTACGAGGACGACCGGCCGGTGTATGCCCGGGTCCACCACGTGCCCGTGGTCGCGAGCGTGCTCACCGCGATGTTCATGCACGGGAGCTGGGAGCACGTGCTCGGCAACATGCTCTTCCTGTGGATCTTCGGGAACAACATCGAAGACCGGGTGGGCCGGCGCCGCTTCCTGATCTTCTACCTGCTGGGAGGGCTGACGGCGGCCGCGCTGCAGTTCGCCACCGGCCCGAACTCCGACGTTCCCAACATCGGCGCGTCGGGGGCGATCGCGGCGGTGCTCGGCGGCTACCTCGTGCTCTACCCGCGGGCGGCGGTCATCACGTACATCCCGCCGATCTTCTTCTTCCCGCTCCCGGCCGTGCTGTTCCTGATCGGGTGGATCGTGCTCCAGATCTACTCGGCGGGATCGGTGCAGGTGGGCAGCGCGGGCGGCGGCGTCGCCTACTACGCCCACATCGGCGGGTTCGTGTTCGGGCTGCTCACGATCCGCTGGTGGGTGGCGATGAACGAGCGCCGCGCGCCCCCCTCCGCGTGGCCGGCCTGACGGTAAGGTGAGGGCATGCTCAACGTGCGCTACGACCCCGAGTCGCGGTCAGGCTTCGTGCGCCTGCGCGAGGGCCGCACGGCCCGCACCCGCCAGCTCTCGCCCCAGGCGAGCGCCGAGTACGGCCGCCGCGGCGAGCTCCTCGCGATCACGCTCACCGACGTCGACCCGACGGCGGCCGAGTTCCTGCGCACGTCCGACGAGGAGTCGCTGCTCGCGGTGATCCGGGCACAGACGGGCAAGGCCGTCTGGACGACGCCGCAGGACGGGCCGCGCAAGCCGCAGCAGGCAGCGCCGAAGTCCGGCGCCGGGTCGGGCGGGGCGAAGCGGAAGCGGCGCCGCTAGCGGGCTAGCGGCCCGACGCGGCGCTCTGGCCGACGCCGTAGGCCTGCATCGCGAGCACGATCCGGTCGGCCCGCAACACCCCGTTCGGCTCCAGCTGCGCGGCGGGGAGCTCGCGCGGGTCGTCGCCGCGGCGTGTCTCCTCGACGGTCACCGAGCGCTCGAGCAGGTCGAGCCGGACGACGTACTCGTACCAGGAGATGTCCCACATGATCGTGACCTTCACGGGCCGCGGCAGCTCGAGGCCGTCGCAGTGGACGTTCACGATCGGGTCGCCGAGGCTGCGGGAGATGGCGACGACGCGCTCCACGTGCTCGGAGCGGTTGAACGCCTCGAGCGCCAAGCGGCGGACGTGACGGGCGTCGGACTCCTTGCGCCGGGCCTCGGCCAGCTCGGTGTAGCGGGCACGATGGGCGTCGAGCTCCTGCTCGAGCTGGCTCCGCACCTGCGAGAACCGAGCCACCTCGGCCGCCCGCTCGTCGAGCGCCGCCGCGGCGGCGTGGTGGCGGGCGATCTCGGACTTGTGCGCCGCCTCGGCCTGGGCGGCACGCTCCTCGGCGCGGCGCTTCTCGTCCTGCAGCGAACGCACCTCGCGCTCGTGCTTGCGGGCCTCGCCCTGGAGATCCTTCAGCTCACGCTTGACGCCGCGCAGCTCGGCGGCCTGCTGCTCGGCCTTGGCCAGGGCGGACCGCACCCGGTCGAGGTCGAACTCGACCGACTGCAGCTGGCCGCGCAGGCGGTCGATGAGCGACTCGCGCTCGCGCAGCAGGTGGTCGGACGGCGGGTTGGCATGGACGGCCACGATCGGCCGGCCCTCGGCCCGCCAGCCACGGCGGTCGGCGCGCTCGTAGCAGAGCGGGCAGACCTTCGCGAACCGCTTGGACTGGGGGTCCTGGTACAGGCGCGCAGGCTCGCCCACCAGCAGATGGCGGCGGCAAAGTGCGCAGCTCGCGATATCCTCGACCGTGCTCGGCATTCCGTCCTCGACGCGGGCCAACTAGTCTATCGCGTCGGCGCAACCTGCGGGGGGCTCGCGGCCGGGTCAGCAGTTGGGGCGGCTGCTCGTCATCGCGTCTGCGACGGTCTCGAGCGAGGGCGCCAGGCCGAGGTCGACGACGCCCGGATAGGCCGTCGTGACGTCGGTCATCCCGTCCGGCCCGCGGGATACGCAGGCGTCGGGCGCGTGTGGCTGCCAGTAGGGGCTGTAGCGCACCCGGACGAGGTAGCGGCCCGGGTCCGGGGCCAGGAAGCTGATGCCCTCGTGGCTGAGCCGGATCAGCGTCGCGGGAGGCTCACCCGGCGGCGCCGACACGATGGGCGCGGCGGCGGGCAGCTTGTAGACCTGGAGGTGGGCCGAGCTCCACACGAGCTCGAGGCCCGAGTTGCCCGAGCGCAGCAGCCGGGCCTCGGCCGCCGAGCTATAGTCGAGGGTCGTGTCGGGCAGCACGACGTAGCGCACGCCGAGCACCCGCAGCCAGTGGTCGTACTTCGCAGCCGTCAGGTGGTGGTCGTAGAGCACCCGGTTCTCGGGGAAGTCGTCCTGGCGGAACCATCCCCGGGCGAGCGGGAAGCCGGCCCGGGCCAGGTAGTACGCCTCCCAGTGGCCCCAGGTCGCGACGGCTTCGACACGGTGCTGGTCGTCGCCCTGCGTGCGCAGGTAGTCGATGGCCGGGCGCCAGTAGGTGGGAGAGGCCGCCGGGTTGCCCCATGCCGAGTAGGCGTCGCGGATCCACGGACCCACCTGGAGCGCGGCGGTCGCGGCCAGCAGCGGGAACACGATCACCTGCGAGCGCTGGCGGCTGACGTTCGCGGCCAGCCACAGCAGCGGCGCGCCGGCGACCGCGAACAGGCGGGTCGCGTTCGAGCCGACGGGGCTCTTGAACAGAAACGCGATGAGGTTCAGAATCAGGTAGGCGATGAACAGCATGCGTAGCGATCGGGCGCGCGGGCTCTTCCCGGTCACGTAGAGGCCGGCGAGCGAGAACAGGACGACGACGAGCGCGTCGGTGACGTTGTACGGGTAGATGCCGCCGCTCGGAAACGCGCGCTGGAGCAGCACGCCGGCGAACATGGCGACGACCACGATCGCGAGCGCCGTCCAGTGCCGGCGGGCGGCGTTAAGCGGCTGCGGGTGGCCGAGCAGGAGCCCGGCGAGCAGCGCGAGCAGGACTGCAAAGGCAAGCGGCGAGAACCCGAGCGTCCCGATGACGGCGACGCCGAAGAGGATCCGGCTGCGGCGCTGGAGCGCCAGGAGCGCCGCGGCGGCGCAGGCGGCGCCGGCCGTGAACGGGTACGAGCCGGAGACGATCAGGACGAACGTCGTCGTGCACGCGAAGGCGACGGCCGGGCCGCGCGCAGCACTGCCCCACTCCCGCCGCGAGAGCGCGGCGAAGCACACGGCCAGCGCCGCGGCTGCGACCGCCAGCACGGGCAGCTCGCCGGTCTGGGCGGCGAGCGGGTAGTAGAAGACGCTGTAGCTGACGAACTCGTACCGGCCCGCGTACCAGAGGTTGTTCCACAGCTGGAAGCCGCCGTGGCGGTAGAGCCACGTCTGGAACAGGTGCGACGGCGCGTCGCCCGAGAGCGGCACGAAGGTGAGGAGCGCCACGACCAGCAGGGCCGCGAGCACGCCGCACGCGATCGGCAGGACCGCCTGTCGCCGGACACGTCGGAGGGCGGCGGGCACGGGGGCCGAGTATAGGGAATAGCGCGGGCGCAATGAGGAGCCAGGGTCTGCCACGTCTGCCGGCTCCATTCCCACGGCTCGCACCCGGCATGCGCCGGGTATCCTTCGGCGCGCGGGGCGTTAGCTCAGCTGGGAGAGCACCAGCTTTGCAAGCTGGGGGTCACCGGTTCGATCCCGGTACGCTCCATAGCGCTTATGTTAGTTGTTAGTGGTCGATAGATCATCTTGCTCGTCAGGCTCATGCGTGTGTGCAAGGGAGTCGCCGTCGTCGGCGGGCACCCTTATCGGCCGGCTCGAAAGTGGGTTTGGGGGCTGCCCTCGAGTCGGTCTCGCCCCTCGCCAGGCGGCGGGCAGCTTGGACGCGACCACTCATACCTGGAAGGATGTGGACTTATTTGACGCGTCCGTTGCCTAGGGGTATCGTCTCTCACAGCAAAAGTCGTCGGAAATGAACCCCAGCTTGCCTGCAAGCGCGTTCGAACTCGTGGCCCCGTCTTTCTGCCTCCTCTTGGCAGCGAGCGGCTTGGCGAAGCTGGTCGAACCGGGGGTTCTGCAGGCCGCACTCTTCCAGGCGTGGTCTCGGAGGGTGCCGACGAGCGTCATCCGCGCTTTCGCGTCGATCGAGGCCGCCGCTGGACTCGCCGCCGCGCTGGCCGGGCGCTGGGGATATGGCGTGGCAGCGGCGTGGTTTCTCGTTCTTCTTGTCGGAGCCTCAGCGATCCTTGGTCGCCAGCGGCATCGTCCCGCCCTCCCGTGCGGGTGCCTCGGGAAGAGCTCGGCCCCGATTTCTTGGCTGCATGCAGTCGTCCTCGGAGCGGGACTCACGGTCGTCGGGCTCGCTGGAGCCGCGGGTTCCCCCGGTCTCGCCGAGACGTTGCGGAACGCGCCCCGGCTTCTCGACGTTGCCGCGATGCTGTCTCTGGGCGCCCTCGCCTACCTCCTGTATGGGCTACTAGCGACGCAACCAACCGCACTTATTGTTCGCAGGGATCGATCAGGGGGTGTAACCGAATGACGTCCTATCTCACACGGCGCGCGGCCGAAGTCCTCGAGCGTCGAACGACGCGACGGGGCGTGCTGGCGCGAGCGACCATGACCGCCGCCGCCCTCGTGGTCGCTCCGCTCCGCTACGTTCTCAGGCCGGGATCGGCATACGCGGCCGTCATCTCTTGCGCCGACGCAGCGGCTCATCCGCCTGCTGCGACGGCTGGACAACGTTCTGTTGTTCGATCAACAATGGAAATAACACCTCCTGCCCGAGCGGGAGTTTTGTCGGTATTAGGCTGGTGGCAGTGCGACAGCTCATCGTATTGCCCGAACATTGAGCACCACCCGAGCACACGCTATTACATCGACTGCAATGAACAATGCGACGTCGGAGGCGGCTGCAACAGCTGTACCGGAAATCCGACTGCTCGCTCGGATGGGATCCAACCGTGGTGCAACGACACGTCCGGCGACTACGGCTGCATCGGCTGCGTAAGCCATTGCGCGAACAACGACTGCGGTAATCGGAGCGCCTGCAAGAATTGGTTCCGCTACGGCCAGTGCCACAACGGGGCGACGGGTAGCGAGGTGAAGTGCACCGGGCCCGTGAGATGCCGCCTAGTAAGCTGTACCGCCCCGTGGCTCAACTATACGTGTAACACGACGATCTTGCGAGACAACGCCACCTGTCTACACACCGCAAGCTGCCTCTAGAGGGAGGAGCCTCATGACTGCTGTCGTGACGGTAGAGAGCGTCGTCCTTGGAATCGTCGTCGTGGTTGTCATCGGGCTACTGCGCGCGTACGGGGAGATCCTTCGAGCGCAGTCGGATGGGTCAGCCGCCTCAAGCCCGCCTGACGCGGCCAAACGACAGTCAGAGCCACCATTCCAGGTGCGGGAAGGGCTACCAGCTCCGAACGGAGTTGCCGGTAGCCCAGCCCATGACGTCGTTGGTGTGAACATCGACGGCGGCGGCGTGAAGGTGGCGGTTCCGCGCTCGGGCGGGCTAACGCTGCTTGCATTCTTGTCGTCCGGGTGTCTCACTTGCGCGGATTTCTGGCACACGTTTCGAGACGGCGTTAGTTTGCCTGCTGGCGCGCGAGAAGTGATCGTCACGCGGGATTTGACGGAGGAGAGTCTCTCGAAACTGCGAGCGCTCGCTGGCGGCGCGACGCTCGTGGTTGCGTCCACCGCGGCTTGGCAGGACTACGGCGTCCCGGGCTCGCCTTTCTTCGTATTGGCAGACGTGGACCACAGGTCTGGTTCGTGGTCAGGGCACAGGTGCGACATGGACCCGAGTGGAAAGCCTCGTTCGCCAGTACCTCGACGACTACGACCTGGATCAATCGACCGACGCGAACCGCAGGGCCCATCGCCGGATGTCGCGCGCCAAGCAACGCTCGGCGCGCGTGGATGCTGAGCTGGCCGCTGCCGGCATCATGCCCGGCGATCCTCGCCTCTATCACGATCGCCCTCCTGAACACGACGGACCGGAGTGACCCCACCGTCTCCACTTGTCGTGCTCGGCGGCCTCCTTGCTGTGACTGCCGCCCTCAGAGCGGCGTGGTCACCTTGAGGACGCTCGCTGCTGAGCAGCATGACCCTGCTCGGTGAGCGGGGCAGACAAATGAGCTGGGGAGTCACCTTCTCGTCGTATGCGGTCGGCTGCATCATCGGCGGCATGGCCGCTGGGTGTCTACTCGGCGGCGCCGGCCAGTTCTCGGACGTCGAACACGTTGCAAGTGGACACGCGCGGCTGGCCACGCTTGCGATCGCGAGTCTCGGGGCGGCAGCCCTCGAGGCACGGGCAATCCGAGGAAACCGAGTGCCGGCCCTGAGGCGCCAGGTGAATGAGCTTTGGCTCACTCAGTACCGTGGCTGGGTTTACGGACTTGGATTTGGCCTGCAGCTCGGATTCGCTCTAGCCACCATCGTGACTTCAATGACGACGTACGCGACCCTCATCGCCGCCTTCCTTACCGGAAGCGTCGGATGGGGTGCGCTGATCGGCGGTGTCTATGGCTTGACTCGTGGCCTGTCATTGTTGCCGGCGGGGAGGGTTCAATCGCTCGAGAGGTTGGCTTCCCTCAACCTGTGGCTCGATCGATGGTCGAAGCGGTCCGGCTACATCGCTCTGAGCATACTTATGGCCTTGCGTTATAGCACCCCTCGCCATATTTAGTTAGCTGTGCGCATCCGCCTACAACGAAAGGATCAAGAATGTCAGCCGTAAGAGACACGACAGTGTCCGGATTCGGGATCTCCGTCACTGTTCCCGACACGTGGGACGCCCAGGTCTTCAAACTCACCTCCGAGAACGACGACCCCCAGGGTGTCAGCATGCCTGCCATGCATGCTGCGTCGATTCCGCTCTCCGCCCCGCAGAGCCAGTTTGGGTCCGATGTTGCCATGAGCATGGGACCTGACGACGTCTTCATCGCCTTGGTCGAGTACGGTCCGAACGATGCAACCGGCGAACTCTTCGCCATGAACGATCACATTCCAGTCAGCCTTGCCGACGACGCGTTCAGTCCCTGGAGCCTCCAGGTCACCCTGCCGGGGCAGGTCGGCGCCCAGTTCTTTCTCACGACCTCCGGGCGCGCCTTCTCGCTCTACGTCGTGGTAGGCAGCGCGAACGCCGTCGATCCTTCGCTTGACACCCTCAACGGTGTTCTCGGATCGATCGTCGTTCAGCCCAACTAGGTCGCATTGGGACGGCTGAACGCCCCTTGGCCGTATTTCGAGTGCCGATACGTTCCAGCCAGCGGAGGCAACACATGCGCCGATTCCAGTCGTTATCGTCGATCGCAGTCCTCGCGGCGGTAGGCGCGGGTTGTGCGGGGAGCGCATCCAGCGCTCCAGCCGGATCGACGACCGTGTCGGTTCCAGTATCTACCCCTCCGCCACAGGCTCGCCCCGTCTGTCGTGGCATGTGGCACCGACAACCTCTCCCCGGGAGCGGCAACTACGAGGCCGTCGCGAGCGATGGCCGCGGAGAGGTGTGGGCTGTCGGCTCCGCCCTCGCTCATATGCGACGGAGCTGGGCCGTCTTCCACCCGCCCACTGGGTCAGCCTTCTCGTCTGTGAGTGCTTAATCGGCGATCAGGCCATAGCGGTGGGCGTCAGTGGCACAGGCGCTCAGCAACAATCGACCGCAGTTTGGATGCGCGGGAGGTGGCGAGTATCACGTCGGGCGGTTCCGGGTGGGACATCGTTGGACGGCGTCAAGCTCTTCGACGACCTGCGGGCGTGGGCCGTCGGAGTGACCTCCGCCCAGGGCGGGTCTCGTCTCGGCAAACCGGTGACCATGACGTTCGTCGGCGGAAGGTGGCGTGTTGTGCCCTCCGCCCCAATCTCAACCCGAGCATTCCTATCCGCCGTCGACGGCGTCAGTTTCAGCAACGTCTGGGCCGTCGGTGGGAGCGAGAACGGGCCACTCATCGAGCACTGGAACGGTCAGGCATGGAAAGTGGTACGGCTTCCAAGGCTTGGGAAGCTCGCGGTTGGAGGCGCGCTGCTTGGGCTTCGAGTCGTCTCGGCGACCGATGCGTGGGCCGTCGGTGCCGGCCAAGGCACGCTCGCGCTGCACTGGAACGGAAGGCGGTGGATGGCAGCACATCTGCCCTATGGCGGAGACCTCTATGGGGCGACGGGCACCGCCGCAAACGACGTTTGGGCGGTCGGGGCCAATAATGTCGCGACCGCGGGGAACCAGGGGACGGTGGAACACTTCGACGGTGCGATGTGGCGCATCCTCGGAGCGCCCAGCTACGGATCCACCCAGTTCCTTGGCGCGGCTGTGACGAACGGCCACCTATGGGTCGCCGCGCGGAGCACCACCGCAGGAGGACTGGTCTTAGACAGAGCATGCCGTATGTAGCAGCTTTGGCGCCGAACGGCTACGCCCCGACCGGCGGGCCTGGAGCCGACGTGCCTCGGCTCGCTCCGAGACCTCCAGGTCTGAGGCGACGGCGGCAGCGTAAGGGTCGGAAATCCGGACGACCCAGCAGACGCCGCGGCGGTTCGCGAGTCCGACGTCCAGCGCAGGTACTACCTGTCAGCAACGGAACTCACGGCGAGGTGGGGTTGTCCATCGGGGCGTAGTGCGGCCGCCGCCTTTCCATGCCTGCGGCCATGCCACGGCCGATCAAGCTGCCCACGGTGGTCGATACTGCCGGGTTGTGGACATCGACGGCACAGCAAGCCGGGGCACCGGAAAAGGGCTTGTGTCAAACGATACGGTTCGAATAGTGCCCGATAAGCTCCATACCGTGGCGAGGGGGCGAACCCCCTCGAGCATCGCCGCGGCGACCTCGCCCGCGGCCGCCGTGGGGAATGGCAGTCGCGGCGCGTTCGAACACGAGCAGCCGCGCACCGGGAATCTCGCGCGCGAACGCCTCGGCGTTGCCGACCGGGAAGAACGGGTCCCGGCGACCGTGCACCACGAGCGCCGGGATTGCGAGCTCGGACAGACGCTCGCGCCAGCGCGGCTTGCAGTCGAGCCTGGAGAACACCATGCGCAGTTGATTGGCCATCTGGACTGCGGGCTCTGTCCCTGGAGTCCGATCCCAGATGCGCTCGGCGGTCCGGCGTGCAGCGGCAGGGTCGTCGCCGAGGATCTCCGCGCCGGCGGCGGCGAACTCCGCCACCGCAGCCCGGTCGGACCAGTCGGGCTGCGGACGCGAGAACAGCCCCTCCATCGTCGCCTCGTTGTGGCCAGGCAGGTCGTCGTCGACGGGGCCCGGTGCGACAGGTCGCGTCCCGGCGAGGGTGAGCGCCGAGAACGCGTCCGGATGGTCGAGCGCGGCGACCTGGGCGACCATCCCGCCGACGCCGATGCCCGCCAGGTGCGCCGGTCGGTCGTCGAGCCGGCGAGCCAGTGCCGCGGCGTCGAGTGCGAGATCACGCAGCGTGTAGGCCGGAGCCTCGGGATCAACGGTGGTCGACGCGCCGCTGTCGCGCAGGTCGTACCGCACGACGTGACGCCCGCCGCCGGCGAGCGCCTCGCAGAGCGCGTCGGGCCAGGAGAGCATGGTCGTGCCGCCCACGAGCAGAACGAGCGGCGCCGCTGGCTCGCCGAAATGCTCGACCCCGAGCGTGACGCCGTTGACCTCCACCGTGCTCATGGCCACTGAGACCGGGTGCCGGGGGAGAACTCATCGGCGGCGTCGATGTCAGAACAGACCACGTGTCCTAGAGTGGGCGCATGGCACTGAAACGGATGGACAATGTCGGCATCGTCGTCGAAGACCTGCCGACGACGATCGCGTTCTTTCGCGAGCTCGGCCTCGAGCTCGAAGGGGAATTCACGGTCGAAGGTGAGTGGGCAGGGCGTGTCACCGGGCTCGGCGACCAGCGCGTCGAGATCGCCATGATGCGCACCCCGGACGGCCACGGCCGGCTCGAGCTCTCGCGCTTTCTGGAGCCTCCCGTGGTGGCCGACCACCGGACCGCCCCGGTGAACGCCCTGGGCTACCTCCGCGTCATGTTCGAGGTGGACGACATTGACGACACGGTCGCCCGGCTGCGCACGCACGGCGCAGAGCTCGTGAGCAGCGAGGTCGTCCAGTACGAGGACGTCTACCGGCTCTGCTACATCCGGGGGCCAGACGGCCTTCTCATCGGCCTCGCCGAAGCACTCGGCTGAGCGCCGTCAGGACGGCCACGGGTTCGCGGCTCGAACGTCCGGGCCTGCGGCGCGCCAGTCGGCGTAGGCCTCCGCCGGATCGTCGGTGTCCTTCGACACCGACGCGTCGTACCTCGCAGCCGTCTCGTTGACCGTGTAGTGGCATGCGTCCTCCCGCCGGGAGCCGATCATGAGCACGGCGCAGGGCCCATCCCCGGCGCCCACGAAGATGTGATCGGTCCCGGCCGGGCAATGGAGAAAGTCCCACTGGCGCAGCGCGCGCTCCTCGTCCTCGACGATCGCGACACACTCTCCGTAGAGGACGAGGAAGTCTTCCTGCACCGGCTCGGAGTGGTAGCGGCCGTTCGGCTCCCCGGGCTGCATGACCTGGACGTTGACGCCCGTGTCGGGCCAGGTCACACCATCCGGCTCGAGCCGGATGAAGGTGGCTCCTCGCGGAGCTCCGATCGCGGGGGCGTCTGCGAGATTGATCACGAAGGGCTCGTCGATGGCCACACGATAGAGCGGAGCACGCACTGCCTGACCCGCTCGATCCCGACCCGATAAGCTCCGTACCGCATGTCGTACGCCGTGGATTTCACCGAGGTCTCGACCGTCGGCCTGGAGTCGTCGCCCGTCGTCGAGGCGCTCGCCGGCCTCCGGGCGAACGAGGCCCGCTACTTCAAGAACAAGTACGACCACGTCTTCACGGTGGAGCCCGCGAGCGAGGCCGAGGAAGCCGTCGACTGGGTGCACCGGATCCTCAAGGACGAACGCGACATCGTCATCTCATCGCGCCCTCTCGAGGCGACCGCCTTCCAGGTCGAGAACATCCGCATGGCCTACGTCTTCTACGAGAGCGGTCTGTCGATCAACGTGATGTACACGGTCGACGAGGGCGGGAAGCGCGCGGTCGGATTCAAGCTCTCCGAGGGGATGGACGTCCCCGAGGAGCTCGCCTCGCGGTTCAAGTTCGCGCGCCAGAAGTCGAGGCTGGCCGGAACCATTCGCGGTTCCTACTTCGCGTTCAAGAACGACTACTGAGCCGGGCCTGCTCGGGGTTCGAGAACCAGGGTGATGTGAGGGAGCGGCACCCGGCTCGCCAGACGCCGCTCCCCCTCCACGCTACGCCTTGTGCGCTGTCCAGCTGCCGCCGCCCGCCGACGTCGAGTAGCTGCCGGACATCGAGTCGCCCGACACCGATCCCGTGTAGTGGATCGCGGTCCCGCCGACCGTCCCGAACCTGATCGAACCGCCGTTCACCGTCCCGTTCACGTTGGTGGTGCCGGCGGTCGAGAGCTTGATGGTGCCGCTCAGGGTGGAGCCGGACTGGTTCCAGTTGAGCACGAACGTGCCGGAGAAGGTGCCGCTGTACGTGCCCGTCCACTTCCCGGACAGATCGTTGCTCGACGACGTCTGCGTGGAGGTCGTCGTCGTCTCCTGGGTGGTCGTCGGGGTCGAGACCGCTGCGGGCGTCGAGCTCGCCGGCGGGGACGACGATCCGCCACCGCCGCTGCTGCCTCCGCAGGCCGACGCTGTCAGCGTCACCGCGACGCCGAGCCCGGCGACCAGCCCGGCCAGCTTTCGCGTCGACATCCTCTTTCGTTCCCTCATCGCTGCCTCCTGTCGTGATCCTTTGGCCATGGCGAGCACGCCGCCTCGAGCAGGCGGTCGCACGGGATTCCGGCCGCCTCCACCACCCGGCGCACGTCGTCCTCCGGGCCGCTGAAGAGGCAGAGCACGACCTCGTCCTCGCGCATCAGCAGCGAGCCCAGGTACCGGACGGCCGCCCCTCGCTCGGTCAGCCGCTCGGACTCCTCGCCCGCGCGCGCGTCGAGCGCCTGCAGATCGCCCTCGTGGACGTCGGGCCACAGGCACTCGGCGACGAACTCGGTTGCGGTCTCCCCCGCCATCGCCCCACCGTAGGCGGCGGCGACCCTCGCCCGAAAGCGGGGAAACCCTACGCCGGAGGGCTATCCCCGCGTGCTTCCCGCAGGGCGTTTGCCAGGCCGACTCGCGACTTCACCCCGAGCTTGCGGTAGGCGCGGGTGAGGTTTGCCTCGACGGTCTTCACCGACACGAACGACCGCGCCGCCACCTCGCGATTCGAGAGCCCGGAGGCTGCCAGCTCGGCCACGAGCCGCTCTGTCTCGGTGAGGGTGTCGCCACCTTCGCCGCGGGCCCCGAGGCGGGCCAGGCCCTCGCGTGCCCGCGCCGCCCACGACGGCGCGCCGGCCTGTTCGAAGGTGGCCAGAGCCGCCTCGAGCAGCTCCCGCGCGGCTCCCCGCTGCTTGAAGCGGCGGTTGGCCTCGCCGGCGAGCAGCTGCGTCCGCGCCCGCTCGAGCGGCATGTCGACGGCGTCGTGAGCCGCGAGCGCGGTTTGGAACGCCGCAACGGACTCGGCGCGCGCCCCGCGGGCCGCCGCGAGCGCGCCCCGGCAGCGGCCGCCGGCCGCGATGGCCCACGCCCGGTCGAGCTCCGCCGCCGAACGCTCGAACGGGGCCAGGTACTCGTCCGCGAGATCGAGCTCGCCCAGCGCCACGAGCGCCTCGACCTCGTCGGGCACGAACATCCGCAGCACCGGATCGGTCGGCCCCATCAGCACGACCTGCTCGGCGAGCGGCCCGAGCAGCCCGTGCACGCCGGCGGGATTGCCGTCGGAGAGGTCTGCCAGGCCGAGCGCCCACATCGGCCAGATCACGCCCGAGCGCCAGCCCATTCGCTCGAGGTGCGCGAGCGACTCTCCGGCCTCGCGGCGCGCGAGCGGCGTGTTGCCGTCGTGGGCGTGCACGAGCGCGCTCGCGCTGAGCGCGATCCCCGAGACCGCCGGGTCGTCGAGCAGCTCGGCCGCCTCGACGGCACCGGCAGCGGCCTGCGCTGCGAGGTCGAGCTCGCCCCGCCAGACGTGCGCCCACACCAGGTACTGGGCCAGCATGGGCGCCGCGCCCTCCTGCCCGCGCGCCACGAGATCCGCGTGCATCGCTCCCAGCGTGCGGCTTGCATCACCGATCTCGCCCACCCACAGCTGCAACATCCCCTGGATCACGCGCGGTCGCATCATGAACGCCCGCGTCATCGCCGGGCTCTCGAGCGCGATCGCCCGATCGAGCCGCTCGCGGTCGAGGCCGCGGCCGCCCAGGAACTCGGTCATCGTCAGCACCGCCAGGGCGTCCGCCAGCATCCCGTCGTGCCCGAGCGCCTCGGCGTCGGCGAGGGCCGAGCGAGCGTACGCCTCGGCGCCGGGCAGGTTGCCCGCGCTCACGGCGCAGTAGACGAGGTGCAGCTCGATCGCGGCGCGCAGCTCCCGATCGTCGCCGGTGAGCTCGAGCGCGGCCGCGGCGAGGCCGCCGGCCTCGGCGAAGTCGCTGCGACGGGCGGCGATGTCCGACCGCAGCCACAGCGCCCGCGCACGCAGCACGCCGGCCGGGGCGTCCGTGAGCAGCCGCCGGGCGAGCTCGTCGGCGCGATCCGGGTCGCCGGCGTCGAACTGGGACCGGGCCGCGGCGAGCAGCCGCCGCGCGGCATCGTCAACGTCGTCGGCGGGTGTGAGCCGGGACGCCAGCTCGGCCAGATCCGCAGCCGCCTCGAACGCTCCGCGGACGGCTGCGGCCGCCGCCCCCTCGTCGAGCTGGCCGGCGACCTCCGGATCCGGCCCGACCGACGCCAGGGCGAGCTGGCGGGCGCGCTCCTCGGGGTCGGCGACGAGCTCGGCGGCCCGCCGGTGGAGCTCGCGCCGGCGCGCCGCCGGAACCGATTCGTAGGCGGCCGCGGCGAGCAGCGGATGGGCGAACTCGATCCGGCCGGCCGCATCGACCGTCACGATTCCCGCCTCTTCGGCCGGCGCGATCGCCGCGAGGTCGATGCTCCGGCGGTCGGGGCCGGACACCACCGCCGCGAGCAGCACCGCCTCGCGGGTGGCCGGGGGAAGACGGCGAATGCGGCCGGCCGTGAGCTTGCGCAGGTCGTCCGGGACGGGCACGAGCCCGCCGCCCGCGGCCCGCTCCGCCCCCTGCTCGGATGCCAGCCGCGCGATCTCGAGCGCGTAGAACGGGTTGCCGCCTGTCGCCTGGGCGATCCGCACGAGCGCGGGCCGCGGCAGCGACCGGCCCAGGCTTCCGGAGACGATCCTCCCGAGCGCCGCGAGCGACAGCGGTCCGACTGCGACCTGCGTGACGCGATCCTCGGCGGGGCCGGCGGGCGCCCCCGTCGATGACGGCCGGATCGAGCAGACGACGCCGACCTGCTCGTCCTCGAGCCGCCGGCAGGCGAACTCGAAGACGCGCCGCGACGGCGGGTCGAGCCACTGCCAGTCGTCGACGGCGAGGATCAGCGGCCCCTCTGCCGCGAGCCCGCGGATCAGGCTGAGGAACGCCGCCGCGACCGCGCGGCTGTCCGGCCCCTTGCCCCGCGGCCGGCGGCGCAGCAGCGCGACCTCGAGCGCGTCGCGCTGCGGGTCGGGAAGCCCGGCGAACGCGCCGTCGTCGACCCGCGCGAGCAGGTCGGCGACCGCCGCGAACGAGAGCTTCGCCTCCGCCGAGGACGGGCGGCACCAGAGCACCATCGCCCCGCGCTCCTGCGCCCGCCGCCGGGCCTCTCGCCAGAGCGTCGTCTTGCCGATCCCCGCCTCGCCCTCGAGCACCAGCACTGCGAACCCCGCAGCCGACGCGTCCAGGAACCTCTCGACCTCGAGCAGGTGCGCTTCGCGGCCAACGATCCCCGATGGCATGGCGACGCCACTGTACTCCGACACCGGCGTCAGACCCCGAACGGAAGCGTCACGAAACTGCAACAGCCGACGTTCGGGGTCTGACCCCGGTCCTTCGCCTTGACCCGGGCGGGCGGGTTCGGTACCTTCGTCATAACAGTTGTCATGTCCCGCCCGGAGCCCCCGATGAGAAGTGTCGGTTCGCGCCGCGAGGAGGTGCTCGTGCACGCGCGGCGCGTGATCATGCGCGATGGGCTCGAGGCCACGTCGCTGCGGCGGATCGCCCGCGAGGGCGGGTTCACGACCGGCGTCCTCACCCACTACTTCGCCGACAAGTCGGAGCTGATCTCGGCCTGCTTCGAGTGGACGATGCGCACCTGGCTCGACCGGGTCGAACGCGAGATCCGCGACGCGCCGACCGCCGAGGACAGCGTCTGCCGGTTCGTGTCGGTGGCCGTCCCCCACGCCGCCGAGCGGCACGGCGAGTGGCGGCTGTGGCTGAACTTCGTCGGCACCGCCGCGGGCGACCAGCCGCTGGCCGGCCTGCTCGTCGGCACCGACCGGCGCTGGGAGGCGCTCGTCACCGAGACGCTCGTCCGCTGGCACGAGGCCGGCCTCGTCTCACCGCGGCTCCCCGACGAGCTGGAGGCGCTGATCCTGGCCCGACTCGGCGACGGCCTGGGCCTGCGCGCCCTCGTAACCGACGACTGGGACGACGCTCGCAGAACGCTCGTCGCGGCGCTCGGCGCGATCGGTCTGCCCGACGAGATCGCGAAGCGCGCGCTCGACCCGCCGGCCACGACCACGGAGGCCGGCTGATGGCCCTGCTCGAGGTCGAGAACCTGGCCGTGCGCTTTCGCACCCGGGCGGGCGTCGTCCCGGCGGTGAACGGGGTGAGCTTCACCGTCGACGCCGGCGAGACCGTCGGGCTCGTCGGTGAGTCGGGATCGGGCAAGAGCGTCACCAGCCTTGCGCTCATGGGCCTCGTGCCCGGCCGCCGCACCGAGGTGACCGCGACCCGGCTCGCGCTCGACGGCGTCGAGCTGCTCGGCCTGCGCGAGGCGGAGCTGCGCCGCCGCCGCGGCCGCGACGTGGCCATCGTGTTCCAGAATCCGACGTCGAGCCTGAACCCGGTCGTGCGCATCTCGAAGCAGATCACCGAGGCGCTCCAGGCCCACGAGAAGGTCACCCGCCGCGCCGCCCACACGCGCGCCGCCCAGCTGCTCGCCGACGTCGGTATCCCCGACCCGGCCCGGGTGCTCGAGAGCTACCCGCACCGCCTCAGCGGAGGCATGTGCCAGCGGGTGATGATCGCGATCGCCCTCGCGCTCAAGCCGAAGCTGCTGATCGCGGACGAGCCGACGACCGCGCTCGACGTGACGATCCAGGCCCAGGTGCTCGAAGTGATGCGGACGCTCACCCGCGAGTCCGGCACCGCCATGATCCTGATCACCCACGATCTCGGCGTCGTCGCGGCGACCGCCCAGCGGGTGAACGTGATGTACGCCGGGCGGATCGTCGAGTCCGGCGCCGTGGCCGACCTGTTCGCGCGGCCACGACACCCCTACACGGTGGGGCTGCTGCGCTCGATCGCGCGGCCCGACCGCGACGCCGCCGGCACGCTCGCAGCCATCCCCGGCCAGCCCCCCGATCCGACCGCGCTCCCGTCCGGCTGCCCGTTCACGCCGCGTTGCGCCTGGCGGCTCGACCGCTGCGCGGCCGAGGAGCCGCAGCTCGCGGCCGACCCCAGCCGGGCCGACCAGCGCTTCGCCTGCCACAACCCGGTCACGCCCTCCGAGGCCGAGGCGGGCCGGCCGCTGCGGGCCGCACCGGCGGGAGCGGGAGCATGAGCGCGCCCGCCCCGCTGCTCTCGGTGCGCGACCTGCGCGTGCACTACACCCGCAGGCACACGAACGTCCGCGCCGTCGACGGCGTCGACCTCGAGATCGCCCGCGGGGGGACGCTCGGGCTCGTCGGCGAGTCGGGCTGCGGCAAGAGCACGCTCGGCAAGGCCGTCGTCCGGCTGCTGAAGCCGACGAGCGGCGCGATCGAGTTCGACGGCTGCGACCTCGCGCCGCTCGACGAGCGCGGCCTGCGGCCGTGGCGGCGGCGGATCGGGATGATCTTCCAGGATCCGTACTCGAGCCTGAACCCGCGCATCGACGTCCGGGCCTGGATCGAGGAGCCGCTGCGCATCCACGGCCGCGGCACCCGCACCGAGCGCGCCGCGCGGGTGCACGACCTGCTCGACCGGGTCGGCCTCTCCCGCACTGCCGAGCACCGCTACCCGTCGCAGCTCTCCGGCGGCCAGCGCCAGCGCGTCGGCATCGCCCGGGCGCTCGCCCTCGACCCCGACCTGCTCGTCGCCGACGAGCCGACGAGCGCGCTCGACGTCTCGATCCAGGCCCAGGTGCTCGAGCTGCTGGCCGAGATCCAGCGCGACCTCGAGCTCACCTCGCTCTTCATCAGCCACGACCTCGGCGCCGTGCGCCAGGTGGCCGACGAGATCGCGGTCATGTACCTGGGCCGCATGTGCGAGGTCGGGCCGGCCCGGCGTGTGCTCGACCGGCCCGCACATCCGTACACCGTCGCCCTCCTCTCCGCCGCCCCCGTACCCGACCCGGCAGTCGAGGCGACCCGCGAGCGGATCGTCCTGCGCGGCGACCCGCCCAGCCCGGCCGCGCCGCCGTCCGGCTGCCGCTTTCACACCCGCTGCTGGCTGCGGGAGAGCATCGACGACCCCGAGATCTGCGTCACGACCGATCCGCCGCCGATTCCGGTAGCCGGCGGCGGCACCGTCCGCTGCCACTTCCACGACCGCGTCGCCGGCGCGCCCCCCGCCCAGCCGCCATCTCCAGGAGGACACGCGTGAACGACCCACGCCACAGCACCGATGCCCCCGACCGGGGCAGCCTCATCGACGACCTGCTGCGCCGGCCCATGAGCAGGCGCGACGCCCTCACCCGGGCCGGCGCCGCCGGCCTCTCGATCACCGGCATCTCCGCTATCGCCGCGGCCTGCGGTGGCACGAACGCGAACGCCGGCGGCGGGTCGAGCCAGACCGCCGCCAAGGTGCTGACGATGACCTCGGGCGCGACCCCCGTGACCCTCGACCCGGGCGTCTCGCTCGACGGCCAGTCGCCGCTCCTGTGGCGGTGCGTGTACGAGCCGCTGCTCCAGTTCAAGGGCTCGACCATCGACGTGGAGCCCCGCCTGGCCCAGGCCTACGAGCTCGACAACGCCAAGAACACGCTCGTCTTCCACCTCCGGCCCGGCGTCAGCTTCACCGACGGCACCGCCCTCGACGCCGCCGCCGTCAAGCTCAACGTCGAGCGCCAGATCGCCGTCAAGCAGGGCATCGCCTACGCCCTCTCGACGGTGAAGAGCGTCGAGGCGCCCGACGACCACACCGTCGTCGTCAACCTGTCCGGCTACTCCGACGGCCTGCTGTACGGGTTCGCCAGCCTCTATGGCCTGTACCTGATCTCGGCCAAGGCGCTCACCGACCACAAGGGCAAGGACTGGGCGCAGTCGTGGCTGCGCTCCAACATGGTCGGCACGGGCCCGTACACGCTCACGGACTACCAGCTGAACCAGCAGGCGTCGTTCGCCCGCAACCAGAAGTACTGGGCGGGCTGGAAGGGCGACCACTTCGAGCGGGTGCTCGTGCAGTACGTGTCCGACCCGTCCAGCGGCCGGCTCGAGCTCGAGCGTGGCCAGAGCCAGATCGCGCTCTACCTGCCCGACGACGTCGTCTACTCGATGCGCTCGGAGAAGAGCGTCACGGTGACCGACGACCCGAGCTTCAACGTCTACTACCTGGGCCTGCCCTGCCGCACCGGCCCGACCGCGAACAAGGCGGTGCGCCAGGCGATCTCGTACGGCTTCGACTACGACACGTGGACGAAGGACGTCCTGAACGGCACCGCCACCCAGGCCCGCGGCCCGCTGCCGAAGATCTTCCCCGGCTGGGACGGGACGCTCCCGCAGTACTCCTACGACCCCGATCGCGCCCGCAAGATGCTGACCGCGGCCGGGTTCGACGGCGGCGGGTTCTCGCTCAAGTTCATCTACGAGACCGGCTACTACTGGAAGCGCCCGCTGGGCGAGCAGTTCCAGGCGAACATGAAGGACCTCGGGATCACCGTCTCGATCCAGGAGCTGTCGCCGTCGACGTGGGTCGGCACGCTCTCGAACAAGGCCACCGCCAACGAGGCCTACGGTGTGGTCTGGTGGCCGTCGCTGGCCACGCCGTTCGACTTCCTGTGGACGCTCTTCGCCACCTCGGCCCAGGGATCGGCCGGATACAACTTCACGTACTACTCGAACCCGCAGTTCGACACCGTCCTTGACAAGGCCACGGCCGAGCCGGACGAGGCGAAGCGCATGCAGCTCTACGCGCAGGCGCAGCGGATCGTCGTCGAGGACGCCCCGTACATCTTCCTCAGCGACGTGAACTACCTGCTGCCGATGAGCCCCCACCTGAAGGGGTTCGAGTTCAACGGCATGTACATCAACTCCGTCGATCCGTACAAGCTGAGCGCCTGAGCGATCGTGGGCCGGCTGCTCCTCCGACGCCTGATCTCGCTGCCGCTGGTGCTCCTCGGCATGAGCGTCGTCACGTTCGCCGTGACGCACGTCGTGCCGGGGGATCCCGCACGGCTCCAGGCGGGGCCGCATGCGACGGAGCAGCAGGTGGAGGTGCTGCGGCACCGGTACGGCTACGACCAGCCGCTCGTGCAGCAGTACGTCACCTACATGCGCGACCTGCTGCACGGGAATCTGGGCGACTCGATCACGACCCGCCGCCCGGTGTCGGAAGACCTGCGCCAGTTCTTCCCCGCGACCATCGAGCTGACGGTCGCCGCGATGCTGATCGTGGTGGTCGCGGGGGTGCCGCTGGGGCTCCTGGGAGGGCTGCGACGGGGGCGGCTGCCCGACCACGCCAGCCGCCTGCTCTCGATCGCGGCGGTATCGATGCCCGTGTTCTGGCTCGGGATCATCCTCCAGATCATCTTCTACCAGCGCCTGAACATCCTGCCCGTGGGCGGGCGCATCGACCCGGCCCTGCTGCCGCCTACCCACACCACCGGCCTGTACGTCGTCGACGCGATCTGGAGCGGCGACATGGTGGCGCTGCGCTCGTCCCTCAGCCACCTGATCCTCCCGGCCGTCACGCTCGCGGCCGGGAGCATGGCGGTCATCACCCGCATGACCCGCGCGTCCGTGATCGAGGTGGGGTCGAGCGACCACGTGCGGGCGGGCGTCGCCAAGGGCATCTCGCGGTCGCTCGTCGTGCGCCGGCACATCATGCCGAACGCGATCATCCCGGTGACGACCGTGTTCGGCCTCCAGGTGGGGACGCTGCTCGCGGGCAGCATCCTGGTCGAGGTCGTGTTCTCGTGGCCGGGCATCGGCCTCTACGCGGTGAACGCGATCTCCAATCTCGACTTCGCCGCAATCATGGGCGTGACGCTCCTGATCTCGGTCACCTATGTGATCGTGAACCTGCTCGTCGACATGGCCTACCTCGTGCTCGACCCACGCATCGCCGACGCCCAGGAGGCCGGCGCGTGAGCCTCGTCCCACCCGCCGAGATGTCGCCGACCCCCGACGTCCCCGGCGCCGCCGACGACGTCCGCCGGCGGCTGCGGGGCTCGACGGCGATCCTCGGCCGGCTGCTGCGCAACCCGCTGAGCGCGCTCGGCCTCGTACTGCTCGCGCTGCTCGTGCTCGGCGCCGTCTTCGCGCCGCTCATCGCCCCGTACAACCCGGACGGCTTCGACGCGGCGGCGAAGTTCCTGCCGCCCAGCTCGCACCACCTGTTCGGCACCGACGACGTCGGCCGCGACCTGTTCAGCCGCGTTCTCTACGGCGCCCGCTACAGCCTCACCGCCGGTTTCGTGATCCTCGCCATCGCGGCCAGCCTGGGCACCGTCGTCGGCCTGATCGCGGGCTACGCCGGCGGCCTCGTCGACGAGGTGCTGATGCGGATCACCGACATGTTCCTGGCCTTCCCGGCGCTGATCCTGGCGATGTGCGTGGCGGCGGCGCTCGGCCCGAGCCTCGTGAACGCGACGCTCGCGACCGCCATCGTGTGGTGGCCGTGGTATGCCCGGCTCGTGCGCGGGCAGGTGCTCCAGCTGCGCAACGAGACCTTCGTGTCGGCAGCGCGCCTGGCCGGCGCCAGCCGCGCGCGCATCGTCTTCCGCCACATCCTGCCGAACTGCACGACCCCGATCATCGTGCAGATGAGCCTCGACCTCGGCTACGCGATCCTCACGCTCGCGGCGCTCTCGTTCATCGGGCTCGGCGCCCAGGCGCCGACGCCTGAGTGGGGCTCGATGATCGCCGTCGGGCGCGACTACTACCTGACCCAGTGGTGGTACGTCACGTTCCCCGGGCTCGCGATCTTCATCGCGGTGCTGGCGGCGAACCTCGTCGGCGACGGCCTCCAGGAGGTCCTCTCGCCGCACCTCGACCAATGACGACGACGGAGGGGCACATGGCAGGCGGCGAGTCCAGGATCATCGTTCACGGGGGCCAGGTCGTGACCGCGGCCGGGACCGGGCGGATCGACGTCGTCATCGCGGACGGCGCCATCGCCGAGCTGGCCGCGCCCGGCGCCGCCGACCGCACGGGCGCGGAGCTGATCGACGCGACCGGCCTCGTCGTCCTTCCGGGCGTGGTCGACGCGCATACCCACTTCATCCAGGACGATCCCGACCTGTTCGATCCCGACCCCGACGAGCACGAGGGCTTCGAGCCTGGCGGCCGCGGCGCGGCCGCGGGCGGTGTCACCACCGTCGTCGAGATGCCGCAGGCGCGGCCGCCCACCGTCGACGGCGCCACCTTCGAGCGCAAGCGGGCGCTGGCCGAGCCGGACGCAGTGGTCGACTTCGCCCTCTGGGGCGGCGTCGTCCAGGCCACCACGGCCGAGCAGATCGACGAGCAGATCGCCCTCGGCGCCGCCGGGCTGAAGGCGTTCATGTGCAACTCCGACCCGAGCTTCCCCGGCGTCGACGACGACCGCCTGCTGGCGGCGCTCACCCACCTCGCGCCGACCGGGCTCATGCTGGGGGTGCACGCCGAGAGCGACACGCTGCTCGAGGCCGGCCTGGCGCGGATGCAGGCCGAGGGCCGGAAGGACGCGCTGGCCCACCACGACTCCCGCCCGCCGATCGTCGAGGTGGAGGCGGTCAGTCGCGCCATCGTCCTGGCGGAGGCGGCCGGCGCCTGGGTGCACATCGTCCACCTGAGCGCAGGCGCCGCCGCCGACGCGGTCGCGCGGGCGAAGGCGCGTGGCGTGCGAGTCACGTGCGAGACGTGCCCGCAGTACCTCGCGCTCGACCACGACGACCTGGCCCGGCTGGGACCGTTCGCCCGTTGCGCGCCGCCCATCCGCTCGCGCGCCGACGTCGAGCACCTGTGGGAGCGGCTCGCCGACGGGACGATCGACTGCATCACGACCGACCATTGCGCCTTCACCTACGAGAGCCGCACCCGCGGCAGCGACGACATCTTCGCCGCGCCGAACGGCCTGCCCGGCATCGAGACGTTCGTGCCCGTCGTCGTCGCCGAGGCCCGCGCCCGCGGGTTCGGCTGGGACGACATCGCCCGCTGGACGGCGGCGACGCCCGCCGCGCTGTGGCAGGTCGCGCCGCGCAAGGGCACGATCACGATCGGCGCCGACGCCGACCTCGCGCTGCTCGATCCGTCGCGGACGTGGACGATCCGTGGCGCCGACCTGCACCACAGCCACAAGTGGACGCCGTTCGAGGGTCGCGAGGTGACCGGCCGGGTCGTGCGCACCCTCGTGCGCGGGACGACGGTGTTCCAGGACGGAGCCGCTGACGCCGTCGCGCCGGGCTTTGGCCGGTTCGTCCCCGCCCACGGGCGGGCGCTCGAGGCGGCGCCGGCATGAGCGCGCGCATCCTCCTCGTCAACCCCAACACCACCGTGTCGATGACCGACGGGATGGCGGAGGCCGCCCGCGCCGCCGCCCGGCCCGGCACCGAGATCGAGGCGGCCACCGTCGAGGGCAGCGTCCCGTTCATCGACGGCTGGTACGACGAGACGGTCGCCGCCGCCGCCGTCGCCCGGCTCGTCTCCGAGCGCGCGGGGACGTTCGACGCGGCCATCGTGGCCTGTTTCGGCGACCCCGGCCTCTACGCCGCCCGTGAGCTGACCGATGCCCCGGTCGTCGGCATCGCCGAGGCCAGCTTCCTGCTCGCCATGTCGCTCGGGCACCGGTTCGGCATCGTCTCGACGGTCGACCGGGCGACGCCGGCGACGTGGGACCTGCTGCGCCACTACGGGATCGAGGCCCGCTGCGCCGCCGTCGAGCCGAGCGAGGCCGAGGTGCTCGAGCTGGACGGCGACCCAACCGGCGCGGTCGACCGGATGGAGGCGGCCGGAGCGCGGGCGATCGCCGCCGGGGCCGAGGTGCTCTGCATGGGCTGCGGCGCGATGGTCTCGATCCGGGCGGAGCTCGAGCGGCGCCTGGGCGTCCCGGTCGTCGAGGCGGTGCCTGCCGCCGTCGCGCACGCGGAATCGCTCCTCTCGCTCGGTCTGCGCACGTCCAAGGTGCGCTCGTTCGCGCCGCCGGCGACGATCCTGCGGTGAGGGCGGCGCGGGTCGAGGAGCGGCTCGACGCGCTGTATGCGATCGGCGGCGCCGAGGGCGCCAACCGACCTGCCCTGTCGGCCCACGAGGACGCCGCCCACGGCCTGATGGAGGGGTGGATGCGCGAGGCCGGCCTCGAGACGGGCACCGACGCGATCGGCAACCTGTACGGGCGCCTGCCCGGCCGCGAGCCGGGGCTGGCCGAGATCTGGTGCGGCTCACACCTCGACTCCGTCCCGCGTGGCGGCCGCTTCGACGGCGCGCTCGGCGTCGTGGCGGCGCTCGAGGCGGTGTCGCGGCTCGAGCCCGGCGCGCGCACCGCGACCGTCGTCGCGTTCCGCGACGAGGAGGGTTGGCGATTCGGCGACGGCTTCCTGGGCAGCCGGGCCGTGACCGGCCGACTCGATGAGGCCGGCCTCGAGAACGCCGACCGCGACGGGGTCACCGTGCGCGAGGCGCTGGCCGCAGGTGGTCACCCGTTCACGCCCGGCCGGGCCTGGCTCGTCCCGGTCCCGGCAGCCTTCCTCGAGGCCCACATCGAGCAGGGGCCGGTGCTGGCCGGAGTGGATGCAGCGCTGGGCATCGTGACGTCGATCGTCGGCATCCTCGAGCTGCGCGTGGTCTTCGCCGGAGCGGCCGGGCATGCCGGTACGACGCCGATGGCGCACCGCCGCGACGCCGCACTGTGCGCGGCGGCGTTCCAGTTGGGCGCGGCCGCCGCGGCCCGGGAGATCGCCGACGCGGTCGTGACGGTCGGCTCGGCCATCGCCGTCGAGCCGGGGGCAACGAACGTGATCGCCCGCCGCACGACGGTCCGTGTCGACGCCCGCGCTCCTGACAGCGAACGGCTGGCGACGCTGGAGCAGGCCGTCTGGCAGGCCGCCGACGAGGCCGCCCGGGCGCACGGCTGCGAGGCCCAGCTGGACGTGACGATGCGCATCGAGCCGGTCGCGTGCGACCCCGGACTGCGCGACGTGCTCGGCCGGGCTGCAGCGGGCGCACCGTCGCTGCCGTCGGGGGCCGGCCACGACGCGCAGGTGCTGGCCCGGGCAGGGGTGCCGGTCGCCATGCTCTTCGTGCGCAGCCTGAACGGCGGGATCAGCCACTCGCCGGCCGAGTCGAGCTCGCCGGAAGACGTCGCCGCCTGCGTCGACGCGCTCGAGGCAGCGCTGCGGGACATTGCCGACCGCCGCTAGGGATCAGCGGCGCCGCGCCAGCGACACGCCGATCAGGCAGAGCCCGCCGCCGGCGAACGCGAGCCAGGGCGGCCGCTCGCCCAGCACCGCCCAGCCGAGCAGGATCGCGACGACCGGCGCCAGGTAGGTGAGCGAGCCCATGCGGCCGGCGCTCGTCCGCCCGAGCGCGAACGTCCAGGTGGCGAAGCCGAGCGCGGTCGGCACGAGGCCGAGGTAGATCGTCCACGCGATCGGGCCGGCGCCGGCGTCCGCCGTCTGGGAGACGAGGCCCGGCGCGAACGGCAGGCAGGCGACCGTGGCGGCGGCGCACCCGAGCCAGGTGACCTGGAACGGCGAGACGCGGGCGAGTACCGGCTTCTGCACCACGACTGCCGACGCGTACGCGAGCGCCGCGACCAGGCACAGCACGATGCCGAGCCCGGCCCGCGACGCCGATTCAGCGGTCGCAAACCCGATCGTCACGCCGCCGGCGAAGGCGACCGCACAGCCGGCGAAGAGGCCGGGCGGGAAGCCCTCGCCGAGGAAGATGCCCGCCATGATCGCGATCAGGATCGGGCCCGTGTTCACGAGCATCGCCGCCGTCCCGGCGTCGACCTGGCGCTCGGCGGCGTTCAGCGTGACGCTGTAGAGGCCGAGCCACAGGACCCCGTAGGCGGCGATCTGCCACAGGTCGCGGCGGGACGGCAGCGGGTCGCGGCGGATGAGCGCCACCGTCCCCAGGGCGGCGCAGCTCACCAGCAGCCGCCCGAGTGCGATCGAGCCGGGCGAGAGCGCGTGCCCGGCGGCCCGGATGCCGACGAACGCCGAGCCCCACGCCGTCACCGTGACGAGCCCCGCCGCGAGCGCGGGCACGTCGCGACGAACGGGAACTGCCACCGGAGCCTCGTCGAGCACGCTCATCCGCTAGACAACGCCGCAGCGGGGCGGTTCGTGAGACGGCGGGGCGGCCGGATATCCTCACGGGGCTCGATCCGATGAGCCACGGCCACGACCACCATCACGGCCACGGCGGCCATTCCCACGCCGTCTCCGCCAACGCGGACCGGCGCCGGCTCGCGATCGCGCTCGGGCTGATCCTGGGGCTGATGGTCGTCGAGATCGTGGCCGGCCTGGTCGCCGACTCGCTGGCCCTGGTCTCCGACGCCGCCCACATGCTGACCGACGCGGTGGCGATCGGCCTCTCGCTGTGGGCGGCCTCGCTCGCCACCCGCCCCGCCAGGGGCGCGATGACCTACGGCTACCGCCGCGCCGAGATCCTGGCCGCGCAGTTCAACGGCGCCACCCTGCTCACGCTCGCCGTCCTGATCGTCATCGAGGCCGTGCGCCGCCTGATCACGCCGCCCTCCGTCGAGGCGAAGCTGATCCTCGCCGTCGCGGTGGTCGGCGTCGTCGTCAACCTGCTGGCGACGTGGGTGCTCGCCAAGGCCAACCGCGAGAGCCTGAACGTCGAGGGCAGCTACCAGCACATCGTCACCGACCTCTACGCCTTCATCGGCACGGGCATCGCCGCGGTGGTGATCCTCACGACCGGCTTCCAGCGGGCCGACCCGATCGCCTCGCTGTTCGTCGCGGCGCTCATGCTGCGGGCATCGTACGGCCTGCTCAAGGCCAGCGGCCGGATCTTCCTCGAGGCGGCGCCGGAGGGGATGGACGTCGAGGAGATCGGGACGGCGCTTGCCGGCCATCCGGGTGTCGTCGAGGTGCACGACCTGCACGTGTGGGAGGTGACCTCCGGCTTCCCGTCGCTGTCGGCCCACATCCTCGTTGACCTCGACGCCGACTGCCACGGCATCCGCGAGCAGCTCGAGCAGGTGCTCGACGAGCGCTTCCACATCCACCACACGACGCTCCAGGTCGAGCACTCCAAGCCGCGGCTCGTGCAGATGTCGTTGCCGCGGCCGCGGCGTCAGGCAGACGGCCCGTAAGACAACACCGCCGGCCGGGAGGCGTACCTCCCGGCCGGCGACGTGGACCCCCCGGTAGAGCTCGCTACTTGTACTTGTAGATGGCCACGTAGTCGACCTGCAGCGCGACCTTGGACGGCGTTGTCGAGTCGGGCATCACCCCAGTGAAGCCGTTCGTGCCGGTGTTCGTCTGCATAACGAGGTGCATCGGCGTCGTCGGGATGTTGCTCGTGTAGTTCGCCCACAGACGGCCGTCGAGGCGAACAGTGATCTGCCCCGGCACCCACGCGAGCGTCATGGTGTGCCACTTCCAGAAGTCGGCGGTGACGCGATGGTGTATGCGCGTGCTGCCGTAGTGGAGCGTGGCCGTCTCGACCCGCCGGGCGGCGCCCTTGTCGGACGACTCCTCGATCCAGTCGACGACGGTGCCGCCGCCGTTCGGGCGCAGGGCGACGTCCATGCCGACGCCCTTGCCGCGGTTCATCCGGAACCGGACGACCCACCGGCCGTAGGTCTGGCTTACGAGACGCGCCATCGACGTGCCGCCCGACACCCACTTGCCGCCGAAGTTCGGATCCTTGTAGGTCTGGATGCGCAGCGCCCCGGCCTTCGACACCACGTGCGACTTCGCCCAGATGGACTGAGGGCAGCACCCGGGGACGCCGTCGTAGAGCGTCCAGCTGTGCGGCGCCAGCGGCAGCTGGAACTGGCGGTAGAAGATCCGCTTGGGGAACCGCGCCGAGACCGGCGGCGGGGTTGCGGCCGTGGCCTGGGCGGCGAGTGGTCCCACACCCAGCACGACGACTGCGAGGCACATGAAGAGCGTTCTTGATCGTTGCATGCTGCGATCATTGACCAATCCGGTGGCACTTCCACATGCTTCCAAGAGATTCTCACAACACTCTCAATTACCGTTTACAACCCGGCTCCAAGAGGACGGGTGCGCTGGAGCGGCGCGCGCGTTATCGTCTCCGGCCGACCGTGCGCTCCCCTCCGCTCCCCGTCCTGCTCCCCGTGATCGCCGCCGCGCTCGCCCTGACGGGGTGCGGCGGGTCGGGCTCGTCGGGGTCCACGAAAACGGTCACGAACACCGTCACGGTCACGCAGAGCTCGGCGAGCACGGGCTCGGGGTCGACGGCCGTCTCGAGCCAGACCACCGTGGCGGGCGCGCAGAACCTGGTCGTGACGAACGCGATCCGAAGCCAGCTCCTCGCCGCCGGCGCGGCCCTCCACCAGCTGCCGGTGTCGGACTACACCGGCCTGGTCAAGGGCACCACCTACTACGCCCTCGACCCGGCCACCGGCGACCACTGGGCGGGCGCCGCACTGATCCCGAGCAAGAGCTCGATGAAGGCCCAGATCGGAAACCAGGACGACGGCGCCTACCTCGTGTACCGGCGGACGGGCTCGGGCCCGTGGAAGTCCTGGGACGCCGGCATCCCCGGCAGCAGCAACTTCACCTGCGCCGTTACGCCGCCCGCGTCGGTCTTGAGCGCGTGGAACTGGGCGCCGGGCACCTGCCATCCCCGCAGCGGCGACTGACCCCGCGGGGCCGCCCTTGCCCCTAGGCGTCCGTGGCGATCATCACGTCCGAGGCCTTGATGACCGCGGTCGCGCTCGAGCCCTCCTTCAAACCGAGCTCGTCGACGGCCTCCACGGTGATCGACGCGACGATCCGCTGGCCGCCGACGTCGAGGACGACGTTCGCGATCGCCTCGCCGCGGGTGATCTTGACGATGCTGCCGTCGAGCCGGTTTCGGGCGCTGAGCTTCATGGGTCTCCTTCCGCACGCACGGGGCGCATGGGAATCAGGACGTGTGACGGCCGGGCCGCGTCGCGAAGGACGGTCTGGTGGGCGACCACCATCTCGCTGCCCCTCCCCGGCAGCTCGGCCGTGTTCAGGTTCCGATCGTAGCGATCGAACTCGCTCCACGATACGACTGCCGGGGTACAGTGCGGGCATGTGCCGAAACATCCGCCCACTCCACAATTACGACCCCCCGACGACCGAGCAGGACGTCCGGGACGCGTCGCTCCAGTACGTGCGCAAGATCAGCGGGATGACGAAGCCGTCGAAGGTGAACGAGGATGCCTTCGCCCGGGCCGTTGACGCCGTCACCGCAGCCTCCGCGCAGCTGCTCGAGGATCTCGTGACGAGCGCCCCGCCGCGCAACCGCGCCCACGAGATCGCCCGTGCCCGCGAGCGCGCCGCCGTCCGCTACGGCGAGCGCGGCGCCGCCTGACCGGCTGTGGCCGAGCGCATGCAGGTCGAGATCTGGTCGGATCTCGTGTGCCCCTGGTGCTACCTGGGCAAGCGCCGGCTCGAACGGGCGCTCGAACGGTTCGAGCACGCCGACTGGGTTGACGTGGTCTGGCGCAGCTTCGAGCTCGAGCCGGACGCGCCAAAGGTCGCCGAGAGCCGCCGGACGATGCTCCTCACCCGCTACGGGATGACCGCCGAGCAGGCGGCCGAGCGCGACGCACAGATGTCCGCCCTCGCCGAGGCCGAGGGTCTCGAGTACCGGCCCGACCTGGCCCAGCTCGGGAACACCTTCGACGCCCACCGGGTGCTGCATGCCGCCCGGGCCGCGGGCGTGCAGGGCCAGGCCAAGGAGCGGCTCCTGCGTGGCTACTTCACGGAGGGCCGTACCCTGACCGACGCGGACACCCTGGTCGAGCTCGCAGCCGAGGCGGGCCTCGACCCCGACGCCGCCCGGGCGGCACTTGCCGACGGCAGCTTCGCCGACGAGGTGCGCGGCGACGAGGGCGAGGCGGCCGCCATCGGCATCACCGGCGTGCCCTTCTTCGTGCTCAACCGGCGCTACGCCGTCTCAGGCGCTCAGCCGATCGACATGCTGCTGCAGGCGCTCGAGCAGACGTGGACGGAGACGATGGAGCCCGGAGCGCAGGCCACGCCGGCCGCCCCCTGAGCCGCCCGTTTTGACGCACGTGCCTCTGGGTACCTATGCAGGCATGTGGTTGCTCATACTTCTCATCCTCGCCCTGATCCTGTTCGGGGTCTGGGGCGCGATCAAGCTGGCCTTCTGGGTGCTCTTGATCGCACTCGCAGTGGCGCTCGTTGTCGGATTCCTCGGCCGCGGCCTCTTCGGTGGTCGCCGGAGCGCCCTCTAGCCCATCGCGGTGTCCCGGGCCGGCGGCGTGCAGCATGGGCGCCGCCGGCCCGTGGTCGTTCTGACACCATCGAGAGGAGGCACCAGTGTTCGGCTTCATCCGCAGCGCGTTCCTGCTCGCGTTTCTCGTCGTCGGTGTGCTCGTCGCGCACTCGCACCACTACCTGCGCCACCTGCACGCCGTCCGCCCCATCGCGTCGGCCGTCCTGGCCGTCGCGCTGTGGCCGATCGTGCTCCTAGGCGCGAACCTGCACCTGCACTGAGCCCAGGCCGGCGCGGCACTACAGTGGGGCATGAGCCGGATCGTGTCGGTCGTGGGCGCACCGTCGAGCGCCGGTGCGTACGCCCCCGGGCAGGAGGAGGCGCCGGCAGCGCTGCGGGCGGCCGGGCTGATCGGCCTGCTGCGATCGGGCACCGGCTGCGAGGTGCGTGACACGGGCGACCTGCCCGGGTTCCGGTGGCGGCCCGACCGCATCGACCGGGCCGCCCAGAACCTGGCCGAGGTGGCCGCGACCGTCATCCGCGTGCGCGACGCCGTCGCCCCGATGCTCCGGGGCGGCAGGTTCGCGCTCGTGCTCGGCGGCGACTGTACCGTCGGCGTCGGCACGGTTGCCGGGAGCGTCGCTGCCGGCGGTGACACCGGCGTCGTCTACCTCGACATGCACGCCGACCTGAACGTCCCCGACAGCGTCCCCGACGGCGCCCTTGACTGGATGGGGGTCGCGCACATGCTGGCCGTCGACGGCTCCCGGCCCGAGCTGCGCGATGCCGGCCCGCGCACGCCGTTGCTCGACCCGGCGAACATCGTCGTGCTCGGCCACGACGACGGCCAGGCGACCGCCTGGGAGCGCGAGACGATCCACCGCCTCGGCGTGACCTGCGTGCCCGCGGAGGCGCTGCGAGCCGATCCGGCCGCCGCGGCCGCTGCGGCGCTCGCCGCGCTCCCCGGAGCGTGCACGCGCATCCTCGTCCACTTCGACGTCGATGTGGTCGACTTCGTCGACGCGCCGCTGTCCGAGAACACGGGCCGCAACATCGGCGTTCCGCTCGACGCGGCGCTCGCTGCGCTGGCCACGATCACGGCCGACGACCGGGCGCAGGCCCTGACGGTGACCGAGCTCAACCCGGTTCACGCGTCAGCCGACCCGGACGCCCTGCCGCACCTGTGCGCCGGGCTCGCCGACGCGCTCGGCCGCTGCGCCCGGTAGCGTCCCTCGCCGTGCAGCGGATCGCCTGGAGGGTCATGGCCGCGGCGGCGCTCGTCGCCGTCCTGATCGTCGGCCGCAGCTCGGTCGAGCCCGGCCTCGTCGTCGCCACCGTGGGCAAGGCCCCCGAGCGCGGCCCGGCGGTCATCCACGGCGCGCGGACGCCGATCCGCCACATCGTCTTCATCGTCAAGGAGAACCGCTCCTACGACAGCCTGTTCGGCCTCTTCCCGGGCGGCGACGGGACGCGCACCGGACGCACCGCCGACGGCCGGGTCGTGCCGCTGCGCCGGCTCCAGGACGTCCAGGTCGACCTCCAGCACAACCACCACGCGGCCGTGACCGACATCGCCGGCGGAGCGATGAACGGCTTCTCGGTCATGCCGGACAAGAACGGCAAGAAGACGATGCTGGCGTACTCCACCGCCTTCCCCGGTCAGGTGCCGGACTACTGGGGCTGGGCGAAGCGCTACGAGCTGCTCGACCACACCTTCTCGTCCGGCGACACGTCCAGCTTCCCCAACCACCTCTACACCGTCGCGGCGGACGCGGCCGGCGCGGTCGACGGCCCCAACTTCGGCGTCGAGAACTGGGGCTGCGACGGGCCCGTGAACCTGACCGTGCCGGTGATCCGCCACGGCGAGCTCGTCCACGTGCGACCGTGCTTTGCGATCGACTCGATCGGCGCCCAGCTCGACCGCCGCGGCATCCCGTGGAGCGAGTACGGCCCGCCCGAGAACGGCCACGGCTACGGCTGGGTCGCCTACGACGCGGTGAAGGGGATCCGGGAGAGCTCGAGCTACGCCCGCCACGTCCTCCCGCTGGGTTGGCTACCCAGCGACCTCGACCAGAACTACCTGGGAGCGGTCACGTGGATCGTGCCGCCCTACAACCGCAGCGACCACCCCGGCGGTGGGTCGCTGTGCGAGGGCGAGAACTGGACCGCCGACCTGATCAACCGGATCATGCGCCTGCCCGACTGGCGCCACACCGCGATCGTGCTCACCTGGGACGAGTGGGGCGGGTTCTACGACCACGTCCCGCCGCCGCAGCCGGACCGCTTCGGCCTTGGAGTGCGCGTCCCGATGCTGGTCATCTCGCCGTGGTCGAAGCCGGGCATCGACCACACGACCTACGACTTCACGTCCGTGCTCAAGTTCATCGACGAGGACTTCGGGATGCCGATCCTCAGCCGCCGCGAGCAGCAGTCGACCTCGATCCGCAACGCGTTCCAGTTCTCGAAGCCCCTCCCGCGCTGGCAGGCGCCGCTCCGCAACTGCCCGCCGGTCTCTGCGGCCGAGCTGGCCGCGACGGGCAGGAACGTTGACCCCAGCTGAGCGGCCGATCCTCGTCACCGGCGCGCACCGGTCGGGGACGACCTGGGTGGGACGGGTGCTGGCCGCATCCACGAATCCGCGGCTGGGATACCTGTGGGAGCCGTTCAACCCCCGCCACCGTCCTGGCACGTTCCCGGTGCGCTTCCCGCGGTACTTCGAGTACCTGTGCGCCGAGAACGCCCGGCCGTACGTCGAGCCGATGAGCACAGCGCTCGGGTTCCGCTACCGGACCGGCGCCGAGCTGCGCAGCCTGCGCAGCCCCAGAGACGCCGCCCGGATGGGACGCGACTGGGCCCGCTTCGCCCGCGACCGCCGCCAGGCGGCCGCCGCGCTCGTGAAGGACCCGATCGCGCTCTTCTCCTCGGAATGGCTCGCCGAGACGTTCGGCATGCACGTGGTCGTCATGATCCGCCACCCGGCCGCGTTCGCGGTCAGCATCCGCCGCCGCAACTGGCGCCACCGCTTCGGCGACTTCCTCGACCAGCCGCTGCTCATGCGCGACTTCCTGGGACCGCACGAGGTGAAGCTCCGCGCCGCCGCCGAGCGCCGGCCCGACATCCTGGACGAGGCCATCCTGCTCTGGAACGTGCTCTACAGCGCCGTCGCGACGCTCGAGGAACGCCACCCCGACTGGATCTTCGTCCGCCACGAGGACGTGGCAGCGAGCCCGGTCGACCGCTTCCGCGAGCTCTACGCCGGCCTCGGCCTGGAGTGGACGGCGGCGGTCGAACGGCTCGTCCACGACACTTCGTCGGCGGAGAACCCCGGCCACGCCGAGCGGGCCGACTCGATCCGGCGCTCCAGCGCCACACAGATACGGGCGTGGACGTCGCAGCTGTCGGCGGAGGAGACCGAACGCGTCCGCCGCGGCACCGACCCGCTGTGGCGCCGCTACTACGCCGACGGCGACTGGTAGCCGCGCGGCCCGAGCTGGTCGCGGATCGCGGCCGAAGCGCGGTTTCGGGCGTCGCGACCGTGCTCGGCCCCGATCCGCCGCAACGCCGGCACGAACACCTCGCGCAGGGCGTCGTCGCGCCCGTAGAGCTCCAGGGCAGCGACGATCGCGCCGTGCAGGCGCACGGGGTCCGGTTCCGTGGTCCCGCGGACGATCCGGTCGACCAGGGCCGGCCGCCGGAAGTCCGGATCGACGGGCATCGGGCCTGATGATCTCCCAGGTCGGGTGATGTGACCATCCCCGCAGCGGCCAGATCCTCGCCCAGAATTTGGTAGTCGGCCCGCCGCGGCGCGCGGTTCGGCACAATCCCGGGATGCCTTCCATGATCGCCGTCGTCGGGGACCGCGACCCGCGCTATCTCACCCACCGCGAGCTGGACGCCGCGCTCGCGCTGATGCCGCCCGGGGTCGACGCGCGCTGGGTGGCGACCGACGGCCCCGAGGCCTCCCGGCTCGATCGGTACGACGCACTCTGGGTCGTGCCAGGGACGCCGTACCGCGACGAACGGCCCGTCTTCGCGGGGATCGAGCGCGCCCGCACCGAAGGCGTGCCCATCCTGGGAACGTGCGGCGGCTTCCAGCACATGGTGGTCGAGTTCGCCCGCAACGCGGCCGGCATCCCCGAGGCGGCCCACGCCGAGACCGCACCGGACGCCGGAGTCCACGCCGTCTCGCCGCTTGCGTGCAGCCTCGAAGGCGAGGTGCGGCAGGTGACGACGGTCCCGGGACGCGTGTCGCCGAGCTGTGCGGGCCGGGGCCGTTCGCAGGGTTCCACTGGTGCAACTACGGCCTCGACCCGGCCGTGCTCGACCGCCTCGTCGCCGCCGGGCTGGTCGTCTCGGCGACGGCGCCGGACGCGGGCGTCGAGGCCGTCGAGCTGCCCGATCACCCGTTCTACGTCGCGACGCTCTTCCAGCCGCAAGTGGGGTCGTCCGAGACCGGAGCCCTGCATCCGCTCATCACGGCGCTCATCGCCGCCGCCGCCGGCGTCGGATCCGGGTGAGATCGAGGGCTCGCGCCTTAACATTTGCGGCTCGCCGCCGATTTCCCGGGGGCGATGCGCGACGCCTCCCGGACCCCTGCCGCCACCACCTCGAAGGACGAGGAGCTCTACGCGAGCCAGCGCTCGCGCGTCGCGATGCCGCTCGACGCCGACGAGCGCCTGCTCTCGGCGCTGCTCGGAGGCGCCTTCCTGGTCGTCGCGGTCGTGCTCGCGCTCACGGCCGGCGGCGGCCGCGCGCCCGGCCCCGTGGACGTCGGCGTGCTCGTGCTGGCCTTCGCCGCCCTCGCCAACGTCGAGTTCGAGATCGGCACCGGCGCGGCCATCCCGACCCAGCTCGTGTTCGTCCCGATGCTCTTCCTGCTTCCGCTCGGCTGGGTGCCGCTCGCCGTCGCCGCGGCCTACTGGATGTCGCTCAACGCCGACGTCGTCCGCGGCCGCCGCCACCGGGAGCGGGTGCTCGTCCTGCTGTGCTCCTGCTGGTACGTGATCGGCCCGGTGCTCGTCCTGCTCGCCTTCGGCGACGGCCCGCCCCGGTGGGCCCTCTGGCCGGTGTACGGCCTGGCCCTCGCCGCCCAGTTCGGCGCAGATCTCGCCAGCACCGCCCTGCGCGAGTGGCGGGCCGTGGCCAGCTGGCCACGGCGGCTGCTCACGGCCGCCGGGATCGCCTACGGCGTGGACGCCGCCCTGGCCCCGCTCGGGCTTCTGGCCGCCTTCGCGTCGATCCGCATGCACTACGCCTTCCTGCTCGTCCTGCCGGTGGCGATCGTCCTCACCGTCTTCGCCGGCGAGCGCGGCCGCCGCATCACCGAGGAGATCAAGCTGTGGCGGACGCTGAAGGGCACCGTTGAGCTGCTCGGCGACATCATCGAGGCCGACGACGCCTACACCGGCACGCACAGCCAGGGTGTGGTCGAGCTCGTCCTCGCCGTCTCCGACGTCCTCGACCTGAGCCCCGAGGAGCGCACCCAGGCCGAGTTCGCGGCGCTGCTCCACGACGTGGGCAAGATCCGCATCCCCAAGACGATCATCCAGAAGCCCGGCCCGCTCACGGCCGAGGAGCGCCGGCTGATCGAGACGCACACCGTCGAGGGCGAGCGCATCCTCGACCGCGTCGGCGGGTCGCTGGCCGAGATCGGCCGCCTCGTGCGCTCCTGCCACGAGCGCTACGACGGCACCGGCTACCCCGACCGCCTGGCCGGCGAGGACATCCCGCTCGTCGCCCGGATCGTGTGCTGCTGCGACGCCCTGAACGCGATGACGACCGACCGGCCCTATCGCGCGGCGCTGACCGCCGCCGAGGCCAGGTCCGAGCTGCGGGCATGTTCCGGCACCCAGTTCGACCCGCGCATCGTCGAGGCCGTGATCACGCTGCTCGGCGACGACGGCGAGGGCGACGTCGAGCTCGCCGCAGCCGCCTAGCGCACTAGTGCAGCTGGGACGGCTCGCGGCGGCCCCAGAGCGTTGCCGACGCGATGTAGAAGATCGCGATCGCCGCGTACATCACGAGGCTCGCGTCGGAGCTGACGAACGCGAGTAGCGTCGCGGTCAGGTAGAGCACCGGGCCGGGCAGGTAGCTGCGGGTGATCCCGGAGACCTCGCGCGTGTCCGCCCCGGAGACGAGCAGGTCGGCATGGATCGCGTAGTGCCAGATGGCGTTGAACATGAGCGCCATCGTCACCATCACCGCCCCGTAGTAGACCGCGGCGGCCGTCGCGTTGGGGCTGCGGGCGTAGTGTGAGATGAGCGCGGTCGGGTACGGGACCACGGCGACCATCATCAGCAGGAAGATGTTCAGCGAGAGCAGCATCCGGTCGCAGCGCGCGATGTGGCGCATGAGGCCATGGTGGTTGATCCAGATGATCCCGATCGTCAGGAAGCTGACGGCGTAGCTCGCATCGGCCGGCCACTGTTTGAGGAGGGCGTGCGCGAGC
The DNA here is from genome assembly GCA_963708365.1 of uncultured Actinomycetes bacterium. Classification (GTDB taxonomy): domain Bacteria; phylum Actinomycetota; class Thermoleophilia; order Gaiellales; family JAICJC01; genus JAICJC01. Next base: position 495,531 of record CAVPSM010000003.1, read on the forward strand.
GATCCGTCGTCGCCCACCTCGGGCACGTGCAGGTCGAGGACGAGGAGGGTGATCGCGATCGCGAAGACCCCGTCGGAGAACGCCTCCATACGCGTCTTTTCCACGGGGCGGCACCCTACAGCGCCGATACAGTACCCGCGCGATGGCGACCCTGATCTCGCTCCGGAGCGCCGTGAAGTCGTTCGGCGCGCGCACGGTCCTGAACGGCCTCGATATCGAGGTCGACGAGGCCGCGCGCATCGGCGTCGTCGGCCAGAACGGTTCCGGGAAGTCGACGCTCCTGCGCATCCTGGCCGGTCTCGACGAGCCCGACTCCGACCCGCCGGTGCGCCGGCGCGGGATGACGGCGGCCTACCTGCCGCAGCTCGTCGGCGCCGACACGCGCAGCCCCATCGAGATCTGCCATGCGGCCCGGCCGGACATCGCCCGGGTCGAGGCCGAGCTCGAGTCCTGCGCCGCGGCGCTCGGCGACCCCGCCGTCGCAGCCGACCTGGGCCGCATGCAGCGCACGCTCGACCGCCAGCAGCGCCTGCTCGACGAGTTCGACCGGCTCGACGGGCATACCTTCTCCGGCACGGTGCGCTCGATCCTCGACGACCTCGGGGTCGCCCCCCACGAGTCGGCCCGCCCCCAGGAGGAGCTCTCCGGCGGCAAGCGCAAGCTGGTCGCGCTGGCCGCGTGCCTGGCCCAGGAGCCCGACCTGCTGCTCCTCGACGAGCCCGAGACGCACCTCGACGCCTACCGGCGCAGCCGGGTCGAGGAGCTCGTGCGTGCGTTCTCGGGGTCGGTCGTCATGGTGTCCCACGACCGCTACCTGCTCGACGAGACCGTGAGGGTGATCGCCGAGGTCGACCGCGGCCGTGTGCGGATGTGGCCGGGCAACTATTCGTCGTACCAGGCCGCCCGCGAGCTCGAGATGTACCAGCAGCAGGCCGCGTGGCAGGCGCAGCAGAAGGAGATCACCCGGCTCGAGGACGCCATCCGCCGCTACAAGCAGTGGGCGAGCATCATCGACGATCCCCGGCACACGACGCGGGCACGGAACACGCAGCGCCGGATCGACCGCATGGACAAGGTGGAACGGCCGGTGCTCGAGCGGCGCAAGATCGCGCTGCGGCTGCGAAGCGGCGTGCGCGGCGGCAAGCGCGTCGCCGAGTGGCGCGACGCGTCTGTCGCATTCGGCGCGGACCCGGTGCTGATCGGCGTCGACCTGACCGTGTTCCGGGGCGAGCGGATCGGTGTGATCGGCGACAACGGCTCGGGCAAGAGCGTGCTCGTAAGGCTGCTCGCTGGCGAGCTCGAGCCGACCGAGGGCGAGATGTGGGTGGGGCCGTCGATCGACGTCGGCTTCCTGCCCCAGGAGCACGCACCGGCTCCGGCGCGGCAGACGCCGGTCGACGCGCTGCGGGCGCAGAAGCCGTGCACCGAGGAGGAGGCCGTGTCGGCGCTGCTGCGCTTCCTCTTCACCTACGAGCAGTGCCGCCAGCAGATCAACGACCTCTCGGGCGGCGAGCGGACCCGGCTCGAGCTCCTGCTGCTGATGCGTGCGGGCGCGAACTGCCTGGTGCTGGACGAGCCGACCAACCACCTCGACATCGATTCGGTCGAGATCCTCGAGGGGGCGATCGAGGCCTTCGACGGCACCGTCGTCTTCGTCTCACATGATCGCTACTTCCTCGACCGCATCTCCGACCGCATCGTCGAGGTGCGCGACGGCAGCGTCACCGCCTCGGAGGGCGGCTACAGCACCTGGTACGCCCGGCGGCGGGCCGCCTAGCTGAACCGGGGCCTGGCCCCGGTTCAGAGGCGGCGGTACATGATCAGCAGCCCCACGTCGCCCTCGACCGGGTGGCGGAAGCCGTCCGGGACCGTCGCCAGGACATCGAACCCGAGCGAGCGCCACAGGGAGACTGCGGGTGCGTTGCATTCGACGACGGCGTTGAACTGCATCGCCCGGTATCCGTCGGCCCGGGCCTGGTCGAGCACGTGCTCCCCCAGGCGGCGGCCGACGCCCTGCCCGGAGTGGCGTGGGTCGACCATGAACCCCGCGCTCGCGACGTGTGCAGCCGGGCCGCCGTGGTTCGGGCCCATCTCGGCCGTGCCGAGCACGGTGCCGTCGTCCGCCGCCGCCACGAACGTCCGGCCCGGCGGCGCGTTCATCCACTGACGGCGCGCGGTGGCCTCATCCGTCTCCGTGTCCCACGCGAACGTCTCGCCGGCACGGATGATCCCCTGCATGAACGCCCACATCGCCGGCCAGTCATCGCCGGTCGCCTCGCGGATCCGGACGCTCACATGCGGCCTGCGGCGATGATCCGCGCGAGGAACTGCTGCGTGCGCTCCTCGGACGGCGACGCGAAGATCTGATCCGGCGGGCCCTGCTCGAGGATCGCGCCGCCGTCGAGGAAACAGACCTGGTTTGCGATGTCGCGGGCGAATCCCATCTCGTGGGTCGCGATGACCATCGTCATCCCGTCGCGCGCCAGCCCGCGTACCACCTCGAGCACCTCGGCGACCAGCTCGGGGTCGAGCGCGCTCGTCACCTCGTCGAGCAGCATCAGCCGCGGCCGCATCGCGAGCGCCCGCACGATCGCGACCCGCTGCTGCTGGCCGCCCGAGAGGCGATCGGGATAGTCGTCGACCTTCTCCGCCAGCCCGAACTGGCCGAGCATCTCGCGCGCCTGCGCCTCGGCCTCCCCCTTCGACGTGCCGAGCGCCCGGCGCGGGCCGAGCGTCACGTTGTCGAGCACGTTCTTGTGCGGGAACAGGTTGAACGCCTGGAACACGATGCCGATCCCACGGCGCACGCGGTTCACGTCGACGCCGCGGGCCGTGATCTCCTCGCCGTTCACGACGATCCGGCCGGCGTCGATGGGCTCGAGCAGGTTCACGCACCGAAGCAGCGTCGACTTGCCGGAGCCGGAGGCGCCGATCAGGCACACCACCTGGTGCTCGGCGACGGACAGGTCGATCCCGCGCAGCACCTCGCTCTTCCCGAACGACTTGTGCACGCCCTCGACGACGAGCCCGGCCTGCGCGCTCACACCACACCTCCCGCCTGCCGCCGGCGCCGCTCCCGCAGGATCAGCCAGTCGGTGAACCGCGCCAGCGGAATGGTCAGGGCGACGAAGAACAGGGCCGCGACCACGTACGGCGTGTAGTTGAAGTCGGCGGCGGAATTGATGTTCGCCTGCTGGAGCGCGTCGACCGACCCGAGCACCGACACGAGCGCCGTGTCCTTCTGCAGGCCGATGAAATCGTTCAGGAGTGGCGGGACCACCCGCCGGATGGCCTGCGGGATGATGACGAACCGCAGCGTCTGGGCGCGGGTGAGGCCAAGCGAGCGGGCGGCCGCCTCCTGGCTCGGGTGGATCGACTCGATCCCGGCCCGGTACACCTCGGACACGTACGCGCTGTAGACGAGCACGAGCGCGACCACCCCCCAGATCACCGGGTTGGTGGGGACACCCGTGAGGTTCAGGCCGGGCGCGCCGAACCCGAGCAGGTAGACGACGAGGATCGTCGGCACGCCGCGGAAGAGGTCCGTGTAGACGATCGCGAGCGTGCGCAGCGGGAAGAACACGGGGCCAGGCAGCCCGCGCAGGATCGCGATCAGAAGCGCGAGGATCAGGATCAGCACCTCGGCGACCAGGAACATCTTCACGTTCAGCAGGAACGCGCGGGCGACGAGCGGGAACGAGTCGCGCGCCTCGGAGGCGTTGAAGAAGTCCTGCTTGACCGTCTCCCAGCCCGGCGCGTTCACGACCAGCAGCGTGATCACGACCAGGAACACGACCGTGCTCAGCAGCGCGATCGACATGTTCGCGAGCGGCCCGGTCCCGCCCTGGAGAATGCGTGAGCGCCGCCCGGGGTCCGGCTGGGTCACTAGTGGAGGACGGGCGCGTTCGCCTTGTCGGAGAGCCAGGTCGTCTGGATCTGGTCCAGCGTGCCGTTCGACTTGAGCGCGGCGATCGCCTTGTCGACGCACGAGGTCAGCGGGCTGCCCTTGGCCAGCACGAGACCGAAGTGGCCGCTGCCGCCCGCCGACGCCGGGAACTGGCCGACGATGGTGCTGTCCGGGATCTGCACGGCCGTCATGTAGAACGCCGTCGGCAGGTCGACGACGATGCCGTCGATCTGGTGCGCCTTGAGCCCGTTGATCGCGTCGTTCAGCGTGTGGTAGGCGGACGGCTGCGGACCGGGCTTGATCACGTTCGTGATCAGGTCGTAGCTGGTCGTGCCAAGCTGCGTGCCGAGCTTGGCGCCCTTCAGTGCGGCGACGCTGTCCGCATGCGCGTACTTGTTGCTCTTGAGCGTGACGACCGCCTGGTTCTCGGTGTAGTACGGGGTCGAGAAGTCAACGGTCTGCGCACGTTTCGGCGTGATCGATACCTGGGCCAGATAGAAGTCGAAGTTCTTCGGCCCGGGCGCGTAGGACTGGTTGAAGTGGGTCACCGCCCACTTCACCTGCGAGTTCGTGAAGCCCATCTGCTTCGCGACCGCATATGCGACGGCGGCCTCGAACCCCTTGCCGGTGTACGGGTTGTTGTTGAACTCGCCCGTCCAGCCGCCACCGGGGCCGCCGGTGAAGTACGGCGAGTAGGCGGGGTTGTCCGTGCCGATCGTGAGCGTCCCCGGATGCAGGAGCGCCAGGTTCTTCACGGCGCACGGGTTCGAGCCCGGCGCCGACGACCCGGCGGTGGCGCCGCTCTTCGCCGTGCCGCACGCGGAGGCCGCGGCGGCGAGGACGAGAACGGGCAGAATCCAGACGAGTTTGCGCATGCGCACCACACCGGAGGGGGTCGAGGACGGCGTCCTACGATACCCCGATCCCGGTGCGGGCGCAGTGGGTAGCGCTAGCGCTTGGCGAGGTGCGCGCCGATGCGGACCCGCAGCTCCTGCGGGCTGAACGGCTTCGTGATGTAGTCGTCGGCGCCGAGCGAGAAGCCGGCGTCGACGTCGCGGTCCTGGGCGCGTGCGGTCAGCATGATCACCTTCATGTGGGCGCACTCGCTGTCGGAGCGCAACTCGCGCAGCACGTCGAACCCGCTGCGCTTCGGCATCATGACGTCCAGCACACACAGGTCCGGCTGCTCGGTGCGGGCCAGCTCGAGGGCGGCCTGCCCGTCGGGGGCGGTCACGACCTGGTAGCCCTCCCGCTCGAGGCGGAACTTCACCAGGCGGAGCAGATGCGGCTCGTCATCGGCGACGAGAACCTTGGGGGAGTCGGTCATGGCCGACTATTCGGCGCTTCACCGCCTCGACTTGAGTAGCAGATGATTGACCGGTAAGTCCGTGATGTCCCGGGCGGCTGCGAACCGAGCGGCGCAAGGACGCAGGGAGCGTTCAAAGGCTGACCCCTATGAGCGCGACCGAGACGTCGCGATGCGACGGTTCGCAGGCGCAGCGCCACCCCCGCTCCGGCCGAACCACGATCCGTCACGCGGCCAGGCGCGCGGGACTTGCCGGTCAATCATCCGGTTAGACTGGCGGCCGATGCATACCGATCGTCGGGCATTCCTGCGTGTCATGGCCGAGTTCCCGGTGGGCGTGACCCGCCTCGACGCAACCGATGATCAGGAGCACGCGTTCTCCGGGACGACGGTGAACATCTGCGCCGGCGGCGCCAGGATGATCGCCCCGGCGGACGTGTCCGCGGGCGAGCGCCTGCGGCTCGAGGTGCGCTTCGCCCAGCCGCCGTTCCTCGTCTTCACCGACGCCACCGTCACAAGGGTGCAGTCGGCCACGGAGGGCCGCGTCGAGTGCGCGCTGCGGTTCGACGACCTCGACATCTACATCGAGCAGCGGATCGTGCGCTGGGTGTTCTCGGAGCAGCGGCGCGTGGCCGAGCGGCGGGCCGCCGTCCGCGTCCCCGTCGAGGTACCGGCGTGGTGTGAGCCGGCGGCGGGAGGCGAGCAGTTCAAGGCCCGCACGATCGACCTGGCCGGCGACGGCGCCCGCATCGTCACCGACCGCGCGCTCGTCCCGGGCGATCGCGTCCACATCCAGCTCGACGTCGACGAGCCGGCCTTCCGGGTCGCATGCGTCGCCGAGGTCGTGTGGGCGAACATGGTCGGCGACGACCGCTGGGCATACGGGCTGCGCTTCCAGGGCCTCGACCGGCCCACGCAGCGACAGATCGTCGACCACGCGCTCGCCAGCGAGAACGCCCAGCGACGCGAGGCGTCCTAGCGCTTCATCGGGGTGCCTGCTCGGCGAAGCGGTGCCAGGCACCGGATGCCGCGTCGAGAGCTAGTCCCAGCTGAACTCGGAGGCGGTCTTCGTCTCCATCCACCCGAGCGGCTCGTCCGTGGCCTGCACGGCCGGCATGCTCTCGGTGTCGGCGGGGGGCTCGTCCACCGCCACGGGGTGCTCTCCTGTTTCCTGCTCCTCGCGGCGGGCGTCTTCCTCGGTCTTGAAGAGCGGATGGTTGGTGAAAGGGTCGTCACCGATGAACTCGTCCAGAGGGAGGTCATCGTCGAGGTGCTGGTTCCTCCGCTTCAGCTCGAGATGATGCTCGATCGCAGACGCAAACAGCGAGCCGTCCGTGGTCATTGGTCCCCTCTCCAGATCGGATTCACTCATCCAGCGCCGCCCCCGCGCTCGGACGATTGTACCAACTTGTAGTGGTCTCCGTCCGCATTCTGACTCTCTTGGTCACCACGCTCCGGACACCGTGACGTGGTTCTTCCCCTCCCGCTTGGCCTGGTACAGCGCGGCGTCGGCGGAGGCGATCAGGTCGATCTGGGTCTGCTCGTTCACCGGCCCGGCCGCGACCCCGAAACTGGCCGTGACGCCCGTGATCTCCTCGGTGCCGAACCGGATCGAGCGGGCCGCGATCTCGGTGCGGAGGCGCTCTGCCAGGTTCGCGGCGCCGTCTGGGCCGGTCTGGGGCAGCAGCACGGCGAACTCCTCGCCGCCGTAGCGGGCAGCCAGGTCGATCTCGCGGATGACCTCGGCCAGAGTCGCCGCGACGCTGTGCAGCACCGCGTCGCCGGCGAGGTGGCCGCGGCTGTCGTTGATCAGCTTGAAATCGTCGATGTCGAGCAGGATCAGCGAGACGGGCTGGCCGAAGCGCTGGGCGCGCTCGTACTCGCGCCCGAGCACCTCGTAGAACTGTCGCCTATTGGCAAGGCCGGTGAGCGCGTCCGTCACGGCCTGGCGCTCGACGACGCGATGCAGCCGGGCGTTCTCGATTGCGACGCCGGCCTGCAGCGCGAGGGCCGAGAGCGCCTCGACGTCCTCGTCGGAGAACGCGCCCTCCTCCGGGTCGACGGCGGTGACCAGGCCGAGCAGGTGGTGCTCGCGCAGGATCGGCACCGCCAGCACCGCGCGCGGCTTCTGGCTCACCCGCGGCTCGTGCGTCGCGAGCGCGTCGCCCTCGAGGCCGTCGCCGGCGGCGACGACCACCGGCAGGTCGGAGCGCAGGCCCCGGGCCGTGCCGATGCGGGCCTGCTCGATCGCCTCGCCGCGCTCGGCGTCGTAGAGCAGGAGCCGGCCGCCGCGTGCGCGCGTCGCCTGCACGGCCGTGTCGAGCACGGCGCCGACGAGCGCGTTCAGGTCGTGGGTGGCGGCGAGCGTCTCGCCGTAGCGCTGCAGCGTCTCCTTGAAGCGGCCGCGCTCGGCCTCCAGCTCGCCCATACGCGAGGTCAGCTCGGTCGAGATCTCGTCGATCGTGGCGCCGAGCTGGGTCAGCTCGTCGCCCGCGGGGCGACCGCGGGTGAGACCGGCCGCGCGGCCGGCGAGCTCGGTCAGCGCACGCGAGATGCGATCGGCCGCGAAGATGGCGCCGGCGACGAGCACGAGCCCGAGCAGCAGGAGCGGCACCAGGATCCGCAGGCGCTGCGAGTCGATCGCGTTGGAGAGCGTCGACTCCGGGTAGGTCGCGACGATGTACGCGGGACCGCCCGAGGCCACCGGGGTGGCGATCGCTCGCGCCCGCACGCCTGTTCCCGCGATGTTCGCGGAGCCGGCGCCGGTCTGCAGGCCGGTCACCGGCCCAAGCGGTCCGCTCGTCGTCGCGAGCGCCTGCCCGCGGGCCACGAGCGCGATCGCCACGGGCTCGGACGGTTCGGTAAGCGCCGTCATCCGCTGGAGGAGAGCAGGGCCCCACGGCGACGAAAACGTCGACCTGGCCGATCCTCTTGCCCCCGTTGGGGTCGCGGTAGACGGCTCGGGCCACCAACGCTGTGCCGGCCGGCGGGTTGCCGGCGATCGGCTGTCCATTCTTCCCGACGAGGACGACGGTCATCCCGCGGGGGACGTTGAGGTCCGGTGGAGCTTCTTCGTCGGCTGCTTGCCCGTGAACATCAACTGCACGTTGCGGTTGTGGGAGATCTCCTGCGCGACGACTCCCGCCTTGCCGGCCTGGGCCTGGTACGCCTGCGCCGCGGCCTGGGCCGAGACCGCCACCCGGTTGTCGACCCGGGTCACCTGGTCGTGCTCGAGAAGGGCGGCGACGAGCACGCCGGTGGCGGCCAGCGGGACGATGGCCAGCCCGACGAGCACGATGGAAAGCTTGTGGCGAAAGCGCATCTAGCCCTCTAACCCTCTCGCACGACCCTTACGTGAGTGAAATTACACGATCCCGCTCCAACCAGGGCTTTTTCGCCACGGACGGCGGTGATCCTGTTCCTAGTACGCCGCGAGATCGCGAGCCGCGGCGAGGATGTCCTCCTCGGTCGGCAGGTACTCGCGCTCGAGCACGGGCGTGAACGGGATCGGCGTGTCGAGCCCCGCCACCCGCGTCACCGGCGCATCGAGCTGCTCGAACGCCTGCTGGGCGACGAGCGCGGCCACCTCGGCACCGAAGCCGCCGGTCAGGTTGTCCTCGTGCACGATCAGCGCCTTGCCGGTCTTGCGCACTGATCCGAGCACCGTCTCGATGTCGAGCGGTATGAGCGTACGCAGGTCGATCACCTCGACGGACACGTCCTCGGCGGCCAGCGTCTCGGCGACCGACAGCGACAGCTGCACGGTCGCGGCGTAGGTGATGATCGAGAGGTCGTCGCCCGCCCGGGCGATGCGGGCCTCGCCGATCCTCGCCGCCGCGCCGTCGGCTCCCGTGGCCACCTCGGCCTTCTCGCGCCGGTAGAGGAACTTGTGCTCGCAGAAGACGACCGGGTTGGGATCCTGGATCGACGCGCGCAGCAGGCCGTAGGCGTCCGCGGCCGTCGCGGGGCAGACGATCTTCAGGCCGGCGTGATGGTGGAACCAGGCCTCGACGTTCTCGGAGTGGTACGGGCCGCCGCCGACGCCGCCACCGTTCGGGCAGCGCACGACCATGGGCACCGCCCAGCCGATTCGGTAGTTCATCTTGGCGGCGCAGGTGATCAGCTGGTCGAAGGCGATGGAGACGAAGTCGCCGAACTGCATCTCGGCCACCGGCCGCTGCCCGGCCATCGCCGCGCCCACCGCGACGCCGGCGATCCCGGCCTCGGCAACAGGCGTGTCGATCGAGCGCATGGCGCCGTACTTCTGCTGCAGGCCCTTGGTCGCGCCGAACGCGCCTCCCTGACGGCCCACGTCCTCGCCCAGGCAGAAGACGCGCGGATCGGCCTCCATCTCGTCATGGAGGGCGGCGTTGATCGCCTCGAGGTAGGTCAGCTCCGGCATGCGCTACGGCGCCTCGTCCGCGAAGACGCCCTCGTGGGCCTCGGACGCGTCGGGGTAGCCGTCGTGCTCTGCTTGCTCGACCGCCTCGCGCACCTCGTCGCGGGCCTGGTCGCGGACGGTCTCGAGCTTGCCCTCGGGGATGGAGCGCTCCTCGAGGAGGACGTTCTCGAGCCGCTTGATCGGATCCTTGTCCGACCACTCGGCGAGCACCTCCATCGGCATGTAGCTCTCGTATTTGTCGTGCGCGGCGTGCCCGCCCATGCGGTACGTCCGGCACTCGATGAACTGCGGCCCCTGACCGGCGCGGGCAGCCTCGACGGCGGCGGTCACCGCGCCGTGAACCGCGAAGGCGTCGTTGCCGTCCACCGACACCGCCGGGATGCCGTAGGAGGCGGCCTTGCGGTAGAGCTCGGTCACCTTCGTCTGCTTCGAGATCGGGGTCGAGTAACCCCAGCCGTTGTTCTCGGCCACGAACACCGCCGGCACCTCGAGCACGGCTGCGATGTTCAGGCCCTCATGAAAGTCTCCGCGCGAGGTGGCGGCGTCGCCGAAGCTCGTCATCGCCACCCGGTCCTCGCCGCGCTGCTTGTACGCGAGCGCAGCGCCCACGGTCAGCGGGATCATGTCGGCCATATGCGACACCTGGCAGGGGATGTTCCACTCGCGGCCGCCTATGTGGAGGTTCCCGTCCTTGCCGCGCGTCGTCGACCCGGCCTTGCCCATGAACTGCGCGAAGATCCGCCACGGCGGAACGCCGTGGACGAGGTAGGAGCCGAGGTCGCGGATCCACGGCGACAGCCAGTCGCCCTGCTCCCCCCGCCGCAGCGGGAGGGCGATGCCGACGGCGATCGCCTCCTGACCGCGCCCGGTGTAGTAGCTCCCGGGCAGCTTGCCCTGGCGGTAGAGGTTGAGCGCCCGCTCCTCGACCGCGCGCGTGAGGGACATCCAGTAGTAGAGGTCGATCGCGGACTCGTCGGTCACCCGGTCGGGCTGCGGCGCCGGCACGGACGAGATCTTGCGCGCTGGGGATGTCACTGACGCTCTATCGGCAGTTCGGTCGGTTCGGGAGGGCCCCGGGCTCACGGCAGTCTAGTTGCGACCATCCGAGAATTACGTCACACATTCGGGGGAACTCTTTCACCGGCGCCGGACGGTCCCCTTCCCCCTCAGTCGGCCGCCTCCACCGGACCGGCGAGGTTCGCCGACGCCGGGATGAGCCGCTCGCAGAGCACTGCGGCGGGCCACGCCAGCGCGCACGCCGCAGCCAGCCCGACCAGCAGCGCGCCGCCGGCGCCCGCTCCCAGCGCGACTCCTGCGATGGCCGGCCCGATCATCGGCCCGACCTGCCATGACGTGCTGTAGACGGCCACGTACCGGCCGCGCACGTCCTCCGCGGCGACGTCGTTCACGATCGCGGGCAGGCTGGGCGAGAGGAACGTCTCGCCCAGGCCGAACACGGCGGCCCCGACGATGAGCGCAGCGCTGGCGGCCGCTGCCGTCGAGAGCTGGCCGGCGGCGAGCACGATCAGCCAGCACAGGGCGAAGAGCACGCCGGTCACGGCGACGGCCCGCGTCCGCCGGCGCGTGCGCACGTACGCGAGGATTGGCAGCTGGGCGAGGGCGATCGCCCACGTGTTGGCGGCGAATGCGAACCCGACGATGCTCTTCGAGACGCCGACCGGGCCGGTCGCCCAGGCCGGGAAGGCCGACGTCAGCTGGGCGTACCCGGCGGTGACGAGCAGGAGGTTGAGGCCGGTGGCGGCGAGCAGGGCCCGGTCGCGGATCACGACCGCGTAGCCCGTGCGCGACTCGGGCGCCGTCCCGGCCGCGGCGCCGGCCCTGCGCAGCTCGCCCATCCGCCATAGCCAGACGGCGAAGATCAGGTAGGTGACGGCGTCGGTGGCGAAGAGCGGCCGAAACGCGTCGGGAGAGACCACGAGCACGACGCCCGCGATCGTGCTCCCCAGACCCAGGCCGAGGTTCGTGAGCCCGTAGTTCGTCGCCAGGACGTCGCCGCGGAGGCCGGGCGCGACCGCGTTCACGAGCAGTGGGATGATGGCGACCCAGGAGCCGCCGAAGCCGGCGCCCTGCGCGAGCGACGCGGCGATGGCGACCGGGAGGCTGTGCACCGCCAGGTAGGCGAGCGTGCCCGCCCCGGCCAGCAGGAGCGCGGCGACGGCCGTCCAGCCCGCGCCGAAGCGGTCGACCAGCGGACCGGCCGCCACCGTGCCGGCCAGCCCGCCCGCGCCGACGGCCGCGAGCGCCAGCCCGGCGGCGGCCAGGCTGAGTCCGCGCGACTCGTGCAGGTAGACGATCACGAGGGGCAGCGTCATGCCCGTGCCGACCTCGAATACGACCACCCCTGCCAGCAGGCGCCAGGCACGTTCGCCCAGCGGTGGGACGAGCCGGCTCATCCCGTCACGCATGGACGCCAGTCTAAAGGCGTGGCCCCGGGCGGCCGATGACTGCCGCGAATGGCCCTTCGCACGTCTTCCATCGCCCCCTCCCAGACGACGCCGGCGGCTCCCGCCGACTGGCGCGGCCGGGTGGATCTCGCGGTCAGCGTGGCCGCCGCGCGGCTCAGCGCCGCCGATCTCGACGGCCTCGCCGCGGTCTTCGCCGACGTCGGGACATGGGAGGACGGGCAGCGCGCCTATCAGGCCCGCTGCCGCCTGGCGGAGCTGATCCTCGCCTACCGGCCCGACGACGTCGACGCGTGGGTGCGCGCGTTCGTCTCCGGCACCGCCCATCTGATCGACGCCCTCGAGCTCGAGCCGCGCGAGCCGGTGCTCCTGAACCACCTGGGCGTGCTCCTCTACGAGCTGTGCGAGGCCGGCGCCGCCGCCGACCTCTTCCGGGCCGCCGGGCGGCTCGACCCCGATCTGGCCCATGTCGGCGCGAACCTCGAACAGGCCCGCCAGCGCGCCTGCTCCGGCGCACGCCTGCCGGGCGTCGGCGCGACCCGCACTCGCCCGCTCGCCGAGCGCGCCCGCCGCCTGGCCGCCCGCGCCAGGCCGGCCAAGAAGCTGACCATCTCGCTCTGCATGATCGTCAAGGACGAGGAGGAGATGCTCCCGGGCTGCCTCGAGCCGCTGCAGGGCGTCGTCGACGAGATGATCGTCGTCGACACCGGCTCCACCGACCGCACCGTCGAGATCGCCGAGTCGTTCGGCGCCAGGGTCGTGAGCTTCCCGTGGAACGGCTCGTTCGCCGACGCCCGCAACGCCTCGATCGAGGCCGCGAGCGGCGACTGGCTGATCTACCTCGACGCCGACGAGCACATGGAGGCCGACGACGCCCGCCACCTGCGCGCCCTCCTCGGCCGCACCTGGCGCGAGGGCTTCTACCTCGTCGAGACCAACTACACCGGCGGCTCGGACGCCGGCTCCGCGGTGACGCACATGGCGCTACGGGTGTGGCGCAACCGGCCCCAGTACCGGTTCGCCGGCCGCATCCACGAGCAGAAGACGCACACGATGCCGACCTATCTGCCGGAGCGCTTCGAGACGACGCGGATCCGCGTACGCCACTACGGCTACCTGAACCAGCGCATCGTCTCCAAGGACAAGTCGCGCCGGAACATCCAGCTGCTGGAGCAAGAAGCGCAGGAGTCGCGGACGCCGTTCACCGACTACAACCTCGGCTCCGAGTATCTGGTCCTGGGCGATCATGCCGGCGCCCGCATGCACCTCGACCGCAGCTGGGAGGCGCTGCGCGAGCAGGGGCTCGAGTCGGTCGGCTACGCGCCGCTGCTCGTGTCCCGCGTCGCCCGCGCCCGCCGCGAGGTGGGCGACTTCGAGGCCGCGGTCGCCGCGGTCGACGAGGGCCTCGCCCGCTTCCCCGACCACACCGATCTCGTCCTCGAGGCCGCACTGGCCGCCCGCAGCCGCGGCGACCTGCGTCGCGCCGGCGAGCTGGCCGAGCGCTGCCTGGAGATGGGTGACGCGCCTGCCGAGTACGCGAGCACGACCGGCGCCGGCACGTTCCTGGCGATGACGCTGCTCGCCGAGATCCACGCCGCCCAGGGCGACCGCGCCGGCCAGGAGCAGATCCTGCGCCGCTGCCTGGCCGAGCACCCCGACTACATCGCACCCGTGCTGCCGCTCGTCGAGCTCCTGGTCGCACGCGGCGTCGGCTCCGCCGAGATCGATGCGCTCGTCCCTGCCAAGGTGCCCGCCCGCCTGCTGGCCGGCAGCGCCTACATCGAGGGCGGCCGCCCGGCGGACGCAGAGCGCTGGTTCCGCGGCGCGCTCAAGGTGCAGCCGTCCAACTCCGCCGCCCGCATGGGCCTGTCCGAGACGCTGCTCGCGCAGCGCCAGTACGCCGAGGCAGCCGAGGTTGCCGCCGGCGAGCCGGCCGATTCGCCGATCGCCGCGCGAGCCGTCGAGGCCGTCGTCTTCGCCTCCGCCGTCCTGGGCCGTCCGGACGGCATGGATGCCGCCGTCGAGCGGGCCGTCACCGGCCTCGTCGACGCGGACGCCGATCTGTACCGCGCCTGGGCGACCGTCATCCGCGGCGGCCAGCCGCCCGCCGCGCTCGGCACCGCCGCCGCCCCGACGGCCGTGCGGATGCTCGAAGCGCTCCTGCGCGTCACCGAGACGCAGGCCTTCACCACTCTGCTCGGCGTGTTCGGCCGGGTGCAGCTGCCCGAGCGGCAGCGGCGCGAGCTGCTGGCGACGATGTATCTGCGGCGCGGGTTCCTCGAGTCGGCCGCCGACGAGTGGATCGCCGTCGCGACCACGCAGCCCGATGCCTCGGCCATGCTCGGCCTGGCCCAGGTTGCGCTCGCCCGCGGCTTCGACCAGGACGCCGTCGACTTCGCCGCCGAGGCCGTGCGGCTCGAACCCCAGTTCGAGGGCGCCCGGATTGCCCACAACGCTATCGTTCAGAAACTTGTGCAAGTTGCCTAAACTCTATTCCAACCTTGCCGATCACGCGGTCAGCGACCCGATCCATGGACGGATCGAGAGAGACCTTCGTGATGGAACACGGACCAAATTCGATCGGCAGAGTCATCCCCTTGCGACCGAGCACGGGGGCGGCGTCACGCTTCTTCCGTTCCGGACAGGCGCCGGGATCGCCGCCGCCGGAAGTGCAGGCCGACCTCGCCACGGCGCAGCAGGTCATCGCCGAGCTGGCCGCACGCCAGGTGAACTTGCACTTCGACGTCAATCACGACACGGGGCAGGTGCGCGTCGAGATGGTCGACGGGAACGGACAGGTCATCAAGGAGATCCCCGCGCGGCGCGTGCTGGACACGCTGTCGGGCGGCGGGCTACTCGTCGACGAACAGGCATGAACCCATGAGCACTCCCGCATCCAGCGCCACGAGCTCCACGCCGACCAAGTCGACGACCGCCACGCCGTTCTTCAACGTCGGCGGCATCGCGACCGGCCTCGACACGAACTCGATCATCGACCAGCTGCTCGCGATCGACCGCCAGCCCGAGACGCTGCTCACCCAGCAGAGCACCGTCGAGACAGCCCGCCAGTCGGCGCTGAAGTCCATCCAGACGTCGATGCAGGCGCTGCAGACCGCCGCCCAGGCGATGCGCGCGCCATCCGTGTGGGCGAACTCGCAGACCGTGACGTCGTCGAACCCGACCGCGATCAGCGCCGTGCTGACCGGCGGCGCCGCCGCCGGCGGTTTCCAGATCGGCGTGCAGCGGCTCGCGTCCGCCGACCAGGTCACCCAGCAGACGAGCCTCGCGGCTGCGAACAGCGACGACACCCTCCACGTCCAGGTGGGCTCGGGCGCCGTCGCGGACGTGTCGATCTCGTCCGGCGACACGCTCGCCACCATCGCGAGCAAGATCAACGCCAACACGAACTCGCAGGTGTACGCGTCGGTCGTAAACAACAAGCTCGTCCTCTCCGGGCAGGTCACGGGCGCCGCCAACACGATCTCGGTCACGAGCGACTCGACGCTCGCCTCCGACCTCGGCATGACGCAGTCGCTCGTCGCCAAGGACGCGCAGTACACGGTCAACGGCCAGACCATGACGAGCGCGAGCAACACCGTCTCGAACGGCCTCGCCGGGGTGAGCCTGACGCTGAACGGCACGACGTCCAGCGACGCCACGCTGGTGGTGACTGCGCCGGCGCCGAACACCAACACCATCACGACCGCGATCCAGGGCTTCGTGACCGCCTACAACTCGACGGTCGACATGATCTACGGCTACGTGAACGATCCCAAGGTCGCGAACCCGACCACGGACGCCGACCGCGAGGCCGGCATGCTCCAGGGCGACCCGCAGCTGCTCTCGATCCTCTCGAACCTTCGCTCGGCCGTCACCTCGACGATGAAGCGGCGCCGCCAGCGGCATGGGCTACCTGGGCAACATCGGCCTCTCGACCGGCGCCGCCGTCGGGTCGGGCACGATCAGCCAGGACTCGCTCGAGGGCAAGATCAGCCTCGACACGACGAAGCTCCAGTCCGCGCTCGCGAGCAACTTCAGCGGGGTCAAGGCGCTGTTCTCGAACGCGACCGGCAGCTTTGGCTCGGAGGGCCTCTCCCAGCGGATGGACGACCTGGTCAACCCGCAGGCGGGCGTCGGCGGCACGCTGAACGGCCGCATCACCTCCGAGGCGTCGCTGATCCAGTCCTACTCGCAGCAGATCGCCGACATCGAGCAGCGGGTGACGATCCACGAGGCCAGCCTCCGGTCGCAGTTCACCGCGATGGAGACGGCCGTCGCGCAGCTCCAGTCGAGCAGCTCGTCGGCTCTCGAGCTCCAGCTCAACGGCCTGATCGAGTCCCTCTCGAGGCTCAAGATCCAGCGCCCGGACGCCGATTACGTGGTCGCCCAGTCCCCCCTGAACGGTGAGCCATATGAACCCGTACGACGCCAAGCGAGCCTACACCGAGTCGAGCATCCTGACGGCCCCGCCTGAGCGCCTCGTCGTCATGCTCTACGACGGCGCCATCCGCTTTCTCGGCCAGGCCGCCGTCGCCATGCGGGCGGACAACCAGCGGGTCTTCCTCGATCGCGTCCAGCGTGGCGAGGCCATCATCAAGGAGCTCAACCTCACGCTGAACATGCGCCAGGGCGGGGAGGTCTCGCAGCGCCTGCGGGCCATCTACCAGTTCTGCGACCTGCACCTCACCTCCGCGACGATGGAGCGCGACCCGCGCAAGATCGACGACGTCATCAGGCTGCTCTCCGAGCTGCGTGAGGCGTGGCAGCAGATCGCCGCCAACCCGCCGGCCGCCGCGGCTGTCGCCTAGCGATGTCCGATCCCGCCGTCGCCCCCTATCTGGCCGTCCTGTCGCTGACGCGCTGCGAGCGCGACCTGATCGCCTCCGGCGACTGGGACGGCGTCGTCACCGTCGGCAGCGAGCGCGCGAAGATCGTCGCGACACTGCCGGCCACTCCGCCCGACGCCGCCCGCAGCCTCGTCGACGAGGCGCTCGCCCAGATGCAGACGAACCTCGCCACCGCCGTCGCCACCCGCGACCGCACCCGGGCCACCCTGGCGCACCTGGCCGAGGGCCGCCGCGCGATGCGCGCCTACGCCGGCACCGCGCCGGGCGGCCGCATCGACACGCGCCGCTAACGGGGCTGACCCGACCTCCACCCGCCGGGGACAGTCCCCTTAACAATCGCGACCGGCGACTCTGGCACGACCGCCAGCTGCCTCGATCGTTAAGGGGACTGTCCCCAGGTCTTCGGTGGGCGTCGCTCGAGTGTGGGGCCTGGCCCCGGGTTCGTGCTCAAGTCCCCGCCGCACCGGCCGATGACCAGACTGCCTGCACGGATTGCGGGCAGCCGTATGCCCAGGGATGGGTTCTCTGAAAGCGTGAAGGGAACCGATAGGTGGACCTGTTCGACCCCTCCATCATGGGCATCGAAAAGGCGATGCAAGGCTCACTGCTGCGACAGCAGGTGCTGGCCAACAACATCGCCAACGCCAACACGCCCGGCTTCCAGCGCTCCGACGTCGACTTCCAGTCGGCGCTCGCGCAGGCGTTCTCGTCCGGGACGCCGACCACCAGCCAGCTGGATCAGATCTCGTTCTCGCCGCAGGTCTCCTCGACCGGCGCGATGCAGGTCGACGGCAACACGGTCGACATCAACACCGAGAACGCCGACCTCTCCGAGAACACGCTCGACTACCAGGCGCTCGAGTCCGTCATGGGCACCCGCATGTCGATCCTGAAGACCGCGATCGGGAGCACCTCCTAATGGGAATGTTCGACTCACTCAACGTCTCGGCATCTGGGATGACCGCCACGCAGCTGTGGATGGACGTCATCTCCTCGAACCTCGCCAACGCCGACAGCACCAAGGCCGCCAACGGCCAGGCGTACCGCCGCAAGGAGGTCGTGCTGTCCGAGGCCTCGCCCAGCTTCGGCGAGGTGCTCGGGGGCGTCCAGGTCGACGGCATCGTCAACGACCCGAGCCCGCTGCGCCAGGTCTACGACCCGGGTAACCCCGAGGCGAACAAGCAGGGCTACGTGACCATGCCGAACGTGAACCCGGTCACCGAGATGGTCGACCTGATCTCGGCCAGCCGCGGCTACGAGTCCAACGTGACCGCCATGAACGCGGCCAAGCAGATGTTCTCCAAGACCTTCGACGTGCTCCGCTGATGCAGATCCCCGCGATCACCAACGGCGTGACCGGCATCTCCGGCGCCTCCGGCATCTCAGGCGGCCTCGGCGGCGTCGGCTCGGTATCCGGGTCGGGCTCCGGCTCGGGCGGCGGCTTCGGCTCGATGCTGACCAGCGCGATCTCCAGCCTGAACGATTCGCAGAACACGGCCTCCTCCGACTCGGTCGCGCTCGCGACCGGACAGGCCTCGGACGTGACCTCCGTGGTCACGGATGTCGAGAAGGCGAACCTCGAGATGCAATTGGCGGTTCAGGTTCGGAACAAGGCTGTCGATGCGTACGAGGAAATCATGCGGATGCAGATCTAGCCGCCTCGTAGCACCCCGCACCACCTCCCCCCGCCCCGCCTAACCCCCCGCCTGCACATGCCCAATTTCGCCAGCATCAAGGACACGTGGAAGAGCATCGAGCCGCGCGGCCAGCTCACGATGGTCGTGTCGTTCCTGCTCATCCTCGTGACCGCGTACTTCCTCTTCAACTACGCGACAAAGCCGAGCTACACCACCCTCCAGACCGGCCTCTCGCCGACCCAGACCAACCGGGTCACGCAGGCCCTGGCGGGCGCAGGCGTCGCCTACCAGGTGGGCAACGGCGGCACGACCGTGAGCGTCGTCCAGAGCCAGCTCTCCGCCGCCCAGGTGGCGCTGGCCTCGGCCGGCGTCGGCCCCGGCTCCCAGCCCGGCCTCGCGAACTTCACCAAGACCAGCCTCGGCACGACGAACGCCCAGCAGCAGGCGATGTACCAGCTCGGCCTGCAGGGCGACATCGAGCGCCAGATCGAGAGCATCACCGGCGTCAGCTCCGCCCAGGTGCAGATCGTGATGCCGACCGACACGCTCTTCGCCGACCAGGCGTCGCAGGCCACCGCCTCGGTGCTGCTGACGACCGACGCGACCTTCGATCCGGGCGCCGTCAGCGGCATCGCCCACATGGTCGCCTCCGGGGTGCAGGGGCTCTCCTCCCAGAACGTCACGATCACCGACCAGACCGGCGCGATGCTGTGGCCGGGCGGCTCGGTCGGCGCCGACGGCATGCCCGGCGCGACCTCGAAGCTGGCCGTTCAGCAGAGCTACGACTCGCAGCTCGCCGGCCGCGTCGACGCGCTGCTGGGACAGACGCTCGGGGCCGACAAGGGCCAGGCCCAGGTCAGCTCCGACCTGAACATGGATCAGGTGACGCAGGACTCGGTCAAGTACGACGGCACCAAGGTGCCGCTGACGAGCGCGACCACCAAGGAGAACCTGCAGTCGTCCAGCGGCAGCACCTCGGGCGTCGCCGGCACCTCGGCCAACGTGCCTCCGGTGTACTCGGCCGCGAGCGGCAAGAACGGGGCGCCCACCGTGTACCTGAACACGAGCGGGAACACGAGCTACGGCGCCAACAAGACCGTCAGCCACACCGTCGTCGCGCCCGGCGCCGTCAACCAGCTGCACGTCGCGCTCCTTTTCGACTCGTCCGTGCCGCCGAAGGCCCAGCAGGCGCTGCGCGCGACAGTCGCCACGATGGTCGGCCTCGTCCCCAGCCGCGGCGACACGATCTCGACGGCGAGCGTGCCCTTCCAGAAGCAGACCGCCTCCACCGGCGCGGCCGGCGGCCCGCTCGGGATCATCGGCGTGTCCAGCCCCTCGGTGCTCGTCCGCGACGCCCTGATCGGCCTGGCCACCCTCATCTTCCTCTTCATGCTGCGCAAGAACCTGAAGCGCCGTGAGGGCGACGCCCGCTTCGCCGAGCCGACCTGGCTGCGCGAGATCTCGCAGGCGACGCCGATCGCCGCCCTCGAGGCCGCCACCGTCCCCTCCGGCGCCGTCCAGCATCGCGAGCTGATGCAGAAGGAGGCCGAGCAGATCGTCCAGAGCCAGCCCGAGCACGTCGCCCTCCAGGTGCAGCAGTGGATGAACGAGTAGCACCCGGCGCGACCATGACGCTGACCGGCCGCCGCAAGGCCGCCGTCCTGCTCGTCTCACTCGGTGCGCGCGGCGCCGCCGAGGTCTTCAAGCACCTGCCGAACGAGATGATCGAGCAGCTGACCGTCGAGATGGCGCGCACGCCCACCGTCGAGCCGGAGCAGGCGAGCGCCGTCATGCAGGAGCTCGTCGCGCTGGCAAACGCCCGCGGCTACATCGCCGAGGGCGGGCTGCGCTACGCCCGCCAGGTGCTGGAGCAGTCCGTCGGCGCGGCCCGCGCGGGCGAGATCATGAACCGGCTGTCGGTGATCATCGAGACGACGCCGTTCGAATTCCTGCGCGCGACGCCGCCCGACCAGATCGCCGCCTTCCTCGCGAACGAGCATCCCCAGACCGTCGCGATGGTGGTCGCCCAGCTGCCGAACACCGCGCTGGCCGCCAAGGTGATGGAGCTGCTCCCGCTGGAGCTGCAGGCCGACGTCGCCATCCGCATCGCCACGATGGGCCAGACCTCCCCGGAGGTCGTGAAGGAGGTCGCCCGGGTGATGGAGGGCAAGCTCGAGACCGTGCTCCAGCGTGAGTGGGCCGCCGCCGGCGGCGTCCGCTCGCTCGCTGCGATCCTGAACGCGGCCAACCGCACCACCGAGCGGAACATCCTCGACCACCTCCAGCAGGAGGACGAGGCGGTCGCCAACGAGGTACGCGGGCTCCTGTTCGTCTTCGAGGACATCCTCAACCTGGACGACCGCGCCCTGCAGATGGTGCTGCGCGAGGTCGACGCCAAGGATCTCGGCCTGGCCATGCGCGGCGCCTCCACCGAGGTGCAGGAGAAGATCCTCTCCAACATGTCCCAGCGCGGCGCCGAGATGCTCCGCGAGGAGATGGAGTACATGCCGCCGCAGCGGCGCAAGGTCGTCGAGGAGGCGCAGTCCAAGATCGTGGGCATCGTGCGCAAGCTCGACGACGCCGGCGAGCTCGTGATCTCGCGCGGCGGCGACGAGGACGACGAGTTGATTGGCTGAGGTCTTTGAGTTCACGGCGCTCGAGCGCCCCGCGTTCCTGATCGAGGACTCCACCTCGGCGGAGGAGCGCGCCGCCGCCCGCCAGGCCGAGGCCGAGCACCTGGGTCATCAGGAAGGGCTCGAGCGCGGCATGGCCGAGGCGCGCGTGCGCGTCGAGCAGGCCCTCGCAGCCGTGGCCGCGGCCGAGGCGGCGCTGGCCGAGATGCATGACCGCTACGCCGCGGAGGCAGAAGCCGCCGCCGTCGACCTGGCCTTCCAGATCGCCGAGAAGGTGATCGGCGCCAGGATCGCCGCCGACCGCGAGGCCGTGCTGAGCATCGTCTCCGGCGCCCTCCTGCGCACCACCGACCGCGACCACCTGGTGCTCGAGGTGAACCCCGACGACTTCGACCTCGTGCGCGACTCCGCGTCCGAGCTGGCCGCCCGCCTGGGAGGCATCAACCGGATGGAGGTCGTCTCGGAGCGGAGGGTCGAGCCGGGCGGATGCGTCGTACGCACCGAGGCTGGCGAGATCGACGCCCGCGTGACCTCGCAGCTCGTGCGCGTCCGCCAACTGCTCGCCGAAGCGGGGGGCGCGACGCCGGCCGCCGCGGAGCCGGAAGGTGCCTGAGCCGACCGCCGAACGGCCGCTCGCCGCCTACGCGAGGGCGATCTCCGAGGCAGACCTGCAGAGCCACCGCGGTCGCGTCACGAACCTGATCGGCCTCGTCATCGAGGCCACCGGCCTGCGCGCCGAGGTGGGCGAGCTGGTGACCATCGCCGGCGGCCGCAACCGCCCGGCCGTCCCTGCCGAGGTGGTCGGTTTCCGTAACGGCCGCGCCCTGCTCATGCCGCTCGGCGACATGCGCGGCATCGCGCCGGGCACCGTGGTCGCTCCGACCGGCGGCCCGTTCCGCGTCCCCGTCGGCGACGCCCTGCTCGGGCGCGTGCTCGACGGGCTCGGCCGCCCGATCGACGGCGGCGCCGACATCTCCGGCTGCCGGCCCCGGGTGGTGGCGGGCTCGCCGCCGTCGCCGATGGACCGGCCCCGCATCACCGAGCGCCTGGACCTGGGCGTGCGCGCGCTCGACGCGCTCGTGCCCTGCGGCCGCGGCCAGCGGCTCGGCATCTTCGCCGGCTCCGGCGTCGGCAAGTCGACCCTGCTCGGCTCGATTGCGCGGGCCACGACCGCCTCGGTGAACGTGATCTGCCTGGTCGGCGAGCGCGGCCGCGAGCTGCTCGAGTTCATCGAGCGCGACCTCGGCGACGCCATCTCCCGCTCGGTCGTGATCGTCGCGACCTCCGACCAGCCCGCGCTCGTGCGCATCAAGGCGGCGCTCGTGGCGACGACGATCGCCGAGCACTTCCGCGACTCGGGCGCCGACGTCCTCCTGATGATGGACTCCGTCACCCGCCTCGCGATCGCCCAGCGCGAGGTCGGCCTCGCCATCGGCGAGCCGCCGGCGACGCGCGGCTACACGCCGAGCGTCTTCGCCATGCTGCCGCAGCTGCTCGAGCGCGCGGGCACGTCGGGGCGGGGCTCGATCACCGGCCTCTACACCGTCCTTGTCGAGGGCGACGACATGAACGAGCCCGTCGCTGACACGGTGCGCTCGATCCTCGACGGCCACTGCGTGCTCACCCGCAGCCTCGCCCACAAGAGCCACTACCCGGCGATCGACATTCTCCAGTCGGTGTCGCGGCTCGCCACCGAGATCACGAGCCCGGCCGTCCGCTCGGCCGCCGCCGCGCTCCGCGAGACGCTCGCCGCCTACCGGGCCAAGGAGGACCTGATCACGATCGGGGCGTACAGCGCCGGCGCGGACGCCGGCGTCGACTACGCGATCGCGAAGGTGCCCGAGATCGACGCGTTCCTGCGCCAGCCGGCCGACGAGGCCTCCGACGCGACCGAGACCGACCTGCGGCTGATCGAGCTCATGGCCGACCGCGACGGGCCCGCGCAGCAGCCTCTGCAAATTACAGAAAGTGCAAACACAGGTACTTCATTTGCGACACCCGGCGTCGATTACGTGGACGCCAACCGTCTGCTGGAGGCCTGATGTCCACCGAAGAGCCCACCCGCCAGCTCGTGATCTTCTCGCTGGGTAGCGAGGAGTACGCGCTGCCGATCACCCGCGTGCAGGAGATCATCCGGTACACGGAGCCGCGCAGCGTGGCCTCACACACGCCCTGGATCCGCGGCGTCATCAACCTCCGCGGCAACATCGTGCCCGTGTGCGACCTGTCCGAGCGGCTGGGCCTGGGCCTCGAGCGCCCCGAGGGCGCCAAGATCGTGATCCTCGAGACCGCTTCCGGCATCGCCGGCGTGATCGTGGACGACGTCGACGAGGTGCTGACGGTCACCGCCGAGCAGCTCGAGGACATCCCCTCGGCCGACGCGGACTACGTCGACGCGGTCGCCAAGGTCGGCGACCGGCTCGCCGTCCTGCTGAATCCGGACGGCCTGCTCGCGGGCGTCCAGATCGCCGCGTAACAGCGAGGTTCGCGGGTGGGGCACGGCCCCGGCCACGCACGAGCCTCCCCACTCCTTGGTATCGGGCGCAGGAGTCCTGTATTTCGCGGCTCCGGCTGCCGATAACCAGACCGGCCCCGCTATGTCCGCGCACACCCCTGCCTTCTCGAAGCCCATCCGCGTCGTCGTCGCCGACGATTCCGCGTTCATGCGCCGTCTGATAACCGACGCGCTGACGGAGCGCGGAGCACAGGTGGTCGGCGTCGGCCGCGACGGTGACGAGGCCCTCGAGCTGTGCGCCCTGCACCGGCCCGACGTGCTCTCGCTCGACCTGGCCATGCCGGGCAGGAACGGGATCGACGTCCTGCGCGAGCTGCGCCGGATCGGATCGCCCGTCGCCGTCGTCGTGGTCTCGGCGTTCTCGCCCGCGCACGGCGCCCACGCCGTCGACGCCCTCGCCGAGGGGGCCGTCGAGCTCGTGCCCAAGCCGACCGGCGCCGCTCTGGCCGCCGGGTTCTTCGGCGAGCTCTACGACAAGATGTGCCTGGCGGCGATCTCGCGCCGGCCCCGCACCACGATGCCCGTGGCGGCCGCGATCGCGTCCGTGCCGCGACCCTCCCCCGGCCTGCGCCGTGCCGGTGGCCCGAAGCGGGCCGTCGTGATCGTCTGCTCGACCGGCGGGCCCAAGGCGCTCGCGAGCCTCGTCCCGGCGCTCCCGCCGGACCTCGGCGACGGCACCGTGATCGTCCAGCACATGCCGCCCGGCTTCACCGCGTCGCTCGCGACCCGGCTCGACAACGCCTCCGGCCTGGCGGTCACCGAGGCGAGGGGCGGTGAGCGGCTCACGCCACAGACCGCGCTCGTCGCGCCCGGCGGCCGCCACCTGCACCTTCACGAGGGCGGCCGGGTCACGCTCGGCGACGAGCCCGAGATCGGCGGCCTGCGGCCGCGGGCCGACATCACGATCGGCGACGCGGCCCGCGTCTTCGGCGAACGGATGGTGCTCGTCGTCCTCACCGGTATGGGCAAGGACGGCCTCGAGGGCGCCCGCGAGGTGCGGCGCGCCGGCGGCCGCATCCTGGTCGAGGCCGAGGCCACATGCACCGTCTACGGCATGCCCCGCGTGGTGGCCGAAGCCGGCCTGGCCGACGTCCAGCTGCCGCTGCACGAGCTCCCCGCCGCGATCGCGACGGAGGCCGCGTGATGGCCCAGCCCGCCTTCCAGCGCGACGACTACACGGACTTCTGCGACGGCGTCCGCCGCCTCACCGGCATCGACCTCGCCCAGTACAAGCGGCCCCAGATGGAGCGCCGCATCCGCTCGTTCGCCGACCGCTGCGGCACCGACGGGCTGCCCGGGTACCTGCGGGCGCTCGCCGCCAACAGCGACGCCCTCGACCAGTTCCTCGACCGCATGACGATCAACGTCTCGCAGCTCTGGCGCAACCCGGAGCAGTGGGGGCGTCTCGGCCAGACGATCCTCCCCGAGCTGGCCCAGGCCGGCACGATCCGGGCCTGGAGCGCCGGCTCGTCGTACGGCGCCGAGGCCTACACGCTGGCAGCGGTCTGCCGCCGCGTCGCGCCGGGCTGCAGGGTCGAGATCCGTGGCACCGACATCGACGCACGCATGGTCGCCCGCGCCCGCGAGGGCCGCTTCAGCGCCGACGACGCCCGCACTGCGCCGGAGGCCGAGCTCGAGCGTGCCTTCGACCGTGACGGCAGCGGCTGGAGGGCCAAGCCGGAGCTGCGGATGATGGTCAAGTTCGCGACCGGCGACCTGCTCCGCGACGCGGTCAGCCAGGGCGCGTACGACCTGATCCTGTGCCGCAACGTCGTCATCTACTTCACCGAGCCGGTGCGCGACGCCCTGCACGAGCGGCTGGCGGGCGCGCTGCGCCCCGGCGGCTACCTGATGGTCGGCTCGAGCGAGCGCGTCTCGGCGCCCCAGGCCTTCGGTCTGGTGACCGCCCACCCCTTCATCTACCGGAAGAGCTGATGGATACCTCCGAGTACCTCGGCATGTTCCTGGCGGAGAGCCGCGAGCACCTGCAGACGCTGAACCTCGCGGTGATCCGCATCGAGGAGGCGCCGGACGACAGCGACACCATCGACGAGATCTTCCGCATCGCCCACTCCCTGAAGGGGATGAGCGGGACGATGGGCTTCGCGCGCATGGCCGCGCTGACGCACACGATGGAGGACGTGTTCGAGACGCTGCGCGGGCGCACCGGCGCGCTCGAGCGGCGCGTCATCGACGTCCTGCTGGAGTGCCTGGATGCGCTCGAGGGCGCGGTCGAGGCGATCGAGCGCGACGGCGACGAGCAGCTCGACCCGACCGCCCTGATCGCCCGTCTGGGCGAGCTCGTCGGCGCCGCTCCCGCATCGGTCACCGAGGCCTCCGCCGCGGAGCCCGCCGCGACGCCCGAGGCCGTGGCCGCTTACGCCGCCGACGTTCCCCTCCTGCACATCTCGGTCAGGCTGGCCGACGACGTCATGATGCCGGCCGTCCGCGCATACATGACGCTCGCGGCCGTCGCCGACCACGGCGAGACGATCTGGAGCTCGCCGACCCCCGACGAGGTGGACGCGTTCAGCGGCGCCGCGGTCGAGGCATGGGTGGCCACCGACCACGACGCCGCGACGGTCGAGGCCGCCGTCCGCGCCGTCCCCGACATCGCCGACATCACGGTGACCGTGCAGGCCGGCTCCGCCACGCCCGCCGAGGCGCCCTCCGGCGCGCCCGACCCGGCCGTCGGCGAGCCCGAGCCCACCGCCGGCTCCTCCGCACCGGTGCAGGCCGCGCCCCACGCGCGCAGGACCTCCGCGACCGTGCGCGTCGAGGCCCTGCGGCTCGACCAGCTCATGCACTTCATGGGCGAGCTCGTCGTCCATCGCACCCGGGTCGAGTCGCTCGCCCAGGGCGCCCCGATCGAGGGTCTCGCCGAGGCCGTCGGCGACCTCACGCGCAGCTCCCAGGCGCTGCAGGCGCTCGTGATGCAGGTGCGGATGATCGAGGTCGACGCCGTCTTCATGCGCTTCCCCCGGCTCGTCCGCGACCTGTCCGCCAAGATGGGCAAGCAGGTCGACCTGATCCTGACCGGCCGCGACACCGAGCTCGACCGCACCGTGGTCGACGCCCTCGGCGATCCGCTCGTGCACCTCGTGCGCAACTCGCTCGACCACGCGCTCGAGCCGCCAGCCGAGCGCGCGGCCGCCGGCAAGCCCGTGACCGGCGTGCTCGAGCTGTCCGCCCGCCAGGCCGGCGGCAACGTGATCATCACCGTCCGTGACGACGGCCGCGGCATCGATCCCGGCCGCGTCGCCCGCAAGGCCGTCGAGCGCGGCATCATCGCCGCCGACGAGGCCGCGTCGGTCGACATGCCCCGCGCCGTCGAGCTGCTGTTCGCGGCGGGCTTCTCGACCGCCGAGCAGACGAGCGACATCTCCGGGCGCGGCGTTGGCATGGACGTCGTCCGCTCGACCCTGCGGGGCCTCGGCGGCAACGTCGTCCTGACCTCCGAGCAGGGCGTCGGCACCACCGTCCAGGTGCGCCTGCCGCTGACCCTGGCGATCATGCCCGCGCTGCTCGTGGAGTCCCAAACCGTGCCGTTCGCCATCCCGCTGGAGCGGGTCGAGCGGACCGTGAACCTGGCCGAGCAGACGGTGCGCTCGGTGACGGGCCAGCGCATGCTGGTGCTCTCGGATGGGGTGCTGCCGCTGATCGACCTCGCGGCGGCGCTCGGATACGAGCCGGCCCCGGCGGCCGCGTTCGTGGTGATCGCCCGCGGCGCCGAGCAGCGGATGGCGCTCGTGGTGGAGCGGCTGATCGGCCAGCACGAGCTGGTGACGCGGCCGCTGCCGGCCGAGGCCGGCTCGCAGAGCTGTCTGTCGGGCGGCGCAGTGCTCTCCGACGGGACGATCAGCCTGATCGTCGACTGTGACGCGCTCGCCGAGACCCGCGCGGGTCATCGTCTGGGCGCGACTTCCGGATTTCAAAACGCGGCATGAGGAGCGTGAGATGGAACTGAACGACATGCAGCTCGACGGGTTGCGCGAGATCGCGAACATCGGTTCGGGGACCGCCGCGACGGCGCTCTCCAACATGCTCGGCCATGCGGTCGACCTGAACGTCCCCAAGGCCCTCGCCCTCGAGCTGGCCGACGCGGTGGACGCGGTCGGCACGCCGGACGACGACGTCACCGCCGTCGTGCTCGGCGTGGCCGGCGACCTCGCCGCCACGGTCGTCCTGCTGTTCGACCCGACGAGCGCCGCCACGATCTGCTCGCTGCTCGGCGTCGACTCAGCCGATTCCGAGATGGCGCTCTCCGCCCTCGGCGAGGTGGGCAACATCCTCGGCAGCTCGTACATCGGGGCGATGGGCCAGATGGCGGGCCTCGAGCTCGAGCCCATGCCGCCGACCGCGCTCGCCGACATGCTCGGCGCAATCGTCTCGACGGCGCTTGCCACCACCGCGGCGGACACCGACTTCGCCCTCCTGCTCGACTCCGAGATGGTGGTCGAGGGCGCCGAGTGCAGCTTCGGCGTGCTGTTCGTCCCGAGCGCCGACGGCGTCGAGCGTCTCCTGGCCGGCCTCGGCCTGACGGAGGCCGCATAGCCATGAAGTCTGCGCTGCATCGACCCGCCGGGGAGCACCGATGGCCGAGCTGATGGCCCGTATGGCCGAGATCGCCGTGTCGCGGCACGAGGCCGACGTTCTCGTCGCGCTCGGGCTGGGATCGTGCATCGGCGTCGCCCTGCTCGACCGCGCCTCGCTGGTCGCCGGGCTCGCCCACGTCGTCCTGCCGGAGGCGCGCCCTGGATCGGCGACGCCGGGCAAGTTCGCCGACACGTCGGTGCCCGAGCTGCTGCGCCAGGTGACCGGGCTCGGCGCGGCGAAGGCGCGGCTGCACGCCGTCATCGTGGGCGGCGCCCAGATGTTCGCGGTCAGCGCCGGCGGCGCGCTCGACATCGGCCGCCGCAACGAGCAGGCCGTCCGCACCGCCCTCGCGGTCGCGGGCATCCCCATCACCACAACGCTGACGGGCGGAAGCGCCGGGCGAACGATGCGCGTCCACATCGGCCCCGGCATCGTCACTTGCAAACAGGCCGGCAGCCAGGAGGAGACCATTGCAACCCGTGACACAGGCCGTCTGAGGGCCGCGGCATGAACGACGTCCTTTCCAACGAGCAGGTCGCGGCGCTGGTCGAGGCCGCACGCCAGGGCAACGCCAAGCCGGCCGATGACGCGCCGACGCCCCGCCGCCGCGCCAAGCGCGTCCGCGACATCGACTTCTCGCGGCCGAACAAGTTCGCGATCGACCAGCTGCGCCGGCTCGAGCGTGCCCACGAGGCGTGCTGCCGCACCATCGCGTCACGGCTCTCGACCGAGCTCCTGACGCCGGTCGAGCTCGACGTGCTCGAGATCGACCAGCTGACGTGGTCGCTCGCGACCAACCAGATCCCGCAGCCGTCCGTGTGCGGCGTCGTCGAGTGCAAGCCGCTCGGCACCCAGGTGCTCCTGACCGCCGAGCTCGGCCTGATGCTGCGCCTTGTCGAGCGCCTGCTGGGCAGCACCGCGTCGACCAAGACCCGCCCGCGCGAGCTGACCGAGATCGAGACCGCGCTCGTGTCGCGCATGTTCAACGCCCTGCTCGAGCACCTCTCGGACACTTGGGCCGAGCTCGTCGACACGACGATGGAGCTGCGCGCGATCGAGTCGCAGCTCGCCAACGTGAACCTGGCGCCGCCGAGCGAGCCGACGCTGATGCTGACGATGGAGGTGCGGCTCGACGGCACCTCGTCGACGATCGCGCTCGTCATCCCCCACCGCTCCGTCGAGTCGGTGCTGGGGCGGCTGTCGGCCAGCCAGTACGGCGACACCGCCATCGAGCCCGGCGCCGTCGAGGCGATGCGGGCCAGCGTGGCCGCGGTGAACGTCGAGATCCGGGCCGAGGTGGCCGCCACCGACATCACGCTCGACGAGGTGCTCGGGCTCGCCCCCGGCGACGTCCTGCGCTTCGGCGTACCGGCCGCCGACGGCGTGCGCCTGTTCGCGGGCCGCGTGCCCGCCCACCGGGCCCAGCCCGGACGGAACGGCAACAACCGGGCCGTGCAGGTCATCGGCCGGCTGGGGGAGGCGGCATGACCACCGAAGACGCACTCATCAAGCTGGCCGACTCGACGGGCGCCGCGATCGAGCAGGTGCTCGAGATCGTGAGCTCGTCGACCATCGAGCGCAGCCCCGTGACGATCATCCCCTCGGGCCAGTCGCCCCTGAACTCGATCCCGGTGCCCGCCGTAGCCGCCGACGTCTCGTACATCAACGGCGTCACCGGGGGCAACATCTTCGTCATGACCCGCCTCGGGGTCCGCCGGCTGGCGGCGGCGATGATGGGCATGGAGGCGATGGAGATCCTGGACTCCGAGGAGCTGTCGGAGCTCGACCTGTCCGCGGCCGGGGAGGCCATGAACCAGATGATGGCCGCCGCTGCCGGCGCCACCTCGACGGTGCTCGGCGAGGAGGTCGACATCTCCCCGCCGGAGACGCGCTTCTTCGCGACGCCGACCGAGGCGGCCGACGCCTACGAGCTGACGCCGCACGTCACGACGGTCGGGTTCACCCTGCTGGGCGAGCCGTGCCGGCTCGTGCAGCTCGTGCCGAACGCGTTCGTCGTGCGCATGAAGGACGCGTTCGACGAGATGGACGCCCAGGCGGCGGCCACCGGCCGCGGCCGGCCGCAGGACGGAGAGCGGATCTCGTCCGACTCGGTGCGGGCGGTGCCCGTGCGCGTGTGGGCCGAGCTCGGCCGCACGCAGATGCCGATCGGCCGGGCCGTCGGCCTCGCCACCGGCGCGGTCGTCGAGCTCGACAAGGCGCCGGACGACCCGGTCGACCTGTTCGTGAACGGCCGGCTGTTCGGCACCGGACGGCTGCTGCTCGTCGACGACGAGTGGGCCGTTCGCATCGAAACCGTGCTCCCCGCGGCGGGGGCTGACGATTCATCTGACGTAACACCTGAAGGAGGAACCAACTGATGGCACGCGTGCTGATCGTGGACGACGCCGCGTTCATGAGGAAGATGCTCAGCGATGTCCTGGCCAAGGCCGGGCACGAGGTTGTGGGTGAGGGCGCGAACGGCGAGGAGGCCGTCGCCCAGTACCAGTCGCTGCGCCCGGACATCATGACGCTCGATATCACCATGCCGGAGAAGGACGGGCTGACCGCTCTGCGGGAGATCCTGTCCATGGAGCCGGCAGCCAAGGTGGTGATGTGCTCCGCGCTCGGCCAGGAGTCGAAGGTGCTCGAGGCCATCAAGGCCGGCGCCAAGGACTTCGTGGTCAAGCCGTTCCAGCCGGACCGCGTTCTCGACGCCATCGGTAAGGCGCTCGGGTAGGCACCACCCGAGCGCTCGTGGCGCCGGCCCTCAATCGCGGGGACCGGCCGCCGATTACCCGTGGGGCGCCGGCTCGAGCCGGCCTCCCAACCGAGTCATGCGAAAGACGTTCACCTTCAATCTCGAGCCCGTCCGGGCGCTCCGTGAGCAGGCCGAAACGCAGGCCAAGGAGCAGCTCGCCCACGAGCTGGCGCTCCAGGTCCGGCGCGAGTCGGCCCTGCGCGACGCATCCCGTCGGGCCGCCGCAGCACGGCGCGCACAGACGCCCTCGCACGGCTCGGCCCTGACCGGCCATGACCTCCAGGCTCGCGAGGCCTTCGTGGTCCGCACCGAGCGCGAGCAGGACACCGCCCGCGAGGAGCTGGCTACCTCCTCGCAGCAGGTCGAGTTCAGCCGCGGCCGCCTCGTCGAGGCCGGCCGCGAACGCGAGGTGCTCGAGCGGCTGAAGCGCCGCCGCGAGTCGGAGCACAACCGCGAGCTCGCCCGCCGCGAGGAGCAGTCGCTGGCCGAGATCGCACTCACCACCCACCTTCGCAACCGGAGCGCCGCATGAGCCTCGACGCCGCCATCGGCCGCATCGATCAGGTGCTCTCGCTCCAGGCTGCGCTGTCGCCGCCGGCCGCGTCGTTCGGCTCGTCGCCGGCGTCCGCGAGCTTCTCACAGATGCTGAGCGCGCAGGCGTCCACGGCCCCGCTCGGCTCGGGCGCGCCGGCCGCCGCCGCGCCGTACTCGGCGGACATCACCGCCGCGGCCCGCAAGTACGACGTCGACCCCGCCCTGATCGAGGCGGTCATCCAGCAGGAGTCCGGCTTCAACCCGAACGCGCAGAGCGGGGCGGGCGCCGGCGGCCTGATGCAGCTGATGCCGGCGACGGCTCGCGGCCTCGGGGTCACGAACGTTTACGACCCGGCCCAGTCGATCGACGGCGGCACGCACTACCTGCGCGACCAGCTCGACCGGTTCCACGGCGACGTCCGCCTCGCGCTGGCCGCGTACAACGCCGGCCCCGGCGCGGTCGCCTCCTACGGCGGCGTCCCGCCGTACCCGGAGACCCAGAGCTACGTCTCCGACGTCCTCGCGAACTACGCCCGCTACTCGGGCGGATCCGTCCCGACCACCCCGACAGGAAGCGCAGCATGAACGATCCCGTGAACGCCGTGGCGGCCATGGCCGCACCGGCGCCGGCGTCGCCCAAACGCGGCGACGACCCGCCAACCGACGCCTTCGAGACGGCGCTCGGCTCGGCCGCGGCGACAGAATCGCCGCCCGGCACAAACGCCACCAAGGCCCGGACCGCAGATGCGGGGGGCTCGAAGGCCGAAGGCGACTCCTCCGGCCTCACCGACACCGACAAGAGCACCGGCTCCGGCACGCCCGCCGCGGCCGACGCGCCGGCTCCGGCCGCCGCCGTGCTGTCGCAACTCGCGGCGCTCGCGGCCGCGCCTGCGCCGGCCCCGGCAGTCCAGCCCGCCGTCAAGGCCCCGGCACCCGCGTCCGGCAAAGCCGCCCCCACTCCGGTCGCGGCCGCAGCGGTTTCCGCCGCCCCGGCTCCGGCCGGCGCGGCCACGACCACCGTCCAGGCCGCCGGGCAGGTTGGCACCCAGTCCGCCGGCACCGCTCCGGCGACGCCGGCCGACACCACCGCTCCGGCCGTCGTCGCGGCCTCCTCTACGCCGACCGCGCAGGCTCCCGCCGCCGCCAAGCCCGCCCAGGCGAGCGGCTCGGCCCGCCCGGCCGCTGCCAACCCCGCCCCGGCGACCGGCCACCCGGCCGCCTCCGCCGCACGCACGCCGGCCTCGGCGACCACGGGTCAGAAGGGCACGGGCTCCGGCCACGGCCGCTCGGACCAGCAGGGGACGCCGGCGCAGCCGGCACCTGCGGCTGCGTCCGCGGCTCCCGCTCCCGCCACGTCGCAGGCCGCCTCGGCCGCTCCGGCGGGCGACCAGACCGCTCCGACGCAGACGGCGGCGCCCGCCGCCGGCGGCACGAACGTCGCCCCCGCGGCGGCACCGGCACCCGTCCAGGCACAGCCGGCCGCCCGGCCCGACGCCGCCCCGGTGGAGGTCACGGCCCGGGCGCGGATGCAGGACATCGCCGATGTCACCGGCGCCACCATGCGGGTGGCGGTGCGCGCGGGCCAGCCCGTCGCCCGGATCACCCTGCACCCGGAGAACCTCGGCGACGTCCAGGTGACGATGCGCTACCACCAGGACGGCGTCTCGGCGGTCGTCACGACGTCGAACCACGCGGCGGCCCAGGAGCTGATCCAGGCCGGCGCCGACCTGCGCCGATCGCTCGAGTCCCAGGGCGTCACCGTCCACGGGCTCGACGTCCACCTCTCCGGGGACTCCCGCGGGGAGAACGCCAACGGCGAGCGCGCCACTGACATGGCGCGTGCAATGGGGCCGAACGGTGAGGGCAGCGATGCCACCGCCGACGAGGCCGAGATCACGATCCAGCCGTCGCAGCTGCCCCTTTCCGGGTCGCAGATCGACGTCTTCGCATAGGAGGAGGTACATGAGTTCCGTTCCCCCCACCACCGGCGCGACCGGCACGAGCGCCACCACGTCCGTGTCGAACCCCGCCGCGATCCTGGGCCAGGACGGGTTCCTGCAGCTGCTTGTCGCAGAGATGCAGAACCAGGACCCGCTCAGCTCGTCCCAGGACCCCACGCAGAGCGTGACGCAGATGGCGCAGTTCTCCTCGGTGGAGCAGCTGACCAACCTCGTCCAGGGCTCCCAGCAGGCTCAGAGCATCGCGCTCATCGGCCACACGGTCGCCTACACCGACTCGGACGGCAACGCCGGCTCCGGCGTGGTGGACGCGGTCACCTTCAACTCCGGCTCGCCGGTCATCGATGTGAGCGGCACCGCCATCAACCCCAACCAGATCATCGGCGTCTCGTAAGCCATGTCGGCCGATCCCATCCGCATCAATCCGGCCACGACGCCTCCCGGCGTCACCGGCGCGACACCGCCTCCGGCGGCTGCGCCTCGGCCTGCCGTGGATGGGCCGGGCTTCGACCAGCTCCTCAAGCAGAGGCTCGCGACGACGGACACGAAGCCGTTGCGCCTCAGCGGACACGCGATGGAGCGGCTGCAGCAGCGGGGCATCCCCGTCGACGCGGCCACCATGGCACGACTGAGCGAAGGCGTCTCCAAGGCAGCGGCCAAGGGGTCGCGTGACGCCCTCGTCCTCGTCGACTCGACGGCCTTCGTGGTCTCGGTGGCAAACCGCACCGTGATCACCGCCGTCGGCGCCGACAACATGCGCGACCGCGTCTTCACCAACATTGACAGCGCGGTCATCAACTAACCCACACACCGGAACGGGCCAACCAGCCGGACCCCTCGGGGAAGCGGTCGGCCAGAGAGGAAACCGATCACCATGATGCGAGGAATGTTCGCCGCGATCAGCGGTCTCGCCGTCCACCAGACGATGCTGGACGTCACCGCCAACAACATCGCCAACGTCAACACCATCGGCTACAAGTCCGAGCGCACGAGCTTCGAGGACGCGCTCTCCCAGCTGCAGAAGGGCGCCGCCTCCCCGACCGCCACGTCCGGCGGCACCGACGCCGAGCAGATCGGCCTGGGCGTCCGCCTCGGCAGCATCAACAACGTGATGACGGCCGGCGCGGTGCAGACCACCGGCAACCCGTACGACGTCGCGATCCAGGGCGACGGGTTCTTCCGCGTCGTCGCCGACCCGACCCAGCTCGGCGCCGCCGGCGCGAGCTATATGTACACGCGGGCCGGGAACTTCACCACCGACGCCAACGGCGACCTGGTGACGAACGACGGCGACTACGTCGTCGGCTTCAAGCTCGACGTGAACGGCAACCCGCTGACGGGCGCCGCCAACGAGACCAAGATCACGATCCCGGCCGGATCGCAGTCCGTCACGATCGCCCAGAACGGCACCGTGTCGGTCACCGACTCCACGGGCGCCGTCACCAAGGTGGCCGTGATCTCCCTCGGCACGTTCCCGAACAACGCCGGCCTCGAGCGGGTCGGCGGCAACAACTGGGTCGCCACGAACAACTCGGGCGCCGAGACGGCGAACATCGCCGGCACGAACGGCCTCGGCACGCTCACCCCGGGCGCGATCGAGATGTCGAACGTGAACCTCGCCCAGGAGTTCACCAACATGATCACGGCCGAGCGCGGCTTCCAGGCCAACAGCCGTGTGATCTCAACCGCCGACGAGATGCTCCAGGAGCTCGTCAACCTGAAGCACTAGTTCGGCTAGGCGGGGCCGGCGCCTGACGCGCCGGCCCCGCCATGTGTTTACGCCCGCCACTCCGACCCCGAAAGGACCCGGCGTGATCGTCGTCCATCGCATCACCCAGCCCGACCACGAGCTGTACGTGAACCCTGACCTGATCCAGGTCATCGAGGCGAACCCGGACACCGTGATCGTGCTCGCCAACGGGAACCGTTTCGTGGTCTCCGAGACGGCCGCCGAGGTGACGCAGCTCGTGCGCCAGTGGCGGGCGTCCATCGTCGCCGCCGTCGAGCGGCCCGCCCGCGCCAACGCCCGCAGGGTGGGCTACGGCCGCCTCGCGGCCGTAGCCGAAATGCCCCGCGACACCGGCTCCGCAGACTGAATCTCGAGCCATGCGGGCCGATTATCTGCAAGCAAACGCAACACGCTGCCACGGATGGCGGCGCTCGCCCCGAAGGAACGGACAGACATGAAGGCAATCACCGCAATCGGCATCGCATGCGCGTTCGGCGCGCTCTTCGTGTCCGCCATCCTCGAGGGCACGAACCCGGTCGCGTTCCTCAATATCCCGGCGCTCATCCTGATCACCGGCGGCACCGCCGGGGCGACGATGGCGTCCACGAACTTTCGCGCGTTCATGACCGCGCCGAAGGCCGCGATCATGTCGTTCAAGGGCTCGTCGATCGACTCGGCGTCGTCGATCGGCCTGATGGTCGAGCTGTCCGAGAAGGCGCGCCGCAACGGCCTGCTGGCCCTCGAGGAGGACGTCGCCAAGATCGACGACGCGTACACCCGCAAGGGCCTGCAGCTCGTCGTCGACGGCACCGACTCCGACCTCGTCGCCGCCATCCTCGAGGCTGAGGCCGACGGCCTCGCCGCCCGCCACCAGCAGGTTGCCGGGCTGTTCGCGACGGCCGGCGGCTTCGCCCCGACGGTCGGCATCATCGGCACCGTCATGGGCCTCATCCACGTGCTCGAGAACCTGGCCGCGCCGTCCACCCTCGGCCCCGCCATCTCCGGCGCCTTCATCGCGACGCTCTACGGCGTGTCGAGCGCGAACCTGATGTTCCTGCCGATCGGCAACAAGCTCAAGGAGATGTCCGCGG
Source organism: uncultured Actinomycetes bacterium (assembly GCA_963708365.1). GTDB lineage: Bacteria > Actinomycetota > Thermoleophilia > Gaiellales > JAICJC01 > JAICJC01. The sequence continues at coordinate 531,867 of CAVPSM010000003.1, forward strand.
TCGAGATCAACCACCGCATGATGATCCTCGACGCGATCCTGTCGATCCAGGCCGGCGACAACCCGCGCGTCCTGTCCGAGAAGCTCGAGGCGTTCATCGCCCCGGCCGACCGCGGCAAGAGCGCCGAGGCCGCCTCCGGCTCGGCAGAGCTGCGGGAGGCCGCGTGAGCGCCGGCCACGGACGCAGCCGCCGCAGGCGCGGCGGGCACGGCCATGGCGGCGGAGGCCACGAGGGCGGCGACGAGCGCTGGCTCCTCACCTACGCCGACATGATCACGCTGCTCATGGCGCTGTTCATGGTGCTGTTCTCGATCTCGTCGGTGAACATCTCCAAGTACCAGGTGCTCCAGCACGCCCTGCAGAAGGCGTTCATCGGCGGCGTGCTCGACGGCGGCAAGGGCGTCCAGCAGGGCAACCCGACCCGCATCCAGGGCGTCCAGACGGCCACCCCGAGCGGCTCGGTCGACTCCAGCTTCAATATCTTCACCCACACGCTGATCGGCTCGAAGACGAACCCGGCGGCGAAGGCGAAGGCCGCTGCCAAGGAGCAGAACACCCTGCTCGAGGTGCAGCGCAAGGTCGAGGAGTACGCCCGCAAGCACGGCTTCGCGAATGACATCTCGACGACGATCGACCAGCGCGGCCTCGTGATCCGGCTGCTGACGAACAACCTGGTCTTCGACAGCGGCGAGGCGACGCTCAAGTCGACCGCGAGCCCGCTCCTCGACCGCGTGTCGCAGCTGATCGTGTCGATGCAGATGCAGAACCCGATCAGCGTCGAGGGCAACACGGACAACGTCCCGATCTCCGGCGGCGAGTTCCCGAGCAACTGGGAGCTCTCGACCGGCCGTGCCGACGCCGTCCTCGAGTTCCTGATCCACCACGGCGTCTCCCAGCAGCACCTCGCCGCCGTCGGATTCGCCGACCAGAACCCCGTCGCCCCCAACACCACGGCGCAGGGCCGCGCGCTCAACCGGCGAGTCGACATCGTGGTGATCCGCTCCAACACCCCGTCCTCCGGAGGAACGTCCCCGTGAAAGGCAAGCTCAAGATCATCCTGCCCGTCATCCTGCTGCTCGCCGCCGCCGGCGGCGGAGCCTACTTCTTCGTCCTCGCCCCCAAGCCCGCGAAGGCAGCGCCGCCCAAGGTGGTCGGCACGCTGTTCCCGCTCTCGCCCGAGTTCGTCGTCAACCTGAACGGCGAGCACTACGGCAAGGTGTCGATCGCCCTGCTGCTCACGGCCGGCGCGCCCGCCGCCTCGACCGACGGCACGCCGGCGACGCTCCCCGAGGACGCGGCCGTCCGTGCGATCGTCACGAACGACCTCACGGGCCGGCCCTCGAGCGACCTGATCGACCGCCCGAAGCGCAACGCGATCGAGCAGAAGATCCTCACGGATCTGCAGAAGAAGACCGATGTTAAGGTCTCTCAGGTGCTGTTCACCGACGTCGTCGTCCAGTAGGGAATCACCATGTCCGAACACGATCCCGCTATCGCCCCCGCCGTCGAGGTGGGCACCGAGCTCGTCATGCCGGCGCTCCAGGAGCAGCCCGGCGAGCGGCCCGCGGTCCTCGATCTCGGCCCCGTCCTGGACGTGCCCGTCGAGCTGACGGTCGAGATCGGCCGCACGACGATGACGATCCGCGAGACGCTCGAGATGGGCCCCGGCTCGATCGTTGCGCTCGACCGGATGACCGGCGAGCCGGTCGACCTGCTCGTGAACGGCCAGACGATCGCGCGCGGCGAGGTCATCGCGATCGACGAGGAGTTCGGCCTGCGCATCACACACGTCGTCTCCCCCAAGCGCCGCCTCGACGCCGCCGCCTAGCGGGGTCAGACCCGCCTGGCTACCGGCGCAGGCTGACGGACGGGGGCGGGTGTCGTAGCGAAGGCGCCGCCGTGCCGAGCGCCGCGAGGACGGCGAGGAGCCCGGCGACGGCGAGGAGCGTGGCGCGGGTGTCGATCGTCGAGAGCAGGTAGCCGGCGATCAGCGGGCCGACGGCCGAGAGCGAGACGGACAGGAACCAGTCCACGCTCGCAACGCGCCCCTGGAGCCTGTCGGGCGTGATCGAGATCCGGTACCCCACGACCACGGCATCCCAGAGCGGGCCGACGAACGCCGTGATGGCGACGACGACGCCGAGCAGGAGCGGCGTCCCGACGAACGCGAGCACGAGAAACACAGCCGCATCCACCCAGACGGCGCCGCTGACGACGACGGGCACCGGGATGCGGGGCTGCATCCAGGGCACCGCGGCCGAGCCGGCCAGCCCGCCGGCGGAATACAGCGCGAGGACGATTCCGACAACCGCCGGGGAGGCGCCCAGATCCTTCGCGGCCACGATGAGGAGCAGCGACGTCGGCACGACGTTCGACCCGGCGACGAGCAACAGGCTGTCGCGCAGGAACGGTTGCCGCCACAGCCATCGCACGCCCTCGCGGACGTCCTCCCAGGGCGTGACGACCGAGTGCGTCCGCGCCTCCTGGAAGCGGCCGCGGATCCCGAGCACGGCGGCGAGCGAGCAGAGGTAGGTGGCGGCGTCGACGACGAACGGAAGGGCGCGCGACGCCGCAAACGTGACGCCGCCCACGGCCGGGCCGACGAGGCCGGCCGCGTACTGCCGCGCGACGTTCTGCGAGACCGCCTCGCCGAGCTGCGGCCGCGGGACGATCTGGGCGATCACGCCTTCCTCGGCGATCCGGACGAACGTCGTGACGCACCCGGCGACGAACGCGACGGCAAGGATGTACCCGTAGGCCAGCTCGCCGATCCAGATGGCGACGCCCAGGCTGAGCAGCGCCAGCGCCCCGACGACGTTCGCGCACACCAGCGCCCACTTGCGGTCGATCCGGTCGGCCACGACCCCGAACGGCAGCGACAGCAGCGCCATCGGCGCCAGCCCCACCGTCCCCACGAGCCCGGCGCGGAAGGGCGAGCCTGTGAGCGCCAGCACGAGGAGGGGAAACGCCACGCCGCTGAGCTGCGTTCCCAGCATCGACGCGGCCTCGCCGAGCCACAGCAGACGGAAGTCGCGGTTCTTGCGGAGCGGAATCATGGGGCCGGACACGGTACCCGGGGACAGTCCCCGTACGGCTGCATCTTCCGCGCCGGTCCATGAAAAGGTGCCTGGCTCCGGCCGAGGCCGGTGCCAGGCACCTGTGGCAAGCGATGGTTCTAGGCGGCGCGGCGCAGCGGCGGCACGACCGAGTCGTACGTGTCGATGCGCTCCTTCAGGGTGCGCCGGATCGAGGAGAGGATCTGCGACACGCGTGACTCGCTGATGCCGAGCATGCGGCCGACCTCGGCGCCCTGCATGTGCTTCACGTAGAGCAGGACGAGGATCGTCTGCTCGCGTTCGCTGAGCGAGGCGATCGCGTCGCGGAGCACGGCGGCCCGCTCGCCGGCCAGCGCGGCCAGCTCCGGGTCGAACTCTCCCGCCGGGGCCTCGATCGTGTCGCCGACCTCGACCGGCATCGCCTCCTCTGTCCCGCGCGCGGGCGTGTTGAGGCTGAGCAGGTCGGCCCGGGACAGGCCCTCGAGGTGACTGTGGAGCGAGTCGACGTCGATCTCGAGCTCGGTGGCGAGCTCCTCGTCGGAGGGCAGGCGGCCGGTGCGCAGCTGCCACGCCTCGCGGGCGCGATCGATCGCGCGTCCGTTGCGGCGAAGCGAGCGGGGCGCCCAGTCCTGCCGGCGCAGCTCGTCCATGATCGCCCCGGAGACGCGCGTCCAGGCGTACTGCTCGAACGTCGCGCCCTTGACCGGGTCGAAGCGGTCGACTGCGGCGATCAGCGCGAGGAGCCCGCACGACACGAGGTCGTCGAGCTCGCAATGGGCCGGCAGCTCACGAACCTTGCGGCACGCGAGGTACTTGACCATCGGCGCGTAGGAGAGCACGAGGCGGTCACGGGCCGCCACATCCTTGTTTTGAATCCAGGCTCGCCACAGGGCCTCCGCGGTTCCGGCCGTGGGTCGTGAGCTGGACACGGGCGTTGCTTCCACAGAGGAGACCTCCAGAGGGCACAGAGACAGAAGGGGGAGCTTGAAAAAACTCTTGGTCGGAGCCGCGATCCGGGTGGGGCCCGGGGACGCACGTCGTCCGTATCGGCAGCCTCCGCGCGGTCCGCCCTCCCCATTTTGGAGTATCCCCGGAGCTCGATCGGGGATTCCGCGGGGAGGCGGTCGCCGACGCTCAAGCCCCGGCGCCGGGTGACCGATGTGGTGATCGCCTTGCTCTCCCGCCGACTCCCCCCAGTTCGGACGAGCATCCTCCTGATCGCTGCCGCATGCGCGGCGGTCGCGTTGCTCCACCCCACCCCCGCATCCGCCGCGACCGGGCCCCAGACGACTGCCGCGAAGGCGGCCCTCGCCAAGCACGCCGCCACGCACGCGAAGAAGAAGGCGCCCGCCTTCCACGAGGATCGCACCCCGCTCGATTCCGGCGTCGCGTCGGCCGGCACGGCGAAGGGCCAGGCGCCGTCCGTCGGCAGCGCCGGCGCCGACGTGATCCGTACGATCGTCGGCCTGGCGGTCGTCCTCGGCGTGATCTACGGCGTCTACTGGCTGCTCAAGAGCTCCGCCCGCGCGAAGGCCGGCCGCTCCGACGAGCGCATCGGCGTGATCGCCACGACACCGCTCGCCCCGAACCGCTCGCTCCACCTCGTCCGCGCCGGCGACGAGCTGATCCTGGTCGGCGCCACGGATCACTCGATCACGCCGCTGCGCGTGTACACGCCCGAAGAGGCGATCCTGGTCGAGGGCGGCGGCATGGACATGCCGCTGCAGCTTCCGCCGGGCGCGCCGTCGGGCCGTGAGGGCTTCCTCGAGATCCTGCGCAAGCGGACGGCCCGGGCATGACCGGTCTGCCGCTCCTCGCCGCCGCGTCGTCGGGCATCTCGATCAACGGCAACGCCCTGTCGACGCCGGTCGAGATCCTGATCTCGATGACCCTGCTCGCGCTCCTGCCCGGCGCGCTGCTCATGGTCACCGGCTTCACCCGCATCCTGATCGTCCTCGGCTTCGTCCGCAACGCCCTCGGCACGCCGACCAGCCCGCCCTCGCAGGTGCTCGTGGGCATGTCGCTGATCCTGACCATCTTCGTGATGGCACCGACGTTCAAGCAGATCAACACGACGGCGATCCAGCCCTACACGAGCCACGAGATCACGCTCACCCAGGCGGCCACCCGCGGCCAGCAGCCGCTGCGCACCTTCATGTTCAACCAGACGCGTGACTCCGACCTGGCCATGTTCGTGAAGATGGCGAACCTGCCCCGGCCGAAGACGCGCGCCGACATCCCCACCTACGTGCTCGTGCCGGCGTTCATGATCTCCGAGCTGAAGACGGCCTTCCAGATCGGGTTCCTGATCTACCTGCCGTTCCTGATCATCGACATGGTCGTCGCCTCGACCCTGATGTCGATGGGGATGATGATGCTGCCCCCCGTCCTGATCTCGCTGCCCTTCAAGATCATGCTGTTCGTCCTCGTCGACGGGTGGCATCTCGTGATCCAGAGCCTCGTCCAGTCCTTCCACACCTGACCATCATGAATGCCGATACCGTCAACTCTCTTGCCACCCAGGCGCTGACCGTCACCCTCGAGGTGTCGATGCCCTTCCTGCTCGCCGGCCTCGTGGTCGGGCTGATCGTCTCGGTCTTCCAGGCCGTCACGTCGATCCAGGAGCAGACGCTCAGCTTCATCCCCAAGATCCTGGTCATCGGCGCCGTGCTCGCCATCGGCGGCCCGTGGATGCTCGACCAGATGCTGACCTACACGACCAACCTGTACACGAACATCCCGAACCTGGTCGGGCCGTGAACGTCACGCTGCCGGACCAGGCCCTCACCGAGGTGCTCGGGTTCCTGCTCGTGGTCTGCCGGGTCGGAGGGCTGTTCGTGCTCGCGCCCGGGTTCTCGGCGTCGATGATCCCGAACCGGATCAAGCTGATGCTCGCCTTCGCGCTGTCGCTGGCGATCCTGCCGATCGCCGTGCACGGCCAGACCGTGCCGCTCGACGCGGGCGACTACGTGATGCTGATGCTGAAGGAGATCGGCGTCGGCCTCATCTTCGCCTTCCCGATGGCGCTCGTCGGCGCCGCCGTCCAGGCCGGAGCCAGCCTGCTCGACACGCTGATCGGCTTCTCGTTCTCGTCGATCCTCGACCCGGTCAACAACCAGCAGACCGCGATCCTGGGGCAGTTCTACAGCCTCTTCACCGTGCTTGTGCTGCTGATGTCGGGGGGCGACCAGATCATGATCCAGGGCGTCGGCGCCAGCTATCGGGCGCTCCCCATCACCGCCTACCCGCACATCGGCGCGCTGACGGCCGGGGCGCTCGCCGCCTTCTCCCAGGTGTGGGTGATCGGCCTCGAGATCGCCGCCCCCGTCCTGGTCGCGCTCGTGATCACCGACGCCGCCATAGGCCTCGTGTCGCGCGCCGTGCCGCAGATGAACGTGTTCGTCGTCGGCATGCCGGCCAAGATCCTCGTCGGGATGACGGTGGTCGCAGCGACGCTGCCCTTCGTCTCGAACCAGGTGCAGGGCGCGTTGCAGCAGTCGGTGGTTCAGGCGGTCCAGACGCTGGGCGGCTAGGTGGCCGACAACCGCACCGAGAAGCCGACTCCGAAACGGCGCAAGGAGGCCCGCGACAAGGGCCAGATCGCACGCTCGGCCGACCTGACGTCGGCGGCCGTGCTGATGGGCGGCATTCTGGCGATGGTCGTGACCGCGCCGACGATGCTCGACCACTTCGCCGCGATCGTCCGTGTCGGCCTCAGCCAGTCCGGCGACACCCACCTCGCGGGCCGCGCCGGCGTCGGCGACCTGTTCTCGTGGGGCGTCACGTCGATCCTCGGGATCGTGGCGCCCGTCGCCGTCACGGCGCTCGCGGCCGGGCTCATCGCCAACGTGGTGCAGAACCGCCCCGCGATCACGACCTCGGCGCTTGCCCCGCAGTGGAACCGTCTCGACCCGCGCAGCGGCTTCAAGCGGCTCTTCGGCGTGCGGGCGCTCTTCGAGGGCGGCAAGACGATCGTCAAGACCTCCGTCGTCGCCGTGGCCGCGTTCGTCGCCATCTGGCCGCGCCTGCAGGACCTGGGCCAGCTCGCGGGCGCACCGCCGGGCGAGATCATGAGCCAGCTTGCCGGGTCGGTCATGACCCTCGCCCTCTACGTATGCGGGGCATTCCTGCTGATCGGGATCATCGACTTCACCTGGCAGCGCTACCAGCACGAGAAGTCCTTGAAGATGACCAAGGAGGAGGTGCGGCAGGAGTCGCGCCAGTCCGACCTGGCTCCCGAGGTGCGAGGCGCCATCCGCCGCCGCCAGTTCGCCCGCGCCCGCCAGCGCATGATCGCCGACGTGGCCACCGCCGACGTCGTCGTCACGAACCCGACCCACTTCGCCGTCGCCCTGCGCTACGACGGCAGCCGACCCGCCCCGGAGATGGTCGCCAAGGGCGTCGACCTGGTCGCCGCCGCCATCCGCAAGGCGGCCGAGGACGCCGGCGTGCCCGTCCTCCAGAACCCGCCCCTCGCGCGCGCGCTCCATAAGGAGGTCGAGATCGGGCAGATGATCCCGGACTCCTTCTTCGCCGCCGTCGCCGAGGTGCTCGCCTTCGTCTACCGCACCGCCGGCCGCCGCCGGAAGGCGTCGTGATCGCGGCCGCGGCGCGGGTGCTCAAGTCGGCGCGCGAGAACGCCGATGAGTGTCCCCGAATGCGAATCGAACGCCCTTCGCTTCGCCGCCGCTCCCCCCGCGGCCGCCTCCCGGAACCGACCGGATCCCTCCCCACCGAGATGGGTCGCTGAGCCATGGGCGGCGCGCTGAAGCTCCTCCTCCGTCACAACGACCTGCTGGCCGCGGTCGGCGTCGTCGTCGTGGTCGCGATGATGCTCGTGCCGCTGCCGAGCGCGCTGATCGACCTCTTCATCACCGTCAACATCTCCGGCGCGCTGATGATCCTGGTCACGACGATGTACGTGCCGCGCGCCCTCGACTTCTCGGCCTTCCCGTCGCTGCTCCTGCTGACGACGCTGTTCCGGCTCGGCGATCAACGTCAGCGTCACCCGGCTCGTGCTCCTGCACGGCGACGCGGGCAACGTGATCCACGCGTTCGGCACGTTCGTCGTCGGCGGCAACGTGATCGTCGGCCTCGTGGTGTTCCTGATCCTGGTCGTGATCCAGTTCGTCGTGATCACGAACGGCGCCGGCCGCGTCGCCGAGGTCGCCGCCCGCTTCACCCTCGACGCGATGCCCGGCAAGCAGATGGCGATCGACGCCGACCTGAACGCCGGCCAGATCACCGAACAGCAGGCCCGCGACCGGCGCGAACGAGATCGCCCGCGAGGCCGACTTCTACGGCGCGATGGACGGCGCATCCAAGTTCGTGAAGGGCGACGCGATCGCCGGCATCGTGATCGTCGCCATCAACCTGCTCGGCGGCATCGGCGTCGGCATGCTCCAGCAGGGCATGTCGTTCGCCGACGCCGCCCACGTCTTCCCGCATCCTGACGATCGGCGACGGCCTGGTCGCCCAGATCCCGGCGCTCCTGATCTCGACCGCGACGGGCATCATCGTCACCCGCTCGGGCAGCGAGGCCGACCTCGGCTCCGACATCTCGGCCCAGATCCTGCGCCAGCCGCGCGCGCCGATGATCGCCGGCGGCGTGATCGTCGCGATGGGCCTCGTGCCCGGGCATGCCGAAGCTCCCGTTCGTCATCATCGGCGGCGATCTTCTTCCTGCTCGGCCGGGCGATGGTCAGCGCACGCGCCGACGACGGCGGCGACCGAGGCCGCCGCAGGACGCGCTGCCGGCGCCCGCCGCCCAGCCCGGCGACGCCGCCGTCGGCGCGCTCGCAGATCGACCCGCTCGAGCTCACGATCGGCTTCGGCCTCGTGCCGATGGTCGACGCGAAGTCGGGCGGCTGCGCTGCTCGGCCGCGTCGGCGTCGTCCGCCGCCAGATCGCCTCCGAGCTCGGCATGGTCATCGCCCCCGTGCGCATCCACGACGACGTCGGGCTCGACTCGCACGAGTACGCGGTCAAGGTGCGCGGCGCCGAGGTGGCCCGCGGACGCGTCATCCCCGGCCACCGCCTGGCGATGGACCCGGGCGACGCGACGCCCGGCGTGTCGGGCATCCCCACGGTCGAGCCGGCGTTCGGGCTGCCGGCGGTGTGGATCGACGAGAGCCACCGCGCCGAGGCCGAGGCGCTCGGCTACACCGTCGTCGACGCCGAGTCGATGATCGTCACCCATCTCACCGAGACCATCCGCCGCCACGTCGACGAGCTGCTCACCCGCCAGGAGACGAAGAAGCTGATCGACACGCTGAAGGAGCAGAACGCCGCCGCGGTCGAGGAGGTCGTCCCCGACAAGCTCGGCGTCGGCGAGGTGCAGCGCGTGCTGCAGCACCTGCTGCGCGAGGGCGTCTCGATCCGCGACCTCGGCACGATCCTCGAGGCGATCGGCGACCGCGCCGCCTCGACGCGCGACCCGGCCATCCTGGCCGAGTACGCCCGCCAGGCGCTGGCCCGCTCGATCACGCTCAACTACCTCGACTCGAGCAAGTCGCTGCAGGCGATCTCGCTCGACCCGAACCTGGAGCAGGAGATCGCCGAGTCGGTCACGCAGACGCGCGACGGCGAGTACCTGGCCATGGATCCGGCCCGCGCCCAGACCGTCGTTCGGCTGCTCAGCGGCGAGGTCGAGCAGGCCACCGGCATGGGCCTGCGGCCCGTCCTCCTGTGCTCCGGGCGCATCCGCCGCCATCTGCGGCGTCTGATCGAGCAGGCATTACCGCAATTGCCGGTCGTGTCCTACAATGAGATCCTGCCGGGCATCCGTGTCGAGTCCACCGGGGTCGTGGCGGGCTAGGGCACCGCCGGCGAATGCACACCATGCCAGAGACCCGCACCTATCAGGGCGCGTCCCTCGAGGAGCTACTTCCCCAGATCCGCGCGGATCTGGGCGCCGGCGCGGTCATCACCCGCAGGCGCGAGGGCGTCACCGGAGGCTTCGCCGGATTCTTCGGCAAGCGCTGCGTCGAGGTCGAGGCGCAGGCCGGCGGGCCGGTGCAATCCGTCCCGACGCGCAACGTCTTCGACGCCTACGACGTGGCCCGCGAGCCCGAGCTCGAGATGGACTCCGACCTCGATCTGGACGTCGACGCCGACGGCCCGGTCATGCGCTCGTTCATCGAGCAGGCGAGCCCGTTCGCCGACGTCCTCGGCGACGCGCTCGTCGAACGCGACGAGCCGCCCGCCCTCCGCGACGACTTCGAGGGCATCGACCTCGTCTCGGCCGCCGGCAGCGTCGAGGTGGCCGCTCGCCAGGTCGCGACCGGCGACTGGGAGCACGTCTCGGGTCAGCTTCTTGAAGCCGGCCTGCCGGCCGACGTCGTCGAGGCGCTCGTGTCCGACACGATCCGCCTGCTGGCGCCGTTCGATCCGGACGCCAGGGAGGCCGACCTCGTCCGTCAGATGCTCGCCCGCACGGTGCGGGTCGAGCACGGCTGGCGGTCGAAGAGCCGCACGATCGCGGTCGTCGGCCCGGCGGGTGCAGGCAAGACCCTCACCATCGCCAAGCTCGCCCATGCGTTCGCCGATCGCTCGCCGTTCGCTGTGCGCCTGGTCAGCCTGGAGCCCGGCGAGGGCGCCGAGCGCCTGACCGCGCTGACCGAGGGCCTCGACGTCGAGCGCCGCACCGCCGACACGCCCGAGGCCGCCAAGTCAGCCGTGCGCGCGCCCGGCAACGACGGCGTCATCCTGATCGACACGCCGCCGATCTCCGCGGGCGACGGCGAGAGCCTCGCCACGCTGGGCAAGCTGCTCGCGGCCGCCCGGCCCGACGAGACGCACCTGCTCGCCCCCGCCGGCTACGACGGGCGCTCGCTGCTGCACCTGAACGCCGCGATCGACCCGCTCTGCCCGGCCAACCGGATCCTGATCTCCCGCATCGACGAGGCGCCGACCGCCGCCGTGCCCGTCGGCATCTCGCTCAGCCTGAAGCGGCCGATCTCCTACGTCGCCGACGGGCGCCGGCCCGCCGACGGGCTGCGCCCGGCCGATCCCACCGAGCTCGCCGCGCTGGTGATGCCCTGATGATCCCAAGCCGCCGCTCGTCGCCCTGTCCGACCACCCCCGGGCCGCCCGCTCGATCCGCCAGATCAAGGCATGGGGCGGCCTGCTCGGGTTCGTGATCGTCGCGGGGTACAGCTACATCGGGCGGGATGAGCCCGCCGGACGCGCTCCTGCGCGGCGTCATCGCCGGCATCGCCGGCCAGATGCTGGCGTGGATCGCCGCAATCGTCCTCTGGCAGCACCTGCTCGACGGCGAGGCCAAGAGCGCCGTGGAGCAGGCGAAGGAGAACCGCAACCGCGCCCTCCAGCGGAACTCGCAGACGGGGACTGAGGCGTGACCGACCCGATCGATCGCATCCCGCACATGCCGCCGGCGTGGGCGCTCCGCGAGCGCGACGCCCGCCGTGACGGCGATCCCCGCCGCCCGAAGCAGCAGCCTCCCGTCCCGCCCGACGAGCCCGAGGACGACGAGCCGCACCTGATCGACGTCCGCGCCTAAGGCGCGTTTCGGACGTCCGCGCTTGCGATCTTTACAGATCGCTAAAGAGCGCAGGGGGCCGGCCGATTACCGGTATGCGCACCGCAAGGACGCGGTCGCAAAGGACACACACCTATCTTCAAGGAGGAAGATATGTCCCTCTCCGTGCAGACCAACATCGAGGCGTTCGACGCCCACCGGAACCTGGTCAAGACCAGCAACATGCTGGCCAGCTCGATGGAGAAGCTCTCCTCGGGCTACCGCATCAACAAGGCCGCCGACGACGCCGCCGGCCTGGCCATCTCCGAGAAGCTCGACGCCCAGGTCAGCGGTCTGACCCAGGCCCAGCAGAACGCGCAGGACGCCGTCAACCTCGTGCAGACGGCCGACGGTGCGATGGGTGAGGTCACCTCCATGCTGCAGCGCGTCCGCGACCTCGCGGTCGAGTACAACAACGGCACGCTGTCCACCGCCGATCAGGCCGCCATCACGGCCGAGGTCGCCCAGCTCTGCTCCGAGATCTCGAGCATCGGCACCGACACGCAGTTCAACGGCATCGCCCTGCTGACCGGTAGCGCCGCCATCACCTTCCAGGTGGGCGCGAACGACGGCGAGACGATCTCCACCAACGCCGTCGCGCTGTTCGGCTCCGGCTCGAGCTACGCGGTCGACTCGTCGGTCTTCAGCTTCTCCGGCTCGACGATCAACATCTCGGCGATCGACGCCGCCATCCAGAACGTCAGCACCGATCGCGCGACGTTCGGCGCCGTCCAGAACCGGCTGCAGCACACGCTGAACAACCTCGGTAACTACCAGGAGAACCTCTCCGCTTCCGAGTCGAGCATCAAGGACGTCGACATGGCGTCGGAGATGGTCAACTTCACGAAGCTGCAGGTGCTCCAGCAGGCCGGCATGAGCGTCCTCTCGCAGGCCAACCAGAGCCCGCAGGGCGTGCTCTCGCTGCTCCGCTAGTACCACGCTTCACCCGCATGACGAACGAAGGGCCACCCTCGGGTGGCCCTTCGGCGTTTAACGTCCGGCGCGATGACGCCTCGCTGGCACATGACGACACGTGACGGAACCGCGCTCGTGGGCCGCGACCACGGCGGCGACGGGCCGGCCGCGGTGCTCGCCCACGGCCTGGCCGGCCACGCCGGCGAATGGGACGGCACGGCGGCCTGGCTGGGGAGGACGCACCGGGTGGTCGCGCCCGACGCACGCGGCCACGGCCGCAGCGAGCGCCGGCCCGGCGACGTCTCCCGCGCTGCGTGCGTCGACGATCTGGCGCACTGGATCGAGCTGCTCGGCCTCGCCCCTGCCGTCGTGATCGGCCAGTCGCTCGGCGGACACACGGCGTTCCTGCTGGCCGCCCGCCGTCCCGAGCTGGTCCGCGCGCTCGTCGTCGTTGAAGCGGCGCCCCCGGCGGATCCCGACGCGCCCGCGATCGTCGCGCGGTGGCTGCGATCCTGGCCGGCGCCGTTCGCAGGCCGCGCCGAGGCCCTCGGCTTCTTCGGGGACACGACGTGGGGCCGGTCATGGGCCGACGGCCTCGAGCAGCGCGACGGCGGCCTGTCGCCCGCCGTCGACGTCGACGTCATGGTGGCAGCGCTGGCCGAGACGGCCGAGCGCTCGTACTGGGACGAGTGGCGCCGCGTCGGCTGCCCGACGCTCGTGGTGCGTGGCGGCGACGACGGCGTCCCCGAGGACCTCGTGGAGCGGATGGTCGCCGAGGCGCCGAACGCGAGCTCCGCGGTCGTGGCGAACGCCGGTCACGACCTGCACCTGCACCAGCCCGAGGCCTGGCGAGCCGTGGTCGAGGCGTTCCTCCAGGCGTCGAGCGACCGAGCCCGCACCGGGGTCTGACCCCGAACGCCGGGCGTGGCACTTCCGTCGCAGTTCCCGAAACGGGGACAGTCCCTAACAATCGAGAAGACCGGGCGTGAGAACCAGGACCGCCGGACGCGATTGTTGAGGGACTGTCCCGACCGCCGGGCGCGGTTACAGAGTGACGTAGCCGGTGGCCTCGGAGGGCCAGCGGGTCTCCTCGCGGACGCCGTTCGAGGCGTTGCCCTCGACCGTCGTCAGCGAGCCGTCCGGGTTCACCGACTTCACGATGCCCACGTGCTCGGTGCCGAACAGGATCAGCTCGCCCGGGGCGGGCGTCTGGGTGAGCCGGCCCGTCGAGCGGGCCCAGTCGGTGATCTCGGAGACCGAGCCGAGGCCCTGGCCCTGGTCGCCGATCGGCGCACCGGCCTGGGACGCGCACCAGGAGACGAAGTAGGCGCACCAGGGAGCGCCGGCGTAGGCGCCCTGGGTGGCCGTGCGGTACGTGGCGATCTGGGGGCCGTCGTTCGACCCCGGCGGCTGCTCGGTGACGCCCACCTGGCCCTCGGCCACCTGCAGCGCGGCGAGGCCGGCGTTGCCGGTCGTGTCGCCGGACGGAGCCACCTGGCTCGTGCCGCCCGCGGCGGCGAGCGCCTGCTGGAACGTCGTGGCGGAGCCCGATGACGTGGCCGGTGCCGCGGTGCCGGTGAGCAGCGACGGCGAGGAGATCTGGTCGACCATCGCCTCGAGCTGCTGCATGCGGCTCAGGGCGTCGGTGAAGCTCGCGGGGGCGACGGCGTCAGGCGAGAAGCTCATTCACCCTCTACATCGCCCGCGGTCGGCAGAAGTTGAGGCGGAACGGTCATGAAATTGCGCCGGGGGCCGCCCATCTGCGAGAGGTGGACGGCCCCCGATTCAAACGGGTGATGCTGGATCGCGTCGCGACTACTGCCGCAGCAGCGAGAGCACCGACTGCGAGGACTGGTTGGCCTGCGAGAGGACGCTCATCCCGGCCTGCTGGAGCACCTGCAGCTTCGTGAAGTTGACCATCTCCGACGCCATGTCGACGTCCTTGATGCTCGACTCGGCCGCCGACAGGTTCTCCTGGTAGTTGCCGATGTTGTTCAGCGTGTGCTGCAGCCGGTTCTGGACGGCGCCGAACGTGGCCCGATCGGTGGACACGTTCTCGATGGCGGCGTCGATCGACGACAGGTTGATCGTCGAGCCCGAGAAGTTGAAGATCGACGAGTCGACGGCGAACGACGAGCCGGAGCCGAACAGCGCGACGGCGTTGGTGGCGATCGTCTCGCCGTCGTTGGCGCCCACCTGGAAGGTGATCGTGGCGCTACCGGTCAGCAGGGCGATGCCGTTGAACGTCGTGTCGTTACCGATGTTGGCGATCTCGGCGCAGAGCTGGGCGACCTCGGACGTGATGGCCGCCTGATCGGACGTCGACAGCGTGCCGTTGTTGTACTCGACCGCGAGGTCGCGGACGCGCTGCAGCATTGCCTGCACCTCGCCCATCGAGCCGTCGGCCGTCTGCACGAGGTTGACGGCATCCTGCGCGTTCTGCTGGGCCTGAGTCAGACCGCTGACCTGGGCGGACAGCTTCTCCGAGATGGCCAGGCCGGCGGCGTCGTCGGCGGCCTTGTTGATGCGGTAGCCCGAAGACAGCTTCTGCATGGACTCGGAGAGCTGGTTCGAGGTGTTGACCAGGTTCCGGTGGGCGTCGAACGCCTCGATGTTGGTCTGGACGGAAAGGGACATGGCGGTTCTCCTTGGGGACGGATTTCGTGTCTTAGATCGGGGGGATGTCAGTTGGGACACTCGAGGCCGGCGCCAGAGCGGCGGCGGCGTTCTCTTCCTTGATCGCGAGCCAGATCTCGTGCCGGTAGACGGGCACCTCGCTGGGCGCGTCGATGCCGAGGCGGACGCTCGACCCGGAGACCTCGAGCACCGTGACGGTGATCTGGTCGCCGAGGCAGATGCGCTCGCCGGACCTGCGGGTGATGACGAGCACGCCTACACCCCCGTGGCCGCAACCGGGGCGGCCGGGGTCGCAGGGCGGACTTCGGAGAGCGGCACGCGCGAGAACAGCGGCTCACGGACGCCGTAGCCACCGACCTCGTTGATCACCTGGCGGCCGAGGCGGCTGTCGCCGTGGATCACGATCGGGCCGCGGAGGTTGACCGTGAAGTCGCCGAGCTGGTCGGCGGCGCGCACGACGCAGAAGATCTCGGCCTGCTCGGGAGACTCCAGCTGCAGCGTGGCGGCGTCGTCGTCCGAGAGCTTGACCTCGTAGTCGGTGAAGAACGGCCACGGCTTCGTCACCGGCAGCGCGAGCGACGGATCGTCGATCGAGTGCAGCCAGAAGAAGACCGACTTGTCGTCGCGGGCGACGAGCGCGTAGCGGCTCCCGCCGAGACCGATGAGGCCCTCGGGGAACACGATGATCGAGTCGTCACGGATCTCGAGCTGACCGAACCTGGTGCTGTTGATGTACATATGCGTCGTGTCTCCTTCAGGAGTCGTTACGTGCTGAGAAAGTCCATGAGCGACGGCTGGATGATCTGGGCGCCGGCGCGTAGCGCGGCCTGATATGCGGCCTGCTGGGTCGAGAAGTTGACCATGACCTGGGTCATATCGGCGTCTTGGACGTTGGACAAAAGCTGTGTTGTCGACTGCTCCGTCGAGGTGAGCCGATTCGTCGCAGTGGTGAGGCGATCCGAGAGCGCGCCGACCTGCGCACGAGCGTTCAGCAACGTGTCGTTCGCAGCGTCGATCGCATTCAGATCGGTGGTGCTGAGCGCGCTCGAGTTGCCCGACTGGAGGTCGTTCACGATGCCGCGCAGCGTCGTCAGGAGGCCGCTGGTGCCGTCGCCGATGACGCTCGACCCGGGCGTGTTGATCGCCACCTGGACGCCCACGCCGATCTCTCGCGTGATCATGGCGGTGTTGCCGGAGTAGGAGTCGTTCGAGCCGAGCTGGTAGGGCTGCGTGTTCGTCGACGTGCCCGAGAAGATGTAGCGGCCGGCGTACTGCGTGTTCCCGTCGGTCTTGATCGAGTCGATGAGCTGGTTGAGCTCGGTCACGATGGCCTGACGGTCGCTCGCGTCGTTCGTGTCGTTCGCACCCTGGATGACCAGGTCGCGGGCGCGCTGGATCGAGTCGCCGATGTCGCCGAGGGCGGTGTCGGCCACGTTCTGCCACGAGTTCGCGTCCTGCACGTTCGACTGGTACTGCTGGTTCGAGGCGAGGTCGGCCCGCAGCTTGAGCGCCTGGCTGGCGCCGTACGGGTCGTCCGACGGCTGGTTCAGCTTGTAGCCCGACGAGAGCTGCTGCTCGGACGTCGAGAGCTGCGTCGTCACGTTGCGCAGGTCGTAGAGCAACGTCTGGTTCATCATTCCCTGGGTGATCCTGGTGGTCACAGGCCGACCCTCCCGGTGCGGTTGATCAGCTGATCGAGCATGTCGTCCATCGCGCTCAGCGCGCGGGCGGAGGCCTGATAGCCGCGCTGAAACGTGATGAGGTTGGTCATCTCCTCGTCGAGGCTGACGCCGGAGACGGACTGGCGCTGGTTCTGCAGGGCGTTCGTGAGCGCCGTGGTCGTGTCGACCTGGTTCGTGGCCTGCTGCACGTCGGAGCCGACCTGGGTGACGAGCTGCGTGTACGCGGCGTCGATCGTGGACGCGCCGATCGTCGGCGTCGTCTGCATGTCGGCCATCGCGAGCGCGTTCCCGGCGTCGCCCACCGCGCCTGTCGCCGATGCGGCGATCAGCGCGGGGTTCGAGATCAGGGCCGGGTTGACGGTGATGTCGGTCGCGTCCGTGCCGGTGAAGAAGGCGCCGCCGGCGGTGCCGTTCAGGTCGAAGCCGGCCGCGCTCTGGGCGTTCGTCTTCGTGATCAGCGCCGACGCGATCGTGTTCAGCTGGGTCTGGTAGCCGGGGATCGTGGTGTCCCGCATCGTGATCAGGCCCTGGAGCTTCCCGGACGAGAGGCTCGTGAGGTCGGACTCGGCCACCGTCGCCGAGGTGCCGGCGGTGACGAGCGAGGCACCGCCGAAGCTGATGTCGACCGACCCGTTCACCCCGTTCGTGACCGCAACGTTGCCGAGCGCCGACAGCTGGTCGACGAGCAGGTCGCGCTGGTCGAGCAGGTCGTTCGGCGAGTTGCCGGTGGCCGTGATCTTCGAGATCGTGACGTTCAGCTGGGCGATCTGGGTGCCCAGGTTGTTCGCCTGGTTGATCGTGTCGGTGACGTTCTGTCCCGTCTGGGACTGGAGCGTCGTCAGCTGCGACGAAAGGCTCTGGAACCCGTCGGCGAGGCTGGCGGCCGACTGCGCGAGCGCCTGGCGCGTGCCCATGTCCTCGGGGTTGTTCGAGAGGTTCTGCCACGCGCCCCAGTAGTTGGAGAGCAGGCTCGAGATGCCGCTGTCGGTGGGCTCGTTGAACGCGAGCTGCACCTGCTGGAGGCCGTCCTGCTGCGCCTGGGCCTGGCCCTGGAGCATCGACTGGGCGCGGTACTGGACATCGAGGAACGCGTCGCGGATGCGCTGGTAGCCCGCGACGTCCACGCCGGTGCCGATCTGGCCGGCGCCGGCGGGCGCCGTGGTGACGCCGGGCATCGCGTACGCGGGCGAGGCCTGGAACACGGCCACCTGCCGCGAGTACCCGGTGGTGCTCGCGTTGGCGATGTTGTGGCTCGTCGTGTCGAGCGCCTGCTGCTGCGCGAGCAGCCCGCGGAGGCTCGTCTCGAGGCCCATGAAGGTGGAAAGCGCCACGCTAGCCCCTCAGGTCCACCAGGTTCGCGGGCTGGGTGGGGGTCGTGTGGCCGACCGACGTGTAGCCGGCCTGCGGGGCGCCGGACATCACGCGCATCAGGTGATCCAGGAACAGGAGCTCCTGCCGGATCAGCACGCGGTTCTGGCGATGGATGCGCGCGACCTCCGCCAGCAGGCCCTTGAGCTCTGCCGAGAGGACGCGCACCCGTGTCGCCGTGGGCTCAGGGGTCAGCTGCAGAAGCATGTCCAGGGTGACCTGATCGGCAGGGATGCCCAGAACTTGAGCGGCATTCGCGAGCAGCGCGTCGCGCTCGCGCTCGATCTGCGAGCGCTGCACCATCTCCTGCTGGACCTCGGCGAGGCGGGCGAGCACGCCCTGGACGTCCTGCACCTTGATCGCCTCGCTCTGGGCGAGCACGATCTGGAGCATGCGCCGGTTCGAGGCCAGCTGGCGCTCGAGATGCTCGATGAGACCGGTCAAGGCGTGCCTCCTGCGGCGCTGCCGGAGGCCGGCGGCGTGCCGGTGGCGGGCGACGTCGTCGTGGCGCCGGAGCCGCTCGGCGTGGTCAGGCCGGTGGACTGCGCGAGCATGAGGTAGAGCTGGTGGGCGATGCCGAGGCCGCCGGCTTGGGTGATGCCGTCGGACAGGGCCTGCGGCAGCATCTGGCTCACGGCCGGCGAGGAGCCGCCGTCCATCGAGAAGATCGACTGCGTCGAGGGATCGTCCGACCCGTCGTCGGTGCTCGAGTCCGAGCCGTCCGAGCCGTCCGACCCGTCCGTGCCCTGCATCGTCTGCGCCAGCTGGTCGGTCAGCTCCTGGGTCAGCAGCTGCTCGAAGCCGAGCGCGGCCTTGTAGAGCTGCTCGCCCTTGGCGCCCGCGGCGCGGACGTCCGGCGGCAGCACCGTCGGCACGATGCTCGAGCCGAGCGCGGACAGATCGGTTGCCGTGAGGTCACTCATCGCTATTGCCTGATCTGGTTCGCGACCTGCATCATCTGGTCTTGGTTCTGGATGGCGCGGCTGTCCATCTCGAAGCTGCGCTGGGCGTCGATCAGCGCGACCATCGTCTGGGCGAGGTCGACGTTCGACGACTCCAGGTAACCCTGTTGGAGCTGCGACCCGGAGATCGCGTGGGGCTTGCCGCTGGCAGCGGTGGCGGCGAAGAGGTTGTTGCCGAGCGCCGTCAGGCCGCCGGTGTTCGTCACGGTGACGACCGAGATCTTGCCGATGCGCGTCTGGCCGGCCTTGACGGTGCCGTCGGCGCCGATCGAGACGGTGTCGGGATCGGTGCCGGCCGGGAACTTGATCGGCGGCACGAGCCGCTCGCCTGACTGCGTCACCATCTCGCCGTTCGCGTCGGTGGTGAAGTCGCCCGAGCGCGTCAGCGCGACGGAGCCGTCGGAGCGGCGCACCTGGAAGTATCCGGGGCCGGCGATAGCCAGCGACAGCGGGTCGCCGGTGGCCTGGAACGATCCCTCGGCCTCGTTGCGGCCGGCGTCGACGATGGCCGAGCCGGCGCCGATGCGCATGCCCTGCTCCGTGTTGTAGATCAGGTCACGGAAGCCGATGCGGGCCTGCTTGTAGCCCGTCGTGTCGACGTTCGCCAGGTCGTTGGCGAGCATGTCCATCCGCGTCTGCTGTGCCAGCATTCCGCTGGCGGCCGAATACAGTCCGTTCAGCATCGAAGCCCTTCCCGAAGGAATTTCGGGGCTGAGAGATGCGTCGGTGCCTCTCTCGTCGGCCTCTGCGGTGCAGTCCAGCCGTGTGCGATCCCCGATATGTTCCGCCTCGTTATCGGCGGGTCGGCACGGTTCTTGAGCCGCCGGGCAGATCGGGTGCGAGAGCGGCGGCCTACTGGCCGGTGGCGCTGCCGACCGAGTTGGCGGCGCGGCCCAGCTCGGTGTCGATCGACTGGATCGCCCGCTGGGTGGTCTCGTAGGAGCGGAACGACACGATCATGTCGACCATCGCCTCGGCGGGCTGGACGCCCGAGCCCTCGAGGAAGCCCTGCTGGACGGTCGTGCCGGCCGGGCGCACGCCGGGCGTGCCGGTGAAGAGGGTGTCGCCCTGCTTGGTGGCGCCCGTCAGCGACATGACGGCCAGGGTGCCGACCGTGCGCGTGCCCACCTTGACGGTGCCGCGCTGGTCGATCGAGATCTGGGTGGGGTCGGACACCTGCCCGACCGTGATCGGCTTGCCGCTCGTGCCGAGGACGAGGTTGCCGGTGTCGGTGCACAGGCGGCCGCGGGCGTCGACCATCAGCTGGCCGTCGCGCGTGTAGCGGACCCCGGAGCCGGTGGCGACCGCGAGGAACCCGGGGCCGTTGAGGGCGACGTCGAGCGGGTCGCCGGTGCTCTGCAGCGGGCCCTGGGTCAGGTCGGTGACGACGTGGGTGATCCGTGAGCCCATGCTCAGCGAGCCGATCGGCGCGCCGGTGCTGGAGTTCCAGAGCAGCAGGTCGGAGAAGCTGGCCTGCTCGGAGTTGTCGGCCTTGTACCCGGGGGTCGAGGCGTTGGCGAGGTCGTTCGCGAGCTGATCCTGGCGCACCTGCTCGGCCAGCATCCCGGATGCCGCGATGTACAGACCTCGTTCCATCTCGAATTCACTCCCAAACGGTCGATGAAGAGAGTCCGGACTGTCCGGATCCTCCCGCCGATCATCGTCCGGGACGAACGTGACTTGACATGAACCTCGAACAGATCACCCTGAAGGGGGCGGCAGGAGACCCGGCGTCGGGCGCGCGGCCGCTTGCGCTCACGATCGGGAAAGAGCTGGTCGCGCGCGTCCTGATGACGCCCGAGGGCGGCGGCCACGGACTCATCTCGCTGGCCGGACTCGTGCTCGAGGCGCGGCTGCCGCCGGGCCTCGACGCCGGCCGCACGCTGCGGCTCCAGGTCACCCGCGCGGATGCGGAGGAGGTCGTCGTCAAGATCGTCGCCGACGCGTCGGAGCATCTCGACCCGGCGGCCGCGGGGCGCGCGGCCGGTGAGCTCGCCCTGCGCGGCGATCCCGACCTGCTGCGGGCGGCGCTCGCGCTCGCCGACGGAACGCTGTGGCTGCCCGGCGGGGCTGCCGCGTCGGTCGCGGTCGATCCCGACGCCGACGGCGCGGGACAGGGAGCACGCCGGGGCGAGGGCGGCGACGCCGCCTTCACGCTCCACTGCCCTCAGCTCGGGGCGATCGAGGTGCGTCTGCACGTCGGCCCGGGCGGCGTCCGCGCGAGCGTCGTCACGCCGCCCGGGCCGGCATCCGACATGGCCGAGGCGGGGCTCTCCGAGCTCGTCGCGGCGCTCGAGCGCGCGACCGGCCGCCCGGCCACCGCCGCCGTCACGCCGCGAGCCGTGGCGACGCCGGCGCCCACCCCGCCTTCCGGAGCGTTCGATGGCTATGCCTGAGCCCCGACCCGGCCGCCGCGCGGCGGCCGTGCGCTACCGCGGCGGCGACGTCTCGCCCGAGCTGGTGGCGAGCGGCCGCGACCACGTGGCCGACGCGATCCTGCGGGCCGCGGCCGACGCGGGCGTCGCCGTGCGCGAGGACACGGCCCTCGTCCAGGCCCTCGAGACGCTCGAGCTGGGGCAGCACGTGCCGACGGAGCTCTATGCAGCGGTGGCCGAGGCGCTCGTCTGGGCCTACCGGCTGACGGGCAGGCAGCCGCCGGCATGAGGGGCTCGCGTTCCGCCCCACCCTGCGGCTACAATTGGCCCATGGTCATGCTCACCGAGATCGCGGCCGACCGCGTCAAGGCGCTCGCCGCGGAAGATCCCGAGGCGAAGGTGCTTCGCCTGGCCGTCGAAGGCGGCGGCTGCTCCGGATTCCAGTATGCGATCGGCTTCGACAGCGAGTGCGAGGCAGACGACGTCGAGATCGACTCGCACGGCGTGCGCGTCGTGATCGACCCGATCAGCCTGCCCTATCTCCAGGGCTCGACGATCGACTACCACGACGGGCTGATGGGCGCGGGGTTCAGCTTCGACAACCCCAACGTCGCGTCCACGTGCGGCTGCAACTCGTCCTTCCAGGCCAAGGCGGGCGTCGAGGGGCCGTACTCGCCGAAAGCCAACGGCTGCGGCTGAATAAACGGGGTCAGACCCCTTTTATTCACGGGCGGGTGCGGGCGCGGTACGTGTCGGTGCGGTAGCGCAGGTCGAGATCCTCGATCCTGTGCGCGGCGAGGATTGCGGCCACCGCTGCCAGCAGCTCCTCGCGGTCGTGGTCGGGCAGGACCGCGAACACGCTCCATGACGCCACCCGCGCCAGGAACCCGTCGCGGGTGACGTGGTGGGTGTGGCGGAACTCGCGCTTGCGCACCGGCCCGAAGGCGGTCGAGCGCTCGAGCGCGGCCCGCCACTCGCCGGCGACGTAGCGGTTCGGCGCGGCCTGTTCCTCGCGAGCCCGGTCGAGCAGCGCCGCGAACTCGGGGTACCACGACTCGCCCTCCCACTCCTGCCGGTTCCACAGCAGCCCGAGGCCGCCGCCCGGGCGCAGCACCCGCCGGATCTCGGCCAGCGCCTCGTCGGCGTCGAACCAGTGGAACGCCGCCGCGACGAACACGGCGTCGACGCTCGCGTCGGCGAGCGGGATCTCCTCCGCGCGCCCGCCCAGCACCTCGATCTCGGGGCGGCCGGCCGAGAGGACGCGGCGCATCTCGGCCACCGGCTCGACGGCGATCACGCGTCCGGCGATCGGCACGAGTCCCGCCGTGAGCTTCCCCGTGCCGGCGGCCAGGTCGAGCACGGTCGCGGCCGGCGTGACGCCGAGCTCGGCGGTCAGCCACGCGACCGCCTCGGGCGGATACGGCGGCCGGCCCCGGTCGTACGCATCGGCGACGCGTCCGAACGAGGCCGCGTGCCTCTCGAGCGGCGGGTCCGGCATCCATGAATATCTACCCCCATCGCCCGGCGGGCGGTGACGGCGGCGCTTGGCCGGTGCCGGAGGCGCCGGTACACTCCTTGCGATGCGGCGCATGCTCGTGGTCGGTGCGGTATTCGCGCTCGCGGCAGGCGCCGCCGGCGTGTTCCTAGCCGTGTCGCGCGGCTCCGGCGAGCCCGCTTCGGCGACGGCCGCCACGCGCAAGCCGGCGCACCATCTCGTCGTGGCGTACGTGCACCATCACGGCCACAGGCGCGCCCCGGTGCGCGCCTACGGCCATCCGCAGATGCGCTACCCCCTCCTGAGCGACGGCGCACGGGGCACGAACGTCGTACGCCTGCAGCAGTTGCTCGCGCGGCGCGGGTACCTGCCCGTGACGTTTCACGCGTTCGGCCCGCAGCCGCTGTACCCGCTCTCGCCGCGTCACGGCCGCTTCCAGTGGCGCTTCAATGCGCCGCCCGAGCTGCGATCGCAGTGGCAGCCGGGCGTCTTCTCGACGGTCACGCGCGGTGCGGTGATGTCGTTCGAGGCCGATCACGGCCTCGCCGCTGACGGGGTCGCGGGGCGCAACGTGTGGCAGGCGCTGACCGGCACGAAGCCGTTTACGAAGGTCCCCTACACCTATGCGCTCGTGCGCGAGTCGTCCCCCGAGACGATCACGATCTTCCAGACCGGCCGCGGCAACTTCACGTCGCTCGCGAACACCGGCGTCGCCTCGGCGCCCACGGCGCTCGGAACCTACCCCGTATACCTGCGGTACACGTCGACGACGATGCAGGGCACCGAGCCCGACGGGACGCATTACTTCGACACGGGCGTTCCGTGGGTGAGCTACTTCAACGGCGGCGACGCGGTGCACGGGTTCCTGCGCGGGTCGTATGGATCGCCGCAGAGCCTCGGCTGCGTCGAGCTGCCGTACTCGGCCGCCGAGACCGCGTACGGGTTGATGAATTACGGCACTCTCGTCACCGTGACGAGCTGACGGCCGGCCGTCGCGGCGGGCGCACCCGGCCGGCCGTCGCGAAGCATGCTTCTAGGCGAGCAGCTCCCGGATCCGCTGATCGCGCTCCTGCACCTGACGGACGAGCTGCTGCACGAGATCACTGATCTGGTTCGCCAGCGCACCGATGTCGCCGTCCTGGCCGCGTGACGTCGCGCGGGGCGCGGCAGCGGCGGCGCGGGGCTTCGCGGCGGTCGCGCGCCGGGCGCGGGTGGACCGGCGGCGGCCGCCGCCCGAGACGCTCTGCGAACGGGCCGTGCGGTAGTAGTTCGCGGCGATCGTGCCGGGCCGGCTCGAGCGCTCCTGGGCGATCTGCGTAAACGCCTCGGTGCGACTCCTGCCGTCCGCCACGAGCTCGTTCACGCGCTCGTAGACGGCTGGGCCGATGGTTGCTTTACGTGGCATGCGGTCGGAACCTCCTTCGGGGTTCGTGGAACCTTACCTGACACCATCGCAAGACCATTGTCACACCCGGCGATACGCCACCGCAACGCGTAACGTGTAGCCAAATGTCATCGCAACAATGACGTATCGCCGCGAGGTCACATCTCGGCGTCGCGTCAGCGCTCGAGCAGGGCGGCCTCGCGGGCCACGGAGGCCTCGCGCACGGCCGCCGAGAGCGGCACCGTGAACCGCACACACGTCCCCTGCCCCGGGGAGGACGTGATCGATGCGGTGCCGCCGACTGCCCGGACGCGCTCCTGCAGAGTGTCGAGCCCGAGATGCAGCGCCGCGCCCCGCCGGGTGCGGGCGTCGACGACGTCGAACCCGAGACCGTCGTCGCACACTTCGGCTCTGATCGCCCCGCTGCGCTCGCGAAGCGTCACGGTGATCGCGCCGGCGCGCGCGTGCTTGCGCACATTCGCGAGGGCCTCCTGCACCGATCGGTACACGAGCTCCTCGAGCGAGTGGTCATAGCGCCCGATCACACCGCGCACACGCGCGCTCGCGCCCGTCTCGCGGGCGACCTGCTGGGCCAGCACGCGCACGGCGGCGACGAGGCCGTCGCGCATGAGCACGGCCGGGCGCAGCTCGAACATCAGCCGCCGGGTGCGGTCGGTCGCCTCCTCCAGCGTCGCCCGAGCGACCGACACGGCCGACTGGAGCTGGGGCGCGCCAACGCGCGCGGCGACGAGCGCTACCCGGTCCATCGCCATCAGCGAGGCGATCATCACCTGGACGGTGTCGTCGTGGAGCTCGCTCGCGATCCGGCTGCGCTCGACCTCCTCGGCCTGGAGCATGCTCGCGACGACATCGCGCCGCAGCCGCTCGCTGTCGCGCAGCGCCCGCGCGGCGCGGCGGGCCTCGCGGCAGCGGCTGGTGACGTCACGGCCGATCTCGGTGGCGCCCACGACCCGGCCGGCCCCGTCGGTGACATCGACCCGCGTCAGCCACACCCCGACCCTGCTCCCGTCCTTGCGCCAGCGCACGATCTCGGCCCCCAGCTCGCCGCTGCAGCCCATCACCGCACGAACGAGCTCGGCGAAGCGCTGGCGGCGGGCGGGCGGCTCGAGCAGATTGAGCGGCCGCCCCAGCGCCTCGTCCTCGGCGTAGCCGTACAGGCGCTCCGCGCCGGCGTTCCAGCCGCGGATGACGCCGCCGAGATCGGTCGAGACGATCGCGTCGCTGGCCGAGCCGGCGACGGCGGCGACGCCTGCGGGCGCCGGTGCGGGCGCGCCGGTGAGGACGCAGCTTACGGTCGGCCGCGCTCCGCCGGCCGCCGGGTAGAGGTTGGCGGTCGTCGTCCCTGCCCCCGCCGGGATCTCGACGCCGAGCTCGGGGACCCCGGTCGCGAGCACGCGGCCCGCCGCCGCGGCGATTGCACGGTGCAGGTCGGGGTCGACGCCGGCCAGCCGATCGCCCAGGTGCTCCGCGCCGATCCGGCCCAGCCGGCCGGCAGCATGCAACGCGACGATGCGCTGATCGCCGTCCAGGACGACGACCCCCGCCGGCACGGCCGTGGTGGGCAGGTTCGCCTGTCTGCCTCCCAGTTCCATGCGCGTACGCGAGGTCGTCACCGCCGGCCCCCCTTCCGGGGGGCTCGAGGAGCCCGATTTCCACCCCACACTGCGTACGCATCCTACGTAGGTTGAGGGGGGGTTCCATCCCCAAATCGGGGTATTTGCAGCGTCACCGACCTGGGCGCGCCGGCGCTCGGCCCGCGGAGAGAACGGGGCGTCTAGCCCCAGACCTCGGCGGCGGTCTCGACGACGAGCTCGAGCTTCTTCACCTGCTCGGCGATCGTCAGCCGGTTGCCCTCGACGCGTCGAGGAGAAGCCGCACTGGGGCGAGAGGCACAGCTGGTCGACGTCGACGTAGCGCGACGCCTCCTCGATCCGGCGCTTGAGCAGATCCTTGTCCTCGAGCTGCGGCCGCTTCGTCGTGACCAGGCCGAGGACCACGCACTTGCCGGGCGGGACGAAGCGCAGCGGCTCGAAGCCGCCCGAGCGGGCGTCGTCGTACTCGAGGAAGAACCCGTCCACCTCGAGGCCGTTGAACAGCGCCTCGGCGACGAACTCGTAGCCGCCCTCGGCGGCCCACATCGACTGCGCGTTTCCGCGGCACATGTGCGTCGTCACGGTCAGCCCTTCCGGCCGTCCGGCCAGCGCCCGGTTGATGTTCGCGATGTACTGCTCGTGCAGGTGCTCGGGGTCGCCGCCGATCGACTTGATGTGGGCGCGCTGGGCCGGGTCGTTCACGTAGGCGAGGCTCGTGTCGTCGAGCTGGAGATACCTGCAGCCGAGCTCGTGGAACCGGCGCACCTCGTCCGCATACGCGGCCGTGAGGTCATCCCAGAACGACTCGATCTGCGGGTACACCGTCCGGTCGATCGGCGGAGTTCCCGCCGCGGTAGTGCACCATGCTCGGCGAGGGGATCGTCAGCTTCGGCGTCGCGTCACCGGCTGCGTCGCGCAGGAACGTGAATGCGTCGCCGAAGATCGTCTCGCTCGATCCGCACCGGGCCGTCGACGCGCATCGCGGGCGGCGAGAAGTCGTAGTTGCCCTCCTCGTTGCGGAACTGGACGTGGAGCGCTCGCCCTCGACCTGGTGACACCCCGCCGAGCTGGTAGATGAAGTCCATGTGCCACGACGTGCGCCGCAACTCGCCGTCGGTCGGCTTCTGCAGGCCGGCGTCGTGCTGCATCGCGATCGCCTCGAGGATCGCGTCGTCCTCGACCGCGCGCAGAGCGCTCGGCGTCGATCCTGCCGCGGCGTGGTCGGCGCGCGCCTGCATCAGCCGGGCGGCCGCAGCAGGCTGCCGACGTGGTCGGCGCGGTACGGCGGGCGTGGCGCGCGGAGCCATCGGGCGGAGGATAGTCGTGACGGCGTGTCTCCTGGACGCCCCACGGCCCGGCAGGTAACATCGGCCACGCTCCCTGTTGCGTAAGCATGGTCCGCTGGTGAATCTCGTCCTCCTCATCGCCGTCGGCTACCTCCTCGGCAGCATTCCGTGGGGCTACTGGCTACCCCGGTGGTCGAAGGGCGTCGACGTGCGCAAGCACGGGAGCGGCAACGTCGGCGCGGCCAACGTGGCCCGGGTCGCGGGCACGCGCTGGGGCATCGCCGTCGCCCTCCTCGACATCTCGAAGGGCACCGCGGCCGCCCTGGTCGGCCTGGCCGTGGCGGGCTCGCTCGGCGCCGTCGTCGCCGGCGCGGCCGCGATGGTGGGGCACTACCGGCCGCTCTTCCTCGGCTTCGCCCAGGGCGGCAAGGCGGTCGCGACCGGCCTGGGCGCCGCGCTCGCCGTCGCGCCGCTCGCGGCGCTCTGCGTCGCCCTGCTCTGGGGGATGCTCTTCGTGGCCACCCGCTACTCGAGCATCGCCTCGCTCTCGAGCTGCGTCGCGATGCCGCTGCTGGCATTCGGGTTCGGCGCGCCGCCGCCCGTGCTCGTGTTCCTCACCTGCGCGTGCCTGGCCGTGATCCTCTTCCACCGGAAGAACGTGGGCCGGCTCCTGCACGGCACCGAGAACCGCTTCGGCTTCTCCCGGCGGCCGTGGGACTGGCGCTCCCCGCGCGCCCCCGAAGCCCCGCCGCCCGGCTGACGGTCAGGAGAGGCCGTACGCCCGGTGGAGCAGCTCCAGCGGGTGGACGGCGGGGACGCCCGTCGCCTTGGCGATGTGCCAGCGGCAGGTCTCGGAGTCGCACGCGGTGCAGTCCGCACGGGCGTCCGCGATGTCGCCGAAGAGGGCCGCGCCGACGCGCATCGCGATCGGGTACTTCTCCTTCTTCAGTCCGTAGGTGCCGGCGACGCCGCAGCACTCCCGGTCGGTCTCGATCACCTCGAGCTCGGGGATCAGCCGCAGCAGGTCGAGGGCGGGCTTGCCGAAACCGTGGCCGCGGCCCTGGCAGGGCTGGTGGTAGGGGACGCGCAGCGGCAGCGGCCGTAGATCGGTGCGCAGCTCGCCCGCGTCGTGGAGGTCGCGCAGGAGCTCGCAGATGTCGAACATGCGCTCGCCGACGAGCGCGAGGTCGGGATCGTCGATGCCGAGGATCTCGCGCGCCTCGCGCTTCAGCATGAGCCCGCAGCTGGTCGAGTTGGCGACGATCATGTGGCCCTCGTGCGCGTACGGCGCGAGCCGGGCGACAAGGGCGCGCACGTAGCGGCGCGACGGCTCGAAGGCCCCGTTCGACTGCAGCGGCAGACCGCAGCAGTCCTGCGGCGGGACGATCACCCGGAAGCCGTTGTGCTCGAGCACGTCGACGGCCATCCGGGCGACGCGGGGCTCGTTGTAGTTGGCGGCGCAGCCGTGGAAGTAGACGACGGTTCGGGTCGTGCTCGCCGGTGCCGGATGGCGCCGCGCCCACGACTGGAACGTGCGCGTCGAGAAGTCTGGCAGGGCCGCGTCGCGGTGCAGGCCGAGCGTGGCCTCGACCGCGCGCCGGCCCGCGCGGGTGTGCATGACAGCGTTCGCGAGCGGCGCCACCGGACGGCTGAGGCGGCCGAGGACGGACGGGCGGGCGATCAGCCGGTCGCGCAGCGGTATCCCGTTCTGCGCCCGCATCTCTGCCCGCGCACGGGCGTTGATCTCGGCGATGTCGACGCCCTGGGGGCACACCTGGGTGCAGATCCCGCAGCCGGAGCAGTAGTCGAGCGAGGCGTCGACGCTCGTGCCCGGCTCGCGGTAGCGCTCGCTCTGGGGGCCGGCGTACTTGGGGCCCGGGAAGAGCGGCGTCGCCGCGGCCACCGGGCAGAACGTCTCGCACACCGTGCACTTCACGCAGTTGTCGAGCGAGCCGCGGATGTCGACGCTCATGCCGCCCGCTCCGCGCTGATCGCGTCGGCGGCCACCAGGCCTGTCGCCAGGGCGAGGCCGTTGCCGGACAGCTCGCGCCACGGCACCGCGCCGCGCAGCAGCGCGCCGGCCGCGTACAGGTTCGGGTACGCCACCGCACCGTCCGCGTCGAGCGGCCGCATCGCCGGGTCGACGCGCAGGCCGGCCCGATCGACCGGGTTCTCGGCGAAGACGGCGTCGCCGTAGCGGGCCCGGCCCGGGTCGCCGGCGAGGCCGAGGCCGAGCACCGGCTCACGCAGGCCGTCGCGGTCGAGCTCGATCCCGCCGGTGGCAAGGCCGCCCGTCGCGAGCACGACGGCGTCCGCCGGGAACGTGCGGGTGCGCCCGGAGACGTGCACTTCGAGACCGGCCAGGCGGTCGCCGTCGCGGACCCCGGCCACGGCGGTCGAACCGACGATCAGCCGCGCCTCCAGCTTGCGCAGCTCCGCGGTGAGTGCGCGGTAGAGGCGGATGCCCGGCACTGACGGCGGCGGGGTCGGCACCTCGAACACCTCGCCGCCCAGCTCGTCGGCGACCGCGGCCGCGACCTCGGCATGACGGTCGACGCCCAGCACCGCCGGCAGGCCGATCCGGCCGCCGTCGACCGCGCCGATCCGCTCGCGCAGCGCCTTCGTCAGCTGCCTGCGCGTCTCCGATCGCTCGAGCGCGCGGGCGAGGCCGAGCGGCGAGACGTCCGCCTCGCCCTCGACGGCCACGTCGGCGTCGCATGCGCGCGCCTCCACCGCCACCCCGTCGGCACGGGCGACGTTGGCCGCGACGAGCGCGGGCACGAAGTCCTTCAGCGCCCGCACCGACGCGAACGCCACCTGCCCGCCGCGGCGCAGGTCGCCTGCGGCGATCGCCGCAGGCGCGACGGCGGTGGGGCGGGCGGCGCCGACCGCGGTGGCGAGCAGCATGTTCTCGGATGCCGAACCGCGCAGGCCAAGTCCGGGCAGGCGCTCGCCCAGCCACGCAACCGCCGCGTCGACCTTCGGCGCACCGAGCACGCTGTACGGGTGATCCTCGCCGAGCGCGGGGAACGCCTCGAGCGGCCGCTCCACCCGCTCCGGTGCGTAGCCGAGGACGTCGATCGTCGCCCCGCCCAGCTGCAGCGAGCCGACACCGGTCGCGATCACCGTGACGGGGACGCCGGCGTCCGCCAGGCGCAGCGCGCAGCTCAGTCCCGCAAGCCCCGCGCCGGCGACGATGACCCTGCTCATGCGGCGACCTGGGTCGACACGAGAGCGGGGAAGGGTGTGGGGAACCGGGGTGTTCGCCACGGGTTCAGAAGAAGGGGGCCGCGTGGGGGAACCCTGGTTTCCCCCACGAAAGCGAGCCAAAGGCGAGCGTTGTTCATGCCGGAAGGTGGTCGATGTCGAGCGCCCCGTGGTGGAGCCAGTCGTCGAGCCGGCCCTGGCGGGCCTGCCGGCCCGAGATGACCGGATGGACGCCCTTCCACCGCTCCTCGACGAACGCGCGCAGGGCCGTGTTCGCCGTGGACGCGTCCATGTGCCCCTCGCCGGTCAGCAGCGCCGCGGCGCGGGGGATACAGAAGCCGCCCTGGCACGGCCCCATGCCGAGGCGCGTGGCCCGGCGCAGATCGTCCAGGCTCGTCGTCGGGTGGGCGACGGCCGCATCGAGCAGCATGCCCCGGGTGACGAGCTCGCACTCGCAGATCACCTGCTCGTCGTGCAGGTTGCGCTCGCGGGCGGCCAGCCGCTCCCCGACGCGGTGGGTGTGGCCGTCCTCGGAGCCCGGCAGCAGCTCGTCCGCCGTGGTGCACGGGAGGTCGACGCCGAGGTGCCGGCAGACCGCATCGACCGTCACCTCCGCCATCAGCCGGAACGTCGTCAGCTTGCCCCCGGTGATGGTGAGGAACCCGCCAACGCCCTCGCGCTCGCGGTGGTCGAGCAGGGTCAGGTCGCGCGTCAGCTCGCGCGTCGGCGCGCCGGCGTCGGCCTCGCTGTAGAGCGGCCGGATGCCGGCCCACGCCCGCAGTACCCGCGTCTCGCGGATGTGCGGGATCATCTCGCTGCCGTCGTCGAGCATCTGACGCACCTCGTCGGCCGGGACGCTCGTGTCATCCGGATCGTCGGTCGAGACGTCGGTGGTGCCGAGCACGCACACGGTGTGCGCGGGCACGAGGATGTCGCTGTCGGCCGGCATGCGGCAGCGGTTCACGACCGCGTGCGTGAGCCGGTGGTTCAGCGCCACCATGATTCCGCGGCCGCCGCGGACATGCACGTCGCAGCCCGCCATCGCCGCCACCCGCCCCGCCCACGCGCCGGTCGGCACTGACGGTGATCTCGGCCCGCACCTCCGACTCCTCGCCCCTGCGCACGTCGCGCAGGCGCGGCGCCGCGGACCGCGTCACCCTCGACGATCAGCGAGACGACGTCGTGGTGGCGGAGCACCGTGCCACCGCGGCGCTCGACGTCGTCGGCGCACGACCCGACCAGCCGCCAGGTGTCGACGGCGCCGTCGGGCACCGTGAACGCGCGGGTGATGCCGGGGTGCAGGCGCGGCTCGCGCCGCAACGCCTCGGCCGCCCCGATCTCCTCCCCGTCGATGCCGGCCTCGGCGCATGCAGCCAGGAAGCCGTCGGCATATCCCTGGTCGTCGTCCGGCGTGCACACGAAGAGCCCGCCGGTGTCCTCGACGCAGTGCGAGGCGATCCGGCGCAGGACGCGGTTCTCGTCCATGCACTCCCGGGCGGAGCGAGGGTCCTTGACCACGTAGCGCCCGCCGGAGTGGAGCAGCCCGTGAAAGCGGCCCGTGGTGCCCTCGGCCAGGTCACTGCGCTCGACCAGCACCACGCGCAGGCCGCGCAGCGCGGCGTCGCGGGCCACCCCCACACCGGTCGCACCACCCCCGACGACCAGCACCTGCGTCTCGATCACACCGGAACCTTACGCCTCGCCCGCGCACGCGCCGGAGGGGCCGGTGTCCCCCCGCCGGCCCCTCCCGTCGCGCTTCGCATCATGGAGCTATTGCTCGTCCTGCTCCTGGCCCTCGGCGAAGCTGCCCTCGTGCTCGTCGTCCTCTTCCTCCTCCTGGCCCTCGGCAAAGCTGCCGCGGTGGAGGTGGTCGGGGTGCTCCGACTCCTGTCCTTCGGCGAAGTCGCCCTCGTGCTCGGCCGGCGGCCGCTCTTCCTCGCCCTCGGCAAAGTCACCGTGGCGCTCGTCGCCCTCTCGGCGTTCAGGCATGTGCGTGCTCCTCGGACTCGACCCAGTCGAACGTGCGTGTCACCGCCTTCTTCCACATGCGGTACTCACGGTCGCGCCGGTCCGCATCCATCGCGGGAGTCCACTCGTGGTCCTTGCCCCAGTTGGCGCGCAGGTCCTCGATCTCGCCCCAGAACCCGACCGCCAGGCCGGCGGCGTACGCCGCGCCGAGCGACGTCGTCTCGGCCACCTTCGGCCGGATCACCGGCACGTCCAGGATGTCGGCCTGGAACTGCATCAGCAGGTCGTTCTGCACCATCCCGCCGTCGACCTTGAGCGACTCGAGCTCGACGCCGGAATCGGCATTCATCGCGTCGACGACCTCCTTGGTCTGGAACGCCGTCGCCTCGAGCACCGCCCGGGCCAGGTGGCCCTTGTTCACGTAGCGGGTGAGGCCGACGATGGCGCCGCGGGCGTCGCTGCGCCAGTACGGCGCGAACAGGCCCGAGAACGCCGGCACGAAGTACGCGCCGCCGTTGTCGTCGACGGTCTTCGCCAGGCCCTCGATCTCGGGTGCATCCGAGAAGAGGCCGATGTTGTCGCGCAGCCACTGCACCAGCGACCCCGTGACGGCGATCGCGCCCTCGAGGCAGTACACGGCGTCCTGCTCGCCGATCTTGTAGCCGACCGTCGTCAGGAGGCCGTTCTTCGACTGTACCGGCTCCGTGCCGGTGTTCAGCAGCAGGAAGTTGCCGGTGCCGTAGGTGTTCTTGGCCTCACCGACCGAGAAGCACGTCTGGCCGAAAACGGCGGCCTGCTGGTCGCCCAGGATGCCGGCGACCGGGATCCCGTCGAGCACGCCCTTCGCCTTCGCGTACTCCATGCTCGACGACTTGATCTCGGGCAGCATCGCCCGCGGCACGCCCATCGTGTCCAGGATCTCGTCGTCCCAGTCGAGCGTCGCGAGGTTCATCAGCATCGTGCGCGACGCGTTGGTCGGATCGGTGATGTGGACGCCGCCGTCCGGCCCGCCGGTCAGGTTCCACACGACCCACGTGTCCATGTTCCCGAAGACGATGTCGCCGCTCTCCGCGCCTTCGCGGACGCCGGGGACGTTGTCGATCATCCACTTGATCTTCGGGCCGGAGAAGTAGGTCGCGAGCGGCAGGCCCACCTTCTGGCGAAACCGGTCCTGGCCGCCGTCGCGGGCGAGCTCGTCGCAGATGCGGTCGGTGCGTGTGTCCTGCCACACGATCGCGTTGTGGACGGGCGTGCCGGTCTTCTTGTTCCAGACGACCGTCGTCTCACGCTGGTTGGTGACGCCGACCGCGGCTAGGTCGGACGTCGACAGGCTGCCCTTCTCGAGCGCGCCCTTCACCACCTCCTGCGTGCGATC
The DNA here is from genome assembly GCA_963708365.1 of uncultured Actinomycetes bacterium. Classification (GTDB taxonomy): domain Bacteria; phylum Actinomycetota; class Thermoleophilia; order Gaiellales; family JAICJC01; genus JAICJC01. The sequence goes on from CAVPSM010000003.1 coordinate 565,728, forward strand.
CCAGATCTCCGTCGGCGAGTGCTCGACCCAGCCGGGCTGCGGGAAGATCTGCTCGTGCTCCTTCTGATCGATCGAGATCACCTTGCCGGCGTGGTCGAACACCATGCACCGGGTGCTGGTGGTTCCCTGATCGATCGCGGCAACGTACTTGGACATCCGCCTCGCCTCCTAGGAGATCGGGAACAACGCGTGGTGGGCGATGCCGCCCAGAAGGCCGCCGATCAGAGGACCGACAACCGGTACCCACGAGTATGCCCAGTCCGACGCCCCCTTACCGGGGATCGGCACGAGCGCGTGGATGATACGGGGGCCGAGGTCGCGCGCCGGGTTGATCGCGTACCCCGTCGGCCCGCCGAGTGACATGCCGATGCCGACGACGATCAGCGCGACGAACAGGACGCCGGTGCCGCTCTGCGCGATGCCGGAGTTGCCCGTCACGGAGAAGATGCCGAAGACCAGGACGAACGTCCCGATGATCTCGGTCACGAGGTTCCAGGCGTAGTTGCGGACGGCGGGGCCTGTCGAGAAGACGGCCAGCTTGAGCCCCGGATCCTCGGTGTCCTTCCAGTGCAGGTAGTACGCCAGATACACCAGGAACGCGCCGATGAAGGCGCCGCAGAACTCGCCGGCGATGTAGGTCGGGATCTTGTCCCCGAACGACGAGCTGAACCCGTCGTTCGCCCAGATGCCGAGCGTGACCGCTGGGTTCAGGCTGGCGCCGCCGTAGTCGGCGACCGAACCGGCGCCGATCATGACGGCAAGCCCCCACCCGAACGTGATCACGACCCAGCCCGAGTTCTGGGCCTTCGAGTGTGCGAGCAGGACGCCGGCCACGACGCCGCAGCCCATGAGGACCAGCAGTGCCGTACCGACCAGCTCCGGGAAGAAGACGGAGCCAGAGTTGAAGGTCAGAAGCGTCACGGCGACCCTTCCTCGCGGTCAGCCGTCGACACGAAAACGAACATGCGCCCTCCCTCCCGTTCTACGGGATGAGCCTGCCGGCCCGGCAGGCCCCTAGACATGAACGTGATTCGACATCACCGAACTGTGGCCGGAGTCACGCTAGTCGAGAAATACCCCTTTGTCAACTTCGTCACGCTCCAGTCGCAAACCCGCATGGGAAGAGGGAATTCACCCCCTTGCGGAGGCGGTCCGAGGGCGGCTCCCCCGCTCGGTTATGGTTCCCCGGTGCCCCCCACCGCCGACCACCGTCGGGACTGCCGCCGTGGGCAGGGCCCGCGTCCGGGAGGGACGTGATCAGGCGCTCGGAAGGGTTGCTCACCGGCCTCTCGTCGGTGCGGGTGCTGGCAGTGCCCGTGATCATGGCGCTCGTGCTCGCGAACGACGGCCGCGGGCTCGACGACGTCGCCGGCGTGCTCTTCGTGCTGGCGGCGGCGACGGACACGCTCGACGGCTACCTGGCCCGGCGCTGGGAGCTCGAGACGACGCTCGGCTCGTTTCTCGACACGACAGCCGACAAGCTGCTCACGTCGGGCACGCTCGTCGCCCTCGTCTCGGTCGGCCGGGCATCGGCCTGGATCGCCACGATCATCATCGGCCGCGAGCTCCTCATCATGGGCCTGCGCGGCCTGGTCGCCGCCGACGGCGGCGTGATGAAACCGTCGATCTGGGGGAAGCTGAAGACGAACACGCAGTTCGTCGCCATCCTGCTCGCGATCCTGCACCCGGCCGTCAACATCGGCTCGTGGCGCCTCGACGAGGTGGCGATGCTGATCGCGGCGCTGATCACGGTCGCCTCTGCCGTCGAGTACCTCGTGCGGTTCTCGGGCTCGTTCACGGGCGCGGCGTCCGAGCCGTGAGCCCCATCCTCGTCACCGGTGCGACCGGCTTCGTGGGCGGCGGCGTCACCCGCCGCCTGCTGGCGGACGGCCGTGAGGTGCGCGCGCTCTCGCGTCAGCCCGACGCCGCCACGGCCCTGCGCGCGCTCGGCGTCGAGGTCGTCGCCGGCGACGTGCTGGCGGCGGAGACGATCGAGGAGGCGGCGCGCGGGTGCGAGGTCGTCTACCACGCAGCCGGCGTGAACGGGTTCTGCATGCGCGATCCCGGGCCGATGCGAGCCGCCAACGTCACCGGCACCGAGAACGTGATTGGCGCGTGTGCCCGGGCCGGCGTGCGCCGGGTCGTGTACACGTCCTCGGCGGCGGTGATCGGCGAGGCGGCCGGCGTCGTCGCCACCGAGGACACGCCCCACCGGGGCTGGTTCCTGTCGGAGTACGAACGCTCCAAGCACGACGCCGAGGCGGCCGCGGTCCGCGAGGCCGAGCGGCACGGGATCGAGCTCGTGTGCGTGAACCCTGCCTCGGTGCAGGGGCCGGGCCGCACCGGTGGCACCGCACGGCTGATCCTCGACTACGCCAACGGGCGGCTGCGCACGCTGGTGCGTTCGAGGTTCAGCCTGGTGGACGCCGACGACTGCAGCGCGGGCCACGTGCTGGCCGAGGCCCGCGGCACGCCCGGCCGCCGCTACCTCCTCGCGGGCGTCACGGTCACGACCGAGGAGGCGGTGGCGACGCTGGCGCGGGTGACCGGGATCGAGCGGCGGGCGCTGAACCTCCCCCGTCCGGTCGCACTGGCCGCCGGCGACGTGGCGGCGACGGCTGCGCGGGTGCGCGGCCGGCGACCGCGCCTGTGCCGCGAGATGGTCGCGACGCTCCTGCACGGCCACGCCTACGACGGCTCGCGGGCTGCCCGAGAGCTCGGCGTCGAGTACCGCTCGTTCGACGACATGGTGCGGCGGACGCTCGCCTGGTACGTCGATCAGGGCATGGTGAGCGGCGCCGGGATCCGCGCCGATCGTCCCGCTTGACACGAGCGCCGCCCACGCGTTATTGTCCTGAAAGTCGTTCGGCATTGTCGAACCAGATGCGACGCCGGCATCGGTTCCACGACCAGGGAGGGACCCGGGAATGAGCACGCACGCCGCAGTCGTCAAGAAGTTCATCAACGACCCGGAGACGGTGGTACCGGAAGCGCTCGCGGGCATCGCGACGGCCCACGCCGACCTCGTCCGCGTCGACATCGACAACCAGCTCGTGATCCGCGCCGACGCGCCCGTGTCCGGCAAGGTCGGGCTCGTGTCCGGCGGCGGCTCGGGCCACGAGCCCCTGCACGGCGGATTCGTCGGCAGCGGCATGCTGGACGCCGCCTGCGCCGGCGCGATCTTCACCTCGCCCGTACCCGACCAGATGGCGGCCGCGACGAAGGCCGTCGACGGCGGCGCCGGGGTCATCCACATCGTCAAGAACTACACGGGCGACGTCCTCAACTTCAAGATGGCCGCCGAGCTCGCGGAGGACGACGGCATCGAGGTGCAGTCGATCGTGCTCGACGACGACGTGGCCGTGCAGGACAGCCTCTACACCGCCGGCCGCCGCGGCACCGGCGCCACCGTTCTGGCGGAGAAGATCGCCGGCGCGAAGGCCGAGGCCGGCGGCTCGCTGGCCGAGGTGGCCGGCATCTGCCGCAAGGTGAACGAGCAGGGGCGGTCGTTCGGCGTCGCCCTGTCGTCGTGCGCCACTCCGAGCTCGGGAACGCCGATCTTCGACCTCGGCCCGGACGAGATCGAGGTCGGCGTCGGCATCCACGGCGAGCCGGGCCGCCGCCGCGAGAAGATGAAGCCGGCGGCCGAGCTCACCGAGGAGATGCTCGAGCCGATCGTCTCCGACCTCTCGCTCGCGAAAGGCGACTCGGTGCTCGCGTTCGTGAACGGCCTCGGCGGCACGCCGCTGATCGAGCTCTACCTGGTCTTCAACGAGGTGACGAAGGGGCTCGGCGCGCGCGGCATCGACGTCGGCCGCAGCCTGGTTGGGAACTACATCACGAGCCTCGAGATGGCGGGCTGCTCGATCACGCTCCTGCGGCTCGATGACGAGCTCGCCGGTCTGTGGGATGCTCCCGTGAAGACGGCTGCGCTGCGCTGGGGCGCGTAGCACTTCAAGGCTCGAGGGAGGGCGACGTGAACACCGAGACCGTGACCCGCTGGATGCATGCGTGCGCCGAGTCGATCTCGGAGCAGCGCGACTACCTCACGCAGCTCGACGCGGCCATCGGCGACGCTGATCACGGGGCCAACATGACGCGCGGGTTCACCGCGGTCGAGGCCAAGCTGGACGGGCTCGAGGACGGCACCACGCCGGGCCGCGCGCTCATCCAGGCGGGATCGACGCTGGTGTCGACCGTCGGCGGGGCCAGCGGCCCGCTGTGGGGGTCGGGCATGCGTCGTGCCGGCCGCGCGCTCGGCGACTCCGAGACGTTCGAGGGGCCCGACCTCGTGTCGGCGCTCGATGCCGCCCTGAACGGGATCGTCGAGCTGGGCGCGGCCGAGCCCGGCGACAAGACGATCGTCGACGCCCTCGGGCCGGCGGTGGCGACCCTGCGCGAGCGGGTCGACGCGGGGGCGCCGCTGTCCGAGGCCGTCGCCGACGCCCGCGCGGCCGCGGAAGACGGCATGCGCGCGACGATCCCGATGCAGGCTCGCAAGGGCCGCGCCTCGTACCTCGGCGAGCGCTCCGTGGGTCATCAGGACCCCGGCGCGACCTCGACCGCCCTCATCCTGGCTGCCCTCGAACGCACGGTGGCGGAGGAATCGTGACCCCCCGGGTCATGCGCGGCACCCCGGCCTCGCCGGGTGCCGCGGTGGGCCCTGCCTGGACCCGATCCGGCGACGTCGCAGGAGAGGGCGGCAGCGGCCCGCCGGACGCCGAGGCGGCGGCGGCCCGGCGTGGGCTCGCGCTCGCCGCCGAGGAGCTCGGCCACCTAGCCGACGCACTGCGCGGTGAGGGCCATGGCGGCGACGCCGAGATCGTCGAGGCCAACCAGCTGATGGCGCAGGACCCGACCCTTCTCGAGGCCGCCGAGCAAGAGGCGCTGGCCGGGGCGCGTGCTCCGGAGGCGATCGCACGGGCGATCGAGCCCCACGCCCAGGCCCTGGCCGACCTCGACGACCCGCTGCTGGCCGCGCGGGCGGCCGACCTCCATGCCATCGCCCGCCGCGCGGGGGAGCTCAGTACGGGCAAGACGAGCGAGCCGCCGGCCGGCGTCGTCGTGATCGCCGACGACCTCGGCCCGGGCGAGGTGGCGGCGTGGAGCGGCAACCTGGCGGCGATCGTGCTCGCCGGCGGCGGCACGACGGCGCACGCCGCAATCGTCGCCCGGTCGCTGGGCATCCCGCTCGTCACGGGCGCCGGCCCGGGCGTGCTGGCCGCCGGCGTCGGTGACGAGGTCGGCGTCGACGCCGACCGGGGCATGGTCTGGCTCCGGCCCGACGACGACACACGCACGCGTCTGCGCGACCGGGCCGCGCGCGTGGCCGAGCTCGCCGGGCGCGACCGGCGGGAGCGCCGCCAGCCGGCCCTGACGGCCGACGGGCGCACGATCCGGCTGCTCGCCAACGCGGGCACGGACGCCGAGGTGCGGGCGGCCCTGGAAGCCGGCGCCGAGGGGATCGGCCTCCTGCGCAGCGAGCTCGCGTTTCTCGACGCGCCGGCATGGCCGGACGAGGAGGCGCACGTCGAGGCGCTGCGGCCGATGCTCGATCAGCTCGGCCACCGCATCGCGACCGTGCGCACGCTTGACTTCGGCGGCGACAAGACCCCGCCGTTCCTGGCCGAGGCGACCGGCGGGGCGCTCGGGCCGCGCGGGATCCGGCTCGCGCTGGCCGCCCCCGAAGGTGTCGCGCCGCAGCTGCGGGCGCTCTTCCGGGTCAGCGGCGACGCCGTGCTGCGCGTCCTCGTCCCGATGGTGACCGACTCGGCCGAGATCGATGCGGTGCGCGCCATCGCCGTCGAGGCGCGCGACGCGGTTGCACCTGGCGCGCCCGACCCGATGGTCGGCGCGATGATCGAGGTGCCGGCCGCCGCGCTGATGGCCCGGCGGCTGGCGGAGGCATGCGACTTCCTCTCGATCGGGACGAACGATCTGACCCAGTACGCGCTCGCGGCCGACCGCCAGAACCCCGGCGCGTTCCGTGCCGTCGCCCACCACCCGGGCGTCCTGCGCCTGATCGCGCGCACGATCGCCGCTGCCCACTCCGCCGGGATCCTTGTCGACGTGTGCGGCGAGGCGGCCGGCGACCCCGAGCTGCTGCCGCTGCTGGTCGCGCTCGGCGTGGACGAGCTGAGCGTGTCGCCGGCGCGGATCGCGCAGACGCGCCGCTACGTGCGCAGCCTCCACACCCAGCGGGCCAAGGCCGCGCTGGTCGACGCGCTGGCGGCCCGCACCGCGGATGAGGTCGGCGCCGCCGCCCGGGGGGCGCTCGACGGCGCGCTACTCGAGGGTCTCGAGGAGCCCGGCGATGGCGTCGAGGGCCTCTGAGGCGCCCGGACCGGACGTGACCACCTCGACGCTCGTGCCGCCCTCGGCACCGAGCGCGAGCACCTGCAGGATGCTGCTCGCGTTCGCGGTGCGGCCGTTCGCGTTCAGGACGACGGTTCCGCCGAGCGCCGCCGCGGCCCGCACCAGGCTGCCTGCGGGGCGGGCATGCAGCGGCACCCCTGCGGGAAGCGTGACGGTGCGGCGGAGCTCAGAGCTTGCCGACATCGCGGGCCTCTTCCGCGGCGGCAACGACGGTCGCCAGGTCTGCCCCGGTGGCCGCCAGCGCCGAGGCGGAGACGGCTCCCTCGACCAGCGGCGCGTCGGCCAGACGGACGTCGATCCCGTCCACGTCGCCCCCGGCCAGGATCGCCTTCACGCTGAGGACGGCGCTGCCGATGTCGACGAGCACGACGACGCCGGAGCCCGAGTCGGCGGCGCGGATCGCCGCAGCGATCCGGTCGGGGTCAGTCCCCAGTCCGCCGTCGCCGGAGCCCCCCGCCGGCCGGACGAGAACCTCCTCGCCACTGACCTGTCCGACCAGGTCCGCAAGCCCTTCCGCGAGCGCCGCCGAGTGGGAGACCAATACAATCCCGATCACCGCTCGTCTCCATTCATACAACGGTCGATCCTACATTGCCGAACCGGGTTCGGCAAGAGCGGCACATAGTCATGGGAATCCAGTCCATCGAGCGAGCCTCGTCGATCCTCCGCGCCCTGGCCAGCGGCCAGCGCCGCCTGGGAGTGTCCGACCTGTCGGAGCGGCTGGGCCTCGCGAAGGGGACGACCCACGGGCTCCTGCGCACGCTCCAGGCCGAGGGCCTCGTCGAGCAGGACCCCGAGACGGGCAAGTACCAGCTCGGCGCGGCGCTGCTCCAGCTTGCGAACAGCTACCTCGACGTGAACGAGCTGCGGGCGCGGTCGATCGCGTGGTCAGACCGGCTGGCGTCGGGCAGCGGCGAGGCGGTGCGCGTCGGCACCCTCCACGGCGAGGGCGTGATCATCGTCCACCACGTGTTCCGGATGGACAACAGCCTCCAGATCCCGGAGGTGGGCGCCCACCTGCCGCTGCACGCCACGGCGCTCGGCAAGGCGCTCATGGCCCACCACCCCCACGTCGCCGACGACCTGCTGGCGGGCGGCGTCGACCGCCTCACGCACGCGACGGTCGTCTCACCGGCAGCCGTGCGCAAGATGCTCGAGGAGGTGCGCGAGAAGGGCTGGGCGGCCGAGCGGGAGGAGGCGATCATCGGCGAGGCCTCGATCGCGAGCCCCGTCTTCGACCGCGCGGGCCAGGCCGCCGGCGCGATCGGCATCGTCGGCCCGGTCGAGCGCCTCTTCACCCGCCGCCAGCCGAGGCCGGCCCTGATCGGCAGCGTCCGCGACGCCGCCCGCGCGATCTCGCGCGAGCTCGGCGCGGCCCGCTGGTAGATCTCAGGCTCTGAAACGGACAGGCCGCCGGGCACGACTCCGGCGGCCTGTGGCTCGCCCCCTCACAGCTTGTCCAGGGCCGTCGTCGAGAGGGCGGCGAGAGAGATTATGCGGTTGCGCCGATTGGATCTCGGTTGACGCGCGCCGGTTCGACGGCCTGGAGCAGGCCATGGAACCACTCCGCCCGGTCGGGCGCGAGCCAGATCGCGTCGTCGCCGATGCCGATCCGCTCGGCGCGGCCGTCGAACACGAGCTCGAGCAGGGCCGTTTCGGCCGCAACCCGGTCGGGCTCGTCGTTGCTGCGGGCGAGCAGCGCCGCCGCCTCCTGCGTGGTCAGCCCATCGGGGTACTCGGCGAGGAGCTCGGCCGGGTCGTCCGGCGCATCGCGGCGTTCGAGGGCCGGGTCGAGGTTCGCAACCAGCACGTCATAGGCAGCGACCGGCTGGAACCCGCCCGCGACGAGCCGGACGCCGTCGCGCGCGAAGGACACGGACGACGCGGTGAACCGCACCGTGCCGTCGGTCGACGCCGTCTTGCCCTGCAGCTCGGCGGCGCTCCCTGCGGCGCTGCGGGCCTCGGCCCGGTCGCGCTCGTACGCGGCGGTCGTCTCGGGCGAGTCAAGCGCGGCGCGGATCGCATCGGCGTCGTGGCCGGTCGCTGCCGAGACGACACGGGCGACGGATTCGTCGTCGTCGAGCACGAGCGGCGTCGTGAACTGGAGCAGCTGGAGCGCGCGCAACGCCGCCCACTCGCTGCCGGGCTCGAGCAGCCGGGCGGTCTCGATCGCGCGGCAGGCTCGGGCGGTCGCCGACATGCGCGCCTTCGGCCGCGGCGAGAACGGCATGCCGTACCGGCGGAAGGCTGCGTGGCTGCGCGCCGAGTTCAGCGTGGTGTAGCCGCGGTCGATGTACTGCTGGGCGCTCTCGGTGAGGCCGATCATGACCAGCCGCCAGTCGAGCTGGGAGCCGTAGCGCCAATCGATGACGCGCAGCGCCGGCATCTCCGAATAGGCCCAGGGACACGCGGGATCCGTGTAGAGCGTGGTTTCGATGTGACCCGGCATTGCGACCCCCATGGTTGAAGCGTGAAACCTTCCGGCAACGTACGATTGAGCCGCAGCCTAGCACCATGCTTACTTTTCGTCGGTAAGCTCCGGATGTTCGGTATCCTGGGGCGATGGACGAACGCGCGCCGCTCGAGTGCTGCCCCGATCTGCGCGCCGCGTTCGACCTTTTGGGCAAGCGCTGGACGGCCTTGATCCTGGACGTGCTGGCCGCCCGCCCGGCCCGCTTCTGCGAGATCCACCGGGCCATCCCGGGCCTCTCAGACCGGCTGCTGGCGGAGCGGCTGCGGGAGCTCGTCGCCGCGGGGGTCGTCTGCCGCTCCGGAGAGCCGGCGGCGCGCGCGGCCTACGCGCTCACCGATCGCGGACAACGGCTGTTGCCGGGACTCGACGAGCTGCGCGGCTGGGCTCGGGCCGAGCCGTCGGCAACATCCGGTTAGATGGGTTGCGAGGATTCGAGCGCACGGATACCCTGCGGCGTTGATGCCTGTTGTCACCGGGTCAATGCGGCGGCAGGGACAAGGGCGTACGACTGAGGTTGCGGTAGGGACGGCGGCGCTGTCCCTGGCCGCGATCGTCGCGGTCGTCGTCGGCGTCTTCGCCCCTGTCACGCGCTACTACTGGATCGAAGGGTCCGTCTGGGCCGCGGCTGTCATCACCGCCGGCGGCGTCGCGGCAGTCGCGGCCGCAAGGCTCTACGACCAGCGGTCCCGGGCGGAGCGGCTCGTGCACATGCAGTCGACGGTCGCCCGGGCGCTCGCGTCGGCTGCGACCCTCGAGGAGACGACCGGCGCGATGCTGCGCGCCCTGGGGGATTCGCTCGGCCTCGGCCTGGCCGTCGCCTGGCGCGCCGACCCGCGCGACGAGCGGCTGCGCTACGTCGGCAGTTGGGCGGCGCCGAGCGTCGACGCCGAGGCGTTCCGGATCGACTCGGCGGAAATCGAGTTCGAGCGCGGGCAGGGCGTGCTGGGCGGCGTGTGGGAGCGGGGCACGGCCCTGGCGACCCCGATTGCCGGCACGGGATTTCGCCGCCAGGAGCTGCTCGAGAGCCTCGGCTTCGCCGGCGTGGTGTTCGTCCCGATCGTCCGCGAGGGCCTCGTCACCGGGGTCGTAGAGTGCTTCACCGACGACATCCGGAGCGTCGACCAGCCGCTCCTCGACGTCATCGAGCAGATCGGCGGCCAGATCGGCGTCGCCTACGAGCGGGCCGATCGGGTGCGCGAGCTGGAGGACGAGGAGGAGCGCCGCCGCCACGTCCTCGGCGCTCTGCTGCGGGCCGAGGAGGACGCGAAGGCACAGCTCGCGAGCGACCTCCACGACGACACGATCCAGGTGATGGTGGCGGCACAGCTGGCGCTCGACCGCCTGGAGCGGGCAATGGCAAACGGCGATCCGGCCAGGACGCTCCCGGCCGTGGTCTCGGCCCGGCAGACCATCCACGCAGCGACCGAGCGCGCCCGCCACGTGATGTTCCAGCTCCGGCCCCAGGTGCTGACCGAGCGCGGCCTCGAGGCGGCGGTGCGCGGCCTGCTCGAGGACGCGGCGGCCGACGGCGGATTCCGCTTCGAGCTCACGAGCACCGTCGAGCGCTACCCGCGCGCGCTCGAGAACCTGTGCTACCGCGTGCTCCAGGAGGCGATCACCAACGTCCGCAAGCATGCGCGGGCGCGCACGGTGTCGGTGACCCTGCGCCGGCACGCCGACGCGATCGTCTGCGAGGTGTCCGACGACGGCATCGGCTTCGACGTCGCGAATGCGCTCGACCGCGACCGCATGCGCCTGCACCTCGGCCTCGAGTCGATGCGCGAGCGGGTGAGCGTGGCCGGCGGGACGCTCGACATCCGCACGGCCCCGGGCCGCGGCGCGACGTTCACCTTCTCCTTCCCGCTCTCGGCGGTGGCCGAGCCGCGCCCGGCGGCGGTCGTCGTCTAGGCGATCAGCTCGCGGGCGGCGCGTTCACCGGTACGCACGGCGCCGTCGATATAGCCCTGCTGGTCGGTGTCGGTGTGCTCGCCGGCGAAGTGGACGCCGCCCTCCCGACCGGCCCGGACGTGCTGCGGGAAGCGGGTGTACTGACCGACCAGGAACGCGGCGTAGGAGCCGTGCGACCAGGGGTTGTGCACCCAGGCGTCGAGGTGCGCGCGACCCGTGAAGTCGCGCTCGAGGTGCGGATACACCGCGGCCAGCTGCGCCACGGTCTCGCGGGCCACGTGGGCCGGCGCAGGCCCGTGGGGTCGGGACGTCGGATAGGTCGCGCCGCGGCGGCCGCCCGTGTACACGACCAGGATGCCGTCGCGGCCGCGCTGGTTCACGCTCGTGTCCCATGTGTCGCCGGGGATGCGGTCGGTCTCGATGTAGCCGTCGTAGCCGTCGAGCTGCCAGGTCTTGCGGGAGAACTGGAGCGTGAGCTTCGCGTTCGTGGCCATGCCCAGCTCGCGAATCGCCGCGTCCTTCCGGGGCGAGAACCCGGCGCGGTGGTAGTCGACCTCGCGCAGCGTCGTGAACGGCAGCGCCAGCACGACCCGGTCGGCGCGCACCTCGCGGCCGCCGGCGAACGCGCACGTCGTCGAGCCGTCGGCGGTGCGGCGCAGGCCGACCAGCGGCGTCCCCATCGTGATCGCCCCGGCGGGCAGGCGCCGGGACAGTCGGTGTGCGATCTGGTCGACCCCGCCGTGCACCCGGAACCGCTCGTCGGAGTTGCCGTAGAGCGACAGCGGCCGCCGGGCCGACTCGCCCAGCTGCGTGATCATCGCGAGGGCGCTTCCCGCCTCGATCGGGACGCCATCCTCGGAGCAGTACGCCTCGCCGATCAGGCTCCCGAGCTGCGAGCCGGTGCCGCCCGGCACGCGTGAGCCGATCCAGTCTGCGACCGACATCTCGTCCAGCTCGCGCGCAGCCCGGGGCGAGCGCGCGAACGCGCGCAGATCGCGCTGAAGCGCCGGGTAGACCGCGGCGAAGTCGCGGCTGGCCCGGGCATACGGGTAGCGGCGATGGTGGAAGTCGAACCGGTTCGAGCGCAGCCCGCCGGGCGTGTCGGCGAACGTGTCGTCGAGGTGCAGGCCGAGCTCCGCCACCAGCCGGCGGACGGCGTACTGGTCGGTGTCGATGGCCTCCCCGCCCTGTTCGACGATCTGGCCGTCGGCGAAGAACCCGCGGAGGGTCAGCGTGCGACCACCTACTCGGTCGGACGCCTCGAAGACGGACGCGTGGATGCCGTGCTGCAGCAGGCGGTACGCGCACGTCAGGCCGGCGACGCCCGCGCCGATCACCACCACCCGGTCGCGGGTCCGGGCGGCCCGGGCGGCGCTCTGCGAACGGCAGCCCGTGGCGACGAGCCCGGCCGCGGCACCCAGGGCGGCACGGCGGACGATCTGCCCGCGGGTGGTCCTGCGCTCCGGTCCGGGCACCTGCATCCTGTGTCGATCATACGTGGGGTGCGCGGCCGCGCCGTTTGACACACGCGCCGGACCGCTGTTATACGACGCGGATGCCGAACGCTCCCAAACGTCCTCGCTCGGAGCAACCGGAGCCGGAGAACGACGCTCCGGCCGGCGTTGACCCGGTGACGTACGCGTGGGAGATCGCCATCGGCATGATGGCCATCGGCGCGATTGCCGGGGTCCTCTTCCTGCACTACCGCAACCCGCCGGCGACCAGCTCGGCGGTGAGCCTCGGGGCGTTCGCGGGCGTGTTCCTGCTGGCCGCGGCGATCGAGCGCGTGCTCGAGCCGATCGTGCACCTGCAGCTGCTCGGCGCCGACCCTGCGACCGCAACTACCCAGGCCGAGGCGGAGAGGCTGCGGTCGATCCGGGTGGCGCGCTGCCTTGGGCTCGCGGCGGCGCTCGCGATGGTCGCATGCGGGTTCTTCGGCTTCGGCGTCGTCCACGCCTTCGGCGACACCGCCACTCCCCGCTACGTCGACGTCGCCGTCACCGGCCTCGGGATCGGCGCGATCACGAAGCCGTGGCACGATCTGATCCGCGGCATCGAGCGCTGGGCCCACCCTCCGCGGTGACGCCCGCGAGCTAGGCTGGACGGCATGGACCCACGCCCACCCGCACCCCCGTTCACCGAGGAGACGGCACGCAGGAAGGTGCAGGCGGCTGAGGACGCCTGGAACACGTGCGACGCCGAGCGGGTCGCAGGCGCCTACTCCCCGGACTCCGCCTGGCGCAACCGCGACGAGTTCTTCGAGGGCCGCGACGCGATCGTCGAATTCCTGCGCCGCAAGTGGTCGCAGGAGATCTCCTACCGCCTGCGCAAGGAGCTCTGGTGCTTCCACGAGAACCGCATCTCGGTGCGCTTCGAGTACGAGAGCCACGACCCGTCCGGGCAGTGGTGGCGCAGTCACGGCAACGAGCACTGGGAGTTCGACGAGCTCGGCTACATGCGCCGCCGCGACGCCAGCATCAACGACTACCGGATCGACGAGTCCGACCGCCGGATCTGGGTCGACCGGCCGTCGCCGTTCGTGCCGTAGCCCCTACCCGAACGTGAACGAGTAGAGCGACGTGCCGGCGGGCACGGAGAGCACGAGCTTGTGCGGTCCCGCGGTCGGCATGTGGGCGAGCTGGTACAGGTCGTCGTCGGGCACGCGTACGGACGCGTTCGGCGACCCGTCGATCGAGACACCGAGCGTCACCGGCCCCGAGGCGGGTGGCGCGGCGACGACGTAGATGCGCGGGGCGACGTACTCGAACATGAGCTTCGCCCCCGCTCCGGCGATGATCCGGTGGCTCTCCACCCGCCAGTGGCCGGCGAGCGCGACGGCGTTGGTCGGCACCGACACCGGCGCGCCGTAGTCGGCGTCGACGTTCGGCTGCAGGTGCTGGGTGTAGGACTGCGCACGGTAGGTGCCGAGGTACGTCTCCGGCGTCTCGACCTGCGACGACGGCGTGATCGCGCCCTTCGCCTGCGCCATCGCGCCGGCCCCCTTCTCACCGAGGAGCTTGCGGATGTCGTCCTGGGTCTGGGTGTAGTCGCCCTCGCCGAAGTGCGCGTCGCGGACGTCTCCGTTGCGGTCGATCAGGTAGTCGGCCGGCCAGTACTGGTTGGCCCATGCGTCCCAGGTGCCGTACCTGTCGTCGACGGCGACGGGGTAGCGGATGCCGTGCTCGCGCACCGCTCGCTGCACGTTCGAGACGACGTGCTCGAACGCGAACTCGGGCGTGTGGACGCCGACGATCACCAGCCCGTCGCGGTGGTAGCGGGCATACCACGCCTTCAGGTACGGCAGCGTGCGGATGCAGTTGACGCACGAGTACGTCCAGAAGTCGACGAGGACGACCTTGCCGCGGAGCTTCTGGAGCGTCAGCGGCCGCGAGCCGGGGGTGTTGATCCACTTCGTGATCTTGGCGAAGTCCGGCGCGGGGCCGTAGTTGCGCAGCGTGTCCGGCGAGTTCCCGGCGGCCACCGCCGACGGCGCGTTGGCGGCCGAGGCCGTCAGGTGGCGCAGGTCGCCGGCGACCTTGTGCGCCCGCTCGACCTTCTGGATCGACGACACGTAGCCCGGCGTGGCCGCCGCCAGCTGAGTGGGCACGTCGGTCGTGAACAGATAGGCGGCGGCGATCAGCACGGCGCCGGACACCCGGCGGACGACGAGTCCGCTCCGGCGGACGCTCGACAGGTACCCGCCGGCGCGGTGCCCGAGCAGCGCGAGGCCGAACAGCGGCAGCGTGGCGCCGGCGGCGTAGGCGATCGTGATCAGGACGAGCTCGGCCGAGATCCGCTTCTCGGCGCTGAGCGCGGTCACGGCGGCCAGGATCGGACCCGCGCACGGCGTCCACACGAGCGCCAGCCCGGCGCCGAGCACGGTGCCCGACCAGAACCCGTCCCCCTGCGCGAGGCGGCCGCCGGCGTGCGAGGCGAGCGGCTGGAAGGCACGGCCGAGCGCCTCGCCGACCCCGGGCACGAGCAGGGCGATCCCGGCGACGGCGAGCAGGCCGATGGCGATGTTGCGGAGCAGGTCCTGGGGCAGGCCGAGGGCGGACAGCACCCGCGACGCGAGCAGGGTGAAGACGACGAACGCGACGGCGAGCCCGGCGGCGATGCCGAGCGGGCGGCGGCGGCCGCCGGTCGTCGACGCCGCGGCCACCACCGGGAGCACCGGCAGCACACACGGCGAGAGGAAGGTCGCGAGCCCGGCGACAGCCGCGACCGCGATCAGCGTCAGATCCACGTCTGTTGTATACGTCGGCGCGGCGGCCGCGGTTCGTCCCCCACCCCCCAGTTGCAACAATTCTGCAACAACTCCCGCACCCCCAACGTTCGGGGTCAGACCCCGGTCTTGAGGGCGGCGCGGGCGCGGGCGGCTCGGACGGCGCGGGAGAGCGTCTCGATGTCGTAGGCGCCGTAGTGGCGACGGCCGTTCACGAAGAAGGTCGGCGTCCCCGAGACGCCCGAGAGGTCGGCGCCGTCGACGTCCTCGGCGATCCGGGCGCGGCCGATGCGCTTGCGCAGGTCTTCCGAGAAGCGGTCGCCGTCGAGGCCGGCCTGCTCCGCATAGGCGACCACCTCGGGCAGCTTGAGGCCGCCCTGGTGGCGCAGGAGCACGTCGTGCAGCTCCCAGAACGCCCCCTGCTCGGCCGCCGCTTCGGTCGCCTCGGCCGCGAGCTGGGCGTACGGGTGGACATCGTTCAGCGGCAGGTGGCGCCACACGTAGCGCAGGTCGCCGAAGTCGGACAGGAGCTCGCGGATGACCGGCTCGGCCTGGCCGCAGAACGGGCACTCCAGGTCGCCGTATTCGAGCAGGGTCACCGGCGCCTCGAGCGGCCCGCGGACGTGGTCGCGGTCGGCGTCGACGGGCACGGCCAGGTCGACGATCGGTCGCGCCGTGCCGAGCAGCGCCCGCAGGCGCACGCGCTTGGGGAGCCGCTCGGTCGCGCGGAAGAGCGTCCAGGTCAGCGTCGACGACACGAGGGCCGCGCACAGCACGCCCAGCTTCGCCTCCTCGAGCTCGCTCCCGTGGAACGCGAGCGTCGCGATCAGGATCGACACCGTGAACCCGATCCCGGCCACCGTCCCGCCCCCCGCGACGGCCACCCAGCCCACCGGCGGCCGCAGCCGGCCGCGGCTGAGACGGGTGACGATCCATGCGCTCGCCACCACACCGACGGGCTTGCCGAGGACGTAGCCGAACAGGATGCCGAGCGTGATCGGCGACCGGAACGCGTGCGAGAGGAAGCTCCCGGAGACGACGATCCCGGCGTTTGCCAGAGCAAACAACGGCACGATCACGTAGCTCGTCCACGGGTGGAACGCCCGCTGCAGGCGCTCGTTCGGCGAGATGGCGGACTGGAGCCCCACCTGGGCCGAGCGGGCCAGCTCCGGCGTCGGCTGCTCCCGGAAAAGGCGGAAGAGGTCGGATGCGCGTTCGAGGTCCGAGCGCTGCGCCGGGTACGCGTACGTCAGCAGGCCCATCAGGAGCCCGGCCAGGATCGGGTCGATGCCCGACTTGAAGAGCGCCACCCAGAGCACCGTCCCGAGCACCGCGTAGACGAGCCCGACGTGGACGCCGACGGCGCGCACCGCCAGGATCAACACGAGGACGCATCCGGCCATCGCGAGAGCCGCCACCCACACGCTACCGGTGTAGACGGTCGCGATCACGATCAGCGCAGCAACGTCGTCGACCACGACCACGGTCAGCATGAACGAGCGCAGCCGCTCCGGGAAGCGCGGGCCGACGAGCGTCAGCATCCCAAGCGCGAACGCGGTATCGGTCGACATCGCCGTCCCCCAGCCGTGCGCCGACCCCTGCCCGGCGTTGACCGCCAGGTAGATCAAGACCGGCACCGCCATGCCGCCCAGCCCGGCAATGAGTGGCAGCGTGACGCGCCGCCGCTCGCGCAGCTCCCCCATGTCGAACTCACGCCGCGCCTCGAGCCCGACCACGAAGAAGAAGAACGTCATGAGTCCGCTGTTCACCCACTCGCGCAGGTCCATCGCGATCGAGTGGCCGCCGACGCGGATCGCGAGCTCCGTCTCCCATACCGACCGGTACGAGCCGGCGTCGGCGTTCACCCACACGAGCGCGGCGATCGTCGCGCCGAGAAGGATCGCGGCGCTCCCCGTCTCGGTGTTCAGGAACTCACGCAGCGGCCGTTCCAGGCTGCGCGCCCAGGCGGTGTGGCCGGAGTAGGGCCCTGCGGTCGACTCGGACTCGCTCATGGCCGCGAGCGTAGATCAGCTGTCAAGCCGGCCCTCCGCAGGATCAGGCGTTTCCGCGGGCCAGGTCGATCAGGCGGCCGAGGATGCGGTCGCCGTCGACGCGCAGGCCGTCGTGCTCGTACTCGTTCGTCACCCACGGCCGCAGGCCGCGGATCCCGGCGGCCGTCTCCTCGGACAGGACGCGTTCGACGTACATGTCCTCGGCGTAGATGATCGCCGCGGCCGGCACCTCGTTGACGGCCAGCTGATCGGCGTCGTACAGGCGCGGCCACTCCCGCTCGGCCAGGATGTCGGCGGCCTCCCGCAGCGGTGCCAGCGACCCGTAGTTCTCGAACATCCACGGGTAGACGTGCTCGCCCGTCAGGAGCTCGGGATCGTCCGCATACGCCGCCGGCAGCAGGCGCTCGGCCGACCAGCGGGTGGCGCAGCCGTCGGCGTAACAGGCCTCGTGAATGACCGAGTAGATCGGGTTGCGGCGGAAGTCGAGCGCGCTCTCGACGTCGTGCAGAAACGCGTAGGAGTCGTGCGGCAGCTCGAGGAGGTAGTGCAGCCGCTCCGCGCCCGGCCCCATGCCGAGCAGCATCCCCAGCTGGCGCAGGCGCGGGCCGGTGAGCCGGTCGCCCGAGGGCAGGCGCACATCGTCGGCGTCGAGGCGCCGGCGCAGATCGCGCATCCGCCCGCGGTCGGCCGGGTAGCGCTCGTAGTAGCGGCGGGTGCGCTCGAGGACACGCTCGTACGTGAGCCGGTAGACGTCGTCGGTGGGGCGGCCAACCGGCGGCAGGCCGCCGGTGAGGAGGGCCTCGCGCAGCCCCTCGGGCGCGATCGACAGGTACGTCGTGACGCAGAACCCGCCGAAGCTCTGCCCGAGCACGCTCCAGCGCTCGACGCCGAGCTCGCGCCGGATCCATTCGGCGTCGCGGACGATCGAGTCGGCCCGGAAGTGGGCCAGGTACTCGGCCTGCTCCTGCGGCGTGCGGCCGGGGAGCGCGCCGACCGGCGTCGAGCGGCCCGTCCCGCGCTGGTCGAGCATGAGGACGCGAAATTCCTCGAGGGCCCGCTCGAGCCAGGCCGGCGCGCTCGGCCGCCGCAGCGGCCGCGGCGCCTCCGACCCCGGCCCGCCCTGGAAGTAGACCAGGAACGGCCGGTCGGCCCCGTCCGGATCGGCCACCTCGCGGGCGAAGACGGAGATGCGCTCCCCGTCCGGCCGGTCGTGGTCGAGCGGAACGGCGAACTCGTGCTCGGTCAGGACGAGGCCGGGCGGGCGGACGACGTCGGGCATCGAGGCGATTATGCCTCACGAAACCGGGGCCTGGCCCCGGTTTGCCGCCCACCGCGACCCCAACACCGCTCCATCTCCAGCCGCGACTCGGCAGCGCCCATGCATAACCGGTGCCTGGCACCGGTTATGCACCAGAAGGGGTCTGACCCCGCCTGGTGCGCCACCCGGCCAGGAAGCGCTCGCCACGGGGCAGGAGCCACGCCACGGCGGCGCCGATCGCGGCGCCCAGCGCGGCGCCGGCGAGGACGTCGCTCGGGAAGTGCACGCCCAGGTAGACGCGCGAGAGGGCGATGCCGACGGCCAGGGCGAGCAGCGCCCAGCGCGCCCGCGGCACGACGGCGCCCAGCACGACGGCGCCGGCGAACGCGGTCATCGCGTGGCCGCTCGGCATCGACGGATCGGTGGGCACCGGGATCGACGGGTGCACGTGCGGGTCGCCCACCGGCGGCCGGTCGCGGCCGATGGCCGACTTGAGGACGCCGTCCGAGAACGACGCGAGCTCGATCGCCACCAGCAGCGCGACGAACACGAGCGGACGTCGCAACCGGAGGGCGAGGACGGCGGCGATCGCGATCCAGACGATGCCGCCGGCGCCCGCGTACGTGAGCCCCTTCATCACCGGCGTGACGACCGGCCAGTGCAGGCTGGACAGCCATTCCACCGTGTCGCGGTCGAGCTCCTCCATCGACGGATCTTCGCGGTTCGCGGTGAGCGGGGTCTAACGCAGGGCGCTGCGCAGCGCCGCGCGGGCGGCGTGGTAGCCGCACATCCCGTGGACGCCGCCGCCGGGCGGGGTCGACGACGAGCACAGGAAGATGCGCGGGTTCGGGGTCGCATGCGGAGTGATCCGCAGGGCCGGCCGGGCCAGCACCTGGCGGAGGGTGGCGGCGCCGCCGTTGATGTCGCCGCCGACGTAATTGGGGTTCTCGGCCTCGAGGTCGGCCGGGGTGCGGGCCGCGCGCTCGAGCACGACGTCGCCGAACCCCGGGGCGAACCGCTCGATCTGGCGCTCGATGGCGGCCGTCATGTCGACCGGCGAGCCGTTGGGCACGTGGCAGTACGCCCACAGCGTGTGCCCGCCCGCCGGCGCACGGCCCGGGTCGACCAGGCTCTGCTGGGCGACGAGGACGAACGGGCGCTCCGGATGGCCGCCGGACGTCACCGTCGCTTCCGCCTCCGCGATCTCGGCCAGGGTGCCGCCGACGTGCACCGTTCCGGCCCGGCGGCAGGCCTCGGCCGCCCAGGGCACGGGGGCGGAGAGGGCGTAGTCGAGCTTGAACACGCCCGCGCCGTAGCGGTAGCGGCGCAGCGCCGCCGCGTACCGGCCGGGCAGCGCCTCGCCGCAGATCGCGACCAGCTGGCGCGGCGTCACGTCGAAGAGCAGCGCCCGCGCCTCGGGCAGATCGGCCAGCGAGCGCACCTCGACCCCGGTGCGGATCTCGCCGCCGAGAGAGCGCAGGTAGGCGGCCATCGCATCGGCGATGGCCTGGGAGCCGCCGCGCGCCACCGGCCAGCCGAAGGCATGCCCGAGCGCCAGCAGAACGAGCCCGAATGCAGCGGTGGGCGCCCGGTCGAGCGGCCGCATCGAGTGCGCCCCCATCCCGGCCATGAGCGCGCGGGCCTCGTCCGAGCGGAACCGCGAGGTCGCAAGCCCGGACGCGCCACGGACGCCGGCCCGGGCGAACCGTGCGGCCAGGAGCGGATGCCGCGGCAGCCGCGGCGCTCCCAGCACGACCGGCGCCAGCTCGTCCCAGCCCTCGCCGAACGGCCGCATCAGCCCGGCGTACGCATCGCCGTCCGGCCCGAGCCCCGCCGCGGTGTCGTCCAGCGACCGGTGCAGGACGGCGGCCCGGCCGCCGTCGAGCGGGTGGGCGGCCTGCACCGCAGGCTCGAGCAGCTCGAGGCCGTGGTCGGCGAGCGGCAGCCCCCGCAGGAACGGCGAGCCGACGGCCAGCGGATGGATGGCCGAGCAGACGTCGTGGCGGTAGCCGGGCAGCGTCAGCTCGGCCGTCCGCGCCCCGCCGCCGATCGTCTCGGCCCGCTCGCAGACGAGCACCGAGCGACCGGCCCGGGCGAGCTCGATCGCGGCCGCGAGGCCGTTCGGCCCGGCGCCGACGACGACCGCGTCGGGCAAGCCCTCAGCCGCCCCGGCGGAAGGGCCGCGCGATCAGGCGGATGGGCGCAGCGCTCATGTAGATGCCGGAGCGTATCCCCGCGTTGTGCCACAGGTTCGTCGCACGCGACCACTGCCGGCCGCGATCGACGCACACGGTCGTCGTCTCCACGTCGCCGGTTGCGCCGAGGTGTTCGGCCAGCGACCGCAGCGTGTGCTGCCAGTGCTCGTCCTCCTTGCCGTGGCCGCCGAACGTCATCCCCAGCTCGTACATCGGATCGCTCGCCCGCATCAGCACCTGCGTCTGGGCATACGTGACGCCCTCGTCGGAGAACGCGCTGAAGGTGATCCAGCCGGCGAACATGTGCCCCTGGGGCGTCATGAGCGTGAACGACTCATCGTCGGCGTAGAGCACGAGCACGCCGGTCGAGAGCTTGAGGCCGCCGGGCATCGAGAGGTCGAGCGCGGCCACCTCGCCGGGCGCGATCCCTGCCAGCGGGGCGAAGAAGCTGTTGCCCTTCGGCCAGAACTCGGGGAAGTGCCGCTTCCAGACCTCGATCACCTGCGCCGGCGTCGCCTCGATCCCTTGCAGCGGCACCCGGTAGGTCTTCTGCCACATGCGGCCGAAGCCCTGGATCGGGGAGGTCTGGCGGCGGCCGCTGACGTTGATGTTGCGCGCGCCGGGCTCGGCTGCCGTGACCTGGAGCCGGTCGATCGGCCGCGCCCATGCGGCGGCATCCCGCTTGTCGGGTTCGGTGGTCATGTTGCGTCCTTTCTGAGGTCAGGCGGCCGCGGCCAGCGCCGCGTCCTCGGTCTCGTGGATCGCGATCGCCTCGTCGAGACGGGTCAGCTCGAAGATCTGCCGGTAGTGCTCGGAGAGGCCGTACGCGAGCATCCGCTGGCGGTTGCGGTTCGCCCGCACGAGCAGCGTCACCAGAAGGCCGATGCCGCTCGAATTCATGTACTCGAGCCCGCCGAAGTCGAACACGACGGCCCGCACTTCGGGAGCCGACGCCCGGTCGAACGCGTCCGAGAGGGCGGCCTCGCTCGCGCCGGTCACCTCCCCCACCAGCTCGATCACGCTGCAGCCCGGCCTGGGCGTACGCACGCTCAGCCGGATGGTCGCGTCAGTCATCGCCTGCCTCCGTTGTCGGCGGCGGGCACGGGCCCGTCCGCGAGGATGGTCATGAAGTCGGAGAGTCGGGTGATCTCGAAGATCTCTCGGTAGTGTTCGGACAGCCCGCACGCGGTCACCGGCCGGCTCTGGGCGCGGGCCCGGGCCAGCAGCCCGACGATCAGGGCGATGCCGGTGGAGTTGATGTAGTCCACGCGGCTGAAGTCGAGCAGGACGGCGCCGCCGTCGCCGGCCTCGGCGTAGGCGGCGTCGAGCGCGTCCCGAGCGCTGCCGTCGATGTCGCCGGAGAGCGCGATCGTCGCGCCGGCCTCCGTGCGGGTGGTCGTTGCCTCGAGCGGTGTCTGGCTCATCTGCCCTCACCGTGTCCCTTCAGGTGCGTGATCAGCTCGAGCGTGTGGCGATCGCCGTCGCCGTCCGCGCGCACCTCGTCGACCATGTTCTCGATCAGGTACAGGCCCCAGCCACGCGGGGACTGCTCGCCGGCCAGCTTCGCCTCGATGTCCGGCGTCTCGGCCTGGGGGATGTCGCGTGCGCCTCCGCGGTCGGTGATCCGCACCGACAGGACGGAGTCCGAGCGCGCCACGGCGATCTCGACCGGCAGGTCCGCGTCGTAGCGGTTGCCGTGCTCCATCGCGTTCATCGTCGCCTCGGCGACGGCGGTCTTCAGCCGCTCGAGGCGGGACGGGCCGACGCCGGCGGCGACAGCCGCCTCGCCCACCCGCCGCATCGCCTCGCGCTCGTTGCCCTCGGCGCTCTGCACCGAGAACTCGAGCACCGGCCGTAGCTCCGGCGCCGCGCCGGAGCGGGCGAGGGCGACGAGCGTGATGTCGTCCTCCTGCTCGGCCTCGGCGCCGGTGAACCGGTCGAGGTCGGCGAGCAGGTCGGAGATGAGCTCGTCCGCCACCGCCCCGCCGGCCAGCAGCTCGCGCAGGCGCGGCGTGCCGAACATCTGCCGCCGCGGATCGTGCGCCTCGGTGAGGCCGTCGCTGTAGAGCAGGACGCTCGACCCCGGCGCGATCGTGGCCTCCTTCTCCTCGTACGTCATGCCGGGGAGGAGTCCGAGCGGCATGCCCGTGGCCCGCAGCTCCGAGACCTGACCGCCGCTCTCGACGATCGGCAGATTGTGGCCGGCGTTTGCGTAACGGAGCACGCCGGTGGCGGGGTCGAGCACGCCGTACAGGCAGGTGACGAACATGTTGGGCGGGATCTCGGAGCAGAGCGTCTCGTTGATCCGCTCGAGCACGGTGCCTGGCTCGAGCAGGCGCTGCGCCGCGGCCCGCAGGACGCTGCGCGTGGCGGCCATCACCATCGCGGCGGGGACACCCTTGTCGGTGACGTCGCCGACGACGAGGCCGATGCGGCCCTCGGGAAGCTCGATGAAGTCGTAGAAGTCGCCGCCGACCGTGCGGGCCGGCCGGTAGTACGCGGCCACGCGCCAGCCGGCGAGCTCCGGCAGCTCCCTGGGCAGGAAGTTCTGCTGGATCAACCGGGCGACCTCGAGCTCCTGCTCGATCCGCTCACGGGCCCGCACCTCGGCCTCCTGCTCGCGGACGAGCTGGCCGACCTTGACCGCCGGGGCGACCTGGGCGGCCAAGCTCTCGAGCAGCCGCCGGTCATCCGGCGAGTACTCCTGGTCGGATAGGCGCGGGCCGAGGTTGAGCAGGCCGATCAGCTCGCCCTGGGTCACGAGCGGGACGACCATGGTGATGCCCTGCGCGCGCATCTGCTCGAGCGCCGGGGAGTCCAGCTCGAGGTTGCCCAGCTCGACGGCGCCGGGCGCGCTCTGGAAGTAGGGCACGATCGGGTCGTTCGGCGAGATCTCGAGGCCGGCCTCGGCGCTCTTCTCCTCGGCGGGCAGCGCGGCGCGCGTCTCGAGCGGGGCCGCGGCGGCTCCGGCGGCGCGCGGCCGGCGCAGCATCACCCGGCGGAGCGTGTGGGGCAGCATCGTCATGACTCCGTTCTACCGGCCGGCCGTTCCGGGATCGTTACGGGCGCGAGCCAGACGCTCGCGCTGCGCGGGCGCACCGTGTCGCGCACGGTCGCGAGCAATCGATCGGAGAGCACGTCGAGGTCGATCTGCTGGCGCAGCTCGCCGGCGAACGCCTCGACCGTCGAGCGGGCGTCGTACGCAGCCCGGTAGAAGCGGCGATCGACTCCGCGCTGGATCCAGGTCCGGAGCGGCTGGAACACGGCGACGACCGCGAGCGTCGAGACCGTCACCGCCAGCGAGCTCGACGCCCCCGTCAGCGACCGCAGGGCGGCGCCGAGCCCCGCGACGCCGAGGAGGTACACGGCCGCGAGCGTCAACACGAGCGCCGCGTAGATCAGGGTCCGGCGGATGACCACGTCGACGTCGTAGAGCCGGTAGCGCAGCATCGCCAGACCGATCGCGGCGGGAATGAGCGCGTAGTCGACCGTGTACAGGAACTCCCGGGCGTCCGTGACGGTGATCAGCACGAAGCCCGCGAAGGTGAGGCACACGGCGAACAGGCACTCGCGGAGCTGGACGCGCTGCGTCGGGCTCGCCCGGCGGTAGCGCACGACGGCCGACACGAACCCGGCGATCATCGCCAGGACGATCGCGACGACGACCACGGCGATGACGGGGGCGCTCCCCGACGCATCGAGGCCGAAGGGATTGGTGACGCCGGCGTTGATCTCGCCCGGCTGGGTCGCCAAGACGAGCACGGTCGCGGCGACGACCGCCAGGTCGATCCGGACGAGCAGCCGCCAGCGGCCGGACGGCGGGCGCCCGTCGGGGAAGAGCAGCGGCAGGAAGAGCGCGAACCCGATCAACCCGATCGGCCACGCCCACAGGCTGATCCACGCCGGGACGGGCGCCCAGACGAAGTCCATGTGCTCCGGGCCGGCCCAGACGCCGACAGCCCCGAGCGCGAGCGAGACGGAGACGAGCAGCGGGGCCAGGGAGAACAGCCACCCGATCGGGTTGCCCGGCTCGCGCTTCGCGATGAGAAGGCCGATCACCGACATGCCGACGAGCAGCCCGGCGTAGGAGCCTGCGTCGAGCGTGTCGCCGAGTTCGAAGCCGAAGTGCACGAGCGAGATCAGCCCACCGGCGCCGATCAGGGCGAGCGTGACGGCGAGCGCCGCGATCGCCGGCCGCGTGCTCCGCGGGCGCCTCACCGTTCGTCCTCGGACGGCCGCAGCCACACGGTCGCCTGGGTGGGGTGGAGCGCGTCGCGCACGACCGACACGACGTCGCCGGTGAGCGTCTCCAGATCGATCTCGCCGCGCATCCTGGCGCTGAAGGCCTCGAGCGTCCGGGCCGCGTCATACCGCGCCCGGTAGAACCGCCGGTCGACCATCGCCTGGATCCGGCGGCGCAGCGGCTGGAACGCGAGCGCCACGGCGAGCGTCGAGAGCGTCACCGCCAGAGTGCTCGAGCTGCCGGAGACGTCGCGAACGACCGACTCGAGCGTGAACACGCCGGCCAGGTAGATCAGCGCGAGGCACGCGACCAGCACGGCGTATACCAGGGTGCGGCGGACGAGACGGTCGATGTCGAAGAGGCGGTAGCGCAGGATCGCGATGCCGATCGCGGCCGGAATGAGGCCGAAGCTCACGAGCGCGAGCCCCTGGAGGGCCAGCAACCAGGCGGGGGCCTGCGTCCCCTCCGGCGCCGTCGTCACCGAGATCGGCTCGACGAACATGTAGATGGCCGCGACCAGGCCCGCCGCGGCCGCCAGCCATTTCACCTGCTGACGGGCCACGCCGTGGGACCGGCGGAAGCGGACGATCAGCGAGATGGCCGAGGCGACCATCATCGCGGGGACGAGCAGGATCAGGAGCTTGAAGTCGTCGATCGCAGTGCCCAGGCCGCCGACGCCGAACGGGTTGTCCGTGTGCGGATACCCGCCGTCCGACATCGGCCCCGGCGTCAGGAGCCCGAGCACGAGGCCGGCGGCGATTGCCACCCCGCTGATCCAGGCGACGATGCGCCAGCGCGGACCGGGCAGGCGGCCGTCGGGGAAGAGCAGGATCAGGAACGTCCCGGTCAGGCCGATCGGGACGATCCAGGAGGTCGCGCCGATCGCCGCGAGCTCGGCCGCGCCCGCGTGGGGGTGATGCAGGAGGATCACATAGTCGGAGTAGGAGCTCACGTTCGAGACGCCCCAGCCGGCGCCGATGGCGAGGAGCAGCCAGCCGATGCGGTTCCCGGGCCGGCGCCCCAGGATCAGCATCCCGGTCACCGGGAACAGGAACACCGCCAGGACGAAGCCCCCGTTCGACCAGAACCCGCCGCCTGACCAGCTGGAGTCCGACTCGACGATGCTGCGCGCCAGCCAGCCCCAGGCGAGCGCCCAGACCCAGATCCCCACGCAGAAGCCGAACGTGCACCACGCGAGGATGCGGAGGGTGCGGTCGCCGAGCTCGGGAAGCCTCATGGGTGCAAGTGTCGCGGCCGGCCCGTTCCGGAATCGTTACGGGACCGGGCCGACACTGGAATCTCGTTGCGTTCTCGTGTCATGCTTGTCAGGTGGACGACCTGAGGATCTCATTTCTGGGCACGCCGCTCGTGGAATTCCAGGGCCGCCCGCTGGCCGTCGACACACGCAAGGCGACCGCCATGCTCGCCTACCTGGCCGTGACCGGCCATCCCCAGAGCCGCGAGGTGGTGGCGGCGCTGCTCTGGCCGGAGTACGACATCGACCGGTCGCGGGCGGCGCTGCGGCGCACGCTCTCGACCCTGCGCTCGGCCCTCGGCGACCGGTTCGTCGCCGCCGACCGCACGTCGATCGCGCTCGACTTCGACGGCGCCTGGTTCGACCTGGCCGAGTTCCGCCGGGTCGCCGCCGACCCCGCCTCCGGCACCGCTGCGCTCGGCCGCGCCGTCGACCTGCACCGCGGCGACCTGCTGGACGGGTTCGCGATCCGCTCCTCCGCCACGTTCGACGACTGGCAGCAGCTCTCCGCCGAGAGCATCCGCCAGGAGCGGGCGGCCGCGCTCGACCGGCTCGTCGCCGCCCTCGCCGGCGAGGGCCGTGGCGCCGAGGCGGTCGCCCGGGCCGAGCAACGGCTCGCGCTCGACCCGCTGCACGAGCCGGCCCACCACCGCCTGATCGAGCGCTATGCGGCCGCCGGGCGGCGGGCGGACGCACTCCAGCAGTACCGCCGGTGCGTGCGCGTGCTCGACCGGGAACTGGGAGTGCGCCCGCTGGCCGAGACGACGGAGCTCTACAACGCCGTGAACGAGGGCCGCACGCCGGAGGCGACCGAGTCGCCGGCGGCGGTGGCGGCCCCCGCGCAGCCGCTCGTCGGCCGGGCCGCGCAGTGGCGGCGCCTCGTGGAGCTGCACACCGGCATCGCCGCCGCGGGCTGCCTGGCCGTGATCGAGGGCGAGTCGGGCGTCGGCAAGACCCGGCTCGCCGACGAGGTCGTCGCCGCCCTGCACGAGCGAGGCGCGCCGGCGATCGCGGCCCGGGCCTCGGCGGGCGAGCGTGGGCTCCCGTACGGCATGCTGGCCCAGCTCCTGCGCGCGGCCATCGATCGGCTCGACGGCGACGTTCCGGCCCACTGCTCCGGCGAGGCCGCCCGGCTGCTTCCCGAGCTCGGGCCGGCGCCGCAGACGAGCCTCGAGGACCCCGGCGTGCGCCTGCGCTTCCTCGAGGCCGCCTGCCAGCTGATCGCGCTCGCGTGCGAGGGGCTGTCCCCGGGCGTCGTAATGGTCGACGACCTGCACTGGAGCGACCCGGCCTCGCTCGACGCCCTCGGCTACCTGGCCCGGAGGCTGACCGGGCGGCGTCTGATGATCGTCGCCACCCGCCGCACCGACGAGCCCGACCCCGACCACGCCTGTGCCCGCCTGGCCCGGTCGGGCGAGCGGATCGCGCTCGCGCGGCTGACCCGTGACGACGTCGCGGAGCTGGCCCGCGCGCGCGGGCTCGGCCCGGCCGATGCCGACGCGCTGTACGCCGAGAGCGAGGGGCTGCCGCTCTTCCTGGCGGAGCTGCTCGCGGCCGGGCGGCCGGGCGATCCGCCGGCGGGCGTGCGCGATGCGGTGGGAAGCCGGCTCGACGCTGTCTCCGAGACCGCCGGCCAGGTGCTGACCGCGGCCGCCGTGATCGGGCGGACGTTCGACGTCGACACGGTCCGGGCGACGAGCGGGCGCTCGCCGGACGAGGTCGTCGGAGCGCTCGAGGAGCTGTGCGCCCGCGGGCTCATCGTCGAGCGGGGCGGGGCATACGACTTCGGCCACGAACGTGTACGTGCGGCCGTCGACGAGCGCGCCGGTCTGGCCCGCCGCCGCCTCCTGAACGGCCGCGTCGCCGACGCGCTCGGCCTCCGCCACGGCGCCCCCGCCATCGTCGCCGGCCACCTGCAGCTGGCCGGGCGCGAGACCGAGGCGGCCGAGGCGCATGCCGCCGCCGGCGACCGCGCCCGCTCGCTCTCGGCGGGCGCCGAGGCAGTCGACCACTACGGCTCCGCGCTCGCGCTGGGGCACCCCGACCCGGCCCGGCTGCACGAGGCGACGGGCGACGTCCACACGCTGCGGGGCGACTACGCCGCTGCGCTGGCCGCCTACGACGCCGCGGCCGCGCACGCGGACACCGACCGCCTCGGGACGATCGAGCACAAGCTGGCCGCCGTGCACGAGCGCCGCGGCGAGTGGGAGCCGGCCGAGTGCCACCTGCAGGAGGCGCTCGCGCTGGGCGCGCCCGCGGCCCGCGTCCAGGCCGACCGCGGCCTCGTCGCATGGCGCCGCGGCGATCCCGGCGCGCTCGACCTGTCCCGCGAGGCCCTCCGGCTGGCGGAGCGCGACAGCGACGACGAGGCCGCCGCCCGCGCGCACAACACCCTCGGCCTGCTGGGTGAGCCGGGCCACCTCGAGCGCAGCCTCGAACTGGCCGGGCGCCTCCCCGACCCGAGCATCCGCATCGCCGCGCTCAACAACCTCGCCCGCGCCCGCGCGGCAGACGGCGACGTCGAGCCCGCGGCTGCACTCGTGCGCGAGGCGCTCGACCTAGTGGCTGCCCAGGGCGATCGCCACCGCGAGGCGGCCCTGCGCAACAACCTCGCCGACACGCTGCACCGCGCCGGTCGCGACGAGGAGGCGATGGAGGAGCTGAAGCGGGCCGTGGCCATCTTCGCGGAGGTGGGCGGGCACGACGACGAGCCGCGCCCCGGCGTCTGGGGGCTGGTCGAGTGGTGATAGGTTCACCCTCGCTTCAGTCCAGCGCGCGGCATAGGAGGTTTCCGATGGCTGTCGAGACGCGACCAATGACGAGGCAGGGGGCGGAGACGGTGTTCGTCGACCGCTTCTGCGACGGCATCATCGGCCCATCGAGCGAGATGCTCGGGCCGGTGCGCGACGGCGGCCACATCGTCGCCAACACCGCCCCCGGCTGCTGGGGCCCGATGATCACGCCCGCGATCAAGGGCGGTCACGAGGTGACCCTCCCGGTCGCCGTCGAGGGCGCCGAGGTGGGCGACGCGGTGGCGATCCACATCCGAGACATCTCGGTCACCTCGATCGCGACGGCGTCGGGCAACGACCGCATGATCGAGGGCCGCTTCAACGGCGACCCGTTCTGCGCCAAGGTGTGCGCCAAGTGCGGCGCCGAGGACGAGGCGACCGTCGTCGAGGGTATCGGCCCCGACAGCGTGCGCTGCGCGAACTGCGGAGAGCCGGCGTCGCCCTTCGCGTTCACCAACGGCTACACGATCGCGTTCGACGACGAGTGGCGCGTCGGCGTCACCGTCGGCAAGGAGCAGGCCGAGGCGTTCGCGAACGGCGCACATACGGCCGGGGCGATCCCGGCCAACTCCGTCCAGAACCCGATTCTCCTGTTCGCGCCGCACGACCTCGTCGGCGTCGCCACCCGGCTGCAGCCGTTCATGGGCCAGATCGGGACGACCCCGGCGGTCGACCTGCCCGACTCGCACAACGCCGGCGACTTCGGGGCGTTCCTGCTCGGGGCGCCCCACTCCCACGCGGTCACGCCCGAGCAGCTCGAGAGCCGCACCGACGGCCACCTTGACGTCGACGCGGCCCGCGCGGGCGCCATCGTGATCGCGCCGGTGAAGGTGCCGGGCGGGGGCATCTACCTCGGCGACATGCACGCGATGCAGGGCGACGGCGAGATCGCCGGCCACACCTGCGACGTGTCCGGCACCGTCACGCTCCAGGTGCACGTCATCAAGGGCCTTGCCATCGACGGCCCGATCATGCTCCCGGTCGCATCCGACCTCCCCTTCCTGGCCCGGCCGCTGTCGCCGACCGAGAAGGCCCGGGCGACCGAGATCGCACAGCGCAACGGCGTCTCGGAGATCGAGGACTCGCTGCCCATCTCGGTGATCGGCACCGGGCCCGACCTGAACAGCGCCGTCGACAACGGCCTCCAGCGCGCCGCCGACCTGCTGGACATGAGCGTGCCCGAGGTGAAGAACCGGGCCACCATCACGGGCGCGATCGAGATCGGCCGTGCGCCGGGCGTCGTCCAGGTCACGTTCCTGGCGCCGGCGAAGGCGCTCGCCCGCCGCGGCCTCGACGAGCTCGTACGCACCCACTACGGGATGGAGACCTAACCGCCCGAGACGGGGACGAGCACGTCGAGTTCCTCGCCGTTGGCCACCGGCCGGCTGCGGGAGACGAACGCGCCGCCCGAGACGACGGCGAGCCCGCGCAGCTCTGACGGGTCGAAGCCGGCGTCGCGGGCGAGCGCCGCGACGAGGTCGTCGACCGTCGCGCCCTGCTCGAGGGCGACGGTGCGGCGCGCGCCCAGCCGCTGCGCCATCGCACCCGAAAGCCGCACGTGCACCTCGGGCATGCCGCCAGACTACCGGAGCGCGCTGCGGGGCTATCGTCCAGAGAAGACGCAACGGGAGGGAGATCGAGATGGCGGAATCACGAGCGAATGCCGTGTGGGAGGGCGATCTGATGGGCGGCAGCGGGAAGGTGAGCGTCGCAAGCGGCGCGTTCCCCGAGCAGGCCGTGACGTGGCAGGCGCGGACGCACCGGCCCGACACGAAGACGAGCCCGGAGGAGCTCATCGCCGCGGCCCACGCGGCCTGTTACGCGATGGCCTTCTCGCATACGCTGGCCGAGGCGGGCCACACCCCCGAGCACGTCGCCGTCGAGGCCGCCTGCGAGTTCGGGCCGGTCGAGGGCGGCTTCGCGATCACGCGCATCAACCTGACGGCGCGCGGGCGCGTCCCCGGCATCGACCAGGCCGAGTTCGCGCGCCTGGCGGAAGAGGGTGAGCACGGCTGCCCCGTCTCGAACGCCCTGCGCGGCAACGTCGAGATCGGCCTCGCTGTAACGCTCGAGGCCTAGCCGAGACGGTATGAGCGAACCCATGAAAGGACTCCTGAGCATGTTTCTGCGCAAGCCACGCGACGTCCCCGAAGCGGCCGACGCGCTGCCCGGCCGCGACGAGCCGACCTTCGCCGTACCGCAGCGGCACGAGATCCTCGACGCGCCGCTGCTCCCGCCGTACCCGGAGGGGATCGAGTACTTCTACGTCGGGATGGGCTGCTTCTGGGGTGCCGAGCGCATCTTCTGGCAGACCCCCGGCGTGTACTCGACCGCGGTCGGCTACGCCGGCGGCTTGACGCCCAACCCGACCTACCGCGAGGTGTGCAGCGGCATGACCGGGCACACCGAGGCCGTCCTCGTCGCCTACGACCCGCAGCGGATCTCGACCGAGCAGGTCATGCGCCTGTTCTGGGAGGGCCACGATCCGACCCAGGGGATGCGCCAGGGCAACGACCACGGCACCCAGTACCGCTCGGCCATCTACTGGCGCACGCCGGAGCAGCGCGACATCGCGCTCGCGACCCGCGACGCCTACGCCGAGGCCCTGCGCGCCAACCACCGCGGCGAGATCACGACCGAGATCGCCGAGGCGGGGACGTTCTACCCGGCCGAGGACTACCACCAGCAGTACCTGCACAAGAACCCGGGCGGCTACTGCGGGATCGGCGGGACGGGCGTGTCGTGCCCGATCGGCGTCGGCGTCAGCGCCTCGTAGAGACCACGGGGCCAGGCCCCGCCGAGAGGCGGGGCCTGGCCCCTTACGCTCCGTACAGGTCGATGCCGTGCGGCTCCTGGATGATGTTGCCCCCGTCGACCACAAAGGTCTGGCCGGTCACGTAGGCCGCCTCCTCGGAGGCCAGGAAGACGGCGACCGCGGCGGCCTCGGCGGGGGTGCCCGCACGGCCGGCCGGCGTGCTCCGTGCCGCGACCAGCTCGTCGTCAAGCGACGACGCGGTGTCGATCCACCCCGGCGCGACGGAGTTCGCCGTGACGCCGCTGCGGCCGTAGTCGAGGGCGATCGAGCGCATGACGCCGTCCATCGCGCCCTTGGACGCGCCGTACCCGGCCTGCCGCGGCGCCATCACGAACGGCCCGGTGACCGACGAGATCATGACGACGCGCCCGTAGCCGCGCCGGGCCATCCCCGGCAGCGTCGCCTGGGTCGTATGGATGGCGGTCATCAGGTTGACGTCGAGCTCGCGCCGCCAGTCCGCCTCGCTCAGGTCGGCAAAGGCCGCGTCGGGGGCGGGGATGCCGGTCTGGGCGATCCCGGCCGCGTTCACGAGCACGTCCAGCCTCCCATGCTCCCGCTCCACCGCCTCGACGAGCGCGAAGGCCTCGGCCCGCACGGTCAGGTCGGCGACGTGGGCAGACGCGGCCGCGCCGGCCGCCCGCAGCTCCTCCGCCCGCGCCTCGATACGGCCGGTGGTCGCCGTCTCGGCCACGGCCGCGCCCAGACGGGCGAGCAGCCGGGCGCACGCATGGCCGATGCCGGACTCGCTGCCGCAACCGGTCACGAGAGCAACCCGGCCGGTGAAGTCGAAGGGACGATCAGCCACGATGACGCGATTCTACGATCAACCGCGCCGCAATCTGAGATAACCCGAGGACCCGACGAAGCGAGGATCCGTTGCCGTACTTCGACGCCCCACTCGACGAGCTGCGCGCCTACCGCACCGCCGTAACCGCGCCTGACGACCTGGACGCGTACTGGGAGGAGGCCATCGGCGACGCGCGGGCGAACGAACGGCCGGCCGTGTTCGAGCGCCACCTTCCGGACGTCTACCGCACGGTCGAGGTCTACGACGTGACCTTCACCGGCGCCGGCGGCGATCCGGTACGGGGCTGGTTCCTGTGTCCTCCCGGCCGCGACCGGCTGCCCTGCCGCGTCACGTTCATCGGCTACGGCGGCGGCCGCGGCCACGCCGCCGAGCACACGCTGTACGCCGCCGCCGGATTCGCCGAGCTGGTCGTCGACTCGCGCTCGCAGGGCGGCAGCTGGCGGGCGGGAGACACGGGCGATCCCGGCGCCGGGTCCGGGCCCGGCCCGGAGACGCCGGGCGTGATGACCCGCGGCATCCTCGACCGCAACGCCTACTACTACCGGCGCCTCTACGTCGACGCGGTGCGCGGCGTCGAGACAGCCGCCGCCCACGACCGCGTCGACCCCGACCGGATCGGGGTCGGCGGCTTCAGCCAGGGTGGCGCGCTCTCACTGGCAACCTCCGCGCTCGCGCCCGAGCGCATCCATCTGTGCCAGGCGCACATGCCGTACCTGTGCGACATCCCCCACGCGATCGCCATCGCCGGCGAGCCGCCGTACACGGAGCTGGTCGAGTTCCTGGCCCAGCACCAGGCCGACATCCCGACGGTGCTCGACACGCTCCGCTACGTCGACAACGCCGTGCTAGCGCCGCGGATCCGGGCCTCGACGACGGTCAGCGTCGGCCTGATGGACCCGTGCTGCCCGCCCTCGACCGTGTTCGCCGCCTACAACGCGATCACGGCGCCGAAGCGGATCGTCGAATACCACTACTGCGAGCACGACCTGCCTGGCCACCACGTGGATCGGGAGCTCGCGGAGTTCGCGGAGACGTTTCGCTAGCTCGCAGCGCGGCGCAGCTCGACGACGCCGTTGCTCTCGGCCTGGCGCGGCGGGGGCAGCTGCACGGCAGGCTGGGCCGGAATCCAGTCGATGTCGGGCCGGCCGAGCAGGAAGCCCTGGCCCGTCGCCGATCCGAGGGCGCGGACGACGTGCAGCTCGCCGGCCGTCTCGATGCCCTCGGCGCAGATCAGCGCGCCGGTGTCCTCGGCGAACCCGACGAATGCCTTGATGACGGCCGCCTTCGTCGGCTGAACGTTTACGCCTTCGACCAGGCTGCGGTCGAGCTTCACGACATCGGGGCGGACGCGCACCAGCTGGGCGAACCCGGCGTACCCGACGCCGGCGTCGTCGACGGCGATACGGGCGCCGCGGGCGCGCAGGTCCTGCAACGCCAGCTCGAGCTCGGGGCCCTCGGTCACGAGCGCGTTCTCGGTCACCTCGATCGTGATCGCGCTCAGATCCGAGGGCAGATTCAGGGTCTCGCGGCCGGACAGCAGCGCCTCCGGGCTCAGGTTGAGCGACAGGGAGACGCCGGCGGGGCGGCCGGAAACGGCGAGGGCGGCCTGCATGGCCGCCGCCTCGAGCTCGACCGCGAGGCCATGCTTGCGGGCCAGGTCGAACCACTCCTGTGGCGTGTAGCCGACGTCGGCCGGGAAGCGGGAGAGGGCCTCGTAGCCGACGATCTCCTGCGAGCGCAGGTCGAAGATCGGCTGGAACACCGGGGTGATCGCACCGGGCGTGTCGAGCACCGCGAGGAGCTGCGCTCGCTCGATGTCGGCCTGCGTCGGCCCGGACTCGAGCTGGATGCTGTAGTGGCGGCTGGGCGCGCGGTCGGACTTCGCGGTCGTCAGGGCGACGTCAGCGCGGCGGATCAACTCCTCGGCGGTGAGCCCGTCCTCCCACGACGCGACGGCGACCGTCGCCGCCGGCTGGGGCGCGGCGCTGCGCCCGCAAGCGGCGTGGATCTCGCAGGCCACCCGGTCGGAGTCGTCGGCCGCGTCGACCAGGAGCACGAACTCGTCCCCGCCCAGGCGGTAGGCCGAAGCCCTGTGGGCCGCGCCGACCTGGTCGAGCGCGGTGCCGAGCTTCACGAGCAACTCGTCGCCGGCCTTGTGCCCGTGGCCGTCGTTCGTGTCCTTGAGGCTGTCGACGTCGATCAGGAGCAGATGCAGCCCACGCGACTCGGCGATCGCGTCGCGCAGGTCCTCGTGGAAGCAACGGTGGTTGGGGAGGCCGGTCAGCCCGTCGCGGAGCGCGGCCGTTCCCAGCCGCTCGAGCTCGCGGCGATGGGCGGCGCCGAGACGGCGGCGGAGGCGCACCATCCGCAGCACTGCGAGCGAAGCGGCGACGCCGAGCGCGGCGGTGATGAGGGCGACGATGCTGAGGCGCGAGCCGGCGCTGCCCGATGCCGCCATGTTCGCACTCGCCGAGCGGATGTACACCCCTCGCTCGTGGCCGATCAGGTTCCGCATCCTCTGGATCAGCGGATGCAGGCCGCTCGTCTCGAGACCGCCGACCGTCCCGGCGTCGTGCCGCGTGACGGCCGCATGCAGGCGGGCGATGGTGGCGTCGAGCACCTGGTCTTCCGTCGCGAGGCGCGCGGCCGCCGCCCGGTCGGCCGCGTTCATGGCATGGGCGCGGAGGTCGGCAAGCGCGCCGTGGAGACCGCGCTGGGAGCGGCCCAGCGCCGCCACAGCGCTGCGGGGCCGGAGAGAATGCGTACCGGGTCTCGGCCGTCTGCACGCGCTCGACCGCGCCCGCCGCCGCGTCGTAGCGGGCTGCCGCGGCGGTGGCGTCGTGCACCCGGGCGGTCGCGCCGCCCGCCGTGCGGATCGTCGTCCAGGCGAACGCCGACAGGCACAGCAGCGCGACGATGGTGGCGCCGACTCCGGCGAGCGAGGCGGCCTCGCGAAGCGCGCCCAGCGGCCCTCGTCCCTGTGCGTGTGCGGCCACCGTCTCCCCTAGTGTGTGTAGTAGCCGACGCCGACGGTGTACAGCTGAACCATCCCGTTGGTCACCGTCACGGTGACGCGGAGCGTGCCCACCCGAGACCCTCCAGGTGTGCTTCACGTCGGCCGCGCCCCACAGCGCAACGCCGCACCACGGCGTCCCCTGGATGCCGCCCTTGCCGAGCGGGAACGCGTACGTAAGTGTCGCCTTCTGGCCGCGGCTACACGAGACGACCAGCGAACCCTGCCGCCAGCCGGGGTTGATCGTGCAGCCGCCGGGAGACCGCGACGCGGCCGCCGTGGCGTCCTGCATCCGTGATGTCCAGTGCCAGTGCGAGCTCGCCAGCGCCGGTGGCGCTGCAATCGCAAGGCCGGCCAGGGCCAGCGTGATCATCCGTCGAAGCATGCGTGCGCACCTCGGGTGCGGAAGGGGTCATCCTCACGATGGCACCCGGATGCGCACGCCGACACCCCCGTTATGGGGAGCCGGTATACCGGTTAGACAGAGCCGTCGAACCCGTCTTCGAGGTACGTCTGCAACGCGGCGGCGTCGCGCTCCGTGCGCAGGTACCGCGTCCAGGCCCGCTGCTCGTGGCAGACGACGCCGAGCTCCCACACACAGAACGTGGGCCGGTGAGGCCCGTCGGCGGGCCAGGGCTTGAACGCGGCATCGGCCGCGCCGTCCTTGGCGAAGACCGTCTCCCACACCTCGTTCTGGTTGCGCCAGGCGCAGACGAGCAGGAAGTAGAAGTCGTGCCCGCAGCGGTGCAGGATGACGAAGCCGACGTCGTCGGCCAGGGCCAACCCGCCCGTTCGGGCCGCCTCCGCGAGGCCGTCCTGGGCCAGCGTGCGGATCTCGTCGGGCACCGGCGCGGTCGCCCGCGCCACGTCGTACCACTTGAGAATGGAGCCGGCGACCGTGATGCCCGGCGCCGGCCGGGCCAGCTTCGCGACGTGGCGGTAGTCGTGCGGAATGCGGCTCTCGAGGCCAACGGTGCTCATCGCGCTCCCTCCCTGCGGGTGAAGTCCATCGTCCAGTTCGTCTCCCACGTGGCGCCGTCGTCGCCGGAGAACGCCTGCTCCCAGCGCGGGGCCGGCGTGCTCACACCCGACCACACGAAGCGCACGAGGATCGGGCCGCCCTCGAACGTGTCCGAGCCCTCGAACACGCCGGTGTCGCCGGCGAACCCGCCGATCACGGGCGGGTCGAGCAGCCCCGAGCGGCGGGCGTCGGCCCAGTAGATCGACCACCGCCGCGAGCCGGGGTCGAAGAACCGGAACGACATGGCGACGAAGCCGCCGCCGTACGACGTGCGGAACTCGTCCTCGTTGCCGAGGCCGTCCAGGATCGGCCGCGCCACCGACGTGGCCGCGAACTCGTCCCACTCGTCCGATCCCCGCAGCCGCGCCCGCAGCAGGCGGTTGCGGACGTTCCAGCTGCCCATCCAGAAGTCGAAGTCCCTCGCCGTGCCGACGGCCTGGGTCGTGTCGGTCATCGCGTCCCTCCTCGGTTCGTACGTCGTGGCCACCGTACCCGCCAAATAGGGCGGATCACGCCCGCTATTCGTGGTTGACTACGTCTCGTGCTCACGCCGACCGCCCGCCTCCTCGTGCTGATCGAGCTGCTCCAGTCGCAGCCCGTCGCCACGGGGCGGGAGATCGCCGATCGGCTGGGCATCGACGCGCGGACGGTGCGCCGCTACGTCGACGCCCTCCGCGATCTCGGCATCCCGGTCGAGGGCCAGCGCGGCGTCGGGGGCGGCTACGCGATGCGGCCCGGGTTCCGCCTGCCGCCGCTGATGCTGGGCGAGGACGAGGCTGTCGCCGTTGCGCTCGGTGTCGTCGCCGCAGCCCGGCTGGGCCTGGCCGGGTCGCCGGAGTCGGCCACGTCGGCCCTCGCCAAGGTTCATCGAGCCCTGCCCGCGGCGCTGCGCCGGCGGGTGGAGGCGCTCGAGGGAGCGCTCGAGCTCACGGCAGCGGCGAACGCGGCGGTGCCGGTGCCGGGCGAGACCGCGCTCGCCCTCGCCGAGGCGATCCGGCGCCGGCGGCGTCTACGGGCGGGCTACCGCGCCTTCTCCGGCGAGCGCTCGACGCGTGAGCTCTCTCCCCTCGGCCTGGTCGTGCATGCCGGCCGCTGGTACCTGGCCGCCCACGACCACGGCCGCGACGCGCTGCGCACGTTCCGGGTCGACCGGATGCGCGACGTCGCGGTCACCGGCGAGCGGGCGCTGCCGCCGCCGGACGGCTTCGACGCCGTGGCGCACGTCAGCACCTCCCTCGCCCGCGTCCCGTGGCCGTGGGAGGTCGAGGTCGTCCTCGACCTGCCGCTCGACGCCGCCGCCCGCCGCCTGCCGCCGACGATGGCCGAGCTGGCCGCCGCCGGCGACAGGACGGTGGTGCGAATGCGGGCGAGCTCCCTCGACTGGATGGCGGGCGTCCTCGCCGGCCTCGACTGCGGGTTCGAGATCCGTACGCCGGACGAGCTGCGGCAGAGCGTCCGCGCGCTGGCCGAGCGGCTCACCGCCCGCGTCGCCTAGAGGCGGGGACAGTCCCCGTTTGTAAAGGGGACTGTCCCCTTAACATTCGGCGGTGGCGCGGTCGAGGCCCGCCACGGCCTCGCGGCGGAGCCGCTCCATGCCGACGGCGTTCGCGTACTCGGCCAGGGCGCCCCAGATCGAGACGGTCAGCACCCGAGCGCGTAGCAGTCGCACGTCGTCGACCGGGCCGTACTCGGCGAGGAACGCCTCCCGCCCCGCCGCGCCGAGGTAGCCCCAGTAGAGCAGGAGGTCGATGGCCGCGTCCGCCCGGCACACGTCGATCCAGTCGATCACGCCGGCCAGCTCGCCGGCATCCGAGACGAGCAGGTGGCGCAGGTGCAGGTCGCCGTGGCAGACGACGAGCTCGTCCGGCGCGGGCAGTGTGCGGGCCTCCTCCATGACGGCCGCGACGCCTGCCGGCGGCCGCCACAGGCCGAGGCCGCCGAGCCGCTCCAACTGCTCCTCCGTGCGCGCGACCCGGAACGGCATGTCCGCCCGGCGGACCGGGTCGACGGGGAGCGGCTCGCCGCCCGCCGTAGCCGTCGCGGGGTCGATGTCGTGGAGGGCCCGCAGGAACCGGCCCAGGCCGCGGCCGTGGCCGGCGCGGGCCGCGTCGTCGGCGCCGACCTCGGCCAGCTCGCGCCCGGGCAGGATCCGGAAGCCGGCCCACGGCCAGCCGAAGCGCTCGTCCGGCTCGCCGCGCACCTCCGCCACCGGTACTGGCAGCGGCAGGCCGGGCGCGAGCCGCGGCAGCACCTCGATCTCGCGCACGAAGCCGGGCACGACCACCTGGCGGCGCGGGAAGCGGAACACCCACTCCTCGCCCGCCAACCACACGGTGCTGTCCCAGCCCTCTCCCAGCAGCCGCAGCGGCGCGACGCGCAGCTCGGGAACCCGGTCGCCGATCAGGGCGCGCGCCAGCTCCTCTTCGACGACGACCTCGGGGTTCCACATGGCGGGCATCCGTGTGCGACCCTACCCCGCGTGCGTCAGATCGTGCTCCTGCGCGGCATCAACATCGGGCCGCGGAACCGCATCGCGATGCCGGCCCTGCGGGACCTGCTGACGGGCGCCGGGTTCGACGAGGTGCGCACCTACGTCCAGAGTGGGAACATCGTCCTCTCCACCAGGCGCACGCCCGACGGCACCGCCCGGACATGCGAGGAGCTGATCGCCTCAGAGCTCGCCCTCGACATCCCGGTCGTCGTCCGCACGCGCGACGAGCTGGCCGAGGTCGTACGCCGAAACCCACTCGCAGACGCGGCCCGAGACCCGAAGCGCTACCAGGTGAGCTTCCTCGCCGCCGAGCCCGACCCCAAGGCGCTCGAGCAGCTTGCAGCGCTCGCCGTCGAGGGCGAGCGGATGGAGGCGATCGGCCGCGAGATCTACGCCTGGCATCCCGACGGGATCGCCCGCTCGAAGCTGTGGGCGGGCCTGGCCGGCAAGGGCCTCGGCGTGAAGGCAACCGCCCGCAACTGGACGACGGTGACGACGCTTCTCGAGATGGCCGACGGGTAGCGTGCACGGGTACCGGTAACACCCGCGGAGGGAGATCCATGAGCCGCCACACGATCGTCAACCTGAAGGGGATCGAGACGTCCGAGGCCGCCCGCGCGGCAGGCATCGACGCCCACATGAGCCGTAGCCGGCTCGACTCCGAGCACCTCGGCGTGTCCTACTTCGGCTACCCGCCGGAGTTCCGTCCCGGCATGGGCCACCACCATCGCGAGCAGGAGGAGGCCTACGTCGTCGTGGGCGGCTCGGGCCAGGTCCGGCTCGACGACGAGGTGTTCGACCTCGTCCAGTGGGACGTCGTCCGGGTCGCGCCCGACGTCGTCCGCGGATTCCGGGCCGGGCCGGAGGGTCTCGAGATCATCGCCATCGGCGCCGACCGGCCCGAGGGCGGCGACGGGGTCGTCGTCAAGGACTTCTGGACGGACTGATCTCCGCGACGTACACGACGTCGTCGGCCCCGCGGGGCACGGGGATCGCGACGGCCCGGACGGCGTCGAAGCGGTCGCGCAGCCGCGCGTCGAACTCCTGATCGGCGGCCGCGGCCCACACGGTCAGGCGGCCACCCGGCCGCAGGAGATCGTGGATGCGCGCGAGCCCCGCGTCCGCGTACAGCCGCCGGTTGCGCTCGTGCACGAGCCATCCCGGCCCGTTGTCGACGTCGAGGCAGATCGCGTCGAACGACCCGTCGACCGTCTCGAGGGCGTCAGCGAGGTCGGCGACCACCAGGCGGACGCGTCCGTCGTCGAGGCCGGCGCCGCCGTGCGCGCGCAGGTGCGTCCGCGCCCATTCGACCACGACCGGCTCGAGCTCGACCACGACCACCTCGGCCGCGCCGGGCGCCCGCAGCGCCTCGTTGAGCGAGAAGCCGACGCCCAGTCCGCCAAGCAGCACGCGGGCGCCGCGCACGCCGGCGAGGGCCTCGCGCACAAGCGCCCGCTCGGAGCGCCCGTCGCGGGTGTCCATCAGGAACGTCCCGTTCGCGATCACCTCGTGATCGGCTCCCGCGCGGCGCAGGACGAGCTCGCCGTTCACGCCGTCGCGACGGTCGATCACGACCGGCCGTTCGCGGCCGCTTCGAGGTTCGCCGGAAGGCACGCCGGGAGGGTAGGCGGAGTCGTTCGGATTACGAAAATTCTGCTTGCGCCCCACCGGGTGCGGTACTAGCATCGCCAACCGAGGCTTGTCTCGTTATTCGTGGGGCTGAGGCCATCTAAAAGGGGGCGATGATGAGTCGGAGCTCATGGTTGCGGCGTACCGTAGGGGCCGCTGCCGGCGTGGGAACGCTGGTTGCGCTGGCCGTGGTGCCGGCCGCGATGGCGGGGAAGGCGCAACACGTCGGGTCCCCGGTTCGGGGAGATCACCAGAGCGCACAACGCCACTGCCAAGGACGACGACGGCGGCGAGGGCAACGAGATTCTGGAACGGGCCGCGATGGAGTCGTACATGAAGACGGCGCCGGCTGCCTCGGTGTCGGCGGCCGCGTACACGGCCGCGCAGGCACAGGCCGCCCAGCTCGCGACGCGGGGCGGGACGTGGCAGGCCCTGACCGACAAGCCCTTCCTGAACGACCCCGTCCCCGGCTACCGGGATCCCGTCTGGAGCGACTTCGGCTCGGGCTACGGCCTGGTCACCGGCCGCATGACGGCACTGACCGCGGCCGGCGGGGCGATCTTCGCCGGCGCCGCCGACGGCGGCGTCTGGAAGTCGACCGATCGGGGCGGCCACTGGAAGTTCTGGTCTGCCGGCCTGCCGAGGCTCTCGATCGGCGCGCTCGCCACCAACCCGCGGGACGGCTCCGTGTGGGTCGGCCTCGGCGAGGCGAACACGAACTTCGACAGCTTCGCGGCGCTCGGCATCTACCGCCTCGCTCGGAACGGCCACATGTGGCACCGCGTCGGCGGCACGAACGCCCAGAGCCGCACAGTCTACCGGCTGCAGTTCGATTCGGCCGGGCACGTCTACGCCGCCACCAGCTCCGGGCTCCTGCGCCACAGCGCGTCGCCCGGCGGCCCGTGGCACGTCGTGCTGAAGCCCGACCCCAACCCGCAGAACTCGCCGTACCGCACGTCGTTCATCACCGACGTGACGTTCCAGCCGGGCACCGGCGGACGCGTCGTCCTCGCGGCCCTCGGCTGGCGCGGCGGCACGCTGCCCTCCGACCTCAACTTCAACGGCTTCTATGTCTCGAAGAACTGGGGCAAGGCGGGGACGTTCCACCGCATCACGCCGACCGGCGACATCGACGTCGGCGACATCGGGCGGACGAGCTTCGCCGCCGGCAAGGGCCGGATCTACGCGATCATCGAATCGCCGGAGAAGCTCGAGAACCCGTCCGCATCCGATGGGTTCACCAACCTGCAGGGGATCTACGTCTCGAAGAGCGGGAACCCGGCCGGGCCGTGGACGCTGATCGCCGACGCGGCCAAGCTGGCCAACTCTGGGTCGGCCGAGCCGGCGCTGGGCCAGTTCCCGGGGGCGCAGACCTGGTACAACGAGTACATCGCGGTCGATCCGCACAACCCGCTGCACGTCTACGCGGGGATGGAGGAGGTCTACCAGTCCTTCAACGGCGGACAGACCTGGACGACAACCGCGCCGTACTTCAACTCGCCGCTGCCGTGCTTCACCAGCGCGGCCGGCTGCCCGCCGACGGCGCACACCGACCAGCACGCCGTGCTGATCACCGGCCACACGATGTACACCGGCAGTGACGGTGGAGTGTGGCGGCGGCCGCTGTCCGCCCACGACCAGGCCGGCTGGGTCGACCTGAACGCCACGCTGCACACGACGCAGTACTACGGCGCCGGCATCGGCCGGCTGGGCTCGGGCGACGCCTTCTGGGGCGGCATGCAGGACAACGGCGCGAACCTGACCCGCCCGGGGGCCAAGATCGTCACCCAGGGGTTCACAGGCGACGGCGGCAAGGTGATCGTCGACCCGGCGGACGCCAACCACATCGTGAACGAGTACGTCGACATGGACCCGGCGCTGAGCACCGACGCGGGCAAGAACTACCGCGAGATCAGCCCGTCATGCGGGGCGTTCACGTACACGCCCAGCCCGTGCGACCCGGCGCCGCAGTTCATCACGCCCCTCAAGGCGGATGTGAACAACCCGACGCACTGGGTCACCGGCGGCGAGTTCATCTGGGATGACCACGCCGGCTGGAACACGCACTGCTCGGCAACGGCATGCGACTGGAAGATCGTGCACGACACGCACGCGTCGACGACGGCGCTAGCGGTCAACGGCAGCACGATCTATGCCGGCTGGTGCGGCCTCCCGTGCAACCCGGCGTCCGGCGTGCCGTTCACGTCGGGCATCGACACGAACGCGGGCGGCACCTGGCACACCGTGCATGCGCCGAACCTGCCGAACCGCTACATCACCGGCATCGACGTCGATCGCAACGACCCGAACCACGTGGTCGTCGTGTTCGGCGGCTTCTCACGCCGGTGGATCGCGGCCGGCGGCGTCGGCCACGTGTTCGAGTCGTGGAACGGCGGGAACACGTGGAAGAACATGACTGGCAACCTGCCGGACAACCCGGCGGACGACGTGGCGATCGTGCACCACAAGCTGATCGTCGCGACCGACCTCGGCGTGTTCATCGCCCGTGACGGGAGCAGCCACTGGGCCCGCCTCGGCCACGACCTGCCCGACGTCGACACCTGGAACCTGGCCGTCAGCCCGAGTCGCAGCTACGTCGTCGCTGCGACGCACGGCCGCGGCCTGTTCAAGATCGCCATCCACTAGCCCCATCGCGGCGGGCTGGCGCGACGACGCGTCAGCCCGCCGCACCGGGTGAGTTGCACTCGGTGCGGTGGAGCGAGACGACGAGGCGGAGGCTCGTGTCGACGCCGCTCGGCGCGGTGAAGTGCACGAGCCCGTTGGGGCCGACGTGCACGCCGCGACCGTCGACACGCGCGGAGATGAGCCGGCTCCCTGCCACCCATGCCGCACCGGCCTGGTAGGCCCCGGGATCGACGTTTACCCGGGCGACGTCGCGGCCGCCGATCCTCACCACCCTCCGGCTCTGCGTCCCTGCGATCACGATCGATCCGGGATACGCGCTTCCCGTGACGCCACCGAGCTCGGGAACGCAGCCAGCCCGCACGACGGCGTGGATCGCGATGCGGGTGTCGGTCCCGCCGGATCCCGATCCGCACCCGGCGGCAGCGGCGCCGATGGCCGCCAGGGTGGCGATCACGAGCGAAGCCCTCACAGCCTGTTACGACGACCGCGGCGGGCAGATGGTTCCCCGATCATCGCAATTGGCATCCTCGGCAGATGTCAATTCGGCGCGGGCGGCGGCGGTGCGCCCGGCCGCCGGCTCCGCTACCCGCCCCAGCGATCCTCGATCCGTCGCAGCTTCCAGATCGAGACCGACCCCGCCCACATCAGCAGGAACAGCGCGACGACGGCGTAGCCGAGCGTCTCGAAGTCGAGCCCGTTCAGCCAGTCCCAGAACCCGCCGGACAGCTCGAGCCGCGCCGACAGCACCTGCAGGAGCTCGACCGTCCCGATCGCGAGCGCGACGACGATCGACAGGCTCGTGATCGTGATGTTGTAGTAGACCTTGCGCACCGGGTTCGAGAATGCCCAGCCGTACGCGCCGGTCATGAACGCGCCGTCGAGCGTGTCCATCATCCCCATGCCCGCAGCGAACAGCATCGGCAGCGAAAGGACGCCGGCCAGCGGCACGGTGTCGGTCGCCACGCCCGCGGCCAGCGCGAGCAGGCCGATCTCGGTGGCGGTGTCAAACCCGAGCCCGAAGAGCAGGCCGAGCGGGTACATCTTCCAGCTGGCATCGATCAGGCGGAAGAAGCGGCCGAAGAAGCGGCTCATCATGCCGCGTTCCAGCAGGCGGTTCTCGAGCCGCTCGTGGTCGTACTCGCCGCCCCGTATCTCCCGGAAGATCCGGAGCACGTCGAGCAGGACGACCAGGTTCAGGATCCCGATGATCCACAGGAACGTCCCCGAGACGCCGGCGCTGACGTAGCCGCCGTAGTGCTGGAGCGCCGGGATGCGGGTATCGGCCGCCCGGGTCGCCAGTGCCAGGGCCGCGACGAGCACGAAGACGACGCTCGCGTGGCCCAGCGAGAAGAAGAACCCGATGCCCATCGGCCGCCGGCCCTGCGAGAGCATCTTGCGGGTCGTGTTGTCGATCGCCGCGATGTGGTCAGCGTCGAAGGCATGCCGCAGCCCGAAGAGGTAGGCCGTCAGCCCCGCCCCGGCCAGCGGCGCATACCGGTGGGCGGAGTGGAAGAAGAGCAGCCACCCGACCACGTGGAGGAGGACGATCGCGGCCGCGAACCAGCCGAGGCGGCGCCATTCGTCGCGCGCGAGACTCCGGGTCCACCTGCCGGGCGACACGGCGCCAGTCTACGGGGAGGACGGGCCTAGCGGGGCGGCCTGCGTCCGCGCAGGGAGTCGGTTCGGCGCCGGTCGAGCTTGGTCGGCCGGCCGCCGGCGCGGTAG
This sequence comes from uncultured Actinomycetes bacterium, assembly GCA_963708365.1. Classification (GTDB taxonomy): domain Bacteria; phylum Actinomycetota; class Thermoleophilia; order Gaiellales; family JAICJC01; genus JAICJC01. The sequence goes on from CAVPSM010000003.1 coordinate 610,612, forward strand.
CCGCCGAACGCGGGCTCGAGGCGCCGCTCCTGGGCCTGGCGGGCGCGCGCGGCAAGCGACTCGGCGGTCTCCTGGTAGAGCGTCGCGGCGAGCTTCGCCGGGCCGCGTCGCTCGGCCACACCGAGGACGACGACCGTGCGCACGACCTCGCCGACGCGCACCTCGAGCACATCGTCGGCACGGACGTCGCGGGCGGGCTTCACCCGCTCACCGTTCACGCGCACGTGCCCGCCGGCGACGGCGTCATGCGCCAGGGCACGGGTCTTGAAGAACCGCGCCGCCCACAGCCATCTATCGACGCGGATCCGGTCCACCCCACCCCTCCCCGCACTCCGACGCGCGAGTTGCGCACTCGGACACGTCGACGCAGTCGCAGTCGCGGCTCACCCGCAGCACCTGCGCCATCGCACCGGCCCGGGTGATGACGGCGTCGAGCTCGGCGATCTTGGAATCGACCAGTCCGCGCCAGCGCGCCTTCTGCGCCCGGCCCCGCGGGGCTGCCAGGATGACCCGGATCTCGTCGAGCGCGAAGCCGAGGCCGCGGCAGAACCGGATCGTGGCCAGCTGCTCCACCGCGGCGGGGTCGTAGCGGCGCCGGCCGCCGACCCGAGCGGAGGGCACGACCAGGCCCTCCTCGTCGTAGTAGCGCAGCGTCGAGGTGCGCACGCCGGCCCGGCGGGCCACCTCGCCGATCGTAAGCAGGGACGCCTCGGCGTTCATCCGGCTCACCGTACCCCGCGAACCGCTTGACTTCACGTCGGCTTGAAGTGGCAGGATGTCTCCATGGACATCGCATGCAGCCTCTCCCCCGCCGCGCTTGAGTCCCGACGCGAGCGCTGGCGCCGCCTTCTGGCCGACTCGGGCCTCGGCCGCGACCAGACCCCGGACGGCCTGCGCCTGCGCTTCCGGCCCGACGCCGGAGTCGCAGCCGCCCTGGATGAGCTGGCCGCCGCCGAGCGCGAATGCTGCCGCTGGGCCGACTGGTCGGTCGAGGCCGGCGCCGGCGAGCTCGCGCTCGTCGTCCGCGCGGCGGGCGACGGCGTGCCGGCGCTCCACGCCATGCTCACCGAAACCGGGGTCTGACCCCGATTCTGCCACGGACGTGTCACGGCAGGCGTTCGGGGTCAGACCCCGCTTCGCGCCTAGCATCCGGGGATGGCGACGGCGGATACGCGGGCCGCGTTCGCGCGGGCAGCGGCGGGGGACGGCGTCGTCCTCGAGCGGGCCACCTTCGACTGGCTGTGCGAGCAGGGCCACGTCGGGCTCGAGCGGGTGGCCAAGGCCCGCCGCGACCCGGCCATCGTGGCCCCGGTGGTCGCGGCGCTTCACGTCCTCGAGCGCATCTGCGCCCGGCTGCGCGGCGACGTCACCGTCCTCCACTCCGCCCGCAAGAACCTGCTCCTGCCGTGCGACCTCGTGCACCTGGAGTCCGGGACGATCGTCGAGGTCGACGGCCCGGAGCACTTCAGCTCGGCGCGCCTGGCAGCGCTCGGGCTCTACCCGCGCCGATGCGGCCGTCGGGTTCGACGTGGCCGGGCACGCGGCCCTCTGCCGAGAGCTGGCCGCCGCACCGACCTGCTCTCGCGCGGCCTGCCGGCGAAGGCGTTCGGGTTCGGCGGCGTCCTGCGCGAGCGGGCCTACAACGATGCCCTGCGCGATCTGGCGACGCCGGCGATGGGCCATCCGCCGCTGATCCGGATCGCCGCGGCCGACGGCGACGGCGCGGCGGCGTACGCCCGCCACCGCCGCATGCTCGCCGCCCTGGCCGCGGCGTGATCAGCGCTTGCGCCGGCCGGGTCGTGCGCGTCGGTCGCCGAGACGTTGATCGTCCGGCACCGGCCGCAGCGCACCCGCACCCGGTACGTCATGTACTCGGCGTCCATCGCCTCGGCGAGCACGTTGCCGCAGCTGACGCACACGTAGTCGTCCGCGCCGTTGCCGCGGAACACGGGCCGGTCGGGATCGTCCTGGACCGCGGTGCCGCCGTCCTTCGGCACCTCGCCGGCGCGCACCTCCCGCATCACGATCCTGGCCACGGCGGGCTAGAGCTTCCCGAGCTTGCCCGCGAAGTCCTTGACGAGCGCGTCGAGCACGCCGCCGACCACGCCCTCGCCCATCGACGCAGCCTTGCCGGTGATCTGGGCGTTCGTGTGGATGTTGCCGCCCCCATCCTTAGGTCGAACGCGATCGTGGCGTTGGCGTACCCCTGGCCGCCGGCCTCGCGCGACTTCACCGTCATGACCGCGTGATGGGCGGCGGCGTCCTGCTCGGTCAGCTCGAGCGTGCCGGTGAACGTCAGCGCCATCGCGCCCATCTTGACCTTGATCTCCGCCTTCACCGCGTCCGGCCCGGTGCGCTCGAGCACCGTGGCGCCCTCGACGCACGGGATCACCCTCTCGAGGTCGAGGATCGTGGCGAAGCTGTCATCGATCGAGCGTTCGGTCGTGAACGGGTGGTCGAGCACTACGGCCATCGAGTCCTCCGGTGGGTCGCCGAAACAGGCGCGGAATTATAGGCTTCGGCCGTGTCCATCCCGGCTGGCACCTATCGCTTCGGCCCGGACGGCAGCACCCTCTCGGTGAGCACGGGCCGCACAGGTGCCGTCGCCAAGGCAGGCCACGACCTGCTGCTGCACGTGACCGTCTGGGAGGGGACGCTCGAGATCGGCGCCGAGTCGGCCCCCTCACGGGTCGAGGTGCGCGTCGACGGCGCGTCGCTCAAGGTGCAGCAGGGTACCGGCGGGATGCAGGCGCTCGACGACGACGACAAGGCGAACATCGAGCAGACGATCGACGACGAGGTGCTGCGGCGCGACCAGATCACCTTCCGCTCGACCGACGTCGCCACGGCCGGCGCGGGCCTGCGGGTGACCGGCGACCTGACGCTGCTCGGCCACACCGCGCCGCTCGTGCTCGACATCGCCGTCACCGACGGCACGCTCACCGCCGCGGGCGTCGTCCGCCAGACCGACTTCGGGATGAAGCCGTATTCCGCCCTCTTCGGGGCGCTCAAGGTGGCCGACGAGGTGCGGGTCTCGCTGGCAGCATCGTGGCCCGGCTGATCTACTCCTCGATCGCGTCGCTCGACGGCTACACGGCCGACGCGGAAGGCAACTTCGACTGGGCCGCGCCGACGCGCGAGGTGCACGCGTTCGTCAACGACCTCGAGCGCGATATCGGCACCTATCTGTACGGCCGCCGCATGTACGAGACGATGGCCGTCTGGGAGACGCTCGACGTCTCCGCCGACCCCGGACCGATGCGCGACTACGCGGAGATCTGGCGGGCGGCGGACAAGATCGTCTACTCGCACACGCTGACGGCGCCGTCGACACCGCGGACGCGCATCGAGCGCGAGCTCGACCCCGCCGCCGTCCGCGACCTGAAGGCGGGTGCCGTCCGCGACATCAGCGTGGGCGGACCCGGCCTCGCCGCCCACGCGCTGAGGGCGGGCCTCGTCGATGAGATCCACCTGTTGCTCGTGCCGGTCGTCGTCGGCGGCGGCACGCGGGCCCTGCCGGACGAGATCCGCATCGACCTCGAGCTCGCCGGCGAGCGCCGCTTCGCAAGCGGCGTCGTCCACCTGGCCTACCGGGTCGCGGCGTAGCTCAGTCGCGATAGACGGTCTGCGCGTCCAGGCCGCCCTCGACGCCGGGCGGGAGCTCGCCCGAGCCGTGCGCGTACATGGCGATGTCGGCGATCGTCCCGACCCTCGGGGCGTCGCCGCCGTCGCCGCTCACCCAGGCGCCGTTCGACCACGTCAGCGAGTCCGGCGGCGGCTCCCAGCTGCATGCCCTGCGAGCAGCCGCGCCTTGGCCCGGATCTTCTCCGTCGCGCTCGAGATCGCGGCAGTCGCGCCGGGCGACGGCGTCGTGTTGTAGCCATGTCCGTTCCCGAACCGGTCGGTGTCGGCGGGGACGACCTTGACGTCGAGCGCGGGGACGCCGAGCTCGTCGCGCGACGAGCTGCGCGTACTGCGGCTCGTTGCCGTCGGCCTCGGTGGTCAGGCTGAGCACCATCTTGCCGGTCGGGTGGATGCGCAGGAAGACCGCGCGGTAGGCCTCGTTCGCCACTAGGTGCTCCTTTCGTCGTTGGCCTCCGCGTGCGCGGCAAGCCGCAGGCGCTCCTGGTGGGCGCGGAGGGCATTGTGCTCCTCGAGGTCGCAGAACGCGGGCTGCGGCCCGCCCTGCGGGTGGGCCGGCACGGCCGGCCGGTCGCAGCCGGGGTAGATGCAGATCTTGGGCTCGGCTCGCTCAGGCATCGGTCACCCAGCCCGGCGTGGTGTTCCCCTTGCTCGGCCCGTGGCCGCTCGGCATCGCCACCGAGCTCCCCGCCACCGGCGTCGCGCTGGCCCACGGCTCCGGCTCGTGCCTCGCGGCCGGCTCGGCGCCAGCAGCGTCGCTCGCCCGCCGATCGCCTTCGTCACCTCGGCGAGCGCCGCGAAGCTGTGGCCGCTCACGAGCGCGTCGCAGTGGGGCAGGGCGGCGACCATGCCGCCGGCGCGAACCGTGAACGAGCTCGCGCTCATGCGCGGGTTGACCCAGACGATGCGGTGGGCGAGCCGCGCCAGCCGCGCCATCTCGCGGCCGACGAGCGTCGGGGTCGCCCCGCTCCCAGCCGTCGGACAGGATCACGATCACCGCGCCGCGGGCCATGCCGCGACGGCCGTGGCGGTCGTTGAACTCCTTCAGCGCGTCGCCGATCCGCGTGCCGCTCGACCAGTCCGGCGCGGCCGCGGCAGCGCGCTGCATCGCCCGCTCGGGGCGGCGGGAGGCGAGCGCCCGGGTGAGCCGGGTCAGCCGGGTCGCGAACACGAAGGCCTCGGCGTTCGGGCCGGCGCCGGCCGCGCAGGTGAGGAACTGCAGGTAGGCGCGGGCGTACGGCTCCATCGAGCCGGAGATGTCGCACAGCATCACCAGCCGGCGGGGCAGCGACGCGGCGGCGGCGGCGAGCGAGCCGCATCGGCTCGCCGCCGGTGCGCAGGCTGCGGCGCAGCGTGCGGCGCATGTCGACGCGGCGGCCGTGGCGGTCGCGGACGTGCCGGCGAGTCGCGCCGCCGCGGCGTCGCCAGGCGCAGCTGCGACATCAGCTCGTAGAGCCGGGCCAGCTCCTCCGGCGTGAGCGCGTCGAAGCTCTTCTCGGCCAGGCGCTCCTCGTCGCTCGCGACCGCGAGCGGCACCTCGACCTCGGGCGCGTCGTCGTCGTCCTCGGACGACGCGCCCGAGGCCGACCACGCGCCGGCGGCGTCACGTTCGGCGCCCGCTCTCGCCGGCCGTGCGCTCGGCCGCAGGCGGGCCGTCCCCGCCCGTCGTGGCGGCGGTCGAGGTCATCGGGCTCGGGCGGCGTCGTCGCCGCGGAGGTCGCCGAAAACCGCGCGGAAGACCCCGTCGAACGTGCGCACGTCGGCCGGGTCGGAGACGAGCACGGCCCGCGCAGTCCAGTACAGGCGGCGGCGGGAGATCGGGCGGACGAGCGCGAGCGCCCGGGCCAGGTCGGCGGCGCGTGCCGGCGTGACCGGCATCCCGGCGTCGTGCAGGCGGCGGCAGAACGCCGCGACCAGCGGCGGCAGGTCGAGCTCGATCGTCTCGACGCCGAACGCGGGCTCCGGCCGGGTCGCTCAGTCACCGCCGCCCACGAGCCTCTCGAGGCCCTCGCGCGCACGACCTCCTGGTCCTCGCCGTACTTCAGCACCGAGCCGAGCGTGCGGTCGGCCACCGCCGCGTCCAGGCGCTGGACGCCGAGCAGGTCGAGCGCCGCGAGCCAGTCGATCGCCTCGGCGATGCCGGGCGGCTTCTGGACGTCGCTCGTCGCGCATCCGCGAGACGGCGTTCGCGACCTGCACGGCCAGCGTCTGCGGACGCGTCCTGGACCCGCCGGCGGACGATGTCGACCGCCCGCTCCGGGGCCGGGAACTCGATCCAGTGGTACAGGCAGCGGCGCTTGACCGCGTCGTGCAGGTCGCGGGTGCGGTTCGACGTGAGGACGATGACCGGCGGATGCGTCGCCCGGATCGTGCCGATCTCGGGGATCGTCACGGCCGCCTCGGCGAGCAGCTCGAGCAGGAACGCCTCGAAGTCGTCGTCGGCGCGGTCGATCTCGTCGATCAGCAGCACGGCCGGCCGCGGCCCGGGGTGCTCGAGCGCGCGCAGCAGCGGGCGCCGGATCAGGTAGTCCGGGCCGAACAGGTCCTCCTCGCGCAGCTCCGATCCGCGCGCGTCGGCCAGCCGGATGCTGAGCAGCTGGCGGGGGTAGTTCCACTCGTAGAGCGCCTCGGCGGCGTCGATTCCCTCGTAGCACTGAAGCCGAACCAGCGGCGTGTCGAGCACCGCCGCGAGCGCGCTCGCGGCGGCCTCGTCTTGCCGACGCCGGCCTCGCCCTCGAGCAGCAGCGGCTGGGGCAGGCGGACGCCCAGGAAGAGCGACGTCGCAGCGCCTCGTCGACCAGGTAGTCGACCGCCGCCAGCCGCTGCGCGAGCATCTCGATGTCGGGCACGAGCGCGCGTACCTCGTCGGCCGCGGCGCCGGTGACCTCAGTCCGCGACGCCGGCATGCTCCCCTGTGCGCCTCGAACTTCGCCTTGCAGCCCTCGCAGCAGAAGTAGACCGTCTCGCCGCTGCGCGTCGACCGAAGGCGTGCCCTCGACCGCAGCCACGGTCATGCCGCAGATCGGGTCGACGGCGAGCCTGGGCGTCGCAGCCGCGGCCGGCGCGGGTGCCGCAGCCGCGGCGGCGCTCCTCGTGGCGGACGGCGACGATCCCGGCCAGGATCGAGAGCGCCACCTCGGCCGGGGTGCGGGCGCCGATGTCGAGCCCGGCGGGGACGTCGATGCGGGCCAGCTGCTCGTCCGGCACGCCGTCGCCGCGCAGCTCTGCGAGCACGCCGGTGCCGCGGCGCGGGCTGGCCACCAGGCCGACGTAGGGCACGCCCGACTCCAGGCCGCGCCGCAGCGTGTGCAGCTCGTCGCGGCCGTGCGCGGCGACCACCAGCGCCAGGTCGCCCGGCGCGGCTCGAGCCCGTCGCCGTCGGCGATCGACGTAGCCGAGCTCGGCGCCGAGCCGCAGCAGCGCGGCGGCGATCGGCGTGTCGCCGCACGACGAGCACCCGCGGCGCCGGCAGCACCGGCTCGAGGAACACCTCGATGGCGCCGCCCGAGAGGCACGGGTTCTGCACGGTCACCGACCCGTCGGCGTCCGTGAAGTCGGCCGGCTCAGCGCTCGCCTCGTCGGTGAACGGCAGGATCCGCAGCAGCACCGCCTCGCCCGTCTCGATCGCCTGGAGCGCGTACGCGCGGATGCTGTGCTCGGTGCAGACGCCGCCGACGAAGCCTTCGATCGTCGCCGTCGGCGAGCACGAGGGCGACGTTGCCGGCCTGGACGCTCGTCGGCCGCTGGGCGCGCACGACCGTCGCCGTCACGAACGGCACTCCTTCGGCGGCGAGCTCCTCCGCCCGCCGCGACATGGCGGCGGTGATCACTGCGGCGGCTCCGGCCTCCCCTGCATCGCCGCCCACACCCGGGCGGGCGTGCAGGGCATGTCGAGGTGGTCGACGCCGTGCGGCTCGTGCAGTGCGTCGATGACGGCGTTCACGATCGCGGGCGGCGAGCCGACGTTGGGCGACTCGCCGACGCCCTTGGCGCCCAGCGGATGGTGCGGGCACGGCGTGACGGTCTCGCCGAGCTCGAAGTCGGGGCACTCGAGCGCCGTCGGGATCAGGTAGTCCATGAACGACGAGTTCAGGCAGTTGCCCTCCTCGTCGAAGCTGATCAGCTCCATCAGCGCGATGCCGACGCCCTCGGCCAGGCCGCCGTGGATCTGGCCGTCGACGATCATCGGGTTGATGCGCGACGCCGCAGTCGTCGACGGCGATGAAGCGGCGCACCTTGACCTGGGCCGTGTCGGGGTCGATGTCGACGACGGCGATGTAGGCGCCGTACGGGTAGGTCAGGTTGGGCGGGTCGTAGATGACCTGGGCGTCGAGGCCGCCCTCCATGCCCTCGGGCATCTCCTCGCCGCTGTAGGCGCGCTCGGCGATCTCCTCGATCATCGCGCCCTTCTCGGGGTCGCCCTTGACGTACCAGCGGCCCTTCTCCCAGGCCAGGTCCTCGGGCCGGGTCTCGAGCATCGTCGCGGCGATCAGCCGGGCCTTGTCGCGCACCTTGCGCGAGACGACCGCCACCGCCGCGCCGGACACCGGCGTCGAGCGGCTGCCGTACGTGCCGAGGCCGTACGGCGAGCTGGTCGGTGTCGCCGTGGCGCACCTCGACGTCCTCGGGCGGGATGCCGAGCTCCTCGGCCACGATCTGGGCGAACGTCGTCTCGTGCCCCTGGCCCTGCGTCTGGGCGCTGATCGAGACGACGGCCTTGCCCGACGGGTGCACGCGCAGGTCGGCGCCGTCGTTCATCGCCAGGCCGAGGATGTCCATGTGCTTGCGCGGGCCGGCGCCGACGCCCTCGGTGAAGAACGAGACGCCGATGCCCATCAGCTCGCCGCGGGCGCGCTTCTCGGCCTGCTCGCGGCGCAGGTCCTCGTAGCCGGCCATCTCCATCGCCACGCGCATCGTCTTGGCGTAGTTGCCCGAGTCGTACGTCCAGCCGGTGGTCGTCTCGTAGGGGAACTGCTCGGGCGCGATGAAGCTGCGCATCCGCAGCTCGATCGGGTCGACCTTCATCTCCAGCGCGAGCGCGTCGACCATCCGCTCGACCAGGTAGACGGCCTCGGTGATCCGGAACGAGCAGCGGTAGGCGACGCCGCCCGGCGCCTTGTTCGAGTAGACGGCCTTGACCTTCACGTGCGATGCCTGCAGGTCGTAGGAGCCGCAGCAGATGTGGAAGAAGCCGGCCGGGAACTTGGTCGGCTGGGCGGTCGAGTCGAACGCGCCGTGGTCGGCGATCACGTCGACGCGCAGGCCGGTGATCTTGCCGTCCTTCGAGCACATCTCGGCGTGCATGACGTAGTCGCGGGCGAAGCCGGTCGAGACGAGGTTCTCGGTGCGGTTCTCGACCCACTTCACCGGCACGCCGGCGACGATCGAGCCGGCGATCGCGCACACGTAGCCGGGGTACACCGGCACCTTGTTGCCGAAGCCGCCGCCGATGTCCTGGCACTGGATCCGGATCATGTGCTCGGCGAGGCCGGCGACGTGCGCGTACACCGTGCGGTGGGCGTGCGGCGCCTGGTTGCCGTTGTAGATGTTGAGCTGGCCGGTCTTCGGGTTGAAGTCGGCGATCATCCCGCACGTCTCGAGCGGCGCCGGGTGGCAGCGCGGGTAGATGATGTCGCGGCGTCACGACCGTGTCGGCCTCGGCGAAGGCGCGGTCGGTGGCCTCCTCGTCGCCCGCCTCCCAGGTCGGGCTCGCGAGGTTGTCGCGCTGGCCGGCCTTGTCGTCGCGGATGAGCGGCGCGTCCGGGTCGAGCGCCTTGCGCGCGTTGACGACCGCCGGCAGCGGCTCGTACTCGACGTCGATCAGCGCGAGCGCGTCGTTGGCCGAGTACTCGTCGGTGGCGATGACGAACGCGACCTCCTGGCCCTGGAAGCGCACCTTGTCGCCGGCGAGCACGGCCTGCGTGTCGTAGGAGATCGTCGGCATCCAGGCCAGGCCGAGCGTCTCGAGATCCTTGGCCGTGACGACCGCGGCCACGTTCGGATGCGCGAGCGCCCGGGAGGTGTCGATCGAGACGATCCGGGCGTGCGCGTACGGGCTGCGCAGCAGCGCGCCGTACACCATCCCCGGGAGCTTGATGTCGTCCAGGTAGGTGCCCTGGCCGCGGATGAAGCGCGCGTCCTCCTTGCGCTTCAGCCGGCCGAAGCCGATCGGGCGCTCGGTGGTCGGGCTGGGAAGGTTCTCGACTCGTTGCCATGCTCATGCCTCCTGTCGTCGTCGCGGCCTCGTGCTCGGCCGCCCAGCGCACTGCGCTGACGATGTTCTTGTACCCCGTGCAGCGGCAGATGCCGCCGGAGATCGCCACCCGGATCTCGTGGTCGGTCGGGTCGGGGTTCTCGTCCAGCAGCGCCCGCGTCGTCATCAGCATCCCGGGCGTGCAGAATCCGCACTGGAGCGCGTGGCGCTCGTGGAAGCCCATGCTGGATCGGGTCGAGCTGGCCGTCGACCTCGAGCGACTCGACGGTGCGCACATCGTGCCCGTCGCACATCGCCGCCAGGGTGGTGCACGACTTCACCGGCTCGCCGTCGACCTGGACGACGCAGGCGCCGCAGTTCGACGTGTCGCAGCCCCAGTGGGTGCCCGTCAGGCCGAGCGTCTCGCGGATGAAGTGGACGAGCAGCATGCGCGGCTCGACGTCGTGCGAGACGCGCGTCGCCGTTGACGGTCATCGGTGACTTCCATCGTCAGGCCTCCTGCTGCATGGCGCGCGCGACCGCTCGGCGGAGCGCCCGCTGGGTGAGCACGCCGGCGAGGTGGCGCTTGTAGTCGACCGGCCCGCGGCCGTCGGCCATGGGCGAGCAGTCCTCGGACGCGATCTCGCGCGCCTTCGCGAATAGCTCCTCCGACGGCGCCTGGCCGCGCAGGAGCTCCTCGGCACGCGTCAGATGGATGGTCGTCAGGCCCACCGCCGAGAGGGCGATGCCGACCTCGGAGATCGTGCCGCCGTGCATCCAGACGGCGGCGGAGGCGGCGGCGATGGCCCAGTCGCCGGCCCGCCGCTCGACCTTCTCGTGGGCGCTGCCCGCGCCGGGGCGCACCGGCAGGCGGACCTCGGTCAGGATCTCGCCCGCGCCGACCGCGGTCATGTAGGGCCCGACGTGGAAGCCGTCCATCCCGACGACCCGCTCGCCGTCGCCGCCGCGGATCACCACCCGGGCCTTGGCGGCGGTGCACACGGACGAGAGATCCTCGGCCGCGTCGGCCTGGCACAGCGATCCGCCGATCGTGCCGCGGTTGCGCACGACGGGGTCGGCGATGACCTCCTCGGCCTCGCGGAACAGCGGCAGGTGCTCGGCCAGCAGGTCGGACTTGAGCAGGTCGACGTGGCGGGTGAGCGCGCCGACCCGGATCTCGTCGCCCTCCCGGCGGATGTAGGAGAGCTCGTCGAGATCGTTGATGTCGATCAGGTGCTCGGGGTTCGCCAGCCGCAGCTTCATCATCGGCAGGAGGCTGTGGCCGCCCGCGATCACGCGCGCCTCGGGGCCGAGCCGCTGCAGCGACGCGATGGCGTCGTCGAGGCTCTTGGCACGCTCGTACTCGAATGCCGCAGGCGTCTGCAAATCCGGGCTCCTTTCAGGTCGGTTCCGCGCGGGCATGCGCTTGCGCGGCTGGCCAATGTCGTCACGCTGCTCGTACTGCTCCGGCGCGTCGGTGCCGATCACCGGCGACCGGGGCAGGGCCTCGGGGCCGGTGTGGCGGACGTCGGAGTAGAGCACCTTCGCCGACAGGCTCGCCGCGGTGACGTTGCGCAGCGCCGGGCCGGCCGGGTTGCCGGTCGCGATCGGCGCCTCGCGGCCCAGGCGCGCGAGCGTGAGCGTGCCCTTCGTATAGACCTCGGAGATCCGCGGCGCGTCGACCTGCGTGCTCTCCGGGAAGTTGCGGAACCCGGCGGCGGCGGCGCCCGGATAGAGGCCGTCGACGAGGCCGACGGCGTCGACCATGCCGGCCTTCTTCACGAGCAGCGCCTCGAGCATGTCGACGCCCGCGTCGAGGTTGCTCGTTGATCGCGTTCACGACGTCGTTCACGGGCGCGCTCTTCTCGACGATCTCGATCACGCTTGCGATCACCTCGTCCAGGCCGGACGTGATCGAGCGCAGGGCGAAGATGGTCGAGACGAGGTAGTAGACGAGCGCGAGCACGATCAGGAGCACGGCCAGGATCAGCACCCAGCCGGCGGCGGGGACGGCGTAGACGGTCATCGTCCCACCTCCGCGTCGTCGACGATCACGTCCAGGGATCCGCCGTAGTCGGCGACGCCCGCGACGGTCTGCGCGCACCTGATCCTGGGTGGTCAGGAGCAGCGCGGCGGCGTCGAGGTCCTTGCGATCCCGCCGCGGCGGTCGCGGCGATCGAGCGAACGCTCGGAACGATGCTCTGCGCCGCCTTGAGCGTCGCGTTCAGCAGGTAGATCACGATGGGCAGGACGACGACGATCAGGATCGCGTCGCCGATCCAGCAGAGCGTCATTGCGGCCTCCTCTCGGCCACGATCGCCGCCTTGCGGGCGATGCCGGGCAGCGCGCTCAGGATGATGTCGAACTGGGCGTTGATGGCCTTGACGGCGGGCTCGAGCGGGCGCAGGTGCTCCGTCTCGACGCCTTCGAGGGCGCCGGCGAGGGTGGCGAGGCCGGCGGAGATCCGGGTCAGGCCGCGGCGAGACGACGATCAGCGCGTATGCAAGAACCGCCACCACGACCACGATGAGCGCGACGGTGAGGACGACGAGGGCGGGGTCACGCTCACCGAACCCGTCGGTGAGGGCGTTCATGTAGCCGTCCTGGACGACGGCCTCCTGCACGATCAGGCCCAGCACGGGCGCGGTCGCCTCGAGCTGGGGGATGTTCGCGGTGTTGCCCGCCACCTGGGTGGCGACGGCGAGCAGGCCGTCGACCGACCGCTCGATGCTCGCGACGGACTTGATCAGGATCGCGAGCAGGCCCGCCACGACGAGCGCCGCGGCGAGTCCGATGATGAGGGCGATCACCCAGTAGGTGTGCGCCGAGACCGCGAGCACCGTCATTTGCCGACCGCCACCTTTCGTAGCGCCCGGGCAGCGTGCAGGATGCGCACCCCCGAGTCGTTGATCCGCGCGACGCCGTCGAGGTCGGCGGTCTGCCGGCGCACGACCTCCACCGCCCCCTCGGCCGTCTTCGCCTGACGGGCGATCCGGTTCGCCAGCAGCACGATCGTGATCACGATCACGGCCGCCACGGCGATCACGACGACGCCCAGCACGATGCCCGTCAGCCACCGGCCGGACTCCGACAGAAGCATCACCATGCGACTCCCTCCGCTCGTGAGCTCGTCACTGCCACGTCCTCCAGAGATCGTAGCTTGCGTAGGCAACGGGTTTTAAGGGATCGCGCCGCCGATGTAAAGCGCCCGGTCCAGATTCCGTTACAGACGTCACATTCCAGCGGTCGGGTATGGTCTCCACTCGGCCGCCCTGGACGTGGGCGGCGTTCCATATCCTGGCAGGGGAGGAAGTATGAATCGTCTTCGGCAAGCAGCCGTCGGGCTGGCCGTCGCCGCGGGGCTCTTGGTAGCCACCGGCTCGGCCGCTGCGGCGACCGCCCACCACGGCCGCGTCACGTGCCACGGCGGCACGTCGCCGCGGGCACCTACCGCTCGCTGACGATCGCCGGCTCGTGCACGCTTGCGAGCTCCGGCACCGTCACCGTCCGCCACGACCTCGTGGTCAAGCGAAGCGCGTTCTTCAACGCCGTCACGGCGGCGACGCTGAACGTCAAGGGCGACGTCTGGGTGAAGGGGCACGCTGTGGCGCTGCTCGGCTGCAGCCCGGATCTCGGCTGCGCGGCGACCTCGGACAACCACATCCGCGGGAACCTCACCGCGGTCGGCGCCTGGGCGACGGTCGTCCACGGCACGACCACGCGGGGGAACGTCTCGTACCTCGGCGGCGGGGGCAGCGAGGACTGCTCGATCACGCCCATCCTGGGGCAGGTGCCGTACTACACGACCTACCAGGACGGCGCGATCGGCGGCAACTTCACCGCCCGCCGGCTGCACACGTGCTGGTTCGGCCTGATCCGCGTCAACGTGGGCGGCAACGCCCTGATGGTGGGCGGCCGGTTCGGTGATCCCGACGCGATGGAGATCGTGACGAACGTGATCGGCGGCAACCTGGGCTGCTTCAACAACGTGCCGCAGGCCCAGGTCGGCGACTCGAGCGGCGCGCCGAACGTCGTCGGCGGCCACAAGCGCGGGGAGTGCGCGGCCCTCTAGGCGCGCGCGAAAACCGGGGTCTGACCCCGAACGGAAGTGCCACGGAAGTGAAACGGCCGACGTTCGGGGTCAGACCCCGCCCCTACTTCGCGGGCAGTGAGCGGGCGTAGCCGACTCCGCGCTCGACCCACTCGTCCAGCGCGGTGTCGGCAGCAACGTCGCCGCCCGCGACCCGTAGCCAGCCGGCCATCTGCCTGCCGCGCATCTCCATCGGGTCGGCGGGCGTGCTCGACACGAGCGCGTCCGACTCCTCCGGGTCGACCCGCACCAGGATGCCGCCCTGCCCGCTCGCGGCGACGGCCATGTTCCCGCCGATCAGGAACGCGAGCCCACCGAACATCTTCTTCTCGGTCAGGTCGGGCGCTGCGTCGATCCGATCGCGGATGCGGCCGGCCAGGGCTTCGTCGTAGGCCATGCGGCGATCGTAGCGCTAGACGCGCAAGAATCGCCGGAGCGTGATCCCCGAGCCAAACGCTCCCAGCAGCCGGCCGAACATGGCCAGCATCGCGATCAAGAGCGGCACACCCACCTTGCGGGCCGGGTCGGTGAGGCCGCGGTCGTAGCCGTTCAGGGCGAGATAGACGCCCGCAAGCAGGCCGACCGCGGCGACGGCTCCGAGCATCCCGGTCATCATCCCCTCCAACATGAACGGCAGCCGCACAAACGCGTTCGTCGCCCGCACCAGCTTCATCACCTCGATCTCGCGCCGCCGCGAGAAGATCGACAAGCCGGATCGTGTTCTGGATCAACACCACCGCCGCGATCCCCAACAACAGCATCAACCCGAACACGAAATACAGGATGTACTTCAACGTGTTCAGGACGCGGTCGGTGATCTTCTTCCGATAGGTCACACAGGGCGGGCTGCCACAGTTGTGGATCGCCGAGATCTTCTGCGCCGCCGCCGCCGTCGCGACGCCTGACTCGCATCCGTCAACTTCACATAAAACGCCGGCGAAAGTGGGTTCGGGATCCTCTTCAGCGCGTTCTGCTCGGCGGGTGAGAGCATCCTCGCGGCGGCACTCGGCGAGACGTAGTGGAACGAGCGCACATACGGCAGGTCCTTGACCTGGTTCGCCACCTGGCCGCGCTTGCCGATGTCAGTCGCGTATGCCGGCGGGAGATACAGCTTCACAGTCACCTCGTTGCGGACGCCGACGGCATAGTGGTAGACCCACCACGCGGTCGTCACGAAGGATCCCGAGTAAAAAGGTCAAAGGTCACGATCAGCACCGTCACCGTCGCCGCAAGCGTGGTGGCCGCGTTCGACCGGATCGAGGCCAGCGCCTCCCAGAAGAAGAACCGCCACCTCACCACAAGGGCGCCTCCCGAGCTGTCAGAGTCTGTTGGCGCCGCCCGGCGGCAATGTCCGCAGTAGGTCGGACGGAGCCGGCCCGGCGTGCTCAGGCGGGAGGTCGTCGGCGGTGCGCTCGGCGCGCATCACGCGCCGCCATGTGGATTGCAGCCATGTGATGATTCGCATGAGCCCATGATACGGGCGAAGGCCGCCAGAAGGCTAGTGAGCCTGAGCCACGGGGCCTAGCAGCCGTTCCAGTCCGCGTCTGGAGCGTTCGAGGAGCGATGGGTCCCCGAACATGGTGTAGGTGGCGTGCGCCATCAGGAGCAGCGCGTTGACCTCGAATGCGAGCTGTTCCGGTTCGGGCGTGGCCGGGATCTCTCCGGCCTTCTGCGCTTGGGTTGCTGCACCGAGGAGCTCCTGCTGCCAATCCTCGAGGAAGACCTTGATCCGTTCGTTCACACGGCCCGGGTGGGTGTCGAACTCAGCGCCGACCGCGGCGAAGAAACACCCGCCGGGGAACACGTCGCGCTCGAGGTGCGAGAGGAACTCGTGGGACAGTGCCCAGAGCAGTCGGAGACCGTCGCCCTGGGATCGCGCGGGCTCGAGCACCTCGTCTTCGAAGATCTCGGTCGCCCGGTCGATTGTTGCCAGCTGGAGCTCCTCCTTCGACTTGAAATGGGCGTAGAGCCCGCTCTTGCTCATGCCGGTGCGCTCCGCGAGATGTCCGATCGACAGGCCGTCGAGGCCGTCGACCGTCGCCAGGCGGGTCGCGGCATCGAGGATTGCGTCGCGGCTGCGGCGCCCGTCGGCTCGCTGCCGGCGGGCCGGGGCAGCTTTGGTGGGCGGTCGTTGGGTCACCCTTGACAACATAGCACGACCGGTCGTATAGTGTTGCTGTGACGGCACGAACGATCGTGCTAATTACAGGGGAGATCCATCATGCCTGTCGAAGCCACCGGTCTTCAAGCGCTCACGCGCCGCCAGCAGCGCGTTTGGGCGAGCGGCGACTTCTCCGTCGTCGGCGCTCTCGTCCACCCCGTGGCGGAGCGTCTGGTCGAGAACGCCGAGCTGCGAGCAGGCTGGCGCGTCCTCGATGTCGCCACCGGCTCCGGAAACGCCGCCCTCGCGGCCGCACGTCACGGCGCCGAGGTGGTCGGACTCGACTACGTGCCGGCCCTGCTCGAGCGGGGTCGGATTCGGGCCGCCGCCGAAGGACTGCCGGTCTCGTTCGTTGAAGGCGACGCGCAGGCCCTGCCATTCGCAAACGCCGAGTTTGACGCAGCGATCTCGGTCTACGGTGCGATGTTCGCACCCGACCAGCGACGGGCGGCTTCCGAGCTGGCGCGGGTGACGCGCGCAGGCGGCACGGTCGCATTGGCAAGCTGGACGCCCGAGAGCTTCATCGGGCGGATCTTCGACGTCGTCTCGCGGTTCGTGCCGCCCGCGTCGGGCGCCCCTGTGCCATTCGTGTGGGGCACCGAGCACGGCCTCCACGAGCTCTTCGGCCCACGGATCACCAACCTCCGCGCACGGCGGCGCACATTCACGATGCGGTTCACGTCGCCAGAGCGATTCGTTGAGTTCTTCCGGACGTGGTACGGGCCAACGCTCCAGGCGTTCGACTCCACACCGGAGTCCGACCGGGCGGAGCTGCACCGCCAGCTCGCCGACCTCGCACGCGACGCCGACCTCCTGAACGACCGGGCGTCGATCGCCATCCCGGCCGTCTACCTGGAAGCAATCGCCGATGTCCGATGAACCCGGCGGCCGCTGGGCCGGCGCAACCGACCGAGAGCTGATCCGATCGGCAATTTCAGAAGCCCTGTTTTGCCCGTTCTGCACGAACCATCGTGCGAATTACTCGAGAGGAGATTCCCGTGTCCACCACAGCAGCGATCACGCAGACGAAGAAGAGAGCCAGTACCACCGTTCGGTCCGAGACGCGCACGACGATCGACCGACCCATCAGCGACGTGTTCGCGCTCCTGGCGGACCTGGATGGTTACAGAACATGGATGCGCCGCACGGGGTTGTTCCGCCGGTCAGGACAAACCTCCGACGGCCGTCTCAGCCTGGGAACGACGTACTTCGACGCCACGAGGATGGGCACGTTCCGCGGCGAAGTGACCGACTTCGAGCCACCCGTGCGGATCGGCTTCCGCGAGACTCTCCGCTGGTTCGGCTCCGACCTGATGGAGGCGCGACCGGCCTACATTCTCGAGGCGGACAGGGACAAGACGATCGTTCATCACGTCGCGGAGGGTGAGCTCTTCGGAATGATGCGGCTGATGAAGCCGGTTGCGGCCCTGTTGGCGCGAAGCGAGCGGGACCCGAACGGTCGAGTCGTTGAGGCGTTCGCTGGAGGCGGACTAGGTACCCGATACCGGCACTCGCCGGCGGTGCGGGCGTCCGGGCCCGCCCGGCCGTCATGGAGCTAGGGGATTCGAACCCCTGACCTCCTGGGTGCGATGGAAACCCGGCCGCCATAACGCATCCGGCCGGAACCGCTGGGAGGGCGCTTGGTTGTGGTGTTTTCGGGCCTCGGCGGATACCTCGATCAGTCGCCATGCGGGGTTGGTTCCCGGCCGTTTGGACGCGGATTGGACGCGAGTGGGCAGCTAGGTAGCGGACTGTCCACTGTGTTTGTCTGTATATGGTTTCGGCGTGTTCCCAGTCGATGAAAAACTCTTGGGAAGCCGGGTCGATGAAGGTGAAGCGGGCGCTGTTTGGCGGCTGCTCGCGACTCGCGAACAGGGGTGCGTAGAGCGCCCTTCCGAGGGTGTTGGCGGCGAGGTAGTCGCCGCGCCCGTTGCTGAGCGTCGCGGGAGCGTTGATCGCGTCGAGGACGTGGTGGAGGGAGGGTCGGATGCCCCTTCGGTGAGGTTCGGCGCTGCCGGCGCGGCGCGCCGGGGTTGGCGGCGCGGGCGAGGTCGAACAGGTGGGCTCGTTCGGCGTCGTCGAGCTGCAGGGCATGGGCGAGCGCATCGAGCACGGTGTCTGAGACGCCGGTGGCGTTGCCACGTTCCGGCCGCTTGTAGCACTCGAAGCTGACGCCGGCGAGGGTGGCCACCTCCTCGCGACGAAGGCCCTTCACCCGGCGGCGCCCGTAGGTGGGAAGGCCGATCTGGTCGGGAGTGAGGCTCGCCCGGCGCGTCGTCAGGAACTCGGCGAGCTCGGCTGGGGCGTCCGTGGCCCTGAGTCTACGTCGCCCGGACGGCTCAACAGGTGCCCTGCCGGTACCCCTCTGTCAGGGGCGCCCACCGGCACTCGAGCGGTGGCAAAGTGGATGTCGATCCGCAGACAGACGATCCGCGGCACGACGACTGGAGCCACATGACGACCTCACCTGAACTCACCCTGAACAACGGCATCCGGATTCCTGCCATCGGGTTGGGGGTGTTCCAGGCGGCACCCGAGGACACGGCGCGGGCGGTGGGGGCGGCGCTTGCGACCGGCTACCGGCACATCGACACGGCCGCGTCGTATGGCAATGAGCGGGACGTAGGCGAGGCGATCCGCCGCTCCGCGGTCGATCGCGACGACGTGTGCATCGAGACCAAGGTCTGGATTAGCGACTACGGCTACGACCAGACGCTGCATGCCTTCGACAAGAGCGCCGGCAAGCTGGGGGTCGAGCAGATCGACCTGCTGATCCTGCACCAGCCACTGCCGACCGCGTTTGACCGGACGATCGAGGCGTACAGAGCGCTTGAGGCGCTGCTGGCTGATGACAAGGTGCGAGCGATCGGCGTCAGCAACTTCCTGCCTGAGTACCTCGAGTCGCTGCTGGCCCAGACGGACGTGGTGCCGGCCGTCAACCAGATCGAGCTGCATCCCTACTTCACCCAGACCGAGAGCCGGGAGCTGCACGCCCGCCACGGCATCCTGACGCAAGCATGGTCGCCGATCGGCGGCATCACCGCCTACCGGGATGGTGCTCCGCGGCGCACGTTCGACGATCCGACTCTCCTCGAGATCGCCCAGCGCTGTGGCAAGTCGGCGGCCCAGGTGATGCTGCGCTGGCACCTCCAGCAGGGGCGCTCGGCGATCCCAAAGTCGGTGCGGCCCGAGCGGATCGCCGAGAACTTCGACATCTTCGACTTCCAGCTCAACGCCGATGAGCTCGCCGCCATCGACAGCCTCGATACCGGCCTGCGAGGCGGCCCCGAACCCACCGACGTAACCCTCGAAGCCTACGGCCGGCCCATCCCCGAAGCATGACCACCACGGAGCAGCACATGATGGGCTGCGATCGACGACCGGTTCAGATGACGGTCGGCGCACTCACCAATGACACGCTCGTGGCCGCACGCTGTGCCACTCGATCGACCCCGCGGACGCTGTACCACAGCAACGACATCCCAACTCTGAAACGGATGTACCCCGATCTCGTTGACCTCCAACTGCTCCCTGGCGATGCACACGCCATCATGAGCGAACCGCTCGGAACCGTGCCGGGCGCATGGAGCGAAGTCCCCGCCTCCACCACCGCGCACATCACCCGCGCTGGCCCCAACATACAGCCCTTCTCACCGGCGCAAACCGTAGCCCTGCCGCCCTTTCCGCAGCCGCGGTCCCGCTCTCTTGGGATGCACCCAGGGCATCAAATGAGTGGTGCAGCCGTTCGGCCACCCGCACTCGTCCGCGCGGCCGCACGCGGCGCTTTTGAGGATGCCTCTCTAGGATGACGATGGGCTCGGCGGCGGGCCAGCATCACCGCCGACGGTGGTAGGCTCAACGGCAGATGCCGAACGCCTTCACCACAGGATCGATGCCCGAGGGCTCGAGTCCGGGTGATGCCGAAACCATCAGGATCCCCTACGACGCAACTCCCGAAGAGCACGCCGACATCCGGCGAAAGCTCGCCACCGGGTGGCAGTTGGGGGAGATCACAGGCGACGAGGACTCGCTCTTCAAGTACGCCGCGCTGTATCCGCCCAGGCCCGCTGCCTGATACCCAGCAGTCCCTGGGAATGGGGCTGTTCTTCTACCCGCGCGGAGGGTCGGCCAGAGTGGCGGCTTACCTGTCGCGCGCGCTGGACGCGTTTGGCTGGGCGGTCACGCTGGCGTGCGGTTCTATCGGTGAGCCCGGCGCGCTCGGTAACGCGGCCACGGTGTTCACGGGGGTCGACATCGTGCCGGCGTCCTATGACGAGGCGCTTGCGCGTTGGCGGCGTGGCGCAGATCCCATGGACGCCCTGTTTCCCATGCATCCGTCGTTCGAGTCGCGGCCGGGTGTCCCTGATCGCGCGTTTCCGTTCGTCTCGCCGCTCCAGGGTGAACGGATGGCCGAGGCATGGGCCGCGCTGCTGGGAGCGTCGGAGGCTCTTGCCACTGCGCGACTGCTGCACCTGCACCACCTGACGCCGCTTCACGACGCGGCGGCGATCGCGCTTCCCGACGTGCCGGTGCTCACACATCTGCACGGCACTGAACTCAAGATGCTCGATGCCATGGACCGGAGGGAGCCGCAGATCAGCGGCCCCTACGCAGAGTGGTGGACGACCAGAATGCGAAACGCCGCGCTTCGGGCGACCGCCACGATTGCCATCTCACCGCATGACCAGTCCGAGGCAGTAAGGCTCCTGGGGCTCAATCCCGAGACCGTTTACTCGGTGCCGAACGGCGTGGACGTCGATCACTTCACGCCGAAGCATCCAGGCCTCGCCAAGCGGCTGGAGATGTGGCTCCACTGGTTCGTCAACGACCCGCAGGGCTGGGACGAGGCGACGGGCACTCCGGGCAGCATCAGCTACACCGAGGCCGAGGTGATGGAGGGCTTCTACGACGCGGACACCGGCGTGGCATTCCCGGTCTTGATGTTCACCGGACGGTTTCTCGCCTTCAAGCGGGTGCCGATGCTCGTGCGTGCCTATGCCGAGGCCCGCAAGCGCATGTCGGTGCCCGCACCGCTCGTGATCTGGGGCGGGTTTCCGGACGAGTGGGAGGGCGAGCATCCTCACACGGTGGTCACGCAGGAGGGGATCGAGGACGTGTTCTTCGACGGCTGGCGCGACCACGACCAGCTTCCGCTGGGTCTCAGCTGTGCCGACTGCTTCGTCGCGCCGGCCGTCGACGAGCCCTTCGGCCTCGTGTACCTCGAAGCGATGGCTTGCGAGCTTCCCGTAATCGGCACCCGAAGCGGTGGGCCACCCAGCTTCATCAATGTCACTCCGGGCGAGCCCGATGGCTGGTTGATCCAGCCGGACGATGGAAGGGCGTTGGCGGATGCCATGGTCGAGGCGGTCAACAATCCCCTCGAGCGCATGGCCTTTGGCAAGAACGCGCTGCGCCACGCGCGGGAACGGTACTCGTGGCACGACGTGGCCCGCCGTGTAACCAACATCTACGAGACACACACCTCGCCCGCCCCTACCAACCGAGGCGAGGAGTGAGACCTCGCGATGCCGCTCGGGCACGGCTTCCGCAGGCGCATGTAGCGGTGCATTGGTAGGTTCGACACAGCCGCAGCGCGGCTCTCTTGGGATGCACCCAACGCGTCATCTGCCTGGCATGGCCCTTCGGCCACTCACGCCCGTCCACACCGCGTCCAACCTATTGGACGCGAAGACCCACATTTCGGCGCCTAGCCCGAGTCATTCCGTCCCGGTTTTCTGCTTAACCAGGCCGTTTTCCAGGAACATGGAGCTAAGCGGATTCAAACCGCTGACCTCCTGGACTCGGCCGTCAAGGTCGCTCCGCTCCCCTGACTGCCTCGTGGCGGCGTCTGCTTGGATAGCAGACGCCTTGATCCAGGCTTCGCCTGGATCGCACGCAGGAGGGCCACGGCCGATCGCCGACCCCAATGCCGGCGGTGCGGGCGTCCGGACCCGCCCCGCCGTCATGGAGCTAAGGGGATTCGAACCCCTGACCTCCTGGGTGCGATCCAGGCGCTCTCCCAACTGAGCTATAGCCCCGCGAGGGCGCAAGTATAGCCCCGTGCCCCGCCCGTCCCTGCGCCCCAGAGCTACGTGGTGAGGATCATCCGCGGCGTCGATCCGCCGCTCACCGTCTCGCGCGTCACCCAGCAGCGGTGCCACGTCATCCCGGCCGGGATCACGGCGGTGAAGGTCGCCTTGTCGGCGTCCGCGGTGTTGAACGTGACGGCGGAGACGTTCTCGCCGGCCGGCGTCCGGAACCACATCTCGTAGTACTGGCCGGTGCCCGCGGGCGGCAGCCCCCGGGTCGTGACGCGCATCTCCCGCAGCCCGTCCTGGGGCCGGCTGAAGTCGACCTCGGCCGTCGCGCCCTTCGGGCCGTGCAGATCCACCGAGAACTGGGTCGCAAACGCGCCGTTGCTGCCGCCGCCGCTCAGGGCGAGCACGAGCGCCGCAGCCGCGGCCGCGCCGAGCGCGGCAGCGCCGGAGACCACCCGCCACCGCCCCGTCCAGCGGGACGAGCGGGACACATGGATCACCTGGGCAGGCGCGGCCAGGGCCGCGTTTCGGGCAGCCATCGCCGCAGCCGCCGGAACGGCCTCGGGCGCCGGGGTGCGCTGCAGCATGCGCTCAACGCGCTGGAGCTCAGCCTCGTCGCTCACCGACCCACCTCCTCCCGCAGCATCGGAGCCATACGCTGGAGGGCGCTGCGGGTTCGTGTCTTGACAGTTCCGAGGGGCAGCTCGAGCTGCTCCGCGATCTCGCTCTGCGCGAGCCCGCTGAAGTAGGCGAGCTCGATCACCTCGCGCTCCCGATCGGGCAGCGCGTCGACCGCCAGGTGCACCTGGAAGGCCTCCATGTCGGAGATCGCCTGGGCATCGGGCTGCGGCGCGGGGTCGGCGCGGTCGGGGAGCTCGCCGACGACCAGCGGCACCTTCGCGCGGCTGGCGTCGATGGCGGCGTTCCTCGCGATCGCGAACATCCATCCGGCGGCGCTCCCACGGCCCCGGTGATACCCCGCGGCGGCCCGCCATACCGCGGCGAACGCCTCCTGCGCGACGTCCTCCCCCCGGTGGCGGTCGCGCAGGATGCGCAGCACGAGCGAATAGACGGCCCGGGAATACCGCTGATAGAGGACCTCGAAAGCCGCCTGATCGCGGTCTTTGGCGACGCGCTCCAGCAGGTCTTCGTCGGTCATCGACTCGGGGGTCACGGCGGCCAGACTAGACCATCCCCGAGGGGTCAGGGCGCGTGGCGCCGCGGCGACGAGAGACACTGTCATCCCCCTCAATACGTCCGGCCGCGTTCACCGGATTGTGACCTCGCCCTCGTACGAACCCGAAGCGGCGTCGCCGGCGACGCAAATGCGCGTCGAGTGCGGTCGCCGCTGCGCGGCGTCGTCCCAGAACGCCACGGAACGACTCGATCCGGCCGGCGACACCACTTCGGGTCGGCGAGCGCTTCGCAAGGCGGCAGCCGAGGCTGGTGGCCGAGGGGAGCGCTGAACTCACGATGGCCGCAGCAGGCCGCGGGCGCGTCACCCGAACGGTTAGATCAGGGGAAGTCCGACCCGACGTGCGCGTCGGCGGAATGGATGTGCATCCCCGCCGTGACGAGGTCGCGGATGCTGACGACCCCGATCACCTCGCCGTCCTCGACCACCGGGATGTGGCGGAACTTGCGGTCGTGCATGATCTGGGCCGCTTCGCTCGGGAGGTGATCCGGCGGAAGCGTGATCGGGTCGCGCGTCATGTACGACTCGACCCGGTGCTGGTCGGGGTGGCGGCCCTCGGCAACGGCGCGGAGCAGGTCGCGCTCCGTGAAGATGCCGACGAGCTCGCCGCCGGCCGTGACCACCGCGGCGCCCACCTCGCGCCGGCGCATCGCGCGCGCGGCCTCGGTCAGCGTCACCGTCGGCTCGATGGTGAGCACGTCCCCGCCGCTCATGAAGTCGCGCAGGGTGACCGCCATCCGGAGATCCTACTCGGTTTCGCGCGGGCGTAAACGCATCTCGAGCACGAGATCGGCGTCGAGCGCGTCGGCGATCCGCATCAACGTGTCGAGCTTGGGCGGCCGGCCGCCCCGCTCGAGGCGGGCGATGGCCGACTGCGTCGTGCCGCACAGGACCGCCAGCTCCTGCTGGCTCATCCCGCGGTCGGCACGGTTGTCCGCGACCATCCGTCCGACCTCGGCGAAGCGCTGCTCGTGGTCGCGCCCGAGCGCCTCCGCGCGCTTGCGGATGCCCTCGCGCATGCGCTCGAGCGACTGCGCGGTGAGGCGGTGGCGCTGGCTGTGCGGGTGGCTTGCCACCCACCCATTGTATCGCCCGTGCGCTATCGGACGCCACAGCCGGGCCGCCGGCCGCAACCCGGAGGGCGTCTGCGTCGTCTGTTCGCCCAATGAGGCGAGTGGCGATCACCGGGGTCGGCGCCGTCACCCCGGTCGGGAACGACGCCGGGTCGATGTGGGACGCCCTTGTCTCGGGTCGCAGCGGCGTCGACGTGATCCGCTCGTTCGACGCCAGCGCGTTCCCGGTCAACATCGCGGCCGAGGTGAAGGACTTCGACCCCGCGGCGACCATGTCGCCGAAGGAGGTGCGGCGCACCTCGACCGACGTCCATTTCGGAGTGGCGGCGGCGATCGAGGCCGCCCGCGACGCCGGGCTCGAGGTCGACGAGCCTCGCCGGGTCGGCGTCGTGATCGGCAGCGTGATGGGCGGCCTCGCCTACACGCTGCGCCAGCAGGCGATCCTCGACGAGCGCGGCTGGGACCGGGTCTCGCCGCACTGGCTTCCGAACACCCTGGTCGACACGACGACGAGCCACGTCGCGACGATGCTCGGCGCGCGCGGCCTGAACTACTCGACCGAGTCGGCCTGTGCGACCGGTACGCATGCGATCGGCGAGGCGGCCGCCGCGATCGAGCGCGGGCAGGCCGACGTCATCCTGGCCGGCGCGACCGAGTCGGCGATGCTGCCGATCATCCTGGCCGGGTTCTGCGCGATGCGCGCCCTGGTGGACGGCCGCGACGACCCGCCGGCCGCGTCTCGCCCGTTCGACGTCACCCGGTCGGGGTTCGTCATGGCGGAGGGCGCGGGGGTGATGGTGCTCGAGGAGCTCGAGCGCGCCCGGCGCCGCGGCGCCCGCATCTATGGCGAAGTCGCCGGCTACGGGGCATCCAACGACGCCTACCACGTTGCCACCCCCCACCCCGAGTCGATCGGCGTGATCGAGATGATGAAAGACGCGCTGGAGCGGGCGGGGCTCGACCCGACCGAGGTGGACTACATCAACGCCCACGGCACCTCGACGCCGTACAACGACACCGCCGAGACGCAGGCCATCAAGGCGGTGTTCGGCGAGCACGCCTACCGCCTGGCCGTCTCGTCGAACAAGTCGATGTTCGGGCACATGTTCGGCGCGGCCGGGGCGGTCGAGGCGGTTGCGACCGCGCTCACGCTCCACCACGGCGTCATCCCCCCGACGATCAACCTGCGCACGCCCGACCCCGAGTGCGACCTGGACTACGTCCCGAACACCGCCCGCACCGCCGACGTGCGCGTCGGGCTCTCGAACTCGATGGGCCTGGGCGGCCACAACGCCTGCCTGATCCTGCGCAAGGTGGACGACTGACGGACGGGTGGGGCCTGGCCCCGCACGCGGGGCCAGGCCCCGGTTCTCAGCCCAGGCCGGCGCGGCGGATACGCTCGCCGGCCATGCCGCTCACCACGGTGTCGACGAGGCCGTAGTCGCGGGCCTCTTCCGCCGTCATGAAGTAGTCGCGCTGCGTGTCGGTGTGGATCTGGTCGGCCGACTTGCTGGTGTCGCGGGCCATGATCTCCTCCATCCGCCGCTGCAGCGTCGAGGATCTCGCGGGCGCGGATCTCGATGTCGGTCGCCTGGCCCTCGAAGCCCGAGGTGTGCCCCTGGTGGATCATCACCTTCGCGTTCGGCAGCGCCATCCGCTTCCCCTTGGCGCCGCCCGCCAGCAGCACCGCCCCCATCGACATCGCCATCCCGAAGCAGATGGTCTGCACGTCGCAGCGCACGTACTGCATGGCGTCGTAGATCGCCAGGCCGGCGTAGACGTCGCCGCCGGGCGAGTTGATGTAGAGCGAGATGTCCTTGTCGGGATCGTCGGACGCGAGGTGGATCACCTGGGCGACGATCAGGTTTGCGATCTCGGACGTCACGGGTGTGCCCAGGAAGATGATGCGGTCGTTGAGAAGCCGCGAGTAGATGTCGAACGAGCGCTCGCCGCGGCCCGTCTGCTCGACGACCATCGGAATCAGCGGTGACATGGTGCCCCCTTGGATATAGTGCAACCTACTGGTTGCTCATACTAGGTCGATCAACGCGAACGCGCAACCCCCAGGTTGCATATCTTCCGGAGGTGTCCATGTCCGAGTCCGTCACCCGAGAGATCGTCCTCCCGCTGGAGCGCGAGGAGGCGTGGCGCGTCGTCACCCAGCCCGACCACCTGCGCGAATGGCTCGCAGACGACGTCGAGATCGACCTGGTCGAGGGCGGCCAGATCGAGATCGGCTGGGACGGCGGCGGCCGTCGCCTGGGCACCATCGAGACGGTGGAGGAGCTGGAGCGGCTCGTCTTCCGCTGGCACCCCGAGGAGCCGGGCCCCGATCACATCGAGACGACGGTCGAGATCGGCCTCGACGACGCCGGCGACGGCACCCGCGTCACGGTTGTCGAGACCGGCTTCGAGGCGCTCGAGCCGACCAGCCTGGCGGGCTGCACCGCCGTCAGCACCTGGATCTGGGACGTCCGCCTGGGGGCCTGCGGCGACCTGCCGCTGATGCTGGCGCGATGAGCCCCGACCCGGTCGGGGCGACGTTCGCGGCGCTCGCCGACCCGACCCGCCGGCACGTCATCGGCGTCCTCTCGGGCGGTCAGGAGGCCAGCGTCAGCGAGCTCGCCCGCGAGCTCCCGATCAGCCGTCAGGCCGTCGCCAAGCACCTGGCGGCGCTGGCCGACGCCGGGCTCGTCGAGTCGACGCGGCAGGGCCGCGAGACGCGCTACCGGCTCACCCCGGGGCCTCTGACCGACGCGGGCGAGTGGATCGACCGGGTGGGCTCCGAGTGGGATTCGCGCCTCGGCCGCCTGCGCCGGCACGCGGACACGCGGCCGCAGTCCGCCTGAACCCACTATCCTGCCCGTCGATGTCGACCGTCCGTCAGGCCAGCCCCCTGATCTCGCAGGCGGAGGCGCGTGAGCTCGGCCTCGACCGGCCCGACCTGATCGGCATCTACCGCAACATGCTGGCGACGCGCCGGATCGAGGAGCGCGGCAACCTGCTCTTCAAGGCCGGGAAGCTGCCGGGGAGCTACTACACCGGCCGCGGGAACGAGGCCGCGTCGATCGGCGTCGCCTCCGCGATGGGCGCCGACGATGTCGCCTCCCCGCTGCATCGCAACCTGGGCGTCCACGTGGTGCGCGGAATCCAGCCCGCGGCCATCTTCTGCCAGTTCATGGGCCGCTCCGGCGGCGCCAGCGGCGGCCGCGACTCCAACCTGCGCTCCAACGACTTCACGTCGGGCCACGGCCTGCTGGCCGGCGTCAGCCACCTGCCGGCGATGATCCCGACGATCACGGGCATCGCGCTCGCGTTCCAGCTGCGGCGCGAGCCGCGGGTCGCGATCGGCTGGTGCGGCGACGGCGCCGCCGCCCGCGGCGACATGCACGAGGCGATGAACCTGGCCGGCGTCCGCCGGCTCCCGATCGTCTACGTGATCGACAACAACCAGTACTCCTACTCGACGCCGAACCGGCTCTCGTTCGCGTGCGAGAACCTGGCCGACCGCGGCCCGGCCTACGGCTTCGAGGGGATCGTCGTCGACGGCACCGACGTCCTCACCGTCCTGCGCGAGGCCCAGCGCGCGATCGAGCGCGCCCGCGAGGGCGGCGGCCCGACGCTGCTCGAGCTGGTCACGCTGCGGATGGAGGGCCACGCCGTCCACGACGACGCCGGCTACGTCCCCCGCGAGCTCCTGGCCGAGTTCGCCGCCAAGGACCCGCTCGAACGCTTCCGCAGCTGGCTGGAGGAGGTCGAGGAGGTCGGCGAGCCCGAGCTGGCCGCGCTCGAGGACGAGGTCGCGGCCTGGATCGACGCGGGCGTCGCCGAGGCCGAGGCCAGCCCCCTGCCCGACCCAGCGACGCTCACCGAGCGCGTCTACGACTGAGCGACGGGCGCGCCGCCGCCCCTTCGCTATGCTCGACGAGGATCATGAACACGAACCATCGCTCCACCGACGACGACCATGTATGGGCTGTATGACCGGTCAGCCAGTTTCGGCGATAAGGACCCATTCGAGCTTCGTGCGGCCTTCCACGTAGCGCTGCGGCAGCTCGAACGGGTCCTTGTTGCCGAAACTGGCCGAGCGGTCATACAGCCCATACATCGTCGTCATAGGCGGAGCGATGGTTCCGTTCATCGGATAGCCCTTCACCTGGCCGTAGGAAAGTCGCAGCGTGAACGTCGCGTCGGGATAGGTGGATTTCCCGAACGCCGCGAAGCGCGCTTTGCCGAGCTGTTCGCCGGCACGCTGCTCCACGCTCTGAACGTTGTCTTCGAGCCACTTGGTCATCTCGCGGCGCATCGGATCGAGCTTGCGCGCCAGCACGATCATCGAATCGGTGGATGCGGCCACAGCGGCCTCGCCGCCTTCGACCAGCTTCTTGCGGACTTCCGGATCGGTCAGCTTGGTCCCGTTGACCAGCTCCGTGGCGACCTCGCGCGGCGATTTCCCGTTCATCACCATCTTCACCCACGGATCGTTCGGACCGACTTCCGCCAGATCCAGCTCCAGCGCGCCGGTAATGCGCGCGATTTCCATGTCGGCATAAATCGGCGCGGGAGAAAACAGCCCCAGTCTCAGCGATTCGAGCTGCGATTCGTGATAGCCGGCCAGACGCTCGCCATCCGGCTTCTTGATCTCGGCGACGTATTGCACGATCTGCTGCGCCAGGTTCGCCAGCCACGAGTTCAGTCCGTGAAAATACTGCTCCTTGAATCGCGTCTGCGCTTTCTTCTCGGCCGCGGCGATCTGATCCCAGGCGTTCCCATAGGCCGCTTTCCACTGCGGATTGGCCGCCACCTGGGCCTTGAATTTGGTCTTCGTCGGCGCGCTTGGCATCCATCACGCGCTTGTCCTGCAGACCTTTTCGCGTCCATCGTACGCCTTCAATGAATTCTCCAGGCCGAAAATCTGCGTCATGGCGCGGCGCGCTGCCTCCGGGCCGGTGGCCGAGTACTTCTTCAGCGTGTCGATGCGGCTGTGAAGAATCTTCAAAATCGCGGGTTCGTACAGATCGCGCTCGGCTTCGAGCTGCGCCAGCGTGTCCAGCCGCTGCGTGGATCCGGGATGGCCGGAGACGAACACCAGCTCGCCATCGGCCGCGCCCTTCGGATTCCATTTGAGATAGTTCTGCGCTCTGGATGGGCCGCCCGTTCTCATACACGCGAAACAGCGCGAAATCCAGGTCGTAGCGCGGATACGTGAAGTTGTCGGGATCGCCGCCAAAGAACGCGATCTGCTGCTCCGGCGCGAACACGATCCGCACATCCGTGTATTTCTTGTAGCGATACAGCCAGTATTCGCCGCCCTGGTACAGCGTGACCACGTCGGAGCGGAAGCCGGTCTTTTCCAGGCTTTCGCGCTCGATGGCGGCGATCGCGTCTTTGCGTTTGGCGAATTCCTGCTCCGGCGTTGCGCGCGCCCTTCAGGGCGTCCTGCACGCGCGCCGTCACGTTCTCCATCGAGACCAGGACGTTCACTTCCAGATCGGGCGACTTGATTTCTTCTGCCGGGCGTGCGCGCATAGAAACCCGACTTGACGTAGTCGTGTTCGGGCGTCGAATTCTTCTGCAACTGCCCGAGCGCGACGTGGTGGTTGGTGAGCAGCAGCCCGGTGGGGCTGACGAACGATCCCGATCCGCCGTCGTTCAGACGGACGCTCGAAAGCCGGACGTGATCGAGCCACTGCTGCGTGATCGCGAAGTTGTATTTGTCCTGAACCAGCTTGGTGGGCGGATTGTCGAACGTCCACATCCCTTCTTCGGCATGAAGAGTGGCCGAGAGCAGAATGCAGCGCCAGCGAGCAGAAACGAGTCGCTTCATAAGCATCATGGTAACGCGCGTTAAAATAGAAACGCTTCCGTGACTCCCGCCTGGCGCCGCTACGTCCGACCGCAGGATTTCGTCTGGCTGCTGTTCTTCTCCGCGCTGGCGATTTTCAGCCCGGAGCGCGCATCCGGTCACCCTGACTCGCCCTCGGGGCGCTGGGAGTGGTTCAGGTGCTGGAGCCGAGGCTCGGCGCGATTCCATCCGTAGTGCTGAAGCTGGCGCTATGTTATCCGCTGATCGGCTACGGAGGCGGGATATCGAGCAGCTTTTACCTGGTTCTATTCCTGCCGGTGATTTCGGCGGCCACCAGCTTCGGCCTGCTCGGGACCACGATCTCCTCCCTGGCGGCTTGCGCGGTGTATTTGTCGTTTCTTTTCTTCCTGGGCAGGAACGAGTAGATTCCGCCGGAGGAGATGCGGAGAGCTGATCCTGCGCGTGCTGTTCTTGCCGGTGGTCGGATTCCTGACCGAACCAACTCGCCGAAGCCAATCGCGACGAAGCGCGGAAATCGCAGGCCGCCGCGGAAAAGCTGGCCGAAGCCAATCGCCACCTGGAGGAAGCCGAAGCCCAGGTGCGCCGCGCCGATCGCCTGGCCGCGCTGGGGCAGTTGACCGCCGGACTGGCGCACGAGCTGCGCAATCCCTTGGGCACGCTGAAGACCTCCGCGGAACTCCTGGCAGCGAAGGTGTCGGCCGACAACGAAATCGCGCGAGAGATGGCCGGATACATCCAGCAGGAAGTGGACCGGATCAATTCGCTGATCACGCGATTCCTGGATTTCGCGCGCCCGCGGAACCTGCGCCTGGAGAAGACCGACCTGCACGCCATGCTGGATCACGCCATCGAACTCTTCGATCGCGAAAAATCGGGCGCGGCCGCGTCCGTGACGGTATTCAAGAACTATTCGCCCGATATACCGCCGGTGCGCATGGAGGCGGAGCTGATGGAGCACGTGATCACGAACTTGTTGTCGAACGCCGCGCAGGCCAGCCCTCCCGGAGCGGTGGTGACGGTCAAGACGCGCCTGGCCGACACCGCGGAAGGGCAGAAGGCGGAGATCGCGGTCATCGACCGCGGCTCGGGAATCGACCCGAAGCATCTCGAAAATATCTTCAATCCGTTCTTCACCACCAAGGCGGAGGGCGTGGGCCTGGGTCTGGCGATCGTATCCAAGATCGTGGACGAGCACGGCGGGCAGATCACTGGTCGAAAGCACTCCGGGCGAAGGCAGCGTGTTTCGGGTGTACCTGCCTGTGGCAGAGTAAGAGCAGCGAGACATAGCACCATGGCCGACAAACAAACTGTTCTGGTGATCGAAGACGAAGAGAAAGCACCGCCGCGTAATCGGCCTGCAGCTTTCGTCCGATGGCTACGCCGTGAAGGCCGTCGGCACGGCCGAGGAAGGGCTGAAGCTGGCCGGGGAAGCGGACCTGGTGCTCACCGATCTGAAGCTGCCGGGCATGGACGGTCTGGCTCTGCTCGAACAATTGCACGCGCAGAACGCGCATCTGCCGGTGATCGTGATGTCGGCCTTCGGGACGGTGGAAATCGCGGTGGAGGCGATGAAGAAGGGCGCGGTGGATTTTCTGCCCAAGCCGTTTTCTCTGGATCATCTGACGGTGGTGGTGGAGAAAGCCCTGGAAGTCCGCAAGCTGCGCGACGAAAATCGCGAGCTGCGCGAAGCGCTGGGCCAGCGCTACCAGTTCGAAAACATCATCGGGCACAGCGCGCCCATGCAGGAGATTTTCGCGACCATCACGCGCGTGGCGCCGACCCGCGCGACGGTGCTGCTGGCGGGGGAAAGCGGCGTGGGCAAGGATATGATCGCGCGCGCGATCCACCAGCATTCTCCGCGCAAGGATCGTCCGTTCGTCAAGATCAACTGCACCGCGATTCCCGAAAACCTGATGGAGAGCGAGCTGTTCGGATACGAGAAGGGCGCGTTCACCGGAGCCAACACGTCGAAGCCCGGCAAGTTCGAGCAGGCCGATACGGGCACCGTGTTTCTGGACGAGATCGGCGACGTGCCGGGGTCGATGCAGGTGAAGCTGCTGCGCGTGCTGCAGGAGCGCGAGTTCGAGCGGCTGGGCAGCAACAAGACGCAGCACACCGATGTGCGCGTGATCGCGGCGACCAACGTGGATCTGCGGGCGGCGCTCGAGCAGGGGACGTTTCGAGAGGATCTGTATTACCGCTTGAACGTGGTGCCGATCAATATTCCTCCGTTGCGCGAGCGCAAGGAAGACATCCCCTACCTGGTGGAGCATTTCGCCAAGAAGTTCGGCGGCGAGATCAGCGAAGGCGCGATGGAGCGGCTGATGAGCTACCACTGGCCGGGCAATGTCCGCGAGCTGGAGAACGTGGTGGAGCGCAGCGTTCTGCTCGCCCAGGGACCCCGCGTGGAAGCAGAGTGACGTGAAGATCGATACGGCTCCGCGCCGGTCGACCGCCGCGGCCGGCGGCGATCATTTTCTGCCCGAAGGAATGACGCTCGATCAATACGAGCAGTCGGTGATTCGCGAGGCGCTCAAGCGGGCGAATGGCAACAAGAGCCAGGCCGCGCGGCTGCTGGGGCTGACGCGCAACGCGCTGCGCTATCGTCTCGCGCAGATGGGAATTGAGTGAGGTAGAGCTGGGCTAGACCCGCGGCGGGCGTTGCGCCTGTCCCACAAGTAGGGCGGGTCTCGAGACCCGCGCGGGCGTGCAAGCCTGCCTTCTCGGCGTACGCGCTTGACCATCGATACTCCTCCGCCGATCGTGCGAGTCCTGCTTTCACGGGTTTTTGAGAATATACGCTTCGATATTCCTGAATTCTTCCGCCGTGCGAACGAGACGATCGTAGCTTTCCTCCTGCCAGAATATTTGTCCCGTCCGACAAGGAGCTGTTAGCCTGCCGGGCAGTGTATCCTTTCAGCCTTCGAATGAACCGAGAACGTCGGTTCGCGTGGTCGCCAGCAGTGGACGTGGTTGGGCATGACGACCCACGCGTGAAGCCGATAGTCGGTCCGCCACAGTATTGAAGGGAATCTACGATGATCTGAGCGATAGGCGGCATCGCGAGGTATGTCGGTCCGACGCGGGCACCATCGAGCAACCGGTCGACACACAGAAACGCTTCGCCCGAGGTCACGGATTCAGGCGGAAATTCGCGGCCTGACGGCAGGCTTCCGTGCAACCGAAAGGTGACGAACAAGGGTTGCCCGATCGCGTACAAGTGAGGAAGACGGCGCTCGGAAATCTGCATCTCTCGGGAAAGAGTGCTCTGTCGCCATGAGAAAATCTCAGGCGGGCTTGGAAGCCCGCCGCAGGTCTGGAGACCTGCCCCACAGCTAGATCTTGGTCTTCAGAATATCCACCAGCTCCTGCACCGAAGCGGCGCTCTTGGCGAGCATGCCCTTCTCTTCCTCGGTCAGCTTGATCTGGTAGATCTGCTCGATGCCCTTGGCGCCCAGCTTCACCGGCACGCCGACGAACAAGCCGTTGATGCCGTACTCGCCTTCGAGATACGCCGCGCAGGGCAGGACCTTCTTCTTGTCCTTGAGAATCGATTCGACCATCTCGACCGCCGACGCCGAAGGAGCATAGTACGCGCTGCCGGTCTTGAGATACTTGACGATCTCCGCGCCGCCGTTGCGCGTGCGGTCGACGATCGCCGCCAGCTTGTCCGGCGCGATCAACTCCGTCAGCGGAATGCCCGAGACGCCCGACAGCCGGACCACCGGCACCATCGTGTCGCCGTGGCCGCCCATCACCACCGCCGTGACGTTCTCCACCGAAACATTCAGCTCCTGCGCGATGAACGTGCGGAAGCGCGCCGAATCCAGCACGCCCGCCATGCCGATCACGCGGTTCTTGGGGAATTTCGAAGCCTTGAACGCGCTCCAGCACATCGCATCCAGAGGATTCGTCACCAGCACGATGATGCAGTTGGGCGAATACTTCGCGATCTGCTCGGAGACGCCCTTGACCACTTCGTGGTTGGCCAGCAGCAGATCGTCGCGGCTCATGCCGGGCTTGCGCGCCAGGCCAGCGGTGATCACCACCACGTCGGAATTCGCGGTGGGGGCGTAATCGTTCGCGCCGGTGATGCGGACGTCGTAGCCTTCGACGGGGCCCATCTGGAGCATGTCGAGCGCTTTGCCCTGCGGCACGCCTTCGACGACGTCCACCAGAACCACGTCGCCCAATTCCTTATACGCGAGGTTGACGGCGCAGCTCGCGCCGACGTTGCCCCCGCCCACTACAGTGATTTTTTTACGCATTGATTTAGGTGTTTCGAGTTTCTTGCTTCGCCGGCTTCTTTGCGAGCTTGCTCGAACAGGAAGCTGAGGGTCTTGTCGGTGCGGATGTGGCCGGCGATGCGGGCCAGCCCGCCTTCTTTCTGGAGCTTCGCGCGCGTCACCGCGACCGCCTCGCGCTGCTGGCGGGCGATCCGCTGCACTTCGCGGTCGACTTCTTCCTGCGTGGCGCCGATGGCTTCGCGTTCGCCGATCTTATCCAGAATCAGCGACGCCTTCACGTCGCGCGCGGCGCGGTCTTTCTGCGACTCGCGCACTTTCTCCCAATCGAGCTTGATCTGCGTTGGGATCCACGCCCTGCGCGGCCAGCGAGCGCAATTGATTTTCGACGTTGATCTGGATCTGCCGGTCGATGTAGGCGTCCGGCACCGGGAAATCGTGCGCGTCCACCAGCTTGTCGATCAACTGGTTCTTGGCGTCTTCCTGGGCGCGGTGCTCGCGCTCCTGCAGGATCGATTTGCGGATGGTTTCCTTCAGCTCGTCGAGCGTCTTGAAGTCGCCCAGATCCTTGGCGAACTCGTCGTTCAGCTCCGGCAGTTCCTTGCGGCGGACGGCCTTCACCACGGCGCGGAATTTCACGGTCTTGCCGGCCAGCGTCTGGCGATCGTAATCCTCCGGATAGGTGACGTCGAACTCGCGCGACGTCGTCGGGCGAAGCGCCGCGCAGGTTCTCGCTGAACTCCTTCATGGTGGCTTCGTCGCCGATCTTGAGCATCAGCTCGTCCTGCGAGACCTTCTCCTCGACGCCTTCCAGGCTTTCGAGCGAGACCACGGCATAGTCGCCATCGGCCAGCGCGCCGCGGCTCTTCGTTGACGTACTGCGCCTTCTGATCGCGGATCTGCTCGACGCGCGCGTCCACGTCGGCGTCGGTCACTTCCGGCTCGTTGTAGGTGATGGTGACGCCGCGATACTCGCCCAATTCGAAGGTCGGCGCGACCTCGAATTCGGCCTTGAAGCGCAGCGGCTCCCCGGCGTGAAAATGGACGTCGGAGATCGCCGGGCCGGCCCACCAGCTGGAGATTTTCCTTCTCCACGGCGGCCTGCAGGAAACGCGGCACCAGCGCGTCCAGGACTTCCTGGCGGATATCGCCGGCAAAGCGGGTCTTGACGATGCGAAAGCGGCGCCTTGCCGGGCCGGAAACCCGGCAGGCGCGCCTTCCCTTGAATTGCGACGGCCGCGCGCTCGGTCTCCTGATCCACCTCGGCTACGGGGACAGTGATATCCAGTGCGTGCTTGCACCCTTCAACTAGCACGATGTACTTCCGAGCTAGCTCAGCTGCGGGCCGCAGCCGGCCGGCTGCGCGGCTTCTTTAAGCGCGTGCGCCTTGTCCGTGGCTTCCCAGCTGAAGGTGTCTTCGGTCCGGCCGAAGTGGCCGAACGCGGCGGTCTTGCGGTAGATCGGACGGCGCAGCTTCAGCGTGTCGATCATGCCCTTGGGCGTCAGCTGGAAGTTCGCGCGGACCAGTTCCACCAGGCGCTCTTCCGGAATCGTGCCGGTGCCGAACGTGTTCACCATCACCGATACCGGCTCGGCGACGCCGATGGCGTAGGCCAGCTGCACTTCGCACGCGCTTGGCCAGACCCGGCCGCGACGATGTTCTTCGCGACGTAGCGCGC
The DNA here is from genome assembly GCA_963708365.1 of uncultured Actinomycetes bacterium. Classification (GTDB taxonomy): domain Bacteria; phylum Actinomycetota; class Thermoleophilia; order Gaiellales; family JAICJC01; genus JAICJC01. The sequence goes on from CAVPSM010000003.1 coordinate 646,754, forward strand.
CATGTAGCAGGCCGAGCGGTCCACCTTCGTCGGATCCTTGCCGGAGAAGGCCCCGCCGCCGTGACGGCCCATGCCGCCGTAGGTGTCGACGATGATCTTGCGCCCGGTCAGGCCGGTGTCGCCGTGAGGTCCGCCGATCACGAACCGGCCGGTCGGGTTGATGTGATACTTGGTGTCCGAATCCACCATGTTCGACGGGAACGATGGGATCGATGATGTACTTCTTCACGTCGGCGCGGAGCTGCTCGGTGGTGACGTCGTCATCGTGCTGGGTGGAAATGACCACGGCGTCGATGCGCTTGGGCTGGCCGTCCACGTACTCGACGCTGACCTGGCTCTTGCCGTCGGGACGCAGGTAGGTGAGCTTGCCGGTGCGGCGGATGTCGCTCAACTGCTTCACCAGGTGGTGCGCCATCAGGATCGGCAGCGGCATCAGCTCGGCGGTTTCGTCGCAGGCGTAGCCGAACATCAGGCCCTGGTCGCCGGCGCCGCCGGTGTCCACGCCCATGGCGATATCGGGCGACTGGGTCTGGATCACGTTCAGGATTCCGCAGGTCTTGGCGTCGAAGCCCATCTTGGCGTCGGTGAATCCGATGTCGGCGATCACCTCGCGCGCCAGCTTGGGGACGTCCAGAGTGGCCTTGGTGGTGATTTCACCGGCCACCATGCAGATTCCGGTGGTGACCAGCGTTTCGCAGGCCACGCGGCTGGTGGGATCCACGCGCCAGCGCCGCGTCCAGCACGGCGTCCGAAATCTGGTCCGCCATCTTATCGGGGTGACCTTCGGTCACCGATTCCGACGTGAAAATATGTCGCATTCGTTCAGACACTTGCAATATCCTCCACGGGGATGTACCTACGATTCTTCTGGTGGGAAAACCAAAGTATTCAGTGTA